>JADJEZ010000024.1 GCA_016708825.1 Betaproteobacteria bacterium | reverse complement strand
GCCACCGACTGCAGCCCGCTCCAGCCGAAGGCGAGCGTGGCCCCGACGACCGCGCCGATCACGAGCAGCATGGGCCCGACCAGGGGTCCCAGCCGGGCGACGCTTCCCCGGAAACCCGCCCACCCCAGCGTCGGCGTGAAGATCGCATGGGAAAGGGCGAGTCCGATGGCGGCCAGCCCGGCGCCGACTGCCATCGACTGCCACAGCGGCGCCTGCGGAACCAGCTGGCTCGTGAAGGCGAGGGCGAGAAAAAAGGCGACCACATCACCGCACCGCCCACGCCGCGCGCGGAACTGCGGGCAAGGTCTGCGAGCCGCGACCGATCCGCGTCCCGGGTCACCACCGGCGCGAGGATCGCCATCGCGCCCACGTTGAGGACCGCGCCCAGTCCGTGCGAGCCGTACTGTGTCCAGTTCTGCGCGGCCTCGTGGCCGAGCCGCCCGAGGTCGCCGCGAAGGCGCTCGATGCGCGGGCTCGCCGCCACGGTCGCCCGCAGCATGAGCACCGACGGCAGGAACGCGCCGAAGATCTGGGCCTTGTCGAAGCCGGCCTGGAGCGCGGCGGCGCTGCCCTGCGTCCACGCGATCGCGACGGAGACGGCGACGGTCAGGCCGAAGAGCACACGGATGTGCGTGCTCGCCCGCGTCCACGCCGTCAGCGCGTAGGCCGCGAGGCACGCCGCGCCGATCGCGGCGAGTGCTGGCGCGGGGTGGAATATCCGGGCGATCTCCGCGATCCAGACGACGCCCAGGAGCAGGGCCGAGACCGGGGCGAGGCGGGAGACCGCGCGCTCGTTCAGGAATGCATCCCCCACTTGCGGATCGTGCGCCGCTCGATGATCCGGAAAACGAGGTTCTCCACCAGCAGCCCGATGATGATCACGGTGAAGAGGCCGGAGAAGACCGCGGGTATGTCGAGCAGGTTCTTGTTCTCGTAGATGAACCAGCCCAGCCCGCCCGAGCCCGAGGTGGTCCCGAACACGAGCTCGGCCGCGATGAGCGTGCGCCAGGCGAAGGCCCAGCCGATCTTCAGCCCGGCCAGGATGTGCGGAAAGGCCGCCGGAATGAGGATCTGGCTCACGTAGCGCACGCCCGAGAGCCCGTAGTTGCGCCCGACCATGCGCATGGTGCCGGACACGCCCAGGAACCCGGAGTGCGTGTTGAGGGCGATGGGCCACATGACGGCGTGCACGAGCACGAAGACGATGCTCGGATTGCCCAGCCCCAGCCAGATGAGCGCGAGCGGCAGGAGCGCAATCGCGGGCAGGGGATTGAGCATCGCGGTGAGCGTCTCGAGGAGGTCGTTTCCCAGGCGCGAGGCCATCGCGAGGATGGTGAACACCAGGGCGAGCGAGAGGCCGATCCCATACCCCATCAGCAGCACCTTGATCGACACCCACGACTTGATCAGCAGTTCGCCGCTGATGATGCGGGAGACGAACGAGCGAAATGTCTCTGTGAAGGTGGGAAGCACCAGCGAGTTGTCGAGATGGGTCGCGTATCCCTGCCACGCCGCGGCGAGGACGAAGAGTATGAAGGCGCGGCGGACGAGGCTGTTGCCGTAGATCCGCTCCCAGGCCGTCAGGGGCTTGTTCACGACCCCGAAGTCGTGCTCGTCGACCTGATCGCGGACATACTCGGGCCGCAGCGGCGGCGGGCTAGTCATGGGCGTGTACCTCCTCCTCGCGCTCCTGGCCCGAGAAGAGCATCCGGTGGATGCGCTCGGACAGGCGCTCGCCGGTGGCGGCATCAGCGGGGTCCGCGCCGTCGCTGTTCAGCTCGGCCTTGACCTGGCCGGGGTGCGGCGAGAGCAGCAGGATCCGGTTGCCGATGCGTACCGCCCTCGGGGATCGAGTGCGTCACGAACAGCACCGTGAACCGAGTCTCCTCCCAGAGCTGCAGCAGCTCGTCTTGCATCTTGCGGCGCGTGAGCGCGTCCAGGGCCGCGAACGGCTCGTCCATCAGGAGGATGTCGGGCTCCATCGCCATCCCGCGCGCGATGGCCACCCGCTGCTTCATGCCGCCCGACAGCGTGTGCGGGAAGCGGTCGGCGAACCGGGTGAGATTCACCTTCTCGATGTAGGCCATTGCGCGGTCGGCGGCCACGGCTCCCCGCAGCCGCCCCGAGGCCTCGAGCGCGAACATCACGTTCTGCTTGACCGTCTTCCAGGGCAGCAGCTGGTCGAACTCCTGGAACACCATCACCCGGTCGGGACCGGGGCGCGTGACGTCCACGCCCTTGAGGCGGATATCGCCTTCGACCGGGTTCAGGTATCCGCCCACCGCCTTGAGCAGAGTCGACTTGCCGCAGCCGGACGGCCCGAGAAGGACGAACCGGTCCGCGAGGTGCACGTCGAAGCTCACCCGGTACGTGGCGGTGACCAGGTGCTCGCGGGTCTTGTACTGCAGCGTGACCCCCTGCACTTGCAGCAGCGGCTTCGGCGGTGACACGCTCATCGGCTTCCTTCCCTGGCGTCCCAAGGCATGCTGCGGTACCTCAGCTGCCCTCGAGGTCGTGGATGTCCGGAAAGAAGAGCTCCTTCCAGGACTCCGCGCGGTTCTTGAGGGTGCCGACCTGGTGCATGAACTGCTGGAAGGGCACGATCCTCTCCGGCGCCAGGCGGTAGCGGATCTGCGGATCGCTCATGATCGCGAGCAGCTTGTCGACCGACTCCTTGCCGCCGCCTTCCTTCACGTAGATCTCGGCGGCCCGGCGCTTGTCGGCGTTGATCGAATCGGTGGCTTCCCTGAGGGCGTCGATCACCGCACGGTAAGACTTGGGATTGCCGTCGCGGAATTTCTTGGTGGCCCAGACCATCAGGAAGGTGTTCGGCCCGCCCATGATGTTGTAGGAATTGAGGACGGTGTGGATCCCGGGGTTCTCGAGCGCGGTGTTCTGGAAGGGCGGCGAGGTGAACTGCGAGGTGACCTCGCCGGAGCCCGACAGGAGCGCGCGCAGGCCCTCCGGGTGCGGAAGCGACACCATGAGCGGCGAGAGCTTCTTGTAGTTCTCGATGCCGAACTCCTTGGCCGTGGCGATCTGCAGGTAGGTCGTCTGCACCGAGGAGCCCGCGCCCGCCATGGAAATGCGGTCGTTTTCCGAGAAGTCGCGCAGCGACTTGATCTTCGGGTTGCGGGTGATCAGCAGGTTGGGCATGGACGAAAGTGCGGCCACGCCGTGGACGCCCACGTTGGTCCGGGTCCGGTCCCACAGGATCAGGGCCGGCCCGGTCCCGCCGGCGGCGAAGTGCAGGCCGCCCGCGAGTAGGGCGTCGTTGGCCGCCGCGCCCGCACCGAGCTTGGCCCAGGTGACCGTCGTGCCCGGGAGCCCCTGCTTGGCCAGGTGCTTCTCGACCAGCTTGTCGTGCTTCATCACGGTCAGCTGCATGTAGCCGATGCCGTACTGCGACATCATCTTCAGTTCCTCGACTTCTGCACTTGCGAGGCCGCTCGCGGCGAGCCCCAGCGCCGCGGCCAGCGCGAGCTTGAGTTGTCTCCAGGTCTTCATGTCTCTCCTCCTTTTGTAGTGGACTGCGGGTGCGGCTACTGCTACTGCTTCAGGGTCGGACTCCGTACTTCGGTTTCGGCCCCACGGTCGTGGCGAGGCGCGACTGCGCGGCGTCGATGAACCGGCAGAGGTAGGGTCGGGTCTCGCGCGGATCGATGATCTCCTCCACGCCGAAGGCCTCCGCCGTGGCGAAGGGCGAGGCGCTCGCGCGAAGCTTCGCCTCGATCTCGGCCTCGCGGGCCTTGGGGTCGGGCGCGGCAGCGATCTCCTTGCGGAAGGCGGCCGCCACCCCCCCCTCGATCGGCAGCGAGCCCCATTCCGCCGACGGCCACGCGATCTTCAGGTCGAGTCCGTTCTTGTCGGTCGCGCCCATCCCGGCCATACCGTAGCACTTGCGGATCACGACGGTGTACATGGGGACGGTGGCCTGCAGGCTCACGTAGACGCTGCGCATGCCTTCTCGCAGGGTGGCGGCGGCCTCCGCGTCGCGCCCGACCATGAAGCCCGGCACGTCGACGAGGAAGATGATCGGGATGTGGAAGCAGTCGCACAGCTCCACGAAGTGGGTCTGCTTGCGCGCGCCCTTCACGTCGATGGCGCCGCCATAGACCATCGGATTGTTGGCCACGATGCCCACCACGCGCCCGTTCATCCGGGCGAGGCTCGTGATGACCGCCTTGCCGAAGCCGGGCTGCAGCTCCATCACCGAGTCGCGGTCCGCGATCCAGCGCACGATCCTGCGCATGTCGTAGGGCCGGCGGCGGTTGCGCGGAACGATGTCGCGCAGCCCGTCCTCGCAGCGGTCCACGGGATCCCCGTTTCGCTCCATGGGAGGAAGCTCCCAGACGTTCTGCGGCATGTAGCCCAGGTAGCGGCGGATGAGGGCGAAGCACTCCTGCTCGGTGTCCACGACCTGGTCGATGGTGCCTGCGAGGTCGACGGCGATCGCCGCGCCGCCGAGTTCTTCCTTGGTGATCTTCTGGCCCAGCGAGCGCTCGACCACGGGGGGGCCCGCGGCGAACACCTGGCTCGTGCCCTTCACCATCACCGACCAGTGGGAGAGGATCGCGCGTCCGGCCGGCCCGCCCGCGGCTGTGCCCAGGACGGCGCAGACGACGGGGACTTCTCCCATCAGCCGCACCGACTGCTCGAAGCCGTGCACGCCGGGGAAGACGGAATGCCCGCGCTTCTGGATGGAGGTCACGCTGCCGCCGGCCCCGTCGATGAGGTTCACCAGCGGGATGCGGTACTGGTGGGCGAGGTCCTCGACGAAGCCGCCCTGGCCGCCCTTCTTGCGATCGCCGCTCCAGCTCGTTCCGCCGCGGATGGTGAAGTCCTCGCCTCCCACGGCGACGGGCCGCCCGGCCACCGCCGCGAGGCCCATCACGTAGGGCGCGGGAGTCACGCCGGAGAGCTTGCCGTGCTCGTAGCGGCCCTGCTCGGTGAGCCTGCCCACCTCCTGGAAGGAGCCTTCGTCGACCAGGCCACCGATGCGCTCCCGGATCGTGAGCCGGCCCTGGGCGTGGTGGCGCGCCACCGCCTCGGCCCCGCCCAGCGCGACCGACTGCTCGTGGCGCAAGCGAAGCTCCTCGAGCTCCGGCTGCCAGCCGCTCGGCTCGGGGGCGGCAGAAGGGTCGTTCGCTGGGTCCACGCTGCTCATTCCTCGATCACCGCCACGACCTGGCCCTCCGTCACCGCGACACCCTCGGCCACGCGCAGCTCGCGAAGCGTCCCTCCATCCTCGACTATCACCGGGATCTCCATCTTCATCGATTCGAGGATCATGATCGACTCGCCCGGCTCGAGGCGCTGGCCGATGCTTGCTTCGATCTTCCACACCGAGCCGGTCACCACGGATGTCACTTCGATCATTGCCAAGGAACGCTCCTTCAGTGGACTGCCGGCGACGGCACACGCCCGACGACTTCCATCGCGAGCCCGGTGTGCACCTCGCCGGCGCGGAACTCGCCGGATTGCAGGATCGCGACGAGCGCGGGGATGTTGTGCTTCACGCCCTCGATGCGGAACGCCCCGAGCGCGGTGACGAGCCGCTCCAGCGCCTCCGCGCGCGTCTCTCCGCGGGCGATTACCTTGGCGAGCAGCGGATCATAGTGCGGCGTGACCTCGCGGCCGGCCGCGTAGCCGGTATCGACACGGATGTCGCGGCCGGCGGGGGGCACGAACTCGCGCAGGAGCCCGGGGAGGGCAGGAAGCGCCTGGGGTCCTCCGCGTAGACGCGCGCCTGGATCGCATGGCCATTCGCCGCCGGAGGCCGGGGCAGCAACTCATCCAGCCGGTCGCCGGCGGCGGAGCGCACCTGGGCCGCGACGAGATCGATGCCCGTCACCTGCTCGGTCACGCCGTGCTCGACCTGCAGGCGCGTGTTCATTTCCAGGAATCGGAACTCGCCGTCCGGCGCGAGGAGCATTTCCACCGTGCCGAGGTTGTCGTAGCCCAGCCGGCCGAACGTGTCCGCGATGCGCGCCATCAGAGGCTCGAGGATGGTCCGGTCGATGCCGGGGGCCGTAGCCTCCTCGATGATCTTCTGGTGACGGCGCTGCACCGAACAGTCGCGCTCCAGGACGTGGGCGACGCGCCCGTGGCGGTCGCCGAGGAGCTGGATCTCCACGTGCCGCGGCCGCTCGACGAGGCGCTCGAGGTAGACCTCGCGGCTGGCGAAGCCGCGCTCGGCCATGGAGGCGGCGCGCTCGACGGCGGCGAGAAGCTGGCCGGCGTCGCGCGCGGGCAGCATGCCGATACCGCCGCCGCCCGCGGCGGGCTTCACCAGGACGGGGTAGCCGATCTCCTCGGCGGCGCGCAGGATCGCGTCCCGATCCGGCGCGAGCACGCCGGAGCCGCGCCCCACCGGAAGACCCTGTTCGGCGGCGAAGGCGCGCGCCCGGGTCTTGTGGCCCATGGCGGCGATCCAGCGCGGCGCGGGCCCGATGAAGCGCAGTCCGGCCTTCTCGACCGCTTCGGCGAAGCCCGCGTTCTCGGAAAGGAACCCGTAGCCCGGGTGCAGGGCGTCCGCCCCCGTCCGGCGCGCCACGTCGAGCAGCGCGCCCTCGTTCAGGTAGCTTTCCCGCGGGGGCGAGCCGCCGAGGTACACGGCTTCGCCCGCCTGCGCCAGCCAGGGCGCGCCGCGGTCGGCGTCGGAATACACGGCCACCGAAGGAACGCCCAGCGAGCCGAGCGCGCGAAGCACCCGGGAGGCCACTGCCCCCCGGTTCGCGACCAGGACCTTGCTGAACGCCGGCACCGTCAGTAGCTCGTCGGCCAGGCGCGCAACAGGTGCTGGCCGACACCGTGGGTGAGCCGCAACCGGTGCACGTCCAGCATGCGGATGAGGTAGTCGCGCGTCTGCTCGGGCCGGATCACCGATTGGGCGGCGTAGATGGAGGCGAAGTCCCAGGCCTCGCTGTCGCGCTTCATCGCCTCGAGCGCGTCGTCGTAGCCGGGCTGCCCGGGATCGAGCCCGTGAACGATCTTCGCAGCGAAGCCGGCGTCCATGAAGCTCACCTCGGCGGTGGGCCAGGCGGCGACCTCGTCGGAGTTCCTGCCGCCGCCCATGTTGAGGTAGGCCTGCCCGTAGCTCTTGCGCAGGATCACCGAGAGCTTTCGCGCGAGCCCGGTCACCGCGACCTTTCCGAAGCGCGCCTTGAGCTCGAAGAAGCTGTCGCCGTCCACCACGGCGCGCACGACCTTGCGCACGTCGTAGACCTGCGTGCGGCTGGCCGGCAGGATGTCCAGGATGGTGCCCATGGCGGCGCCGGATCCGGCCGGCACGGGACGCACGGGCGGCGCTTCGTTGTGGTGGCTCGGCAGGTAGCCGAGGAAGCGCTTGACGGCGTCGATCGCCTCCTCGTCACTGTCGACGACCAGGTCGGCGAAGCCGGTCACCTCGGCGTGCAGCCGCCAGCCTCCCAACTCCTCGGGATCGACCTCTTCCCTGATCGCGAGCGAGGCGAGCAGCGCGCTCGACACAGCGAGCACCGCACCCTTGCGCATGACGCTGAAGTCTGAGAGCACCGCGTACCACGAGGCCGAGCCGTAGGAGGGCCCGAGCGTGGCCGACGCCCAGGGCGTCTCGCGCAGGCGCTGGTACTGCGCGCCGTCGTTGCCCAGCAGCGACCCCATGCCGCGCGAGCCCATGTGGTCGGGCATGCGCGCGCCGGACGACTCGCCGAGGAACACCAGCGGCAGGCCGCGCCGCCACGCGCCATGTGCGCGATCTTGCGCCCGTTCGTGCTGCGCCGCTCGATGCGCCCATCACTGTGAAGTCGTTGGCGACGGCGGCGGTCTCGCGCGACCGGATGCGGCCGTAGCCGGCGATCTTCCCGTCGCCGGCGTCTTGTCGCGGTCGGCGGGGTTCGCGAGAAGTGCCGAAGGGCCGGATTCGATGAAGCTGCCGGGGTCGCACAGGCCGGTCGATCCGCTCGCGCGCGTTCAGCACGCCCGCCGCCTTCGGCGCGCCGGCTTGTCCGGGCCCCATGCCAGCGCCGCGTGCCTCGCGCCGCTGGAACTCCCGCTCGAGCCGCTCGCCCACGCGGCGGATGGGGTCGAATCGAGCAGGTGTCGTCATGCCTTGCCCAGGTCGGGTGGCGGTGTGGGAGCCGCGGACGAACCGCAGGCGAGACGCCCCGAGTTCGGCAATGCGCGCGTCCCCCGGGCAGGCCCGCACGGACTGCCGGACGTGGCCGCGTGTCTGGCCACCGGTGTCCGCTGGGCGTGGCGCCGGCGTTGCCAGGCGTTTCCGACGGCGCGGCACGACGTTCGCCATCGCGACCCGCCGAGTTCGTCGTCCGGCGCCTCCACGATGGCGCGCCGGGCCCGCGTAGTGGGGGGTCGGCGAAGATGTCGGCGATGGTGAACATCCGCGTGGCCCGGCACGACCGGCCTCGGCCAGGCGGCCTCTCCAGCGTCGCGAGCGGGCGCGCGCGAGGTCCAGTGGCCCGTGATGGGTCGTCATGGGTTCGTCGTCCGTGCTGCGGCAGGATCCCGCATCCCAGATCGCGGGTCATCGGCCAGTTCGGGCTGCACCATCGCCACGGTCAGGCGCCGGAACACCGCATCGCCCATGGCCGTGATGTGGATGTAGCTGTCGTCGCCCGTGGGATAGAGATTGTTAGGCGTGCTCTCGGGCAGGCGCGAGCCGGCGCGCATTGCCACGTGCCCCAGCTTCTGGTGCGCGGGGATCCAGGGTTCCATGAAGCTGAAGGCGCACTCATAGAGCGCGGCGTCGATGCACTGGCCGCGCCCCGTGCGATGCCGCGCCAGCAGCGCCATGCTGGCGCCGAACGCCGCGTACAGGCCCGTGATGTAGTCGGTCATGGACACCGCGACCCGGGACGGCGCGCGGTCAGGGTCGCCGTTCCGGGTGGCGCGAGCCGCTCGACGCCTCGCCGATGACGTACAGCCCGCGCTGGCTGGCCAGGGAGCCTGTCTGCGAAAACCGCTGATGCGCACCATCACCAGACCCTGGGTTGCGCGCCGACGGTTCCGCGTAACCGGTCCCCGCTTCTCCAGGGCGCCGGGGCGGGAGGTTCTCGACCAGCATCGCTCTTGGCTGCGAGCTCGGCCGCCAGCGCCCGCCCTCGGGCACGCGCGGTCGATGGACACGAGCTCCTTGTTGCGGAAGGTGCTGGCGCGCAGGAGCGACTTACCCTCGAACCGCTTGCCCATCGTCCGGACCGGGTCGCCTTCTGGGGGCTCGACCTTGATGACCTCGGCGCCGAAGTCTGCCAGCAGACGGCCGCAGAACGGGCCCGCCACTGTGGACCCGATCTCGAGCACGCGCATGCCGGCGAGAGGGCCGCTGCGGTCCTCGGCGCTGCATGCGCCGGGTGGAGATGCCGAGGCTTCACTCATCTGGCGGGTGTTACAGCACGTACTTCTGGTAGCGGACCAGGCGGTCCTTGGCGCTGCGCATGTTGCTGCGGCGCGCAGGCGTAATCGGCGCTTCGTCGCCTGACGCATGGCCTGCAGCACGGCTTTGGTGTTCCTGCCAGGCCCACCTTGGCGCGGCCGGGCAGGATGATGATGCGGCGGATCAGCACCTGAGTCTTCTCGTAGATGCTGTCGAGCATCTGCGTCAGTACAGGGTTGGCGGGCCGCCT
>JADJEZ010000023.1 GCA_016708825.1 Betaproteobacteria bacterium | reverse complement strand
CTACGCGGTGACGGTGACCGGCGCCACGGCGGGAGCGAAGCTGAACAGCACCGGCGCGGTGACCTCGACCAACGCGGCGAGCGGGGCGGCGGCGAGCGCGACCTTGAACGTCTACGCGGCACCGACGGTGGTGAAGAGCTTTGCACCGGCAACGATCGCCGCCGGCGGGACCTCGACGCTGACCATCACGGTGAGCAACCCCGCGGCGAACCCGGGGAACCTGACGGGCGTGTCGATCGGGGACACGTACACCGGAACGCTCGTGAACAACGCGGCCGGGTCGGTTGCCTGCAGCGGGGCGGGGAGCGCCACACTCACGGGCGGCGTGAACGGCGGCACGAGCGTGGGCTTCGCCTCCGGCACGATCGTGCCGGGCGGCACGTGCACGATCACGCAGAGTGTGACGGCCACGACCACGAACACGAACGCGACCACCGCACCGGCGGCGACGGGCCAGTCGCCCTCACCGGGACGCCTGCCACGGGCGTGGTGCTCACGGTGGTGGCGCTCCGGCGTCGACCAGGTCCTTCGTGGCGACCAACGTGGCGGTGGGCGACGCACGACCATGAACATCACCGTGAGAACCCGGCGGCCAACACCGCGGCGCTCACCGGGTGGCCTTCACGGACGTATCCGGCGGGCTGACGGGGCAATCACGGCAACGGCCAGGCCGGGCTGCGCGGCACGGGCACGCTCACGGCCCGGCCGGGGCGACTCGCGCTCACGGGCGGGGTGGTGCCGGTGTCCACGACGCGCACGTACGCGGTGACGGTGACCGGGGCCACGGCGGGTGCGTGAAGTGGAACAGCACCGGCGCGGTGAGCTCGACCAACGCGGCGAGCGGGGCGGCGGCGAGCGCGACCTGAACGTCCACTCACGCGGTACCCACGGTGGTGAAGAGCTTTGCGCCGGCAACGATCGCCGCCGGCGGGCCCTCGACGCTCACCATCACGGTGACCAACCCCGCGGCCAACCCGGGGAACTTGACCGGCGTGTCGATCGGCGACGCGTATACCGGGACGCTCGTGAACAACGCGGCCGGTCGGCCGCCTGCAGCGGGGCGGGGAGCGCGACGCTCACGGGCGGCGTGAACCGGGGCACGAGCGTGGCTTCGCCTCCGGCACGATCGTGCCGGGGGGCACGTGCACGATCACGCAGAGCGTGACGGCCACGACCACGAACACGAACGCGACCACGGCGCCTGCGGCGACGGGGCCGGTGGCCCTCACCGGGACGGCCGCCACGGGCGTGGTGCTCACGGTGGTGGGCGCCCCGGTGGTGACCAAGTCCTTCGTGGCGACCAACGTGGCGGTGGGTGGGACCACGACGATGAACATCACCGTGGAGAACCCGGCGGCCAACACCGTGGCGCTCACCGGAGTGGCCGTCACGGACACGTATCCGGCGGGACTCCGGGTGCACTCACGGCAACGGCCAGCCCGGCCGGCTGCACGGGCACGCTCACGGCACTCGCGGGGAGCCTCGCGCTCACGGGCGGGGTGGTGCCGGTGGCCACGACGTGCACCTACGCGGTGACGGTGACCGGAGCCACGGCGGGAGCGAAGCTGAACAGCACCGGCGCGGTGAGCTCGACCAACGCGGCGAGCGGGGCGGCGGCGAGCGCGACCTTGAACGTCTACGCGGCACCGACGGTGGTGAAGAGCTTCGCACCGGCCACGATCGCCGCCGGCGGGACCTCGACGCTCACCATCACGGTGACCAACCCCGCGGCCAACCCGGGGAACTTGACCGGCGTGTCGATCGGCGACGCGTATACCGGGACGCTCGTGAACAACGCGGCCGGTCGGGTCGCCCAGCGGGCGGAGCGCGACGCTCACCGGCGGGGTGAACCTCGGCACGAGCGTGGGCTTCAACGCCGGCACCATCGTGCCGGGCGGCACCTGCACGATCACGCAGAGCGTGACGGCCACGACCACGAACACGAACGCGACCACCGCACCTGCGGCCACGGGCCCGGTGGCCCTTACCGGGACGGCGGCCACGGGCGTGGTGCTCACGGTGGTCGGAGCGCCGGTGGTGACCAAGTCCTTTGTGGCGACCAACGTGGCGGTGGGTGGGACCACGACGATGAACATCACCGTGGAGAACCCGGTGGCCAACACCGTGGCGCTCGCCGGGGTGGCCTTCACGGACACGTATCCGGCGGGACTCACGGGTGCGCTCACGGCAACGGCGAGCCCGGCCGGCTGCACGGGCACGCTCACGGCACTGGCCGGGAGCCTGGCGCTCACGGGCGGGGTGGTGCCGGTGGCCACGACGTGCACGTACGCGGTGACGGTGACGGGGGCGACGGCGGGAGCGAAGCTGAACAGCACCGGCGCGGTGACCTCGACCAACGCGGCGAGCGGGGCGGCGGCGAGCGCGACCTTGAACGTCTACGCACCGACGGTGGTGAAGAGCTTCGCACCGGCAACGATCGCCGCCGGCGGGACCTCGACGCTGACCATCACGGTGAGCAACCCGCGGCGAACCCCGGGGAACCTGACGGGCGTGTCGATCGGGGACACGTACACCGGAACGCTCGTGAACAACGCGGCCGGGTCGGTCGCCTGCAGCGGGGCGGGGAGCGCCACACTCACGGGCGGCGTGAACGGCGGCACGAGCGTGGGCTTCAACGCCGGCACCATCGTGCCGGGCGGCACCTGCACGATCACGCAGAGCGTGACGGCCACGACCACGAACACGAACGCGACCACCGCACCTGCGGCCACGGGCCCGGTCGCACTCACCGGGACGCCTGCGACGGGCGTGGTGCTCACGGTGGTGGGCGCCCCGGTGGTGACCAAGTCCTTTGTGGCGACCAACGTGGCGGTGGGTGGGACCACGACGATGAACATCACCGTGGAGAACCCGGTGGCCAACACCGTGGCGCTCGCCGGGGTGGCCTTCACGGACACGTATCCGGCGGGACTCACGGGCGCGCTCACGGCAACGGCCAGCCCGGCCGGCTGCACGGGCACGCTCACGGCACTGGCCGGGAGCCTGGCGCTCACGGGCGGGGTGGTGCCGGTGGCCACGACGTGCACCTACGCGGTGACGGTGACCGGCGCCACGGCGGGAGCGAAGCTGAACAGCACCGGCGCGGTGACCTCGACCAACGCGGCGAGCGGGGCGGCGGCGAGCGCGACCTTGAACGTCTACGCCGCACCCACGGTGGTGAAGAGCTTTGCGCCGGCAACGATCGCCGCCGGCGGGACCTCGACGCTGACCATCACGGTGAGCAACCCCGCGGCGAACCCGGGGAACCTGACGGGCGTATCGATCGGGGATGCGTACACCGGAACGCTCGTGAACAACGCGGCCGGCTCGGTCGCCTGCAGCGGGGCGGGGAGTGCGACGCTCACGGGCGGGGTGAACGGCGGCACGAGCGTGGGCTTCAACGCCGGCACCATCGTGCCGGGCGGCACCTGCACGATCACGCAGGGCGTGACGGCCACGACCACGAACACGAACGCGACCACCGCACCTGCGGCCACGGGCCCGGTGGCCCTTACGGGTACGGCGGCCACGGGCGTGGTGCTCACCGTTGGCGTCAACGCCTTCGCGCCGGACAACGCGCAGACCGGACTGCCGGGCACCGTGGTCTTCTACGCGCACACCTTCAACGCGGGGCTTGCGGGAAGTGTCGCGTTCTCCACGTCGTCGGTGGCCACGCCCGCGGTTCCCGGCTGGGCGCAGACGATCTACCGGGACGCGAACTGCAACGGAATCCTCGATGGCGCAGAGGGCGCGGCGCCGATCGCGGGCCCGGTCGCGGTCATCGCCGGCGATGCGGTCTGCATCATCGTGCGCGACAGCATCCCGGGCGCGGCGCCGTACAACGCCCAGAACCTGATCACGGTGACCGCGACCTTCAACGGCACGCAAAATCTCGTGCGCACCGACGTCACCACCGTCGGCGCGGCGGGCGGCGCGGGGCTCACGCTCGCGAAGACCGTGCGCAACGTCACCCAGGGCGGCGCGGCGGGAACAACGGGAACCGCCCGGCCCGACGATGTCCTGGAGTACACCATCACCTACACGAACACCGGAGCCGGCGCCGTCTCCTCCATCGTCGTCGCTGATGCCACGCCCGCTTCACGCTCTTCCAGTCGGCCGCCTGCGGTGCCTTGCCCCGCGAGCCTCACGACGTGCGTCGTCCACGGCTCCCGGTGAACGGCACGGGCTCGCTCACGTGGACGCTGACGGGGTCCTCTGCTCGCCGGGGGAAGCGGCTCCGTTTCCTACCAGGTGCGCGTGAGCAATTGAGCGAGGCGAAGGCGAGACCGTAGAATCGCCGGGTGCTCACCGCGACCAACCCGCCGCGCGCAAGTCGCCTCCTGGGCGTGGCGCTTGTCGTCTTTGCCGCCATCGCCTTTTCCGCGAAGGCGATCATCATCAAGCTGGCCTACCGCCACGGCGTGGACGCCGTGACGCTCCTCGCGCTGCGCATGGCGATGGCCGCGCCCTTCTTCGTGGCCGTGGCGTGGTGGTTCAACCGGGGAGGGCGCACGCGCAGCCTCACCCGCGCGGACTGGATCGCCATCGCCTTCCTCGGGATCGTGGGCTACTACCTCGCGAGCCTCTTCGATTTCCTCGGCCTGCAGTACATCACCGTCGCGCTCGAGCGGCTGGTGCTCTTCCTCTACCCCACGTTCGTGGTCCTCCTCTCCGCCGCGCTCTACGGCCGCGTCATCGTCGGGCGCGACGTCGCCGCGCTCGCCCTGTCCTACACGGGCATCGCGCTGGTGCTCGCCAACGACATCGCCACGCAGCAGGACAACGTGCTTTTGGGCGCCTTCTGGGTCGCGCTCTCGGCGCTGGCTTATGCCGTGTACCTCATCGGCAACGGGCGCATGGTGATGAAGATGGGAAGCGTGCTCTTCGCGAGCCTCGCCTCGATCGTCTCCTGCGCGGCGGTGGTGGCGCACTTCCTGGTGGTGCGCGAGGCGGCGCTCCTGTGGACGCAGCCGGCGCCGGTGTACGGCCTCACGTTCCTGATGGCGGTCTTCTCGACGGTGCTGCCGGTGATCTTCATGTCCGTGGGCATCCGTCTCATCGGCTCGAGCCATGCCTCGATGCTCGGGACCGTCGGTCCGGTGGCGACGATCTTCCTGGGCTTCGCCTTCCTGGACGAGCCGATCACCGCGATCCAGCTCGCGGGCGCGGCGCTGGTGATGACGGGCGTGGTCGCGATCACGCTGGCGAGGGCGCCGGAAAAGTAGGGCGCCGGACCACTTTCCTTGATGTGGCGCAAAGCGCGGCGGGGCGGCGGATTGCTGCGCTGCGATATAATTTCGCGGGGCCGTGGTGCCCGGCGCGCTGGCGCGCCGCAGCCGCGGCCGAGCCCCCGATCGTCCAACGAGAATCCCCTAGGAGACCCCATGAAGAAGCCCATGCGCGTAGCCGTAACCGGCGCCGCCGGCCAGATCGGATACAGCCTGCTGTTCCGGATCGCGAGCGGCGAGATGCTCGGCAAGGACCAGCCCGTGATCCTGCAACTGCTCGAGATCCCGGACGAGAAGGCGCAGAAGGCCCTCAAGGGCGTGATGATGGAAGTCGACGACTGCGCGTTCCCGCTGCTCGCGGGAATGACGGCGGCCTCCGACGCGAAGCTCGCGTTCAAGGACGCCGACGTGGCGATCCTCGTGGGCGCCCGGCCGCGGGGCCCGGGCATGGAGAGGAAGGACCTCCTCGAGGCCAACGGCGCCATCTTCACGGTGCAGGGCCGTGCACTCGACGAAGGCGCCTCGCGCAACGTGAAGGTGCTGGTCGTGGGCAACCCCGCGAACACAAACGCCTACATCGCCATGAAGAGCGCGAAGAGTCTCTCGAGCGCCTGCTTCACGTCGATGATGCGCCTGGACCACAACCGCGCCGCCTCGCAGCTTGCGGCGAAGACCGGCAAGCCCGTGGAGAGCTTCGAGAAGCTGGTGGTCTGGGGAAACCACTCGCCCACGATGTATCCCGACTACCGCTTTGCCACCGCCGGCGGCCAGCCGGTCAAGGCGCTCGTGAACGACGAGGCCTGGTACAAGGACACCTTCATTCCCCTGGTGGGCAAGCGCGGTGCCGCGATCATCGAGGCGCGCGGGCTGTCGTCGGCGGCCTCCGCCGCCAACGCGGCCATCGACCACGTGCACGACTGGCTGCTGGGTTCGGGCGGCAAGTGGGTGACGATGGGCGTGTGCTCGGACGGCTCCTACGGCATTCCGGAAGGCGTGATGTACGGGTTCCCGTGCACCACCGCAAACGGCGCCTACGAGATCGTGAAGGGGCTCGAAATCGACGAGTTCTCGAGGGCCCGCATGGACAAGACGCTCGCGGAACTGGAGGAGGAGCGCGCCGGGGTCAAGCACCTGCTCGGCTGAAAGCGCCCGGCTGATAGCCGCCTCCGGCACCAATAGGGAAACGGGGCGGCCAGGGCCGCCCCGTTTTTCACGTGCTTCTTTCGCGCGGGCAGTCCCCGCGCCAGGCAGTGGCTCAGCAGCCGCCTTTTTTCTTCTTCTTCTCGGGAGCGGCGGCCTTCGCCTCTTCCTTCTTCTCTTCCATCTTGGCGTCGGCCTTCTTCTCTTCCATCTTGGCGTCGGCCTTCTTGTCCATCTTCTTCGCGGCGGCCTTCTTCTCCATCTTGGCGTCGGCCTTCTTGTCCATCTTCTTCGCGTCGGCCTTCATGTCGGCCTTCTTCTCATCCATCTTGGCCTCGGCCGCCTTGGGGGCCGCGGCCTTGTCCTGCGCGAAAACGACGGGGGCCTGGGCCATCACGAACGCCCCGGCAACCAGGGCAGCGAGCAACTTCTTCATGGGTGAATCTCCGCTATATGTAGTGGGGGGGAATGCGCGCTCTTTGTGTTTTCGCGCGGCGTGCATTGTAAACGAAAGGGGGAGGCCGCATAAGGCCCCCCCTGCCGCGTTCGACCGGGCGCTAGAAGCGGGCGCTGTAGCCCAACCCGACGGTGTATTCCTTCAACTGGATCGTCTCGCCCGTGGACGGCGGCGCGCCGAAGGGCACGAAGAGGCTCGGGCCCGCCACGGTCTTGTTGGCCGCATAGAGACCGAAGGCCGTGATCTCGGAATTCGCACCGAGCTTCCACGTTGCGCCGAGGGTGTAGTGGTCCTCGACCACGCCAGGCGCGAGGATGTTGAAGGTCGCGTCGGCCGGGGAGACGGGGTTCTCGCCCCGGTTGTAACCCGCCCGCAGGGTGAGGTTCGGATTCAGGGCGTACTGGGCGCCGAACTTCCATACGTCGATGTCGCGCCAGCCGAAGCCGGGCCCGTTCGAGCCGCCCATGCACGACGAGGCATCCCCGCCGAAGCAGTTGAGGAGCAGGCCGCTCGCGTTGGAGACCGACCGGGAGTCGGAGTACTTGATGCGCTCCCAGTCGACGGCGACCGTCCATTTCGCATCGGGACGCCAGGCCATGCCGACCGTCAAGTTCGAGGGAATGTCGAATCCGCCCTGCTCGGCGAAAAGCCCCAGGTACTTGTCCAGCTCTCCCATGGAGACCTTGCTCGCCCAGGCCACGCCCACCGATACGGTGTCGAAATTGCCGTGGTAACCCAGGCGCACGCCGAAGCCGGACGAGCTCGCGTAGCCGCGGTTGGTCACGTCGCCGGGGCTCGTCGACAGCCCCGCGTTGTCGAAGGCCTGCAGGCCCTGGGCGCGGAAGCGCTGGTAGGCGAGGACCGGCGCGACGCCGACCGAGTGCGCGGGTGCGAGTTGCCACGCGGCGTAGGGTGCGACCATCAACTGCATGAGGTCGACGCCGAGGCGGCCATTGCCGCAGAGCAGGTTGTAGGGCCCGGGCGCCGGGTTGAACATCGCGCAGGCGCTCATGGCAGGGATCTGTTCGCCCGCGAAGTCGGTGTTCATGCCGCCGTTGCCGTACACCGACAGGCCGATTGCCAGGTCGGGGCGCATCTTGTAGTTGATGCCGAACTCCGGAATCGCGAAGAGCAGGCTGTCGCTCGAGACCGAGCCGTCGATTCCCGCCGGGCCCGACCCGGAGCGCGAAGCCTCGCGCCGCGGCATGAAGAGCTGCACGCCCGCTTGCCAGGTGCTCGCAAGGGAGGTCATGGCCGCGGGGTTCACGGCGCCGCCGAATGGCTCGTCCGCGATGGCCACCGTCGCTCCGCCCATGCCCAGGGACTTGAGCCCGTAGGCGTGGGAGAAGTAGCCGTTGGTCGCGAACGCGGCCGTCGGCAGGGCGAGCCCGGCAAGCGCAAGGGCCCGGACGAGGATCTTCGTTTTCATGGCAGTGCTTTCAGGTGAGTGGATCGGGGAGTGCGGGTCTCAGGGACGCAGCCAGGCGAAGCGCCGCTCCGCGGCCGCCATGCCCCAGGCGGCGAGCCCGAGGAAGGCGATGAAGGCGAGCACGAACCAGCCCATGGGGATGCCCGTGAGCCCGGGCAGCGTCACGTCCGGCTGCGCCGACGAGGCGAGCCAGGCGTCGAACCCGGTGAAGAACTCGGCATAGGCGTAGGAGGCGATGAAGATGCCGGCGATGAAGGTGAACCCGTCGAGGCGACCCGTGGCGCAGGCGGCAACGGAGGTGCCGGGGCAGTAGCCGCCGATCACGAAACCCGCGCCGAAGACGAGCCCGCCGATGATCGCCGCGGGGTAGTTGGTCGGCTCGATGTAGAGCATGGCGAAGTCGAGTTCGCCCGCGGCGGAGAGCAGGAAGATCCCGACGAGCGTGGTGACGATCGCCGTGAACATCACCTTCACCACGGCCATGTCGTAGAGGTAGAAGACGGCCATGAGCTTCCTCGCGCTGCCGAAACCGGCGCGTTCGAGGAAGAAGCCGAAGCCCAGGCCGATCACGACGGCCAGCGCGAGCGAGGTGAGCTGCGTGAATTCCATCGAGTAGGTCAGGGGAAACATCAGAGCCACTCCTTTCGCGCCATCCACGCCACGGTGTAGCCCGCGACGAAGACGGCCAGCATGAACACGAGGCTTCCGGCATTGAGTACCGAGGCGCCGGTGAGGGCCTGGCCGCTGGTGCAGCCGCGTGCGATCTTCGCGCCGATGCCGGCGACGATCCCGCCCACGAGCGCGAGGACGAGGCGCTGCCCGTCGCTGATCCGCGGGCCCTTCTCCACGGAGATGGCGAAGCGCCCGGCGACGAGGCCGGAGATCGCGGCGCCGACGAAGGTGCCGACCAGGAGCCATGTGAGCCACGCCGTGAGCGGCGAGCCGCTCGCGACGTAGCGGGCGTGTATGGCGCTCGACTGGGCGTGTTCCGGCGAGATCGCGTTGGCGATCCAGGCGGCCACGGAGGAATAGGCGCCCGTGGCGCCGAGTCCACGCCCCTCGACCAGGTAGGCGGCGAGCAGGACGAGGCCCAGGCCAAAGCCGGCGAGGTAGGGGTTCCAGAAGGGCGCGGGTTTCGCCCGGGCGCGCTCGTGCGCGGGGAAAGCTGAAGCGGTGGTGACGTTCACGGGTTCTCCTTTCCTACATTCCGGTTGCGGCGATCATCTGGCTCGCCTGGCCCGCGCCGACCATGACCCAGCGCAGCGCGAAGCCGCCGGCGAGCACCAGCAGCGCCGGGACGATCGTGTGCGGGATGCGGTGGCCGAGCTCGAGGGACTGCAGCGCGAGCGGCACCACGATGCCCGCGGCGATGACCACGCCCCAGAAGACGAGCGCGTACTTGCCGCTCATCAGCAGGTCCACGGCGGCCACCTGCGAGGCGGAGCTCGAGAGGATCCCGATGAAGAGGAGCCCGATCAGCACCAGTTCCACGGCGAGGAAGCCCAGGTCCGCCTTGATGAGGCCGTCGGCCGTGCGTGGCTCCGGGGGATTCGCGCCCAGGGGCTGCACGAGCATCGCGAATGCGCCGCCGAGGAAGCCGCGCGGGGCGGGGTGCCCGGGCACGAGGCTCGAGACCAGGTGCACCATGGCTGCTGCGGCCGACAGGCCCGAGACGAGGAAGAGCGGCCCCAGGATCGCGCTGTTCCACAGCGGTCGCGCGACCATCGTCGAGAGCAGGATCCCGGTGTAGATGCCGAGTCCGATGCCCAGCAGCACGTTCGCGTAGCCCAGGGCCTTCACCAGGCCGGGGCGCGCGAGGATCGCGTCGGAGAGCCGTTGGAGGACCGGCAGGCGTTCTCCCGCCCACGGCCACGCCTGCGGCAGGCGGATGAGCGCGGAGGCCACGAGGACCGGGTAGACCAGCAGCAGGACCCACGAGCCCCAGGACATCGGCGACATCGGCTCGAAGGCCGTGTAGACGCGCCAGACGAAGAGCTTGTGCGCGAGGTCGAGGAAGAGCGCTCCCATGCCCAGGTTCAGGAGGACGAAGCCCAGGACCGGCGTCTGCACGCTGTAGAAGCTCTCGGGGCGCTCGCCTCTGGCGAGGCGGAGCATGTTCAGGCCCGCGAGGACCATCATGCCGGCGATCATGCCCCCGAAGAAGAGGTAGACCGGGATCTCCCAGTTCCAGACCGAGAGCACCGGGTCCACGAACGGATTGTGGCGGGTGGTGGTGAGTTCGAGCATGGTGGTCGCCTCTAGTCAGGTAGAAGATGCGCGGCTTGGTGCCGGCTTCAGGCAGCAGCGTGTGGTGCTTGCGCGATGCGAGGAGCTGGCGGATCGCGCTCTTCGGGTCGTCCAGGTCGCCGAAGTGCATGCAGCGCGTCGGGCACACGGAGACGCAGGCCGGATCGAGGCCGTCCTTCACGCGGTGCAGGCAGAAGGTGCACTTGTCGGCGTAGCCGTCGGGGTGCACGAAGCGCGCGCCGTAGGGGCAGGCGGCGAGGCACGCCTTGCAGCCGATGCACTTGTCCGCGGTGACCTGCACGGTCTTGCCGAAGTCCTCCACGTGGCTGGCACCCGTAGGGCAGCAGTACACGCAGGGCGGGTTGTCGCAGTGGTTGCAGCGCTCCGAGCGGATCTGCAATGCGACCGACGGAAACGTGCCCGCGGCCTCGGTGACGATCCAGTCGCGGCAGTGGCCCAGCGGCACGTCGTTCTCCGTCTGGCAGGCGACCACGCAATCCATGCACCCCACGCACTTCAGGGTGTCTATGACCATTCCGAAGCGTGGCATCTCACGCCTCCTTTTCGAAAGTGACGAAGTTCTGGTGGATGCTCGTGCCGCCCATCAGCGGGTCGACCTTGTAGCGCGTGTTGAGCTGCGCCGCGCTGGCGCCCATGAGGTAAGCGCTCCTGAGCATCTTGTTGGTGTGGCCGAAGCCGTAGACCATGTAGAGCGTGTCGGGCCGTATGCGCTGGGTGGCCTTCACCCGGATGCGGTTGGAGACCACGCCGTCCTGGTTCTTCAGCTTCACGTACTGGCCGTTCTTCAGCCCCGCCGCGGCCGCGGTCGCCGCGTTCACCCAGAGCTCGTTTTCCTTCATGAGGTCGCGCAGCAGCGGGTTGGTCTGCGTGCGGCTGAAGGTGTGCACGGGGGAGCGCCCGGTGATGAGCCGGTAGAACCCGGCGGGCGCGGCCTCGGGGGGCGTGTACTTCGGCACCGGGTCGAAGCCCGCCTTGGCGAGCCGGTCGGACCAGAATTCCACCTTGCCCGAGGGCGTGTCGAACACGAGTTCCGCGCCTTCCTCGACCGTGATCGGCGTCTTCTTGCCCATCACGATGCCTTCCTCACGCAGCTTCGCGTAGTCGATGCCGCTCTTCTCGCAGCGCTTCGCGAGGTACTCGTCCATGTCCTTGAAGGGCATGAATTCCCCCACGCCGAGGCGCTCGCCCAACTGCTTGGCCATCCACCACGCGGGCTTCTGGTCGGCGGGAGGTGCGACGACCGGCTGGCGCAGCGCGGCCCATCCCTGGCGGCCCCAGGCGACGTAGAGGTCGTCGTGGCGCTCGAGGAACATCGCGTCGGGCAGGACCACGTCGGCGTATCCCGCGATCTCGCTGGGATGGGTGTCGACCACCACGAGGAGGTCCAGCTTCGAGATCGCCTCGAGCGTTTCCTTTTCGCTCGGCAGCGTCTGCAGCAGGTTCGTGGCGTAAACGACCCAGCCCTTGATGGGGTAGGGCTTGCCGGTGATCGTCGCTTCGCGAAGGCCCGTGGACACTTCCTCGTCGGCGAACGGCCAGCGCCCGTCGGGATTGTCGACCTTGGGCTTGCCGGCGGCGGGAAACTTGGGGAACCCGTAGCCCGCCACGCTCATGCCGGCCTGGAGGAAGAGCCCGCCCCGGCGGCCCCAGTTGCCCAGGAGCGCGTTCAGGAGCGCGGTGGCGCGGGAGCGCTGCGTGTCGTCGCCGTTCCAGTTCGTGCGCCGTCCCGGGTGCACGAGGGTGGCGGGGCGGTGGTTCGCCATCTCGCGCGCGGTGGCGCGGATGGTGGCGGCGGCGATGCCCGTCTCGGCTTCGGCCCACTCGGGCGTGTTCGTCCGGATCGCCTCGGCGAACTTGTCGAAGCCGTGGCCGTACTTGGCGACGAACGCCTTGTCGTAGAGCCCTTCGGTCACGAGGACGTTCATCCAGGCGAGGATGAGCGCCAGGTCGGTGCCGGGCTTTATGGGGAGCCAGTGCTTCGCCTTGCTCGCGGCGACCGAGTGGCGCGGGTCCACCACGATGATGGTCGCCTTGTTCTCCACGGCCTGGGCGAATTCCTGGACCTGCGTGTTGTGCATGTTCTCGCCGAGGTGCGTGCCGATGAGCACGAGGCACTTCGTGTTGGCGATGTCCGTGGGCTCGGGGGAGCCCAGGCCGGTGCCGTAGGTGAGGAGGTTGCCGATGTCGCGGGGGCCGCGGCACTGCGCGAAGGAAGGTGCAGCCTTGTTGATGCACCCGTAGGCGCGCATCACGTGCTCGAAGAAGCGCGCACCCGTGCCGTGCTTCCACAGGGCGATCGACTCGGGGCCGTGCTCGGCCGCGATCTTCTTCATCTTTTCGGCGATGTGGTTGAACGCCTCGTCCCAGGTGACCGCCGTCCACTCCTCCTTGCCGCGCTCGCCGCGCCGGATGAGGGGCTTCTGCAGGCGGTCGGGATCGTAGTGGGTTCCCACGGCGCCGGTGCCGCGCGGGCAGAGCCGCCCGCGGCTCATGGGGTCGAGGGGATTGCCCTCGAACTTCCAGAGCTTTCCGTCGCGCACGTGCGCGATGCCGCCGCATTTCCAGAAGCACATCTCGCAGTAGGTCGGGATCTTCTCGACCTTGCCGGACGCGGGCTTCGAGCCCATGGCGAACGAGGTGACGGCGGGAATGTGCGCGCCGATGGCGCCGGCGCCGAAGGTGGCGGTGCTGATCTTGAGAAATCGCCTGCGGGAGAGGTGTTCCATCACGGCCTCGGGTTCAAGTGCGGACAGGGATATTTCAAACCTTTTTCCATTAGCCGTTTCTGATTTGGATCAAATTCACGATCGCTTCAGAGGGTAAATTGTCTTCACGGCCCGCCCCTGTTGGCCAAAGGGTTTATGGATCGTTGAAATGTGAGGGCGCGCCGGTACTGCAGGAATGGGCCCGGACGGGCCCGGGAAGGACACGCACATGGACCGCAATTCGGCACTGAAAGTATTCGAGTCGCTGGGATCCAGCCTGCGCCTGGACGTCTTCTGCCTGCTGGTGCAGGCGGGAGAGGAGGGCCGGGTGGCGGGCGAGATCGCCGACCGGCTCGGGATCCCGGCCACCAACCTCTCCTTCCACCTGAAGGCGATGCTGCAGGCCGATCTCGTGAGCGTGCGCCACGAGGGGCGCTTCCTGCGCTACCGCGCGAACGTGCCGCACATGCTCCGCGTGATGGCCTTCGTCATGGAAAACTGCGCGCGCGCCGAAGCCGGGCAAGGGATGTGCGCGAACGATCCTGGCCGAGGCGCGACGACCGTCGCTCCGGTGAGCGCAGCCAAGCCCTGACGCAAGCCTTTCGTTCCGGGCCGGTGAATCGGCCCGCCCGCGGCGGCGTCAGTTCTCCTCGACGACCAGCACGACGGCGGTGAGCGCCATCGCCGCCGCGACCCCGAGCGCGGAGAGCGCCGAGGGCGTGAGCGACTGCAGGCGCGCCAGGTCCACATATCCCTGGGCAAGCGAGGTCCCGGCGGGCGCGAGGAGCCACGCCGCCACGCCGCCGACCGCCGCCGAGCCGATCACAAGTACGGGCCGCAGCCACGCCGGCCGGAGGCGCCGCGGAGGCAGCGCCTGGCCCACGCGCAGGGTGAAGCCCTCGTCGGGCAGGCGACGGCGCGCGTCGTCGCGCAAAAGCCGGTCCAGGAGATTGTCGCGGTCGTCGCTCATCGGGAATCCTCGCGGAGCTTCGCGCGCAGCTTCGCCTTCGCGCGCAGGATGTGGGTCTTCACGGTGCCGAGCGGGATGCCGATCGCCTCGGCGGCCTCCAGCTGGGAGAGATCCGCGTAGTAGCAGGCCGCGATCGCCGCACGCTCACCGTCGGAGAGCGTGGCGAGCGCGCGCTCGAGGTCCAGGCGCTTCTCGATCGGGACCGCCTGCGGCGGCTCCTCGGCCGGGAGCGCGCCGTCCAGGTCGTCCAGCAGCACCTCGCGCCGCTTGCGCGCCTCCGAAAGCCAGGCGTTGAAAGTGATGCGGTAGAGCCAGGTGGAAAAGCGCGCATCGAAGCGAAACGTGCCGAGCTTGCGCCAGGCGAGGAGAAAGGTCTCCTGCGCCAGGTCGTCGGCGAGCCCCTGATCGCCCTTCGTGAGGCGCCGCAGCACGGAGCGCACCATGGACTGGTGGCGCTCGACCAGGCGCGCGAAGGCCTTGCGATCGTCGTGGGCGACGACCGCGAGGACGAGCTGTGCGTCGGCCGGCTCCGGCCGCTCTCCCATCGCGGCTAGCGCAAGTTCTCGCGGCGGGCCGCGGCGCGCGAGTCGATCCGCCAGGCCACGAGGAGGGCCACGCCCATCAAGCCCGGTATGAGCCCGATGGAGGAGGGCAGCCCCTGCTCGCGGAAGAAGGCGGCCAGGGCGATGCCGAGCGCGACGAGCACGAGGCCGCCCTTGGGACTCGGCGCCGGTGCCGGCGGCCGCAGCAGTTCCGCGGGCACGGGAAGCCCCTTCTCCGCGAGCCGGAGAATCGTCTCCTGGTGCATGCGGTTGCGCTTGTGCTTGTAGGCGAGAACGATCGCGATGACGAGGAGCGGCAGGCCGAAGCTCGCCAGCATTCCCGTCATGGCGACCAAGGCTTCCGAGGTCTCCATGGCTATCTCCCGGGGCCGGGTCGGCCCGCGATGTCGGTTTCGGCCCCGGCGCGGCGAAGCGCCCGCCGGCCGGTGCGAGTGCGGTTTCCATGCCCGTAGGACGCAGCGGGGGCGCCGGCCGGATTCGGGCTCATCCCGCCATTTCCTCGGGCAGGCTTTCGGTGATCACGGGTTCCGGGGACGCGGGAAGCGTCTTCATGCCCGCCAGGGGCGACAGGCGTGCCACGAGCGGGATCATCGCGAGCGCCCCGGCGCCGGCGAGCAGGATCGGGGCGCGCAGGCCCCAGTGCTGCGCAATCCAGCCGCCGAGAAGCCCTCCGAAAGGCGCGCTCACGGTGGACAGGCTCATCATCGTGGCCGTCACGCGCCCGAGGAGGCGGTCGGGCGTAACCGTCTGGCGCAGGGTGAGGTAATTGATGAAGAAGGTCATCGCCGAAAAGTCGAGCAGGAGCAGGCCCAGGCCGAAGGCGATGGAGGCGACGACATGCCCACCCGTGGCCGCGCCCAGGACGACCCAGCCGATGCCGGTCCCGCCCAGCGCGGCGAGCATCGTGGGGCCGAACCCGAAGCGGGCATTGAGCGGGCCGACTGCGGCTGCGGAGGCAAGGGAACCCACGCCGGCGCACATGAAGAGGATGCCGACATGGCCTGCGGAAAACCCCAGCTTGCGCGCCGCGTAGAGGATCACGACCGCGATGTAGGCGTGGCGAAAGACCTGCCAGATCGCAAGCGACCAGGCGAGCGCCCGCAGCGTGCGGTTGTGCCATACCGCCGAGAGCCCCTCGCCGATCTCGCGCCACATGCCCCCGCCCGTCGTCTTGGGCGCGTCGGTTGCCGCGGGCGGGATGCCGCGAAGCATCCACGCCGAGGCGGCGAAGGAGAACGCGTCGAGAAGGATCGCGATGGGGGCCGTGAGCCACTGGATGAGCGCGCCGGCGATCCCCGGGCCCATGAGCTGCGAGGCGGAGTCGGAGATCCCGATCTTCGCGTTGGCCTCCACGAGGTTCTTGCGGCCCACGCGCTCGGTCATGAACACCTGGTAGGCGGGCCAGCCGATGACCGAGCCGGTGCCCACGAGGAATCCCGCCACGTAGAGCACGGGCATGCTGAGCACGCCCGTCCAAGCGCACACGGGCACGGCGGCGAGCGCCAGCGCCCGGCCGAGGTCCGCCCAGATGATCACCGGGAGCTTGGGCAGGCGATCGACGAGCACCCCGGCGAACAGGCCGAAGAGCGGGAAGGGAAGGACCTCGAGGGCCGTGAGGATGCCCACCTGCAGCGGCGTGGCGTTCAGCAGCAGCGCCGCCGTGAGCGGCAGCGCGAGGAAGGTCACCTGCCCGCCGAAATGGGTGATCGTGAGCGAGCCCCAGAGACGGACGAAGTCGGGGTTTCGCCACAGGCCGGTCAGCCAGCGTTGCGGGTGGAGCTTGGCGAGGTGCGTGTTCATGGAAATGCCGCTTCGCCCGCCTCGTGGGCGGACCTGGAGTCTCCAGCTACGCGCGAACTCTCGCGTCGCGCGGGGCGCGAGGCGGAAAGAAAACGGGGGTATCCGTAGGTCTTCCGCCTCGACTTGCGTCGGGGCGGTTGCCCCGAGGGTCAGTCGGACTTGCCGCGGCGCGGCGCGATCCCGGAAGCGAACGGCAGGCCGCCACGGGCCGCCACGCGCGGGGCGCGGCCGGGGATCATCGTGGTGTCGGTTCGCATCATGGGTCGCGGGGCGTCGTCTGGGGGCAGCGGAGCCGCGATTATAGGGAGCGGGCCCGCGCGACGCAAATCGCGCAGGCCCGGCCGGGTTTGCCTGCCCGGAATGCGGCTCAGGCGGCGACCAGCTCCTCAGCACGAAGGGCAGGATGCCGCCGTGCAGGTAATAGTCCACCTCGATGGGCGTGTCGATGCGAAGCAGCACCGGCACTTCCTTCTTCGAGCCGTCCTTCGCGTGGATGACGAGCTTCACGTCCATCTGCGGCCGGATGCCCTTCTCGAGGCCCACGACGTCCACCTGCTCGTCGCCCTTGAGTCCCAGCGATTCCCACGAGTCGGAGCCCTTGAACTGGCAGGGCAGCACGCCCATGCCGACCAGGTTCGAGCGGTGGATGCGCTCGAAGCTGCGCGCGATCACGGCCTTCACGCCGAGGAGCTGCGTGCCCTTGGCCGCCCAGTCGCGCGACGATCCCGTGCCGTATTCCTCGCCGCCGAAGATCACGGTCGGCGTGCCCGCCGCGATGTACTTCATGGCGGCGTCGTAGATCGGCATCTGCTCGCCGCCGGGCTGGAAGAGCGTCACCCCCCCCTCGACGCGCGATCCGTCGGCCTTGGCCGGCAGCATCAGGTTCCTGATCCGCACGTTGGCGAAGGTGCCGCGCATCATCACCTCGTGGTTGCCGCGGCGCGCCCCGTAGCTGTTGAAGTCCGGCTTCATGACCTTGTGGTCGATCAGGTACCTGCCGGCGGGAGAGGTGTCCTTGATCGCGCCGGCCGGGGAGATGTGGTCCGTCGTGACGGAGTCGCCGAAGAGGCCCAGCACGCGCGCGCCGTGCACGTCGGCCGCCTTGCCCGCGCTCATCCCGAATCCCTCGAAGTAGGGCGGCTCCGCGATGTAGGTGGATTTCGGCCAGTCGTAGACCTGGCCCTTCGCGCTCTTGATCCCGGCCCAGAGCGGGTTGGCGTTGGCGAGGTCCTTGTACATGCGCGAGAAGACGGCCGGATCCGTCGCGAATTTCATGAGCGACTGCACCTCGTCGGACGACGGCCAGAGATCCTTCAGCATCACCGGGCCGTTCTTTCCCTGGCCGACTGGCTCGCGCTCGAGATCCTTCAGCACGGTGCCGGCAAGGGCGAAGGCGACCACCAGCGGGGGGGAGGCGAGGAAATTGGCGCGGATGTTGGCGTGGATGCGCGCCTCGAAGTTGCGGTTTCCCGACAGCACGGCGGCGCAGACGAGGTCATTGTTGACCACGGCCTTCTCGATCGGCTCGGCGAGCGGCCCGGCGTTGCCGATGCAGGTGGTGCAGCCGTAGGCCGCGACGTTGAACCCCAGCTTCTCGAGGTACGGCAGGAGTCCCGACGCCTTGAGGTACTCGGTCACCACGCGCGAGCCCGGCGCGAGCGAGGTCTTGATGTGCGGCTTGACGGACATTCCCAGCTCGACGGCCTTCTTGCCACGAGCCCCGGCGGCGATCAGCACGCTCGGGTTCGACGTGTTCGTACACGAGGTGATCGCGGCGATGAGCACGTCGCCCTGGCCGAGATCCATTCCGTTCGAGGTCTTCACGCGCTTGGCGAGGTCCGCGGCCTTGCGCGAAAAGCCGTTCTCGGCGGCCGGCGCGGAGAAGAGCTCGGTGAACTTCGCCTTGAGGTTCCCCAGGTCGATGCGGTCCTGCGGGCGCTTCGGCCCCGCGACCGAGGCCTTGATGGAGGCCAGGTCGAGTTCCAGCACGCTCGAGTAGTCGATCTCGCCCTTCTTCGGCATCCCGAAGAGCCCCTGCGCCTTGAAGTAGGCCTCGAATGCCGAGATCTCCTCCGCGCTGCGCCCGGTGTTGCGGAAGAACTCGATGGTGCGCGCGTCCACCGGGAAGAAGCCCATCGTCGCGCCGTACTCGGGCGCCATGTTGGCGATCGTGGCGCGGTCGGTGACCGGCGAGCGTCCCGGCGCCCTCGCCGAAGAACTCGACGAACTTGCCGACGACCTTCGCCTTCCTCAGCATCTCGGTCACGGTGAGCGCGAAGTCGGTCGCGGTGACGCCCTCGCGCAGCTTCCCGGTGATGTTCACCCCGACCACGTCGGGCGTGAGGAAATAGACCGGCTGGCCCAGCATGCCCGCCTCGGCCTCGATGCCACCCACGCCCCAGCCAACGACGCCGATGCCGTTGATCATCGTGGTGTGGCTGTCGGTGCCGACCAGCGTGTCCGGGTAGAAGAGGCCGGCCTTCTGGTGCACGCCGCGGGCGAGGTACTCGAGATTCACCTGGTGGACGATGCCCACGCCGGGCGGAACGACCTTGAAGGTGTCGAAGGCCTGCATGCCCCATTTCAGGAATTGGTAGCGCTCGCGGTTCCGGTCGAACTCGAGCTTCATGTTGAGGTCGAGCGCTTCGGCGGTGCCGTAGTGGTCGATCTGCACCGAGTGGTCGACCACCAGGTCCACGGGCACCAGCGGCTCGATCAGCTTGGGATTCCTGCCCATGCCGGCGGCCACGCTGCGCATGGCCGCGAGGTCGGCGAGCAGCGGCACGCCCGTGAAGTCCTGGAGCACGATGCGCGCGAGGACGAAGGGAATCTCGTCGGTGCGGGGCGCCTTCGCGCCCCAGCTCGCGAGCTGCTTCACGTGCTCCTCGGAGACCTTCTTGCCGTCGACGTTGCGCAGCACCGATTCCAGGACGATGCGGATCGACACCGGCAGGCGGGCCACGTTGGGAAAGGTCTGCGCGAGCGCCGGGAGCGAATGGAACTTGCCGGACTTGCCGGGCGCGGGCTCGAAGGTCTTGAGGGTGTTGAAGGCGTCGTGGGCCATGGTGGTCTCGGTTGGTCTCTCGGTGGTTTGCCAGTATCGCCTCGACTAGGGGCGCGGCGCACGCCTGATCTGCACGTCGTACTCCAGGCCCTTGTCGTCGCGGCACACGCCGGCGCCGGCCCCCGCGCCGCCGCCGCGCAGGTCGCAGCGCAGCCCCGCGCCGTCGGGCGAGCGCAGCAGCGCCTTTGCCTCGCTGCCGCCGGGCGTACCCAGGGAGAGGACGGCGCCCAGGCCCAGGCCGCGGTGACGCGAACCGTAGCCGCCGCTCACGTAGCCCGTCGTCCGGTCGGGCACGACTTCCACCCAGGTGCCGGCGTAGACCCGGTCCCCGATGGTGACGGTGATCGTGCCCTCGGCTCCGCCGCTGTCCTCGGCCACGCCCTGGTAGAGCCTGCCGCTGTCGCGCGGCATGAGGGTGAGGTGGTAGGTCGACGCGCAGCCCGTGGCGAAGAGCGCTGCGGCGGCCAGTACGGGAAGCCTGTTCATGTTTCCTCCTCGCGCGGGCGGCTGTGGCGGGTTGGGGATCCCTAGATGACCATCAGGTCGACGAATTCGTTCACCGGCGTGGCCTCGAGGCGCTTCGCGTCCAGGCACAGTTCGAGTATCGCCTTCCTCTGCTTTTCCGGGAAGCGGCGTGCCAGGTTCACGCGGAACTTCTCCACCAGCACGGGCATGCCTTCCTTGCGGCGGCGCTTGTGGCCGATGGGGTACTCGACCACGATCTCCTTCAGTTTCTTCCCGTCGGAGAATTCCACCGTGAGGGCGTTGGCGATCGAGCGCTTCTCGGGGTCGTGGTAGTCCTTGGTGAACTTCGGGTCCTCGACGCACGCGATCTTGTCGCGCAGCTTGTCGATGCGCGCGTCCTTCGCGATCCCGTCCTCGTAGTCCTGCGCCGTGAGGCGCCCGAAGAGGATCGGCACGGCCACCATGTACTGGATGCAGTGGTCGCGGTCGGCCGGATTGTCCAGGGGGCCCTTCTTGTCGATGATGCGGATGCAGGCCTCGTGGGTGCGGATGGTGATCCGCTTGATGTCCTCGGGGGCCTTGCCGGCCTTCGCGAGTTCGCCGTGGATGGTCATCGCCGCCTCCACCGCCGTCTGCGAGTGGAATTCCGCGGGGAAGGAGATCTTGAAGAGCACGTTCTCCATCACGTAGCTGCCGTACTTGCGCTGGAACCTGAACGGGTTGCCCTTGAAGAGCACGTCGTAGAAGCCCCAGGTCTTTGCCGTGAGCACCGACGGATAGCCCATCTCCCCCGTGCCCGCGATGAGAGCCAGGCGCACCGCGCGGCTCGTCGCATCCCCGGCAGCCCAGCTCTTGCGGGAACCCGTGTTGGGCGAGTGGCGGTAGGTGCGCAGCGACTGCCCGTCGACCCAGGCGTGGGAGACCGCGTTGATGACCTCGTCCCGGGAAAGGCCCAGCATCTGCGCGACCACGGCGGTGGAGGCCACCTTCACCAGCACCACGTGGTCCAGCCCCACCTTGTTGAAGCTGTTCTCGAGCGCGATGCAGCCCTGGATCTCGTGCGCCTTGATCATGGCCGTGAGGACATCCTTCACGACGAGGGGTTTCTTCCCGGCGGCCACGGCGTTGCGCGAGAGCCAGTCGGCCGTGGCGAGGATGCCGCCCAGGTTGTCGGAGGGGTGGCCCCATTCGGCGGCGAGCCAGGTGTCGTTGAAGTCGAGCCAGCGGATCATGGCGCCGATGTCGAAGGCCGCCTTGACCGGGTCCAGCTGGAAGGGCGTCCCGGGCACCTTCGCGCCGTGGGGGACGACGGTGCCGGGAACCACCGGCCCGAGGAGCTTCGTGCAGGCGGGATAGTCGAGCGCCTCGAAGCCGCAGCCGAGCGTGTCCATGAGGCAGTAGCGCGCCGTCTCGTAGGCCTGCGCGCTCTTCACCTGGTATTTGAGGACGTAGTCGGCGATGTCGACGAGGACCTTGTCGGGCTTGGGACGGACGTTGGAGATATGGGCGGACACGTTCTGGGTTCCTCGCTGGGTCTACTTGCGCTGGTCGATGGGGACGAACTTCAGGTCGTCGGGGCCGGTGTAGTTGGCGCTGGGCCGGATGATCTTGCCGTCGATCCGCTGCTCGATCACGTGGGCGCACCAGCCGGAGGTGCGCGAGATCACGAAGAGCGGCGTGAACATCGACGTGGGCACGCCCATCATGTGGTAGCTGGTGGCGCTGTACCAGTCGAGGTTCGGGAACATCTTCTTCTCGCGCCACATCACTTCCTCGATGCGCGCCGAGATGTCGAAGAGCTTGAGGTTTCCGGCTTCCTTCGAGAGCGACCGGGCGACTTCCTTGATCACCTCGTTGCGGGGATCGGACTTCGTGTAGACGGGGTGGCCGAAGCCGATGATCACCTGCTTCTCGGCAACCCTGCGCACGATGTCGGCCTCGGCCTCGTCGGCGTTGTCGTAGCGGCCGATGGTGTCGAAGGCGAACTCGTTGGCGCCGCCGTGCTTGGGACCCTTGAGCGCCCCGATGGCCGCCGTGATGGCGGAGTACATGTCGGAACCGGTGCCGGCGACGACGCGGGCGGTGAAGGTCGAGGCGTTGAACTCGTGCTCGGCGTAGAGGATGAGGGAGGTGTGCATCGCGCGCACCCAGCTCTCCGAGGGGGGCTTGCCGTGCAGGAGGTGCAGGAGATGCCCGCCGATGGAGTCGTCGTCGGTCTCGACCTCGATGCGCCGGCCGGAGTGGGAGAAATGGTGCCAGTACATGAGCATCGAGCCGAAGGAGGCCATCATCCGGTCGGCGATGTCGCGCGAGGGCGCGAGCTTGTGGTCCTCGCCCTCGGGGAGCACCGCGCCGAGGGCGGAGCAGGCGGTGCGCATCACGTCCATCGGGTGGGTGGAGGCGGGGATGCACTCCAGGATGTCCTGCAACGCCGCCGGGATGCTGCGCAGCGAGCGCAGCTTGGTCTTGTAGGCCTTCAGCTCGGAGGCCGTGGGGAGCTTGCCATGCACGAGCAGGTGGGCGATTTCCTCGAATTCGCACTGGTCCGCGAGATCGAGGATGTCGTATCCGCAGTAGTGCAGGTCGTTGCCCGTCCTGCCGACGGTGCAGAGCGCGGTGTTGCCGGCGGTGACGCCGGAGAGGGCGACGGATTTCTTCGGCTTCGGGGTGACGGCGGGGGCGGCGGCTTCGGTCATGGCGGTTTCCTCATGGTGGTCGGCGGCTTTCCCGGCCAGGCCGGGCGAGCGGTTTCGCGTTCGGCGGCTCGAGCGGCGGGCTACTTGCCCTTCGCGAAAAGGGCGTCGAGCTTCTGTTCGAACGCGTGGTAGCCCAGGTAGCGGTAGAGATCCTCGCGGGTCTGCATCGTGGCGACGACGGATTTCTGCGTCCCTTCCTTGCGCAGCGCCTCGTAGACGCCGAGCGCTGCCTGGTTCATGGCCCGGAAGGCCGACAGCGGGTAGAGCGCGATCGCCACGTCGGCCGTGGCGAGTTCCTGCACCGTGAAGAGCGGGGTCTGCCCGAACTCCGTGATGTTGGCGAGGATCGGCACCTTCACGGCGGCGGCGAACTTGCGGTACATGTCGAGGTCGGTGATCGCCTCGGGGAATATGCCGTCGGCGCCGGCCTCCACGCAGGCGCAGGCGCGGTCGATCGCCGCCTGCAGGCCCTCCACGGCGAGCGCATCGGTGCGGGCCATGATGAAGAACGAGGCGTCGGTGCGCGCGTCGGCCGCGCTTTTCACGCGGTCGGCCATCTCCCGGGCGGGGACGAGCTCCTTGCCCGGGCGGTGGCCGCAGCGCTTCGCACCCACCTGGTCCTCGATGTGCATGGCGGCCGCGCCGGACTTGACGAGCGACTTCGTGGTGCGCGCGACGTTGAAGGCGCTCGCGCCGAAGCCCGTGTCCACGTCCACGAGCAGCGGCAGGTCGCACACGTCGGTCAAGCGGCGCACGTCGGTCAGGACGTCGTCCAGGTTGGAGATCCCCAGGTCCGGCAGCCCCAGCGAGCCCGCGGCCACGCCGCCCCCCGAGAGGTAGATCGCCTTGAATCCGGAGGCCTTGGCGAGCGTGGCGTGGTAGGCGCAGATCGCGCCGGGAACCTGCAGGGGCCTTTCCTCGGCCAGCGCGGCGCGGAATCGCGCACCGGGTGTCATCGCGGTCATGGGGTCGTCCTTCCGGTGGGTTCCGTGGTGTGCGGTGTCGGGGGCTGGGCCGTCAGTCGAAGAAGGCGCGCGCGGCGTCCTCGGGGATCCCCACGCCGGTGATGCGCGCCTTCTGGAGCAGCTCCCAGAAATAGCGGTACGTGGCGCGGTCGTGCAGCTCGCCCTCGAACTGGATCGGCCCCCAGCTCGCGCGCTGCGCCTCGAGGAGGATCGCGCCCGCGACCGCGACCTCGTTCAGGTCGGGCTTCATCGCGTCGACGATCGGCTGCACCTGCGAGGGGTGGATGCTCCACATGCGCAGGAACCCGAAGTCGCTGCGGGCGCGCCAGGCATCGCGGAAGACGTTGTAGGTGTTCTTCAGGTCGAGCGAGACGTTGTGCGCCGGCACCACGCCGTGGGCGAGGGCCGCGGCCACCACGTCGGCCTTCGCCCGTGCGACGAGCGGGTGGTCGAACTGCCCGGGCGAGCGCATGTTGGACGCGTTGATGGCGCCGTGGTGGCCGCTCACGAAGTCCATGAGCCCGAAGTCGAGCACCTGCACGCCGGGCAGCTGCGCGATCTCCCAGGCGTCGTGCAGCGCGCCGTGGGTCTCGATCAGGACGTGCACCGGGATGTCGCGCTTGAATTTCTTCTTCTTCGCCACCGCCTGGATGTAGAGGATCATCTCCTCGGCCTGGGCGACGGACGTGCATTTCGGGATCGTCACGTAGGCGATCACCTTGCCCGCCCCGCCGACGAGGATGTCGACGTCCTTCTTCCAGTGGGGATGGGTGAAATCGTGGATGCGCGCCCCGGCCATGGCGAAGCGGTTCGCCGGGGAGTGCAGCACGTCGACGATCATCTCCGCGTGCTGCTTCTCGCGGCCGGTCTCGGCGCCGTCCTCGCAGTCGCAGGTGATGTCGAACACCGCCCCCAGGCGTTCCTGGAGGTCGAGCGCCTTGACGATGAGCCGCTCGGATCCGGCGAAATGCTCGCAGGCCGGAATGACCGGGAAGGGTTTCTCGCCGGCGAAGAGGGCGTCCTTGGGGTGGCGGGGAGCGGGCATGGGCAACCTTCCGGGGAAAATGACTATTCTAGGCGCGCCGCGGCAGGAGCAGCGTCAGGTCCAGGTCGAGGACCACCGCGGGGTCCTTCGCGCCGGGCGCGGGTGTCGCGAGATCGGCGAGCGCCGTGTTCTTCGCGCCCAGCATCCGCACGCGCAGCGCCCCGACGTCGTCCCGGCCCGGGATCTCCCCGCGCGAGGCGACCACGCTGCGCACGGCGATCGTGTCGCCGGCGAAGGTCGGGTTCGCGTGGGTGCCGCCGTGGATGGCCGCGACGGCGAAGGCGTTCTCGAGGCCGTCGTGCGCGAGCGCGCGGCAGAGCGAGATCACGTGGCCGCCGTAGACCAGGCGCCTGCCGAACTGGCTCGAGCGCGCCGCATGGGCGTCGAAGTGCACGCGCGCCGTGTTCTGGTAGAGCCGCGTGGCGAGCATGTGGTCGGCCTCCTCGACCGTCATCGCGCCGGGATGGTCGATCGTCTCGCCCGCCGCGTAGTCGTCCCACCACCGGGCGCCCCCGGTGGCGTGCGGGTCGAGGGCGCGCGGGGTGAGGAAGGCGGGGACCGGGAGCCGGTCGAGCGCCACTTCGGCGGGCAGCTCCGGAATCACCGCGGCGCGCCCGTCCGCGGCGCCCTTCGGCCCGCGCCGGGCGACCATCACCCAGCGCACCCAGGAGAGCACCTCCGCGCCGTGCTGGTTGAAGGCGTGCGAGCGGACCCAGACCACGCCGGACTTGCCGCTCGCGTTCTCCTTGAGCCCGATGACTTCGCTGCGTGCGCCGAGCGTGTCGCCGGGATAGACGGGCAGGAGAAAGCGCACGTCGTCATAGCCCAGGTTCGCCACCGCGTTGTAGGAGATGTCGTGCACCGTCTTGCCGAACGCGAGATGGAACACGAGCAGGTCGTCCAGCGGAGGCGCGGGGTGCCCGAGGGCGGCGGCGACGGGAGCGGCGCAGTGGACGGGGTTTCGCGACCCGGTAAGCGCGAGATAGATCGCGGCATCGGACGACGAGACGGTGCGGGGTGTCGCGTGCTCGAGGCGCGCGCCCAGCTCGAAGTCGTCGAAGAAATAGCCGGCCGCCGGCCTCGGGCCCATGGCGCTACTGACCCGCTTCCAGCTGGGCGATCATGTCCGCGAGGGCGAGGAGCCTCCTCGCGGCCTTCAGGTGGTGGCCCTCGATCAGGCGGCCGTTCACGACCACCACGCCGCGCCCCTCGCGGTGCGCGTGCTCGAGGGCCTCGATCAGCTCGGTGGCGGCCTCGAGATCGTGCGGCTTCGGCGTGAACGCGTCGTTGCAGTAGGGCAGCTGGAAGGGGTGCACGAGGCTCTTGCCGTCGAAGCCCAGGTCGCGCGCGAGGCGGCAGGCGTACTCGAAGGACTGCATGTCCTTCAGGTCCGTGGAGATGCCGTCGACCACGGAGCGGTCGTAGGCGCGGCCGGCGAGCACCACCCGCGAGAGGGAGTAGTGCAGCGCTATCCGGTCCGGCGTGCGCCGCGCGTGCAACTGGGTGATCAGGTCGGAGGTGGCCATCACGATGCAGGCTATGCGGTCGGAGGCGCCGGCGATCTCCTCGGCGCGCAGCACCGCGAGCGGGCTCTCGATCATCACCATGACGGGCAGGTGCTTGCCGCCGGCGGCATCGAGGGCGGCGAGTGCCTGCAGCACGTCGGCCTTCGACTCGATGTTCGGGAAGAGGATCGCGTCCGCGCCGATGCCGGCCACGGCCTTCACGTCCTCCGCGCCCCAGGGGGAATCCAGGTCGTTCACGCGCACCACGACCTCGCGCCTCCCGAAGCCGCCGGCGAGCACCGCCTCGACCACGTTCCTGCGCGACTCGACCTTGGCCTCGACGAGGATCGGGTCGCCCAGGTCCAGGATCACGGAGTCGACCTTGAGGGTGCGCGACTTGTTGAGATAGCGCGTGCTGCACCCGGGCACGTAGAGCATCGAGCGGCGCGGGCGGAAGTAGGGGGTCATATCGGCAAGCCTCTGATTTGGCGGTTGAAACAGGTCCCTCGGCGCCGGCTGAGGGGCCGGCCGGAGGCGCTTGCTGCTGCGCAGCATCGTACGCCGCGCCGGCGACGGGTGTCAACAGGACTTGTATCTTATATAAGACAAAGGAGCGCCCCTGCCTGTGCTAGGATTTCCGCCATGACCGAGCCGCTGCCGTCGCCGTCGTTCCGGCCGCTCTACGAGCAGATCAAGATCCTCCTCACGCAGAGCCTCGTGGCCGGCGAGTGGAAGCCCGGGGAGGCGATTCCCTCGGAGATGGAGCTCGCCTCGCGCTTCCGCGTGAGCCAGGGCACGGTGCGCAAGGCGATCGACGAGCTCGCGAGCGAGCACATCCTCGTGCGCCGGCAGGGCAAGGGCACCTACGTCGCGTCCCACAGCGAGCCGGCCTACCAGTACCGGTTCCTGCGCGTGATGCCCGACAGCGGGGAGAAGCTGCACCCGCGCAACGTCCTGCTCGAGCTGCGCAAGGGAAAGGCGAGCGCCGACATCGCGCGCGCGCTCGCCGTCAAGGCCGGCTCGCCCGTGCACGTGATCAAGCGCGTCCTCGAGTTCCGCGACCGGCCGCTGATCCTGGACGAGATGGTGCTTGCCGCGACGCGCTTCCCCGGGCTCACCGTGGCGAGGCTCGAGGAGTACAAGGGCTCGATGTACAGCTTCTACGAGGAAGTCTACGGGCTGCGCATGATCCGGGCCGAGGAACGCATCCGCGCCGTCGCCGCGCGGGAGCCGGCGGCGGGGCTGCTGCGCGTGGCGGCGGGAGCGCCGCTTTTGTGCGTCGATCGCATCGCCTTCACCTACGGCGACATGCCCGTCGAATGGCGGCGCGGGCTGTGCGCGACCGACGGCTTTTCCTACTTCAACGAACTGGCGTGAAGGTCCCCCGCGCGTCCGTGACCGATCCCCGATTCCGGCATGCGCGGCAGGGGTATCGGTTTGTGCGGTCGCAGCAATACACGGTAGAATCCGGCGGCAATCCGCGTCGCGGGATCGAGTGCGAGTTCGCCTCCCGGCTTCGCCTGGTCGCCGCGAAGCCATCCAGGATCGAAACATGACCACTGCGCCCAAGCAGAGACCGAAGTATTACGATCTCAACCTCGCGCACCTGCCCGTGCCGGGGCTCGTGTCGATCTTCCATCGCATCTCGGGCGCGCTCCTTTTCTTCCCCGTGATACCCGCGGTCCTCTACCTGATGCAGGTCACGCTCGGGAGCGAGGCGGGGTGGCTGCGCTGGCAAGCGGTGTTCTCGCAACCGGCCGTGAAGGTGGTCCTGCTCGGGTTCGTCTGGCTCTATGCGCACCATTTCTTCGCCGGCATCCGCTACCTCCTGCTCGATGTGCACCTCGGCGTGGCCAAGGAGCCCGCGCGCGCCACGGCGATGCTCGTGTTCGTGCTCGGGGCGGCCGCCACGCTCCTCATCGGCTGGAGGCTCTGGTGACGGCGTACGCGAAGATCCCCGTCGGCGCGCACACCGGGACGGGCGCGTGGCTCCTGCAGCGCCTCACCGCCGTGGTGATGGCGGCCTACACGGTGTTCCTGCTCGCCCTCGTGCTGTGGTGCCCGCCGGCGAACTGGGCGGACTGGACGGGGATGTTCTCGGGCGCCTTCGTGCGTCTCGCGACGATGCTCTTCTTCCTGGCGCTGCTCTACCACGCCTGGGTGGGCGTGCGCGACATCATCATGGACTACGTGAAGCCCACGGGAATCCGGCTCGCGCTGCAGGCGCTCGTGGGCACCGCGCTCGTCTTCTACGTCGTGTGGTCCGTTTCCATCCTCTGGAGTCGATGACATGGCGCTCGCGGTTCGCAAGTTCGACGCGGTGATCGTGGGTGCCGGCGGCTCGGGCCTGCGCGCCGCGCTGGAGCTTTCCGGGGCGGGCCTGAAGGTCGCGGTGCTCTCGAAGGTCTTCCCGACGCGCTCGCACACCGTGGCGGCGCAGGGCGGCGTGGGCGCCTCGCTCGGCAACATGGGCGAGGACAGCTGGCACTGGCACATGTACGACACGGTGAAGGGCTCCGACTGGCTGGGCGACCAGGACGCGATCGAGTACATGTGCCGCATGGCGCCGGAAGTGGTGATCGAGCTCGAGCACTTCGGGATGCCCTTCGACAGGAACGACAACGGCAGCATCTACCAGCGCCCGTTCGGCGGCCACACGCAGAATTTCGGCGAGAGGAGCGTGCAGCGCTCGTGCTGCGCGGCGGATCGCACCGGGCACGCGATGCTGCACACGCTCTACCAGAGGAACGTCCTCGCGAAGACGCAGTTCTTCGTCGAGTGGATGGCGCTCGACCTCGTGCGCGACGACCAGGGCGCGGTGCTCGGCGTGACGGCCCTGGAGATGGAGACGGGCGAGACCGTCCTCTTCCAGGGCAAGGCCACGCTCCTCGCCACCGGCGGTGCGGGCCGGATCTTCTCCTCGTCCACGAACGCCTTCATCAACACCGGCGACGGTCTCGGCATGGCGGCGCGCGCCGGCATTCCGCTGCAGGACATGGAGTTCTGGCAGTTCCACCCCACCGGTGTTGCAGGGGCGGGCGTGCTCATCACCGAGGGCGTGCGCGGCGAAGGCGGCATCCTCCTGAACAAGGACGGCGAGCGGTTCATGGAGCGCTACGCGCCCACGATGAAGGACCTGGCCTCGCGCGACGTGGTCTCGCGCGCCATGGCGACCGAGATCAAGGAGGGCCGCGGCGCCGGGGAGCATGGCGACCACATCCTGCTCAAGCTGGACCACCTGGGTCCCGAGGTGATCGACAAGCGCCTGCCGGGCATCCGCGAGATCGCGATCAAGTTCGCGAACGTCGATCCGGTGAAGGGGCCGATCCCCGTGGTTCCCCGCGCCACTACCAGATGGGCGGGATCCCCACGAACTACCGTGGCGAGGTCGTCGTGCCCGCGGGTGGCGACCCGCCGCCGCCGTTCCCGGCCTGTACGCCGCCGGCGAATGCGGCTGCGCCTCGATACACGGCGCGAACCGCCTCGGCACCAATTCCCTCACCGACCTTCTCGTGATGGGCAGGAGCGCCGGGCAGAGCATGGTGGAATTCATCCGCTCCCACGGCGCTGCGCATCGCGAACAGCCGGCCGGCGCCGGCGAGGCCTCGCTTGCCCGGGTCGCGCGGCTCGACGGCCAGGCGAACGGCGAGGACGTCGCCGTGGTGCGCGACGAGATCCAGCGCGCGATGCAGGCCCACTGCGGCGTGTTCCGCTTCCCGGATCTCCTCGTGCAGGGCGTGGAGAAGATCCGCGCCCTCGGCGACCGGGTCGCGCGCTCGGGCGTCACGGACAAGTCGAAGGTCTTCAACACCGCCCGCATCGAGGCGCTGGAGCTGGACAACCTCTACGAGACTGCGCGCGCGACCATGGTCTGCGCCGAGGCCCGCAAGGAGACGCGCGGCGCCCACGACCGCGAGGACTTCCATGCGCGAGACGACGTGAACTGGCTCAAGCACTCGCTCTGGTACCGCGACGGCGACCGACTGGACTACAAGCCCGTGAACCTGAAGCCGCTCTCGGTGGAGTCCTTCGCGCCGAAGGCCCGGGTCTACTAGGGGCCCAGCCATGAAATTCCGAATCCAGCGATACGACCCGGACCGCGACGCGCGCCCCTACTTCCAGGACTACGACGTCGCCATGGGGCCGTCCGACCGGATGCTCCTGGACGCGCTGATCCGCATCAAGACGGTCGACGACACGCTCTCGCTTCGCCGCTCGTGCCGCGAGGGCGTGTGCGGGTCGGACGCGATGAACATCAACGGCAGGAACGGCCTCGCGTGCGTGACGCGGCTCACCGATCTTGCCGAGCCCGTGGTGATCAAGCCGCTGCCGGGCCTGCCCATCATCCGCGACCTGATCGTCGACATGACGCTCTTCTTCGACCAGTACCATTCGGTCAAGCCCTACGTGATCGACGGCGGGCCGCTTCCCGAGAAGGAGCGCCTGCAGTCGCCGCAGGAACGCGTGCAGCTCGACGGGCTCTACGAGTGCATCCTCTGCGCGTGCTGCTCGACCTCCTGCCCCTCCTTCTGGTGGAACCCGGACAAGTTCGTGGGCCCCGCGGGGCTGCTCAACGCCTACCGCTTCATCGCGGACAGCCGCGACCAGGCGGTGAACGAGCGCCTGGACGACCTCGAGGATCCCTACCGGCTGTTCCGCTGCCACACGATCATGAATTGCGTGGACGTCTGCCCGAAGGGCTTGAACCCCACGCTCGCCATCGGCAGGATCAAGGAACTGCTGGTTCGCAGGGCCGTATAGACAGGAAAGGTACAGAGGCCGTGGACTCGCGAGAGACCGAACGGCTCAAGTGGCGCAGCCGCCGGGGGCTGCTCGAGCTCGACATCGTGCTCGCGCGGTTCTGGGAGGAATGCGGGGAAGACCTGGACGACTCGGACGCAAGGCGCCTCGCGACATTGCTCGCGATGCCGGACAAGGACCTGTTCGACCTGGTGATGGGGCGGCGCGACTGCCCCGATCCGGCCCTGCAACCGCTTTTGCAACGACTCAAGGCCGCCTGAGGCGGCCCACCTGGAGATCCGCATGGAAGCCAAAGGCAAAGCGACGCTCACCTACGACGACGGCAAGACCCTGGAACTGCCGGTTTACGGCGGTTCCATCGGACCGGACGTGATAGACATCCGGGCCCTCTACGGCAAGACAGGGAAGTTCACCTTCGACCCCGGGTTCCTGTCCACGGCGAGCTGCAGCTCGAAGATCACCTACATCGACGGGGACGCGGGCGTGCTCATGTACCGCGGCTACCCGATCGAGCAGCTCGCCCAGCACTGCGACTTCCTGGAGGTCTGCTACCTGCTCCTGAAGGGGGAACTCCCGAAGGCCCAGCAGAAGAAGGACTTCGACCAGACCGTCACCATCCACACCATGGTCCACGAGCAGCTCGCGCGCCTGTACTCGGGCTTCCGCCGCGACTCGCACCCGATGGCGGTGTGCGTGGGCGTGGTGGGCGCGCTCTCGGCCTTCTATCACGACTCCCTCGACATCACCAATCCGGAGCACCGCGAGATCTCCGCCTTCCGCCTGATCGCCAAGCTGCCCACGATCGTCGCCATGGCCTACAAGTACAACATGGGCCAGCCGTTCATGTACCCGAAGAACAAGCTCGACTACACCTCGAACTTCATGCGCATGATGTTCGGCGTGCCGGCCGAGGAGTACGAGGTGAACCCGGTCCTCGTGCGCGCGCTCGACCGCATCCTGATCCTGCACGCAGACCACGAGCAGAACGCGTCGACCTCGACGGTGCGCCTGGCCGGCTCGTCCGGCGCGAACCCCTTCGCCTGCATCGCCTCCGGCATCGCCTGCCTGTGGGGCCCGGCGCACGGCGGCGCCAACGAGGCGGCGCTGCAGATGCTCCAGGACATCCAGAGGGAGGGCGGCGTCGAGAAGCTCGGCGAGTTCGTGAGGAAGGTGAAGGACAAGAACTCGGGCGTGAAGCTGATGGGCTTCGGCCACCGGGTCTACAAGAACTACGACCCGCGGGCGAAGCTCATGCAGGAGACCTGCCGCGAGGTGCTCGACGAGCTGGGGCTGCACGACGACCCGCTCTTCAAGCTGGCGATGGCGCTCGAGAAGGTGGCGCTCGAGGACGAGTATTTCGTCAGCCGCAAGCTCTATCCCAACGTGGACTTCTACTCCGGCATCGTGCAGCGCGCGATGGGCATCCCGGTGTCCATGTTCACCTGCATCTTCTCGCTGGCGCGCACCGTCGGCTGGATCGCGCAGTGGAACGAGATGATCTCGGACCCGGAGCTGAAGATCGGCCGCCCGCGCCAGCTCTACAACGGCGCACCCAAGCGCGACGTCGTGCCGCTCGGCAAGCGCGGCTAGCGCCCCAGGACCTTCGCCACACGAGGCCCCCATGCCCAGCGTCATGAAGCAGTTCGAGGCTTCCTCGCACCTCTTCGGCGCGAACGCGCCGTTCGTCGAGGAGCTCTACGAGCGCTATCTCCGGGATCCGGATTCGGTGGACCCGGCGTGGCGCGCGCAGTTCGACGCCTGGCAGGGGGACGGTGGCCCGCGCGACGCGGGCCACGCGCAGGTGGCCGAGGCCTTCGTCAAGCGTTCCGGTGCGCCCGTCGCGCCGGAACGACCCGCCCGTGCCGCGACGCCGGACCACGAGGCGAAGCAGCTGAAGGTGCAGATGTTCATCCGCGCCCACCGCACCACGGGGTCCTATTACTCGAACCTCGATCCGCTGAAGCGCATGGACAAGGTGCCGGTGCCGGAGCTGGAGCTCGACTACTACGGGCTCGGGGAAGCGGATCTCGACACCGAGTTCTCGATGGGCTCGTTCGGCAACCGGCGCGAGCGCCGCAGGCTGCGCGAGATCGTGGCGATGGTGCGGAAGACCTACTGCGACACCATCGGCGTGGAGTACATGTACCTCTCGTCCATGGAGGAGAAGCGCTGGCTGCGCGAGCGCTTCGAGGGAACGCTTTCCACGCCCAAGGTAACGGCCGAGGAGAAGCGCTTCCTCCTCGAGCGCCTGACCGCCTCGGAGACGCTCGAGCGCTACCTGCACACCCGCTACGTCGGCCAGAAGCGCTTCTCGGGCGAGGGCGGCGAGAGCCTCGTGCCCATGCTCGACATCCTCATCGAGGAGGGCGGAGCGCAGGGCCTGAAGGAAGTGGTGGTCGGCATGGCCCACCGCGGGCGCCTGAACGTGCTCGTGAACAACCTGGGAAAGGTCCCGGCGGACCTCTTTTCCGAGTTCGAGGGCAAGAAGGCCGCGGAACTCGCCTCCGGGGACGTGAAGTACCACCAGGGATTTTCATCCGACATCCAGACCGCGGGCGGCAAGGTGCACCTGACGCTCGCCTTCAACCCCTCGCACCTGGAGATCGTGAACCCCGTGGTCGAGGGCTCGGTTCGCGCGCGCCAGCACCGCCGCGGGGACCGGAAGGGCGTGCTCGGCCTGCCGCTGCTCATCCACGGCGACGCCGCATTCGCGGGCCAGGGCGTGGTGATGGAGACGCTGGCGCTGTCGCAGACGCGGGCTACCGCACGGGCGGCACGATCCACGTGATCGTGAACAACCAGATCGGCTTCACGACCTCCGACACGCGCGACACGCGCTCCTCGCTCTACTGCACCGGTATCGCCAAGATGATCGAGGCGCCCGTCTTCCACGTGAACGGCGACGACCCCGAGGCCGTCGCGATGGTGGCGCGGATCGCGCTGGACTACCGGATGCAGTTCCACAAGGACGTCGTGATCGACATGGTGTGCTTCCGGCGCCTGGGCCACAACGAGCAGGACGAGCCCTTCGTCACGCAGCCGCTCATGTACAAGAAGATCGCCCAGCACCCGGGCACGCGGAAGCTCTACGCGGACAAGCTCGAGCGCGAAGGCGTGATCGCGCCGGGGCTCGCCGACCAGCTGGTGACGAGCGTGCGGGCCGCGCTCGACGCGGGCAACCCCACGAACCCGAAGATCCTCTACGGCCTGCGCTCCTCGCTCGCCGTCGACTGGGCGCCCTACATGGGCGTCGAATGGCGGCGCGCGGCCGACACGTCGGTGCCGCTGGAAAAGTTGAAGGCGCTCGCCGTGCGGCTCACGGAGATCCCGCCGGCTTTCAAGCTCCACCCGACGGTCGAGCGCATGCTCGGCGCGCGGCGCGAGATGGGCCTCGCCAGGCTCTCGCTCGACTGGGGCATGGCGGAGAACCTCGCCTACGCCTCGCTCGTCGACGAGGGCCACCCGGTGCGCCTGTCGGGGCAGGACTGCGGCCGGGGTACCTTCGCCCACCGCCACGCCGTGCTGCACGACCAGAACCGCGAGAAATGGGATTCGGGCACGTACCTGCCGCTGCAGCACATCCGCGAGGGCCAGGCGAACTTCCTGGTGATCGATTCCCTCCTGTCCGAGGAGGCGGTGCTGGGATTCGAGTACGGCTACGCGACCGCGCACCCCTTCGAGCTGGTGATCTGGGAGGCGCAGTTCGGCGACTTCGCCAACGGCGCGCAGGTGGTGATCGACCAGTTCATCGCCTCGGGGGAGGCGAAATGGGGGCGCCTGTGCGCCCTCACGATGCTGCTGCCGCACGGCTACGAGGGGCAGGGGCCGGAGCACTCCTCGGCGCGGCTCGAGCGCTACCTGCAGCTCTGTGCCGAGCACAACATCCAGGTGGTCGTTCCCTCGACTCCCGCGCAGTTCTTCCACATGCTGCGCCGGCAGATCCTGCGCCCGATGCGAAAGCCCCTCATCGTGATGACGCCCAAGAGCCTCCTGCGGCGCAAGGAATCGGCCTCGCCGCTCGCGGACCTGGCCGACCCGAAGGGGTTCCACTGCGTCATCGGAGACCCGGCCGATCCGGCGCCGAAGAAGGTGAAGCGGATCGTCTTCTGCTCGGGAAAGGTCTTCTTCGACATCGCGGCCGAGCGCGACAAGCGCGGCATCGACGACATCGCCGTGGGCGCAGGAGGAGCCCGCCAACCAGGGCGCTTGGCACCGCATCCAGCACTATCTCCTCGAGCACGTGAAGGACGACCGCGTGCTCACGGCCGCGCAGCGCAAGTCCTCGGCTTCCCCGGCCGCGGGCTACCTGGCCCTGCACAACCAGCAGCAGAAGGAAATCATCGACGCGGCCCTCACGCTGGACGCCGCTTCCTCGAAGAAGGCCGCCGCCTGAGGGCGGGCCGGCGCCAACGGAAGGAAACGACATGCAAGTCGAAGTGAAGGTCCCGCAGCTCTCCGAAAGCGTCTCGGAGGCCACCCTCGTCGCCTGGCACCGCAAGGCGGGCGAGGCGGTCAAGCGCGACGAGAACCTGATCGACGTGGAAACCGACAAGGTCGTGCTGGAACTGCCTTCTCCCGTGGATGGCGTGCTCGCGAAGATCATCAAGGCCGACGGTTCCACGGTGACTTCCGGCGAGGTGATCGCGGTGATCGACACCGCGGGCGCCGTGGCCGCCGTGGCGCCCGCGATCGATCCGGTGCAGGCGGCCAAGGCGGCCGCCGCGACCGATGCGCCCGCCCCGGCGCCGGCCGTCGCCGCGAAGGCGGCTTCTCCGGCCGCGGCGAAGCTCGCGGCCGAGCAGGGCGTGGACATGGCGAAGCTCGCCGGGACCGGCCGCGACGGTCGCGTCACCAAGTCCGACGTGCTCGCCGCGGGAGCGGCGCCCGCGCCCGCCGCGCAACCGGCGCCAGCACCCGCCGCGAAACCGGCCGCCGCCCCCGCAAGCAGCGCAGCGGGCGGCCGCGAGGAGCGGCGCGTGCCGATGTCGCGCCTTCGCGCCCGCATCGCCGAGCGGCTGGTGCAGTCGCAGTCCACCGCGGCCATCCTGACCACGTTCAACGAGGTCAACATGGCGCCGGTGATGGAGCTGCGCAACCGCTACAAGGAACGATTCGAGAAGGAGCACGGCGTGAAGCTGGGCTTCATGTCCTTCTTCGTGAAGGCCGCGGTGTCGGCGCTGCGCCGCTACCCGGTGGTCAACGCTTCCATAGACGGCAACGACATCGTCTACCACGGCTACTACGACGTGGGCATCGCGGTGGGCAGCGAGCGCGGCCTGCTGGTGCCGATCCTGCGCGACGCGGACCGGATGTCGATCGCCGACATCGAGAAGGCCATCGCGGACTTCGGCAAGCGCGCCAAGGACGGCAAGATCACGATCGAGGAACTCACGGGCGGCACGTTCTCCATCTCCAACGGCGGCGTCTTCGGCTCGATGCTCTCGACGCCGATCATCAACCCGCCGCAGAGCGCCATCCTGGGCGTGCACGCCACCAAGGAGCGCGCGGTCGTCGAGAACGGCCAGGTCGTCGTGCGGCCGATGAACTACCTGGCACTCTCCTACGACCACCGGATCATCGACGGGCGCGAAGCCGTGCTCTCGCTCGTGGCCATCAAGGACGCGCTCGAGGACCCGGCGCGGCAGCTGCTGGATGTCTAGGGGCGCGTGATTGGCGCGTCGCAGCAGGAAATGGCGGCCCGCGATCGTCCTCAGGCGCGCGTTCTTCTTCGTGCTGGGTTCGCTCCTCGTGGGTTTCCTCGCGGTGCTCTTCCAGCAGTCGCTGGGCGTGTACCTTCCGCGCCACTTCGCGGTGTCGCTCGCGGTCGGGTTCGCCGTGGCGGCCACGTTCTGGCTCCTGGGGCTCCTGAAGCACCCGCCGCTGTTCCTGAAGAACGCATCCTCTCGCGGCGGGATTCTGCGCGGGCCTGGGAGTCCACATCGCGCGGTTCTGGCTGCGGTGAGCGCCGCGCCAGCCATCATCGTCACCACACACTGAATCGGAATCGCCATGTCCCAGACATTCGACGTCGTCGTGATCGGAGCAGGCCCCGGCGGGTACATCGCCGCGGTGCGCGCCGCCCAGCTCGGCCTGAAGACCGCCTGCATCGAGGGCTGGAAGAACGCGAAGGGCGAACTCGCCCTCGGCGGCACGTGCCTGAACGTGGGCTGCATCCCGTCGAAGGCGCTGCTCGCCTCCTCGGAGGAGTTCGAGCGCGTGAACCACCACCTGGACGAGCACGGCATCGCCGTATCCGGGGCGAAGATCGACGTGGCGAAGATGCAGGCGCGCAAGGACGGCATCGTCACGAAGATGACCAAGGGCATCGAGTTCCTCTTCAAGAAGAACAAGATCACCTGGTTGCAGGGCTTCGGCCGGTTCGCCGCCGCGGCGACCTGTACACGATCGAGGTGGTGAACGGCGGCAAAGAAGGAAACGGTGCAGGCGAAGCACGTGATCGTCGCGACCGGCTCCAAGGCGCGGCACCTTCCCAACGTCGCCGTGGACAACGTGACGATCTGCGACAACGAGGGCGCTCGCGTTTTCCGCCCCGCCCAAGCGCCTGGGCGTCATCGGCGCGGGCGTCATCGGCCTGGAACTGGGCAGCGTCTGGCGCCGGCTCGGCTCCGAGGTGACGATCCTCGAAGCCCTGCCCGACTTCCTCGGCGCCTGCGACGAGGCGTGCCAGAAGGAGGCGTGGAAGATCTTCACCAAGAGCCAGGGGCTCAACATCCGCCTCGGCGTAAAGGTCGAGAAGGTGTCGCTGCGCAAGAACGCCGTGCTCGTGGAGTACACCGACGACAAGGGGCTCGCGCAGAAGCTCGAGTGCGACCGGCTCGTGGTTTCCGTCGGGCGCGTGCCGAACACCGATGGCCTGGGCGCGGTGAACGTGGGGCTCAAGGTGGACGATCGCGGCTTCGTCGAGGTCGACGGGCAGTGCCGCACCAACCTGCCCAACGTGTGGGCCATCGGGGACGTGGTGCGCGGCCCGATGCTCGCGCACAAGGCCGAGGACGAGGGCGTGATGGTCGCCGAGACGATCGCCGGACAGAAGCCCCACATCGACTACGACTGCATCCCCTGGATCATCTACACCTCGCCGGAAGTAGCGTGGGTGGGGATGACGGAAGACAAGGCGAAGGCCGACGGCATCGCGGTCCGCACGGGGCAGTTTCCCTTCGCGATCAACGGCCGGGCGCTGGGCACGGGGCAGTCCCAGGGGTTCGTGAAGATCGTGGCGGACGCGGCGACCGACCGCGTGCTGGGCGTGCACATCGTGCATGCGCACGCCTCCGACCTCATCCAGGAGGCGGTGACGGTGATGGAGTTCCGCGGCGCCTCCGAGGACATCGCGCGCATCTGCCACGGGCATCCGACGCTCTCCGAGGTGGTGCGCGAAGCCGCGCTCGCGGTCGACAAGCGCTCGCTCAATTCCTGAGCGCTCCCCTCCGGCGCACGCGACGATCCCGGCGACCATGACCGACGCGGCCGACATCCCGGCGATCGAGGACGAGGAACTCGAGCCCGCCGACCCGAACCAGTTCTCCGGCCCGCTCGAGTGGTACTGGCACTTCCAGCAGCGCCCCGATTTCCAGACCGACAGCGAGCAGCTGCACGTGCTGGGCCAGCTCGAGCGCCTCTTCGGCGAGCTCGAGCAGTACCGCCTGTACCGCGCGGGGAAGCTGAACCGCCTGGTCACCCATTTCGGCGCCGGCCGCAGGCCCCCGCGGGGCCTCTACATCTGGGGCGGCGTCGGGCGCGGCAAGTCGCTCATGATGGACGCCTTCTACAAGGTGTGCCGCCACCGCCGCAAGCGCCGCGTCCATTTCCACGAGTTCATGCGCGAGGTGCACGCGCGGATGCGCGCGCTCCAGGGCACCGAGGACCCGCTGGAGGCCATCGCGACCGAGATCGCGCGCGAGCTGCGGCTCCTGTGCTTCGACGAGTTCCACGTGAGCGACATCGCCGACGCGATGATCCTCGCGCGCCTGCTCGAGCTCCTGGTCGCCAGGGGCGTGGTGTTCGTGATGACCTCGAACTACCCCCCGGACGGCCTCTATCCCAACGGCTTGCAGCGCGCCCGGTTCCTGCCGGCCATCGAGATCCTCAAGAGAGACCTGGACGTGATCGCGCTCGACGGGCGGGTCGACCACCGCCGCCGCATCCTCGAGGGGTTCCGGGTCTGGTACTCGCCCCCGGGTGAGGAAGCCGACCAGCACCTCGCGCAGTTCTTCGAGGCCGTGACCAAGGCCGCGGCCGAGCGCGACGGGGAGATCCGTATCGGGGGACGGGCGCTTGCGTTTCGCCAGAGGGCCAAGGGCGTGATCTGGTTCGACTTCGAGGCGCTGTGCCTCGAGCCGCGCTCGCAGCTCGATTACCTGGAGATCGCGAGCGGCTACCACACCGTCCTGGTTTCCGGCGTGCCGCGGCTCGCCGCGGAACAGACGGACGCGATCCGGCGCCTCACCTGGCTCGTGGACGTGCTCTACGACAAGCGCGTGCGCCTGGTGATGTCGGCACAGGCGCCCTCCGGAGGAACTCGTGGCCGAGCCGGCCGTGGCGACGGGCCCGGGCAGGATGGTGCGCAGCGAATTCGCGCGCACCGCGAGCCGGCTCGTGGAGATGCAGTCCCGGGACTACTTCGCGCGCAAGCACGATTCGGCGGACAATCCCCAGGTGCTCCGCGCCCGGTGAGCGAATCCGGGAAGCGGCACTCACCGCGACCCGCCACGGAGACCGCAAGACCATGTTCAAGGCCATCGAACTCACGCGCGAAGCCGACCGCTTTGCGGCCCGCGTCGCCGATCTCGACGAATCCGCGCTTCCCGAGGGCGACGTGACGCTCCGGGTGGAGTTCTCGACCCTCAACTACAAGGACGGCCTCGCGATCGCCGACAAGGCGCCGGTGGTGCGCAAGTGGCCCATGGTCGCCGGGATCGACGGGGCGGGTGTCGTCGAATCGAGCACGCACCCCGCGTGGAAGGCTGGCGACCACGCCATCCTCAACGGGTGGGGCGTCGGGGAGTCGCACTGGGGATGCCTCGCGCAGAAGGCGCGGTTGAAGGGCGACTGGCTGGTGCGGCTGCCGGAGAAGCTCACGGCGCGACAGGCCATGGCCATCGGCACCGCGGGCTACACGGCGATGCTGTGCGCCCTCGCGCTCGAGAAGCAGGGCGTGAAGCCGGGAACGGGCGACATCCTCGTCACCGGCGCCACCGGCGGCGTGGGCAGCGTGGCCGTTTCCATTCCTCTCGGGCTGGGGCCACCGGGTCGTCGCTTCGACGGGAAAGGCCGGCGAGGCGCAGTACCTCAAGTCCCTGGGCGCGGCGGAAGTGATCGACCGGAAGGAACTCTCGCTGCCCGGCAAGCCGATGCAGAAGGAGCGCTGGGCCGGTGTCGTCGATTCGGTGGGAAGCCACACGCTCGCCAACGCCTGCGCACAGGCGAGGTACCGCGGCGTGGTGACGGCCTGCGGGCTCGCGCAGGGCATGGATTTCCCGGCGAGTGTCGCGCCCTTCATCCTGCGCGGCGTGCGCCTCATCGGCGTCGACAGCGTGATGGCGCCCATGGCGGAGCGCGAGGAGGCGTGGGCGCGCCTCGCCGCGGATCTCGACCGAAAGAAGCTCGATGCCATCACGCGGTCGGCGAGCCTCGCCGAGGCGCTCGCGCTCGCGCCCGAACTCCTGGCAGGGGGCCTGCGCGGCCGGATCGTCGTGGACGTGAACCGGTGAGGCACGCCGCGTACATGCGGTCCGGTTTCGCGGTGCGACTAGGGAATACCCTGACCGGCGCACCTGATTCCTTGCGTCGGATCAAATAAGCTCGCCATCGGCCCCCTACGCTTGCAGGCGCCCCCGCGGGTGATGGGGGCGGGCCACCATCGCCAGGAGACTATTCCATGACCACCTACCAGGAATTCCACGCGCGCTCGATCCGCGACCCCGAGGGCTTCTGGGCCGAGCAGGCGAAACTGATCGACTGGCACCGCCCGTTCGATCGCGTCCTCGATTACGCGAAGCCTCCGTTCCGATCGTGGTTTCCGGGCGGGCTCACCAATCTCTGCCACAACGCGCTCGACCGCCACCTCGCCGCGCGCGGCGCGCAGAAGGCGCTGGTGTGGATCTCCACGGAGGTGAACGAGGAGAAGAGCTGGACCTTCGCCCAGCTCGCCGACGAGGTGAACCGCTTCGCCGCGATCCTCCAGTCCCTGGGCGTGGGCAAGGGCGACCGCGTCCTCATCTACATGCCGATGGTGCCGGAGGCGGTCTTCGCCATGCTCGCCACGGTGCGGATCGGCGCGATCCACTCGGTGGTCTTCGGCGGTTTCGCGGCGGCGAGCCTCGCGGCGCGCATCGACGACGCGCAGCCCAAGGCGATGATCACCTCGGACGCGGGCTCGCGCGGCGGCAAGGCCATCCCGCTCAAGCCCCTCGTGGACGAATCGATCCGCCTGTCGAGGACGCCGCCCGCCCACGTGCTCATCGTGAACCGCGGGCTCGATCCCGCGATGGCGAAAGTGGCGGGTCGCGACCTGGATTACGCCGAGCTGTGCGCGAAGCACGCGAACGCGAAAGTGCCGGTCACCTGGCTCGAGTCGAACGAGCCGTCCTACATCCTCTACACGAGCGGGACTACCGGAAAGCCCAAGGGCGTGCAGCGCGACACCGGCGGCTATGCCGTCGCACTCGCGGCCTCCATGAAGCACATCTACTGCTCGAACCCGGGCGAGGCCTACTTCTCCACCTCCGACATCGGCTGGGTGGTGGGGCACTCCTACATCGTCTACGGACCGCTCATCAACGGCTCGACCACGATCATGTTCGAGGGCCTGCCCATCCGGCCGGACCCGGGCATCTGGTGGAAGATCGTGGCCGACTACCAGGTCACCTCGATGTTCTCCTCGCCCACGGCGATCCGGGTGCTGAAGAAGCAGGACCCGGCCTACATGTCGAAGTACGACGTGAAGTGCCTGAAGTACCTCTTCCTCGCCGGGGAACCCCTCGACGAGCCCACGGCGCGCTGGGTCGCCGACAACCTCGGCTGCCCCATCGTGGACAACTACTGGCAGACGGAGACCGGCTGGCCGATCCTGTCGGCCTGCCTGGGCGTGGAGGACACGCCGCGCAAGTTCGGCTCTCCCTCCTTCGCGGTGTACGGCTACAACGTGAAATTGAAGGACGAGGTCACCGGCAAGGAGACGGGACCCGACGAGAAGGGCGTGCTGTGCGTGGTGCCGCCGCTGCCGCCGGGCGCGATGACCACCATCTGGGGCGACGACGAGCGCTACGTGAAGACCTACTACGGCACCTTCAAGGACGAGATGGTGTACTCGACCTTCGACTGGGCGGTGCGCGACCGCGACGGCTACTACTTCGTGCTCGGGCGCACCGACGACGTGATCAACGTCGCCGGCCACCGCCTCGGCACGCGCGAGATCGAGGAGGCGGTGCAGTCCCACTCGGGCATCGCGGAAGTGGCGGTGGTGGGCGTTGCGGATGCGCTCAAGGGCCAGGTGCCGGTGGCGTTCGCCGTGGCCAAGGATGCGTCGAAGGCCGGCACGAAGGAACTCGCGGCCGCACTCGAGAAGGAAGTCATGGCGATGGTGGACAAGGAACTCGGCGCCATCGCGCGGCCCTCGCGGGTGCACTTCGTGACGGTGCTGCCGAAGACGCGCTCGGGGAAGCTCCTCCGGCGCTCGATCCAGGCGCTGTGCGAGGGGCGCGACCCCGGCGATCTCACCACCATCGAGGACCCGGGCGCGCTCGAGCAGATCCGGGCCGCGCTCAAGGGCTGAAGGCGTCGCCCCTGCGGGGGCCGCGCGTGCCCGGCGGCCCCGGGTCTCGCGCGCGGCCCGGGGGCCTCACTTCTGGCAGGGGCCGAGGTAGCGGGCCTCCATCGCCTGCTTCATGTTCGTCGTGTGGCCGCCGCGGACCATGGCCATCTTCATGTTCATGCGGTAGCCGTCGGAGACGAAGGTGATCACGTTGTCCGCGGTCATGTTCATGTCGCCCTTGCACACCATGCGGTAGGAGGCGGTGTTGCCGGACATGCGGAAGTCCTGGACCTGGCATTCCGCCGGCATGTTGCCGTTCTTGCTCTTGCCGAGCTGGCCGCGCTCGATGTCCTCGGGTGTCACGCACTGCTGGAAGTTGAGAGACTGCTTGCCCAGGTTCATGCCCTTGGGCATCCCCGGCATTTCGCCCAGGTCCATTTCCATCTTGTAGGCGTACTGGCCGGCCTTGAGCTTTCCCGTGAGGGCCGCCATCGGGTTCTGGGCGAGGGCGGCGGTGGCGGCGAATGCGGTGACGAGGGCAATGGCGTATTTCATGTTGACTCCCTACGGCGTGAAATGGTCGGGCGAGGATACCACCGGGGGTGGGACGGGGCCGTGGACGGATAGAATGGCGGCAATGGCGCGCACCCTGGATCTGCCCTACGACGAGTCCACCGGCTGCGCCGAGCGCCATGCGTGGTACGAGCGGCTGCGCCCCCTCGGCTGGGCGGTCTTCCTGGACAGTGGCGAGCGACGGGGGCGCCATCGGTTACTTCGGCTACGAGCTGGGCCGCGGCGCGGGAAGGCTTCCCCCGGCGAAGGAAGGGTGCGAGCCCTTCATGCCGGAGGCCGCCGTCGGCCTCTACGCGTGGACGGTGGTGGTGGACCACGCCGAGAAGCGCGCCGCGCTCACTTCCCTCGCCTCGTTTTCCGACGCCGAGGCCGCGGGGCTGCGCGCCCGGCTTCTCGCGGGCGAGCCGTTCGAGCGGGAGCCCTTCCGCGTCGAAGGCGAGATCGCCACGAGCCTGGATCGCGACGCCTACCTGCCGCGCGCTGCGCGCATCATCGACTACATCCGCGAGGGCGACGCCTACCAGGTGAATCTCACGCGGGAATTCCGGCTGTCCTATCGCGGCGACGCGTGGGAGTTCTATCGTCACCTGCACGACACGAACCCGGCGCCCATGGGCGCCTACCTCGAGTACCCGTTCGGATGCGTGCTGTCGAGTTCGCCCGAGCGCCTGATGACGGTCTCGGGAAGGGACGCGGTGACGCAGCCCATCAAGGGCACGCGCCGCCGGCGCGCCGACCCTGCGGAGGACGCGCGCGTGCGCGCCGAACTCACGTACTCGCGCAAGGACCGCGCGGAGAACGTGATGATCGTCGACCTGCTGCGCAACGACTTCGGTCGCGTGTGCGAGCCGGGAAGCGTCGAAGCGCCGCGCCTCTGCGAACTGGAGAGCTTCGCGACGGTCCACCATCTCGTGAGCACGGTGAGCGGCCGCCTCGCGACCGGGCGCGACGGCGTGGACCTCCTCGAGGCCTGCTTCCCGGGCGGCTCCATCACCGGCGCGCCCAAGCGCCGGGCCATGGAGATCATCGACCAGCTCGAGCCCCACCGCCGCGAGGTCTACTGCGGCGCGATCGGCTATGCCACGCCCGCGGGCCGGCTCGACCTGAACATCCCGATCCGCACCACGCTCGCGGCGCGCGGCGAACTGCGCTTCTACGCCGGCGGCGGGATCGTCGCGGACTCCTCCCCCGAGGCCGAGTTCGAGGAGACGGAAGTGAAGATCGCCGCGATCCGGCGGGCGCTGTCGCGGTTCGCCTCGGGCGGCGCGCCGCACCGGGCGAAGACCGCGATGCGCCGCGAACTCCTCGCCCGCCGGGAGGCGCTTTTCTCCGCCGGGAGCGCGGATTTCGCCGCCACGATCACCGCGCGGCTGCGTGCGCTCGTGCAGTACCGGCGGGCGACGACCGTGCTCGCGACGCTGAGCTTCGGCACGGAGTGGGACACGCGCGCCTTCACCGAGGGTGTCCTCGCGGACGGCAAGCGGCTCGTCCTGCCGCGGGTGGTGCGCGAGCCGCGCTCGCTCGCGCTGCACGCGGTCACCGACCTCGGCGCAGACCTCGTTCCCGGCGTCTGGGGGATCGAGGAGCCCGATCCTTCCCGGTGCCCGAAGGTCGCGCTCTCGGAAGTCGACTTCGCCCTCGTGCCTGCGCTATCGTGCGACCGCGAAGGCGTGCGGCTCGGCTACGGGGCGGGCTACTTCGACCGGCTGCTCGCGGGCGCGGGAACGCGCAGCTTCCGCGTCGTGGCGATTCCCGAGGCGCTGGTGCGCGAGCGGGTGCCCTTCGAGCCGCACGACGTGCCCGTGGACGCGCTCCTGACCGAACGACAATTCCTGCTGACGAGAACCTCCCCATGACCGCAACGCTCATCGACGGCAAGGCGATCGCCGCCGAGCTCGCCTCCGAAAACGCCCTGCGCGCCGCCCGCCTGCGCGACGCGGGGACCGTCCCCGGGCTCGCCGTCGTCATCGTGGGCGAGGACCCGGCAAGCCGGATCTACGTGCGCCACAAGGCGCTCGCCTGCGAGAAGGCGGGGCTCGCGTCCTGGGTGCACGCGCTGCCGGCGGATACGCCCCAGGAGCGCCTCATCGGGTTCCTGCACGCGCTCAACGCGGATGCGGCCGTCCACGGCATCCTCGTGCAGCTGCCGCTTCCCGGCGCGCTGGACGCGCGCGCGGTCATCGGGGCCATCGACCCGGCCAAGGACGTGGACGGATTCCACTACCGCAACGTGGGCGCGCTCTTCGTCGGGGAGCCCGCGCTTTGCGCCTGCACGCCGTGGGGCGTGATGAAGATGCTCGAGCACGAAGGGATTGGCGTCGAGGGAAAGCACGCGGTGGTGGTCGGGCGCTCCACGATCGTCGGCAAGCCCATGGCGCTCTTGCTCCTGAACGCGGGCGCCACGGTGACGGTGTGCCACTCGAAGACGACCGACCTGCCGTCGCTCACCCGGCAGGCCGACATCCTCGTGGCCGCCGTGGGACGGGCGCGCATGATCACCGGCGACATGGTGAAACCCGGCGCCGTCGTGATCGACGTCGGCATCAACCGCCTGCAGGACGGCAAGCTCTGCGGCGACGTGGACCAGGAGTCGGTCGCGAAGGTGGCCGCGCGCCTGAGCCCCGTGCCGGGTGGCGTGGGGCCGATGACGATCGCGGTGCTGGTGGCCAACACGCTGCGCGCGGCCGAGAAGGCCGCGGGGATCGCGGCGCCCCGGGAAACGCGCTTCGCCTGACGACGGGAAAGAGGAAAGCCATGACCAAGCCCTACGCCGGCGGCCTCGAGCGCAATGCCGCGAACTACACCCCGCTCACGCCCGTGTCCTTCCTCGCCAAGGCGGCGAGCGTCTACCCCGATCGCGTCGCGGTGATCCACGGCGGGCTGCGCCGGCCCTGGAAGGACGTGTACGCACGCTGCCGTCGCCTCGCCTCGGCGCTCGCGAAGAGAGGGGTCGAGCGGGGCGACACCGTGGCCGCGATGCTGCCGAACGTGCCCGCCATGGTGGAGCTGCATTTCGGCCCGGCGATGATCGGCGCCGTCGTGAACACGCTCAACACGCGCCTGGATCCGGAGGCCATCGCCTTCATGCTCGACCACGGGGAGGCGAAGGTGCTCTTCACCGACCGCGAGTTCTCCGGGACGGTGGAGCGCGCGCTCTCGCTCTGCAAGGCGAGGCCCGTCGTGATCGACGTGGACGACGCGCTGCACGAGGGCGGCAGCTTCCTCGGCGAGCAGGAATACGAGGCCTTCCTCGCCGAGGGCGACGCGCTTTTCGACTGGACCTTTCCCCCGGACGAGTGGGACGCCATCGCGCTCAACTACACCTCCGGGACGACGGGGAACCCCAAGGGCGTGGTCTACCACTACCGGGGCGCGTACCTGAACGCGATCAACAACATCCTCGACTGGTCGATGCCCAAGCACGCCGTGTATCTCTGGACGCTGCCGATGTTCCACTGCAACGGCTGGTGCTTCCCGTGGACGATGGCGGCCGCTGCCGGCGTCAACGTGTGCCTGCGCAAGGTCGACCCGAAGCTGATCCTCGACCTCATCCGGGAGCACGGAGTCACCCACTACTGCGGTGCGCCCATCGTGCACTCGATGCTCCTCAACGCGCCGGCCGAGTGGAAGCAGGGCATCGACCACGAGGTGCACTGCCTGGTCGCCGCCGCGCCCCCGCCGGCCGCGGTCATCGAGGGCATGGGGCGCATGGGCTTCGACATCACCCATGTCTACGGGCTCACCGAGACCTACGGGCCGGCGGCGGTCTGCGCGAAGCACCCGGAATGGTCGGCGCTGCCCCTCGAGGAACAGGTCCGGCGCAATGGCCGGCAGGGCGTGGCTTACCTCCTCGAGGAGACGATGGCCGTCCTCGACCCGCAGACCCTGGAACCGGTTCCCCGGGATGGCGAGACCATGGGCGAGATCATGTTCCGCGGCAACATCACGATGAAGGGCTACCTCAAGAACCCGAAGGCCACCGAGGAGGCCTTCCGCGGCGGCTGGTTCCATTCCGGCGACCTCGCGGTGATGCAGGCCGACGGGTACGTGAAGATCAAGGACCGCTCCAAGGACGTGATCATCTCCGGCGGCGAGAACATCTCCTCGCTGGAGGTCGAAGACGCGCTCTACAGCCATCCCGCGGTGATGCTCGCGGCGGTGGTCGCCCAGCCCGACCCGAAATGGGGCGAGACCCCGTGCGCGTTCATCGAGCTGAAGGACGGGGCGAGCGCGACCGAGCCGGAGATCGTGGAGTTCTGCCGCGAGCGCATGGCGCGCTTCAAGGTGCCCAGGCGCGTGGTCTTCGGTGCGCTTCCGAAGACGTCCACGGGGAAGATCCAGAAGTTCCTGCTGCGCGAGCGCGTGAAGAGCGCGAGCGCCATCGAATAGGAAGGCGCAAACGCCTTGGACGCGAACGCCACCGCACCGGAACCGACGCGAACCGGATCGGTCCGCTGCCTCGATCCCCACGGATTCCACCGCCTGCACTGGGTGGAGTGGGGCGACCGGGACAACCCGCGCGTGCTCGTGTGCGCCCACGGTCTCACGCGCTGCGGGCGGGATTTCGATTTCCTGGCATCGCGGCTGGCGGACGCCTACCGGGTCGTCTGCCCCGACATCGCCGGCCGCGGCGTGAGCGACCGGCTCGCCGACCCGGCCGATTACGGCTATCCCGTCTACTGCGCGGACATGGCCACGCTGCTCGCGGCACTCGGCGCCGAGTCGGTCGACTGGGTGGGAACCTCCATGGGAGGGCTGCTCGGCATGCTGCTCGCCGCCGTCCCGCGCACGCCTGTGGGCAAGCTCGTGATGAACGACGTGGGGAGCGTCATCCCCAAGGCGGCGCTGGAGCGCATCGCGACCTACGTGGGCCGCGACCCGGCCTTCGAGTCCCTCGAGGCGCTGGAAGCGGCGATGCGGGCGGTCAGCCCGTTCGGCGCGCTCGACGCCGCACAGTGGCGCCACCTCGCGGCGCACACGGCGATTTGCGACGACGCGGGACGCTGGCGCTTTCGCTACGACCCGGGCATCGCGCAGCCTTTTCGGGCAGGTGCACTGGCCGATGTGGACCTCCGGGCGGCGTGGCGAGCGGTGCCCGGCCCGGTGCTGGTGATCCGGGGCGCGCAGTCCGATCTCCTCACCCCCGAGATCCTCGCTGGCATGCTCGAGCGTCCCGGCACCGAAAGCCTCGTGGTCGAGGGCGCGGGCCATGCGCCCATGCTCATGGACGACGCGCAGGTCGCGGCGGTGCGCGCGTTCCTGCTCGCGTGAGCGCCGCCCGATGAGCAGGCCTTCGGCCGGGTTCGACGCGGCGATCGTCGGCGCAGGACACAACGGGCTCGTGTGCGCCTGCTACCTCGCGAAGGCGGGGCTGCGGGTGGGTGTCTTCGAACGGCGCGAAGTCGTCGGCGGCGCGGCGGTGACCGAGGAATTCCACCCCGGGTTCCGCAACTCCGCGGCGAGCTACACCGTGAGCCTGCTGAACCCCAAGGTGATCCGCGACCTGCGCCTCGCCGAGCACGGCCTGGCGATCGTCGAGCGCCCGCTGGCGAACTTCCTGCCCACGGAGGACGGCCGCTACCTCAAGTCCGGAGGCGGGCTGGAGGCCACCCAGCGCGAGATCGCGAAATTCTCGACGCGGGACGCCGGTCGCCTCCCCGCCTACTTCGAGCGGCTCGAGCGCGTGGCAGACGTGCTGCGGGACCTGCTGCTCGAGACCCCCCCCAACGTGGGCGGGGGCATCGCGGAGATCTTCCGCGCGTGGAAGACCGGACGCCGTCTCGAGCGCCTGAGCCTCGAGGCCAAGCGCGACGTGCTCGACCTCTTCACGATGGCCGCCGGCGACTGGCTGGACCGGTGGTTCGAGTCGGACCCCGTGAAGGCCTGCTTCGGTTTCGACAGCGTGGTGGGCAACTTCGCCAGCCCGCGCACGCCCGGAACGGCCTATGTGCTGCTGCACCACGTCTTCGGCGAGGTGAACGGCCATCGCGGCGCGTGGGGCCACGCGATCGGCGGCATGGGCGCGATCAGCCAGGCAATCGCGGCGGAGGCGACCGCCCTCGGGGTGACGATCCGCACCGGCATCGCGGTCGAGCGGATCCTGGAGGAGGGCGGTCGTGCGGCCGGGATCGCACTCGCCGATGGCACCGTGGTCCCGGCGCGATGCGTGGTGGCGAACGCCAACCCGAAGTTGGTCGCAAGGCTCGCCGGAGGACCCGCGTGGCCGGAGGAGTTCGCGCACTACCAGTGCGAGAGCGCCACCTTCCGCATGAACGTCGCGCTCTCCGAGCTTCCCGATTTCGCCTGCCTGCCGGGAAAGACGGCGGCGGCGCACCACGGGGCAGGCATCATCCTCGCGCCCACGCTCGCCTACATGGACCGCGCGCACGCGAGTGCGGCCGAGGCGGGATGGTCGCGCGAGCCCATCGTGGAGGTGCTCATCCCCAGCACCCTCGATGCGACGCTCGCGCCTGCCGGCGCCCACGTGGCGAGCCTCTTCTGCCAGCACTTCCGCTACGCGCTGCCGCAGGGGCGCCGCTGGGAGGACGAGCGCGAGAATGCCGCCGACGCGGTGATCGACCTCGTCACGCGCCACGCGCCGAACTTCCGCGCGAGCGTCCTCGCCCGCCGCATCCTGTCGCCGCTGGACCTCGAACGCGAGTTCGGGCTCGTGGGCGGCGACATCTTCCACGGCAAGCTCTCCCTGAACCAGCTCTTCAGCGCGCGTCCCGTGCTGGGGCATGGCAACTACCGGATGCCGCTCGCGGGGCTCTACCTGTGCGGGGCGGGCGCGCACCCGGGCGGAGGTGTGACCGGCGTTCCGGGGCACAACGCCGCGCGGGAGGTGGTGCACGACTGGCGGCGCGGAGGTCTGCGGCGGAAGTCCTGACCCGCGGCCGGAGCCTGAGCCGGCGCCCCGGGACTCAGGACTTCCAGTTCGGCGCGCGCTTGCCGAGGAAAGCGTCCACGCCCTCGAGGGCGGACGGCGCCACCATGTTGCAGGCGATCGTGCGGGACGCATCGTCGTAGGCCGCGGCGATTCCCGCCTCCAGCTGGCGATAGAAAAGGGCCTTGCCGAGGGCGAGGGAGTCGCGCGGCTTGGACTTGAGGCTGGCCGCGAGCGCCGCCACCGTCTCCATCAGGCGATCCGCGGGACAGACCCGGTTCACGAGCCCCCAGTCGAGGGCGGTATCGGCGTCGATGAATTCGCCCGTGAAGAGCATTTCGGCGGCTCTCTTGCGCGAGAGATTTCGCGACAGCGCGACCGCGGGCGTGGAGCAGAAGAGGCCCAGGTTGATGCCCGAGGTGGCGAAGCGGGCGTTGTCCGCCGCCACCGCGAGGTCGCACTGGGCGGCGAGCTGGCATCCCGCCGCGGTCGCTATCCCGTTCACCGCGGCGATGACCGGCTGGGGCAGGGCGACGAGCTTCTGCATCATGGCGCTGCAACTGGCGAACAGGTCGGCCATCTCCCGCTCGCCGGGCAAGCCCTTCATCTCCTTCAGGTCGTGGCCGGCGCAAAAGGCCGGCCCCGCGCCGGTGATCACGACCACGCGCACGGCCTCGTCCGCGGCGATCGCATCCAGCGCGCCGTGCAGCGCGTAGAGCAGGGAAGCCGACAGCGCGTTGTACTGTCGGGGCCGGTTCAGGGTGAGTACGGCTACACCGTCGTTGTCGAGGCGCTGCAGCACCGCGGCGTCGGCATTGGCGATGGCAGGGGAGGCGGTTTCGTCCATGGGCGCTCCGGGGGTGCAAAACAGGAGGATTCGCGTCGATTATCGCATTGTATTTGTTGGGAAAGTCGACACAAATGCTGCCGAATCCGCGTTTGCAAACCCGGGGGCTTGGGCATAGTATCGGGTCACCAATGGAAGGCCGGGCGTTTTGTCCTTGGTTTTCAGCAAACAAGAATCAGGACTGCATCCGGTCTGTGAGACAACCGGCCCATTCAGAAACTGAAGCGAGAGCTGCCATGGAACCTTGCGTACGTAGGACGTCCCGCCTCGCCATGCTGGTCCTGGCCGCCTCGTTCACGGCCCCTGTGCTGGCGGACCCGGCGGCCCTCGAGCGGGCGCGACGCCTGCTGAACGAGGCGAACCCGAAGCAGGCCTACATGGAACTCGTGAAGCTGGAGGCGCAGCTCGCCGGCACCATCGAGTTCGACTACCTCCTGGGCGTGGCATCCCTCGACAGTGGCAAGCTCGAGGACGCGATCGTGGCTTTCGAGCGCGTGCTGGCGCTCAATCCCGGCCATGCGGGCGCCCAGATGGACCTGGCGCGCACTTTCTTCGCGGCCGGCTCGTTCGACCTGGCCGAGTCCGCATTTCGGGAACTCGCCAACAGCAACCCGCCGCCGCTGGCCCAGCAGACGATCAACCGCTACCTGGAGGCGATCGAATCGCGCAAGCGGCAGACCACGCCCGGCTGGCGGGGCTGGGCAGAGCTCGGCATGGGGTACGACAGCAACATCACCGGCGTGCCCACGGATTTCGGGGGCGCGGCGCAGCAATCCTTCGGCCTCATCGGGATCGAGGCGACGGGAAATTCGATCAAGCGCAAGGCCGGCTTCGGCACGGCCGCCGGTTCCGTCGAGTATTCCCTGCCCATCACGCGCGGCTGGACGCGCTTCGCGGGAGCGGATGCCCGGGTGAGGGGCTACGACGGCGAGTCGAACTACAACTCGGCGGCGGGCGACGTGCGTGCGGGAGGCTCGCTCAACGACGGCCCGACGCAGTGGCGCCTGATGGCCGGCTTCCAGGCCTTCAACCAGGACGGCGAGGCGCCCGGCGACCCGCAGCCCACCAACGACCGGCGCACGGCCAACGTGCAGGGCGACTGGAAGTACACCCTCGATCCCAAGACCCAGGTGGGCCTGAGCGCGCAGTACGCCCGCGTCCGCTTTCCGGAAAACGAGGTCGAGGACTTCAACCAGGTCTTCCTGAGCGCCTCGTGGCTGCGCTCCTTCGAGACGAAGGGCGTGCCGCTGCTCTACCTCACGGCCTTCGTGAGCGACGACCGCGCCGTGAACAAGCTCTTCGACGGCGAGACCGACAAGAGCAAGAACCTCGTGGGCGTGCGCAGCTACCTGCAGTACTCCCTCACGCCCCGCCTGAGCGCCTTCAACGGCCTGGGCTACGTCATGCGCCGCGACAAGGACGAGTTCGCCCGCGCGACGACGGTGGAGAAGGGCAAGGACAAGTTCGCCGAGCTGCTCCTGGGGCTCAACTGGCAGTTCCGGAAGTCCTGCGCGGTGCGTGCCCAGTACTCGTACACGCGCAACGATTCCAACATCTCGATCTACGATTTCAACCGCAGCGAGCTCTCGACAGCCGTGCGCTGCGAGTTCAACTAGGGAGGCATGGCCATGCACCAGCCCAGGAAGCTCCATTGCCTTCTCGTACTCGGCGGCCTGGTCGGCGCGGGGCCGGTTTTCGGACAGAGCGGCACCTTCACCTTCGTCACGGGTGAAGTGAGCGTGCAGAAGAGCGGCGGGCAGCGCGTGGCAGTCACGCGCGGAACCCCGGTCGATGCCGGCGACGCGATCGTCACGGGTACGCGCGGCATGGCGCAGCTCACCATGGTGGACCAGGCGAAGATTTCGCTCAGGCCCAACACGCAGTTCCAGATCGAGCAGTACGCCGACCGGGCGGATTCCGACCAGGGCGGGCTGCTGAACCTGCTGCGGGGCACCTTGCGCACCTTCACGGGTCTCATCGCCGCGCGCAACCGCGACCGCTTCGTGATGAAGACGAAGGTCGCCACGGTGGGCATCCGCGGGTCCGGGAACGTGCTCTTCGCGGGCACCGCGGCCGACTGCGACCCCGACAAGGTCGATGCATCGGGCGCGGGCTGCGACATCACCGTGAACCACACCATCGAAGGCAGCCACGCGGTCACCTTCGGCGATTTCAGCGGGCCCGGGCTGCCGCCGCAGCAGGGCGGGGCACAGACGCTCATCACCGGTCCGGGCCAGACGGTGCTCGTCACCGGCAAGGGCGATGTGCGCTTCATCCCGACGCCGCAGTTCATAGCGGACTCCGCCACGAATCCCACGGGCGCGACCAAGGAGACGGGCGGCGGGGCCGGCGGCGGCGCCACGCGCAATTTCGGGCCGAGCGACGGCAGCGGCTCGAGCACCCGGCAGGGCACGGCGACGTACGTCCCCGTGGGCAACAACGGCCTGGGATTCACGATCATCGATACCGCGGGCATAGGCTCCGATCCGTCGACGCTGCGCGACGTGGTGATCGCCGCCGCGGGCGGGCCCTTCGAGGGCCAGGCGGTGGCTGCGGACGTCTCGCTGGAAAGCGGCGCGCTTCGCTCCTACCGGGCCTACGCGGGATCCCTCAGCAGCATCGTGCCCGCCATCGCCGGCGGCACCCAGCGCGAAGTGCAGACGGTGTCGGCCGGCTCCGCCACGATCACGCTCGGTCGCTGGGAGAACGGCTCGCTCGGCTTCGCCGGGCCGGACAGCACCATCACCGTGCCGGGCAGCGTCCACTGGATCTACGCGAACTCGGGCTACCCGACCTACCTCTCCGACGTGCTCACCGGCACGGCGACCTACACGCTGGCCGCCGCCACCTCGCCCACCAACCAGTTCAACACCGCCGGTTCCCTGGGCAGCGCAACGCTGAACGTGAATTTCTCGAACCGCACGCTCGACGCCGCCCTCGCGATCTCGATTCCCGGCGCGGGGGGCAACGCCGGTGGCAGCTGGTCGATGACCGCCCAGGGCGTGCCGGTGGCGCTCAATGCCTTCTATGCCTCCAGCGCGGACCGGCTCGTGGTGACCAACACGGTGTCCGGGGCATCGTCGTCGAACAACCCCGACCTTTCGGGGAGCATCGAAGGCAGCTTCGTGGGCTCCGCCCTCCAGGGCGCGATCGTGGGTTACGGCCTGAGCGACCAGACGTCCGCCAACCCGGTGAACCACAACGTGGTCTCCGGCGTGGCCGGGTTCAGCGGGCCGGTCCGTACGGAATCGCCGGCCTTCCGGGACGGCCTGGTGTCGGATCCGACCGGAAGCCTCGCGAGCGGCGTGACCCAGGTGCGTACCTATGCGACGGCTAACCGGCCCGACGAATTCACGAGCAACGATTCGGGCGGCTTGATCCGAGTTCGCCGCGCCGTACTCGTCCCTGGGCGGCCACGCCAGGTACGCACTGGGCAGCGCCACCGTGCAGCAGGCCGGTACGGATCCCGAGACGGGCCTCACGTGGGGCCGCTGGTCCGGCGGGACGGCCACGGTGACGGGCAACGGCCAGACGGCGAACCTGAGCCTCTCGAGCTCGAGCCTGCATTACATCTTCTCCGGCACGCAGAACGCCCCGGTGAACCTGCCGCTCACCGGCACCGCGACCTACGACGTGGTCGGCTCGACGAGCCCCACGGACAACCTCGGGCACGTGGGCGCCCTGAACAGCGCCTCGCTCGCGGCGAACTTCACCAACCGCACGGCGGACGCGACGGTGAACTTCGCGATCAACGGCCAGACCTGGAACGGGGTCGCGAACTCGATGCCGATCTACCGCGACCAGTATTTCTCCGCCTACACGCCGAGCATGGTCCCGGGGGCTTCTTCCACGTCGCAACTGGTCCTCACCTGCACACCCAATTGCGGGCCGATCACCGGCGGCAGCCTGGACGGCTTCTTCGCCGGCAGGACCGGGGAGGGCGCGGGAGTAAACTACAACTTCAACGGCAACGCCGGCGCGGTCGCCTTCAGGCGCCGCGGCGGCGGATAAAGCCGTGATGGAAAATGAGGACAATCCGAACAGGCCCGCCCGCAAGGGTGGCGCACGAAGGGATGGGCCCGCTTGGCGCGGGCGCGTCCGCACGGAGGTGTGACATGGCGCAAATGAACGGCAACTTGGGACCCGCGATTCGCAGGGTCTTGCTCTCGATGGTGTTGCTCGCTGCCGCCGCGCTGGCTTGGCAGGCGCCGACGGCATCCGCGGCGCCGGCGGCCAAGGCGACCATCTTCCCGCAATCGGTCGGCTTCCCGGATACCCAGGTCGCGGGCGCCAGCCCCATGCAGGAGATCGCGTTCCGCAACACCGGAACGGGGCCGATGCATCTCTCGGACATCGTCTCCGTGGGAGGGAATTTCGTCCTCCAGCACGATTGCCCGCTCGGCTCCGGCGAACTCGCCGCGGGGCGCTTTTGCACGATCAAGACGCGGTTCGCGCCGCAAGCCGCCGGCGCGCAGGCCGGCATCGTGCAAGTGATCGATGCGGCCCTTGCGGTCACCCACGAGATCCTGGTCCAGGGCAGCGGCGTGGCCGGCGGCACCAAGATCGCCCCCAGCGCCTCGATCGTGAGCTTCCCGGACACGGCCCTGTATTCGACCAGCGGCCCCATGGTGGTGACCTTCACGAACAACGAGGGCGTCGACATCTGGCCGTACTTCCTCGACTACCAGCCCAGCGAGGGCGAGTTCTCGCCGTTCCCGGGCTACATCCTCATCGACGGGCCGAGCGGTTTCAGCAAGGCGGGCATGCCGAAACTGATGCAGTCCTGCGAGACCTTCATCCTCGACTACGTGCCCATGGCGCCCGGCGACTCGTGCTTCGCGTTCATCTATTTCTCGCCGTACAACCTCGGCCTGCGCACCGGTTCCCTGGTGCTCAACTGGGACTACTGCGGTGACGGTTGCGGCGAGACTTCCATCAGCATCCCGCTTATCGGCAATGCCGTGGCGACATCGGATTCCGACCTCTCGGTTTCCGCGACTATGCTCGACTTCGGCAATGTGGTCGTCGGTTCGCCCGCGGTGCGCACGCTCACGGTGACCAGCACCGGCTACGGCCCCCTCACGCTGCTCGGCGTGCGCGCGACCAGCGATGCGTTCGAGGTGAAGTCCGACTGCCCGCGCTCCCTGAAGACGGGATCGTCCTGCACCGTGGTGGCCACCTGCACCCCGAGGCAGCTGGGGCTCGTAACCAGCGACCTCTACATCGACCACGACGCGGTTCCGGCCTTCACGAACGTGCAATTGAAATGCACGGGCGCGAGCAAGCCCTCCCCGAAGATCGAGGTGGGCACCACCGGGGTCAGTTTCGGCAACCTGTCCCTCGGCTCCACGAGCGACACCGAGGACGTGATCATTTCCAGCGTGGGCACGGCGCCGCTCTCGATCACCAACATCAGCACGGCGTTGCCGTTCGCGGTCGCGACCTCCTGCCCGCCTTCGCTCGCGCCGGGCGAATCCTGCCTGGCGAAGGTCTCGTTCACGCCGGCCTCGGCGGGACGCCATCGCAGCTCGCTCGAAATCGGCAGCAACGACCCGGACAATCCTTCCGCCGCAGTCCGCCTGGAAGGCACCGGCTGCCGCCTGTTCTCGATCCTCACGGCGCGGCGCGGGTTGGGCCTTTGCGGGCCGTGAAATCCTGACCGGGCAGGCCGGCGCTGCCCGGCTTGTCAGAGGATCCGGACACGAACCCCCGCTTCGGCGGGGGTTTGTCTTGCGACCTGCGAAAGGCGTGGGTTAGCATTCGGGACTGCCCGCCGACCCGTGTCCGGAATCCCGGAAATGGAGACGCCGCGGCAAATCCCACTTCCGGAAGCGATGGCCCAAGACATCATTCTCGAAACCCGCGGACTCACGAAGGAGTTCAAGGGTTTCGTCGCCGTGGACCGCGTCGACCTCAAGGTGCGGCGTGGCAGCATCCACGCGCTCATCGGGCCCAACGGCGCGGGCAAGACCACCACGTCTTCAACCTGCTCACCAAGTTCCTGCCGCCCACGTCGGGGACCATCCTCTTCAACGGCAAGGACATCACGAAGGACAAGCCCGCGGACGTGGCGAGGCGGGGCATCATCCGCTCCTTCCAGATCTCGGCGGTCTTTCCCAATCTCACGGTGCTCGAGAACGTGCGCATCGCGCTGCAGCGACCGCTCGGCACGAGCTTCCAGTTCTGGAAGGCCGAGAGCACGCTCGATGCGCTGAACGACCGGGCGCTGGCGATCCTGGACCGGGTGGACCTGCGCCAGTTCGCGCAGACGAACGCCGTCGAGCTCGCCTACGGCCGCAAGCGCACGCTGGAGATCGCCACGACGCTCGCGATGGAGCCCGAGCTCATGCTGCTCGACGAGCCCACCTCGGGGATGGGCCACGAGGACGTGGTGATGGTGAAGAACCTCATCAAGGAAGTGGCCAAGGGCCGCACGGTGCTCATGGTGGAGCACAACATGGGCGTGGTCTCCGACATCTCGGACACGATCACGGTGCTGCAGCACGGCGCCGTGCTCACCGAGGGATCCTATGCCGAGGTGTCGGCCAATCCCCAGGTCATCGAGGCCTACATGGGTTCGGCCGAGGCTGCCCATGGCTGAAGTACTTCGCATCGAGCACCTGAACGCCTGGTACGGGGAGTCCCACATCCTCCACGGCGCGTGGACTTCGCGGTGAACAAGGGCGAGGTCGTGACGCTGCTGGGCAGGAACGGGGCGGGACGCACGACGACGCTCAAGTCGATCATGGGCCTGGTCGGCCGCCGCTCGGGATCCATCGTCGTCGAAGGGCAGGAGACCGTCTCTGGCCCACGCACCGCATCGCGCACCTGGGGATCGGCTACTGCCCCGAGGAGCGCGCCATCTTCTCGAGCCTGTCGGTGGAGGAGAACCTCACGCTGCCGCCGAAGATAGGCGAGGGCGGCATGAGCGTGGACGAGATCTACGAGATGTTCCCGAACCTGCGGGAGCGCCGCAAGACCGCGCAGGGCACGAAGCTCTCCGGCGGCGAGCAGCAGATGCTCGCCATGGCCCGGATCCTGCGCACGGGCGCGCACCTGCTCCTGCTCGACGAGATCACGGAGGGCCTCGCCCCCGTGATCGTGCAGGCGCTGGGACGTATCATCGTCAAGTTGAAGGAACGCGGATTCACGATCGTGCTGGTCGAGCAGAACTTCCGTTTCGCAGCCCCCCTCGCCGACCGGTTCTACGTGATGGAGCACGGGAAAATCGCGGAGACCTTCTCCGCGTCGGAACTCGATTCGAAGACGCAGATGCTTCACGAGTACCTGGGTGTATAGCCAGACCAAACCAAGAGGAGACTCACCATGACTTTCAAGCGCAAGCTCGTTTCTGCCGCCATCCTGGCCCTCGCGGCCGGCGCGGCCAACGCCCAGATCTCGGGCAATGAAGTGAAGATCGGCGTCCTCAACGACCAGTCCGGCACCTACGCCGACCTTGCCGGACCGGGGTCCACCCTCGCGGCAAAGATGGCGGTCGAGGACTCCAAGGCCATCCTGAAGGGCATGAAGGTCGAGGTGATTTCGGCCGACCACCAGAACAAGCCCGACGTGGGCTCCGCTATCGCGCGCAAGTGGTACGACTCGGAAGGCGTGGACGTGATCGTCGACGTGCCGACCTCGTCGGTGGCACTCGCCGTAAACCAGATCACGAAGGAGAAGGGCAAGGCGTTCCTCGTCTCCGGCGCCGCAAGCTCCGACCTCACCGGCAAGGCCTGTTCGCCCAACACCATCCACTGGACGTACGACACGTGGGAACTGGCCAACGGCACGGGCAGCGCGATCGTGAAGACCGGCGGCAAGTCCTGGTTCTTCCTCACGGCGGACTACGCCTTCGGCCACGCGCTCGAGCGCGACACGTCGGCGGTGGTGGTGAAGGAAGGCGGCAAGGTCGTGGGCGCCGTGCGTCACCCGTTCCCGACGTCTGACTTCTCCTCCTTCCTGCTCCAGGCCCAGGCCTCCAAGGCGCAAATCATCGGGCTCGCCAACGCCGGCGCCGACACCACCAACGCGATCAAGCAGGCGGCCGAGTTCGGCATCGTGAAGGGTGGCCAGAACATCGCGGGCATGCTCGTGTTCCTCACGGACGTGCATGCGCTGGGCCTCGCCACGGCACAGGGCCTCATCTTCACGACGAGCTGGTACTGGGACATGAACGACCCCTCGCGCGCCTGGGCCAAGCGCTTCGCCGCGGCCAACGGCGGCAAGTACCCGACCATGATCCAGGCCGGTGTCTACTCGTCCGTCCTGCACTACCTGAAGGCGGTGACGGCGATCAAGAGCGACGACGGCACGAAGGTCATCGCGGAAATGAAGAAGCTGCCCACGGACGACCCGCTCTTCGGCAAGGGCATGGTGCGGGCGGACGGCCGCAAGGTCCACAACGGCTATCTCGTGGAAGTGAAGAAGCCCTCGGAATCGAAGAGCCCGTACGACTACTACAAGATCCGTACGACGATTCCGGCCGACCAGGCCTTCCGCCCGATGTCCGAAGGCGGATGCTCGCTCGTCAAGTAGTGTTGAGGTAAATGCCCAGGGGAAGGGGCGCGCGCCACGGCGCGCGCCTCCCACCCGCATCGACGGCCAGCGGACGACCATGAGCGAGATATTCGGCGTACCCATACAGGTGCTCTTCGGCCAGCTCCTCATCGGGCTGATCAACGGCGCGTTCTACGCGATGCTGTCGCTCGGGCTGGCCGTCATCTTCGGGCTGCTCAACATCATCAACTTCACGCACGGCGCGCAATACATGATGGGCGCGTTCGCGGCGTACTTCCTGCTGAACAAGCTGGGCCTTAACTACTGGTGGGCGCTCGTGATCGCCCCGCTCGCCGTCGGGGCTTCGGGGATGGTCGCCGAGCGGCTCATGCTCTCCCGGCTCTACAAGCTCGATCATCTGTATGGGCTGCTCCTCACCTTCGGCCTCGCCCTGGTGATCCAGGGCATCTTCAGGAACGAGTTCGGCTCCGCCGGGCTTCCCTACGCGATGCCCGGGCAGCTTTCCGGCGCGAGGAACCTCGGGTTCATGTTCCTGCCCAACTACCGCGGTTGGGTGATCGTCGCCTCCCTCCTCGTGTGCTTCGGCACGTGGTTCGTGATCGAGCGCACGAAGCTGGGCGCCTACCTGCGCGCGGCGACGGAGAACCCGGCGATGGTGCAGTCGTTCGGCATCAACGTGCCGCGCATGGTCACGCTCACCTACGGTTTCGGCGTCGGGCTGGCCGGATTCGCCGGGGTCATGGCCGCGCCCATCTACCAGGTGAATCCGCTCATGGGCGCCGATACCATCATCGTGGTCTTCGCGGTCGTCGTCATCGGCGGCATGGGCTCCATCATGGGCGCCATCCTCACCGGCTTCGGCCTCGGTGTCATCGAGGGCCTCACCAAGGTCTTCTACCCGGAGGCATCCAACACCGTGATCTTCGTGATCATGGCCATCGTGCTCATGATCCGGCCGCAGGGCCTCTTCGGGAGCCGCTAGGACCATGGCCGACGACGCCTACAAGCCGCACGCCTCCCGCGACGACGCGGCCGACTTCCGCTACCACCGCAACGCCTTCGTGGTGATGATGGCGCTGTTTCTCGTTGCGCCGACCATCTTCTATCCGGTGTTCGTGATGAAGGCGCTGTGCTTCGCGCTCTTCGCCTGCGCCTTCAACCTGCTCCTGGGCTTCGGCGGGCTGCTCTCCTTCGGGCACGCCATGTTCCTCGGCATGGCGGGCTACGTTTCCGCGCACGCCGCCAAGGTGTGGGGGTTTCCGCCCGAGATCGCCATACTCGCGGGAACCGCGGCCGCTACGCTGCTGGGCGTGCTCGCCGGGCTGCTGGCCATCCGCCGGCAGGGCATCTACTTCGCGATGATCACGCTGGCGCTCGCCCAGATGATCTTCTTCCTCTGCCTGCAGGCGCCGTTCACGCACGGCGAGGACGGCATCCAGGCCGTGCCGCGCGGGCTGCTTCTCGGGATGTTCGACCTGATGAACCCGTACGTCATGTATTACTTCGTCCTCGCCATCTTCACGGCGGGATTCCTGCTGATCTACCGCATCGTCCACTCGCCCTTCGGCCAGGTGCTCAAGGCCATCCGCGAGAACGAGCCGCGCGCCATATCGCTCGGCTACCGCACGGAGCAGTACAAGCTCGCGGCCTTCGTCCTGTCGGCGGGCATCGCCGGCCTCGCGGGTGCGACCAAGGCGATCGTCTTCCAGCTTGCCTCCCTCACCGACGTGCACTGGACCATGTCCGGCGAGGTGGTGCTCATGACGCTCCTGGGCGGCATGGGAACGATCTTCGGCCCGGTGGTCGGCGCCTTCACCATCATCACCATGGAGAGCTACCTCGCGGAGCTGGGCTCCTGGTTCACGATCACGCAGGGCGCCATCTTCGTGGTCTGCGTGCTGGCCTTCCGCCGCGGCATCATGGGCGAGCTGGAGGCCTGGCTCAAGCGCCGTCGCATCGGTTGAGCCGCCCCATGGCGAAGCCCTTCGCCGCGGATCTCGGGCGCAACGCCGCCAACCACGTAGCGCTCTCGCCCGTCTCCTTCCTGCGGCGCGCTGCCGAGACCTGGCCCGGCAAGGTGGCCGTGCGGCACGGCGCGCTCGCGTATACCTACGCGCAGTTCGAGGCCCGCGTCCGCCGCCTCGCCTCCGCCCTGGCCGCCCGCGGCATCGGGCACGGCGACACCGTCGCGATGCTCGCGCCCAACGTGCCCGCCATGCTCGAGGCCCACTACGCCGTGCCCGGCCTCGGCGCGATCCTGAACGCGCTCAACTACCGGCTCGACGCGAAGACGATCGCCTTCTGCCTCGGCCACGGCGGCGCGAAGGTCCTCATCACGGACCGCGAGTTCTCACCGGTCGTCGCGAAGGCGCTGGCGCTGTGCGAGCGGCCGCCCCTCGTGATCGACATCGACGACCCCCTGGCCCCGGAGGGGAAGCTCCTGGGGGAACTCACCTACGAGGCGCTCCTCGAGGAGGGCGATCCGGGCTTCGTGCTGCACGGGCCCGGCGACGAGTGGGATGCGCTGAGCCTGCTCTACACCTCCGGCACCACGGGCGACCCGAAGGGCGTGGTCTACCACCACCGCGGCGCCTACCTGAATGCGCTGGGCAACGCGCTCGCCTTCGGCCTCTCGGCGCAGTCGGTGTACCTGTGGACGCTGCCGATGTTCCATTGCAATGGCTGGACCTACACCTGGGCGGTCACCGCCGTCGGCGGCACGCACGTGTGCCTGCGCAAGGTCGATCCGGCGCTCATCTTTCCGGCGCTCCGGCTTCACCGCGTCACGCACCTGTGCGGGGCGCCCATCGTCCTGAACCTCCTGGTCCACGCGCCCGGCGAGGTGAAGGTCCGGCTGGACCACGTCGTGGAAGTCGCCACCGGGGGTGCCGCGCCGCCCTCGGCGATCATCGAGGCGATGGAGCGCATGGGCTTTCGCGTGACGCACCTCTACGGCCTCACGGAGAGCTACGGGCCGGCCACGCTTTGCGCGTGGCAGGACGACTGGGATGCGCTCGACCTCGAAGCGAGAGCCCGCCTGATGGCTCGCCAGGGCGTGCGCTATCCCACGATGGAGGACCTCCAGGTGGCCGACCCGCGCACCCACGAACCGGTGCCGCGCGATGGTCGTGCGATGGGCGAGGTGATGCTTCGGGGCAACACGATCATGAAGGGCTACCTCGCGAACCCCAAGGCGACCGAGGCCGCGTTCCGCGAGGGCTGGTACCACACGGGCGATCTCGCGGTCTGGCACCCGGACGGCTACATCGAGGTGAAGGACCGCTCCAAGGACGTCATCATCTCCGGCGGGGAGAACATCTCCTCGCTGGAGGTCGAGGAGTGCCTCTACCGGCACCCGGCGGTGATGGAAGCGGCCGTGGTGGCTCGCCCCGACGACAAGTGGGGCGAGACGCCCTGCGCCTTCGTGACGGTGAAGCCCGGGGCGAGCGAGACGAGCGCGGAAGCGATCATCGCCTTCTGCCGCGAAAACCTCGCGCACTACAAGGTGCCGCGGACCGTGGTTTTCGGGGAACTCCCGAAGACCTCGACGGGCAAGATCCAGAAGTTCATCCTGCGGGAGCAGGCTGGCAAGCTCCCTTGAGGCCCGTGCGGCCTGACTGGGCCGCCTCGATCTGCTAGAATTCAAACGCTCGTTTGAAATTCTCCGACCCCCGATTTCCAGGACCGCCATGAAAATCCTCGTCCCGGTGAAACGAGTCGTCGACTACAACGTGAAGGTCCGCGTGAAGGCGGACTCGAGCGGAGTCGAGCTCGCGAACGTGAAGATGTCCATGAATCCCTTCGACGAGATTGCCGTCGAGGAGGCCCTCAAGCTGAAAGAGGCGGGGACGGCGACCGAGGTGGTGGCCGTGTCCATCGGCACAAGCGCCTGCCAGGAGACGCTGCGCACCGCGCTTGCCATGGGCGCGGACCGCGCGATCCTGGTGGAGACCGACGCCGAGCTTCAGCCCCTGGCGGTGGCCAAGCTCCTGAAGGCCGTGGTGGACAAGGAGGCCCCGAAGCTCGTGATCGCCGGCAAGCAGGCCATCGACGACGACGCGAACCAGGTGGGCCAGATGCTCGCCGCACTCCTCGACTGGGCGCAGGTCACCTTTGCCTCGAAGGTCGCGGGCGATGCCGCGAAGCTCACCGTCACGCGCGAGATCGACGGCGGACTGGAGACGCTGGAAGTCGCCCTTCCCGCCGTGCTCACGGCGGACCTGCGCCTGAACACGCCGCGCTACGCGACCCTGCCCAACATCATGAAGGCGAAGAAAAAGCCCCTCGATACCCTGAAGCCCGCGGACCTGGGAGTCGATCCCGCGCCGCGCCTGAAGACCCTCAAGGTGACCGAGCCGCCCAAACGCAAGGGTGGCGTGATGGTCAAGGACGTAGCCGAGCTGGTCGCGACGGTGAAGTCCGAAGCGAAGGTGATCTGACCATGCCCGCACTCGTCATCGCCGAACACGACAACGCGAAACTCAAGCCCGGCACCGCCAACGCCGTCACCGCCGCCGCGAAGATGGGCGGCGAGGTGCACGTGCTGGTGGCAGGGCAGGGCTGCTCCGCGGCCGCCGCCGAGGCGGCGAAGCTCGCCGGGGTGGCGAAGGTCCTGCTGGCCGACGCCGCCCACTACGCGGGTGCGCTTCCGGAAAACCTCGCCGCCCTGGTGACGCCGCTCGCCAAGGGCTATTCGCACGTGGTGGCCGCGGCCACCACCGTGGGCAAGAGCTTCATGCCTCGCGTGGCAGCGCTCCTCGACGTCGCGCAGGTTTCGGAAATCGTCGCGGTGGAATCCGCCGACACCTTCGTGCGCCCGATCTACGCGGGCAACGCGTTCGCCACGGTGCAGTCGCCGGATGCGATCAAGGTGGTCACGGTGCGCTCGACGGGCTTCGACGAGGCCGCGGCGACCGGGTCCGCTCCCGTGGAGACGATCGCGGCGGGGCCGGATACGGCCAAGTCGAAGCTCCTGGGCCAGGAACTCACGAAGTCCGCGCGCCCCGAGCTGGTGGCCGCGCAGCGCGTGGTCTCCGGCGGCCGCGGCCTGGGCAGCGCGGAGAACTTCAAGCTGGTCGAGGCGCTCGCGGACAAGCTGGGGGCAGCCATCGGCGCGTCCCGCGCGGCCGTGGATTCCGGCTACGTGCCGAACGACTACCAGGTGGGCCAGACGGGCAAGATCGTCGCCCCCGAGCTCTACATCGCCGTGGGCATTTCCGGCGCCATCCAGCACCTGGCCGGGATGAAGGACAGCAAGGTGATCGTGGCGATCAACAAGGACCCCGAGGCGCCCATCTTCCAGGTGGCCGACTACGGGCTGGTGGGCGACCTGTTCCAGGTCCTCCCCGAGCTCACCGCGCAGATCTAGGAGAAACCCCGTGGCCGAATATGCCGCCCCCCTGAAGGACATGCAGTTCGTGCTGAAGCACGTCGTCGGCCTCGACCAGGTGAACACGCTGCCCGGGTGGGACGAGGTGACCGGGGACGTGGTCGACGCGATCCTCGGGGAGGCCGCGAAGTTCGCAGGCGAGGTGCTTTCGCCGCTCAACGCGAGTGGCGACAGGACGGGCGCGAGCTTCGCCGACGGCGCGGTCACCACGCCCCCCGGTTTCAAGGAGGCCTACCGCCGCTTCGTCGAGGGCGGCTGGGGCAACGTCATCTCGCCCGAGGAATACGGCGGCCAGGGCCTGCCGGGCATGCTCTCCACGGCAATCGAGGAGATGTGGGGCTCGGCCAACATCGCCTTCAAGCTCTGCCCCATGCTCACGCTCGGCGCGGTCGAGGCGCTGCACCGCAATGCGAGTGAGGAGCTGAAGAAGCGTTTCCTGCCCGACATGGTTTCCGGCAAGTGGACGGGCACCATGAACCTGACGGAGCCGCAGGCGGGAAGCGATCTCTCGCTCGTGCGCACGAAGGCCGTGCCGCAGCAGGACGGGACGTACCGGCTCTCCGGGCAGAAGATCTTCATCACCTACGGCGAGCAGGACTTCACCGAGAACATCGTCCACACCGTGCTCGGCCGCATCGAGGGTGCGCCGGAGGGCGTGAAGGGGATCTCACTCTTCGTGGTGCCGAAGTTCCTCGTGCAGGAAGACGGCACGCTGGGCGAGCGCAATGGCGTGAAGTGCGTCTCCATCGAGCACAAGCTGGGCATCCACGCGAGCCCCACCGCCGTCATGGCCTACGACAACGCCGTGGGCTACCTCGTGGGCGAGGCCAACCGGGGCCTCGAGTACATGTTCGTGATGATGAACGCCGCACGCCTGGGCGTGGGCCTGGAGGGCGTCTCGATCTCCGAACGCGCCTACCAGCGCGCCCGCGAATGGGCGCTCGAGCGCCTGCAGGGCAGGCCCGTAGGCGTGTCGGGGGCGGCGAAGACCGCACCGATCATCCAGCACCCCGACGTGAAGCGCATGCTCCTCACGATGAAGGCGAGCGCGGAAGCCATGCGCGCCCTGGCCTACCAGGTGTCGGCGCTGCTCGATCGCGCCCGCAAGCATCCCGACGAGGGCGAGCGGCGCCGCTGCAAGGCGCTGGTCGACCTCCTCATCCCGGTGGTGAAGGGATGGTCCACGGAGACCGGCATCGCGGTCGCTTCCCTTGGCGTGCAGGTGCACGGCGGCATGGGCTTCATCGAGGAGACGGGTGCGGCGCAGCACCTTCGCGACGCGCGGATCACGACGATCTACGAGGGCACCACCGGCATCCAGGCGAACGACCTGGTCGGCCGCAAGGTCGGGCGCGAGGCGGGAGAGACCATGAAGAAGCTCATCGCCGAGATGCGCAAGGTCCAGAAGGGGCTCACCGGGGACGGCGAGCTGCGCGCCATCGGCGCGCGCCTGGGCAAGGCGGTCGACGCGCTGGAGCGCTCCACGGAGTGGATCGTGGCGACCTACCCGGACGATCCGGGCGCGGTTGCCGCCGGGTCCGTCTACTACCTGATGCTCACGGGGCTCGTCACCGGCGGGTGGATGATGGCGAGGGCCGCCGTCGCCGCCACGGAACAGCTTGCCGCGGGCGGTGGCGACGAGACTTTCCTCAAGGGCAAGCGGCTCACGGCGCGCTTCTACGCCGACCACCTCCTGCCGCAGGTCGACGGGCTCGCCGAGGCGCTCGTGGCAGGGGGGCAGCTCGTCCGCGCCGCAGACGAGGCGCTCATCTGAGCGGCTCGCGCGGGGTGTGGCTCAGGCCGCCGCGGCCTGGCTCACGGGCGTGCCGGTGACGACTTCCTGGAAGTAGCAGACCCGCGAGCGGCCGTTGTCCTTCGAGAGGTGCTTGGCCTCGAGGAGCGCGCGTTCGGCATCCGCGAGCAGGCCCGCCTTGCCCGCGCCGAAGCGGTACCCGCAACCCCGCGCCGGAGAAAATCTGCCGCTCCCGGCCGGGGGTGATCTCGCCCGGGCTCTCCTCGATGGCGATGAGGATCCGCTCCATCACCTGCTTCAACGCGCGATTGCGGTGCAGGCCCACGATGAACTCGTCCGCGCCCCAGCGGGCCACCCAGTCGCCGCGGCGCACGTTCAGCTGCAGGAGTGCCGCCACGTGGGAGATGCACGCATCGCCCGCGCTGTGCCCGCAGGTCTCGTTGATGGCCTTGAACCCGTTCAGGTCGAAGAGGGCGAGCTGGAAGGACTCGAGGTCGCGCTCCGCCCGCGCGATCTCCTCGGTGAGGCGCTTCTCGCCCGCGCGCCGGTTGTAGATGCCGGTGAGGTCGTCGGAGTCCGACACGCGCTCGAGCCGGTTGATGGTCTCGTTCAGCTGCGTGAGGGTGTACTGGGTGCCTTCCATGAGGCGACCGGCCTGGTCGGGAAATTCCACCGGCAGGTCGGGGAGCCTGCGGCTTTCCAGGTAGCCGCGCAGGGCCTCGGCCGTGAGGTCGATGGGCACCAGGATCTCGCGCAGCAGCCACAGCGTGCCCAGGAACCCCGCGACGGAAGCAAGGAGCAGCGCCGCGAGCACGGGGTACATCACCGCCCAGTCCGTCCGGGCGACCAGGAGGTAGACGATGAAGACCGCCAGCGGCATCTGCGCGCCGATGAAGGCGGCGGCTGCGAACTTGCGCGCGTAGCTCGTGCGCAGCAGCGGGATGGAAATGAGGCGCCGGTAGATTTCCATTCGCCCGATGACGGATTTTCCGGGCGCTATCGTGCTGGGCATGGGTGGCTCCAGGGGGAACGCGCCTATTCTGGTGGCTTCCCCCCCCGGTATCAACCCCCGATGGGGTTGCGCAGGGTGCCGATGCCCTCGATCTCGGTTTCGAGCAGGTCGCCGGGCTTCAGGAACTCCGGGGGCGTCCTCGCGTAGCCCACTCCTGCCGGGGTGCCCGTCGAGAGGATGTCGCCGGCTTCCAGCGTCATGCCCTGGGAAAGATCCTCCAGCAGCCGGGGCAGCTTGAAGTAGAGGAACTTCGTGTTCGAATCCTGCTTGGTGACGCCGTTCACGCGGCAGGTCACGCGCAGGTTCGCGTGGTCGAGGCTGTCGGCGGTGACCAGCACCGGGCCCATGGGGCAGGTGCCGTCCAGGCTCTTGCCCTTGTGCCACTGGCCGCCGTGGCGGCGCTGCAGGTCGCGCCAGGAGACGTCGTTCACCACGGTGTAGCCCCACACGTGGTGCATGGCGTCCTCGGCGCGGATGTTCTTGCCACCGGGGCCGATCACCACCCCGAGCTCCACTTCCCAGTCGAGCGAGGTGGAGATGGCGGGGTCGAAGGGCACGGCATCGAAGGGGCCCGTGACGGCGGTCGCGGCCTTGCTGAAGAAGACCGGCCACTGCGGCAGCTCCCGGTCGTCCTGGAGCTTCTTCGCGCCTTCCTCGAAATGCTCGAGGTAGTTCCAGCCCACGCAGAAGACGTTCTTCGCCGGGCGGGGGATGGGGGCGTGCAGCTTCACCTCCGTCATCGCCACCGTCGCCGCCGGCGGCTTCGCGGCCAGGGCATCGAGTGCGGCTCGCGCGGCGCCGCCGCCGCGGATGATCCCCAACATCGTCGAGAAGTCCACGCCCGGCGTGGCGGCCGCGTGCGCGGGGATGTCGACGATGCGGTCCGCCTCGATCACCAGGCCGGGGCGCGGTGCGCCGCCCGCGACGGGCGAGTAGGTCACGAGTTTCATGGTGCGTCTCCTGTGGGATTCCTGAGGTGGCGAAGCGGGTGTTCCTGCGGTGGCCAGCGCGGTGCGAAGAACGCCGCGACCGACGCGTCGGTCACCTCGGTGAGCAAGCGTGGATTCCAGCGCGGCGCGTTGTCCTTGTCCACGATCAAGGCGCGGATGCCCTCCACGAAATCGCCCTGCGCGAAGCAGCCGTGGATCAGGTTCAGCTCCATCCGGAAGACGTCCCCGAGTGCCATCCCGCGGCCGCGCCGCAACTGCTCGAAGGCGACCCGGAGGAGCGTGGGCGAATGCGCTTTCAGGAGCGTGGCGGTCTTCGCGGCCCAGGGCGCGAACTGCGGCCGCGCCTCGCTTTCGAGGGACGCGAGGATCGCGGTGACACTCGCCTGGCCGAAGTGCAGGTCGATCGCGGGGCGCAGCGACTCGAGCTCGCCGGGGACGGGAGGCACCGCGTCGCGCCGTGCGAGGTCCGCGAGAGCCGCGCGGGGATCGGCGGCTGCCGCCGCGCGCGGCAGCTCGGCTTCGAGCGCGGCGATCGAAGCGGGCGTGAAGCACGCGTCCACGAGCCCGGCGTAGAGACTGTCGGCGCCGCCCAGGGTGACTCCCGCGAGGCCCAGGTAGAGCGGAATCATTCCCGGCGCACGCTGCAGGAAGCAGGTCGCGCCCACGTCGGGAAAGAAGCCGATCCGGGTCTCGGGCATCGCGACGCGCGTGCGCGGGCCCGCGATGCGCAGCGCCGCGCCCTGGGAGATGCCCATGCCCCCGCCCATGGTGATGCCGTCCATCACGGCGACCACCGGCTTCGGGTAGGTGTGGATGCGGTGATCGAGGCTGTACTCCACCTCGAAGAAATGACGATGGCCGCCGGTGCCGGAGAGGAAGGTCTCGCGCAGCGCGCGGATGTCGCCTCCCGCGCAGAACGCCCTGTCGCCCGCGCCGCGCAGCACCACCAGCCGCACGCGGTCGTCGCGCTCCCACGCACGAGCCACGCGGCGAGGCCTTCGAGCATGGCGAGGGTGAGCGCGTTGAGGGCCGCCGGGCGGTTCAGGATGACCGAAGCCACGCCGTCCTGCACGTCGGCGAGAAGCTCGTCGCCTGCGCTTCGGAGCGACTCCCGGGGCGCCGCGGATTGCCGCGCGGGCAGGCTCACCGCGCGCTTCCCGGAGGGTTCGCCTCAATCGTTCTTCCACGCCGGCGCGCGCTTCTCCAGGAAGGCGTTCACGCCCTCGACCTGGTCGGAGTGGTCGAAGAGATCCATGAAGCGCTCGCGCTCGAGGGCGAGACCGGCGCTGCGGGGGATGGCATTGCGCGCGTTGTGAATGAGGCCCTTGCAGTACTCGACGGCGAGCGGCGAGAGGGCCTCGACCCGCCTGGCCAGCGCCATCGCGCGCGCAAGCCCCTGGCCCTTGTCGGCGACTTCCTCGACCAGGCCGATGCGCAGCGCCGTTGCCGCGTCGACGCGCTCGTTGGCGAGGATCATGCGCTTGGCCCAGCCCTCGCCGACCAGCCCCGGGAGGTTCTGGGTGCCGCAGCCGGCGGGAAGCAGTCCCACGGCGGGCTCCGGAAGCGCCATCTGCGCGTGGGACTCGGCGATGCGCAAGTCGCAGGCGAGGCAGCACTCGAGCCCCCCGCCCATGGCATAGCCGTTGATCGCGGCGATCGTCACGAAGCGCGCGTTCATCAGCGCCTCGAAGGCGGAGCCGAAGCAGGCGATGAAATGGCGGGCGTGGACCTTGTCGCCGGCGAACTTCTTCAGGTCCGCGCCGGCCGAGAAGAACTTCTCGCCCGCGCCGGTGATCACCGCGGCGTACACCGAGCGGTCGGCGGCGAGTTCGCCCACCAGCCGTTCGAGCGCGCGCAGGTCCTCCGGCGTCCAGGTATTGGCCGGCGGATTGTCGAGGGTGATGACGGCGGTGTGGCCTTCGATGCGGTGCGAGATCATGGTGTCCGGGGCCCGTCAGGCCGGTCGCTTGAGGTACTGGAGGATCACGCTGGAGAAATCCTTGTCGCCGTGGCCGTCGGCCGCGTGCTTCTGGTAGACCTGCTCGGCGATGGCGCCCAGGAGCACCGGCACCTTGGCGAACCTGGCCGCGTCGGTGACGAGGCCCAGGTCCTTCAGCATGAGGTTCGCGCCGAAGCCACCTTCGTAGTTGCGCGATGCCGGGACGTTCTCCAGCACGCCGGGGTAGGGGTTGTAGGTGTCGGAGCTCCAGCAGCGGCCGCTGGAAGTGTTCACGATGCCGGCGAACACCTTCGGGTCCATGCCGAGCGCCGTGGCGAGCGTCATGGCCTCGGAGGTCACGATCATCTCCACGGCGAGCATCATGTTGTTGCAGATCTTCGCCGCCTGGCCGTTGCCGCTCGCGCCGCAGTGGACGATGTTCTTGCCCAGGTGCGCCAGAAACGGCCTCGCGACCTCGAAGTCCTTCTGCGACCCGCCGACCATGAAGGTAAGGCTTGCCGCCTCGGCGCCTGCGATGCCGCCCGATACCGACGCGTCGATCATCGCGAGCCCCTTGGCGCGGGCGTCGAAGGCGACCTCGCGGGCGGTGAGCGGGTCCACGGTGGAGCAGTCGATGAGCAGCGTGCCGGGCTTCGCGTGCGCGATCACGCCGGAAACGGCGCCGTAGACGCTGCGCACGTGCGGCGAGGAGGGCAGCATCGTGAAGAGGACCTCGACGCCCGAGACGCACTCGGCGATGTTGCCGGCGCGCTCGGCGCCGCCCTTTACCGCCTTCTCGGTGAGGGCCGGCACGAGATCGTAGGCCTTCACCGCGTGGCCGCCCGCGACGAGGTTGCGGCACATGGGGCCGCCCATGTTGCCCAGGCCGATGAAGCCGATCCGCATGGCCGCTACTTCAGGCTGATGGTGGTGTTTACCGCGCCGGCCGTGACCGCGTCGTCGAACCAGCGCGCGGTCACGGTCTTGGTCTGCGTGTAGAACTGCACCACCTGCTTGCCATACGGCCCCAGGTCGCCCAGCTTGGAGCCGCGCGAGCCCGTGAAGCTGAAAAAGGGCACAGGCACGGGGATGGGCACGTTGATGCCCACCTGGCCCGCGTCGATCTCCGTCTGGAACCGGCGCGCCGCCGCACCCGACTGGGTGAAGATGCCGGTGCCGTTGCCGAAGGGGTTGGCGTTGATGAAGGCGATGGCCTCCTCCAGCGTGTCCACGGAGACGAGGCACAGCACCGGGCCGAAGATCTCCTCGGTGTAGATCTTCATCGTCGGCTTCACGCCGGAGAAGACCGTCGGGCCGATGAAATTGCCGTCGGGGTAGCCGGGCACCTCGAGCCCGCGGCCGTCGAGTTCCAGCTTCGCGCCTTCCTGGATGCCCGCTTCCACCAGCGAGGTCACGCGCGCGAGCGCCGATTTCGATACGAGCGGGCCGAGGTCCGGCACCGGCTTCCGTGCCGGCGCTCACCTTGAGCGACTTGGCCTTGGCCACGATGTCCGGGATCCACTGCTTCGCCCCGCCCACGAGCACGCCCACGCTGATCGCCATGCAGCGCTGGCCGGCGGCGCCGAAGCCCGCGCCGACGAGCGCGTTGAGCGACTGGTCTTTCGCGGCATCGGGCAGCACCGCCGCGTGGTTCTTCGCGCCCATCATGCATTGCGCGCGCTTGCCGTGGGTCGAGGCGAGGTTGTAGACATGGGTGCCGACGTGGGTGGAGCCCACGAACGAGACCGCGCGCACTTCGGCATGGGTGCAGAGCGTATCCACCGCGAGCTTGCCGCCGTGAACGATGTTCAGCACCCCCGGGGGCACGCCCGCTTCCAGCGCGAGCTCGCCCAGCAGCATGGGCGTCATCGGGTCCTGCTCCGAGGGCTTGAGCACGAAGGTGTTGCCGCAGACGATGGCCATGGGGAACATCCACAGCGGGATCATCGCCGGGAAATTGAACGGGGTGATGCCGGCGCACACGCCGATGGGCTGGCGGATCGCGTAGACGTCCACTCCGCCGGCAACCTGCTCGAGGTGCTCGCCCATCTGGAGCGACCCCACGGAACAGGCGTGCTCCACCACTTCCAGGCCGCGGAAGACGTCGCCCTCGGCGTCGGGAAGGGTCTTGCCCTGCTCGTTGGTCAGGCACGCGGCGAGCTTCTTCATGTCGCGACGGATGAGTTCCTGGAGCTTCAACATCACGCGCATGCGCGTGCCCACGGAGGTGTTGCGCCAGCTCTTGTAGGCTTCGGCCGCCGAGGCCACGGCGGCTTCCAGCTCGGCTGCGGTGGCGAAGGGCACGCGGGCCAGCACCTGCTGCGTGGCGGGGTTCACCACGTCCCTCCACTCCGTGGTCTTCGAGTCGACCAGCTTGCCGTCGATCAGGAGCTTCACGGTGGGGACGGCCTGCGCGACGGCCTTGGGGTTGGCAGCCATGGCGTTCTCCTTGGGTGCGCCCGCGGGGGGCGGGCGGGTAGGCGATACGGGAGCGTGCATCGACCCCGGAATTATAAGTCCTCGCGGAAGGCGAAGAGCACGGCATCGGCGGGGACGAGTTCGCCCTCGGCGAAGGCCGCGCGTTCGACGACCCCGTCGCGCGGACTCACGATGGTGTGCTCCATCTTCATCGCCTCGAGGATCATCAGGGACTGGCCCTTGGCGACGGAGTCGCCCGGCTTCGCGAGGAGCTTCACCACGCGCCCGGGCATGAGGGCCGTCAGGCGCGCATCGGGAAGCAGGTCCGCGGGTTCGTAGTGGAAGGGATCCACGAGGGCGAGTTCGTGGCGACCCGCGGGGGTGGAGGCGGAGAAGCGCGCGCCGTGGCGCACCACCCGCGCGAAGTAGGTCTCGTCGTCGAGCGCGATCTGCAGGCGCTCGCCGTCGACCGGCCCGAGCACCACGCGGTGCGCCTTGCCGCCGACCTCGACCATGGCGTGCCCGGGCCCCATGGCGGCGTTCACGCGCACGGACTCGCCGTCGGCGCGGCGGGAATTCGATCGTGCGCGTGGCCGGCTGGTTCACGCGCCAGCCGCCGGCGTCGTCCCAGGGCGAGGTGCCGGAGCGCGCGGCGCGCTCGTCGAGATGCACGCGCACGGCCGCGGCCACCAGCGCTTCGAGGGGAACCTCGCCCGCCTCCGGCAGGAGGTCGGCGCGGTGGGTCTCGATGAAGGCGGTGTCGATCTCGCCCGCGAGGAAGGCCGGGTGCGAGACGATCCGCTCGAGGAACGCGAGGTTCGTGCGCACGCCGAGGATCTCGGTGCGCGCGAGCGCGGCCTGCAGGCGCCGCGCAGCCTCCTCCCGGCTGTCGCCCCAGGCGATGAGTTTCCCGATCATGGAGTCGTAGAAGACGCTCACCTCGTCGCCCTCGCCGATGCCGGTGTCCAGGCGCACTTCCGGTTCTTCCGGCGGCGTCCTCAGCACGGCAATGCGGCCCGTCTCCGGCAGGAAGCCGTTGGCGGGGTTCTCCGCGCACAGGCGCACCTCGATGGCGTGGCCGCCGGTGAGGATCTCGCCCTGTGCCAGCGGCAGGGGCTCGCCCGCGGCCACCCGGAGCTGCCACTCCACGAGGTCCTCGCCGGTGATCATCTCGGTGACCGGGTGCTCGACCTGCAGGCGCGTGTTCATCTCCATGAAGTAGAACTTCCGGTCCGCGCCGACGATAAATTCCACCGTTCCCGCGCCGCGGTAAGCGATGGCGCGCGCCGCCGCCACGGCCGCCTTGCCCATGGCCTCGCGGAGCTTGTCGTCCAGGAAGGGCGAGGGGGATTCCTCGAGCACCTTCTGGTGGCGCCTCTGGATCGAGCACTCGCGCTCGAAGAGGTGGACGAAGTGGCCGTGGGTGTCGCCGAAGACCTGGAACTCCACGTGGTGCGGGCCCTGGACGAAGCGCTCGAGCAGCACGCGATCGTCGCCGAAGGCGCCCTTTGCCTCGCGGCGCGCTGCGGCGAGCTGCGAGGCGAACTCGCCCGCGTTCGCGACGAGCCGCATGCCCCGGCCGCCGCCGCCGGCCACGGCCTTCACTAGCAGCGGGAAGCCGATCTTCGCGGCCTCCTTGCCCAGCAGCGCGTCGTCCTGGTCCTCACCGTGGTAGCCGGGGACCACCGGCACGCCGGCCTTCTCGAGGATCGCCTTGGCGCGGTCCTTGAGTCCCATCTTCGCGATGGCCTCGGGCGTGGGGCCGATGAAGGCGAGCCCCGCGGCCTCGACGGCGCGCGCGAAGGCCTCGTTCTCCGACAGGAACCCGTAGCCCGGGTGGATCGCCTGGGCGCCGCTCGCGCGCGCAACTTCGATGATCCGTTCGCCCTGCAGGTAGGAATCCGCCGGGCGCGGGCCGCCGATCGCCCAGGCCTCGTCGGCCATCTCCACGTGCATCGCGTGGGCGTCGGCCGAGGAGTGGACCGCGACCGTGCGCACCGCCAGCGCGCGGCAGGTGCGGATCACCCGGCAGGCGATCTCGCCGCGGTTGGCGATGAGGACCTTGTGGAACATCCGCGCGCTAGTGCGCTTCCGGCACGCCCTGCCAGAGCAGCTCGTAGCCGACCTCCTGGGTGTCGGTGCACATCTTCGCCAGTGCCTCGAACTTGGCCTTGAAGACCGTGTCGGCGTGGGAGCGCTCGTGCTCCTCGAAGGAGTTCCAGTAGGTGACGATCACGATGTGGTCGTCGGTGGCCTTGGGCTTGCCGAGGGACCCCTCGGCGGAGGCGAACCCGGAGAACTTGAACACCTGCCCGGCGATGAAGCCGCCCTTGTCGCCGCCGTAGGTCTCCTTCACCGTGTTGCACATCTCGCCCAGGGCGAGCTCCACATCCTCCATCTTCACGCCGGGCTTGAGCTTCACCGTGTTGAACAGCATCTTGGCGCCGAATGGGATCGAAATCGCGTCGAACATCGCTTCCTCCGTAAAAGTCCCGATATTGTACTTCGCGCAGCCGTCGCGTCCTCAGCCGCGCCCCGTGGCCCGGCGCCGCCACGCGCTCGGCGCCTCGCCCGTCCAGCCCTGGAAGGCGCGGAAGAAAGCCGAGGGCTCCGAGTAGCCGAGATCGGCCGCGATGCGCGCGACACTCTCGCCGGGGCGGGCAAGGCGGGCGAGCGCCAGGTCGCGGCGCAGCGCGTCCTTGATGGCGCGGAAGTTGACGCCTTCGTCCCCGAGGCGGCGGTGCAGCGTGCGCGGGGAGAGGTTCAGCGCGCGCGCGGCCTCGTCGAGGCCGAGGACCCGGGGGAGGGCATCGGCCATGAGCGTGCGCAGGCTGCGCGCGAGTTCCCGGTCGCGCCGGTAGAGCATCGTGATCTTGCCCGGCGCGCCCTCGAGAAAGGCCGCGAGTTCCGCCTCGTCCCGGCGCACGGGAAGGTCGAGCAGCGCCCCGTCGAAGGCGGCCACGAGATCGGCGCCGCCGAAGCTCGAGTGCTCGGTGTAGATCAGGCCGTAGTCGGCCGCGTGCGCGGGCCTCGGGTAGGGAAAGCGCACCGCATCGAGCGCGAGGCCCCGCCCGGCGAGCCAGCAGGCGAGCGCATGCACCAGCCGCAGCAGCCACTCGAAGGCGAAGACGCGGCAGGGGTCGTCGGCGCGCGCCGGGGATGGCGCGCAGCTCGGCGATCACGAGTTCGGCTCTCCGCCGCTACGCCGCGGTGGAGACGCGCAGTTCCGGCAGAACGAGTCGCGAGGAATCGCGCCGCCGGTCGAGCGCCTCGCCCAGGACCGGCGCGCCTACCGCGCTGCGGCACATGAACTCGAAGCTCCCCGGGCGGAGCGGCGCGGCGAAGAGGGCGAACGCCTCGTCACCCAACTCGTCGATCACGGCGTCGTAGAGGGCCACGTAGGCCGCGATCGGCACGCGGGCCGCGGGATCGGCGAGCACCGCCGGATCGACCCCCACCCGGGCCAGGAGCGCCACGCGGTCGCCGCCGCGTTCCGCAACCCCGGACAGGAGCCCTGTCACGAAGCCTGCGGCGACGCTTGCACGATCCGCGGAGGAGCGTGCCCCGGTCCCTGGCCGTCGATCGGCTTGTTTCGACACGAAATGCACCGCCTTCCCGGTCGTGGGCCCGTGGCGGATGGCGAAGTTTACACGAATCGCGACGATCCCGACCATGGAGGCCGCCGGGGCCGCTGGCCTATCATGGCGACAAGAACGAGGAGAGCCGCGACCATGACCGACCTTTCCGTGCGCAAGAAGCTCGCCGCCTACAAGCCGGCCCACAAGGTGCGGATCGTCTCCGCCGCCTCGCTCTTCGACGGCCACGACGCGAGCATCAACATCATGCGGCGCATCCTCCAGTCGATGGGCGCGGAGGTGATCCACCTGGGCCACAACCGCTCGGTGGAGGAGATCGTCACCGCCGCCCTGCAGGAAGATGCCCAGGGCATCGCCGTCTCCAGCTACCAGGGCGGCCACGTGGAGTTCTTCAAGTACATGCTCGACCTCCTGCGCGAACGCGGCGGCGAAGACATCCGCGTATTCGGCGGCGGCGGCGGCGTGATCGTGCCCTCGGAGCTGAAGGAGTTGCACGACTACGGCGTGACGCGGCTCTTTTCCCCCGAGGACGGCCAGAGCCTGGGCCTGCAGGGGATGATCGGCGCGATCCTCTCGGAAACGGACCGGGACCTGAGCGAGCAGGCGCCGAGAGACCTCGAAGCGCTCGCCGATGCCGACCCCGTGCGCCGCTGGCGCGCGCTCGCGCGGCTCATCACCGCGCTCGAACTCGGCAAGACGGATGCGAAGCTGCGCAAGGCCATGCTGGAGAAGGCCGCGGCCAACCCCGTTCCGACACTCGGGATCACCGGCACGGGCGGCGCGGGGAAGTCGAGCCTCACCGACGAGCTGGTGCGAAGGCTCCGCCTGGACCAGGGCGACGCGCTCTCGATCGCCGTCATCTCCATCGACCCCTCGCGCAAGAAGAGCGGCGGGGCGCTCCTGGGCGACCGCATCCGCATGAACGCCATCGGCCCGTGGGCGAGGCGGGCAGGGCCGCCCGGCGGGCCCCGGGTCTTCATGCGCTCACTCGCCACGCGCGAGGCCGGCAACGAACTCTCCGAGGCGCTGCCGGACGTGCTCGCCGCGTGCCGGTGCGCGGGCTTCGACCTGATCGTCGTGGAGACTTCCGGCATCGGGCAGGGCGACGCCGCGATCGTGCCGCTGGTCGACGCGAGCCTCTACGTGATGACGCCGGAGTACGGCGCGGCGAGCCAGCTCGAGAAGATCGACATGCTCGACTTCGCCGACTTCGTCGCCATCAACAAGTTCGACCGCAAGGGCGCGGCCGACGCGCTGCGCGACGTAGCCAAGCAGGTGCAGCGAAACCGCCAGGCCTTCGGGAAGCCGCCCGGCGAGATGCCCGTCTTCGGCACCATGGCCGCGCGCTTCAACGACGACGGCGTGACCGCGCTCTACCAGGCGATCCTCGCGACACTGAAGGACAAGGGACTCAAGGCCCGCGCCTCGAAGCTTCCCGCGGTCGACACGCGCCACAGCACCAACCAGACGCCCATCGTGCCGCCGGCGCGCACGCGCTACCTCGCGGACATCGCCGACACGGTTCACGCGTACAAGACGCGTGCGCTGGAGCAGGCGCGGCTCGCCCGGGAGCGCCAGCAGCTCGCCGAGACCAAGCGCATGCTCGCCGAGCGGGACTATCCCGAGCACGGCGGCTTCAATGCCAAGGCGTCGGAAGTGATCGACCTGCACGTGGTCGAGCGCGACGCGAAGCTGGAACCCCGCTCGAAGAAGCTCCTCGAGATGTGGCCGAAGATGCGCGAGGCCTACGGCGGCGACGAGTACGTGGTGAAGATCCGCGGCAAGGAAGTGCGCACCGCGCTCACCTACCAGTCGCTCTCCGGGCAGCAAGATCCGCAAGGTGGCGCTGCCGCCCTTCGAGGACCACGGCGAGCTCCTGCGCTGGCTGATGCTGGAAAACGTGCCGGGCTCCTTTCCCTTCACCGGGGGCGTGTTCGCGTTCAAGCGCGAGAACGAGGATCCCACGCGCATGTTCGCGGGGGAGGGCGACCCCTTCCGCACCAACCGGCGCTTCAAGATGCTCTCCGAGGGCATGCCCGCCAAGCGCCTCTCGACCGCGTTCGATTCCGTCACGCTCTACGGCCACGACCCGGACCTGCGCCCCGACATCTACGGAAAGGTCGGCAACAGCGGCGTCTCGATCGCCACACTCGATGATCTCAAGGTGCTCTATTCGGGTTTCGACCTGACGGCGCCGAATACGAGCGTCTCCATGACGATCAACGGCCCGGCGCCGACGATACTGGCCATGTTCATGAACACGGCGATCGACCAGAACCTCGCCAAGTTCCGGGAGGACAACGGCCGCGAGCCCACGGAGGACGAGGCCGCCAAGACGCGCGAGTGGGTGCTGGAGAACGTGCGCGGCACGGTGCAGGCCGACATCCTGAAGGAGGACCAGGGGCAGAACACCTGCATCTTCTCGACCGAGTTCTCCTTGAAGGTCATGGGCGACATCCAGGAGTGGTTCGTGCACCACGGCGTGCGGAACTTCTACTCGGTTTCGATCAGCGGCTACCACATCGCCGAGGCCGGGGCGAACCCGCTCTCGCAGCTCGCCTTCACGCTCGCCAACGGCTTCACCTACGTCGAGGCCTACCTCGCGCGCGGCATGCACATCGACGACTTCGCGCCCAACCTGTCGTTCTTCTTCTCCAACGGCATGGACCCGGAGTACACCGTGCTGGGGCGCGTGGCGCGGCGCATCTGGGCGGTGGCGATGCGCGAGCGCTACGGCGCCAACGAGAGGAGCCAGAAGCTCAAGTACCACTGCCAGACGAGCGGACGGAGCCTGCACGCGCAGGAGATCGCCTTCAACGACATCCGCACGACGCTCCAGGCGCTGATCGCCACCTACGACAACGCGAACAGCCTGCACACCAACGCCTACGACGAGGCGATCACCACGCCCACGGAGGAAAGCGTGCGCCGCGCCATGGCGATCCAGCTCGTCATCAACCGCGAGTGGGGGCTGGCCAAGAACGAGAACCCCAACCAGGGCTCGTTCATCATCGAGGAGCTGACGGAGCTGGTGGAGGAGGCGGTGCTGAAGGAGTTCGAGGCGATCAGCGAGCGCGGCGGCGTGCTCGGTGCGATGGAGCTGGGTTACCAGCGCGGCAAGATCCAGGAGGAGTCGCTGCACTACGAGCACCTGAAGCACACGGGCGAGTACCCGATCATCGGCGTGAACACCTTCCGCAACCCCGAGGGAGACCCGGTGCACGACGTGCTGGAGCTCGCGCGCTCCACGGAGGAAGAGAAGCAGGGGCAGTTGAAGCGCCTCGCGGATTTCCACCAGCGCCACGCCAAGGAGGCGCCGGCGATGCTCGAGCGGTTGAAGCACGCGGTGATCGCGAACGAAAACGTCTTCGCCGTGCTGATGGATGCGGTGCGCTGCTGCTCCCTCGGGCAGATCACCACCGCGCTCTTCGAGGTCGGCGGCCAGTACCGCCGCAGCATGTAGATGGCCGCCCCGTTCAACGCGATCGTCCTCACCCAGGAAGGCAAGGCCACGCGGGCGACGCTTCGCCCCGTGGAGGAGAGCGAGCTTCCCGTGGGCGATGTGGACGTGCGCGTTTCGTACTCCACCGTCAACTTCAAGGACGCGCTCGCCATCACCGGGCGCGGCGCGATCGTGCGCAAATGGCCGATGGTGCCGGGCATCGACCTCGCGGGGCAGGTGGAAGCGAGCCGCAGCCCCGACTGGAAGAAGGGCGACTCCGTGGTCGTGACCGGCTGGGGGCTGGGCGAGACCCACTGGGGAGGGCTTTCGCAGGTGGCGCGACTCGATGCGCGCTGGCTCCTCGCGATGCCCGCGGGTTTTTCGGAACGCCAGGCGATGGCGGTGGGAACGGCGGGGTTCACCGCGGCGCTGTGCGCGCGGGCGCTGGAAAAGCACGGCCTCGTGCCCGGCGACGGCGAGGTGCTGGTCACCGGCGCCGCGGGCGGCGTGGGCTCCATCGCGGTCGCGATCCTCGCGGGCATGGGGCATACCGTGGTCGCCTCCACCGGTCGCACTTCGGAGATCGACTACCTGACGGGGCTGGGGGCTTCGCGCATCGTCGACCGCGCGGAGTTCTCGAGCCCCGGCAAGCCCCTGCAGACCGAGCGCTGGGCGGGCGTGGTGGACACGGTGGGCAGCCACACGCTCGCGAACGCCTGCGCCGCGACGCGGTGGAACGGGGCGGTGGCCGCTTGCGGGCTGGCGCAAGGCCACGACTTCCCCGGGACGGTCATGCCCTTCATCCTGCGCGGCGTCACGCTCTACGGCATCAACAGCCTGCAGAACCCGAACGCGGAGCGGCGCGAGGCCTGGGCCCTCATCGCGAAGCACGTCGATGCGGCCAAGCTCGCGGCCATCACCGGCGAGATCGCGCTCTCGGAGGCGATCGCCTTCGCGCCCACGGTGCTCGAAGGCAAGGTGCGCGGGCGAACGGTCGTGGACGTGAACCGATGACCCTGGAAAACGTGCTTCCGGTGCACGGTTTTCGGGGTAAGTCGGGTTCGCCGTTTCCTGTGCAGGACGCCTGATGTACCCCTCCCGCATCGTCTGCCTCACGGAAGAGCCCACGGAGGTTCTCTATGCCCTGGGCGAGGAGGCGAGGATCGTGGGTATCTCCGGCTTCACCGTGCGGCCGGCGCGCGCCCGCAAGGAAAAGCCCAAGGTCTCCGCGTTCACCAGCGCCAGGGTGGACGAGATCACGCGGCTCGCACCCGACCTCGTCATCGGCTTCTCCGACATCCAGGCCGACATCGCGCAGGCGCTCGTGAAGCGCGGCGTCGAGGTGTGGATCGCCAACCACCGCAGCGTCGAGGGGATCGTCTCCTACGTGCGGCGCCTGGGCGCGATGGTGGGCGCTTTCGAGAAGGCCGAAGCCTTTGCCGCCGGGCTGGAAGCGCACGTCGCGAAAACGCGGGCGGCGGGAGCTGCCCTTGCCCGGCGCCCCAGGGTCTATTTCGAGGAATGGGACGACCCGCAGATCAGCGCCATCGGCTGGGTGAGCGAGCTGATAGGGATAGCAGGCGGAGAGGACGTCTTCCCGGAGCGGGCGGCCTGCGCGATGGGGCGCGACCGCATCCTCGCCGACCCGATGGAGGTGGCGAGGCGCGCGCCCGACATCATCGTGGGCTCGTGGTGCGGCAAGAAGTTCCGCCCCGAGCGCGTGGCGGCGCGCCCCGGGTGGAAGGAGATTCCCGCCGTGCGCAACGGCGAGCTGCACGAGGTGAAGTCGCCGCTGATCCTGCAGCCCGGCCCAGCGGCGCTCACGGACGGGCTGGACGCGCTGCACGCCATCATCCGGCGGTGGGCCGCGCGCGGGGCGATGGCGGCATGAATGCGGTGGCGAGCCTCGCCACACCCTGCATCGGCGTGTGCACGCTCGACGATTCCGGCCGCGTGTGCCTCGGGTGCTGCCGCACCGCAGACGAGATCGCGGTCTGGGTGGTGCTCGACGACGGGGAGCGCACGCGGATCATCGGCGAGCTGCCCGGGCGCAGGAGGCGCCTGCAGGGGATTGCGGTACCGCTCGAGCCGCGCAAGTGCTCCGGCTGCGGCACGCCCTTCGGGTGCGGCGCGAACGACCCCCAAAATCCGTGCTGGTGCGCAGCCTACCCGGTCGTCGAACCCGACGCGGGAGCCACGTGCCTGTGCCCCGCCTGCCTCGCGGCGGCGGCGAGAACCTGAGGACTGCGATGGGAAAGCGACTCTCGAAGATCTACACGCGCACCGGCGACGACGGCACGACGGGGCTGGGCGACGGCACGCGGCTCGCCAAGGACGACCTGCGCGTCGAGGCGATGGGCAGCGTGGACGAGGTCAATTCCGTGATCGGGCGGGTGCTCGCGAACGAGATCCCGCCCGGGGTGCGCGAGTGCCTGGAACGCATCCAGCACGATCTCTTCGAGCTGGGAGCGGAGCTGTGCCTGCCTGGCGTGACGAAGATCGACGCGAGCCATGTGGAGCGGCTGGAAAGGGAGCTCGACGGCTTCAACGCGGATCTTGCCGCGCTCAAGGAGTTCATCCTGCCGGGCGGCTCTCCCGCGGCGGCCGATGCCCACGTGGCGCGGACCGTGTGCCGGCGGGCGGAGCGGATGCTGGTCACTTTCGGGAAATCAGGGCCGGGCGGGGAGGCCGGGCGGCGGTACGTGAATCGCCTGTCGGACCTGCTCTTCGTGATCGCCCGCGTGCTCAACCGGTCGGCGGGCCGGCCGGATGTGTTCTGGCAGCAGGGGAAGAACCGCTAGCGAAGTCCCTGGCGGCGCAAGATCGACAGCAGGCGCATCCCGGGCGCGCGGCGCCTCCCAATCCCGGAATCTACCGCGGCTTGTCTGCGCATGCGCAGCGAGCCGCCCGCGTGAGCCAGGCCCGCGCCTGCTGCACTTCGATGCCGAAATGCCGGGCGACCGATTCCTCCGAGCAGGCCGTCGCATGATCCAGTTGCGCCAGCTCCGAGAGGAAGATCGCATAGAGATCCGGGCGTTCCCCGGGCGGCCGAACCGTGGCGGAGGGCGCGGAGGCGCGCTCCGTGATCAAGCGGGCCAGACTGGCGCTTTGCTCGATATCCTGCCGGGAGATCGGCAGCAGGCCGAGGTGCTGCAGCGCGCTGTTGCCCGAGGACATATGGGCCCCGGTCTGCACGAAAGCCGGCACCCACCGGTGCTTGCGGTTTTCGTCCGCACCCGACCAGATGCCGCCCGACTGCCGTGACTCGACCACGATGGCCGCGTCCGACAGGCCGTACTGGTAGCGGTTCGCGCGCATTGCGTTGGCAACCGCGAAGCGGATGTCGGGCGTGAACGGAGTCACCAGCGGGGCGCGCCCCGACTCCAGGGGCTCGCGGAAACGCTTGCTCGTCACCGCCTTCTCCAGGCTGTCCGAGAGTACGCAAATCACCCGGCCTCCGGCAGCGAGCGTTGCCGAAATGACGTCCCGGTCGATGCCGCGCATGTCGGAGGAAATAACGACGCAGCCTTCGCGGGCGGCACGCTCGCCGACGGCCTGGGCAAACCGGCGCGATTCCTCGGGGCTGTCGCGGGAGCCGACGACGCAAAGCCCCCCCTGGTCGAGCGAGACTCTCGGGCCGGCTCCGAAAAGCAAGGGAAGGCAGGAGGTCTTCAGGCGCTGGCGCAGGCGCCCGGGAAATTCGGGCTGGTGCTCGCCCAGTACCCAGATGCCGAGCCGCTCCCAATGACCGAGAAGGGATTCGACATCCTCGACCCGGCGCAGCAGGTGCAGGATTCGATCCGCGTCGGGATGCGGCTTGAGCAGGACCTCGGCATCGTCGCGAAGGAGCGCCGCGAGCGTGAGGCCCATCACGTCCATCCATCGTGCCAGGTGGTGGTACTCGGAAAGCGACAGCGGCTTGGGCGCATCGGGCGGGTCGCTGAGCCTCGAGCTGAGCAGCAACGTGGTCCTGGCGACGGGATGCGAGGTCACGTGCGGAGCGCTCGGCTATGCCAGGGACGGATCCGGATCGGGAGCGTCGGAGGAGTGGATCGGCGTTATGCGATCGCCGAAATCTCTCGCAAGCTCCTCGAGCCTGCGCGCCCGGTCGGTATCGGGGGAGAACAACTCGTCGCTGTGCGCGAGCAGGGCAACCCAGAGCGCGGGTGCGACGACGAACGCGGTCACGAGATCGTCGGTGAGAACGGGACGCACTCCGGGCGGCCAGCTCATCATTCCCCTGCCTGCGAGGCGCGACAGCGAGGGGTCGGCACAGTGCCCGATGCATGAGCGCGCGTTGGACAGCACGAGGTACTCGAGAACCTGCCGCTCTTCGCTAGGCAGCGTGGCCCAGGTTGCGCCGATGTCGCGCGCCAGGGACGTGCCCTCGCGCTCGTCGATCCGGCGCTCGATCGATGCGTCGCGTTGCCGGACGTACTCGTCATGCCGCTGCGCGTCCCACAGGGTCTTGCCCATCGATTCCTCCCGACGCGACTCTACCCGAAAGCACGGGAGGGGAAACGCCTTGACACGCGCGCTTTCGAAACCTACCATCGCCCCACTTGTGCTCGCGTGACGTCGGATTCCTCCGACCACCACTGTCGAGATTAAAGTCATCGGGCGTTCCGGCCACGAATCGCGCCCCCGGCAACACGGGGATCGGGATCAAGGCCATTAGCCCCCTTCATTTCCCGAGAACGCATGGTCCCGCGTTGCACGAGTCGCGCGCGGATTCATGCTGCGCAAGCGATTCGCGAGGAAGGGAGTCCAGATGACGCAATATCAATACAAGTACGACAAGTACGACTTCAGCGCGGGCATTCGCCAGTACAAGGCGATCATGGACGGGCAGGACGCCGAGTTCATCCCCGTCACCACCCAGATGGCCGAGTTCTGCATGGCCTATGGCAAGCACAACGGCCGGCGCTTCTTCAGCGATCCCGAGTTGTTCGTGCGAGGCTGCCTCGACGTGCAGCAGGAGTTCGGCTTCGACATCCCCGACATGGTCTGGGACGTCTACTCGGTGGAGGCCGAGGCACTCGGCGGCGACATGGCCTGGTTCGATGATCTCTATCCGGCTCTCGACAACACCCGCGTGCTGATCGCCAACGAGAAGGACCTCGCGAGGATCAAGGCGCCCGATCCCCTCAAGACCGGGCGCATGCCCTGGGTGCTCGAGGCGCTCAGGATCTGCCAGGAGCTGACCGGGTTCGCGCACCACATCCACTACTGCGCGCCGATCAACCTGTGCGCCCAGGTGATGCAGTTCGAGAAGATGGTCGTCGCCATGGAGGAGCGCCCGCAGTTCGTCCACAAGGTGATGGACTGGCTGGTCGAGGAGGTGCTCGCGCCCTACATCAACACCTACTTCAAGGTGATTCCCGGTTCGAGCGTGGCAAACGGCAAGGATGCCGTCGGCTCCCTGCCCTTCATCACCGAGAAGATGGTGCATGAATTCTCCGTTCCGTACCTCGACAAGCTGCGCGCGCTCACGGGCAACCGGCCGGGGATGCGCTGCGACAACTGGTGGGGCGATGCCTTCGCCGAGAACGCCGAGAAGTACTGGGACATCAAGCTGCACATCACCCCGCAGTACCTCAAGGTGCAGGATGCCGACTGCTTCCGGGTGGGCACGGAACGCATCCGCCGGTACGCCGACACCAAGGGGTGTGCGCTCAGCTTCGGCGTCGGCACGCTGCTCCTGCAGAAGGGATCGCGCGAGGACATCACCCGCCGCGTGCACGAGTACATGGAGGTGGGCAGCCGCGGGCCCGTACGGAAAGAAGTTCTTCCTCTATTTCTGCAGCTTCAGCGCGCAGACTCCCGTGGAGAATGTCCGGGCGGCGATCGAGGCGGTCAAGAGCTTCCGCGCCGGGGAGCGACCCTATGCCGGGCAGGTGCTGAGCGGCCCGGAAGGCGTGGCCATGGAATCGGCGGGCGGCAAGGGCTTCATGGGGATGGGCTTCGCCGAGGATGCGGAGAAGGACAAGGCGCGCGAGACGGCGGCCATCGGCCGCGCTCCCCTCATGCAGCAGATCTACGATTCGGTGATGCAGTTCGAGGGCGAGCAGTGCGCGGAGCTGGTGGCCAGGGCCCTCGAGGAAGGCAATTCGCCCAACACGATTCTCGACGAGGGACTGATCCCGCCGATGGGCGAGGTCGGCGACCTGTTCGCCACGGGCGAGTTCTTCGTTCCGGAAATGCTCATGGCCGCGAGGGCCATGAAGAAGGGCGTGGAAATCCTGCGCCCGATCATCATCGCGACCAAGGCCGAGCCCAAGGGCATAATTGTCACGGCCACCGTCTTCGGCGACCTGCATGACATCGGAAAGAACCTGGTGGGCATGATGCTGGAGGGCGCCGGTTTCAAGGTGATAGACCTCGGCGTCAACGTGAAGGCCGAGATGATCATCGAGACGGCACGCAAGGTGGGCGCGGATGTCATCGGCCTGTCGGCGCTGCTGACCACCACCATGCCGTTCATGAAGCTGATCGTCGCGCAGATCAAGAAGGAGGGCCTGACGATCCCGGTGATATGCGGCGGGGCGCCGGTGTCGAGGGAGTTCGCGGCCGAAATCGGCGCCAACGGGTATGGGGACAATGCGCCGGAGGCCGTCGACCTGGTCAAACGGCTGATAGCCGAGAAAGTGACGGCCTGACGAAAGGCGGAGCAAGTCTTCGAAGGCACGAGCACGCGCAGGATCGCCGCCGAGTACCGGCGCAACGCAGCATCGGAGGAGGGGTCGTGACGCTCAAAGTACAAGGCCTTACGAAGGCCTTCGGTAGCCTTGTCGCGGTGAACAACGTGACGTTCGAAGTGCCGAAGGGGCAGATGATCGGCATCATAGGCCGCTCCGGCGCGGGAAAGTCGACGCTCCTTCGCATGATCAACCGGCTGGCCGATCCGACCGCGGGACGCATCCTCGCCGAGGGCATTTTCGACGGCGAAGTCGACGTCTGTACGCTCAAGGGCAGCCGCGTTCGCCGATGGCGGGCCCAGTGCGCCATGGTCTTCCAGCAGTTCAACCTGGTGCCCCGCCTCACGGTGATGACCAACGTCCTGATGGGACGCATCAGCTATCACCCGACCTGGCGGGCCCTGCTGATGATGTTCTCGGCCCGGGATCGCGCCTTCACCATTCGCGCCCTGCAGCGCCTGGACATGGTGTCGCACGCCCTGCATCGCGCCGACGAGTTGTCGGGAGGACAGCAGCAGCGCGTGGCGATCGCCCGCGCGCTCGTCCAGGAGCCCAAGATCCTGCTCGCCGACGAGCCGATCGCCTCCCTCGACCTGCGCAACGCGTCCATCGTGATGGACGCCCTGCGCCGGATCAACAAGGACGACGGCATCACCGTGATCTGCAACCTGCACCTGCTGCAGACGGCCAAGGACTATTGCGACCGGATCATCGGCATGCGCAAGGGAGAAATCGTGTTCGACGGACTGCCGTCGGAGTTGAACGAAGCGATGGCGCGCGAAATCTACGGCGTCGGCGAGCATGGCGCGGGCGAACCGGCCGACGACGAGGTCGACCTGGCGTTCACGGCCACGCAAACCGCTGAATCCGCCGTGGATCGCGTTGAGGAATCGAAGGAAAGGGTGGGCGCGGGCAGGTGAGAGCCGCCCGGCAGGCCGCATGGATGGAAGCCGCAAGAAATCGGGAGTCCCGCACGAAGCTGGGCAGGTCCTGAGAAGCCGGTCCGAAGAGCAAACCACGAGGGAGGAGACGATCATGCTCGCCAATTCGCGTCATTTTTCGGGGGCCATCGCGGCCGCGTTCCTGTGCCTGGCAGCGGTCCCGGCGGAGGCCGCAGGCAAGTACGTTGGCGGCTGGCAAAAGGACTATCCGGTCGTGAAGTACGGGGTCATCCCGGTCGAGACCCAGAGCAATACGGTCAAGAGCATGGATGCGTTCATCAGCCTTGCCGAGAAGGAGCTCGGCATAAAGATGGAGCTCTACACCGCCAGCGACTATTCGGGGGTGATGAACGCCCTGATCGCCAAGCAGATCCACCTCTCCTGGCTGAGCGGGTTCTCCTATTGCCAGACTCGCATGGACAGCAACGGCGGCGTCGAACCGCTGGTCGCGGCGATGGAGCCCGATGGCTCGATGGGGTAAACGTCGGTCATCGGCGTGAAGGCCGAAAGCCCGTACAAGACCATCGAGGACCTGAAGGGCAAGGTCGTAGCCCGCACCGATCCGCTGTCGGGGTCCGGCTACCTCATCCCGACCGCGGCGTTCCGCGCCATGGGCAAGCCGGTAGACGAGTATTTCAAGAGCCCGCTCGCCGGGGGGCACCCGCAGGCGGTGCTCGGCGTGCTCCGCGGGACCTACGACGCTGCCTTCACGTGGACCTCGAAGGACGACAACATCGGCAACCTTCGCGCCATGATGAACAAGGGCCTGCTCAAGCGCGAGCAGATTCGCGTCATCTGGGTTTCTCCCACGCTGCCCTCGCCGCCGGTGGTCATCCGCACGGATCTTCCGAAGGCGATGCGCGACGATCTCGAGAAGCTGTTCGTGGAACTCAAGGACCACGACATGAAGATCGCCGAGGCGATTGCCCAGGGCCGCACTCGGGGCATGGTTCCGATCCAGCACAAGGACTACGAGCTGATCTGCCAGGCTGCGGTCGATGAGCGCGAGGCGCGCAAGAAGAAGGCGAAGTAGGCGATCGTGGCGAAGAGCAGGCCCGGCAGGGCGCCGGGCCCGCGCTTCCCCTTCACGCGGCGAAGAGCGAAAACGCGATGGCGATGACCGGAACCCCACCCAGAGCAGGCCCAGGCCCCGGCGGCGTGGCCGCGCGTTTCGAGGTGGAGTACGCGGGGTACCGGCGCCAGAAGCGGATCTACGCCGCGGTGTTCGGAGCGGCTTTCCTGCTGTGCCTGGTCGCCTCGGTCGTGTCGACCAAGTTCAACATCGGGGTCCTGCTCGACGGCGTACCCCGCGCGACGGAGTTCCTCGGCAGAATGCTGCCGCCGCTGCACCTGGATTCGCTCGGAAAGGACTTTTCCGCGTGGTACTGGAACGCCGGGGAGTGGTTCGAAAGCCTGCTCAATACCCTGCTGATGGCCTACCTCGCGACCGCGCTCGGCACGCTCATCGGCGGGGCGATCAGCTTCTTCGCCGCGCGCAACCTGGCGCACAACTTCGCCGTCTACTGGATCGCACGCCGGACGCTCGAGATCGCGCGCACGGTTCCGGACATCGTCTGGGCGCTGCTCTTCGTGTTCGCGTTCGGAATCGGGCCGGTGGCGGGAATCCTCGCGATAACCATGCACACGCTGGGAGCGCAGGGCAAGCTTTTCGCGGAGGTGAACGAGAACATCAGCCCGCTGCCGATCGACGGCCTGCGCTCGGCGGGGGAAACTGGTTTCACGAAATGCGCTACGGCGTCCTGCCCCAGGTGCTGCCCAACTACCTCTCGTACACGTTCTGGCGCATCGAGCTGAACGTGCGCAGTGCCACGATCGTCGGCTTCGTCGGCGCGGGCGGCATCGGCCATGACCTCTTCACCGCCGTCCAGCTCCTCTACTTCGGCGACGTCGGCGCCATCCTGCTGATCATCGTCGCGACGATCATGGCCATCGACATCGTGAGCGAGAAGATCCGGCACAGCGCCATCGGCAAGGCCAGCTTTTCACATTGAGGCCGGGAACCATGAGCTCGCGACTGACCAGCATCACCGAAGCGGACATCGCCGCGGAACGCGAGCGAAATCCCGGCGCGTTCGCCGCACCCCTTCGCCAGCGCATCAACTCCTGGTTGACGTGGGGAGGGGCGACCGGCCTGACGGTTTATTGCCTCTACCGTTTCGGTTTCTTCTCCGGGGACTTCCTGCACGGCGTGTCGAAGTTCGGCGATACCGTCGTCGGCCAGATGTTTCCGCCAACGGGCTTCGATAACACGGGGATATTCCTCAAGGCCATCGGCGAGACCGTGGCAATGGCTTTCCTGGGCACCTTGCTGGGCGCAGTCGTGGCGATGCCCTTGAGTTTCCTGGCGTCGAAGAACATGACGCGCTCCCGCCCGGTCCAGTTCGGCACGCGCCGCTTCGCCGACCTGCTCCGCTCCTTCGACTACCTGATCTGGGCGCTCATCTTCGTGCGCGCCGTCGGACTGGGGCCGATCGCCGGGATCATGGCGATCGCCATCGTGGAGACGGGAACCTTCGTGAAGCTCTATTCCGAGGCGATCGAGAACCTCGACCGCAAGCAGATCGACGGCGTGACCTCTCTCGGCGGCAACTGGCTGCACAGGATCTGGTTCGGCGTCCTGCCGCAAGTGCTGCCGATGATGCTCTCGAACACGCTCTACATGTTCGAGCACAACGTGCGCTCGGCGTCCATCCTCGGCATCGTCGGTGCCGGCGGCATCGGCTTCCTGCTCGGCGATCGCCTGCGAGCCTATGAGCTGCGCGAAGCGTGCCTGATCATCATCTTCGTGGTCCTGACTGTCTACGCGATCGACTACCTGTCGAAATTCCTGCGCGAACAGCTGATCGGGGACCACAAGCGCAGGGAACCGATCGATGATGCCGTCCAGGTGTGAGGCCGCGAATCGCGTCGCATTCGGGAACAGGATGGAAGAAGCGGCAAGCTTTTCACCACGCGGAATCGAGGTTTCGCCGGAACGCGTGCTGCGCATTCTCGGCTACGGACCGGATATGCCGGTCAGGACCGAGGTGCGGCGCACCGCACAGGCCATGGCGGGGCTTGCGATGACCGCCGCCACGCCCCGCGCCTCCTATCGACGCCTCCTGATCGACAGCTGCACGCCGGAAGGGCTGGCCCTTTCCACCGGGACGCGGTTTCGCGGGCCGACGTTCAGCGCCTATCTCGCCGGATGCGGCGAGGTTGCCGTCTTCGTCCTGTCGCTGGGGTCGAGATTCGACAGCACCCAGAGGAACCTCGCCGCGGCCGGCAGGACGCTCGAGGCCTACATGCTCGATGTCGCCGGATGGCTCGGGATCGAGGAGGCGACGCGGCTGCTCAAGGATCACCTCTACGGCGAGGCCGCGCGGGACGGCCTCGTGCTCACGCGCCGATTGGCGCCTGGTTACACCTCCCGTGTCGACGGGCGCAAGGTGGAATGGCCGCTGGAGGACCACGAGGCGCTGTTTTCGCTGTTCGACGAGGCGACGTCTCCCGCCCGGCTGCTTGATGGAAGCTGCGCGATGACGCCGAAGATGTCGCGCAGCGGGCTCTTCGGGCTCCGCCCGGCCCCATGAAACCCCGCCCCCGAGATGCGAGTGCCGCGGGGCGCAATCGGCAAATCCCTGGAGAAGACACGAGATGAGCGAGAGAGTGCTGGAAGTCATCGGCGAGAACTTCAACGCCACGCGCCGCCTGAAGATCACCAATCCGCGCGTGGTGCACGAAGCCGGCAAGGTCGGCGTTTCCTACGCGGGCCCGGACGGCGCCACGCGGCTGATGGACATCACGGACATCTATCCGACCGACCCCGCGAAGCTGCGTGTCTTCCAGATCCCGCACGTGGCCCATGCCGTGCGCCGCAAGGACCTTGACTACATCGCCTGGCTGATCAACGCGCAGACCGCTGCCGGGGCCAACATCATCGACCTGTGCGTCGATGAAATCGCCGTGGATCCGGAGGTGCGCCACCAGACGATGGCCTGGCTGGTGCCGGTCGTGCAGAACATGACCGATGCGATCATCGCCATCGACTCCTCCGACCCCGAAACGATCATGACCGGACTGCGCGCGCACGACGGCAGCCGCAGCCGCCCGGCCATCAACTCGGTCAACCTCGAAGACGGCCGGCAGGGCCTGATCCAGGAAGCGAAGTCCAGGAACGCGCTGCTGTTCGCCAACGCCAGCGGCCGCGACGGCATGCCCAAGAACGAGCACGAGCGGGTCGAGAACCGCGAGGAGCTGATGCGACTGATGGACGCGGCCGGCATCGAGATGACCGACCGCTATCTCGATCCCTGGCGTTTCCGGCGTCCACCGGGGGTGAGTTCGGCTCCCACTATCTCGAGGCCGTGCGCGAGATCCGGCGGCGTTATCCGCAGGTGCACATCTTCGAGGGCACAGCAATGCCTCGTTCGGCCTGCCGCAGCGAAAGGTCGTGAACAACGCCTTCATCATCCTTTCGGTGCTCGCCGGCTGCGACACGCTGATGATCGACCCCGTGCAGAATCCGGCGAAGGACTACGCGGAGTTCAAGCTGGCTTCAGACCTCATCCTCGGCCGGGACGAGAACGCGATGCGCTACATGATGGCGCTTCGCAATCCCTCGCCAGCCGGAGGGGGAGCCAAGCAGGCATTGCGAACCGGGACGCGATGACGCAAACCGTCAAGGTCACCTTCTGCGACCCGGAGGATTCGCGCGTACTCGCCCACGGCAACGTCGCGCGCGGCACGACGGTGCTCGAGGCGGCCCTCGAGGCCGGTATCGAGATCACGGCGACCTGCGGGCGGCGAGGGCGGTGCCGGTCATGCCGGGTGAAGGTGCTCTCGGGCGAGATCGCCCCGCCCACGCTCAATGACACGATCCAGCTCGGCCCGGACGGCGTGCGCGAGCGCTTCCGCCTGTCCTGCCAGATGCCGGCCGTTGCCGACTGCAGCATCGCGGCCATGCCCGAGCGGGACGAACTCGGCCACCAGATTCTCGCCGGCCCGGATGGCTTCTCGCCCGGCGTCCTGGCGCTCGACTCGGGAATAGAAAAGCGCCTGATCCGGGCCGAGGCCCCACACGACGAAAACCACCAGACCTCCGACATCGAGCAGGTTTTGGCCTGCCTTCCGGCAGGCATCTCCCGCAAGGTACCGTTCGGCGTCTATCGCAAGCTGTCCGCCGTCCTGCGCGAGGAACTCGGCCGGCTCACGGTGACGACCTTTCGCGACGAAATCATCGACGTGGAAGCCGGCGACACGAGCGAGCGGATGTTCGGCCTGGCCTTCGACATCGGCACGACCACCGTCGTGGGCTCGCTGCATTGCCTGCGTACGGGCGAGAGCCTCGCCTCGATGTCCGCCGTCAATCCGCAGGCGGTCTACGGGGGCGACCTGATGTCGCGCATCGCCTACGCCCAGTTCGACCAGAAGAAGCTGCAGGTGCTGCGCGGCCGAATCCTGAACCTGGTGAACGAATTCATCGAGAAGATGGCGCGTGAGGCGGAAGTGGCGCCGGAACACATCTACAAGATCGTCGTCGCCGGCAATACGTGCATGCACCACCTGTTCCTCGGCATCGACACGAGTTTCGTGGGGCTCGCCCCTTACGCACCGGTGGTGCGCGACCCGATCGCGGTTCCGGCAGGCGAGATTCCTCTCAAGCGGGTTCCGAACGCCCGGGTGTGCCTGCTGCCGATCCTGGCCGGATTCGTAGGCGCCGACACGATCGCCGGCATCATCGCCACGCGCATCCATGAAAGCGAAGGCATCCGTCTCCTGGTCGACATCGGCACCAACGGCGAGGTCGTGCTGGGCTCGCGGGACCGTTTGCTGGTCTGCTCGGCGCCCGCGGGCCCGACCTTCGAAGGCGGACAGGTGAGGCACGGGATGCGCGGCGCCGTGGGGGCGATCGAAAAGGTCTCCATTGGCGAGGACGTTTCCTGCGAGGTGATAGGAGAAGCTCCCGCCATCGGCATCTGCGGCTCCGGGCTGATCGATGCGGTCGCGAAGATGCTCGATGCCGGCGTCCTCGATTCCGCCGGCCGCCTGTGGCGGCCCGGCGTGCGGCCGATCGCCGACCGGTTGCAGGCGCGCATCGTCAAGGACGGTGAGAGCCGCGCCTTCGTGCTCGTCCATGCCGCGCAGGGCGGGCGCGGGGATGACGTGCTGCTCACGCAAAACGACATCCGCCAGCTGCAGCTCGCCAAGGCCGCGATCTACGGCGGCGTCGTGATGCTGCAGGGGATCATGGGGGTGAGCGACGACCAGATCGAGGAGGTGATGCTTTCCGGCGGGTTCGGAAACTACGTGAACATTGAGAGCGCGGTCCGGATCGGCCTGCTCCCCCCGGTGCCCCCGGCCCGCGTCAGCTACGTCGGCAATACCGCGCTTCTCGGCGCGCAGATGGCGCTGATGTCGGAAACGGAGCGCTCCCGCGCCTTCGACATCGCACGCAACATCGAGCATGTCGCGCTTGCGACGCGCCCGGAGTTCCAGGACATCTTCGTCGAAGCCTGCAAGCTGGGTGCGACTTGAGGCGAGGGCGCGGCGGCCCCTCGCCGTTCAGGCCGGAGGCGACTCGACCTCGAATCCGGCACCGCCCGCCTTCATCCTGAATCTCCCGTCGGCCACGGCGTACGCCCAGTCCGAGGTCTTCTTCAGGCCGCCCAGCGGGTACATGTGAACGCCGGCAATCGCACTGCGTGGATCCGCCGCCTTGTGGGCCGCAAGCTCGGCGACCAGCTTGTCGGGCGCGGAAACCGTCATCAATCTCGCGACGTTCATGGCCTGACGGGCGACGAATTGCATCGACGGTCCGATGCCGCACGCCTTCGCATGGTGAAGCAGCGTTCGAATCGTGGCGAGGCCGGGAACTCCGACGTAGATCGGGAGGCGGTTGCCCTGCGCCTGCAGTTGCCTGTCCCAGGCGATGACGGGACCGGACTCGAAGCAGAATTGCGTGACCAGGTAGAGCGATGCCCCGGTACGTCGGGCGAAGTCGTTCTTCCAGTCGAGAGCACGCCTGATCGTCTCGGCGGCAACCCCGGGATTCCCCTCGGGATGGCCGGCCATCCCGATGCGCGAGATTGCGTACTTGTCGAAGAGACCGGTGCCCAGCAACTGCAGGGTGTCCCGGAACTCTCCCGCGGGAGGGTCGGCTGTCCCGGCGACGCAAAGCGCCTCGTGAACGCCGATCTCCCCGGTCAGGGTGGCCAGTGCTTCCTCCAGGTAGCGCTTGCTTGGAATGCCACGGGCCACGATGTGTGGCACGGGGTTGAACCCTTCGGCCTTGAGCCGCTTGGCGACCTGGACGGTGTCCCTGAAATCCGAGCCCTGGAGGAACGTGATGAAGATCGTCGCGCCGGCCCGCACATGGTCGCGAAAATCGTGCACCTTCGCCGCGGATCCCGGCGTGGTTTCAAGCGTGAATCCGGACATGAAATCGATGATCTGCTGGCGCCGGTCCTGGCCGCTCGGGACTGCATTCTGCATGGTCTCGCCCCCTGTGGATCACAGCGCGGTCGCTTGGGCGACCTCGGGTCTGCGGGGGCATTGGCGCTGCGTAAGCGCAGCATAAAGAATGCAAAGCAGTGCCGGGAATTCTACCCGAAGACGGTCCAACCCAGAGGAGAAATCGATCGTGGCGACCTATCAATTGATGTGCTGGCAGGACATCCCCGCGGTCGTCGAGGCAAGCGATGCGGGCAAGGTGCACAAGGTGCCGCTCAGCCCTCGATTCCAGGAGTTGATCGACCTGATGGCGATGAAACAGGGCATGGCGGGAACCGACGCCTACCTGGACCAGTGGAAGAAGCGCGCGTGAGGAGCGGGATGGCTCCGCCGAGGAAGTCGCCAATGTTGTGGTGGCGGAAACCGAAGCCCGGTTCGACCGGATTCGCGAGGAGGCGCTGGCGGCGATCCGGGCCTCCAGACTGGCCGCGGAGGGCGGGGGATCGAGGGGCGCCGGATGAATCGACCCCGTTCAGCCGACACCCTGGAGCCGTAAACTCGCGTCTCAAAGGGAGGTGTCGGATGGACGCCATCGAAAGCCGGTCGGACTCCAGGCGCAGGCTGATCGCGGCTACCCCCGCGGAAGTCTTCGCCGCCATGAGCGATCCCGCCCGCATCGCGAACTGGTGGGGTCCGGCGGGATTCACCAACACGATTCACCAGTTCGATTTCAGGCCCGGCGGAAGCTGGCTCCTCACGATGCACGGTCCCGATGGCAGGGACTACCCGAACGAGAGCCGGTTCACGCGTATCGCAGACGCCAGGGTCTTCGAGATCGAGCATTTCAGCGGGCACCACTTCCTGCTGACCATCGAGCTGGAGCCGAAGGGCGGCGATACCGAAGTGCGGTGGCGGCAGACTTTCGATACCGTCGAACACTACGCGCGGATGGCCGAGTTCGTGGCGGTTGCAAACGCGCAGAACCTCGAGCGCCTCGCCGCCGAGGTGGAGCGTGGGAAAAGCGCCGCCTGAGCCTTCGTTCCGGGCCTGTCGCCGCACACGGAAGGCCAATTCCATTGGCTCCTCGCGTTCGCGGTAGGATTGCAGCGTTTCCCGGAGCCGGCCCAGCGGCGTGCATGATGTGATCGCCGATCGCGGGCAGCCGATCGCACCGTTCAACTTGCGAAGGAGCAACCCGATGGCACGAAACCCCGTTGGCTGGTTCGAGATCTACGTGCAGGACATGGAGCGCGCGAGGAAATTCTACGAGACCGTGCTCGAGACGCAGTTCGAGCGGCTGGAAAGCCCTGGCGTGGAGATGTGGGCCTTCCCGATGAGCATGGAAAGCTCGGGGTCCTCGGGCTCGCTGGTGAAGATGCCGGGCATTGCCTCCGGCGGCAACAGCGTCCTGGTCTACTTCAGTTGCGCGGACTGCGCCGCGGAGGCGGGCCGCGTCGTGAAGGCGGGAGGGCGCATCCAGAAGGAGAAGTTCTCCATCGGCCAGTACGGCTTCGTTGCGCTGGCCCTGGACACTGAGGGAAACATGTTCGGCCTGCATTCCATGCAGTGAAGGGGCACCAGGCGCCACCGCCGTGAACCTCTGGCTCCTCACCGTGGGCCTGTTCTGCATCGGGTGCGCGCTTGCGGCGCTTGGCGAGCGTTCGCGCCGGGCGCAGCCGGTGGCGCGCACGCTGGCGGAAGCCGCCGGCGTTTTCCTGGCCTACGTCGCGGGGATCGGCATGCTGGTGGCCTTCAACGTGTTTTCGCTCGGCATGATCGATGCGTTCTTCACGACGTCGGTGTCCTACGTCGTCGCGATCCTCTACTGGCCCTCGGCGGTCCTCACCTTTGCTCCCCTGCAGATCGGCGGGGTCCTGGTTGTCGCGTCGGCCGGCGTCGGGCCACCGCGAAGAATGCGGGCCCTGGCCCTCCTGCTGCTCGTCTGCCTCGCGGCATTCGAGGCCGTGGCCCTGCTGGGGATGGAAGCGTTCGGGATCGCCATGGTGCAAACCGCCCTGTTCGCCGCTTTCCTTGCCATCGTGTACCGATCGACCCGCCTCGCCCGAAGCGCAGCCTCTCGGGTGCGGCGGATGACCGAGGGGTTCGATTGATCGAGCGGCTTCGCAAGGCCGCGCTCTCGCTGCTCGAACCCGGAGTTCCCGCTTCTTCGCTGCGGCCGGAGGTCCTCGAGATGATGGCGGTGCTCGCGTCGTCACGGGGGAGCTGGTCCCCGAGGACCGATGACATAGCGGCCGGCGAGACGCGGACGCCGGATGGCGTGGCCATATCCCCGACCATGGCCGCGATGTGCGCCGACGACTTCATGCGAACGATTGCGTTCGTCCGCGGCACGCACGCCGCCATCGTCGATGCCCGGAAACGCGCTCCCGACCGCCCGGCGAGGGTGCTCTATGCCGGCTGCGGCCCCTACGCGACGCTGGCGATGCCCCTGATGGCGGTGCTGCCCTCCACGGAGGCGACTTTCACCCTCCTGGACCTGCATCCGGAGTCGATCGCGTCCGCAATGGCCATCGTCGATGCGCTGGGGCTCTCCGGTTCCGTGGCGAGGTATGAGATTGCGGACGCAGCGTCCCATCGCCTGGACCCGGAACAGCCCCCCGATGTCATCCTCGTGGAGGTCATGCGCGCGTGCCTCGAGGCGGAGCCGCAGGTGGCGGTCACGCGCCACCTGCTTCGGCAGGCGCCGCACGCACTCCTCGTGCCCGAGGAAGTGCGCATCGAGTTCACGCTGGTGGACCCCGCGCGCGAATTCGATCCGGACTGCATCGCGCAGAACCGGCAAGCCGCCCCGCGCGATCGCATTCCCGTCGGCCTGGTGTTCACTCTCAGCCGGGAGGCGGCGGCGTCGTGGGCTGGATGCCCGGGCGACCAGTTGCCGGGGGCGACGGTGTGCATTCCCGAATCCCTGGAGCGCCGTTACCAGGCGATGCTCTTCACCGTGATCCGCACCCGCGGAAACCACGTCCTCCGGGACTACGACTCCGGCCTTACGTGCCCGAGAGTCCCTTCGATCCAGGGCGCGATCCAGCCGGGAGTCGCGGTCCGTTTCCGGTACGCGCTGGGAAGCCATCCCGGGCTTTGCGCCGAGGTACTCCATGACCGACAAGCCGACTGCGGAAGAGACAGCGATCTGGCAGCGCCGATTGGCCGCCCATGTTGCGGCGGTGGAGGGCGATTCCATGCAGCATCGTGAGCACCATGCCGAAGCGCAACGATTGATCGCGGCGCTTTCCGACCCGGAGGACCGAGCGATCCTGAACAGGACCCTGCGCGTGGTTCCCCGCCCGGCGTAAGGTGCGCGTGCGGCCCGGCTCGATCCGTGAGGCCTACCCGCGCTTCCTGTCCTTCTCTGCCGGCGGGGACCAGGAAGGCTTGCGCTTCTCCAGAAAGGCCGCGACACCTTCCATGCCTTCCGGCGAGGAGCGCACTTTCGCGATGCGCTCGGCGGTGTCCTGGATCAGTTCTCCCGTGACCGCCCGCCCGGCGACCGCGCGGATGAGCGCCTTGCATTCGAGCTGGGCGACCGGCCCGCACGCGAGGAGGGCTTCCACGAGGCCGGAGATTTTTCCGTCGAGGTCGGCTTGGTCCTTGGCCAGTTCGTGCACGAGGCCCAGGCGCCACGCATCCGAGGCGTCGAAGGCTTCCCCGGTGAGGAAGTAGCGCCTGGCCGCGCGCGGGCCGATGGCCGCGACGACGTAGGGCGAGATCACCGCCGGGATGAGGCCCAGCTTGGCCTCGGAGAGCGCGAACCGTGCACCCACCGTCGCCACCGCGATGTCGCAGCAGGCCACGAGGCCGACGCCGCCGCCGTAGGCCGCGCCCTGGACGCGCGCGATCGTGGGCTTGCGCAGTTCCGCGAGCGTGCGCATGAGGGCGGCAAGCGCCATGGCATCGTCGCGGTTGGCATCCCGGGGAGCGCTCGCCACGCGGCGCATCCACTGGAGGTCTGCGCCGGCGGAGAAGGACTTCCCGGCGCTCGCGAGTTCCACCACGCGCACGGTCTCGTCGGCCTCGATGGAGCGCAACGCCTCGGTGAGCTCTGCTATGAGGGAATCGTCGAAGGCGTTGTGCCGCTCGGGGCGGTCGAGGGTGATTCGGCCGACGGGGCCGCGGCGTTCGATGGAGAGATTGGCGGTCATGGAGCTGGTTTCCTCAGTTCATCCCTCACCCCGGCCCTCTCCCAAGGGAGAGGGAGATTTCACATCCGGAAGACGCCGTAGCGCGTCTCCTCGATGGGCGCGTTGAGCGCGGCGGCAAGGCCGAGTGCGAGCACGCGGCGGGTGTCGACCGGGTCGATGACGCCGTCGTCCCAGAGCCGGGCGGTGGCGTAGGTGGGGTGGCCCTGGCGCTCGTACTGGTCGCGGATGGGGGCCTTGAAGGCTTCCTCATCGTCGGCGGACCACTTGCCGCCGCGCGACTCGATGCCGTCGCGCTTCACCGTCGCCAGCACGCCGGCGGCCTGCTCGCCGCCCATCACGGAGATGCGCGCGTTGGGCCAGCTCCACAGGAAGCGCGGGTTGAAGGCGCGCCCGCACATGCCGTAGTTGCCGGCGCCGAAGGACCCGCCGAGGATCAGCGTGAGCTTCGGCACCTTCGCGCAGGACACCGCCGTCACCATCTTCGCGCCGTCCTTGGCGATGCCGGCGTTCTCGTACTTGCGGCCCACCATGAAGCCGGTGATGTTCTGCAGGAAGAGCAGCGGAATGCCGCGCTGGTTGGCGAGCTCGATGAAGTGCGTGCCCTTCAGCGCCGACTCGGAAAAGAGGATGCCGTTGTTCGCGAGAATGGCCACGGGCATGCCGTGCAGGTGCGCGAAGCCCGTCACGAGCGTCGTGCCGTAGAGCGCCTTGAACTCGTGGAAGTCCGAGCCGTCCACGATCCGCGCGATGATCTCGCGCACGTCGAAGGGCTGGCGCGAGTCCTTGGGCACGATGCCGTAGAGTTCCTCGGCGGGATAGAGCGGTTCGCGCGGGGGCGAAGCCGGCGGCGTGGCAGGCCGTCCCGCAGCGCCTTCGCAATGCCGGATGATCTCGCGGGCGATCGCGAGCGCGTGCCGGTCGTCGTCGGCGAGGTGATCGGTGACACCCGAGGTGCGCGAGTGCACCTCGCCGCCTCCCAGGTCCTCGGCGCTCACCACCTCGCCGGTGGCCGCCTTCACCAGCGGCGGACCGCCGAGGAAAATGGTGCCCTGGTTCTTCACGATGATCGACTCGTCGCACATCGCCGGCACGTAGGCGCCGCCCGCCGTGCAGGAGCCCATCACCACGGCCACCTGCGGGATGCCCGCGGCGGAGAGGTTGGCCTGGTTGTAGAAGATCCGCCCGAAGTGGTCGCGGTCCGGGAAGACCTCGTCCTGCAGCGGCAGGAACGCGCCGCCGGAATCGACGAGGTAGATGCAGGGCAGGCGATTCTGCGCGGCGATCTCCTGGGCGCGCAGGTGCTTCTTCACCGTGAGCGGGTAGTAGGTGCCGCCCTTGACCGTGGCGTCGTTGGCGATGACCACGACGTCGCGCCCCGAGACGCGGCCGATCCCGGTGATGATGCCGGCCGAAGGCGCCTCGTCGTTGTAGAGCCCGAAGGCCGCGAGCTGCGAGAATTCGAGGAACGGAGAACCGGGATCGAGCAGCGCCCGCACGCGCTCCCGTGGCAGGAGCTTGCCGCGGTCCGTGTGCTTCTTCTGCGCCTCGGGCCCGCCGCCGGCGGCCACGCGCGCCACCTGCCCGCGCAATTCCACGGCGAGCGCCTCGTGGTGCTCGCGGTTGGCGCGGAAGGCCTCGGCGCCGGTGTCGAGGCGGGTTTTCAGTTGCGGCATGGTCGCAAGGGGGATCTTCGCGGTGAGGGGGCTATTCGGCCAGCGTGCGCGCGATCAGCATGCGCTGGATCTCGCTCGTGCCCTCGTAGATCTGGGTCACGCGCGCGTCGCGGTAGTGGCGCTCGACGGGGTAGTCGCGCACGTAGCCGTAGCCGCCGTGCACCTGGATCGCCTTCGAGCACACCCACTCGGCCGCTTCCGACGCGAAGAGCTTGGCCTGCGAGGCTTCCGACAGGCACGGGACCCCGGCCGCGCGAAGCTGCGCCGCGTGCAGCACCAGCAGGCGCGACGCGTTCACGCGCGTGTGCATGTCGGCGAGCATGTTGGCGATCGACTGGTGCTCGACGATCTTCTTGCCGAAGGTCTTGCGCTCCTTCGCGTAGGCGGTCGCCGCTTCGAGCGCCGCGCGGGCGATGCCGACGGCCTGTGCGGCGATGCCGATCCGCCCGCCCTCGAGATTGGAGAGCGCGATGGCGAGCCCCTTGCCGCGCGGGCCGAGGAGGGCGTCGGCGGGCAGGCGGCAGCCGGCGAAGACGATGGGGCAGGTGTCCAGGGCGCGCAGTCCCAGCTTCTTTTCCGCCCGCTCGACCTGGAAGCCGGGGGTTTCGGTCGGCACGAGGAAGGCGGAGAGCCCCTTCTTGCCGAGCGTGGGGTCGGTCACCGCGAAGACGACCGCGAGTTTCGCGCGCTTGGCGTTCGAGATGAACTGCTTGGTGCCCTCGAGTTCCCAGCCGCCGTCGCGCTCGGTCGCGCGGGTCTTGAGGTTGTTGGCCTCGCTGCCGGCCTGCGGCTCCGTGAGACAGAAGCAGGCGATGGCGCGCCCGCTCGCGAGTTCGGCAAGCCAGGCCTTCTTCTGCGCATCGTCGCCCCACGCGTGCACGAGCGCACAGCCCAGGCCGTTCTGCACGCTCATGAGGGTGGAGGTCGCGGCACACCCGGCGGCGATCTCCTCGACCGCGAGGACGTAGGCGACGTAGTCGGCGCCGGTGCCGCCGTGCTCGGCGGGAATCGTCATGCCGAGGAAACCCAGCTCGCCCAGTTTCGCAACGACCTCGTCGGGGATCCAGCCTTCCTCTTCCCATTTGCCGGCGTTGGGCGCGAGTTCCGCGCGCGCGAAATCCCGCGCGGTGTCGCGGATCATGCGCTGCTCGTCGGTGAGGAAATCGGACTGGGCGCGCGTGAGCATGGGAGAACGCCTACTTCGTGCCTTGCTCGGCCTTGTCGATGGACTCGCGCGCCTTCTTGTCCAGGTCCGCGCCGAGGGTCTTGGCGTCCTCGAGCGCCTTCACCTGGGTGCCGAAGGCGCCTTGCTTCGCGCGCTCGAGCGCCTCCTTCTGCTCGGTGGCGGCGTCGACCTTGGGCGCTTCCTGCTTGCCGCAAGCGCCTGCGGCAAGCGCGGCCAGGGCGATGGCCGCCAGTCCCGCGCGGGGGCTCATTCCCGCGCAGCCTTGACGCGCTGGCGGATGTCGGCGCGAACCTTCGGCGGCAGGTGGTTCCAGCGCACGCCGGCAACGGCTCCGGCGAGGGCGAGGCAGGGCGGCAGGCAGTCGCGCTCCGGGTTGGCGCGGCGAAGCTGCTGCCACGCGTCCCAGAAGCCGACCTTCAGGAGCGCCTCCAGCGAGTCGATGCCGACGCCGCGCAGATCCGACGCGAGATTGGGGCCGATGCCGGGCGTGGCCTCGATGGGGGTGGGGATGGTGATGGTGGTGCTGTTCATAGGACCTCCAGTGCGACAGCGGTTGCCTCGCCGCCGCCGATGCAGAGCGCGGCAAGGCCCTTCTTCAGGCCACGTTTGCGAAGTGCGTAGATCAGGGTGGTGATGATGCGGGCGCCCGTGGCGCCGATGGGGTGACCGAGGGCCACCGCGCCGCCGTTCACGTTCACCTTGTCCGCGGTGATGCCCATGTCCTTCATCGCGGCCATGGTGACCACGGCGAAGGCCTCGTTCACCTCGAAGAGGTCGACGTCGGAGGCCTTCCAGCCGGCCTTGGCGAGCGCCTTCTGGATCGCCCCGATGGGCGCGGTCGTGAACCACTCCGGCTCGTGGGCGTTGGACGCCTGGGAGACGATGCGCGCGAGCGGCTTCGCGCCGCGCTTCTTCGCCTCCGACTCCTTCATGAGCACCAGGGCCGCCGCACCGTCGGAGATCGAGGACGAGGTGGCCGCCGTCACGCGGCCGTCCTTGTTGAACGCGGGGCGAAGCGACGCGATCTTCTCCACGTTCACGGTGAAGGGCGTCTCGTCGTCCTTCACGATCTCGTCGCCCTTGCGCCCGGAGACGGTGACGGGCGCGATCTCGTCGGCGAAGAGACCGGTCCTGGAGGCGTTGACCGCGCGCGCGGTGGATTCCTTCGCGTAGTCGTCCATCTGCTCGCGCGTGAAGCCGTACTTCTCGGCGGTCTTGTCCGCGAAGTGGCCCATCGGCTTGCCGTCGTAGGCGTTCTCCAGCCCGTCGAAGGCCATGTGGTCGAGCACCCTCTGGTGGCCGTAGCGGTAGCCGCCGCGCGCCTTCGGGAGCAGGTGCGGGGCATTGGTCATGGACTCCATGCCGCCGGCGACCACGACGGTCGCGTCCCCCGAAGCGATCTCGCCGACCGCCATCATGGCGGCCTTCATGCCGGAGCCGCACATCTTGTTGATCGTGGTGCAGGGCGTCGCCTTGTCGAGGCCCGCGCCGAGCGCGGCCTGGCGTGCCGGCGCCTGGCCCTGCCCGGCGGGCAGGACGCAGCCCATGATCAGGTCGTCGACTTCCTGGGGTCCCACGCCGGCCTGCTCGAGTGCGGCCTTGATGGCCACGGCGCCCAGCTCGTGGGCGGCGAGCGAGTTGAACTTGCCCTGCATGGCGCCGATAGGGGTGCGTTTGGCGCCGACGATGACGATCGAATCCGACATGCGTGCTTCCTTCCTGATGGAGTCCGTGTGGCGGGTGGTGCGGATTACAGGCGTTCGAAGATGGCGGCGATGCCCTGGCCGCCGCCGATGCACATGGTGACCAGGCCGTAGCGGCCGCCGGTGCGCTGCAGCTCGTACAGGCACTTGACGGTGAGGATGCAGCCCGTCGCGCCGATCGGGTGGCCGAGTGCCACGGCGCCGCCGTTCGGGTTGACCTTCTTCGGGTCGAGGCCGAGTTCCTGGGTGACGCTCATCGCCTGCACGGCGAAGGCCTCGTTCGATTCGACCACGTCCATGTCGCCGGGCTTGAGGCCGGCTTTGGCGAAGACCTTCTGCGAGGCGGGGATCGGGCCGATGCCCATGATGTGGGGCTCGACACCGGCGTGGGCGTAGGCCACGAGACGCGCGAGCGGCTTCGCACCCGCCTTGGCGGCGGCCCCCGCTTCCATGAGCACCACGGCCGCGCCGGCGTCGTTGATGCCCGAGGCGTTGCCGGCGGTGACCGAGCCGTCCTTCTTGAACGCCGCGCGCAGCTTGGAGAAATCCTCGGCCTTGGCGTCCTTCCTCACGTGCTCGTCGGTGTCGAACACGACCGGGCCTTTCTTCGACTTCAATTCGATCGGCAGGATCTGCGTCTTGAAGTGGCCGGCGGCGATCGCGGCCGCTGCGCGGCGGTGGGATTCGAGCGAGAACGCGTCCTGCTGCTCGCGGGTGAAGCCGAACTTCGCGGCGAGGTTCTCGGCGGTGATGCCCATGTGGCCGGTTCCGAACGGGTCGGTGAGGGCGCCCACCATGGCGTCGATGATCTGCCCGTCGCCCATCCGCTGGCCCCAGCGCGCGCCCGGCATGAAGTAGGCGCCGCGGCTCATGTTCTCCGCACCCGCGCCAATGGCCACGTCGACATCTCCCAGCAGGATGTGCTGCGAGGCCGAGACGATCGCCTGCAGGCCGGAGCCGCAAAGCCGGTTCACGGTGAGGCAGGGCGTGCCCACGGGGATGCCCGCCTCGACGGCGGCGACCCGCGAGATGTACATGTCGCGCGCCTCGCCGTGGATGACGCTGCCGAGCACCACGTGGCCGACGGTGGCCGGGTCGATCTTCGCCCTCGCCACGGCCTCCTGGATCGCGAGCGTGCCGAGCTTCGTGGCCGGAATGTCCTTCAGGGACGCGCCGTAGTCGCCGATCGCGGTACGGGCGCCCGATACCACCACCACTTCACGTGCAGCCATCGTCGTTCTCCTTTTTTCGGTTCGTGAATCCGGCCCTGCGGCCGCTCGCTCAGGCGCTCTCCTCGAAGAGCTCCCGCCCGATGAGCATCCTGCGGATCTCGTTGGTGCCCGCGCCGATGTCGTAGAGCTTCGCGTCGCGCAGCAACCGTCCGGCCGGGTAGTCGTTGATGTAGCCGTTGCCGCCCAGGCACTGGATGGCCTCCAGCGCCACCCGCACCGCGCTCTCGGAGGCATACAGCAGGCAGGCCGCCGCGTCCTTGCGCGCGGCCCGGCCGCGGCCGCGGTCGAGCGCCTCGGCCACGCGGTAGGCGAAGGCGCGCGAGGACTGCAGCTTCACGTACATGTCGGCGAGCTTGCCCTGCATCAGCTCGAAGGTGCCGATGGGCTGGCCGAACTGCTTGCGCTCGTGCACGTACGGGATGACGAGGTCGAGCGCGGCCTGCATGATGCCGATGGGCCCGCCGGAGAGCACGCAGCGTTCGGTGTCCAGGCCCTTCATCAGCACGCGCGAACCGGCGTTCACCTCGCCCAGGACGTTCTCCGCGGGGATCTCGCAGTCGGCGAAGACCAGCTCGCAGGTGTTGGAGCCGCGCATGCCCAGCTTGTCGAGCTTCTGCGCGGTCGAGAATCCCTTCATGCCCTTCTCGACCAGGAAGGCGGTCATCGCCTTCGAGCCCGCGTCCACGGGGGCGGTGCGCATGTAGACGATGAGGACGTCGGCCTCGGGCCCGTTGGTGATCCACATCTTCGAGCCGTTGGCGATCCAGCGCTCGCCCCTCTTTTCCGCGCGGCAGGCCATGGAGCCCACGACGTCGGAGCCCGCGCCGGGCTCGCTCATGGCGAGCGCGCCCACGTGCTCGCCCGAGCAGAGCTTCGGCAGGAATTTCTTCCGCTGCGCGTCGGAGCCGTTCAGGAAAAGATTGTTCACGCACAGGTTCGAGTGCGCCCGTAGGAGAGCCCCACGGAGGCCGAGGCGCGCGAGACTTCCTCCATCGCGATCACGTGGGCCAGGTAGCCCAGCCCCGTGCCGCCGAATTCCTCGGGCACGGTCATGCCGAGCAGGCCCAGGCCGCCGAGCTTCGCCCACATGTCGGCGGGGAAAAGGTTGGCGCGGTCGATATCCGCAGCGCGCGGGGAGAGCTCGTCCTCGCAGAGGCGCCTCGCGCTTGCGCGAAGCTGGTCGAGCTCCTCCGGGAGGTCCATGTCGAACGGCAATCTGGCTCCGATGCGCTGGGGGCCCCGGAGTGGGGCGGGATGGCCGCCGTGGGGACGGGCCCTGAGGCCATTATCCCCGAAACCGCCTCTTCCTGCTCGTCGCCGGCATCGCGGAAGGTCGGAAAGCGGCGGGTTTGTCAACCCTCTTCGCGAGAGGCCGCCTCCGGGGGGGGGCTACTTCGCGCCCATGCGGATCGCGCCGTCCAGGCGGATCACCTCGCCGTTGAGCATCTGGTTCTGGATGATGTGCGCCACCAGCGCCGCGTATTCCTCGGGCCGGCCGAGCCGCGGGGGGAAGGGCACCTGCGCGCCGAGGGAGGCGCGGATCTCCTCGCTCATGCCCTGCAGCATCGGCGTGTCGAAGATGCCCGGCGCGATGGTGACCACGCGGATGCCGAAGCGGGCGAGTTCGCGCGCGATCGGCAACGTCATGCCGTTTACGCCGGCCTTCGAGGCCGCGTAGGCCGCCTGGCCGATCTGGCCTTCGCTGGCGGCGACCGAAGAGGTGTTCACGAGGACGCCGCGTTCTCCCGAGGGCAACGGCGGCTGCGCGCTCATCTTCGCCGCGGCGAGGCGGATCACGTTGAAGGTGCCGGTCAGGTTGATGCGCACGGCGCGCTCGAAGGAGGCCAGCGCGTGGGGGCCGGTCTTGCCGACGACGCGCTCGCCGGGCGCCACGCCCGCGCAGTTGATCGCGCCATGGATCGCTCCGAAAGCGGAGACGCACAGGTCGACGGCCGCCTGCACCTGCGCTTCGTCGGTGACGTCGGTGCGCAGGAAGCGGCCCTGGCGGCCGAACTTCTCGGCCACCCAGTCGCCTGCTTCGTTCACGTCGGCGATGACCACGTTGGCGCCGTCGGCCACGAGGCGAGTGGCCGTGGCCGCGCCCAGGCCGGAACCGCCGCCGGCGACGAGAAATGCGTGCTTGTCGATCTGCATGGTGGGGAAGGATTCGGGTGGGAAACGAGCGCGAATTATACCGCCCGGGCACTCGCGGCCGCCGCGCTAGAATGGCCGCCTCTCGCGCTTCCCCGACGCATCGCCTCCTTGATCCCGCTTCCCGACAACATCCGCGTGGCCGTGCGCGGTTGGCTCAACTGCAACCAGGTGCTGCTGCGCTCGCCCGCGGGCCACGTGCTCGTGGACTCGGGCTACGGTGCCTGCGCCGAGGAGACGCTCGCGCGCCTGCGCGAGCCGGCGATGCTTGGGCAAGAGCCGCTCGCGCGTCTCGTGAACACCCATTGCCATTCGGACCACATCGGCGGCAACGCGGCCATCGCGCGCGCCTACGGCTGCCCGATCACCATTCCCCTGGAGGAAGTTCCGACCATCGACGACTGGTCGATCCAGGCGCGCTGGAATGCCTACGTGGACCAGGTCGCCGAGCCCTTCGCCTGGCAGGCCACGCTCGCGGAGGGCGAGGCGTTCGAGGCCGCGGGGCGTTCGTGGTGGGCCCATGCGGCGCCGGGGCACGACATGGAGGCGCTCGTCTTCTTCGAGCCGTCCGGGCGGATCCTCATTTCCGGCGACGCGCTGTGGGAGAACGGCCTGGGATTCGTCTGGGCCCACGACCCGCCCAATCCCTTTCGTCGACGCGGCGCTCGCCGCGCTCGACGCCATCGAGCGCCTCGCCCCCGCGTGGTGATCCCGGGCACGGGAGCCGTTCGAGGACGTAGCGGGCGCGCTGGCGCGCGCTCGAGCGCGCCTGGGCGCCTTCGCGAACGACCCCCGGCGAACCGCGCGCCACATGATGAAGGTGATGTTCGTGTTCTCGATGCTCGACCGCGGCGGGATCGCGGTCGCCGAGGCCGACGCCTACGTGGGCCGCGTGCCCTGCTACCGGGACCTGGACGAGCGTTTCCTCGGCGAGGGGCTGGACGGCCTGGGCGTGCGCCTGGTCGAAAGCCTCGTGCGTGCCGGGGCGATGCGGATCGACGAGGGCTTCGCCCGCCCGACCATGGCGCGCTAGCCGCCTAGGTTCCGTAGGAGCGCAGGCCCTCGAGATCGTGGATGCGCAAGCCCCCGTACTCGACCTTCAGGAGCCCCGCGTTTTCCAGCACGCGCAGCGCCTGGTTCACGCGCTGGCGGGAAACACCCGCGAGGTAGCCGATCTCCTCCTGGGAAATCTGCACGTCCGGCCCCATGGCGGGGTAGAGCACCGGGTTGAAGAGGGCGGCGATGGAGCGGGCCACGCGCGCGTCGGGCTCGAGCAGGCGCTGGATCTCCACCATCGCGATGAACTGCGCGAGGCGCTCGTTCAGTTGCGCGATCACGAAGCGGTTGAAGGCGATGTCGGTGTCCAGGAGCCAGTCGAAGGTGGCCTTGGGCATGAGGGCGAGGCGGGTCGGGCCGAGCGCCACGATGTCGTATTTTCGCGCCTGGTCCTTGATGAGCGAGCCTTCCCCGAACCAGCCGCCGCCGGCCACTCCCAGGAACGTGGTCGTCTTGCCTTCCGGCGATACGCTGGTCATCTTGACCAGCCCGTGGACGATGCCGATCCAGTTCTCGACCGGGTCGCCCTTGCGGCAGACGAAGGCGCCGGCGGCAACGTCCTTCAGGCTCGTCTCCGCCTCGACGCGGTCGCGCTGCTCCCTGGACAGGGTCTTCGTCCACAGGGAGGCCTCGAGAAGTTCGGTAAGGGTTTTCACGGGGGTGCGCAGGCGAGATTGTCAACGAAAAGACAACCGGCCGGGAGGCCCCCCCGCTACACTGGCCTTGGTGGCTTCGCCTGTGTCCCAGTGGGAGCGGAAGCGGCACACCGGCAACATCGCGGGCGCTCCGAGGCGGGCGGGTGCCGCGCGACACAAGATCCCGCCCTGGAGGAGGACTGTGCCGATGGCCACCGCCCGCGCGGCCGCCGATACGTTTCCAAAGCTGCTGCTGGCCCACGCCGCGGAAGGGGGCGATCGCCCCGCCATCCGCGAGAAGGACCTGGGCATCTGGCAGTGCTGGAGCTGGCGCGAGGTCGCGGACGAGGTGCGCGTGCTCGCGGCGGGACTCGCGGCGCGCGGCTTCACGCGCGGCATGCATCTCGCGGTCGTCGGCGACAACCGGCCGCGGCTCTACTGGGCGCAACTCGCCACCCAGGCGCTCGGCGGAATTCCCGTGCCCTTCTACCAGGATGCGCCGGCGCCTGAGATGGTCTACGTCTTCCAGAACGCCGAGATCGAGTTCGCCGTCGTCGAGGACCAGGAGCAGGCCGACAAGCTCTTCGAGATCCTCCCGCAATGCCCGAAACTCAAGCACATCTTCTACGACGACCCGCGCGGCTTTCGCCACTACCGGCGTGAGGAACTCTCGTCCTACGAGTCGCTCCGGGAGGAGGGCGCGGCCCGGGACCAGGCGCACCCGGGCTTCCTCGAGGAATCCGTGGCGCTCGGCAAGGGAAGCGACACCGCGATCATGCTCTACACCTCGGGCACCACCGGAAACCCCAAGGGCGTGGTGCTCTCCTACGACAACCTGGTCCACACCAGCCGCGCCTATGCCGAGTTCGAGGGGCTGCGCGACGACGACGAGGTGCTTGCCTACCTGCCCATGGCCTGGATCGGGCAGAACCTCTTCTCCTATGCGCAGTGGCTGGTGACGGGGTTCCGGATCAATTGCCCGGAATCCTCCGAGACCGTCATCACCGACATGCGCGAAATCGGGCCCACCTACTACTTCGCGCCGCCGCGGGTGCTCGAGGCGCTGCTCACCCAGGTGACCATCCGCATGGAGGACGCGGGGGCCGTGAAGCGCTGGCTCTTCCGGCACTTCATGGAGGTCGCGCGCCGGGTGGGGGCGCGGATCCTGGACGGGCAGCCGGTCTCCGGGATCGACCGGCTGCGCTACGCGCTGGGCGGGCTCTTCATCTACGGGCCGCTGCGCAACTCGCTGGGAATGTCGCGCGTGCGCATTGCCTACACCGCGGGGGAGGCCATCGGCCCGGACCTCTTCATCTTCTACCGCTCGCTCGGCATCAACCTGAAGCAGATCTACGGCCAGACGGAAACCTGCGTGATGGTCTGCGTGCAGCCCAACGGGCAGGTGAAGCCCGACACCGTCGGCCCGCCCATGAAGGGCGTGGAAGTCAAGCTCATGGACAACGGCGAGATCGTGCTGAGGAGCCCCGGCCTCTTCGTCGAGTACCACCAGAACCCGGAGGCCACCCGCGAGGCGAAGGATGCCGAGGGCTGGTACCACACGGGGGACGCGGGCTACTTCGACGCCGACGGGCACCTGAAGATCATCGACCGGGCCAAGGACGTCGGCAAGCTCCAGGACGGCACGCTCTTCGCGCCCAAGTACCTGGAGAACAAGCTCAAGTTCTTCACCGCGATCAAGGAGGCGGTCGCCTTCGGCGATTCGCGCCCGGCGAGCGGCCATCATCAACATCGACATGCAGGCCGTGGGCGACTGGGCGGAGCGGCGCGGGATTGCCTACTCCGGCTACCAGGACCTCGCGGCCAAGCCCCAGGTCTACGAGCTGGTGCGCGAGTGCGTGGAGAAGGTGAACGCCGATCTCGCGGCCGACCCGAAGCTCTCCGGCAGCCAGATCCACCGCTTCGTGGTGCTGCACAAGGAGCTCGACGCCGACGACGGGGAGCTCACGCGCACGCGCAAGGTGCGCCGGCGCTACATCGCGGAGAAGTACGAATCCGTGGTCCACGCGCTCTACACCGACACCGACCACTGCTGGGTCGAGGCGCAGGTGCGTTTCGAGGACGGGCGGACGGGCTCCGTGCGCGCGCAGCTCGCGGTGCGCGAGGCGAAGGTCTTCCCGGCGGCGGCGGGGCAGAAGGCGGCATGAGCTCCCCGGCCCGCCAGTTCGGCGACGTGATCCTCAAGGTCGAGGACATCTCGCTCGCCTTCGGCGGCGTGAAGGCGCTGACCGACATCAGCTTCGACGTGCGCGAGCACGAGATCCGCGCCATCATCGGCCCCAACGGCGCGGGCAAGAGCTCGATGCTGAACGTGATAAACGGCGTCTACCACCCGCAGAAGGGCAAGGTGACCTACCGGGGCGAGGCGCGCCACGCCATGGACCCGCACCGCGCCGCGCGCATGGGCATCGCGCGCACCTTCCAGAGCCTCGCGCTCTTCAAGGGCATGTCGGTGCTGGACAACCTGCTCGCGGGCAGGAACCTCATGATCCGCTCCAACATCCTGCTGCAGGCGCTGCGCATCGGGCCGGCGCTGCGCGAGGAGGTGCAGCATCGCCGCCGCGTCGAGGAGATCATCGATTTCCTGGAGATCCAGCACATCCGCAAGACCCCCGTGGGCCGGCTCCCGTACGGCCTGCAGAAGCGGGTCGACCTGGGCCGAGCGCTCGCCGCCGAGCCCAAGGTGCTGCTGCTGGACGAGCCGATGGCCGGCATGAACGTCGAGGAGAAGCAGGACATGTGCCGCTTCGTGGTCGACGTGAACGACGAGTTCGGCACCACCATCGTCCTGATCGAGCACGACATGGGCGTCGTGATGGATCTCTCCGACCGCGTCGCGGTGCTCGACTACGGAAGGCTGATCGGCGACGGAACGCCCGACGAGATCCGCGCGAACCAGGCGGTCATCGACGCCTATCTCGGCGTGAAGCACTAGGGACATCGCCATGGAATTCCTGCAGAAGAAATGGCTGACCTGGGCGCTCTTCGCGGTGCTCGGCGTCGCGGCCTTCGCGCCCCTCTTCGCGGGCAACGCGCGTTTTCCGCAGTGGCTGGAAGTGGTGCTGGGCGGCCTCATGTCGGGCGTGCTCTATTCGCTCGTCGCACTCGGCCTCGTCCTCATCTTCAAGGCTTCGGGCGTATTCAACTTCGCCCAGGGCGCGATGGTGCTCTTCGCAGCACTCTCGCTGGTGCGCCTGATGGAGTTCATGCCGCTCGCGGTGGCGCTCATCGTGACCATGGCGATCATGGTGGTGGTCGCGTGGCTCATCGAGCGCCTGGTGCTGCGCCCGCTCGTGAACCAGGAGGGAATCGTCCTCTTCATGGCCACGCTCGGCATCGCCTACTTCCTCGACGGCCTGGGCCAGACGATCTGGGGAAGCGACATATACACGCTCGACGTGGGGATGCCCAAGACCCCCAGGATCTTCCTCGAGAGCACGTTCGAGGGCGGAATCCTCGTGGGAATGGAGGACGTCATCGCCGCGGTGATCGCCGCGGTGCTGGTGGGGCTTCTCGCGCTCTTCTTCCAGAAGACGCCCACGGGGCAGCGCGCTTCGCGCGGTTGCCGACGACCACCAGGCGGCGCAGTCGATCGGCATCCCGCTCAACCGCATCTGGGTGATCGTCTGGTCGGTCTCGGGCCTCGTCGCCCTCGTGGCGGGCATCATCTGGGGCTCGAAGCTGGGCGTGCAGTTCTCGCTGCAGCTCGTCGCGCTGAAGGCCCTGCCGGTGGTGATCCTCGGCGGCTTCACCTCGATTCCCGGCGCCATCATCGGCGGGCTCATCATCGGGCTGGGGGAAAAGCTCTCCGAGGTCTACCTCGGCCCTTACTTCGGCGGAGGCATCGAGAACTGGTTCGCCTACGTGCTGGCCCTCGTCTTTCTGCTCTTCCGCCCCGAAGGCCTCTTCGGCGAGCGGCACATCGACAGGGTATAGAGCGTGATCTACCGCGAAACCGGCCAGTACAAGACCACCTACGAGGCGGACCAGCAGCTCTTTCCCATCCTCCAGGACAAGGTCTTCATCCTGCTCGTGCTCGCCTTCGCGTTCGGCGCCGTGCCGTTCCTCGCGAGCGAGTACCTGTTCCGCGCGATCCTGGTCCCGTTCCTGATCCTCGCGCTGGCGGCCATCGGCCTGAACATCCTCGTGGGCTTCTGCGGGCAGGTCTCGCTCGGCACCGGGGGTTTCATGGCGGTGGGCGCGTACGCGGCCTACAACCTGGCCGTGCGCGTGCCGGACCTGAACCTGATCGTGATATTCCTGCTGGCGGGGCTCGTGTCGATGGTCGTGGGGGTGCTCTTCGGACTGCCGAGCCTGCGGATCAAGGGCTTCTACCTCGCCGTGGCCACCCTTGCCGCGCAGTTCTTCCTCGACTGGGCCTTCGCGCGCATTTCCTGGTTCACCAACGACTCGCCCTCGGGATCGGTGACCGCGCCGCCGCTGAAGATGTTCGAGTGGACGATCAACTCCCCGGTGGAGAAATACCTCTTCGTGCTCGCGTTCGTCTGCGTTTTCGCGCTCATCGCGCGCAATCTCACGCGAGGCGCGATCGGGCGAAGCTGGATGGCCATGCGCGACATGGACGTGGCGGCGGAAGTGATCGGCATCCGGCCGCTCTACGCCAAGGTGACCGCCTTCGCCGTGAGTTCCTTCTTCGTGGGGGTCGCGGGCGCGCTCTGGGCGTTCGTCTACCTTGGCGCCTGGGAGCCGCTCGCCTTCGACGTGAACCGCTCCTTCCAGCTGCTCTTCATGGTGATCATCGGCGGGCTGGGATCGATCCTCGGCTCCTTCCTGGGCGCCGCGTTCATCGTGATCCTGCCGCTCATGTTGAACCAGATGCCGGGCTGGCTCGGCATCGACATGTCCACCGCCCTCATCTCGCACATGGAGATCATGATCTTCGGTGCGCTCATCGTGTTCTTCCTGATCGCCGAACCCCACGGGCTCGCCCGCCTGTGGGCCGTCGGCAAGGAAAAGCTCCGGCTCTGGCCGTTCCCGCACTGATTCGGGCGACGCCCTTGCCGACGAAACAACCCACCGCAGCACCACAACAAGGAGGATGGAGATGAAAGCGAACATCAAGCTGAAGGCCGCGGCCGCCGCACTGGCCGTCGCGGGCGCGCTGGGTGGCGTTCAGGACGCCGCCGCGCAGGCCAACGAGATTTTCATTCCGGTGCTGGTCTACCGCACCGGCGCGTACGCCCCCAACGGCGTGCCGTGGGCCAACGGCTTCGTCGACTACCTGAAGCTCGTGAACGAGCGCGACGGCGGCGTGAACGGCATCAAGCTCGCCATCGAGGAGTGCGAGACGGGCTACGCGACCGACCGCGGCGTGGAGTGCTACGAGCGCCTGAAGAGCAAGAAGCCCGTCGCCGTGAACCCGCTGTCCACGGGCATCACCTTCGCGCTGACGGAAAAGGTGCCCATCGACAAGATCGCGCTCTTCACCACCGGCTACGGCCGTTCCGAGAGCGCCGACGGCAGCGTCTTCGCGTGGAACTTCCCGCTGCTGGGCACGTACTGGTCCGCGGCCGACATGCTGGTGCAGCACGTGGCGAAGAAGGGCAGCCTCAAGGGCAAGAAGATCGCGCTCGTCTACCACGACTCGCCCTACGGCAAGGGCCCATCAAGGTCCTCGAGGAGCACTCGAAGAAGCACGGCTTCGACTTCATCAAGCTGCCCGTGACCCACCCGGGCGTGGAGCAGAAGGCCACCTGGCTGCAGATCCGCCAGCAGCGCCCCGACTACGTCTTCCTGTGGGGATGGGGGGTGATGAACTCGACCTCCATCAAGGAGGCGATCGCGGTGTCCTACCCGCGCCTGCAGATGTACGGCGTGTGGTGGTCCGCGGCCGAGCCCGACGTGCTGCCCGCGGAAGCGGCGGCCAAGGGCTACAACGGCCTGGCCCTCGGCCACTCCAACGAGCGCGACGCGCCCGTGCACAAGGACATCGCGAAGCACCTCTACGACAAGGGCAAGGGAACCGCCGGCAACAAGAGCGAGGTCGGTGACGTGCTCTACAACCGCGGCATGATTTCCGCGATGCTCGTGGTCGAGTCGATCCGCAATGCCCAGGCCAAGACCAAGAAGAAGGTCGTGACCGGCGAGGACGTGCGCTGGGGCGCGGAGAACCTGAACCTCCCGGCCGCGCGCATCAAGGCGTTGGGCTTCGCGGACATGGTCCAGCCGCTGAAGACCTCGTGCAACGACCACGAGGGCGTGCACCGCGCCCGCATCCACACCTGGGACGGCAACACCTGGAGCTACACCTCCGACTGGCTCGAGGCGGACGCGAAGTTCCTCAACCCGCTGATCAAGGCGCAGGCCAAGGCCTACGCGGGGGAGAAGAAGATCGCCCAGCGCGACTGCTCCAAGGAGAAGTAGGCAGCCGCGTGACACCGGGACGGGGTTCGCCCCGTCCCGGGCCTTGCCCACGAAGACGAGTCCCATGCCCGACAACGCCAAGCCCCTCCTCGAAGTCAACGGCATCGAGGTCATCTACAACCACGTGATCCTCGTGCTGAAGGGGGTTTCGCTCGTGGTGTCCGAAGGGGGCATCGTGGCGCTCCTGGGCGCCAACGGGGCCGGCAAGACCACGACCCTCAAGGCGATTTCCAATCTCCTGCGGGCCGAACGCGGAGAGGTGACGAAGGGCCTGATCGAGTTTCGTGGCCAGCGGGTCGACCGCCTGACGCCCTCCGACCTGGTCAAGCGCGGCGTGATCCAGGTGATGGAAGGGCGCCACTGCTTCGCCCACCTCACCGTCGAGGACAACCTGCTGACCGGCGCCTACACGCGCAGCGTCCCGCGCGCCGAGATCCGCGCCGACCTCGAGCGGGTCTACGAGTTCTTTCCGCGCCTGAAGCTTCGCCGGACTTCCCTTGCGGGCTACACCTCCGGCGGCGAGCAGCAGATGACCGCCATCGGGCGCGCGCTCATGGCGAGGCCCACGATGATCCTGCTGGACGAGCCCTCAATGGGGCTGGCGCCCCAGATCGTCGAGGAGATCTTCGAGATCGTGAAGAACCTGAACACGAAGGAAAAGGTGAGCTTCCTGCTCGCCGAGCAGAACACGATGGTGGCGCTGCGCTTCGCCGACTTCGGCTACATCCTGGAGAACGGCCGCGTGGTGATGGAGGGCAGCGCCCACGCGCTCTCCGAGAACGAGGACGTGAAGGAGTTCTACCTCGGCATCTCCACCGCGGGGCGGAAGAGCTTCCGCGACAGCAAGAACTACCGGCGCCGCAAGCGCTGGCTGTCCTGATGGGCGAGCACTACGACGCCCTCGAGACCCGCGACCCTGCGGTTCGCGAACGCGAGCTGATGGCGCGCCTTCCGGCGCAGGTGGCGCTCGCTCGGGGCTCGACGGCCCACTTCGCGCGCGTTCTCTCCGCTGTCGATCCCGAGACCGTGCGCACGCGCGCGGCGCTCGCGGGCCTGCCGGTCACGCGCAAGTCCGCGCTGATGGGGCTGCAGAAGGCCGAGTTGCCCTTCGGCGGCCTCAACGCCACCCCGGCGTCGGGGCTGGCGCGCATCTTCGCCTCCCCCGGCCCGATCTACGATCCGGAAGGGCGGCGGCCGGATTTCTGGCGCACCGCGCGCGGCCTCTTCGCCGCGGGCTTCCGCGCGGGGGACGTGGTGCTCAACTGCTACTCCTACCACCTCACGCCAGCCGGAAGCATGTTCGAGACGGGGCTGCACCGCCTGGGCTGCGCCGTGATCCCGGGCGGCGTGGGACAGACCGAACTGCAGGCGCGGGTGATCGCGGACCTGAAACCCTCGGGCTACGTGGGGACGCCCTCGTTCCTGAAGCTCATCCTCGAGAAGTGCGACGAGCTGGGCACCGACGCATCCTCCCTCAAGCGTGCGCTCGTCTCCGGAGAGGCGTTCCTCCCGCCGGTGCGCGAGTTCCTGCGCGGGCGCGGAATCGAGGCGTCCCAGGCGTACGGCACGGCCGACCTCGGGGTGATCGCCTACGAGACTCCGGCGCGCGAGGGGCTCGTGGTGGACGAGGAAGTGGTGATGGAGATCGTCCGTCCGGGAACGGGCGACCCGGTGGCCGAAGGCGAGGTGGGCGAGGTCGTGGTGACCCCCTTCAACGAGGACTATCCCCTGGTGCGCTTCGCCACCGGGGACCTCTCCGCCGTGCTCCCGGGGACGAGCCCCTGCGGGCGCACGAACCTGCGCATCAAGGGCTGGTTGGGGAGAGCAGACCAGACGACCAAGGTCCGGGGGATCTTCGTGCACCCGGAGCAGGTCGCGCAGGTCGTCGGCCGCCATGGCCTCGGGCGATCCCGGCTCGTGGTGGACAACGACGGGGGCAACGACACGCTCCTGCTGCGCGTCGAGCGCGAAGGCGCGCCGGATTCGCAGCTCGTGCAGGCGGTCGAGGCCACGCTCCGGGACGTGACCAAGCTGCGCGGCGAGGTGCATTTCGTCGCCACCGGCACGCTTCCCAACGACGGCAAGGTCATCGAGGACGTACGCAAGTACGCCTGAGCAGCCCGCGGGCGGCGCGGGAAATTCCGTCAGTCGTCGGCGCCTTCGGCGCGCGGGAACGCCACCACGTGGTCGACGTGGAGCTTGATGCCGATCTTCTCGCCGATGGCGTGGTTGTGGTGCGAGGGCACCAGCGAAAGGAGCTGCTTGCCGTCGTCGAGCTTCAGGGGGTAGAGGAATTCCGCGCCGCGGAACGCCTTCTTCACGACCTCGGCCTTGAGCACCGCGTCGTCGTCGTGCTGCACGTCGTCGGGACGAAGCAGGAGTGCGACCGGCATGCCCGGCTTCAGCTCGCACCCCGGGCAGTGCCTGAGCGCGCCCAGGACGGTGTCGATGCCGTCGGCTTCGGAGGCGAGCCCGTCGATCAGCACGCCTTCGCCGACGAAGTCCGCCACGAACCGCGACACCGGACGGTGATAGAGGTTGTAGGCCGTGTCCCATTGCTCGATGCGCCCCTTGCGCATCACGCCGACGGTGTCGGCCATGGCGAAGGCCTCGTTCTGGTCGTGGGTCACGAGGAGGGCGGTCGTGCCCTGGGCCTTGAGGATCGCGCGCACCTCGATGGACAGGCGCTCGCGCAGGTCGGCGTCGAGATTGGAGAAGGGCTCGTCCAGGAGCAGCAGTTGCGGGCCCGGGGCGAGGGCGCGTGCGAGTGCGACGCGCTGCTTCTGCCCGCCGGAGAGTTCGTGCGGGTACTTGGTGCCCGACCCGGGCAGGCCCACCAGCGCGAGCAGCTCGGCGGCGCGCTTCCTGCGTTCGGCGCGCGCGTGGTCGCGCAGGCCGAAGGCCACGTTGTCCATGGCGTCGAGGTGGGGAAAGAGCGCGTAGTCCTGGAACACGACGCCAATGCGCCGCGCCTCGGTCGGTACCGTGAAACCGGCCTTGCTCACTACCTGGCCGCGAATGGCGATTTCGCCCTCATGGGCCGCCTCGAGGCCCGCGATGCAGCGCAGGGCCGTGGTCTTTCCGCAGCCGCTGGGCCCCAGCAGGCAGCCGATCTCGCCCTCGGCCAGCGCAAGGTCAAACCCTTCGAGTACTGGGGGCATTCCGGGGTAGGAGAACCGGAGTTTGCGGACATCGAGGGCATGGGACATGAGAAGCATTATAGCTTGGAAGCTTCTAAGTGGTTGATATGGCGCAATGCGTCGTTCCGGCATGTCTGGAGAATGCTCACTTATTGACAAATGCGAATCATTCCTAATAATAGACTCTGTCCCCATTCGGAGCGCTCCATGAAATCCATTGCCCCGGTCCTGGCCGCCGTACTTTTCGCCCTTCCTGCCGCCGCCCAGGACAAGGTCCTGAACCTCTACTCCTCGCGCCATTACCAGACCGACGAGGCCCTCTACGAAGGCTTCACGAAGAAGACCGGCATCAAGGTGAATCGCATCGAGGCCAATGAAGACGCGCTCCTGGAAAGGCTCAAGAACGAAGGGGCGAGAAGCCCTGCCGATGTCCTCGTGACCGTGGATGCGGGCCGGCTCTGGAGAGCCGAACAGCTCCGGCTCTTCGCCCCGGTGCGATCGAAAGTCCTGGAAGAGCGCATTCCCGGCGAACTGCGCCACCCGGACGGGCTGTGGTTCGCCTTCTCGGTGCGCGCCCGCCCGATCTTCTATCGCAAGGGCGCGGTCGACCCGGCGCAGCTGCGCGACTACGAGGACCTCGCCGACCCGAAGTGGAAGGGAAAATCTGCATCCGCTCGAGCGCCAACATGTACAACCTGTCGCTCATGAGTTCCATGATCGCCGGCGTGGGCCCGGTCAAGGCTGAGCAATGGGCCGCGGGCGTCGTGGCCAACTTCGCCCGCAGTCCCAAGGGAGGCGACACCGACCAGATCAAGGCGGTCGCCGCGGGCGAATGCCAGCTCGCCGTGGCCAACACCTACTACTACGTGCGGCTTCTCAAGTCCGGCAAGCCCGAGGACCGTGCGGTCGCGGAGAAGGTGGGCGTGATCTTCCCGAACCAGTCGGGGCGCGGCACTCACGTGAACATCTCCGGTGCGGGGATCCTCAGGAACGCGCCCCATCGCGAGGCCGCGATCAGTTTCCTCGAGTACCTGGCGAGTGACGCGGCGCAGGCCTACTTCGCCAACGGCAACAACGAGTACCCCGCGGTCGGCAAGGTGCGCGGCAATCCCGAGTTGGCCGCGCTCGGCGAATTCCGCAAGGACAGCATCAACGTGACGCTGCTAGGGAAGAACCAGGCCGCGGCGCAGCAGGCCTACGACCGCGCGGGCTGGAAGTAGCGCGCGCCGGGGCGCCGCGCTAGCCGGTGCGCGACTCCTCCGGCCGGACCATCCGCCGGGCGGCGACGATGAGCGGCACGAGTCCCACGGCCACGATTGCGAGGGAGGCGGTGGACGCTTCCGCCAGGCGCTCGTCGGAGGCGAGGTTGTAGGCCTGCACGGCCAGCGTGTCGAAGTTGAACGGCCGCATCACGAAAGTGGCCGGCAGTTCCTTCATCACGTCCACGAACACCAGCAGCGCGGCGGTGACGAGGCTCGTGCGCATCATCGGCAGGTGCACGCGGGCGAGCGTCTCCGCGGGCCCGAGCCCCAGGGAGCGCGCCGCGTCCTCCATGGACGGGGTGATCCGCGCGAGTCCCGCCTCCACGGTCTGCAGCGCCACCGCGAGGAAGCGGATGAGGTAGGCGTAGACCAGCGCCACGAGGCTGCCGGTGAGCACGAGGCCCACGGAAACGCCCCATAGCGCGTCGAGCGCATCGGCGAGCAGGTTGTCCAGCTTCGCCGCGGGAATCAGGACACCCACCGCGATCACCGCGCCGGGAACGGCGTAGCCCAGGGACGCTACGCGGTTCATCGCGCCCGCGACGGGGCTTCGCGAGATGCGCGCTCCGTAGGCCATCACCACGGCGAGCGCGACCGCGATGGCTGCGGTGATCGTGGCGACCAGGAAGCTGTTGGCCGCGAGCGTGGCGAATCGCGCGCCGAACTGGCCATCGCCACCCTGGAGCGCGAGGCTCGCGAGGATGGCCGCCGGAATGGCGAACCCCAGCGCGAGCGGAACGATGCAGGTCGCCAGCGCGGCGGCGCGAGCGCCTCCGGACAGCTCCATGCGCGACCGGCGACGCGACGATGGCACGTCGTGGAAACGGGCACGTCGGCGCGCCATGCGCTCGGCCGCAAGCAGCACGACCACGAAGGCGAGCAGGATCATCGAGAGCTTCGCGGCCGACACCGGCTCGCCCATCGAGAGCCAGGCGCGGAATATGCCCGTGGTGAAGGTCTGCACGCCGAAATAGGACACCGTGCCGAAATCGGCGAGGGTCTCCATGCAGGCCAACGCGGCGCCGGCGGCGACCGCCGGGCGGGCGAGCGGCAGGCTCACGCGGAAGAACGCCCTCCAGGGAGGCAGGCCCAGCGTTCGCCCGGCCTCCGCGAGCGAGGGCGACTGCTCCAGGAAGGCCACGCGCGCGAGAAGATAGACATAGGGGTAGAGGACCGCGACGAACATCGCCGCCGCGCCCGGGAGCGAGCGTATCTCGGGAAACCAGTAGTCGCCCGCGGCCCAGCCGAAGAGCTCGCGCAGGCCCGACTGCACGGGCCCGGCGAACTGCAGCGCGTCGGTGTACGCGTAGGCGATCACGTAGGCGGGCATCGCCAGCGGCAGCGCCAGCGCCCACTCGAGAACGCGCCGCCCGGGGAACTCGCAGTTGGCAACGACCCACGCACAGGCCACGCCGACGATCGTCGTGCCCAGGGCCACCAGCACGACGAGAGTCGCGGAATTGAGGGCGTAGTCGGGCAGCACGGTGGCCACCAGGTGCGCCCACGCCTGGCCGCCGGGCACGAAGAGGTTCGAGGCCACCACGGCGATCGGGGCGGCGAGCGCGATCGCGATGGCGACGGCGGCCGCGTTCCAGGAGCGCGTGCCCAGTCTCGGCGCCGGGCGGGGCGCGCCCCGCGTCGATTCGAGGGCTTGCATGCCGCGAGTGTATCAACGGGCCTTGCCGCAGGCTCGCATGGACCTTCGGCGAGCCTGTCGGGACGCTCGCGCCGCGTGTCCGCCAGCGCGACAAAACGCAGGAAGAACAAGTACTTGACACCTTACTCCGGGCACCGCTCCCGGTGTTCCCGCGGGAACGAAAGGAATTGCCCCGGGCTGCATCGTCCGCTAAACTAGCCAGCTTTTCCAACGGGCCGTGGCGTCGAGAGCCGAGGCCCCCACGGGGCCGGCGAGCCAGCCAGGCCCCACGCGCAAGAAGCGAGGATAAATGGCCAGCAAGACGAAGATCCTGACCGAGGCGGAAGTGCTCAAGATGCCCAAGTCGGAGTACATGAACGCCGCGCAGCTGCGCTTCTTCAAGGAGCAGCTGATGGAACTGCAGCGCCAGTTGCGCGAGAACGCCGGCGCCACGACGGAGCACCTGCGGGAGCTTTCGCCCCGGACCCCGCGGACCGCGCCACCCTCGAGGAAGAGCACGCACTGGAGCTGCGCACGCGGGACCGCGAGAGGAAGCTCCTGAAGAAGATCGACAGTTCGCTCGCGCGGATCGAGGACGGCTCCTACGGTTTCTGCGAGGAGACCGGCGAGCCCATCGGCCTGCAACGTCTCATCGCGCGGCCCACGGCGACGCTGTCGATCGAGGCCCAGGAGCGCCGCGAGATGAAGCAGAAGCTCTACGGCGAATAGCAAGCGCAAATCTCCTAAAACGGGCGCCGCCTGGCGCCCGTTTCCTTTCTGCGGCCGCCGTAGGATGGTCGCCGGCTCGTCTGCAGCAACCGCGACCCCCCCCAAGAGAAGCTCATGCGCAACCCCGATTTCATCAACTTCGAACCGAAGACCCGATTCACGAGGAGGGAATTCGTCATGACCAGCGTGGCCGCGTCCACCCAGATCACGACCGACTCGCGGGGACTCACGGCGGGCGAGGTGAAGATCGCCGCGAAGGACGGGGAGATCCCCGCCTATCGCGCGATGCCCGCGGGCGGGAAGAACCTCCCGACGGTGCTCGTCGTCCACGAGATCTTCGGCGTGCACGAGCACATCAAGGATGTGTGCCGTCGTTTCGCGAAGGCGGGCTACCTCGCCATCGCCCCGGAGATGTTCGCACGCCAGGGCGACCTGTCGAAGCTCGACGACATCGACCAGATCCGCCCCATCGTCGCGAAGGTGACCGATGCGCAGGTGATGTCCGACCTCGACGCGGCCGCAGGCTGGGCCGCGAAGCACGGCGGCAACCCGGCGAAGCTCGCCATCACCGGCTTCTGCTGGGGCGGGCGCGTCACGTGGCTCTACGCGGCGCACAACCAGGACGTGATGGCGGGCGTGGCCTGGTACGGCCGAGTCGTGGGGCAGGCGAGCGAGTTGTCGCCGAAGCATCCGATCGACCTCGTGAGCGACATCAACGCGCCCGTCCTCGGTCTCTACGGAGGTGCCGACGGCGGCATCCCGAACGACACCGTGGACAAGATGCGTGCCGCCCTCAAGGCTGCCGGCAAGAAGTCCGAGATCCACACCTATCCGGGAATGCCTCACGCCTTCCACGCGGACTATCGGCCGAGCTACCGCAAGGAGGCGGCCGACGACGGCTGGAAGCGCCTCCTCGACTGGTTCCGCAAGCACGGCGTGGCCTGATCACCCGGCGCGCCGCACGGATCGACACGGCGCGCCGCAGCGGCGAACCCCACCATGAAGACGCAGGAAGCGTTAGCGGTGCCGGCCGGCGCGCTGCGGCTGGGGGAGGTCCTCGAGGACCGGGCGATCGTCGTGGTCTTCCAGCCGATCCTCGCGCTGGGCGATGGCGGCATCGTGGGCCACGAGGCGCTGGTGCGCGGCCCCGCCGGAAGCTGGCTCGAGTCCCCGACCGCGCTCTTCGCCGCCGCGCGAGAGACGGGATGCTACGAGCAGCTCGCGGTCATCTGCATCCAGGAGACGCTGCGGTCGTTCTCCGCGCAAGGCTCGCGGGGCCTGCTTTTCCTCAACATGTCGCCGCGCCTCGTGCAGCGTCCGGGGTTCGATCCGGCCCGCGCGAGGCGCTTCCTCGAGGACCTGGAACTGCGCCCCGCGAGCATGGTGATCGAACTGACCGAGGATTTCCCCGCTATCGACCTCGGGCACCTGCGCGAGTCGCTCCTGCTCTATCGCTCCATGGGGTTTCGCGTGGCGCTCGACGATCTCGGCGAGGGTTTTTCGACGCTGCGCCTGTGGTCCGAGCTGCGCCCGGAGTTCGTGAAGGCCGACAAGCACTTCGTGCGCGGCATTGCCCGGGACGCGGTCAAGCGCCAGTTCCTGCGCTCCATCCAGCACATCGCGCGTCGCAGCGGCTCGCAGGTGATCGCCGAGGGAGTCGAGGGCGTCGAGGATTTCCGGGTGGCACGCAGGATCGGCATCGCCCTCGCGCAAGGCTGGTTCATCGGCCGGCCCGGCACGAGCCTCGCGTAGGCGAAGCGCGGGAAATCCGCGACCTATCGCGCAGTCCCGCGGCGTTCCCAGACCTGCCAGCGCTCCTTGCCGGCAAAGACATCGATCGAGTCCGGCACCGCGAGGTCCACGGTCTTCTCGAACGATGGCGCGAGAAGCCGGTCGAGTTCGTCCTGCCCGTGCAGCGGGAACGGCGGGCCGCGCTCGCCCGCATCCAGGTAAAAGTAGCCCGCGAGAACGGCCCCGGGGACGAGAAGCCCGGCCACGCGCGCCGCCCACGGCTCCCAGAGACCGCGTGGAAGCGCGCAGAGAAAGGCCCGTTCGTAGACCATGGCCCACGGCCGCGCGAGATTCGAGGCGAAGAAATCGGCCTCGCGCACGCGATCGGCGAAAGGGCCGAGGACGGGAAGGGCGGCAGCGAGCGCCGCGGGGCTGAAGTCGATCCCGAGCACGTCGAGGCCCGACTGCGCGAGGAACCGGACGTCGTGCCCCGAGCCGCATCCAGGCACCAGCACCGGGCCCTGCGGGGGCCTGCGCGCGACGTGCTCGCGAAGCTGCGCGGGCACCGCGCCCGCGTCCCAGGGCGTGAAGGCCGCCCGGTAGCGCATTTCCCAGAAATCGGGCGACGCCGGATCGGAGCGCGGAAACTCGTGTGCGGCCATGTCCGGGATGGTAGCGTCTAACGGCTATACTTCGCGCTCTCCCGACGCCCTGGCGACCTGCACTTGCTTGCGCGATTCCTCCTGGCGGCGGCGACCCTCGCCGTTGCCTCCTGCACTCCCGCCCCCGAAACCGGACGCGGCTCCCTGAAGCTCGCCGAGTGCCGGCTTCCCGGCCTCGAGCGGGCCGTGCTGTGCGGCAGCCACGAGGTGGGAGGACCGCGTTCGCCGCGAAGGGCGTCGCATCGCGATCCGCGTGGCGGTGGTCCCCGCGCGTCGCCGTGCCATCGAACCGGATCCGATCGTGGTCCTGGCGGGCGGGCCAGGGCAAGGCGCCATAGCGCTCGCCTCCCAGGTGGCCGTGCTCTTCTCGCGGCTGAACGACGCGCGCGACATCGTGCTCATCGACCAGCGCGGCACCGGAGGCTCCCATCCGCTGGAATGCGAGGACGACGGGAAGGCCGGGCTGCAGGCCGCGTTCGAGGACGTGCTGCCCGAGAAAATGGTGCAGGAGTGCCTGCGGCACTCGATGCCGACCCCGTCACTACGCCACGACCACGGCCGTCGCCGACCTGGACGAGGTGCTCGGCGCTCGGCTACGGCAGCGTGAACCTGTGGGGCGGCTCCTACGGTACGCGCATGGCGCTCGAGTTCATCCGCCGGCATCCGGCGCGCGTGCGCACGGCCACGCTCGACGGCGTCGCACCCATGGACATGAAGCTGCCGCTGTCCTTCGTGGCCGACGGCGAGGCTGCGGTCGACCGGCTCTTCCGCGATTGCGACGCCGAGCCTGGTTGCCGCAGGGCTTACCCGGGCCTGCGGCAGGACGTGAGCCGCCTGCGCGACCACCTGGCCAGGAGAGTCGAGCGGGTCGCGATCACCGACCCGGTAACCGGCGAGCCGCAGGAAGTGCGCGTGACGCAGGGCGTGTTCCTTTCGGGGCTCTTTCGCCCGCTCTACGCCCCCCACCCTGGCGAGCCTCCTGCCGCTCGCCATCACGCGGGCCGCCGAGGGGGACTTCAACCCGCTGCTCGCCCAGAACCTGGAATTCACGCAGGACGTGTCGGAGAACCTTTCGGTTGGCCTGCACCTGTCGGTCCTCTGCTCCGAGGACGTGCCGCTCATCACGCCCGAGGATCTCGCGCGCGCCGCGCACGGCTTCTTCGGCCACGCGCTCGTAAGCGATTTCCTGCGCGCCTGCCGGCACTGGCCGCGCGCGACGCTGCCCGCCGACTACTACGAGCCCGTCAGCGCCGACGTGCCGGTGCTGGTGCTCTCCGGCGGCATCGACCCGGCCACGCCGCCCCGCTACGGAGAGGCGGTCGCCGCGCGCTTTCCCCGCGCCCGGCACCTGGTCGCGCCCCACCTGTCCCACGGCGTGAGCGGGCACGGTTGCGCGCCGCGCCTGATCGAGCAATTCATCCGGGGAGCCGATGCGGTGCTGCTGGACGGAGCCTGCCTCGCCCGGATCCCGCGCCCGCTCTTCATGCTGCCCGTGGGCGCGGCGCCATGATCGCCATCGAGGGCCTCGCCAAGCACTTCGGCGCCGTGCCGGCCGTGCGCAAGGTCTCGTTCACGGCGGCCGACGGGCGGGTCACGGGGCTCCTGGGTCCCAACGGCGCCGGCAAGACCACGACGCTGCGGGTCGTGTCCACGCTGCTCGCGCCCACGGCGGGGACGGTGCGGGTAGACGGCATCGACGCGGCGCGGGAACCGCTCGCGGTGCGGGCGCGGATCGGCGCGCTCTCCGATGCACGCGGGCTCTACGCGCGGCTCACGGCGCGGGAGAACATCGCGTACTACGGCGACCTGCGCGGGATGTCGCGCGCGCAGGTGGGAGAGTCGATCGGCCGGCTCGCCGCGCTGCTGGAGCTCGAGGCGCTGCTGGACCGGCGCACCGAGGGCTTCTCGCAGGGCGAGCGCATGAAGGTCGCCATCGCCCGGGCGCTGGTGCACGACCCTCCGAACGTGATCCTGGACGAGCCCACCAACGGCCTGGACGTGATGACCACGCGCAGCCTTCGCGATGCGGTGCGCAGGCTGCGCGAGGCGGGCAAGTGCGTCCTCTTCTCGAGCCACGTGATGCAGGAGGTTGCGGCACTCTGCGACGAGATCGTGATCGTCTCCCGGGGAGTCGTGTCGGCGGCCGGATCGCCCGCGGCGCTTCGCGAGCAGGCGGGATGCGAGGATCTCGAGGAGGCCTTCGTGCGGCTCTCCGGGCCCGCGGCCGAGGCCGCGCCGTGATAGGCCGCGTGTTCACCGTCTTCGCCAAGGAGGTCCGCGACGCCCTGCGCGACCGGCGCACGGCCCTCATGGTGCTCGTGGCCTCCGTCGTGACCGGCCCGGTGACGCTCGTGCTGGTGGCCCAGTTCGTCTCCGGCCTCGAGGAGCGCGCCGCCACGCTCAAGGTGCGCATGGTGGGCGCGGAGCACGCGCCGGCGCTCGTCAACTTCCTGCAGCGCGCCGACGTTGAGATGGAGCGGGCCCCGGAGGATTACGCCGCTCGCGTGAAGGAGGGGCGCCTCGACGCGGTGATCGTCGTCCCCGCCGGCTTCCACGAGCGCTGGCTTGCCCACGAGGACGCGCGCGTCGAGCTGGTCTACGACAATTCGCGCACAGAATCCTCCCCGGCCATTCGCCAGTCCGAGCGCCTGCTCGACGCCTTCAACCGCGAGACCGCGCAGCTTCGCCTCATGGCGCGCGGGGTGAGCCCCTCGCTCAACGAGAGCGTCCGGGTCGATCGCATCAACGCGGCCACGCCGCGCCAGAGGGGAGCCGTGCTGCTGTTCATCATTCCGATGTTCGCCATCCTCGCGCCGCTGCTGGGCGGCATGACCCTCGCGATCGACGCGACGGCCGGCGAGCGCGAGCGCGGGTCCCTCGAGCCGCTGCTTGCCCATCCGGTACCGACAGCGGTGTTCGCCGTGGGCAAGTGGCTCGCGGCCTGGGCGAGCGCGGCCACGGTGGCGCTCGTCACACTGGCCGGGTTCCTCGCCGCGGCGCTGCTCTTCGCGCAACGCAAGCTCCCGGCGCTGTTGCAGTTCGGCTGGCCCGAGTTCGCACTCTTCGTCGCCGTGGTGGTGCCCCTGGCCGCGCTCACCTCGGCTGCGCAGATGCTCATTTCCACCTTCGGACGCACGTACCGGGAGGCGCAGACGTACGTGAGCTACCTCGCGACGGCGGTGACCTTCGTGCCGCTCGTCGTGATGTTCAGCGGCGCCCGCGAGGCCCCCTGGCAGGCCGCCGTTCCGGCCCTGGGCCAGCTCATGGCGCTCACGCGCATCCTGCGCGGCGACGGCCTCTCGGCCTGGGATGCCCCTTCGTGCCCGCGGCAGTTTGCCTGGGGCTCGCGGTCGCGGCGGTGGCGGCGGTGGCGAGGCTGCTGCGCGACGAGCGCATCGTGTTCGGCCGTTCGTGACGATCGACCTCGCGCGCCATTTCGCCGCCGGCGGCACTTTCGAGCGCGCCCTCGCGGGCTGGCGCGTGCGCGCGCAGCAGCTCGAATTCGCCGAGGCCGTGCTCGCCGCCATCGAGTCCTCGGGCGTGCTGATCGCGGAAGCCGGCACCGGAACGGGCAAGACCTTCGCCTACCTCGCCCCGGCGCTCATCGCGGGCGGGCGCGTCATCGTCTCCACCGGCACCAAGACGCTCCAGGACCAGCTCTTCCACCGCGACCTGCCGCTGGTGCGCGAGACCCTGGGTGTGCCCGCCACGCTCGCACTCCTCAAGGGTCGCGCGAACTACGTCTGCCTGCACCACGTCGAGGAATCCGCGGCGGGCGGCCTGTTCGCGTCGCGGGAGGAGGCGAAGGACATCCACGCGATCGCGCGCTTCGCCGGCCGCTCGTCGTCGGGGGATAAGGCCGAGTGCCTGGAGGTGCCGGAGTTCTCCGCGGCCTGGGCGCGCGCGACGTCGACGCGGGAGAACTGCCTGGGCTCGAAGTGCCGCCATTACGAGGACTGCTTCGTGATGAAGGCCCGCAAGGCGGCCAACGACGCCGACCTCGTGGTCGTGAACCATCACCTCTTCTTCGCCGACGTCGTGCTGCGCGACGAGGGCGTGATGGACCTCCTGCCCAGCGCGAACACGATCGTCTTCGACGAGGCGCATCACCTGCCGGACCTCGCCAGGCTCTTCTTCGGGCAATCGGTGTCGACGGCGCAGGTGGTCGAGCTCGCGCGCGATGCGCGCGCCGCGCAACTGCTGCACGCGAAGGAAAGCCCCGCCATCGGGGAGGCTGCGCAGGAGGCGGACCGCGCCGCGCGCGACGTGCGCATCGCGCTCGGCACCGGGACGGGCCGCTTCGGCGCCGCGCAGCTCGCCGCCAACGGGGAACTCGGGCGGGCGCTGGACGCGGTGGACGAAAAGCTCGGCGCGCTGGGCGAGCACCTCGCGGCGCAGGCCGAGCGCGGCGACGAGCTTCGCAACGCGCATGCGCGCGCCACGCAGCTTCGCGAGGCCATCGCCGACTGGCGCGGGGAAGGCGGGGAAGGTGCGGTGCGCTGGGTCGAGGCCTACGCCCAATCGGCGGTCTTCAACCGCACGCCGCTCGACGTCGGCCCGATCTTCGCGCAGCAGGTCGCGGACGGGAAGCGTTCCTGGATCTTCACCTCGGCCACCCTTTCGGTGGGCGGCGATTTCCGCCATTTCCAGTCGGAACTGGGCCTGGCCGAAGCGGCGACCCGGCATTGGGAGAGCCCCTACGACTTCGGCAGCCAGGCCCTGCTCTACGTACCCGAGGGCCTGCCGGAGCCCAACAGCCCCGGCTACACCGAGGCCGTGATCGACGCGACCTATCCGGTCATCGAAGCCGCGGGCGGGCGTGCCTTCCTGCTCTTCACCAGCCTGCGTGCGATGGAGGCCGGGCACCTGCGCCTGAAGGAGAAGCTCGCGGGCTCGGGGCTCGACTGGCCGGTCTACCTCCAGGGCACGGCGGGAAAGAACGAACTGCTCGAGCGTTTTCGCGGCACGGCGAATGCGATCCTCGTCGGCAGCCAGTCGTTCTGGGAGGGCGTGGACGTGAAAGGCGGGGCGCTCTCCCTCGTGGTCATCGACAAGCTGCCCTTCAATCCTCCGGACGACCCGGTCCTGGCCGCGCGCATCGAGCAGATCAACCGCGCCGGCGGGAACGCCTTCATGGACTACCAGGTTCCCCGCGCGGTGATCGCCCTGAAGCAGGGCGCCGGGCGCCTGATCCGCGACGAGACCGACCTCGGCGTGCTGATGATCTGCGACCCGCGACTGGTGACGAAGCCCTACGGCAAGCGCATCTGGCGGGCGCTGCCGCCCGCCGCGCCGCGCTGATCAGCGCCCCGGGCCGTAGTCGGGCAGCACGAGCCGCCAGCCGCTCGCGCAGGTGCGCACGTGCGGGAACCAGGCGCGGGCCGAGTCGCAGTAGTTGAGGTGCAGCGGGCGCTGCGTGGGCCCGCCGCCTTCCTCGCCGGGGGCTGCCGGGGCCACTTCCGTGGTGGGCGGCGCGGGCTCGCTGCGCGACAGGCGCTCCCGCCAGCAATCCTCGTCCTCCTCGCACGCCTGGCTGTAGCTGCGGTACACGGGACCATAGGCGTAAGGGGGGTAATAGGCGGGGCCCCAGTGGGGCTCGTACCAGCCCAGCGCCCAGGGCAAGCCGATCGCGAGGCCCAGGCCCCACGCCCAGTCCGAATGGCGCCAATGGCCCCCATGGCCCCGGTGCCACCGTCCCGAGGTGGCGGGCCGATGGCCGCCGGCATGGGACGGTCGCGCGGACCCTCGAGGCGAGATCGAGGCGCCGCCGTGGCGAGACGGGGCGAGTGCTGCGCCCTGAAGTTGCGCAGTGGGTGCGGCGGGGGTTTCGGGGATACCGGCCAGGGCCGTTGCGGCCAGGCAGGCGAGCAGTGCGGTGCGCTTCGGGCTCATGGGGCCTCCGGGGTGCGCGGATGCTGGTCCTACCCTATCACCAACGCCTCCCGGCGGGGTGCCGTTGACCGCTTGCGCTTCAGCGTGTCCGCTTCTTCGCGCCAGCCGGGGATTTCGCCGGCGCTTCCTTGCCGGGCTTGGGCTGGTCCCCGATCACCGCCTTCAGGGGGCAGACGGAAAAAGCGGGGCACTTCTTGCAGCCGGCGACGATCGCGATGGGGCATACGGTCATGGGAATTCCTCGGAAAGTGGCGTGGATTTTACCACCCGGTGCACCCCGGCTCAGGCGACGACGGGAAAGGCGACGGACGCGACGAGGCCGCCTCCCTCGCGGGCCGCGAGGTCGAATCTCGCCCCGTGCGCCTTGGCGATGCGCGACACGATCGCAAGCCCGAGACCCGCACCGGAGCGCCCGCTCCTCGCCTCGTCGCGGCGCGTGAACGGCTCCTTCAGGCGCTCGATGTCCCCCGGGGGAATGCCGGGGCCGCGGTCGAGGACGGCAATGGCCGCCTCCCGGCCGGAAGCCGTCTGCGCACGAGGATCTCGCCGCCGCCGTGGCGGACGGCGTTCTGGATGAGGTTGTCGACGAGGCGCTGCATGGCGAGCGGGCGCAGCATCAGCACCGGCGCCTCGGCGAGCTCGCACGACACCCGCGCGCCCGCGCGCGCCGCGCGCGCGCGCAGTCCCGGGCGAGCACGGACAGTTCCACCGGGGCGAAGGCTTCCGTCGCCTCGCTTCTCGCGTAGTCGATGAACTGGTCGATGATGGCGTTCATGTCCTCGATGTCGGACACCATTCCCTGCTGGGTGCCGGGTTCCACGCGCTGGTCGAGCATCTCGACGTCGAGGCGCAGCCTCGCGAGGGGCGTGCGCAGGTCGTGGGAGATGCCCGCGAGGAACGTGGTGCGCTCGCGCTCCTCGTGCTTGAGGCTTTCCTTCATGCGGTTGAAGGCGCGCGCCACCGCGCGCACTTCCGAGGGGCCGCTCTCCGGGACGGGCGCGGGATCGCCGCCCCGGCCCAGGTCCTCGGCGGCCTTGGCGAGCCGCGCGAGCGGGCGGTTCAGGCGCCAGGCGATGAGGGCGGTGGCGGCGATCGCGATCGCCACGCCCGCCAGCATCCAGTAGAGGAGGGCGTCGATGTTGTCGCGTTCGACGCGGTTGCGCGGGAACGCCACCCAGTACTCCCGGCCCGCGGCGCGGAAGCGGACGCGGAACTCCCCCGGAGAGCCGGGCCGCACGAAGACCTCGGCATCGTCCCCGAAGAGCGCCCTGATGCGCTCGCGGAACATGCGCATTCCCGGCCGGTCGCCCGCGGGCCTGCCCGGCTCGTGGCCCTGGGCGGGAAAGACGCGGATGCCTTCCTTCTCGGCCAGGCGTTCGATGAACTCGCGCTCCGCACCCGGCGGCAGGCCGCTCAGGGCCGCGTGGATCGTCTTCAGGTGGCTCACGAACTGCCCGATGCCCATCGCCATGCGCGGCTGCTGCACCTGCTGGCGAAAGAGCAGGAAGGTCGCCGCCTGCGAGGCCACCAGCGCGATGACGAGCACCGCGAGCGTGCGCCAGAAGAACGATCCCGCCCACCATTTCATTTCTGCGGCGTCCCGTCGGGAATGAAGACGTAGCCGAAGCCCCACACCGTCTGCAGGTAGCGGGGGTTCTGGGGATCCTCGCCGAGGAGCTTGCGCAGCCGCGAGACCTGCACGTCGATGGACCGGTCGAAGCTCTCGTGCTCGCGCCCGCGGGCACGGTCCATGAGCTTGTCGCGGGAAAGCGGCGTGCGCGGGTGCTCCGCGAGGACCTTGAGCACGGAGAATTCCCCGGTGGTGATGGGCAGCGGCTCGCCGTGCTTCGTGAGGGTGCGCGTGCCCAGATTGAGCGCGAAGGGCCCGAAGACGACCACCGTGTTCTCGAGGGCAGGCGCGCCGGGCGCGGGCTGCGGCGCCTGACGGCGCATCACCGCGTTGATGCGCGCCACGAGCTCGCGCGGGTTGAAGGGCTTGGCGAGGTAGTCGTCCGCGCCCATCTCCAGGCCGACGATGCGGTCCACGTCGTCGCCCTTGGCGGTGAGCATGATGATCGGCACCGCCGCACCTCCCGCACGCAGGCGCCGGCAGATGGCGAGGCCGTCCTCGCCGGGCAGCATCAGGTCCAGGACCACGAGGTCGTAGCGGGTGCGCTTGAAATGGTGGTCCATGGCCGCGCCGTCGGGCACGGTCTCGACGCCGAATCCCTGCTCGCCGAGGTAGCGCTTGAGGAGGTCGCGCAGCCGCAGGTCGTCGTCGACCACGAGGATGCGGTGCTTGGGCTGGACGGGCATGGGAGCCATCGTAACGGGCGTGGCGAGGTGGGCGCCGCCGGTGCTTTGTAATGAGATGTTAACAGCGGGCCGCGTGGCCCCGGTCCGCTTACAACCCGTTACCTTCGCGGGGAAAGCCGGAAACGCCTTCGCGCGTTAAGGGGGATAGGCTCGAACCGTCTGCAACAAGGCCTATTTCCGATCCAACCTGGAGAACACCATGAAAGCCCTGAAGATCCTCACCGCCGCCGTTTTCGCCACCTTCGCCGTTGCCGCGCAAGCCGCCCCCTTTGGCGCCGGCGGGCCCGGCTGCCCCCCGCGGGCGCCACGCCCGGAGCCGCGGACTGCCCCGCCCGGGGCGCCGGCCACGGCAAGCGCGGTGCCGGCATGCTCGAGCGGCTGAAGGCCGCCGACACGAACGCCGACGGCATGATCAGCCGCGACGAGGCACAGCTCGCGCTTCCGCGCCTGTACGAGCACTTCGACGCGATCGACGCCAACAAGGACGGCCTCGTCACGCTCGAGGAAATGCAGGCGGCCCGCCAGGCGCACCATGCCGGCGGCCGCGGCCGCGGCGAAGGATGGAAGAAGTGGGACGCGAACGGCGACGGCAAGCTCTCCCGCGAAGAAGTGGCCAACGCGCCGCGCCTGGCGCAGGAGTTCGACGCGATCGACGCGAACAAGGACGGCTTCATCACGGTCGAGGAGCTGCAGGCGGCGCGCGGGCGCATCGACAAAGGCGTCGGCCCTCCTGAGGCAGGCTGAGCTGATGCCGGCCTTTCGCGAGGTCTCGCCCGGATCTTCGGCTAGCTTTGCCGGCGCGGGCCGCCGCGATGGGCCTTGCGCCCGCGCGGGCGGCGTCCCTCGGAACGGACGACGCCCGCCACCTGCTGTTGCGCACCGGGTTCGGCGCCACGCCCGCGGAAATTGCGGAACTGGCCGCGCTCGACCGCACGGCTGCCGTCGACCGGATCCTTGCCGGGACGCTTCGCGAGAGCGTGCTCGCGCCACCGGCCTTCGTCGACGAGCCCTTCTTCCCCTACCACCGGCTGCGCGCGCTCTCCACGGAGGAGCGCATGGCCTGGGTGCGCCGCAGCATCCAGGAGGGGCTCGCGCTTCGCGAGTGGTGGTTCCGGGAAATGCTCGCCACGCCTTCGCCGCTCACGGAGCGCATGACGCTCTTCTGGCACGGGCATTTCGCCACCAGCCAGCAGAAGGTCCGCAGCTCGCAACTGGTGTATCGCCAGAACGCACTGCTGCGCGAGCACGCCACGGGCAATTTCCGGCAGATGCTCGGCGCGGTGTCGAAGGACCCGGCGATGCTCGTCTACCTGGACAACGCGGGCAGCCGGCGGCAGGCGCCCAACGAGAATTTCGCGCGCGAGGTGATGGAGCTCTTCACGCTCGGCGAAGGCCAATACACGGAGACGGACGTGAAGGAGGCCGCCCGGGCGTTCACGGGCTGGAGCCTGGACCGCGACAGCGGCGAGTATCGCTACCGGCCTTTCTTCCACGACGGCGGCGTGAAGACGGTGCTGGGACGCACCGGCCGGCTCGACGGCGACGGCGTGCTCGCCGCCCTCCTCGAACACCCCGAGGCGGCGCGCTTCATCACCCGCAAGCTCTGGCGCGAGTTCGTCTCGCCCCACCCGGACGAGCGCGAGGTCGAGCGCCTGGCGGCGGTGTTTCGCGGCGCGGACTACGAAATCCGCCCGCCGCTGCGCGCGCTGCTGCTGTCGCAGGCGTTCTGGTCTCGCGAGCATCGCGGCTCGCTCATCAAGTCGCCCGTCGAGCTCGTCGTGGGTACGCTGCACACCTTCGGGATCCGGCCGTTCACGTTGCGTCCCGCCGTCGTGGCCGCAGCACTCCTCGGCCAGAACGTGCTGGCGCCCCCCAACGTGAAGGGATGGGCCGGCGGCGAGGCCTGGATCAACTCGGCCACCTTGCTGGGGCGCAAGCAGTTCCTCGATCGCCTGATGCGGGGAAGCGATGCGATGGACTCCGCAGCCGGCATGGTCATGACCGATGCGCCGCCCGATGCCGCGCAGGCCACGCCCGAGGAGCGCCTGCGCCGAATGATGGAGCGGGGCATGGCCACCTACGCCTTCGACTGGGAGCGCTGGAAGCGCGGGTTTCCCGAGGCAAGGGCGGACGCCGATCGCCCCGCGTACGCGTGGTGCCGCGATCCCGCCCTGGAACCGCCGGACGCCTGGCTGACGGCCCCGGCCTGGTGTGCGCCCTCGCCGCCGATCCCGACCTACCAGCTTGCGAGCCCCATGGACAGGCGCGCCTTCCTGCAGTGGTCCGCCAGCACGCCGCTCCTGGCATGGGGCCTTCCGGCGGCGGCATCGCAATCGCCTTCGCGGCGCCGGCTCCTCGTGCTCGTGGAACTCAAGGGGGGCAACGACGGGCTGAACACCGTGGTGCCGCTCGGCGACCCGGCCTACGCGCGGCTGCGTCCCCGGCTCGCGATGGCGCGCGAGTCCCTCCTGCCGGTTTTCGGAGGCCGCGGACTGCACCCCGCTCGACAAGCTCCTGCCGCTCTGGTCCTCGGGAGAGCTCGCGATCGTGCAGGGCGTGGGTTACCCCGATCCCAATCTCTCGCACTTCCGTTCCATCGAGATCTGGGACACGGCCTCCGGCAGCCACGACTACCTCGAGGAGGGCTGGCTCGCGCGCGCCTTCGCGAGGAACCCGTCGCCCGCCGCCTACGCGGCCGATGGCGTGGTCGTGGGCGCATCCGACCTGGGACCGCTCGCCGGCACGGGCGCCCGCGCGATCGCGCTCACCAGCCCGGAGGATTTCCTGCGCAACGCCCGCCTGGCGCAGGGCGCGCAGCACCGCTCGAGGAACCCGGCCCTCGCGCATATCCTCAAGGTGGAACGCGACATAGCGCGTTCCGCCGAGCGGCTCGAGCCGGGGCGGGACCTGAAGACCGTCTTTCCCCCGGGGCCGTTCGGTGCGGCCCTGCGCACGGCTGCGCGCCTCGCGGCCAACCCGCAAGGCGTCTCCGTGATCCGGGTGACTCTCTCCGGATTCGATACCCATGCCAACCAGCAGGGGGCATGCGCAGCCTGTTGCGCCAGCTGGGCGATGGGCTCGCCGCGCTGCGCTCGGCGCTCGTGGAGACCGGGCGCTGGCCCGACACGCTCGTGGCGACCTATTCCGAGTTCGGCCGGCGCCCGCGGGAGAACCACAGCGGCGGAACCGACCACGGCACCGCGGCCGTGCATTTCGTCGCGGGGGGTGCCGTGAAGGGCGGGCTCTACGGTGAGCCGCCGCGGCTCGACCGCCTGGACGGGCAGGGCAACCTGGGCTTCACCGTCGATTTCCGCCGCTACTACGCAACCCTGCTGGAGGGGGCGTGGGGAGGCGATTCCCGGGCGGTGCTGGGCGGGGGCTTCGCGCCGCTGGAATTCCTGCGCTCCTGAACCTGTTTAATAAAACACATTAAGAATTAGTCATAACTAATTGTAATATATTATTTAAATAGGCAAAAACAGGGCGATTTTCCACCGGTATAATGGGCGCATCGCAACCCCGGAACGCCCTTGAAACTTCGCGATCGAGACTTCCGCCGTCTGTGCTCGGTCGCCCTGCTTGCGCGACGACGAGCTGTGGAAGAGGTTCTCGCCCCAACGAGCACGCGGAGCGCCTGGCGCCCATGATCCGGCGCCTGCTCACCCGCGCCCGGCTGGACGCGAAGGACCTGGACGGCTTCGCCTTCGGCCAGGGGCCGGGGTCGTTCACGGGGCTGCGGATCGCCTGCGGCATGGCGCAGGGGCTCGCCCTCGGTGCGGCGCGGCCGGTCGTTCCGGTTCCATCCCTCATGGCCCTCGCGGAACAGGCGAATGCGAGCCGCGTGATCGCGGCCCTCGACGCGCGCCTCGGCGAGACCTATCTCGCGGCGTACTCGCGCATGGGTGGCGACTGGGAAGCCGCCATCGAGCCCGGCCTCTTTCCCCAGGCGTCGCTGCCGCCTTTGCCGGGCCGCGACTGGGTCGCCACCGGCAGCGGGTTCGATGCTTTCGACTGGCTGCGCGAGGCCTACGGGCCGCAGATTGCCCACCGCCTGGAGTCGGACCTGCCGCGCGCCGGGTCCGTAGCGAGGATCGCGGCCCGGCGCCTTGCGCGGCGATGCGCTCGCGGCTGGCGAGGCCGCGCCCCTATACTTGCGCGAGAAGGTCGCCCTCACGACCGAGGAAAGGCAGGCAACGCGGTGAGCGCGCTACCCCGGCCCCAGGTGAACTACCGGCGCATGCGCCCGGTCGACCTGGCCGTCGTCGCCGATCTCGAGAAGTCGCTCTACGCCTATCCGTGGAGCCAGGGCAATTTCCGCGATTCCCTCTACGCGGGCTACGAGTGCTGGGTGACGTGCAGCGGCGACCAGGTCGTCGGCTACGCGGTGCTCATGGTCGCGCTCGACGAGGCCCACCTCCTCAACATCGCCGTGGCCGACGGCTGGCAGAACCGCGGCATCGGGCGCGCTTTCCTCGATTTCATCCTCGGCGTGGCCGGCGAGGCGAAGTGCCAGATCGTCTACCTCGAGGTGCGCCCTTCGAACGTCGTAGCGCGGCACCTGTACCGCGAGACGGGGTTCCAGCAGATCGCGATCCGGCCGTCCTACTACCCTGATGCCGGAGGGCGCGAGGACGCGCTCTTCCTCGGCATCACGCTCTGACGCCGTGAACGATCGCATTCTCCGCGAGCTCGAACTGCTTCCGTCGCGCGCCTCTACGGGCTCGCTGCGCCCGCGCCTGCCGCCGCCCCGGATGTGCCCGCCGTCGCACCGGACGCGCCTGCGGCCGCACGCGCCGTGCGCGAGCCGGTCCGGCCGGCGCAGGATCGCCGAGTGGCCTTTTCCCGCCCTCCGGATTGCGCCGGGGTCGCGGCCGCGGAACGCTCCCCGGCGACCGCCCTGGCGCCTCCGGACGGCGTGGACACGATGGATTGGGACCAGCTCCGGGAAGCGGTGCGGGGCTGCACGCGGTGCGTGCTCTGCGAGAAGCGCAAGCAGGCCGTGTTCGGCGTGGGCGCTGCCGCGGCGCCGTGGCTTTTCGTCGGTGAAGGGCCGGGCGCGGACGAGGACGAGTCGGGCGAGCCCTTCGTGGGCCAGGCGGGCAAGCTCCTCGACGCGATGCTCGCCGCGGCGAAGCTCGAGCGCGGGCGCGAGGTCTACATCGCCAACGTCGTCAAGTGCCGCCCGCCCGGCAACCGCGTTCCCGCGCCCGAGGAGGCGGCCGCCTGCGCTGCGTGGCTCGACCGGCAGATCGACCTGATCGGCCCGCGCGTGATCGTGGCGCTGGGCAAGACGGCGGCGATGCGCCTGACGGGCAGGGAATCGAGCCTCGCGGGCCTGCGCGGCAAGGCCTACGCCTACCGCGGCATTCCGCTCGTCGTGACCTACCACCCCGCCTACCTCCTCAGGAACCTGCCGGACAAGGCCAAGGCCTGGGAGGACCTGCTCTTCGCCCGGCGCACACTCGGCACGGCGGCCGCCTGAATGCCGCCCGCGGCCCTTGAATCGGCCGCGCTTCGTCCCCATCATTCGCCGTGCTTTCCCATCCCCATCCCCGAGGACCCCGTTCCATGCGCAAGATCCTGACCGCCTTCCTGCTCGCCGGCTCGCTCGTGCTTTCGGGCTGCGGCTACAACGACTTCCAGACGAAGGACGAACAGGTGAAGGCCGCCTGGTCGGAGGTCCTGAACCAGTACAAGCGCCGTGCGGACCTGATCCCGAACCTCGTGAACGTGGTGCAGGGTTTCGCCGCCCAGGAAAAGGACGTAACCGCCCAAGGTCGATTTCTCCGCCAAGCCCGCCGTCGCGCCCGCGCAGCCGGCCGCACCAGCCCCGCCAAGTGACGCGCCTCGCCCGCCGCCTGGCGCGGCGGCGGCCGCATCCCTGCTCCTCGCGACCGCGGCATTCGCCGCGGACGTGACGGAGCCCATCGCCGTGCCGAAGCTCACGGGCCGGGTCGTGGATCTCACGGGAACGCTCACCGCCCCGGAGCGCGACGCCGTCGTCGCGAAACTCGAGGCGTTCGAGAAGGCGAAGGGCGCCCAGGTATCGGTGCTGCTCGTGCCCTCCATCGGGCCCGAGGCCCTCGAGGACTTCGCCACGCGGGTGACCGACGCGTGGAAGCTGGGCCGGGCCGGCGTCGACGACGGCGTCCTCTTCGTGATCGCGAAGCAGGAGCGGCGCATGCGCATCCAGACGGGGCGGGGCGTGCAGGGCGTGCTCACCGACGCGCTCTCCAAGCGCATCATCGCGGAGATCGTCACGCCGAGATTCCGCGCCGGCGATTTTTCCGGAGGCATCGCGGCGGGCGTGGACGCGATCACCCAGGCGATCGAGGGAGAGACGCTCCCGGAGCCCGCGCAGGGCGCCTCGCGCGGCAAGTCGGGCTCGCTCTCCTCGATCGAGGACTTCTTCTGGATCGCGTTCTTCGCGGTGCCGATGACGGGCATGCTCCTGCGCGGGCTCCTGGGTCGCTTCCTCGGCGCCGGGCTCACCTCAGGCATCACGGGTTTCGTCGCCTGGCTCCTCTTCGGAAGCCTCTTCCTCGGCGGCATCGCCGCCGCGGTTGCCTTCCTGGTGGTGCTCTTCATGGGGGCGACGGGCTCCGGCGTGCGCAGTGGCGGCGCCGGCGGCTGGTCGAGCGGTGACTCCTGGGGGGGAGGCGGAGGAGGGGACTTCGGCGGCGGCGGGGATTCAGCGGCGGCGGCGGAGGTTTCGACGGCGGCGGCGCCTCGGGGGGCTGGTGGTGGACCTGCGACGTTTCTGGCGACACATCGTGATGACGCCGTGGCAGGCCGCGCGGGCATTTTCTCCGGCGGCGCGGGAGGCGATCGGGCGCGCGGTGGCCGAGCACGAGCGCCGCCACCGCGGCGAACTGCGCTTCGTGGTGGAGGCCGAACTCAGCTCCGCGCAGTTGTGGGCCGGGATGGGCCCGCGAGCGCGTGCCGTGGAGGTCTTCGCGATGCTCGGCGTCTGGGACACGGAGGAGAACACGGGCGTGCTGGTCTACGTGCTGCTCGCGGACCACCAGGTGGAGATCGTGGCCGACCGCGGCATCTCCGCCAGGGTCACGCAGGCCCAGTGGCAGGAAGTCTGCGGGGCGATGCAGGAAGCGTTTCGCGCGGGACGATTCGAGGCGGGCGCGGTCGCGGGTGTTGCGGCGATCGCGGAACTGCTCGAGCAGCATTTCCCGGCCGACGGGAGCAACCGGAACGAACTGCCGGACCAGCCGGTGATGCTCTAGGACGCACGCGAAGTCGCGCCCGCACCCGACCTCGCCCGGATCTACGGCTTCACCGGCGTCGGCAGGAGTTCCACGGTGATCGGCTTGCGCTCGACCGCGGGCGCGTGGCGCGGCGTGGAGCGATTCACGACGGTGATGAAGGCGATGGATGCCGTGATCGCGAGTGCTGCGACGGCTGCGATGCGCAGCACCCGGGAGCGCCGCGTCTTCTCCGGCCGGTAGGGACCGACGGAGTCGTCGAGGGCCTTGCGGATGTCGTGGTCGCGGAAATCCATGGAGACGCGCGAGGGGGCCAGTTCGCCGCCCCGGCGGAATTTCAACGCCGCGACTTGCCGTCCGGGTCGGCGGCGAGAAGCGCTTCGATCTCGCGCTGCCGCGCGGCGTCGGGCGGGGGGGCGGCGACCGCCGCCTCGCGACGGCGGCGGATCATCAACGCGAGAGCGGCGAATCCTCCCACGATGAGCAGGCCCGGCCCCACCCACAGGACCGCGGTGACGGCGTTGAACGGCGGCTTGTAGAGCACGAAATCGCCGTACCGGTCGACCATGTAGCCGCGGATCTCCTCGTCGGACTTGCCGTCGCCGATCATCACGCGGACCTGCTTGCGCAGGTCGACGGCGAGCGGCGCGTCGGAATCGGCGATCGTCTGGTTCTGGCAGACGAGGCAGCGCAATTCGTGGGCGATCGTCTTCAGGCGCGCCTCGACCTTCGGGTCGGGATTGGCGATCTCGGTGGATTGCCCCCAGGCGGCGAGCGAAGCCGCGAGGGCGAGGGCCAGGGCCAGGCGCTTCATGCGTTCAGCTTCGCGAGGAGGGGAAGGATGGTCTTCTCGAGAGCCTCGGGGGTGATGGGGCCGATCTGCTTGTAGCGGATGATTCCCTGCTTGTCGATCACGAAGGTCTCCGGGGCGCCGTAGACGCCGTAGTCGATGCCCACCTTGCCGTCGATGTCCCAGACGGAGAACTGGTACGGGTCGCCGTGCTGCTGGAGCCACTTCGTGGCGTCGGCGCGCGCGTCCTTGTAGTTCAGGCCCACGATCGGCACGATGCCCTTGCGGTTCATGTCGTTCAGCACCGGGTGCTCGATGCGGCAGGAAACGCACCACGACGCCCAGACGTTCAGGAGCCACACCTTGCCGCGCATCTGCTCGGGCCCGAAGCTCGCCTGCGGTTCGTGCAGCTTCGCGAGCGTGAACGCGGGCGCGGGCTTGCCGATGAACGGGGACGGAACCTGGCGCGGATCCCGGGTGAGGCCCACCGCGAGGAACACGCACAGGATCGCGAAGATCGCGAGCGGTACCAGGTACTTGAGCTTCACCCGGCTAGTCTCCCGAGGCGAGCGCCCCGGCAGGCGCGGCGGCGGAGCGTCTCGCGAGGCGGTAGCGGCGGTCCGCGATGGCGAGGAAGCCGCCCAGGGCCATCAGCAGGCATCCGCCCCAGATCCAGTCGACGAAGGGCTTGTGGTAGATGCGCACTCCCCAGGCGTTGCCGTCGACCTGCTCGCCGAGCGACACGTAGAGGTCGCCGGCGAGGTTCGCGTCGATGTCGGCCTCGGTCATCGTCTGGCCGGAGGCGTGGTAGATGCGCTTCTCGGGATACATCTTCAGCAGCAGCTCGGGCGAACCGGCGCGCCGGACCTCGAAGATGCCCTGCATCGCGCCGTAGTTGGGGCCGGGGACCTCGCGCGTGCCGGTGAACTTGAACTCGTAGTCGGCGATGGCGACCGTGTCGCCGGGCGCCATGCGGATGTCGCGCTCGGTCTCGAAGCCCTTCACCATGGCCACGCCGATGATGAACGCGGCAACACCGACGTGGGCGAGCTGCATGCCGTACCACGACGCCGAATTCGCGCGCAGCTTCGCGGCGAGCCCCGCCTGCGGCGCCGTGCGCAGGCGGGTGCCGAACTGGACCGCGGTCGCGAGGATCACCCAGAAGGCGAGGAAGAGGCCGAGGGCCACGAGCGCGGACCACTTGCCCTTGGCGAGCGGCACGATGATCGCGCAGGCGAGCGCCACGCCGAGCGCCCACTTCAGGCGCGTGGCGAGATCCGGAAGCGCCGCCTTCTTCCAGCTCACCATGGGGCCGATCGCCATGAGGAACACGGCCGGGGCCATGAGCGGGAAGAACACGGTGTCGAAGTAGGGAGGGCCCACGGAGATCTTGCCGAGGTTCAGCGTATCGACCACCAGCGGGTAGAGCGTGCCGAGGAGCACCGCCGCGAGCGCGATCACGAGCAGGACGTTGTTCGCGAGCAGGAACGACTCGCGCGAGACCCCCGCGAACTGCCCGCCCAGGCCCACCTTCGGGGCGCGCCAGGCGAAGAGAGCCAGCGAGCCACCGACCACGATCGCGAGGAAGCCCAGGATGAAGACGCCGCGTTTCGGGTCCGTCGCGAACGCATGCACGGAAGTGAGGACGCCTGAGCGCACGAGGAAGGTGCCGAGGAGCGAGAGCGAGAAGGCGAGGATCGCGAGCAGCACCGTCCAGCTCTTGAAGGCGCCACGCTTCTCCGTCACCGCAAGCGAGTGGATCAGCGCCGTTCCCACGAGCCAGGGCATGAAGGAGGCGTTCTCGACCGGATCCCAGAACCACCAGCCGCCCCAACCGAGTTCGTAATAGGCCCACCAGCTGCCCAGCGCGATGCCGATGGTGAGGAAGCACCAGGCCGCCGTGGTCCAGGGTCGCGACCAGCGCGCCCAGGTGCTGTCGAGGCGCCCTTCCAGGAGTGCCGCTATGGCGAAAGAGAAGGCCACGGCGAATCCCACGTAGCCCATGTAGAGCAGCGGCGGGTGCATCACCATGCCCGGATCCTGCAGCAGGGGGTTCAGGTCCCGCCCATCGGCGGCCGGAGGCAGCAGGCGCTCGAACGGATTGGACGTCGTGAGGATGAACAGGAGGAAGCCGATCGAGATGAGGCCCATGATCCCGATCACGCGCGCGGCGATGCGCTCGGGCAGGTGGCGGGACAGGAGTGCCACCGCCGCGGTCCAGCCTCCGAGCATCAGCGCCCAGAGGAGCATCGAGCCCTCGTGGGAGCCCCACGAGGCCGCGAAGCGGTAGTGGACCGGCAGGCTCAGGTTCGAGTGCTGCGCCACGTTGGCCACGGAGAAGTCGTTGTTCACGAAGGACGTGGCGAGCGCGGCCCAGGCGAGCAGCACGAAGAGAAACTGCCCCACGGCCACCGGCCTCGCCGTCGCCGTCCAGGCGTGCTTGCCCAGGGCCGTGCCGGCGAGCGGCAGGAAGGCTTGCGCGCAGGCAAGGGCGAGCGCCAGCACGAGCGCGAACTGCCCGATCTCGGGGATCATCGCGCGCTCCCTCCCTGGCCCGCGAAGTTCTCCTTCGCCATCGGGTGCCCCGCCTGCTTGAGCGCCTCGGCGGCCTCCGGCGGCATGTAGTTCTCGTCGTGCTTGGCGAGGACCTGGGACGCCTTGAAGGTGCCGTCGGGCCCGACGCGTCCCTCGGCCACCACACCCTTGCCTTCCTTGAAGAGGTCGGGAAGGATGCCGGTGAAGACGACGGGCACGCTCTCGGCCCCATCGGTCACCTTGAAGGTCACGGTGAGCGCGTCCTTCTGGCGCACGACGGTGCCGCCCTCGACCAGGCCGCCGACGCGGAAGTTGCGGTCCTGCGGCACTTCCTTCTTCGCCACCTGCGTGGGCGTGAAGAAGAACACCAGGTTCGACTGGAAGGCGTTCAGCACCAGTGCCGCGGCCACGCCCAGCGCGGCGAGCCCGCCCACGATGGCCACCGCGCGTTTAGTTCTCGGCTTCAAGTTCGCGTTCCTCCTCGATGGCCGCGAGCGCACGCTTGCGCCGGGCCTGCAACAAGACCACTTCGACCACGACGGCGACGAGAAGTGCCCCGTAAGACATCCACACGAAGAACGCGTGGCCGCCCATCGCCCAGAAATCCGCCCAGCTCGACCACCAGATCGTCATGCCGCCCCCGCATCCCGGACCCACTGTGCGCGCCGCTCGCGCTCGAGGATCACCGAGCGCACGCGCACCAGCGTCGCCCCGATGGCGTACATCCAGGCCGCGGCACTCATCACCAGCATGCCGGTGAGCATGGTCACGTGCATGCTGGTGCCCTTGAAGCTCACGCTCGAGCCCTGGTGCAGGGTGTTCCACCACTGCACCGAGAAGTAGATGATCGGCAGGTTCACCACGCCGATGAGCGCGAGGAGCGCCGCCGCCCGGTCGCCGCGGCGCGGGTCCTCGAAGGCGTTGGAGAGCGCGATGTAGCCGGAGTAGAGGAAGAGCAGGACCAGCTCCGACGTGAGCCGCGCGTCCCATACCCAGTAGGTTCCCCAGGTCGGGCGGCCCCAGAACGCGCCGGTCCAGAGTGCGATGAAGGTGAACATCGCCCCGGTGGGCGCGATCGCGCGGGCCATCATCGCCGACAGCCGCGTGTTGAAGACGAGCGTGAGCCCGCAGTAGCAGGCCATCACGAAGTACAGGAACATCGACATCCAGGCGGTGGGCACGTGGATGAAGATCACGCGGTACACCGCACCCTGCTGCGCGTCCGTGGGCGCGACCAGGAGCCCCAGGTAGAGCCCCCAGGCCGCCAGCGCCGCGGCCAGGATGAAGAACCAGGGCGCCAGGCGCCCGGCGAGGGTGTAGAAGGTCGACGGCGAGGAGAAGTAGAACCAGTTCATGGGCTTGGCGTGGATTTCCCGAAGCCGGAGTATCGCCCGGACGGGGGGCAAGCGGTTGCGGGATCGCAAAAACGTCGGGCGGGCACGGCGCTCAATCCACCGCGATCCGGACCGCCATGCCAATCGCGGCGGGCAGCCCCACCAGCGCCGCGATGAGCGCGGCGCCGAGGAGCGAAAGGTGCGGAGTGGCCGACAGGCCCGTGGCCTGGGCTTCGGAGGCTCCGGCGCCGAAGATGAGCACGGGGACGAAGAGCGGCAGCGCAAGGAGCGCGAGCAGCATGCCGCCGCCGCGCGCGCCGAGTGCGAGCGCGGCGCAGGCCCCGCCGAGCAGCGACAGCACCGGCGTGCCGATGGCGAGCGAGAGCGCCTGGACGGCGAGCGTGTCCGGTGCGAGGCCGTACTGCAGCCCGATGAGGGGCGAGAGCAGCGTGAGCGGCAGCCCCGAGACGATCCAGTGCGCTGCGATCTTGCCCGCGGCCCAGCCGAGCGCGGGGTGCGGCGAAAGGGTCATCTGCTCGAGGGAGCCGTCCGCGTAGTCGGCCGCGAAGAGTCCCGGCAGCGCGAGGAACGCCGCGAGCAGCGCGCCGACCCAGATCACGCCCGGCCCGATGCGCGTGAGCAGTTGCGGCTCGGCACCGATGCCGAGCGGGAAGAGGGAGGCGACGAGCGCGAAGAAAGCCACGGTGAGCACGGCCTCGTCGGGGTGCCGCCAGGCCAGGCGCAGGTCCCGCGCCATCGCCCAGGAGAAGCCGCCTGCGAAAGACCCCGCGACCGGTGTGCCTGCCTGCGCGTTGGCGATCATCGCGGACGCGAGCTCAGGCGAGCCGAAGCTCGCGCACCACTCCGGAGGTGGGTGCGAGCCGGTGGTGTGTCGCGACCAACGCGAGGCCGGCCCGCGCCAGGTGGCGATCGAGGAGTTCGACGAAGAGCGCCTGGCCCGCGTCGTCCAGGGCGGTGAGCGGCTCGTCGAGCACCCACAGATCGGCCGGGTCGAGCGCGAGGCGGGCAAGCCCGATCCGCCGGCGCTGCCCCGCGGACAGGCGCCGGGCGGGCAGCCGGCGGCGCTTGTCGAGGCCCACGGCGGCGAGCGCATCGCGGCGTTGCTCGGCGGTGGTGGGCGCGCCGCGCAGGCGCAGCGAGAATTCCAGGTTCTCCTCGGCGGAGAGATCGTCCTTGAGCCCGGGCAGGTGGCCCGCATAAGCCATGGCGGCGCGCATCCGCTCGGGGTCGACCCGCGAGGACTCTCCGTGCCAGGAAACGATTCCCTCGTCGGGCCGCGTGAGGCCGGTCACGCAACGCAGCAGCGTCGTCTTTCCGCAGCCGTTCGGGCCGCGCACGCAGAGCAGCTCGCCGCCGGCCACCTCGAAGTCGAGCTTCGAGAAGAGCAGCGCGGGCCCGCGCCGGCAGGCGAGGTCGCGGACCTGCAGCACGTCCGGCTCGCCGCTGCGGTGCTTTCCCGTCATCGGCGCCCTAGGGAACGACCTGGTCGATCACGATGGCCACGCCTTTCGCACCCGGCGCCACGGGTTGGCTCGTGCCGACGAGATCGCCCGGCTGCGTCACCGCTCCGCCGGCCTTGGAGACGCGCGCCTCGATGATCACCGAGGGCGTGGTGGAGAGCTGCGCTGCCGGCGTCATGCCCATCGAGTCGTCGAGCTCGAAGGCCCTGGGCAACTCGCCCGCTCCGCCGCGCAGGATCGCGAGCGGAATGCGCGAGCCGGTCGCGGCCCGCGCGTAGATGAAGAGCGTGTCGGTGGGCGCGGTCTTCCCGGCGAGTGCGGGGGCGAGCCGCACGATGCCGGACACCGTCTTGCCTCCGACCGCCGCCTTCGGTGACGCGCCAGGCACGGCGGCGATCGCGGGAGCGGCAGGCGCCGTCCGGCCGAGCGCCGGCGCCGCGGCCACGCGGGAAGCGGGCAGGGGCTTGCCGGCGGCAGCGGCACGCGCACGCACGTCCTCGATGATGTTGCGCACTTCCGTTGCATCCTCGGACCCGGGCGGCACCACGTCGTGGAGCCGCTCCCAGAAGCCCAGCGAGGCCGCGAAATCGCCGCTGTTCAGCTTCGCGGTTCCGGCAAGTGCGAGCGCCTTGGAGTGCCGCGGATCGGCCTGCAGGGCGCGCATCACCAGATCGGTGGGCTCTCCCGCGAGGTTTCGCCCGCGCGAAAGGGCGAGGGCGTCGGCGTAGTCGGCGAGCACGGAGGCATCCTGGGGGGCGATGCGCGCCAGGTGGGCATAGGCTTCGAGCGCCTTTTGCGGCTTGTTGGTCGCGGCGAACGAGCGCGCGAGGAGCATCCAGCCCTGCACGTCGTCGGGCCTCGCCTTCATCCGCGCCTCGAGATCGGCGACCATCTGCTCGATCTGGTGGTCGCCGGGCTCCGCGCCGGCGGCCGCAAGGACCTTCGGGTCCGTCACCTGCGGTATTCCCACCCACAGGTAGAAACCGACGGCGATCGCCGGAACGAGCAGCACGAGCAGCCCCGCCGTCACCCACGGCCGGCGTGCCTGCGCTTCGGGAGCGTCGGCCGCGGCCGCGAGGTCCTCGTCGGCGCGGGCCGCGAGCTCGGCGATGGCGGTTTCGCGCGAATCCGTCGGAAGCAATCCGAGCGCCACGTCGGCGTCGATCTCCTGGCGCTGCCCGCGCAGTATCGCGAGATTCGCGTCCCGGACCGTGGGTCCGGAGGCCGCGCCGCGGCGCAGCAAGGGCACGAGCACGAAAGCCAGGGCCGCCACGATCATCAGGGCGGCCGCAATCCAGAATGTAAGCATCGGGGGGTGGGAGGCGGCAGGAAGCGCGACGCCGGATTATACCGGAGCGTGCCGAGTATTCCGCTTGCGAAGCATCAACGAGCGGCTACAATGCCTACGCTTCGCGCCGTTGCCTTTTCGCAAGGGCGTCCATAAGAATAATCAGGCGGGACGGGGAGGGGCATCGGTGCGACACCAGTCGATTCTGGAGTACGCGCGTTTCCGCTGGTTCAAGGCGGCGCTGTTGCTGTCGGTGCTCGCCGGCGGCGTCTACCTCTGGGACGAGCCGCCCCTCAAGCCCTACGGCGGCACCTGGCTGGGCTACACCCTGGGCAGCATCGGCGCCCTGCTCATCCTGTGGCTCCTCTGGTTCGGCGTGCGCAAGCGCCGCTACGCCTCGCGCGCAGGCACCGTGCAGGGCTGGCTCTCGGCGCACGTCTACCTGGGCACTGCGCTCGTGGTCGTCGCCACGCTGCACACGGGGTTCGAGCTGGGCTGGAACCTGCACACGCTCGCCTACGTGCTGATGGTGGCCACCGTGGCGAGCGGCTTCTACGGCGTGTACCTCTATGCCACGGTGCCGGGGCTGATGACGGCCAACCGCGGCGACGAAACGCTCGACGCGATGGTCCTGAAGATCGCGGACCTCGATCGCGAGATCCGCGACAAGGCGCTTTCCCTGCCGGACCAGATCCTGCGGGTGGTGAATGCCTCGCTCGACAACACGCGGCTCGGCGGCTCGGTCGGGCGCATCGTGAGCGGTCGCGACCCTTCCTGCCCCACCGGCGCCGCGGTGCGCGAGCTTCCCGAGATCGGCAAGCGCCTGACCGGCGAGGCGGCGAAGCTGAACCACGAGGTCTACACGCTGCTGCTGCAGAAGAACGAACTGCTCGGCCGGGCGCGCCGCGACCTGCGCTTCAAGGCGCGGCTGGACCTCTGGCTCTACTTCCACGTGCCGCTCGCTATCGCGCTGCTCGCCGCCCTCTCGGCGCACGTGGTCTCCGTGTTCCTCTACTGGTAGCCGCCCTCCGGGAGCCGACTTGAAACTCCTCGTCATCTCGCAGAGCCGCAACCGCGCCGGCCGCACGGTGCAGGTTCGCAAGGAGGTCACCGCCGACTGGGTGCGCGTCGGGCGCAACGCCTCGAGCGAAGTGCTGCTCGCGGACCCGCGCATCGCGCTGAACCAGGGACTCATCGTCGACCGCAACGGGCCCGTCTACACCGAGGGCGAGATGGGGACGATGACCAGCACGACGCGCAAGGCCGTGCGCTCGGTCCGCCTGTCGCCGGGGACCTCCGTCGACATCGGCCCCTACAAGGTCACCGCCATCGCCACGCCGGCGGGATTTTCCGGCGCGATCACCGTGGAGCTCCTGCGCCCGCCGGAGAACGTCGCGCCCGAGTTTCTCGCGCGCGCGGGCAAGCTCACGCTCGCCTCGCTTCGCCTGCCCAAGCGCACCACGGCGCTCGCGCTCTTCGCCCTCGTGGCGATCGTCTTCTTCCTCCTGCCGGCGGGGCGCATCCTGGACCTGCCATGGCAGCAGCCCACGTCGATGGCGATGGCGAGCGACCGCTTCTGGAACCCGGGCCCGGTGATCCTCGCGCACCAGCCCGTGGAACTGAAATGCGAGGCTTGCCACCAGGTCGCGTTCCAGCAGGTTCGCGACGGCGCCTGCCTGGAGTGCCACGCGAAGATCGGTCACCACGTAGGCGAGGACCTGAAGCCGGCGGCCCTCTTCGCCGGCACGCGCTGCGCCGAGTGCCACCGCGACCACAAGGGCGTGAAGACCACGCATCGCGACGACGACCGCTTCTGCGCCGATTGCCACCGCGACGTGCGCTCGCGCGCCAACGGCGCGCAATCCCAGAACGCCTCGGACTTCGCGAAGGACCACCCGGCGTTTCGCCTCACGCTGCCCGCCGGCAAGGGAATGCGGCGCGTGCGGCAGTCGGGCGTGCCCATCGAGGAAGCCTCGAACCTGGTATTCACCCATGCCGTCCACCTCGACCCGGCGGGCGTGAAGCACCCCGACAAGGGGCGCGTGAAGCTCGCCTGCGACGCCTGCCACCACCCCGACGCCTCGCGGCGCGGCTTCGAGCCGGTGTCGATGCGCCGCGACTGCCAGGCCTGTCACCGGCTGGAGTTCGAGCCGGCGACGAGTTCGCGCCAGGTTCCCCACGGCGCGCCGGCGGAGGCCGTGACGGTCGTGCGCGAGTTCTACGCGAACCTCGCGCTCAACGGCACCAACGACAGCTTCGAGAAGGCCTTCGGCGTGCCGGGCACGGGGCTGCTGCGCCGTCCGGGCCCGCCAACGGACGAGGCGCGGCGCGCCGCGCTGGCGCTCGCGGAAGGCAAGGCCGACCGCGTGGCGCGCGAGCTCTTCGGCAGCCGTATAGCGGCGAGCGGCCGCAAGTCCGAGCAGGTATCGGATGAGCTCTTCGAGGTGCGCGTCTGCCGGACCTGCCACGAGATCACGCAGCAGGACGGGCCGGACGGCGTGCAATGGGGCGTAGCCGAAGTGCGGCAGAACCACCGCTGGATGCCGCAGGCGCGCTTCGACCACAAGAGCCACGCGCAGTCGAAGTGCGCGGACTGCCACGACGTGGCGAAGTCCAAGCGCAGCGCGGACGTGGCGATGCCGACCATCGAAGGCTGCCGCGAATGCCACGGCGGGTCCGTGCCCGCGGAGAAGAAGGTCACCTCCAATTGCCTGCTCTGCCACGGCTTCCACGAGCAGAAGCACCCCTGGGACCCGCAGTTCAAGCCGAAGGCCGCCACGCGCGTGGCCGAGGGGGCCGCCGTTGCGCGCTGAGGTCTGGCGGGTCGCCGCCGCCGCGCTCTTCGTTGCGCTGGCGGGCTGTTCCGGGTCCTCGGGCAACGCGGGCTCCGGCGACTGCGTGCCCAATTGCAACGCGCCCGCGAACCTGCTTTCGGAGGACGACGTTCGCCGGATAATCGCCCAGGCCGTGGCCGAGGCGCAGGCGCGCGGGGCGCCCGCCACGATCGCGGTGGTCGATCGCGTGGGCAACGTGCTCGCGGTCTACCGGATGACCGGGGCGAGGCCGCAGTTCGACATTCTTTCGGGCCGCGGCGTCCTGGGCGGCCTCGACGGCATCCGCGACGCGCTGCCCTCGAGCGCGGCGGCGATCGCCAAGGCGATCACCGGCGCCTACCTTTCGTCCTCGGGCAACGCGTTTTCCTCGCGCACCGCGAGCCAGATCGTGCAGCAGAATTTCCTGCCGGGCGAGTCGAAGGCGCCGTCGGGGCCGCTCTACGGCGTGCAGTTCTCGCAGCTTTCGTGCTCCGACGTGGTGCGCAACGCCACGCACGGCAGCGTCGGCCCGAAGCGCTCGCCCCTGGGGCTCTCCGCCGACCCGGGCGGGCTTCCGCTGTACCGCAACGGCGCCGTCGTGGGCGGCATCGGCGTGATGGCCGACGGCACCTACGGCCTGGACGCCGTGATCACCGACGTCGACCACGATATCGACGAGCTGATCGCGGTCGCAGGCGGCTGGGGATTCGCGCCGCCGCCGGACATTCGCGCCGAGCGCATCACCGCCGACGGCAAGACGTTTCGCTACGTCGATTCCGAGTCCCTTGCCTCCGATCCCTCCCGTGCGCCCGCTTTCGCGGGCCTGCCCGGCGCGCTGCTGGACGTTCCCGGCTATGCCCCGGCTTCGGTCCGCGCGGGCGTGGCCTTCGGGACGCCGGCGTCCGGGTACCGCGCTGCCGCGGGAGCTTTCGCGGCCGTGGGCGCGTTCACCCTGGTGGATGCCGCCAACGCCGAGCGCTTTCCTACCCGGGGCGCGGTCGCAGCCGGCGGGCCGACGGCCGCAGAGGTCTCGCGCATCATCGAGGAGGGCATTCGCGTGGCCAACCGCTCGCGGGCGCAGATTCGCCGGCCCCTCGGGTCGGCCGCCGAGGTCTCCGTGGTGGTGGTGGACCGCGATGGCGAGGTGCTCGGGCTCGCGCGCACGCCGGACGCACCGATATTCGGCACCGACGTCGCCGTGCAGAAAGCGCGCGGCGCGCTGCTCTTCTCGCGACCCGATGCGGCCGGTCTCATCGGCGCGCTTCCGAGTGCCGCCTACCTTTCGCCGCCGGGAGCCACGGTCTCGATGTCCTCGTACGTCACCGCCCTGCGCGGTTTCGTGGGCGACGGTGGCGCGCTCGACGGGCGCACCGCGTGGTCGATGCGCGCCATCGGCAACCTCCACAGGCCGACCTTTCCCGACGGCGTCGACGAAACGCCCCCGGGGCCGCTGTCCAAGGGATTCGACACCTGGAGCCCGTTCAACGTCGGCTTCCAGCTCGACCTCGTCTACAACCAGCTCGTGAAGGCGGCCGCCAGGGACGACGCTTCAGTGGGCTGCGCCGGGAGGGCGGCGCTGGACGCGCCGGCCGGCGCGCCGGACGCGGGGCTGCCCCTCGCGAGAAACGGCATCCAGATATTCCCCGGCGGCATGCCGCTGTACCGCAACGGCGTGCTCGTGGGCGCGGTCGGCGTCTCCGGCGACGGCGTCGACCAGGACGACATGGTGGCGATGCTCGGCGTGGCCAAGGCCGCGCAGGCGCTCGGCACGGGGCTCGGGCACGCCGCCGCGGCGATGCGCGCCGACACGCTTGCGCCCTTCGGCGTGCGGCTTCGCTACGCGCAGTGCCCGCCGTCGCCCTTCAACGATTCGACCGAGCAGAATGTCTGTGCGGGCCTCTGAGCTGCGCGGCGCTTGCGCCGCTCTCGCGTTCCTCGCGGTTTTCGGCGCGCCGGCCGCGCTCGCGCAGGAGGGCCTGAAGCCCGCCGTGAACGAGGACCAGAAGCTCCCGCCGGACAAGCCCGCCGACCGGGACATCGACCAGCGCCGGCCGGGGGATTCGAAGCCGCTCGAGTTCTTTCCGCCGCCCGCGGACCCGAGCCAGGTTCCGGGGCCGCTGCCGGGAACCCTGCGGCAGAGCCTCTCGGTGCCGGATCGCTGGCGCATCATGCAGGCGCTGGGCTTCAAGTTCCCGCTCACGGATCCCTACAACCAGAACATCCTCAAGGGCGACCTGCCCATCGGCGACGATCCGTGGCTGCGCGAGCGCTTCCCGGAGCTCGCGCGGCGGCTCTCGCCGGACTGGTTCTTCAACCTGGGCGTGGTCTCCGACACGCTGGTGGAGGCGCGGCGGCTGCCCACGCCGGTGGGCGTGCAGACGACGGACCGGGCCGGCGCCATCGACCTCTTCGGCCAGGGGCGCCAGTCTACCGTCGCGCAGACCGTCATCGCCTCCTTCGCGCTCATCAAGGGCGACACGACCTTCAAGCCGCCGGACTACGAATTCCGCTTCGTGCCCGCCTTCAACGTGAACCGCTCGCAGGTGGAGGAAGTGCGCGCGCTCCGGGTCGACCCGCGCGCGGGCAAGCGCAGGACCGACAACCACGTGGGCGTGCAGGAGCTCTTCGCGGACGTGCACCTGCGAAACGTCTCGGTGCGCTACGACTTCGATTCCTTTCGCGGCGGCATCCAGCCGTTCATTTCCGATTTCCGCGGGTTCGTCTTCCAGGACGTGCCTTTCGGCGTGCGCCTGTTCGGCACCCGCGACAACAACTTCTGGCAGTACAACGTCGCCTGGTTCCGGCGGCTGGAGAAAGACACGAATTCCGGCCTGAACGACGTCACGTCGCGGATGCGCCGCGACGACGTGCTCGTGGCCAACGCCTTCCGCCAGGACTTCCCGGTACTCGGATTCACCTCGCAGGCCACCGCCATCCTGAACGTGAACCGCGAAGGCCGGGGCGCCTACTTCAACAACAACGGCTTCCTCGAGCGGCCCTCGTCGCTCGGCGACGAGCGCCCGCACGACTACACCGTGGCCTACCTCGGATACAACGGCGACGGGCACCTCGGGCGCTGGAACCTGCAGGCCTCCGTCTACGCCGCCCTCGGCCGCGACGAGCGCCACCCGCTCGCGGGGCGGCCCCAGGACATCCGCGCGGGCTTCGCGGCGGCCGAACTCTCGCGCGACTTCAGCTGGCTGCGCCTGCGCCTGAGCGCACTCGCCTCCTCGGGCGACAAGGATCCCTTCGACGGGAAGGCCACCGGCTTCGACGCGATCCTCGAGAATCCGCAGATCGCCGGAGCGGACACCGGGTTCTGGATCCGCCAGGCGGTGCCCCTGGTGGGCGGCGGCGGTGTCGCCCTCTCGGGACGCAACGGCGTGCTGCCGAGCCTGCGCTCTTCGAAGGACCAGGGGCAGTCCAACTTCGTGAACCCCGGCCTGCTCCTCCTCGGCGCAGGCGTCGACGCCGACCTGATGCCGCAGCTGCGCGCGATCGCGAACCTCTCCTACCTGCGCTTCCAGGACACCACCGTGCTCGGCGTGCTGAGGAACCAGGCGCCGCCGCACCGCGAGATCGGCTGGGACCTTTCCGCCGGCGTGCAGGTCCGGCCCTTCATGAGCCAGAACCTGGTCCTCAACGCCTCCGCCGCCGCACTCCTGCCCGGCAAGGGCCTGAAGCAGCTCTACGACGAGGACCGGCGCGGGCCGCAGTACTCGATCCTCCTGAACCTCCTCCTCAACTACTGATCTCCCACCAGGCGCGCCGGCAAAGACCATGACTCGACGACTCCCCCTCGCGCTGGCCGCCATCGCCCTCGCGCTCGCCGTGCGGGCCGACTCCGGAGCGGAGAAGCCCGTGGCGCGCGCGCACGTCACCCACGCGCCGGCGCCGGAGCGCCAGACGCCCGGCGAGGCCAGGGCGAAGAGCGACGGGTGCATGAGCTGCCACACCGCGACGGACCGCCACACGATGCACCAGAACCCCGCGGTGCAGCTCGGCTGCACGGACTGCCACGGAGGCGACGCGGCGGTCGAGAAGCCCCGCGGAGCCGAGCGCAAGGACCCCGCCTACGAGGAAGCGCTCGCCCGGTCCCACGTGCTGCCGCGCTACCCCCTGGGATGGAAGTGGCCCTCGAGCGCGAACCCCGAGGGCAGCTACACGCTCCTGAACCGCGAGGCGCCCGAGTACATCCGCTTCATCAATCCGGGCGACCTGCGCGTCGCCCGCGAGGCCTGCGGCGCCTGCCACCTCCCGATCATCCAGGCCTCCGAGCGCAGCCTCATGTCGACCTCGGCCATGCTCTGGGGCGGGGCGGCCTACAACAACGGGATCCTCCCGTACAAGCGCTACATCCTCGGCGAGGCCTACACGCGCGAGGGCATCGGCGCCACGCTCGTGAACCCGGTGAAGCCCACCGACTTCCTCGTCGCGAAGGGAATCCTGCCGAGCGTCACGGCGCTGCCGGCGTGGGAGACGATTCCGCCGGCCGACGTCTTCCGGGTCTTCGAGCGCGGCGGGCGCGTGATTTCCTCGCTCTTCCCCGAGATCGGCCTGCCCAACAACACCGGCATCCTGCAGCGCCTGGACGAGCCGGGCCGGCCCGACCTCAAGCAGTCCAACCGCGGCCCCGGCACGGGAAGCCGCATCGCGGTGCCGGTGATCAACATCACCAAGACGCGCCTGAACGACCCGCACCTGTGGTTCCTCGGCACCAACGAGCAACCCGGCGACTACCGGTCCTCGGGCTGCAGCGCCTGCCACACGGTGTACGCCAACGACCGCGACGAGAAGCACTCGGGCGTCTACGCGAAGTACGGGCACGCGGGAGAGACGGCGACGAAGGACCCGACCATCCCCCGGGGGCGCTCCGGCCACCCGATCCGCCACGAGTTCACGCGCGCCATCCCCTCTTCGCAGTGCATGGTCTGCCACATGCACCAGCCCAACGTGTTCGTGAACTCCTACTACGGCACGATCATGTGGGACTACGAGTCGGACGCGCGCACATGTGGCCGGAGAAGCAGAAGTACCCGAGCGCCGACGAGGCGCGGAAGATTCTCGAGCGCAATCCCGAGGAGGCGGCGATCCGCGGCAAGTGGGGCGACCCGGAATTCCTGAAGAACGTCGCGAGCCTGAACCCGAAGCTCCAGGACACGCAGTTCGCCGACTACCACGGCCACGGCTGGAATTTCCGCGCCGTCTTCAAGCGCGACCGCAAGGGCACGCTCCTCGACAAGGACGGCAAGCCCGTCGCGGACGAGGACCCGCAGAAGTTCAAGAAGGCGGTTCACCTCACCTCCATCCACCTGGACGTGGGCTTCCACTGCGTCGACTGCCACTTCGCCCAGGACATGCACGGCAACGGCCACCTCTACGGCGAGGTGGCCGCAGCGGTCGAGGTCGACTGCCGCGACTGCCACGGGACCGCGGACCGGTACCCGACGCTCAGGACCTCCGGGCCGGCCGCCCGGCCCGGCGGCATGGACATGGCGCTCCTCAGGACGCAGGACGGCCGCAAGCGCTTCGAGTGGCGCGAAGGCAAGCTCTTCCAGCGCTCGGCGATCTACCCGGACCGCGAGTGGGAGATGTCGCTCGTGAAGGACACGGTGACGCCCGGAAATGCGCACTACAACGAGAAGGCCGCGCGCGCGAAGCTCATGCTCACCGGCGAGGCGGGCCAGAAGGGGCAGTGGGGTCCCGGCGGCAAGGACTATGCGCACGCCGACGAGAAGATGACCTGCTTCACCTGCCACCTCTCGTGGACCACGAGCTGCGGCGGTTGCCACCTGCCCATCCAGGCCAACTGGAAGACCGAGCGCCAGCACTACGAGGGGGGCGAGACGCGCAACTACGCGACCTACAATCGGCAAGTGGCGCGCGACGAGATGTTCCAGCTGGGCAAGCACGGTCCCGCCAAGGGCGGGCGCATCGCGCCCATGCGCTCGTCCTCGGCGCTGGTGCTGTCCTCGACCAACATCAACCGCGAGCGGATCTACATCCAGCAGCCGCCGGTGGCCGCGAGCGGCTTTTCCTCGCAGGCGTTTGCGCCGCACTACCCGCATACGGAGCGAAAGACCGAGACCAAGGGCTGCTCGGACTGCCACGTCTCCGATGCGAACGACAACAACGCGATCATGGCGCAGATGCTGCTGCACGGGACGAACTTCGTGAACTTCGTGGGCTTCAACGCGTGGATGGGCGAGGAACGGCACGTGCAGGCGGTGCAGGTCACGGAGTGGGAAGAGCCCCAGGCCGTCATCGGCAGCTACCTGCACCGCTACGCCTACCCGGACTGGTATGCCGACCACGAAAAACGCGGCCGGCGCCTGCCCGAAGCCCACGACCACGCCGCCCGGGGGCCGTCGGGGTGCGTCGCGATCCGCGGCGAGTACTTCTTCTCGGCCGAAGGGGCGGGCGGGCTGCGCGTCTACGACGTGGCTTCCATCGCGAACAAGGGCATCTCGCAGCGCATCATCACCGCGCCGTTCTCGCCGCTGGGCCACGACACGCACGTCGCCTCGCGCAATGCCACCTGCGTGGCGCTGCCGACCAACCAGCCGATCGCGCCCGAGCGCAACCGCGGCGAGCTGATGCGCGTGACCAACCAGGAGCAGGCCTTCCACCCGATCTACCACTACGCCTTGATGACCGATGCCGAGGAAGGCCTGATCCTGGTCGACGTCAACACGCTCGCCGACGGGGAGCCGCGCAACAATTTCCTCAAGCGCGCCGTGACCTGGAACGAGGGCGGCATCCTCCGGGGCGCGCGGCACGTGACCCTCGGCGGGCGATACGCCTACGTCGCCGCCGCCGCGGGCCTCGTGGTGGTCGACCTGGACGACCCGTTGAGGCCCAAGGGTCGCGGTGGTGCCGCTCAGGGCGCGCGCGCGCGCGCCTCCAGTTCCGCTACCTCTTCGTGACCGACGACGAGGGCTTCCGGGTCGTCGACGTGACCACGCCCGAGAAGCCCGCGCCCGTCGCGGGGTCGCTCGTGGCGCTCGCCGACGCCCGGCGCGTCTACGTCGCGCGCACCTACGCCTACGTCGCGGCGGGCAAGGACGGGCTCGCGATCGTCGACGTGGAGAAGCCGGGAGCGCCGCGGCTCTTCCGGCTGTTCGACGACGGCGGCAAGCTCAACGACGCCCGCGACGTCGTCGTCGGCACCACCAACGCCTCCGCGATCGCCTACGTGGCCGATGGCGTGAACGGGCTGAAGGTGCTGCAGCTCACCTCACCCGAGATCCAACCGAAGTTCTACGGTTTCAGCCCCGAGCCCAGGCCGCGGGTGATCGCCTGGCGCGAGACCGCCTCGCCCGCGCTCTCCCTCGCCAAGGGACTGGATCGCGACCGTGCCGTGGACGAGACGGGCGGGCAGATCGCGGTCTTCGGGCGGATCGGCGCACGCCCCTTCACGCGCGAAGAGCAGCAGAAGTTCTACCTGCGGCCCGACGGCAGCGTCTGGACCGTGAGCGACACCGACAGGCCGGGGGATTTCCGGGACGAGCGGCCGCCGGCCGATCGCGCCCCGAAACCGCGCGGCGAAACGAGGAAGGCGGAGCCCCGATGAAGACGATCCTGGCCCACGGGTTGGCTTGGGCGGCACTGTGCGCGTCGGCGGCCGACGCGCCGCCGCTTCCGTACGAGGCGAAGGCGACGCACGTGGGCGTGGTCAACTGCGCCTCGAGCCTCTGCCACGGCTCGATCACGCAATGGAAGGACTCCCAGGTCCTGCAGAACGAGTACGTGACCTGGTCGCGGGTGGACAAGCACGCGCTGCGCGCCAACCAGGTGCTGTGGAACGAGCGCAGCAAGCGCATCGTCGCCAACCTCGGCCTGCGCCAGCCCGCCCACGAGGCGAAGCTCTGCGTCGACTGCCACGGCCACAATCCGCCCGACGCGCTCCGGGGCGAGCGATTCAAGGCCGCCGACGGCGTGAGCTGCGAGGCCTGCCACGGACCCGCCGAGCACTGGATCAAGTCCCACGTGGCGCCGGGAGCCACCCACGAGGAGAACCTGAAGAACGGCCTCTACCCGACGGAGGATCCGGTGGCGCTCGCGCGGCTGTGCCTTTCCTGCCATTTCGGCAACAAGGACAAGTTCGTCACCCACCGCATCATGGGGGCGGGCCACCCGCGCATCAGCTTCGAGTTGGACACCTTCACGCAGACGCAGCCGCCGCACTTCGTGGTCGACGAGGACTGGCAGAAGCGCAAGGGGCGCTGGGACGGCGTGCGCGTGTGGGCCATCGGCCAGGCCCTGGCCGCCCAGGAGAGCTTGGACGTCGTGCTCGACCCGAAGCGCGGCCGCGACGGGCTCTTCCCGGAGCTCGTCGTGTTCGACTGCCATGCCTGCCACCACCCCATGTCCGAGACGAGGTGGAAGCCGCGGGTGGGCACGCGCCCCGGCACCATCCGCTTCAACGACGCGAACCTGCTGATGCTCCGCCAGATCGTGCGGCAGACCTTCCCCGCGGAATCGGCGACCTTCAACGACCTCGTGCTGCAACTGCACCGGGCCGTGGCGGGAGAGGGTGGGGACGCGCACGAGGCCGCGCGACGCCTGCACAAGGGGCTCGATGCGGTGGTCGCCAAGCTGCGCCCGCGGGAGTTCGACGACCGCGACCTGCGGGCGATCCTCGCCGGGCTCGTGGAAGACGGAATCGCGGGGCAGTACGGGGACTATGCGGGCGCGGAGCAGGCGTCCATGGCGATCGCGAGCGTGCTCAACTTCCTGGCCAGGCGCGGCAAGCTCGCAAACGTTCGCGCGGCGAACGCGGCGCTGGATCGCGTGTTCGAAACGGTCCGGGACGACGAGAAGTACCGGCTCGAGCGCTTCCAGGCGGCGCTCGCGGAACTCAAGACCTTCGTGGCGAGGTGACCGGCATGTCCTCCCAGTTCGACCAACGCACCGCATTCCGCTGGTACAAGGTGGGCATCATCGGCTCCGGGCCCCGCGGGGCTCTCGGCCGCCGCCCACGCCGCCGAGTTGGGCGCCACCCACGTGCTGCTCGAGAGCGAGCGGCAGGCCTCCAACACGATCTTCAAGTACCAGAAGGGCAAGCACGTGATGGCCGAGCCGCAGATCCTGCCGCTCAGGAGCCCCATGAGCTTCGCCGCCGGCAAGCGCGAGGAGATCCTCGAGAAGTGGGACGAGGAGTTGAAGCGCCACAAGGTGAACATCCGGTACGGCGAGGAGGCCATCTCGATCAACGGAGAGGACAACCGCTTCGAGGTGAGGACGAAGGCGGGCGAGGTGTACTTCTGCAGGAAGATCGTGCTGGCCATCGGCCTGCAGGGGAACCTGAGGAAGCTCGGCGTCGAGGGGGAGTCCCTCGAGGGAGTGCAGTACCAGCTCGATGACCCGAAGGAGTACGAGGACGAGACGATCGTCGTCGTGGGTGCAGGCGACGCGGCGATCGAGAACGCGATCGCCCTAGCGGAGCAGAACCGCGTGATCCTCGTGAACCGCAACGAGGAGTTCACGCGCTGCAAGGAGGGCAACCTGACCCTGGTCCTGGCCGCCATCAAGGAGGGCCGCGTCGAGATCCGCTACGGAACTTCGGCGGCGAAGGTCGAGCGGGCGGGAGGCGAAGTGCCGCTGCGCTTCTCGGTGAAGAGCCCGGACGGGCCCGACACGATCGAGTGCCACCGCATCATCGCTCGACTGGGCGGCATTCCGCCGCGAAAACTCGTGGAGAGCTTCGGCGTGAAGTTCCCCACGTCCGACCCCAACGCGGTGCCGGAACTCTCGGACACCTACGAATCGAACGTGAAGGGCCTCTACATCGTGGGCGCGCTGGGCGGCTATCCGCTCATCAAGCAGGCGATGAACCAGGGCTACGAGGTGGTCGAGTCGGCGCTGGGGCGGAAGGTCGAGCCCGCCGACGAGCCGCTCCTCGCGAAGGCCTTCGCGGGCTTCTCGCGCACCATGTCGGTGGCGCAGGTGCTCGACGTGATCCAGGCGGAAGTGCCGCTGCTCAGCGGCATCAACCGCCTGCAGTTGCGCGAATTCATGCTGGAGAGCGAGCTCGTCACGCCGCGCGAGGGCGAGGTGCTCTTCCAGCGCAACGACTACACCAATTCGTTCTTCATGATCGTCGCGGGGGACGTGCGCATCGAGGGCGACGGCGGCAAGGAGTTCGTGCTCGGCGCCGGCGAGTTCTTCGGCGAGCTGGGCCTCATCTCCGGCAGGCGGCGCTCGAGCACCGTGCGCGCGGGGCCGCACTGCGCCCTGATCGAGGCACCCCGCCGCGCGATGCTGAAGCTCGTGGCTTCCGTCGAGGCGGTGCGCAAGTCCGTCGACGAGACCTTTCTCAAGCGCGCCGTGCGCGCCTACCTTGCGCCGATGCTGCCGGAGAGCGAGCTCGCCGAGCTGGTGGCGAGCGGCGTCGGGGTGCGGAAGTTCGCCGGCGGCGAGACGCTCTTCGGCGAGGGGGACGCCTCCGACGGCCTCTACCTGCTGCGCCGCGGCTCGGTGATGGTCTCGCGCGAGATCGCGGGGCGCGAGGTGGTGCTCTCCTACCTCTCGGCGGGAAACTACGTGGGCGAAATGGCGCTGCTCACGGACTCGCCTCGCTCGGCCACGGTGCGCGCGGCGGTGACCACCGAGGCCGTCGTCCTGGACGCGTCCATCTTCAAGAACGTCCTGTCGCGCAACCCGAAGTGGCGCGAGGAAATGGAATCGCGCTTCCTCGACCGCCTGCGCGTGAACGCCCAGATGGAAGCCTCGCCGGACCCGGGCAACATCATCGCCTTCCTGCTCCAGCAGGGCGTGGGCGAGGCGACCGATGTGCTGCTCATCGACGAGAGCCTGTGCGTGCGCTGCGACAACTGCGAGAAGGCCTGCGCCGACGTCCACGACGGCACCTCGCGCCTGGACCGCGAGGCGGGCCCGACCTTCGCCGAGATCCACGTGCCGACCTCGTGCCGGCACTGCGAGCATCCGCACTGCATGAAGGACTGCCCGCCGGATGCGATCCACCGCTCGGCCAACGGCGAGGTCTACGTGGACGACAGCTGCATCGGCTGCGGCAACTGCGAGAAGAACTGCCCCTACGGCGTGATCCAGCTCGCTCCCGTGGACCCGAAGCGCCGCCGCCCGAGCCTCTGGTCGTGGCTCGTCCTGGGCCTTGGCCCGGAACCGGGCCTGGAGCCCAAGCCCAAGGGCAAGGACATCCCGAAGAAGGCGGTGAAGTGCGACATGTGCAAGGACCTTCCCGGGGGAGCCGCGTGCGTGCGCGCGTGCCCGACGGGAGCGGCGATCCGAATAAGCCCGGACGAATTCCTCAACTACGCGCAGACTTCGGAGGCCTGACCGGGCGAGGGTCCGTCCCGCGACCGGGAGGCTAGTGCTTCGCCTCGCCGATGTAGCGGTCGAGGTTCGGATCGGCGCGGTGGTTCGCGGCATTCCAGCGCATCACCAGGAACATGGCCGTGGCCACGAAGACGCCGAAGACGACGATGATCGCGTTGATGTGCAGGTCCAGGCGGATCATCAGGGCGTAGATCGCCAGCATCACCAGGATGCTCACGTTCTCGTTGAAATTCTGCACCGCGATGGAGTGTCCGGCACCCAGCAGCACGTGGCCGCGGTGCTGCAGCAGCGCGTTCATCGGCACCACGAAGAAGCCGGCCATCGCGCCCACGAGCACGAGGATCGCGTAGACGAGCGGCATCCAGGTCACGCCGATCAGGCTCATGAGGAAGAGACCCATGAGGACTCCCACCGGGAGCACGGCGACGGCTCGCTTGAGCGGAATCAGGCGCGCGGCCAGGACCGCCCCCAGCGCGATGCCGACGGCGGAGACGCCCTGCAGCATGGCGCCGCGCGACAGCGGCAGGTTCAGGTGCTGGTCGGCCCACTTGAGGACAATGAACTGCAGCGTCGCGCCCGCGCCCCAGAAGAGCGTGGTCACCGCGAGGGATATCTGGCCCAGCTTGTCCCGCCAGAGCGTGGTGAAGCAGTGGGCGAAATCGACGACGAGGCGCAACGGGTTGCGCTCCTGGTGCTTGTAGCGCGCGCCGGTGTCCGGGATCGCCAGGTTGAAGAGGGCTGCCGCGACGTAGATCCCGGCGATCACCAGGATCGCGGCTTCCGCCGCCGTGTCGACGCCGGTGTCGATCAAGGGGAAATCGAACGACAGCAGTGCGGCCGAGACCTTCGGCCCGATGAGGAGCCCGCCCACCACGGTTCCGATCACGATGGAGAGCACGGTGAGGCCCTCGATCCAGCCGTTGGCCACGACGAGCTGCTCCGGAGGCAGGAGTTCCGTGAGGATGCCGTACTTGGCCGGCGAGTACGCGGCCGCGCCCAGCCCGACCACGGCGTACGCCGCCAGCACGTACCAGTGCGGCGCGAAGCCGGGGATGTTCACCCTGTCGTGGACGAAGAGCAGCAGGCAGCCGAAGATCTTCACCAGGTTGGTCGCGAACATGACCTTGCCCTTGGGCATCGAGTCCGCGAAGGCGCCCACGAAGGCGGCGAGCACGACATAGGAGACGGTGAAGAAGAACTTGAGCAGCGGCGTGAGCCATGCCGGCCCCTGCAGCTGCAGCAGCAGGGCGATGGACGCGATGAGCAGCGCGTTGTCCGCAAGCGAGGAAAAGAACTGCGCGGCCATGATCGTGTAGAACCCGCGCTTCACCGACCATTCTCCATGGCGCTCCACCAGGCGCGGAAGTCGCGGTCGGACAGGGGCCGGCTGACGAGGTAGCCCTGCACGAGGTCACACCCCATGCGCGCGAGCTCGGCCCGCGTGGCCTCCTCCTCGACGCCCTCGGCCACCGCCCGCAGCTCGAAGTTGTGGGCGAGGTCGATCACGGAGCGCACGATCTTGTGGTCGCCGCGGTCGGAAAGAAGCCCGCTCACGAAGAGCTTGTCGATCTTCAGCTCGTCCACGGGAAAGCGCTTGAGATAGGCGAGCGAGGAGTAGCCGGTGCCGAAGTCGTCGATGGAGAGCTGCACGCCGGCGCCCTTCAGCCGCGTGAGCATGGCCATCGAGCGCTCCGCGTCGCCGATCATGGTGCTCTCGGTGATCTCCAGGGTGATGTGCTCCGGCGGCACGTTCCACGTACCGAGGGCCTGCTCGACGATCTCCGGAAGCTCCGCATCGACCAGGGCCCGCGTGGAGAGGTTCACGCTGAAGCGCGGCGTGATGCCCTCCTTCGCGAGGCTCGCGGCGTTGCGCAGCACGGCATTGAGCACCCAGAACGTGAGCGAGCCGATGATCCCGGTGCTCTCCGCGATCCCCACGACCGTTGCGGGTGGGATCTGCCCGGAGGTCGGGTGGCGCCAGCGCAGCAGCGCCTCGGCGGCAACAGGCGCGCCGGTGTGGAGGTCGACCTGCGGCTGGTAGTGGACCTCGAGCTCGTTGGCGCGAATGGCGCGCTGCAGGTCGATGTCGAGCCCGTGGTAGACCTCCGCCTCGATGCTGTCGTCGCTCTGGAAGACGTGGTAGCCCTCCTCGCGGGTGCCGGCGATGCGGCGCGCCACGTCGGCGGCCATGAGGAGCTTGGCGGGGTCCGCGGCGTTTTCCGGAACGGTGGCTATGCCCACGCAGGGACGCAGCACCGCCGTGCCGCCTTCGTGGGCGATGGGGCGATCGAGTGCGCGCAGGCACTTCACCGCCGCGAGCACCGCCTGCGTGGGATGGGACAGGCGCGGCAGGACGATGCAGACCTGTTCCTCGCTCAGGGCGGCGAGGCGATCATCGGGCCGCAGCGCCGGACGCAGGCGCTCGAGTACGAGCGAGATGGTGATCGCCGCCGGCGGGCCTTTCAGCAGGGCCTGCAGGCGGTCCACCCGGCGAAGTTCCACGAGCAGGACCGCGAGGCGCCCGTCGGTCGCCTGGGCCACGGCCGCTTCGCGGTCGAGGAAACGCAGGAGGTCCTCACGGGCGCTGTCTCCCGGCGACTGGGCGCGCAGCGTGGTGTCCGCGGGCGGCGCCGGTGGGATCACGAGAGGTAGTTGTCCCGTGGATCGAGCCCGAAGGCTCCGGTGGGCAGGCTGCGGCGGATGAAGGCCGGTTCCTCTCCACCAAGCAGGGGATCGTAGAGGAGATCCACCATGACCGGGTAATCCGAAGGCGTCTTGTCGGGGCTGGTGAGCAGGAGCACCCGCGGCTTCAGGCGCCGGACCTTGTTGTGCGAGACGACAACCGCCACCTCGCCCGTGGAGAGTTCCACCAGGGACCCCACGGGAAACACGCCGATCGCCTGCACGAACTGCTCGGTCAGCGGCGCATGGAAGTAGTCGCCGCCCCAGCTGGTGATGCTGCGCAGGGCCTCGTAGGACGACACCGCGTCGGCATAGGGGCGCGACTTGGTCAGCGCCGCGAAGCAGTCGCCGATGCCGGCCATGCGCCCGAAGATGCCGATCTTCTCGCCCCGCAGCCCGAGCGGGTAGCCGCTGCCGTTCATGCGTTCGTGGTGCTGCGCGATGCCCTCGATCACCTCCGGCGGCCAGTTCGGCGTGGAGGACAGGATTTCCAGCCCCAGCGCCACGTGGCTCTTCACCGTCTCGAACTCCGCGGGCGCGAGGCGGCCCTGCTTCTCGAGCAGTTCGCGCGGCAGGCGGATCTTCCCGATGTCCAGGAGCAGGCCGATGGTGCCGAGCTGCGCGAGCTCGGCGCGCGGGAACCCGAGGTGGCGTCCGAAGGCCACGAGGTAGACGGCCACCTGGAGGCCGTGCGCGTAGGTGGTGATGTCCTTCTCGCGCAGCCGCGCCACCCACATGAGCGCGTCGGGGTTGCGCACCATGCTCTCGACCATCTCGTCCACGACTTCCTGGACGCGGTCGACTTCGACCGGCTGTCCGGCCCAGACGTCGTCGGCGAGCTTGCCGAGCACCTCGGAAGTGCGCTCGAAGGCGACGCGCGCCGGGGCGACCTCTTCCTCGACGGAACGGGTGTCCGGATAGATGGTGACCGTGACCGAGGCGGGCAGCAGGGAATCGCGGCGGTAGTCCGACGGCAAGTCGGCGAGATCGGCCGGCAGGTCGCGCTCGGAGCCCCGCAGCAGGCCGCGAAGCGCGCCCAGGATCCCCCCCAGGCCCCGCTTCTCCCGGGCAGCGGAATCCGGCCGCGTGGATATCTTCGCCTCCTCCGCGGCCTTCCCGACAGGTGGCTTCCAGGCAGTGGCCGACTTGCGGAATTCCTCACCCGTGGAACGGGCGCGGTCGACCGTCACGACCTTGCAGGCGTGCTGCAACTCGGCGATCTGCTGCTGGTCCTCGATGAGGAATCCCTGGATGGGGAAGGGCGTGTCGATCCATGGACGGTCGAGGTCGGCGACGAACATGCCGATCTTGAGGTCCTTGACGGCTACCTTGGAATGCATGAAGGCGAGGTGTCGGCTGTGGGAACGCGTGGCAAGCGCCGGGCTTGCGCACCGGAACGGTGGCCATTCTACGGGACAAAAGTCATGCGCGCGGCCCCGCCGGGGCGCGGGGCCGCGTTCCGGAGCCGCCGTTCAGGCGAGGAAGCCGATGTCCGGGAAGGCGAAGCGAGCCAGGTTGGGGAATATCGCCGACAGGTCGGCCTCCGAGGCGCCGAACCAGCGCGCGAGCGTAGCGCCGTACTGGTCCACGGAGGTGGTGGGAATCCACCGGCCCTCGGTGTCGGCGTCGTCGGGTCCGGAGAGCTCGAGGACCGGGTAGCGGCCGTACAGCCTGCCGCCCCGCACCGCGCCGCCCAGGATCAGGTGGTGGTTGCCCCAGGCGTGGTCGGTGCCCGCACCGGAGGCGGGCTGGAAGGTGCGGCCGAAATCCGACAGGGTGAAAGTGGTTACCTGGTTCGCAACGCCGAGCAGCTGGGTCGCGTCCTGGAACGCCTTCAGCGCGGGCGAGAGCTGGCCCAGGAGCGTGGCGAGGGTGGCGAGCTCGTTGGCGTGGGTGTCGAAGCCGCCCAGCGAGACGAAGAAGACCTGCCGCCGCGCCCCGGTGGCGCCTCGGGCCTCGATCAGCTTCGCCACCTGGAGCAATTGCTGCGCGATCGGGGCGTTCTGCCCCTGGAAAAGCGCCTGCACCTGCGACGTCGCCGCGGTGAGGATGGGGTTCACCACGACCGACAGGGATTGCGCGCGGGCCGCGATGTCCCCGGAGGCTTTCACATAGAGGTTCCCGCGGTCGGCGGCGAGGATCGCTTGCATCGCCGCGAGCCTCGCGTTGGCGACCGCACCCCCGTTGAACCCGGCCAGCGCGAGGCCGCCAGTGGAGGGGATCGCCAGCGCGGAGGCGGCCTGCCCGGTGACGAAGAGGTTCGTTCCGGCCACCGAGGTGATCACCGGGAAGCCGGAAGGGGTGTTGAAACCCGCCACGTGATCGGCCAGTCGCCCGCCCCAGCCTGTCGCGCTGGCGCCGGAAGATACCGACGATTGCCACTGCGACTGCTGGTCCGCGTGGGAGAAGAGGCTGTCGGGGCGTACCGCGAGGTAGTTGGCCCGCGTGGTCGGCTCGTTCAGCGTGCCGACATTGGCGAGGATCGCCATCCGGCCCTCGGCGAAGAGCGGGTGGATCTCCGCGAGGCCGGGGTGCAGGCCGTAGGCGGCGGCCGATCCCTCGGGCTGGATGGGCAACAGCGCCGCCTGTGCCAGGTTCAGGCCCGAGCCCTCGGTGCGCGTAACCGCGTACTGCGCGTATCCCTGGGCGTCCAGCGGGACCACGAGGCTGTTGCCGTCCACGCCGCCGTAGAGGAACACGCACACCAGCGCCTTGTAGTCCGAAGGCGCGGACTGCGCCGCCGCCGTGCCGGCGAGACCGGCCAGTCCCATCGGGGCGAGGCGCGCGGCGAGACCGGCGCCGGAAAGGGCGCCGAAGCCATGGAGGAAATCGCGTCGGGTTCGATTCATGGTCAACGCTCCACCTGGTAGTGCGGCGAGGTGAGGACGAGCCACGCGGCGGTCTTCGCGCGGCCCAGGGGATCGGAGGCCGGGACGGCGTTCACGGCCGAGACGATGGCCGAGCGCATCGCCGCCGGCATCCGGCCGGCGAGCAACTCGCGATCGAGGCGCTGGGCGAGCGCTCCCGGGTCCGCGGTGCTGGCGAGCCAGCCGCCGAAATCCAGGGCGGTGCCCGTCGCACCGTACACCGTGGGGTCAGGCGGTATGGCCGGCGGAAAGACGAGGGCGGTGGCGAAATTCGCGCGCGCGATGGCGGTACTCGTGGTGAGAATCCCGAACTCCGGCCCTGTCGCGTCGGTGCCGGGGACGACGTAGTCCGGCGGAAAGTAGTTGAAGACGGACGGCGGATAGAAGAGGAACTGGCCCGAGTGCGGCCGATTGCGCCCGGAAAAAAACGCCGTCCGTGCGTCCCCCGAATGCGCGCGCCGCGCCCGCCATCCAGAGGACCGGTTCGGAGAGCTTGCCGTAGCCTGCGTCGATCTTTCTCGCGCCCCGGGCCTCGCGGTCCGTGAGGATGGCGCGCACGACCGCGCGCAGGTCGCCGCGGATGCCGGCGCCGTTGTTGGCGAACATGGCGGCGACCCTCGCGACATAGGCCGGCGTCGGCTCGCTCGTCACCAGCTTCTGGATGAGCTGCCGGCCGATGAAGGGGCCCACGTTCGGGTGTCGGAAGATATTCGCGTGGGCGAAGGCGAGGTCCTGCTACATGGGGAGGTTGGCCGGAGCGACCACGCCGTCGAGCAGCACCTTGGGCCCGAACTCGTGGTTGGCCGGCACGGGGCGCAGGTTGCCGAGGTAATTGCGCGGGTTGTTGTTGCGGGGGATCGCGCCCGCCACCGTGGGGTAGGTCCAGCCCGTGAAGACCCGCGCGAAGCCCTCGATCTCGTCCAGGTCGTAGGTCGGGATGGGCCTGCCCCGGTCGTCCAGCGTGAGCGTGCCGTCCGGGTTCAGCCAGGGCAGCCCGATCGAGAAGAGCTGCAGGATCTCGCGCGCGTAGTTCTCGTTGGGCGTCGTGCCGGTGCGCTCGCTCGCCTTGTTGTTGTTGGCCATGTCGAGGTAGTCGCCCATCATGGGCGAGAGGGTCACGGCCACCATCAGCTCGTGGAAGTTGCCGAACGCGCGCTCGCGGAAGATCTGCTGGTAGTGCCGCATCGCGTAATTGCGGCTGTTGTCGACGCCGGAGGTGACGAAGACCTGCGAAAGGGCGAACGCGACGCGCGCGCGCAACTGGTCGGGCTGCGCGAGGGCGTTGCGGAAGAACTCGAGCTGCAAGGGGAAGAGGGTGTAGTTGTCGCGCGCGCAGTGGCTGTCCGGTCGCACCGGCCGGGAACGGTCGTCCACGCAGGTGGCGGGCCGCGCGGTGGGAACCCACGGATAGTCGGCATACGCAGTCGCCGGCATGGCGAGCTGCTCCTCGATCCAGGCGTCGGTGCCGAGGGCCAGGACGCGGGAGACGTCGGCGGGAGTTGGCCCGAAGGCGGCCTGGCGAAGCAGGCGCCGTGCGTCGGTCTCGCGGTCTGCGGCCGACAGCGGAGCGCACATCGCCAGGCCTTCGCGCACGCTTCCCGAAGCGACCACGTTCTCCGCGACCGTCGCATCGACGGTGTAGCGGTGGCCGGGTTCGCGCTCCGCCGTGCCCGGGTCGAAGCTGCGCCAGACGGGCGTGCTCCCGGCGGCGCAACCGCCCGACTCGGCGGCGTGGATATGAAACGCGGTGCCTTCGGGAATCCACGAGCCCGAGGCGCCCAGGAGCGCGCATTCGGCCGGGTCCGCCGAGTAGAAGACCGCTTGTGCGGTCGAGCCCGGCTGCCTGCGGAACCGGCACACGGGCACCGATCCGGGCGTGTCCCCCGCGCCCGCGAACACGCCGAACTGGCCACCCGTGCGCTCCCAGCCCGGGATGCCGCCGGCGTCGAGATGCGCGATCTCCCCGGGGTCGGCCGTCAGGAAATAGCGGTGCAGCCCGTCGTGGTGGAACTCGACCGCGGTGCCCGTGGGTTCGGCCGCGCGCGCACCGGTTGCAAGGCACAGCGCCGACGCGAGCAACAGGACGTTTTTCGTGGTCATTCGGACCTCCCCTGAGGATTGCGACGCCTCGCCCCTATAATCCGTGTGCCGGACCGCGGGTGCAAACGACAGCCTGTGGCCATCGTAGCGTTCGGAATGTTTCCGGAATTGCCGCGCTTAGGCGCGCCTTTGTAACAGTCTGTGGTACCGCGCCGTGCGCAGCCGGCACCTGAACCTGGAACCCTCCGCATGCCTCAAATACTCGCCGGCTATCGCGTTCTCGACCTCTCCCGCGTGCTCGCGGGCCCCTGGGCCACGCAGAACCTCGCGGATCTCGGCGCGGAAGTGATCAAGGTCGAGCGGCCCGGGCAGGGCGACGACACGCGCAAGTGGGGCCCGCCCTTCCTCAAGGACCGCGACGGGCACGACACGGCGGACGCGGCCTATTTCCTGTCCGCCAACCGCGGCAAGAAGTCCCTCACGCTGGATATCGCGCATCCGGAGGGCCGCGCCATCGCCCGACGGCTCGCCGACGCCTCCGACGTGGTCGTGGAGAATTTCAAGGTGGGGGATCTCGCCCGCCATGGCCTGGACTACGCCGCGCTACGCGAAGGGCACGAGGCGCTCGTCTATTGCTCGATCACCGGTTTCGGTCAGGACGGCCCCTACCGCGACCGCCCCGGCTACGACTTCATGATCCAGGGCCTGGGCGGCCTCATGAGCGTCACGGGCGAGCGCGACGATCTTCCCGGCGGCGGCCCGCAGAAGGTGGGCGTCGCGGTGGCCGATCTCTTCACCGGCATGTACGCGGCCAACGCGATCGTCGCGGCACTCCTGCACCGCGAGCGCACCGGCGAAGGACAGTACATCGACCTGGCGCTCCTCGACGCGCAGGTGGCGATGCTCGCCAACCTCGGGGCGGCCTGCCTCGTTTCCGGGCGCGTTCCGGGCAGGATGGGAAACGCGCACCAGGCGATCGTTCCGTACCAGGTGTTTCGCGCGGGCGACGGCTTCCTCATCGTGGCAGTGGGCAACGACGGCCAGTTCGTGCGCTTCGCCGAGCACATCGGGATGCCGGCGCTCGCGACGGACCCCCGCTACGCCACCAATCCGGCGCGGGTCACCCACCGCGACGAGCTGGTCGCGAGGATCTCCGAGAGGCTTGCGGAGCGTCCGGTGGCCGAGTGGCTCGCCGGCTTCGAGGCGGCGGGCGTGCCCTGCGGGCCCATCAACGACCTGGCGCAGGTCTTCGCCGATCCGCAGGTGCTCCACCGCGGCATGGTGACCCCCTTGGAGCACCCGGCGGCGGGCGAGATTCGCCTGGTCGCCAACCCCGTGCGCTTCTCTTCCACTCCGGCTCGCAGCGACCGGCCACCGCCACTACTGGGCGAGCACACCGGCGAGATCCTCGAAGGGCTCCTGGGCATCGCCCCCGGAAAGGTCGCCGCGCTTCGGGAGCGGGGCGTGATCTGAGACGCCGCGCGCGCCCGTTTTCGGCGGCCCACCACGGGCCGGTATACTCCCCAATCTGCAATTCGCCCCGATCCGGCCCGGCGGTGGAGCGCCCTCAGGCGCCCCCGGGACCGGCCGCGATACGCGAGGCGAAGCCGAGGAGAACTGCCGCTTGAAGCCGACCGACATCGGGGTGCCGGACTATTTCCACAAGGTGGTCGACTGCCAGTGGGCCTGCCCGGCCCACACGCCGGTCCCGGAATACATCCGCCGGATCGCGCAGGGGCGATTCTCCGGATGCCTACATGATCAACTGGGTGTCGAACGCTTTCCGGGAATTCTCGGGCGTACCTGCGACCGGCCCTGCGAACCGGCCTGCCGCCGCGGCCGCGTCGAGGAAAACCAGGGCGAGAAGCCCGAGCCGGTGGCCATCTGCCGGTTGAAGCGCGTCGCCGCGGACTACAAGGAAGACATCCGCGACCGCCTTCCCAAGCCCGCGGCGAAGGAAAACGGCAAGCGCGTCGCCTGCGTGGGCGCGGGCCCGGCTTCGCTCACCGTGGCGCGCGACCTGGCGCCCCTGGGCTACCACGTGACGGTGTTCGATGCCGATCCGCGGGCCGGCGGCATGATCCGCACGCAGATCCCTAAGTTCCGGCTCCCCGAAAGCGTGATCGACGAGGAGGTGGGCTACATCCTCGACCTGGGCGTGGACTTCCGGCCGAACCACCGCGTGGAGTCGCTCAAGCAGCTGCTCGGGCAGGGCTACGACGCGGTGTTCGTGGGTTCCGGCGCCCCGCGCGGCCGTGACCTCGAGTTGCCCGGGCGCTCGGAGGCCGCGAAGCACATCCACGTGGGCATCGAGTGGCTGGCGAGCGTCTCCTTCGGGCACATCACCCGCGTGGGCCGGCGCGTGATCGTTTTGGGCGGGGGCAACACCGCCATGGACTGTTGCCGCTCGGCGCGGCGGCTGGGCGGCGAGGACGTGAAAGTCGTCGTGCGCTCCGGGTTCGAGGAGATGAAGGCGAGCCCGTGGGAGAAGGAGGACGCGATGCACGAGGGCATCCCGATCCTGAACTTCCTGGTGCCGGTCGCGTTCACCCACGACGAGGGCCGCCTCACGGGAATGGATTTCGAGCAGGTGAAGGCGGTCTACGACGACCGCGGGCGCCGCTCCCTCGTGCCCACCGGAGAGCCCGTGCAGCACTTCGAGTGCGACGAGGTGCTGGTCGCCGTGGGCCAGGAGAACGCGTTTCCCTGGATCGAACGCGACGCCGGCCTCGAATTCGACCAATGGGGCATGCCGGTGCTCGACTCGATCACGCTCCAGTCGACGAAGCCCGGTGTCTTCTTCGGGGGCGATGCGGCCCTCGGGCCGAAGAACATCATCTGGGCCGTGGCCCACGGCCACGACGCGGCGATCTCGATCGACAAGTACTGCCGGGGCGAGGATGTCGCCCTGCGGCCCGCGCCGCTCACGAACCTCGTGTCCCAGAAGATGGGCATCCACGAGTGGATCTACGACAACCAGATCGTGCCCGACGCGAGGAACCGCGTCCCGCTCAAGGAACTCACGATCGCCCTGAAGGACCTGCGCCAGGAAGTCGAGCTGGGCTTCGACCCGGAACTCGCGTGGAAGGAAGCGCAGCGCTGCCTCAACTGCGACGTGCAGACGGTGTTCGCGCCGAAGCTCTGCATCGAATGCGACGCCTGCGTCGACATCTGCCCCATGGACTGCATCACCTTCACGGCCGACGGCGAGGAGGCCGAAGTCCGCGCCCGCCTCATGGCGCCGGCAAGCGACCTTTCGCAGGACCTCTACGTCGGCGCCGGGCTCGCCACCGGCAGGATCATGGCGAAGGACGAGGATGTCTGCCTGCACTGCGGGCTCTGCGCCGAGCGCTGCCCCACGGGCGCCTGGGACATGAAGAAGTTCACTCTCGAGATGACCCACGCCGGGCCGGGCTGCCGCGAGAGCGCAGCCCCGAGGCGGGCCGCGTGAGGGCGCCCCGATGAAGCGGCTCGAAGCTGTCAACGATTTCGTCGTCAAGTTCGCGAACGTGAACGGGTCCGGCTCGGCCTCCGCGAACACGCTTTTCGCGAAGGCGATCATGCGCATGGGCGTGCCCGTCAGCCCGCGCAACATCTTCCCGTCGAACATCCAGGGGCTGCCGACCTGGTACGAGGTGCGCGTGTCCGAGTCCGGCTGGCAGGGCCGGCGCGGGGGCGCCGACCTCATGGTGGCCATGAACCCGCAGACGTGGGAGAAGGACGTGGTCGAGATCGAGCCGGGGGGCTATCTCTTCTACGACTCGACCAAGCCCTTGCCCGCGGACAAGTTCCGCGACGACGTCCTCGTGCTCGGGATGCCGCTCACCGAGATCTGCAACGCGGCCTACACGGACCCGCGCCAGCGCCAGCTCTTCAAGAACATCATCTACGTGGGAGCGCTCGCCGCACTCCTGGACATCGACATCGCCGAGGTGGAAAAGCTCGTGGGCGAGCAGTACAGGGGCAAGGAGAAGCTCCTCGAGCCGAACCTCAAGGCGCTGCACCTGGGGCGCGACTACGCGCTCGAGCACCTGCCTTGCCCGCTGGGCATCACCGTGCGGCGCTCAGACAAGGTGGGCGAGAAGATCTTCATCGAGGGCAACTACGCCACCGCACTGGGCGCGGTCTACGGCGGGGCGACGGTGTGCGCCTGGTACCCGATCACGCCATCGTCTTCGGTCGCGGAGGCGTTCGCGAATCACTGCCGCAAGCTCCGAGTGGACCCGGACGGGGGAGGGAACAACTTCGCCATCGTGCAGGCCGAGGACGAACTCGCCTCCATCGGCATGGTGATCGGCGCCGGCTGGAACGGGGCACGGGCGTTCACCTGCACCTCGGGGCCGGGCGTCTCGCTGATGACGGAATTCATCGGCCTCGCCTATTTCGCGGAGATCCCGGCGGTCATCGTGAACGTGCAGCGCGCGGGGCCCTCGACGGGGATGCCCACGCGCACGCAGCAGGCCGACGTCCTTTCCTGCGCCTACGCCTCCCACGGCGACACCAAGCACGTGTTGCTCTTCCCGGAGGACGCGAGGGAGGCTTTCCAGCTCACCGCCGACGCGCTCGACCTCGCCGACCGGCTGCAGACGCCCGTCTTCGTGTTGACCGACCTGGACATCGGCATGAACGAGCGCCTCTGCCGCCCGCTTCGCTGGGATGACGCGCGCACCTACGACCGCGGCAAGGTCCTCGACCACGACGACCTCGAATCGGGCAAGCGCTTCGGGCGCTATCTCGACGTGGACGACGACGGAATCACCTACCGCACCTACCCGGGCACGCACCCGAAGCGCGGCTCCTTCTTCACGCGGGGCACCAGCCGCGACCGTTACGCACGCTACACGGAGGAGGGCAGCGCCTACGTGGACAACATGCAGCGGCTGCTGCGCAAGTTCGAGACCGCGAAGCAGTACGTGCCGGAGCCGATCCTGCGCGACGCCGGCCGGCCCGCCCGCCATGGCGTCATCTACTACGGCTCCACCGCCTGCGCGATGGACGAGGCGCTCGCGGAACTCGAGGCCGAGGGCATCGCCCTCGATGCGCTGCGGGTGCGCGCCTTCCCGTTCCAGGACTCGGTGATCGATTTCGTCAATGCCCGCGAGCACGTCTTCGTGGTCGAGCAGAACCGCGACGGGCAACTGCGCACGCTCCTCCTCACCGAGGGCGCGCTCGACCCGGCGCGGCTTTCCTCGGTCGTGCACTACGACGGCACGCCGATCACGGCCCGGTTCATCCGGCGCGAGATCGAGGAACGGCTTTCGGCCTTCAACGTGCGCCCGCTCCGGCGCACCGCAGCGGCAGGAGAGTGACATGACCTACCTCACCAAGCCCAAGCTCCACCACCCGGAACTGCCGGCCAACGCGCTGGGGTTCACGCGGCGCGACTACGAGGGGACGATTTCCACCCTCTGCGCAGGCTGCGGGCACGACTCGATCAGCGCGGCCATCATCCAGGCGTGCTGGGAGCTCGCCATCGAGCCGCACCGCGTCGCCAAGCTCTCCGGCATCGGCTGTTCCTCGAAGACACCGACCTACTTCCTCGACAAGTCCCACGGTTTCAATTCCGTGCACGGGCGCATGCCCTCGGTGCTCACGGGAGCGAACCTCGCCAACCGCGACCTCATCTACCTGGGAGTCTCCGGCGACGGCGATTCGGCCTCCATCGGCCTGGGGCAGTTCGCGCACAGCATGCGCCGCGGCGTGAACATGACCTACATCGTCGAGAACAACGGTGTCTACGGTCTTACGAAGGGCCAGTTCTCCGCGACCGCCGACCGCGGCTCGAAGTCCAAGCGCGGGGCCTTGAACACGGAAGAGGGGATAGACCTCGCCATCCTCGCGCTCCAGTTGGGCGCCACTTACGTGGCCCGCAGCTTTTCCGGGGACAAGGCGCAGCTCGTGCCGCTCATCAAGGGCGCGCTCACGCATCCGGGCGCGGCGTTCCTCGACGTGATCTCGCCCTGCGTGGCCTTCAACAACCACGAAGGCTCCACGCGGAGCTACGACTACGTGCGCAACCACAACGAGGCCGTGAACCGCCTCGACGTGATCACGGTGAGGAAGGAGATCACCGCCGAGTATCCGCCCGGCTCGGTGCAGGAGGTACGGCAGCACGACGGCTCGATGCTGCATCTTCGCAAGCTCGCCGAGGACTACGACGCGTCGAGCCGGATTGCCGCCATGAGCCACGTCCAGTCGCGCTACGCCCACGGCGAGATCGTGACGGGGCTGCTCTACGTGGAAGCCGATGCCGACGACCTGCATGCGAACCTCGGGACGACGGCAGTGCCCCTGAACGGGCTCGGGGAAAAGGAACTGTGCCCGGGACAGGCCGCGCTGGACCGGCTCAACGCAAGCCTTCGCTGAAGGCGCCCGCCGTGGGCACGATCGATCTCCGCAGCGACACCGTCACGCGGCCCACGGCCGCCATGCGCGCGGCGATGGCGAAGGCGGAGGTGGGCGACGACGTCTTCGGCGACGACCCCACGGTGAACGACCTCGAGGCGCGCTCGGCCGCGATGTTCGGGATGGAGGCGGGGCTCTTCTTCCCCTCGGGCACGCAGTCGAACCTCGCCGCCCTCATGGCCCATTGCGGCCGCGGCGAGGAGGTGATCGTCGGGCAGGACGCCCACACCTACCGCTACGAGGGCGGGGGCGCCGCGGTGCTGGGCTCGATCCAGCCCCAGCCGCTTCAGAACCTCCCCGACGGCACGCTCGACCTCGCGATGGTGGACGCGGCCGTGAAGCCCGACGACTCGCACTTCGCCGTCACACGGCTCCTCGCGCTGGAAAACACCATCGGCGGAAAGGTCATCGGCAGGGATTACCTGGCTCGCGCGCTCACCCTCGCGTGGAAGCGCGGTCTCTCCACGCACCTGGACGGGGCGCGGATCTTCAATGCCGCGGTGAAGCTCGGTTCCCCCGTGAACGCGCTTTGCGCGGGTTTCGACACCGTCTCGGTGTGCCTGTCCAAGGGCCTGGGGGCTCCCGCGGGCACGGTGCTCGTTGGCCACCAGGCGCTCGTCCATCGGGCGCGGCGCATCCGCAAGATGCTGGGCGGGGGCATGCGCCAGGCAGGGATCCTGGCCGCCGCGGGCCTGCACGCGCTGGAAAACCACGTTGCGAGGCTCGCCGAGGACCATGCCAATGCCGAGCGCCTCGCGAAGGGGCCTCGGGCGCAGGCTTCAGGGTCGAGCCCGTGCAGACCAACATGGTCTTCGTGAACGTGGGCGCGGACGAGTGCGCGGCGCTCCAGGCGCACCTGTCCGGAAAGGGTATCCAGGCGATCGTCTCGCCCCGCACCCGCCTGGTGACGCATCTCGATTTGGATGGGGCGGGAATCGATCGCGCCGTGGAGGCGTTCGCCTCGTTCAGCCGCAGCGTGGCGACCGCGAACTAGCTTCTTCCTTCCCCGGCCTTTCTCCCCTCAGAGCACCTCGGCCGCGTGGTCCGCGAGCCGCGAACGCTCTCCCCGCGTGAGCGTGATGTGCCCGCTGTGTCCCCAGCCCTTGAAGCGGTCGACCACGTAGGTGAGGCCCGAGGAGCCTTCCGTGAGGTAGGGCGTGTCGATCTGGGCGATGTTGCCGAGGCACACGACCTTGGTGCCTGGGCCGGCGCGGGTGATGAGGGTCTTCATCTGCTTGGGCGTCAGGTTCTGCGCCTCGTCGATGATGAGGTACTTGTTGATGAAGGTGCGCCCGCGCATGAAGTTCAGGCTCTTCACCTTGATGCGGCTGCGGATAAGGTCTGCGGTCGCGGCGCGCCCCCAGTCGCCCGCCTCGTCGTCGGTCTTCATGAGGACGTCCAGGTTGTCCTCGAGCGCGCCCATCCAGGGCGTCATCTTCTCCTCCTCCGTTCCGGGCAGGAATCCGATGTCCTCGCCCACCGGGACGGTGACGCGGGTCATGATGATCTCGCTGTAGACCTTGTACTCGAGGGTCTGCATGAGGCCCGCGGCGAGCGTGAGGAGGGTCTTCCCCGTCCCCGCCTGCCCGAGCAGCGTCACGAAGTCGACTTCCGGGTCCATGAGGAGATTCAGCGCGAAGTTCTGCTCGCGATTGCGGGCGGTGATGCCCCAGACGGTGTTCTTCTGGTACGAGTAGTCCTTGAGCGTCTGCAGCGTGGCGAGCTTGCCCTTCACGTCCTTCACGATCGCGTAGAACGGGCGGTCGCCCTCGTGGTAGACGAACTGGTTCACGAGGAGCGAGGGGCAGAGCGGCCCCTTCACGCGGTAGAGCGTGCGCCCGTGCTCCTGCCAGCTCTCCACGTCCTTGCCGTGCCGGTCCCAGAAGTCCTCGGAAGCCCCAGCACGCCGGTGTAGAGGAGGTCGGTGTCCTCCAGCACCTTGTCGTTGAAGTAGTCCTCGGCGGCGAGCCCGATCGCATGCGCCTGATGCGCATGTTGATGTCCTTGGACACCAGCACGACCTGGCGCCTGGGCTCGCGATCCTTCAGGTGCATCGCCACGCCGAGGATCACGTTGTCGGCCTTCTGCGAGGCGACCGAATCGGGGATCTCGACGCTGACGGAGTGGGTCTGCAGGTAGAGCCGGCCGAGCGCCTCGCCGTGGGTCTTTCCCTTGAGCGAGTAGCCCGACTCGATGTCGCCCTCGCCGGCGGAGACGATCTCGTCCAGGAAGCGGCTCGCCTGGCGCGCGTTCCGGGAGACCTCGCTCATTCCCTTCTTGTTGTCGTCCAGCTCCTCGAGCGTGACCATGGGGAGGTAGACGTCGTGCTCCTCGAACCGGAAAAGGCTCGTCGGATCGTGCATCAGGACGTTGGTGTCGAGGACAAAGAGCTTCACGGCGGCCGATCGCCGGCTCGCCCGGCCTTCGCCGCGGCTTTCGCGCTTGCGGTGCATGGGTACCTCCGCGGAATCCGGGGTGTTCATGGACGCCTCGCCGGCCTCGGGGCGCCGGGAGTCACGCAGGTTGTCGTTGGGCATCAGCGTGGATCGCCAAGGGTGGGAAATCCGGGGGGGCTCAATGCGCTTGGACGGAGAAGTCGCGCGCGAGGAAACGGGAGGCGGGCGGGGGGCCCTTGCAGGCCAAGGGCGGGGGGCGATGCTTGCCGGTGGCGTGGAGCGCCAAATCCGGAACTGCCTTGCGTTCGCGCATCCAGGGGCCCAGGGAGTTGACCGCGACCTATGGTGGACAAGAACCTTGAAAAACGCAAGCTATGGGGTTGAAGGGCCAGAAAGAAAGGCCGGGCCCTGGACGGCGAGGGCGCCGCTTCGCCCGGCTATCCCGGCGTCGGCGATGCGGTGCAGGGGGATCGAGGCCGGATCGAGCGCGGCATGGAGATCGCGCAGGGCGACCAGCGCATAGCCCTGGGCCTTCCATCCCTCCAGCAGGCGCTCGAATGCGGGAGCGAGCTTCATGCCCTCGAGCTCCGCGTGCAGCGTGAAGACGCGGTCGCGCGGCACCCGCGTGCGCTCGAGGATCGCATCGGCCACGCTCGCTTCGGTCACGCCGTCCAGGCCGATGAGTTCGTCGAGCGTGGGCAGCGTCGTGGGCAGTTGCGGGCAGGCGACGATCTCGCCCTGGTGAACCGGGAGGAAAGGGTGCTCGCCCCGCGTGTCCGAGCAATAGTCGAATCCGAACCGCTGCGTGCGGCGCCAAGCGTGGACATTCATCTGCCAGCCGGCCGCACCGTGGACCTTCGGCTCCTGGGCGAACACCTCGCGAAAGCGATCGCGGGCGAGCGCCATCTGCCGTTCGGTCCACGCCTCGTCGGCCGATCCCACGCCGTCCTGCCATTTCACGTGGTCCCAGGTGTGGATCCCGACCTCGAAGCCGGCGTCGCGCACGCCCCGCAATATCGACGCGCAGCGCTTGCCGATGTCCGGTCCCGGCAGCAGCGTCCCGTACAGGAGTGTCCGGATGCCGTAGTGCGACAGCACCGAAGTCCGGCCGACCTTGCCGAGGAACCCCGGCCGGAAGACGCGCGCGACGGCGCGCCCGGTGTGGTCTGGGCCGAGGCTGAAGAGAAACGTGGCGCCCGCTTCGTGCCGCTTGAGCATTTCCACGAGCCGAGGCACGCCTTCCCGGGTCCCGCGGAAGGTGTCGACGTCGATCTTGAGGGCGAGCTTGTTCACGGAGCGTGGGATGCCGATCGGCGGGATGCGTAGCATACGCGACCCGCAGCACCTCCCGCGCGATAGTCTCGCCATCCCGACCGGGGCCTGCTAAAATGCTGAATTTCCTGCGATTTTGATCGCAGACCCGAGGATCCCCATGCCGCGCCCGCTTCGCAACATCGCCATCATCGCCCACGTCGACCACGGCAAGACCACCCTGGTCGACAAGCTCCTGCAACAGGCCGGCACCTTCGCCGCCCACGAGCGCACCGTCGAACGCGTGATGGACTCCAATGACATCGAGAAGGAGCGCGGCATCACGATCCTCGCCAAGAACACGGCGGTCGACTACCTCGGGGTGCACATCAACATCGTGGACACGCCGGGTCACGCGGACTTCGGCGGCGAGGTCGAGCGTGTGCTCTCGATGGTCGACGGCGTGGTGCTGCTGGTCGACGCGGTGGAGGGCCCGATGCCCCAGACCCGCTTCGTGACGCGCAAGGCGCTGGCGCTGGGATTGAAGCCCATCGTCGTGGTGAACAAGATCGACCGCGACAGCGCCCGCCCCGACTGGGTGGTGAACCAGACCTTCGACCTGATGGACAAGCTGGGCGCGAGCGAGGACCAGCTCGACTTTCCCGTGATCTACGCCTCGGCGTTGAACGGCTGGGCGTCCGCGGAGGCCGCCACCAAGGGCGCGGACATGCGCCCGCTCTTCGACGCGATCCTCCAGCACGTCCCCGAACCCGTGGGCGATCCGGAAGGCGCGCTGCAACTGCAGATCAGCGCGGTGGACTACACGAGCTTCCTCGGCCGCATCGCCGTGGGACGCATCCGGCGGGGCACGATCCGCAAGGCGCAGGAAGTGATCATCCTCGAGGGCGACCGGGCGCCGCGCAGGGCGAGGATCGGCCTCGTGCGCGCTTTCCAGGGCCTGGAGAAGGTCGAGATGGATTCGGCGAGCGCCGGCGAGATCGTGTCCGTCACCGGCATCGAGGACTTCACCATCGGCGCTACCTTCGCCTCGACCGAAAATCCCGAGGCGCTGCCGTTCCTGGGCGTGGACGAGCCCACGCTCACCATGAACTTCCAGGTCAATACCTCGCCCTTCGCGGGCCAGGAGGGCAAGTACGTCACCAGCCGCCAGATCCGCGATCGCCTGACGAAGGAACTGATGTCGAACGTGGCGCTGCGGGTCGAGGACACGGACGATGCCGACGTCTTCCGCGTATCCGGCCGCGGCGAGCTGCACCTGACCATCCTCATCGAGAACATGCGCCGCGAAGGCTACGAGGTCGCCGTGGGCAAGCCCCGCGTGGTGGTGAAGGAGGTCGACGGCGAGCGCCACGAGCCCTGGGAGATCCTCACCGTCGACGTGGAGCAGGATCACCAGGGCCGCGTCATGGAGGAGCTGGGCCGGCGCGGCGGCGAACTCCAGGACATGGTGCCGGACGGCAAGGGCCGCGTGCGGCTCGACTACAAGATCCCCTCGCGGGGCCTGATCGGCTTCCACCTGGAGTACATGACGCTCACGCGCGGCACGGGAATCAAGAGCCACGTCTTCGACGAATACGCGCCGGTGAAGGGCGAGCTGCCCTCGCGGCGCAGCGGCGTCCTGATCTCCTCCGAGCAGGGCGAGGCGGTGGCCTTCGCGCTGTGGAACCTGGAGGCGCGCGGCCGGATGTTCGTCTCGCCCGGCGAGCGCGTCTACGAGGGGATGGTGATCGGCATCCACAGCCGCGACAACGATCTCATCGTGAACCCGGTGAAGGGCAAGAAGCTCACCAACGTGCGCGCCGCGGGCAAGGACGAGAACGTGCTGCTCACACCGGCCATCCTGCTCACGCTCGAGGGCGCCGTGGAGTTCATCGATGACGACGAACTGGTCGAGGTGACCCCGAAGAACATCCGCCTTCGCAAGCGCCACCTGCTGGAGCACGACAGGAAGCGCGCGGCCCGCGAGGAGCAGGCCGCCTGACGGGCGCCTTGGACTCCACCCTCATCGCCCTCGTCGCCGTCGCGGCGATCGCCGCGGTGGCAGCGCTCGTGGTCGCGCTGAGGGTGGCGCGTCGCCTGGACGAGTTGCCGGGTGCCGTCGCCGGCGACCGCGAGGCTCACCACCGGGCAATCCTCACCGACCTGCGGGGCGGGCTCGCCGATTCCGCGGACCGCATCGCCTCCCGCCAGAGCGAGGAGGGCGACCGGCTCCGGCGTGCGCTGGGCGACGAGCTCGCGAGGAACCGCGAGCAACTCCAGGTCTTCGAGCGGGTCCTGCAGGAGAAGGTCGACCAGCGCCTCGCCGAGATCGGCGGCAAGGTGAACGAGCGCCTGGAGGAAGGCTTCAAGCGCACCAACGAGACCTTCGTGAGCGTGATGACGCGGCTGCAGACCATCGACGACGCCCAGAAGAAGATCGAGACCCTAACCACCAGCGTGGTGAGCCTGCAGAGCCTGCTGGGAAGCAAGAGTTCACGGGGGGCCCTCGGCGAGCGCCAGCTCGAGGACATCGTGAAAAACGTGCTCCCCGAGGCGTCCTACGAGTTCCAGTACACCTTCCAGACCGCCCGCAACGTCCGCGCCGACTGCGTGCTGAAGCTTCCGGATCCCACGGGACTCATCGCGGTGGATTCCAAGTTTCCCCTCGAGAACTACGAGCGGATGATCTCCGACGGCCCCGACCGGGTCACACCCGGGGTCTTCAAGGCCGACGTGCGCCGGCACATCGACGACATCGCCTCGAAGTACATCGTTCCCGGGGAGACGGGCGACGGGGCCGTGATGTTCGTGCCGGCGGAAAGCGTCTTCGCGGAGATCCATGCGCACCATCGCGATCTCGTCGAGTACGCCGGCCAGCGACGCGTCTGGATCGTCTCTCCCACGACCCTGATGGCCGTGCTCAACACCGCGCGTGCGGTGCTGAAGGACGTGGAGACGCGCAAGCAGATCCACATCATCAAGGACGAGCTGGGAAAGCTCGGGCGCGAATTCGGCCGGTTCGACGACCGGATGAAGAAGCTCGCCGAGCACATCCGCCTCGCCCACGAGGATGCCGGCCAGGTGCAGATCACCAGCCGCAAGATCAGCGAGAAGTTCGCCGCCATCGAGCGTGCCGAGTTGCCCGGTGCCGCGCAGGACGTCGAGCAGGCAGGGGCCAACCCGCCGCAGCTCTGCGTCGTGCCGAAGCCGGACTAGCTCGGCTATCATTTCCGCGTCCTCCATGCCCATCGCGCCATGAAGATCCTCGGCATCGCCGGCTACAGCGGCAGCGGCAAGACCACCCTCATCGAGAAGCTCGTGCCGCTCCTCGTGCAGGCGGGCCTGCGGGTCTCGCTCGTGAAGCACGCCCATCACGAGTTCGACGTGGACCGGCCCGGCAAGGACTCCTGGCGCCACCGCGAGGCCGGCTGCACCGAGGTTCTGGTGAGCTCTTCGCGGCGCTGGGCGCTCATGCACGAACTGCGCGGCGAGGCCGAGCCGGCGCTGGAGGAGCAGCTGAAGCATTTCTCGCCCTGCGACCTCGTGCTGGTGGAGGGATACAAGCGCGACCCGATCCCGCGCATCGAGGTGCACCGCGCGGGCGGCGATCGCGCGCTCCTCTTCCCGGACGATCCGAACGTGATCGCCGTGGCGAGCGACGAGCCCGTGGACACGGCTCTGCCGCGCTTCGATCTCGACGACGCACCGTCCATTGCCCGTTTCATCCTGGAATTCGTCTCCGGCTCCCGCGGCCGCCGGCTCTGCGTCGCCTCCGACTGAGCATGGTGACGCTGCTCTATTTCGCCAGCCTGCGCGAGCGCCTCGGGTGCGCGAGCGAGCAGATGCCGCTTCCTCCCGGAACGCCCACGGTGGGCGACCTGGTCGAGCGGCTGCGTTCCCGCGACGGGGGATGGTCGCAGGCCTTCGCGCCCGGCCGGACCTGGCGGGTGGCGGTCAACCGGGACATGGCGAACCTCGCCACACCGGTGAAGCCGGGCGACGAGATCGCGTTCTTCCCGCCGGTCACGGGAGGCTAGGCGTGGCGCGGGTGAGGGTGCAGGCGGAACCGTTCGACGCCGGGCAGGAGATCGCCGCCCTCACCGCGGGGCGGCGTGATGTCGGAGCCGTCGCGACGTTCGTGGGGCTGGTGCGCGACCTGAACGAGGGCAGCGCCGTGAGCCGCATGACGCTCGAGCACTACCCGGGGATGACGGAAAAGGCGCTCGAGGACATCTGTGCCGAGGCCGCGCGGCGCTGGGACCTGATCGAACTGCGGGTGGTGCATCGCGTGGGGCCACTCGAGCCCGGCGAGGCGATCGTCCTGGTCGCCGTGTCCAGCGCCCACCGCGGCGAGGCATTCGCCGCTTGCGAGTTCCTGATGGACTACCTCAAGACGCGCGCGCCCTTCTGGAAGAAGGAGCAAACCCCTTCGGGCGAACGCTGGGTCGAGGCGAGGGACTCCGACGAGGAAGCGGCCGCGCGGTGGTCGGCGGAGCCCGCACGGGGCGGCTAAACCGAGCAGAACACCTCGCGCATCATGGCGATCATCTTGAGGATCCGCGGGTCCTCGATCCGGTAGAACACCTTGTTCGCTTCCTTGCGCGAGGCGAGGAGTCCGCGCTCGCGCATGACGGCGAGATGCTGGGAGATGTTGCTCTGGGAGGTACCCACCGCCTCGACGATCTCCTGCACCATGAGCTCGTGCTGCCCGACGAGGCAGAGGATCTTCAGGCGCAGCGGGTGGGCCATGGCCTTGAGCGCTTCGCTCGCCTCCCGGATATCCTCGCCGCGGCCGGTGAGGTCGAAGATGTCTTTCTGAGCGGACGGGGCCTGGTGGCGTGCGGACGGCATGTGCGGATCGTAGCCCATATCCACAAGGGCTACCTAATATTAGGCCACCCGAATGTATCGGGATCTGCGGCGAAGGGACGCGACCGGCTCCATCCGGCGGTGAGCCAGCATGAAACGACCTCGCCCGGAATGACCCTGCGATGGAATAATTCGGGGCCATACCCCGTCGACCTACCCAATCGGGTAAATTTCCTAACCCGATGCGGGGATAGACCTCGGGCGCGCATACCCCCCAAATAGGGAGACCCCATGATCCGCCGGGGTTTGCGGGGATCGCGCTGGCGGGCGGCGCCTCGCCGGCACGGGTTCCGGCCCGGAAAGCGGGTTCAGGGAAAGCAACCCATCGAATCACCAGGACTCAAGGAGCGAGATGATGAACGACGATCGGAGAAGGGTGCTCAAGGGCACCGGGGGCATGGCAGTCATGGGACTCGCGGTCGCCGCGGGGCTTCTCAAGCCGCAAGCCGCCTCGGCCCAGGCGTGGAACAAGGAGGCGTTCGCGACCAAGAACGTGAACGATACCGTCAAGGCGATGGGTGGCTCCTCCGGAGCGGCCGAGAGCAAGGACATCGTGATCTCGTCTCCCGACATCGCGGAGAACGGGGCGGTCGTGCCGTTCACGGTCACGAGCCGGCTTCCGAAAACGGAGTCGATCGCGCTCCTGGTCGAGAAGAACCCCAATGCGCTCGCCGCCAGCTTCGACATCCCGGCGGGCACCGAGGCCGGCGTCACCACCCGCGTGAAGATGGGGCAGACCTCCAACGTCACCGCGCTCGTGAAGGCCGACGGCAAGTTTTACTACACCACCAAGGAAGTCAAGGTCACCATCGGTGGCTGCGGCGGCTGAACGAGGAGAAGACCATGGCAGATCCGATGAAGATCCGGGCATCGATGTCCGGCGACAAGGTGGAAGTAAAAGTGCTGATGAGCCACGACATGGAAACGGGCCAGCGGAAGAACTCGAAGGGCGAGACCGTACCGGCGCACTTCATCCAGCACGTCTCCGCCACGCACAACGGCAAGGTGGTGCTTTCCGCGCAGTGGGGCCCGGCAGTCTCGAAGAACCCCTTCCTGTCCTTCAAGTTCGCCGGCGGCAAGGCGGGAGAAAAAGTGCAGATCACCTGGACGGACAATAAGGGCGAAAAGCGCAGCGACGAAGCGACGATCTCGTAGCACCCAGTCCCGGCCTCGATGCCGGGACGGACATGCAAACCATCGGAGGAGCAACCATGAAACGAAGCCTGGGGATGATGGCTGCGGCTGCGGCCCTAGCAATGGCGGCAAACGGCTCGGCGTTCGCCGGTCCCGGTGATCCGGTCAAGGTCATCTATCACATCAACGAGGGCAACGAGCAGGCGACGGACGGACTGCGCAACGCGAGCAACCACCTCAAGGCGGACCCCAAGGCGAAGATCGTCTTTGTCGCCCATTCCAAAGGGATCCGGTTCCTGCTGGACGGGGCGAAGGATGCCAACAACAGCCCGTACGATGCCATCGTGCAGGATCTTGCCGGCAAAGGCGTTGAATTCCGCCTTTGCGCATTCACCCTCGAGCGCGGCAAGATCGACAAGAGCAAGGTCATTCAGGGCGTCAACATCGTACCCTCGGGCGTCGCGGAGATCGGCCTTCTTCAGGCCCGCGAGGGTTTCGCGTACCTGAAGCCCTAGCCGCAACCGAGCGCTGGACGAGAACACCGAACGGAGGAGCATCGTGAATCGAACCTGGGAAACAGCGGCGCGCGCCGCATGCGCAGCATTGTTCCTTTCGACCGCAGGCGCGGTCGCGCAGGAACGCACGGCGGTCGAGGAAATCGAGCGCTACCGGCAGGCGCTCGCCGACGGCAATCCCGCGGAGTTGTGGGAGGCCCGCGGCGAGGGGCTGTGGAAGCAGAAGGCGGGCCCGAAGAACGCGTCCCTCGAGCAGTGCGACCTGGGCCTCGGGCCGGGCGTCGTCAAGGGCGCCTACGCCGAGTTGCCGCGCTTTTTCGCGGACACCGGCAAGGTCGAGGACCTCGAATCCCGGCTCGTCACCTGCCGCATGACCCTGCAGGGCCTCACGGCGGCCGAGGCAAGGAAGGACCCCTTCGGCAGCACCGGCAAGAAGGTCGTGAACGATGCGCTCGTGGCATTCATCACCTCGGAATCGCGCGGATACGTGATGAACGTGAAGACCGCGCACCCGAAGGAGGCGGAAGCCTTCGAAATCGGCAAGAAGATCTTCTTCCATCGCGGTGGCCCGTACGACTTCGCCTGCGCCACCTGCCACGGCGTGGACAACATCCGCATTCGCCTGCAGGACCTGCCCAACCTGACCAAGAAGGGCGACGCGCAGCGCGCCTACACCTCCTGGCCGGCCTACCGGGTCTCCCAGGGTGAGTTGCGCACCTTCCAGTGGCGCCTCGAGGATTGCTTCCGCCAGCAGCGCTTCCCGCACCTGGAGTTCACTTCCGAAGCCTCGGTCGCGCTGACCCTGTTCCTCGCGAAGAACGCCAACGGCGCCCCGTACAACGCGCCCGCCATCAAGCGCTGACAGGGAGACAAGAACCATGAAGACGAAAATCATCGCCCTCTCGGCGATCGCGGCGGCAGTTTCGGCGTGCGCGACCGCCCCTTCTGACGCCCCGGTGGCCAAGAACTCGCTCGCGGTCATGAAAGCGAGCTTCACGGCCAAGGGCCAGGCCAAGCTGGACAGGCTGGACCAGGACAGCCTGCAGCGACTCTGCTCGATCTACTCGGGGGACAACGAGCTGCCGAAGGATGTCGCGGCACGCATCGAGAAGGAGCAGCTCGCGACCATCAAGTTCCCGGCGGACGGCAAACTCCTCGGGGACTGGAAGTCCGGCGAGAAGATCGCGCAGTCGGGCCGCGGAGGGCAGTTCAGCGACGACCCGACCAAGCCTTCCGGTGCGAACTGCTACGCTTGCCACCAGCTCTCCAAGGCGGAACTGTCCTACGGCACCATCGGGCCGAGCCTCTACAACTTCGCGAAGGTCCGCGGCTACGGCCCGGACGTGCAGAAGTACGCGTGGACCAAGGTCTACAACTCCCACGCGTTCGCGGCGTGCTCGACCATGCCGCGCTTCGGCCACCAGGGCATCCTGACCGAGGGCCAGATGAAGGATATCGTCGCTCTCTTGATGGACCCCAATTCCCCGGTGAACAAGTAGGGATAGCTTGGAGGTTCCACTCACCCGGGGCGGGTGCAGACCCGCCCCTTTTTTGCGGAGGAACATTAGCCATGACTAATGCACTTTCCAGAATCGCCCTCGCCCTCGCACTCGTGTCGGGAGCCGCCGTGGCCGCCGAATCGGCCACTTTCTCCCTGAAGACGCTGACGCCGGAGACCGCGCTGAAGGCCGCGCAGGCCGCACTCGCGAAGTGCCGCGCCGATGGCTACCAGGTTTCGGGTGTCGATCGTCGATCGCTCCGGCCTGGTGCAGGTGATGCTCCGGGACCGCTACGCGGGCGCGCATTCGCCCGGAAACGGCCATGAGCAAGGCCTGGACGGCCGTCTCCTTCCGCACCAATACCACCGATCTCGTGAAGATCACGCAGCCGGGACAGCCGTCTTCGGGAATTCGCCACCTGCAGGGCGTGGTCGCCGTGGGAGGCGGTATCAAGATCGAGGCCGGCGGCTCGATCATCGCCGGCATCGGCGTTTCCGGTGCACCGGGCGGCGATGCGGACGACGTCTGCGCGAGCGCTGGCATCAAGGCGATCGCCGACTCCCTCGAGTTCTGAAGGGAGAAGCACGAATGGACCGCCGCGAATTCCTCAACGTACTGGCCATCGCCGCCGCGGCGGGACTTCCCCTCGCCTCGCGCGAGGCCCTGGCCGCGGCGGACGGGGCGCGACTCTACGAAGTGCCCCGCTTCGGAAACGTGAGCCTGCTGCACATGACGGACTGCCACGCGCAGCTCCTGCCGATCCACTTCCGCGAACCCAACGTGAACCTGGGTATCGGGGAAGCCGCCGGCAGGGCGCCCCACCTCGTGGGAGAGCACCTGCTCAAGGCTTTCGGCGTGCCGGCGCGAAGCGCCCAGGCGCACGCTTTCACTTACCTGGACTTCGCGCAGGCCGCGAAGACCTACGGCAAGGTGGGCGGGTTCGCCCACCTCGCCACGTTGGTGAAGAACCTCAAGGCATCGCGTCCGGGCGCGCTGCTGCTGGACGGCGGCGACACCTGGCAGGGAAGCGCCACGGCGCTCTGGTCCAAGGGCCAGGATATGGTCGACGCCTGCAAAGCGCTCGGTGTCGACGTCATGACCGCCCACTGGGAGTTCACGCTGGGCGCCGAGCGCGTGAAGCAGATCGTCGAAAACGACTTCAAGGGCAGGATCGATTTCGTCGCCCAGAACGTCGCGACGGCCGATTTCAACGATCCCGTGTTCGCGCCCTACGTGATCCGGCAGATCAACGGCGTGCAGGTCGCCATCGTCGGCCAGGCGTTTCCGTACACGCCGATCGCCAACCCGCGCTACCTCACGCCGGACTGGACTTTCGGCATCAAGGAGCCGGAACTGCAGAAGGCGGTCGACACGGCGCGTGGCAAGGGCGCGCAGGTGGTCGTTCTGCTGTCGCACAACGGCATGGACGTGGACCTGAAGCTCGCGGGAAGGGTCTCGGGAATCGACGCGATCCTCGGCGGTCACACCCACGACGGGGTGCCCCACGCGATCGAGGTGAAGAACGCGAGGGGAATGACCCTCGTGACCAATGCCGGGAGCAACGGGAAGTTCCTGGGGGTACTGGATTTCGACGTGAAGGGCGGGAAGGTGGCCGGCTGGAAGTACCGGCTGCTCCCGGTGTTCGCCAATCTCCTGGCGCCGGACCCGGCCATGGCGAAGCTCATCGCGAACATCCGCGCGCCCCACGAAGCGAAGCTCTCCGGAGAAACTCGCGTCACCGAGGGCCTGCTCTATCGCCGTGGCAACTTCAACGGGACCGTCGACCAGGTGATCCTCGATGCCCTCATGCAGGTGAAGGGCGCCGAAATCGCCTTCTCCCCGGGCTTCCGCTGGGGAACGACGCTGCTTCCCGGCCAGGCGATCACCCTGGACCACGTGATGGACTGGACCGCCATCACCTACCCCCAGACCACGCTGAACGAGCTCACCGGCGAGATGATCAAGACGATCCTGGAGGACGTCGGCGACAACCTCTTCAATCCCGATCCCTACTACCAGCAGGGCGGCGACATGGTGCGCGTCGGCGGCCTCACCTACACCTGCACGCCGGGGGAGTCGATCGGCAAGCGCATCTCCGACATGCGCCTCGCGGGCAAGCCGATTGTCGCGGACCGCAAGTACAAGGTCGCGGGCTGGGCGCCTGTGGCCGAAGGCGCCAAGGGCGAACCGATCTGGGACGTGGTCACCACGTACCTCCGGGACCGCAAGACCGTCGCGCCCGTGAAGCTCAACCTGCCCAAGCTCGTCGGAATGGAAGGCAACACCGGGATCGCCTGATGCGGGCGCGTCGGTCCGGCTCCGGCCATGCTCGCATTTGCGGCGACCGCCGCAGACGGGCAGGGGTATCCGGCGGTGAAATCGCGGGTCGAGCCGGCCCGGGTCACCGAGCGCACCTGGTACGTCCAGGGCGGGCCGGGCGTCGCGAGCGCAGCCAACGAGGGCTTCAACTCCAATGCGGGGTTCGTCGTGACCGACGATGGCGTGGTCTTCGTCGACGCGCTGGGCACCCCTTCGCTCGGCAACGAACTGCTCAAGGCCATTGGCCGGGTCGCCGCGAAGCCCATCCGGCGCGTCATCGTCACCCACTGCCACGCCGACCATTTCTACGGCCTGAAACCGCTGAAGGATGCCGGCGCGGATATCTGGGCGCACCGCATGGAACGCGAGTTCCTGGGCAAATGAACGAATCATTCGACCGGCGCCGGTTCCTGTTCCTCGCGCCCGCCCTGGGCCTGGCGTCCTTTTCGCGCGCCGCGCGGCCTTCCGCGATACCCCTTGCCACGGATCTTCGCGCCGACGGTCAGGTCTCGAAGGCACGAAAGATTCCCATCCTGGTCCTCTTCAGCCTGCCGGGGTGCCCGTACTGCGAGATCGTCCGGCGCTCGCATCTGGTGCCGATGCTCCGGGACCCGCAAAGGGCCGGGCTTGCCGTCTTCCGGCAGATCGACATCGACGGCGAGCATGCGGTGCTCGATTTCACGGGCAGGCGCACCACCCACGAAGCCATTTCCAGAGCCCATGGCATGCGAAGCGCACCGGTGGTGGCGTTCTGGGACGGCGAAGGCAAGCCGGTAGCGGAAAACCTTGCCGGGATGCTCCTACCCGACTTCTATTCCGCCTATCTCGAGTCCGCGCTCGAGACCGCCCGGGCGCGCCTCGCCTCGCCCCGCTGACCGCATACCCCCTCCGGGTGACACCCGCCCGGGTTGCGGCAGATCAAGAGGACGCGGACCCAGTCCGCTAATGTCCCTTTAGTCCTACAGGATCTGCCGGCCACGGGGCCTGTGGCCCCGCCCGGCGGGCGAGATGCAACAAGGCATCCGCAAGCCGAGGAAGGGGTGCCACCATGAATCCGGATCAATCGCAATCGTTCGAGATCGTCGTCCGCGAGGATTTCTCGGACGTCACGTTCCTGCTCGAGGTTCGCCACCCGATGCTGGCCCGGGCCGCCAAGGCGGGCCAGTTCGTGATCGTGATGGAGCACGAGCACGGCGAGCGCATTCCGCTCACCATCGCCGACTTCGACCGCGACGCGGGCACCGTCACGCTGGTGATCCAGGCGGTCGGCAAGACGACCCGCGAGATGCAGAAGAACTGCCTGGCCGGCACGACCCTGTACGCCGTCGTCGGGCCCATGGGCATTCCGAGCCACATCGGTGGCAAGAAAAAGGTGGTGTGCGTCGGCGGCGGCCTCGGCGTGGCCCCCATCTACCCGCAGGCCCGGGCATGGAAGGAAAGCGGCGCCTACGTGATCGGCGTCCTGGGCTTCCGCAACCGCGGACTGGTGTTCTGGGAGGACAAGTTCCGCGCCTGCTGCGACGAGCTCATCGTTTGCACGGACGACGGCTCCGCCGGCATCAAGGGGCTCGTCACCGAAGGCATCGCCCAGGCCATCGCGAAGCACGGCGACATCGAGGAACTGGTGGCCATCGGCCCGCCGGTGATGATGAAGGGCTGCGCGGAAGCCACGCGGGCGCACAAGATCCGCACGATGGTGAGCCTGAACCCCGTGATGGTCGACGGCACCGGGATGTGCGGAGGCTGCCGCGTGAAGATCGGGGAGAGCGTCAAGTTCGCCTGCGTGGACGGTCCCGACTTCGACGGCCACCTCGTCGATTTCGACGATCTGATGGCGCGCCTGACCCGCTATCGGGTCGCGGAGAAGGAAGCGGTGGAGCGCTGGCAGGCGAGCTGCCGCATGCCGGGCAAGGAAGAACTGGTCTCCGAGACCGCGGGCGCGATCGACGACCGCCCCTCGACGGACGGCTGAGGCGCCCCTGGGTCGCGAACCGCGCGCACCGGAAACCGGAAGGAAACGGCAAAGATGGCCAAGAAGAAGACGATACGGACGATCCCGCAGGAGAGAACGCCCGTCCAGGAGCAGGATCCCGCGGAGCGGGCCCGCAATTTCGAGGAGGTTTCCCTCGGCTATCGTCTCGAGGAGGCGCTGGTCGAGGCGGATCGCTGCCTGCAGTGCGCCGACGAGCCCTGCGTGCGCGGCTGCCCGGTCGGCATCGACATCCCCGGCTTCATCCAGAAGATCGCCGAGAAGCATTACCACGGCGCCTACGACATCATCACCGACACGAACCTCCTGCCCTCCATCTGCGGCCGCGTCTGCCCGCAGGAGAACCAGTGCGAGGGGGTGTGCACCGTCGGCGACACCCTCGAGCCCGTGGCCATCGGCCGGCTCGAGCGCTTCGTGGGCGACATGGCCATCAAGGAAGGCTGGGCGAACATCCCCTACATCGAGCCGAATGGCTACCGCGTGGGCATCGTGGGCGCGGGTCCCGCGGGCATGGCCTGCGCGGCCGACATGGCCAAGGCCGGTTGCGAGGTCGTGGTCTACGAGGCCTTTCACCAGCCCGGGGGCGTCCTCAAGTACGGCATTCCCGATTTCCGCCTGCCCAACGACGTGATCGACGCGGAGATCGAAAAGCTGCGCCGTCTCGGCATCCGCTTCGAGTGCAACACCCTGGTGGGACGGCTCTTCACGATCGAGCAGATGGTCACCGAAATGGGCTTTCACGCGGTGTTCATCGGCACCGGCGCGGGCTACCCGAGCTTCATGGGCATTCCGGGCGAATCGCTCAACGGGGTCCTGTCCGCCAACGAGTTGCTCACGCGCTGCAACCTCATGCGGGCTCGCGATTTCCCGAACTTCGACACGCCCCTTCAGCCCGGCAAGCGGGTGACCGTCATCGGCGCCGGCAACACGGCCATGGACGCGATGCGGGTCTCGCTTCGACTCGGCGCGGAAAAGGTGTACTGCGTCTACCGGCGCACCAAGGCCGAGGCGCCCGCCCGCGTCGAGGAAGTGCATCACGCGGAACAGGAGGGCATCGATTTCCACTGGCTCACGAGCCCGATCGAATTGCTGGGGGATTCCGCCAACGCCGTGCGGGCGATGCGCTGCATCCGGATGGAACTCGGCGAGCCCGACGATTCCGGCCGCAGGCGGCCCGTGCCGGTTCCGGGGAGCGAATTCGAGATCGAAACGGACATGGTGGTCTTCGCCATCGGCACCAACGCCAATCCCATCCTCGGGCAGACGGCGAAGCTGAAACTGAACAAGCGCGGCTACATCGAGACCGACGAGACGCTGGCCACCTCGATCGCCGGTGTGTACGCCGGCGGCGACATCGTCACCGGAGCGGCCACCGTCATCCAGGCCATGGGCGCCGGGCGCACCGCGGCGCGCGGCATGAAGGCCTACCTCGGCCTTCGCGACACCGACAGCGTGTACACGCCGGATTCCGACGATCCGGCCGGCCGGCGCTTCGGCATACCGGTCGAGGAGCACAACTTCGCCCGAGTGCGGCTGCGGTGAGACGCATGGCCCGGCGAAGCACTTCCTTTTTCGAAGCAGACATCCCAAGGCAAAACCATGAGTGAAGCGGCCCAGCTGGACCGATCGACGCAGGCGCGGGAAGCCGATGCGCCGCCCGCCCGCACGAAGCCCGCGAAGGCGCTGCCGGAACACATCGTCGAGGTGATCAGCGATTCGGGCGAAGGCGCGCAGCGATGCGGCCAGTCCCTGGCCGCCATCGCCGCACGCAGCGGCAACGGCATCTGGACGGTAGAGATCATTCCCGCGGAGATCCAGCCCCCTGCCCGAAGCGTGGCGGGAGCGAGCGGCATCCGGATCCGCATCGGGACCAAAGCCGTGACCAACGGCGGTGACGAGACCGATCTGGCGGTGGCCTTCAACGAACAGGTGCTGCTCGGTCGGGTGCGGGCGGGCGAACTCAAGCCCGGCGCCACGATCCTCCTGGAAAACGCCTGGCGGGACAGCCGCGACCCCTCGATCGTCAAGTCCTTCAACGAGACCGTCGAGGCCCTGGCGAAGGGCGGCTTCCGCGTGATCGAGATACCGCTCGAGCGCGAATGCCGCTCCCTCATGACCGACGCGCGGCGCGGCAAGAACATGTTCGTGCTGGGCATGCTCTGCAGCATCTACAGCTTCGACCTGCAGCTCGCGCGCGACCAGGTGGCACTTACCTTCGGCAAGAAGGACCGCTCGATCATCGACACGAACGTGAAGCTCCTCGAGGCGGGCTTCGCGTGGGCGGAAGCGAACCTCGACTTCAAGTACGCGATCCCCGCGCAGAAGAGCAAGGTCGCCCAGGTGGTGACCAACGGGAACACCGCGATTGCGCTGGGCGTGCTCGCTTCCGGCATGGACATCTGCGCGATGTACCCGATCACGCCGGCGACTTCGGCCTCCCACTACCTGTCGGACTGCTTCGAGAAGGTGGGCGGAATGGTCCACCAGGCCGAGGACGAGATCGCCGCGTGCGCCTTCGCGATCGGTGCCTCCTACGCGGGACGCTGCGCGGTGACGATCACTTCCGGTCCCGGCTACTCGCTCAAGCAGGAAGGCCTGGGGCTGGCGGTGATGGCCGAGATCCCGCTGGTGGTGGTGAACGTGCAGCGCGGCGGCCCGAGCACCGGACAACCGACGAAGGTCGAACAGGGCGACCTGCTCACCGCCGTCTACGGAAGCCACGGCGACGCGCCGAAGGTGGTCATGGCCGTGAGCGGGATCGAGGACTGCTTCTACGCGATGATCACGGCGCGCAAGATCGCCGAGACCTTCAACATGGTCGTCGTGGTGCTCTCCGACGCGAGCCTCGCCACCGCCCAGACGCCGTTCGCCCGGCCGATCTTCAACGAGGACTGGCTCGCGCCGCCGATCGACCAGTCGCCGCTGCCCGAGGGCGCCAAGCCCTACGACTGGGACGCCGTCACCTGCATCGCCAGGCGCTTCCTGCCGGGGCAGCCCGGCGGCATGCACACGGTCACCGGGCTCGCCCACGACCGCCTGAGCAAGGTCGCCTACGATCCGTCGATCAACGAGGAGGGGCTTCGCGCCCGCAGCCTCAAGCTCGCGGCGCTGCAGAAGACGCTCAAGACTCCGCCCGTGTTCGGCGACCCCGAGGGTGAGCTCCTGGTGGTCGGCTGGGGAAGCTCCCAGGGCGTGATCGAGGAGGCGGTGGAACGCCTGCGGGGAGAGGGCCTGAAGGTCTCGTCGCTGCACCTGCGCTTCATCCAGCCCATGCCCTCGGGAATCGGCGAGATCCTGAAGCGCTTCCGCAAGGTGATCGCGGTGGAGGGCGGCTGGGGAGATCGCCTCGAGGACGAGCTCATCGACGAGAACAATCGCCGCTACACGGCGCTCGCGATGATGCTGCGCTCGCGCTTCCTGGTCGACGTCGATTGCTGGAGCGAGGCGCGCGGGCAGCCGATCAAGCCCGGCAACGTGGTGAAGGCGCTGCGCGCCAAACTCGAGGAAGGAAAATAGCGATGGCCAAGCCCCTCTCCCAGTGCATCATCAAGCTCCACGAGGAGCAGCACAATCTCGAGGACTACCAGGGTGGCGTGCCGCGGTGGTGCAACGGCTGCGGCGACAACGCGATCCTCGCCGCCGTCCAGAGGCTCTGCCGCGACGAGAACCTCGCGCCGGAGGAGACGGTGTTCGTCTCCGGGATCGGCTGCTCGAGCCGCTTCCCGCACTACATGAAGACCTACGGCTTCCACGGCATCCACGGCCGCGCCTTCCCGATCGCGCAGGGCGTGAAGATGGCGAGGCCCGACCTGAACGTCTTCGTGAACACCGGCGACGGCGACTGCTGCAGCATCGGTGCCGCGCACTGGATCCACGCGATCCGCTACAACATGAACCTCACCGTGATCCTGCACGACAATCACGTCTACGGGCTCACCAAGAAGCAGGCCTCGCCGACCTCGCCGATCGGGTTCAAGAGCAACACGACCCCGCGCGGATCGATCCTCGAGGCGCTGAACCCCCTTACCGTGACGCTGGGCGTGCAGAACGTCTCCTTCGTGGCGCAGGGCGTGGACTGGATTCCCGAGCTCCTCTACGACATCGTCTCCAGGGCGTTTCACCACCGCGGCTTCTCCTTCATCCGGATCATCCAGCGCTGCCCGGAGTTCCTGCCGAAGATGTTCGAACCCTGGCTGCACGATCCCGGCAAGACGCTGCTCCTCACCCACGCGAACGGGCTCCAGCCGAGCGCGGAGCTTGCGCGCACGTACAAGAACCAGCGCGAGCACGATCCGCTGGACATCCACCGGGCCCGGGAGATCGCCTCTTCGGAGGATCCGATTCCCGTCGGCATCCTCTACCAGAACCCCGAGGTTCCCTGCTACGAGGACCTGCGCGGTGCGGGCGGGCCGCGAACGGTGGAAGCCATCCGCAAGGGCCTGGATGCGGAATTCGACAAGTTCACCTTCTGGCCTGATGACGGAAACCAGAGCCGCGCCGCCTAGTCACCGGGCGCGATAACACAGCAGAGGCGGGCAGCAATGGACATGGCGGCGCGATTCCAGGACCAGCAGGTCTTCCACATGACGGGCAGGCGTTCCGGCGACGGCCTCGCAGCCCTGGACAAGTCCCCGATGCGCCCGGCGCTTTTCGCCGGCTACCGGGATCTCACGCGCCTGCGGCACGATTTCCCGCTGGTCCTGGTCGAGAGCGGCATCACCGACGGCTACGCCGTGTCGCTCACCCTGCTCGTGAACCACGTCATCGAGACACTGGCGCCGCGGGGCATCGAGGGTGAGCGCCTGCGCAAGCACGTCCTGCGGCTCGAGCGCGAGCTGCGGGCGGGCCTCGCCGGGGGCGCGGAAGGCGACCTGTCGGAGCTCTGGGCCACCGCCGCTGCGAAGCTCGCCTCCGATGCCGACGAGAGCGTATCCAAGGTGCTCGCCCTTGCCGGGGATTCCCTCGGGGTCGACGGCGCGCTGGTCGATTGCGACGATCGCCTGCCGTCTCGGTTCATGATCCACGCCTGGCGGCACGTGCAGGCCCAGAAGGCGAGCGTTTTCCACGGGCACCTCGACCGCCTGCAACGCAGGCTTTCGGATATCCTGCGGGCCGCATTCGTGCGCTCCGAGGCGGGGCAGCGGCCCGATGCGCTGCGCGCTTCCGTCGGCGGCATGCACGCGGACGACTTCGATTTCACGGCGATGTCGCGGCTCGTCTCTCGCAACGCCCCCAAGGACCAGTTGCCGGCGTCGCGCAGGCGTCGCATCGAATGGGCGCTGTCCGTGCTGACGTCCCAGCGCTTCCATGCCTCGAGGTCGCTCCCCGGGTCCGGGGAGGCGAGCTACGGGTTCCTGTTCGACAACGTGGCCGAAGCGGTGGCGGCCTACCGGGAACGGCTCCCCCAGGTGGTGGAACTCGTGAAGGCGATCGCGATCGCCGAACTCGAGGCCCGGAACGACTACGACGAGAAGGACCACGACCCGTTCTTCGAGGCCTACGACGCGAACTCCCTCACCGCGGACGACCTGGCCCTGTTCCCGGATTACCTGGTGTGCATCCCCGTCGGTCGCAACGACCTTCCGGAGAACGCGAGTCTCATGGACACGCTTTCCTCCGGGCTTCCGGTGAAGGTCGTGGTGCAGGTGACCGACCTTCTCGAGGAGGCCTCGATCGGCACCGGCCACTTCGCCTTCGGCGTGCGCAGTGCCCGGCTCGCCACTGCCGCCATGGGGCTGGGCGGGATGTTCGTGCTCCAGGCCGCGAGTTCCAGCCTCTACCGGCTGCGCAACCGGATCGAGCACGGCATGGGCTGCAGCGGGCCGGCGCTCTTCAGCGTGTTCGCCGGCGCGCCCGAGGCGGCCGGGGAACTCCCGCGCTATCTGACGGCGGCAGCGGCGATGGAATCGCGTGCCTTCCCGGCCTTCGTCTACGATGCGGCGGCAGGCGAGAACTGGGCCACGCGCTTCAGCATCGAGCACAACCGCAATCCGGAGATCGACTGGGCGAAGGAGCCCTTCGAGTACGCCGACGAGCAGATGCAGCGGGTGCGCGGCGAGAGCGCCTTCACCTACGCGGACTTCGCGATGTGCGACAAGCGAAACGCCGCGCACTTCGCGGTCGTACCGCGCGACCGGTGGACCAGCGCGATGATGCCGGCCGTGGACTGGCTTGCCTTGCCGGAGCGCGAGGCCACGGAACGCATTCCCTACCTGCTCGCGGTCGACGGGGACGACGCGCTGCACCGGGTTCTGGTCGATGCACGGATGATGCAGGCCACGAAACGCTGCCTGCTGCTGTGGCACCGCATCCAGGAGCACGCAGGCATCCACGATTCGCACGCAGAGCGGCTCCTGGCCCGCGAGAAGGCCGCATGGGAGATTTCCAGGAACCAGGAACTGGATGCGCTGCGGAAAGCGTCGGCGGGTGCGCCGACGGTCGTCTCCGAAGCGCCGCCGCCCGCCGCCGGCGCCGTTGCCGCCGCCGTGGCGGCATCCGCTCCACCTCCGGAAGAGAAGCCTCCTTCCGATGATCCCTGGATAGAAACGGCCCGCTGCCCGAGCTGCAACGAGTGCCAGCTCATCAATCCCGAGCTGTTCCTCTACAATGAGAACAAGCAGGCCTACATCAAGGATGCAAACGCCAGGACGTTCCGGCAGCTCGTCGAGGCGGCCGAGACCTGTCAGGTCGCGATCATCCATCCGGGCAAGCCGCGCAATCCCGACGAGCCGGGCCTGGAGGAATTGATGAAGCGGGCCGAGGCGTTCAACTAGGCGTCGGCCTGCGCGCCTTCCGCAGGGCGAGAGCCGCTGCGCAACCTGGGCAGGGAACGGGACTCCACATGCGCATGACCATCGTCATCGCGGCGTTCGCGGCTTTCGCGAACCTCGCGGCATCCGCAGAGCAGATCGTCTTCTACGAGCAGCCCGGCTATCGCGGGCGGAGCGTCGCGATCACGCAGCAGGCGACCGACCTCGGCTTCCGCGGCTTCGGAAGCGGCGCCGCCTCCATGACGGTGAAGAGCGGCGTCTGGGAAGTGTGCTCCCGGGCCCACTTCGAGGGCAGGTGCAGGATCTTCGGCCCGGGCGAGTACGAGTCGCTGGGAAGCGCTCAGGATCGAATCTCCTCCGCGCGTCTCGCCGCCGCGGCAGGCAGCGAGACCGCTGCCGGTGACCTCGGCCGCCCAGGTGCGCCGGCGGGAGAAATCGCCCTGTTCGACCGCCGCGACTACGCCGGACCGCTGGGAACGCTGACCGGTGCCGTGCCCGATTTCGATCGTCTCGGCATCAACGACGCGGTGGCATCCCTCGTGGTGGGCCGGGGAACGTGGGAACTCTGCACGGACGCGAACTACCGGGGCCGCTGTCGCAGCTTCGGGCCTGGCAGGTACCCCTTCGGTCCCCGACGGAGAGGACGACGCCTATTCGTCGGCGCGCCCCGTTCAGCCGCCGGTTGCCGCAGGCCGTCGGGATGACGCGGGCGGTGCGGAGGTGCTGCTCTACGACCGTCGCGAATTCGACGGCCCGTTGCGGACGCTTCACCGCGAAACGCCGGATTTCGGCCCGCTCGGCCTGAACGACGCCGTCGCATCGATCATCGTCCGGCGCGGAACCTGGCAGTTCTGCACCGATTCCTCCTATCGGGGAGAGTGCCGGACCTATGGCCCGGGCCGCTATCCGTCGCTTCCGACCGGCCAGGACGATCGGTACTCGTCCGCGCGCCCCGTGGATTCCAGGCGGGAGGAACGCACACGGGGCCGGCACGACGAAAGAGTGGCGCGCATCCGCCTCTTCGAATTCGGCCAGTTCGGCGGCCGCTCCATCTGGCTCGAGACTTCGGCAGCGGACCTGGAACGCATCGGATTCAACGATCGCGCCGATTCGGTGATCGTCGAGGGTGGCACCTGGATCCTGTGCTCCGATGCGAACCGGACAGGTGAATGCCGCGCCTTCGGCCCCGGGGAGTATCCGGCGCTGCCGCCCGAGCTTCGCTCGCGGGTTTCCTCCGCCTACACCCGCTAGGCGCTATTTAGCCCGAAACCGGTACCAGGTCTCGTCGAGGTACGCGGCGATATGCTCCTCGTCCTCGGGGAACAGCCCGATATTGAGCGCGGTGTTGCACTGCGCCACCTGCGACTTGAGCCTGGCCCAACTCGTCACCTTGCGGTCCTTGCGCACATAGATGGCGCCGACCGGGCCGCGAATCTCCCTCTGGTGGCACGCCTCGCACTTGCTGGCCTCGACGAGCTTCGCGCCTTCGGAGGCGCTGGGAGCGGCGGCACCGCAAAGCGGCATGACGAAGGCGAGGCTCACTGCTGCAGTTCGAATTCGCATCGTGTCCCCCGGAAGCTGGCTTGACGCGAAAAGTCTACTCCAGCCCCGTCCGAGCGGTCAGAAGCGCCAGCGCGCGTTCACCCCGAAGTTGCGTCCGGGCTGCGTGTAGCGGTCGAAGCCCGAGGTCACGTTCGTGAGCCCGCGCACGTCCGGCCACAGCCAGTACTTGCGGTCGGTGATGTTGAATACGCCCGCGGCGATTTCGAGGGAGGGCAAGGGCTTCACCCAAGCGGTCAGGTCCACGGTGGTCCACGCGGGAGGCACGAAATGGATCCCGGCCGACCGATCCACGCGCGTCTGTTCCCGGGCGTGGGTGACATGCAGGGACGCGCCCCAGCGCATGCTCTCGTAGCCAACGCCCGCGACCAGCCTCGCCGGATCGATGGCGTTGAGCGGTTCGTTCTTTCCGATGTCGTCGCCGCGCGGAATCGACAGGGCCGCACGCGCGGTCCAGCCATTCGCAAAGCGCCACGCCGCCTTGGCCTCGGCACCGTAGATCCGCGCCGAGGACACGTTCTGCGACTGGAAGGTCCCCGTGGCGCCGGGCACGCAGCGCGGGTCGGCAGGGCAGGGCAGGGCCGCTCGCGAGACGATGAGATCCGAATAGCGCGTATGGAAGCCGGTCACCATCGCCTCGAAGGATCCGGCTTTGAATCGCGCGCCCAGCTCGATGCCACGGGAAGTTTCCGGCTGGAGATCCGGATTCGGTACCACGGTGTATCCCGATGGCAGGCTGGTAAGGCCGATGTTCAGGTCCGCGGCAGGCGGCGCGCGGAATCCCGTCGCGATCTGCGCGTTGAAGGTCAGCGCCTCGCTTGCGCGAAAGAGCAGGCCGAGCTTGGGCGAGAAAGCCTCGTCGGAGAGCGAGGCCACGGGACGACCGGAGTTGCCGGTGAGGAAGAGGGAGTCCGGGCGGGGCCGGACGCGGAACGCATCCACCCGGATACCGGGTATCCAGGTGAGGCGGGGGTCGGCTGCCACGAAGGAATCCTGCGCGAAGGCTCCGAAGCGGTCGGTGTCGGAGACGGGAAAATCGCGGGTCGGCAGCGCCTCTCCCCCGACGATGTTCGTCTCGGCGCCCGTATCGAGGTTGGTCTGGCGACCATCGCGCATCTCCTTGGCGCGAGTGCGTGAGAATTCCACTCCGACGACGAGACGATGGTCGAGACCGAACCAGCGCGGTTCGGCCTCCCCGATGGCGATCAGGCCCTTTCGCCGGCCTCGTAGCGGAAGCGCGGTTCGCGCAGGCAGCGGACCGTGCCGGGCGAGGAAAGGCAGACGGCCGTGGTGTTGGCGCGAGTCTCCGCCGTGTCCTGCTGGGTGAGGGAATCCTGGAGGAACGCGGTGACTGCGAGCCGGGAAAACGGCCCCACACCGTAACCCACTGCTTCCGCGCTGTAGCGATTGCGTCGCGCACGGTCGTCGCCCAGCAGGCTCACCGTGCGGGAAGATTGCGGGTTGAGGGTGAGGACATCGGTCCTCGCGTCCCGTGCGTAGCGATCGGCGGTCAGCGTGTAGCGCCAGCCCGAGGTCGTGGGCACGACCCATTTCACGAGCTGGCTCTCCGAGCGCGTTGCCTGCGGATTGGGTTCCGTGCGTGCCGAGCCGGTGCCACCGGTCGTGCCGAAGTTCTCCACCTCCCGGCCATCGGTGCGCTCCACGCCCACGAGCAACTGGGTTCCTGCCGCGTCGAGTGCCACGGCCCCGCCTCGCGCCGCTCCGCTGTCCGCGCCCGTGTGGGCCACGAAGAATTCACCTCCCCGGGACTTGCCGCCTTGCAGGAACGCCGCGGGATCGAGCGTCGTGAATGCAACGACGCCCGCAAGGGCGTCGGAGCCGTGGATGGCCGAAGCGGGACCGCGCACGATCTCCACCTGCTTCAGCAGTCCGAGGCCCAGGGCGTTGCGCGAGGCGTTCGAGAAGCTGCCGACGCGGTAGCTCTCCGGCAGTCGGATGCCGTCCACGGTCATCTGCACGCGATTGCCGTCCAGGCCGCGGATGTTGAGGTTGCCCAGTCCGAAGCGAGTCGCACCGTTCTCGATGGAGACGCCGGGCTCGTAGCGCAACAGGTCGCGAAGACTTCCCGCCACGTCCCGGAACACGTCCTGGCGCTCGATGACGCTCACGGTCGAGGCAACGAACTCCACGGCCTCGTCGACCCGGCTCGCGGCGGCGACGACCTGCACGGGATCGAGCCTTTCGGCCACTGCGGCACTCCCGCCGGCCATTCCTTCGGCGGCCGTTCCTCCGGCACCACGGAAGCCGGCCCATCGCGCTGGGCGACGATGCGGCGCACGTCGAGATTCAGTACGTTCAACCGCCCGGGCAATGCCGGATCGGGCCAGGTGACATGGATCTGGCTATCGTCCGGCGTGGGACGGGGCAGGGGAGCCTCGAGAGGAATGCGCCTGACAGGGAGCGGGCCCGGATCCGCGATGCCTTCGCCCATCCGGTAGTCGTGGACGAGGCCGTCAAAGACGGGCCCGGTCGCCTCCCCGTAGGGCAGCTCCCACGCCTCGGGCAACGCCACGAATCCCGCGAGGAAGCTCTGGCGCCTCGGCAGGTCCATGATCCACGCAAGCCGGCCGGCGCGACGGCTGCGGTCCACCAGGGGTATTCGCCGAAGCTCGCGGCCGCCCGAACCGGCATAGACGACGAGGAACGCCGCCGTGTCATCCGTCGCGACACGGTAGCGTCCGTCTAGGGATGCCGCCTCGAGTGCGGCAGCCTGGGTGGCAGCCGCGATCAGGCAAGCGGTTGCGGGAAAAAAAAAGCCGGCGTAAAAACGCCGGCCAACAGGGAGGTGCATCGAACAACCCTTCAATAGACGTCGTGCTGCGTATTGTAGATGTTGAAGTGGCCCGTCGGTGTGATCAGGCGCGGGTCCTTGATCACGGCCTTGAGCTTGAGCGTCTTGTCATCGACCACGACCAGCGCGGACTCCTGGTTCTTCGCGCTCCAGACCGAGAACCACACCTCGTCGCCCGCCTTGTTGTATTCCGGCTGCACGATGCGACCGGCGGCCTCGCCTTGATGCCCGCCCATTCGAAAATGGGCAGCACCTTGAAGCCGGCCTTCAGGTTCCTCGTGTCGAAGACGGCGACGGAGCGATGCATGTTCGGGTCCGGGTTGAGCGGCGTGTCGACGTAGAGGTGGTTGCTCTTCGGGTGCGTCTTGATGAAGAGGTTGCCGCCGCCCTGTCCGTCGAGCATCTCGCACACCTTCCAGGCGTGCTTCTTGTGCTTGGCGGGATCGGTGCCGATGAGCGCGATCTTCTCGCTGCCGAGGTGGCCGGTGGCCCAGACGGGACCGCACTTCGGGTGCACGAAATTCGCGCCGCGGCCGGGGTGGGGGATCTTGTCCACGTCCACGATCGCCGCACGCTTGCCTTCCTTCGCATCGATCACCGCGATCTTGTTCGACTGGTTCGCGGCCACGAGGAAGTAACGCTTCGAGGCGTCCCAGCCGCCGTCATGCAGGAAGCGGGCCGAGCCGATTTCGGTGATCGTGAGGTTGTCGATGTCCTTGTAGTTCACCAGCAGGATCTTGCCCGTCTCCTTCACGTTCACCACGAACTCGGGCTTGAAGTGGGAGGCGACGATGGCGGCCACGCGCGGCTCGGGGTGGTAGTCCTGGGTGTCCACCGTCATGCCGCGGGTGGCGACGATCTTCAGGGCTCCAGCGTGTCGCCGTTCATGATCACGAACTGGGGCGGCCAGTAGGAACCGGCGATGGCGTACTTGTCCTCGTAGCCCTTGTACTTGGAGGTGTCGACGGAGCGCGCCTCGAGCCCGGTGCGGATCTCGGCCACGTTGTTCGGCGTCTCCATCCACAGGTCGATCAGGTTGATCTTGGCGTCGCGGCCGATCACGAACAGGTAGCGGCCGGAGGCCGACATGCGCGAGATATGCACGGCATAGCCGGTGTTCAGGATGCTGACGATCTTTTTGCTGTCGCCGTCGATCAGCGCCACCTCGCCCGAGTCACGGAGCGTGGTCTAGAAGATGTTGTCCAGGTTGTAGGAGTTCATCTTCTTCTTGGGACGCTTGTCCGGGGGAATGAGGACCTTCCAGGTGGCCTTCATTTCCTTCATGCCGAATTCCGGCGGGGTCGGAGGCGTCTGCTGGACGTAGCGGGCCATGAGATCCACTTCCGCGTCGTTCAGGTCGCCGGAGGTGCCCCAGTTGGGCATGCCCGCGGGAGAGCCGTACTTGATGAAGACCTTGAGGAACTCGGTGCCGCGCGCGAGGGTGATGTCGGGCGTGAGGGGCTTGCCCGTTGCGCCCTTGCGCAGCACGCCGTGGCAGCCGGCGCAGCGCTCGAAGTAGATCTTGCGCGCATCGTCGAACTCCGCCTTGCTCATCGTCGGGGCCTTGGGATTGATGTCCTGGTACATGTCGACGCCGGCGAGCGGCGAGCCGCCGGCCTGGTACTTGATCTCGGCTTCCGACGTCGGGTGCTCCGCCTTCTTCTCCTGCGCGAAGGCGCTCGCCACGGAAAGGGCGAGGATCGCCGCCGCGACGGGCGCGTGGCGTTTGAATGCAGCGAGGACTGACATGGTGCGTTTCTCCTTGGCGGTTATGGTTGCGGAACGGGGCTCGGCCGCAGCGTTACGGCATTGTCGAAAAGCCCCGGGATTGTCGATATGAACTGGTTCAAGAAAGGCGGCATTCGCGGTTGCCGCCGTTTGGCGACATCCAAATACGTTGTTAATCAATACGTTAGTTGTCACGGGGTATTGGGGCTGTCGCCCTCCGGCGAACCTCCCGAATCCCCTGCGATATGTAAGCCTTTGTAGCAAAAGGGGAAAGCCACTTGGCCCCGATCGTGCTCCCGCCTTCCCGAAGAATTCCATCCACCTGACTTCGGGAGCGATTCATGAAACGAACCCTCATTATCACCCTCGCCACGCTGGGCGCGGCGACTGCGGCAGCCAGCAGCCGGACCCGTCCGCCACTCCGGTCGTCTTCTTGCATCCAACTGTTTCCAGTGCCACGGCACCGACGGACGCGGGGATGGCAGCTTCGAGCGGCTCGCCGGGAAGTCCGCCAAGGACATCTATGGCGACCTGCGCGAGATGAAGGCCGAGAACAAGCGCGGCGAGATCGTGACCATCCACGCTGGGTTACTCGGACGCGCAGCTTCGCGCGATCGCCGACTACTTTTCGAAGCAACCCCGCTGGGACGAGGGAGCGCGCAGACCATGGAAAGACGAAATTTCCTCGCGCGCCTGGGTGCCTATTGCGCGGCAGCCGGCCTCCCGGCGTTCGCGCTCGCGGACGACGACCACGATGACGACCGGAGAGGCTCGACGCGCCCCGGTGGTAACCCTTCCACGCTCCCGGTCACCGGACTCACGGGCCGCGTCGTGGTGGTCGGCGGCGGCATGGCGGGGGCCGCGGTCGCCAAGTTCCTTCGCCTCTGGGGTGGCGCTGGCGTCCAGGTGACGCTCGTCGAGCGCGAGCCGCGCTACACGTCGAACATCCTCTCCAACCTGGTTCTCACCAACACGGTGCAGATGTCGAGCCTTGCCTTCGACTACGGAAAACTCGCCGCCACCTACGGAATCACGGTGGTGCAGGGCGAGGCCTCGGCGGCCGACCCGGTGTCGAGGACACTCTCCGTCGCCACGGCTTCGGGGCCGCGCACCCTCGGCTACGACCGCCTCGTGGTGGCACCCGGCATCGACTTCGCCTATCCGGATGGACTGCAAACCGCAGCCGCACAGGCCCTCGTGACCCATGCCTGGACGGCGGGGCCGCAAACCACGACGCTGCGCGACCAGATCCGCGCCATGCCGGCCGGTGGCAGCTTCGTGATGACCGTTCCGCCGGCGCCGTACCGTTGCCCTCCGGGGCCCTACGAGCGCGCCTGCGTGGTGGCGGACTGGCTCAAGCGCAACCGGCCCGGCTCGCGCGTGGTCGTGCTGGATGCCAATCCGGCCATCACCGCGGAGCGGGAGAGCTTCACGCGTGCATTCGAGCAGACCCACGCAGGCATCATCACCTACGTGCCCAACGCGCCCGTCGTGCAGGTGGACGTCGGGGCGAGGACCGTTCATACGGCCATGGGACCGTTCAAGGGCGACGTGCTGAACGTGATACCGACGAACGTGGGTCCGAAATTCCTCAAGGACATTGGAGTGGCCAATGCCGATCGCGGATTCGCGCAGGTGGACGTGCTGAGCTACGAGTCGACCGCCGCGCCCGGCATCCACGTGATCGGCGATGCCTCCGCGACCACGCAGCCCAAGGCGGGACACATCGGCAACCAGGAGGGAAAGGTCTGCGCCGACGCCATCCTGCGGATCTTCGCGGGAGGCGCCCCGGACCCCGCTCGGTGACGAATTCGTCCTGCTACTCCCCGATCACCCTGTCGAGCGCTTCCTGGCTCACGGCGGTATACGCCTACGATCCGGTATCGCGCGCCATGCAGGTCGTCCCGGGCGCCTCCGGCGAGGCGCGCTCGGCGAACAAGGACCACTACGAGGACATGTTCGTGTGGTTCCGCACCCTGATGCGGGATACTTTCGCGTAGCGACGCGTCACGCGGGCCTCGGTTGATCGGCGTCAATCGCCGCGGACCGGATGGCCGATAGCGTGTTTCAGGCGCCGGGTACACTGGCGCCTCAGATTCGCTTCGTCCATCCGAGACCCGAGCCATGAACGACACCGTCAAGTACGTCCTCGACGAAGGGCGCATTCCGAAAGCCTGGTACAACATCGCGGCCGACTTGCCCAGGCCGGTTCCGCCGGTGCTGCACCCCGGAACGAAGCAGCCCATCGGCCCGGACGACCTCGCGCCGCTCTTCCCCATGGAGCTGATCCTCCAGGAGGTGTCGACGGAGCGCGAGATCGACATCCCGACTCCGGTTCGCGACGTCTACCGGCAATGGCGCACCACGCCGCTCTACCGCGCCCGCCGGCTCGAGAAAGTGCTCCAGACGCCGGCCCGCATCTACTACAAGTACGAGGGCGTCTCGCCTGCCGGCAGCCACAAGCCCAACACGGCCGTGGCACAGGCCTTCTACAACAAGGAGGCCGGGGTGAAGCGCCTCATCACGGAGACCGGGGCAGGGCAGTGGGGCAGCTCGCTCGCCTTTGCCGGCGCCCTGTTCGGATTGGAGGTGCACGTCTTCATGGTCCGCATCTCCATGACCAGAAACCGTACCGGCGCGCGCTCATGGAAACGTACGGGGCGCGCTGCATCGCCTCGCCCTCGACCGAAACCCATTCAGGCCGCGAGATACTCGCCAAGCGCCCCGACCACCCGGGCAGCCTGGGCATCGCGATATCGGAGGCGGTGGAAGTGGCCGCGCAGCGCGACGACACGAAATACGCGCTCGGCAGCGTCCTGAACCACGTGCTCCTGCACCAGACCGTCATCGGCCAGGAAGCTATCGCCCAGCTGGAGATGGCCGACGACTATCCCGACGTGATCGTAGGGTGCACCGGCGGCGGCTCCAATTTCGCGGGCATCGCGTTTCCCTTCATCGGGGCGCAGCTGCGCGGCGGAAAGAAGGTGCGCATCGTGGCGGTCGAGCCCGCTGCCTGCCCCAGCCTCACGCGGCCGCTACGCCTGCGACTTCGGCGATACGGCCCATCTCACGCCGCTCACGAAGATGCACGCTGGGCTCGACTTTCACGCCTCCGGGCTTCCACGCCGGAGGGCTTCGCTATCACGGCATGGCGCCACTGGTTTCGCACCTGCAGGAGCTCGGCCTCATCGAATCCACGGCCTATCACCAGCTGAAGTGCTTCGAGGCGGGCGTGCAGTTCGCGCGGGCCGAAGGCATCGTCCCGGCCCGGAAGCCAATCACGCGGTGAGGGCGCGATCGACGAGGCCATCAAGTGCCCGAGGAGGGCGTGCCACGCGCCATCCTCTTCAACCTGTGCGGGCACGGCCACTTCGACATGCAGGCCTACATCGACTACTTCGGCGGGAAGTTGAAGGACATCAACTACGACGAGAAGGAACTCGCAATGGCGCTGGCCGGATTGCCTTCTGTGGCGGAGCCGGCCTGACCGGATAGCAGCGCTTCCGTGGCCGCGGAGCCGCTCTATCTCGCGATTGACCAGGGCACGCACGCGAGCCGTGCGGTGGTGCTGGACGCCCGCGGTGGCGTGGTCGCGACGGGCTCGTGCGACTTGGGACTCTCCCGCCCGCAGCCCGACTGGGCCGAGCAGGATGGCGAGGAAATGGTCGATTCGGTTCTCGCTGCCGCGTCGCGCGCGCTCGCGGAGTTGGGAGATCGCCGGCACCATCTGGCCGCGGCCGGACTCGCCAGCCAGCGCGCGAGCTGCGCCTGCTGGGATCGGCGCGATGGCCGGCCACTGTCCCCCGTGTTCAGCTGGCAGGACCGCCGCGCCCACGCCTGGCTTCGGCAGTTCGAACCGCAGGCCGAGGAGGTGCACCGGAAAACCGGACTCTTCCTGTCCGCGCACTACGGCGCCAGCAAGCTGCGCTGGGCGCTCGAAAACCTGCCGGCGGTTCGCGAAGCCCGCGGGCGGGAAACCTGTGCTGGGGGCTGCGCGAGCTTCCTCGTTTTTCCGGCTCACCTCGAGCGTGCGATGTTCGCCGATCCGCAATGCGCGGCGAGAACGCAGTTGTGGAATCTGCGCACGCGCGACTGGGACCCGGCATTGCTCTCCCTCTTCGGCGTGCCCTCGGGCCACCTGCCCAGGAGCGTGCCCACGCGCCATCCTTTCGGAACGATTCGCATCGGTGACGTTGCCGTGCCTCTCGTGGCAGTGAACGGGGACCAGTCCGCAGCCGTGTTCGCCTTCGGCGCGCCCGACGAGGAGTGCGCCTACGTGAATATCGGCACCAGCGCGTTCGTGCAGCGCGCGGTGTCGACGCGCCTCCGTCCTATGCGCCACGCAGTCTCACGGGAATCATCCTCGAGGACGAAAACCGGACGGTCTATTCCGTCGAAGGCAACGTGAACGGCGCAGGCACCGCCCTGGAGTGGCTCGGTTCGGAGTTGGGCATCGTCGATGCGGTTTCACGACTTCCGGAGTGGCTGGAGAAACCCGGCGAAGCCGCCCTTTTCCTCAATGGCATCGCCGGCCTTGGCGGGCCGTTCTGGCAACCCGATTTTCCTCGCGCTTCGTGGGGAGGGCAGCCCTGGCAGAAGGCGGTGGCCGTGGTGGAAAGCATGGCCTTTCTGCTGCAAGCCAATATCGACGAGATCGCTAAGCATGTGCTACCAGCCCGGCGCATGCGCGCAAGCGGGGGTCTCCGCTTCGACGGCCTCTGCAGGCGCATTGCCTCGGTGAGCGGCCCGTGCATCGTCGCGACGATGCCGAGGCCACGGCTCGCGGGCATCGGGTACCTTGCCGCCGGGATGCCCGCCAGGTGGAACGATGCCGCGTCCGAGGAGGTCTTCGAGCCCCTTCCCGACGAGGCTATCCGGCGTCGTTACGCGCGCTGGCGGGGTTTGATGCGGGAGGCGACGGGCGTCTGACGCGATCTACCGGCGCACGATGAAATCGATCACGATGGCGCCCGGCTCGCGCTGGCGATATGCGGATATCCACTGCATCGCCATACCGGGCGCGTAACTGGTCGAGCGGGGCAGGATCGTGATCGTTCACGAATCGCATGGTCTCGCCCTGCCCAGGGCGTCGAGCGCGCCGGAAGATGGCCGCGTGCCGGAAGCGTGTTGCCACGCCGCGGGCGTCGAAAGGATAGATCCGGTCCTCGGAGAGGTGGAGGTGGGCATGTTGGCTCATCGGTGAAGCTCCTTCGGGGTCGATCGTGAGTACTGGTTTCGGCGAGGCGGAGGATTCCCGTGCCGCGGCCTAGCCTGGGTCGAGCTCGGCGCGCTTGGACTTCACCTCCGCCCACTCGGCTGCATCGGGCAAGGCGTCCTTCTTCTCGGCGATAACGGGCCGGGCTTTCGCGAGTTGCGCATTCAGCGCGATGAAGCCATTCTGGTCGTTCGGCACGTCGTCCTCCGCGAAGATCGCATCCACCGGGCATTCAGGCACGCACAGGTGCAATCGATGCACTCCTCCGGGTCGATCGCCAGGAAGTTAAGTCCTCGTGAAGGCGTCGGTCGGGCAAACCTCCACGCAATCGGTGTGCTTTCTCGGATGGTGGATTCCGAAGATTTCATGAAGTCATGAGGGAATGTCCGTACATACCGCTTAGAGAGTTTCACCTGGGCCGGTCAAAGCTGCGATTTACAGAAGAACAGAGAGAAGATAGTGAGGCCGACCGGGATCAAACATTGCCGACGTATCGCGCAAGTACAAGGTCAGCGACCAGACGTTGCGCCAGCTGGCGCAAGCGTTTCGGACAGCTCCAGCCTGCGGACGTTAAACGGTTGCGCGCCCGGAGGCCGAGAACGGGGCTGTTGAAAACGCGGATGCTCCGGCCGAGGTGAAATGGCGATCGATACCGGCGAAGGAAACCGGCGGGGGAAAGGGTGTTTCGTTAGCGCGTCGAGGTTGTGTTGGGTTCGGTGCAGCGCGCCCACTCCGACCAGACGTGCGGGCTGATTGGCGTGGCGCGATCGATGATGGGATACTCAGTCGATCTGAGCCGAAAGAGACGCCGGCGATTTCGGCCATGCGCAGGCTCTCCTGGCGCAGTATCTGGCGCTATGGCTATCGGCGGTCCGAATCTTTCTGGGGACGCGAGGGCCACGGATGGCTCGCAGAACGAGCTATGGCGGGTTTCGGAAGTCGGGCAGGACTGCAACTGCCGCGCAGTGCCGGCCGCGACGCCGCATTGCGACGAGCCGCCCGCGTCCCTTGCCGCCTCCAAGGCCCCGAACCGCTGGTTCGGGCTTATGACTCTCGGGTGTTCGACGCCTGCGCCAACGGCCAGCAGACTGGCGCTTGACGGTAGTCGATGAATTTACCCGGGAATGCCTCGCGATCCGGACGTAGCTGGAGCATCCGCTCGAATCGAGTGATCGAGGTGCTTCGCGGCGGCTGGTGAGTCTGCATGAGCGCCGACGGCCTTGTGTTCCGACAACGGCCCCGGGAATTCGTCAGCCGCGCCATTCTCGGAGAGTGGCTGACGCGCTTCCGGCATCCATACGGCCCAGCTGATCCCGGTGCCTGGCAAAACGGCACCGACGAGAGTCAACGGGAAATTCCGGGACGGAGTGCCTGAGCCTCGAGTGTTCTGAAGCCGCAGGAGGCCCGCGTCGATCGAGCAGTGGCGCTGACACTTCAACCATGTGCGGTCCCGCATTCGAGTCACGACTACCTCACGGCCTGTTGAATTCGCCAGCTAATGATTCCACAACCGCGGGGCCATTTCCGGGTTATGAATGCCCGGAAATCCTCCCATGCAGGTCAGGGGTGCTTGCAGCGGATGCAGGATTCGGTGACGACGCGGTGGGTCATGCGCGGCTTTCATTAAGCTGCATATATAATACTGGTTAAAAAGATTATCACCCTGTAAAAATCAGCTGCCGCAACGGGGGCTATGGGGAGTAAAAGGCCATGGCGGAAACGATCCAGGTGTGGCAATGCATCGGCTGCGGGCGCGTTGAAGGGCCGGCCCAATGCATCGGAGTCTTGCGAAGACCGGATCGTCGACATGGTCAACGCGCCGACTACAGCCGACCCCGCCCAGGCCGAGGCCAGGCTGCGGCGCTGGAGAGGTGGTCGCGGATCGCCCTGACCTTCCCGAAAACGGGGGGGACGGGAAAGCACCTGGCGGGCACTCCAGGCGCAGGCGAAGGGTGGGTTTCGGGCCGGTGACGCAACAGTTTCGCGGGAACTGATGCGCGACGCGACGAAATTTATGACGCAATTGAAGACAAAGGCCCGCCGTGATGGCGGGCCTTCTTCCTGAAAGCTGGCTCCCGACCTGGACTCGAACCAGGGACCTGCGGATTAACAG
>JADJEZ010000022.1 GCA_016708825.1 Betaproteobacteria bacterium | reverse complement strand
ACCGTCGAGGCCCACGGCGAAGGCGGCTTCCGCGTGATCGAGATACCGCTCGAGCGCGAATGCCGCTCCCCTCATGACCGACGCCCGGCGCGGCAAGAAACGTATTCGTCCTGAAAATGCTCCTGCGGCATCTACGGCTTTCGAGCTTCAGCTCGCTCGCGAGCAGGTGGCAGTACCTTCGGCAAGAAGGACCGCTCGATCATCGACACGAACGTGAAGCTCATCGGGGCGGGCTTCGCGTGAGCGGAAGCGAACCTCGACTTCCAGGCGCGATCCCCGCGAAGAGCAAGGTCGCCCAGGTGGTGACCAGCAGGAACACCGCGATTGGGCGATGCTCGCTTCCCATGGTTTATCTGCGCGATGTACCCGATCACGCCGGCGACTTCGGCCTCCCACTACCTGTCGGACTGCTTCGAAGAAGGTGGGCGGGAATGGTCCACCAGGCCGAGGACGAGATCGCCGCGTGCGCCTTGCCGATCAGTGCCTCCTGCGCGGGACGCTGCGCGTGACGATCGCCCCCGGTCCCGGCTACTCGCTCCAAGCAGGAGGGCTGGGACTCGCGGTCGCTGGCGGAGATCCCGCTGGTGGTGGTGAACGTGCGGCGCGGCGGCCCGAGCGCCGGACAGCGGAAGAAGAGGTCGAACAGGGCGACCTGCTCCCGCCGTCTACGGAAGCCACGGCGACGCGCCGAAGGTGGTCATGGCCGTGAGGCGGGATCGAGGATTGCTTCTATTCGATGATCTAGGCGCGCAAGATCGCCGAGACTGTCAACGCATGGTCGTCGTGGTGCTCTCCGACGCGAGCCTCGCCACCGCCCAGACGCCGTTCGCCCGGCCGATCTTCAACGAGGACTGGCTCGCGCCGCCGATCGACCAGTCGCCGCTGCCCGAGGACGCCAAGCCGCGACTGGGACGCCGTCACCGGCGGCATCGCCAGGCCGCTTCCTGCCGGGAGCAGCCACGGCGGCATGCACACGGTCACCAGGCTCGCCCACGACCGCCTGAGCAAAGTCGCCTACGATCCGTCGATCAACGAGGGGGAACTTCGCGCCCGCAGCCTCAAGCTCGCGGCGCTGCAGAAGACGCTCAAGACTCCGCCCGTGTTCAGCGACCCGAGGAGTGAAGCTCCTGGTAGTCGGCTGGGGAAGCTCCCAGGGGCGTGATCGAGGCGGTGGAACGCCTGCGGGAGGGGGCCTGAAGGTCTCGTCGCTGCACCTGCGCTTCATCCAGCCCATGCCCTCGGAATCAGCGAGATCCTGAAGCCCTTCCCAGTGATCGCGGTGGAGGGCGGCTGGGAGATCGCCTCGAGGCCGAGCTCATCGACGAGAACAATCGCCGCTACGGCGCTCGCGATGATGCTGCGCTCGCCTTCCTGGTCGACGTCGATTGCTGGAGCGAGGCGCGCGGGCAGCCGATCAGAAAGCCCGGCAACGTGGGTAGAAGGCGCTGCGCGCCAAACTCGAGGAGGAAAACTAGCGGTAGCCCAGCCCCCTCTCCAGTGCATCATCAAGCTCCACGAGGAGCAGCACAATCTCGAGGACTACCAGGGTGGCGTGCCGCGGTGGTGCAACGGCTGCAGCGACAACGCGATCCTCGCCGCCGTCAGAGGCTCTGCCGACGAAAACCTCGCGCCGCCGGAGACGGAGGTGTTCGTCTCCGGGATCGGCTGCTCGAGCCGCTTCCCGCACTGCAGCAGACCCTGGATTCCACGGCGTCCACGGCCGCGCCTTCCCGATCCGCAGGGCGTGAAGTGTAGAGGCCCGGCCTGAACGTCTTCGTGAACACCGGCGACGGCGACTGCTGCAGCATCGGTGCCGCGCACTGGATCCACGCGATCCGCTACAACATGAACCTCACCGTGATCCTGCACGACGATCCCGTCTACCGTTTCACCAAGCAGCGGCCTCGCCGACCTCGCCGATCGGGCTGAAGAGCACGCGACGCCGCGCGGCTCGATCCTCGAGGCGTTGACCCCCCTCACCGTGACGCTGGGATTGCAGAACGTCCTCCTTCATTAACAGGGCGTGGACTGGATTCTCGACTCCTCTGCGTCATCTCTCGGGGCGTTTCACCACTGCGGCTTCTCCTTCGTCCGGATCGTCCAGCGCTGCCCGGAGTTCCTGCCGAAGATGTTCGAACCCTGGTGCACGATCCCGGCAAGACGCTGCTCTCACCCGCGCGAACGGGCTCGAGCCGAGCGCGGGCTTGCGCGTACAAGAACCAGCGCGAGGCACGGTCCGCTGGACATCCACCGGGCCGGGGAAGTCGCCTCTTCGGAGGATCCGATTCCCGTCGGCATCCTCTACCAGGACCTCGAGGTTCCCTGCTACGAGGACCTGCGCGGTGCGGGCGGGCCTGCGCACGGTGAAGCCATCCGCAAGGGCCTGGATGCGGAATTCGACAGGTTCACCTTCTGGCCTGATGACGGAAACCAGAGCTGCCGCCGCCTGGTCACCGGGCGCGATAACACAGCAGAGGCAGGCAGCAATGGACATGGCGGCGCGGTTCCAGGACAAGCAGGTCTTCCACGCGACGGGCAGGCGTTCCGGCGACGACCTCGCAGCCTGGACAAGTCCCCGATTCGCCCGGCTTTCGCCAGTACAGGGATCTCACGCGCCGGCGGCAGGTTTCCCTGGTCCTGGGTCGAGAGCGGCATCACCGACGGCTGCGCAATGTCCTCACCTGCTCGTGAACCACGTCATCGAGACACTGGCGCCGCGGGCATCGAGGGTGAGCGCCTGCGCAAGCACGCTCCTGCGGCTCGAGCGCGAGCTGCGGGCGAACCTCACGGGGGGGCGCGGAAGGCGACCTGTCGGAGCTCTGGGCCACCGCTGCTGCGAAGCTCGCCTCCGATGCCGACGAGCGTATCAAGGTGCTCGCCCTTGCCAGGGATTCCCTCGAGGGTCGACGGCGCGCTGGTCGATTGCGACGATCGCCTGCCGTCTCGGTTCATCATCCACGCTGGCGGCGTGTACAGGCCCAGAAGGCGAGCGTTTTCCACGGGCACCTCGACCGCCGGCAACGCGGGCTTTCCGCGGCGATATCCTGCGGGCCGCATTCGTGCGCTCCGAGGCGGGGCAGCGGCCCGATGCGCTGCGCGCTTCCGTCGGCGGCATGCGCGGACGACTTCGATTTCACGGCGATGTCGCGGCTCGTCACTCACAGCGCCCCAGGGACCGGTTGCCGGCGTCACCAGGCGTCGCATCGAATGGGCGCTATCCGTGCTGACGTTCTAGCGCTTCCATGCCGAGGTCGCTCCCCGGGTCGGGGAGGCGAGCTACGGGTTCCTGGTTCGACAACGTGGCCGAAGCGGTGGCGGCCTGCCGGGAACAGCTCCCGGGTGGTGGAACTCGTGAAGGCGATCGCGATCGCCGAACTCAGGCAGGAGAACGGCTACGACGAGAAGGACCACGACCCGTTCTTCTTGGCCTACGACGCGAACTCCTCACCGCGGACGACCTGGCCTTATTCCCGGACTACCTGGTGTGCATCCCCGTCGGTCGCAACGACCTTCCGGAGAACGCGAGTCTCATGGACACTTCTCCCCTCCGGGGCTTCCGGTGAGGGTCGTGGTGCGGGTGACCGACCTACTCGAGGAGCCTCGATCGGCACCGGCCGCTTCGCCTTCGGCGTGCACAATGCCCGGCTCGCCACTACACCATGAGGCTGGGCGGGATGTTCGTGCTCCAGGCCACGAGTTTCAGCCTCACCGGCTGCGCAACCGGATCGAGCACGGCATGGGCTTCAACGGTCAGGCGCTCTTCGCGTGTGTTCTCCGGCGCGCCGGAGGCAGCCGGAACTCCGCGCTATCTGACGGCGGAGCGGCAGTGGAATCGCGTGCCTTCACACCTTCGTCTACGATGCGGCGGCAGGCGAGAACTGGGCCACGAGCTTCAGCATCGAGCGCACAACCGCAATCGGAGATCGACTGGGCCAAGGACCGCTCGAGTACGCCAATGAGCCAGATGCAGCGGGTGCGCGGCGAGGAGGCACGCCCATTCACCTACGCGGACTTCGCGATGTGCGACAAACGAAACGCCGCGCGCTGCGATCGTCCCGCGCACGACCGAGTGGACCAGCGCGATGATGCCGGCCGTGGACTGGCTTGCACCACTTCGGGCGCAGCGGGCCACCGGAACGCATTCCCTACCTGCTCGCGGTCGACGGGGACGACGCGCTGCACCGGGTTCTGGTCGATGCACGGATGATGCAGGCCACGAAACGCTGCCTGCTGCGTGGCACCGCATCCAGGAGCACGCAGGCATCCACGATTCGCACGCGGAACGGCTCCTGGCCCGCGAGAAGGCCGCATGGGAGATTTCGAAGAACCAGGAGCTGGATGCGCTGCGGCAAGCGACGGCGGGAGCGCCGACCGTCGTCTCCGAAGCGCCGCCTCCCGCCGCCGGCGCCGTTGCCGCCGCCGTGGCGGCATCCACTGCACCTCCGGAAGAGAAGCCTCCTTCCGATGAATCCCTGGATCGAAACGGCCCGCTGCCCGAGCTGCAACGAGTGCCAGCTCATCAATCCCGAGCTGTTCCTCTACAATGAGAACAAGCAGGCCCACATCAAGGATGCAAACGCCGGGACGTTCCGGCAGCTCGTCGAGGCGGCCGAGACCTGTCAGGTCGCGATCATCCATCCGGGCAAGCCGCGCAATCCCGACGAGCCGGGCCTGGAGAATTGATGAAGCGGGCCGAGGCGTTCAACCAGGCGTCGGCCTGCGCGCCTTCCGAGGGCGAGCCGCTGCGCAACCTGGGCAGGAACGGGACTCCACCTGCGCATGACCATCGTCATCACGGCGTTCGCGGCTTTCGCGAACCTCGCGGCATCCGCAGAGCAGATCGTCTTCTACGAGGCAGCCCGGCTATCGCGGGCGGAGCGTCGCGATCACGCAGCAGGCGACCGACCTCGGCTTCCGCGGCTTCGGAAGCGGCGCCGCCTCCATGACGGTGAAGAGCGGCGTCTGGGAAGTGTGCTCCCGGGCCCACTTCGAGGGCAGGTGCAGGATCTTCGGCCCGGGCGAGTACGAGTCGCTGGGAAGCGCTCAGGATCGAATCTCCTCCGCGCGTCTCGCCGCCGCGGCAGGCAGCGAGACCGCTGCCGGTGACCTCGGCCGCCCAGGTGCGCCGGCGGGAGAAATCGCCCTGTTCGACCGCCGCGACTACGCCGGACCGCTGGGAACGCTGACCGGTGCCGTGCCCGATTTCGATCGTCTCGGCATCAACGACGCGGTGGCATCCCTCGTGGTGGGCCGGGGAACGTGGGAACTCTGCACGGACGCGAACTACCGGGGCCGCTGTCGCAGCTTCGGGCCTGGCAGGTACCCTTCGGTCCCCGACGGAGAGGACGACGCCTATTCGTCGGCGCGCCCCGTTCAGCCGCCGGTTGCCGCAGGCCGTCGGGATGACGCGGGCGGTGCGGAGGTGCTGCTCTACGACCGTCGCGAATTCGACGGCCCGTTGCGGACGCTTCCACCGCGAAACGCCGGATTTCGGCCCGCTCGGCCTGAACGACGCCGTCGCATCGATCATCGTCCGGCGCGGAACCTGGCAGTTCTGCACCGATTCCTCCTATCGGGGAGAGTGCCGGACCTATGGCCCGGGCCGCTATCCGTCGCTTCCGACCGGCCAGGACGATCGGTACTCGTCCGCGCGCCCCGTGGATTCCAGGCGGGGAGGAACGCACACGGGGCCGGCACGACGAAAGAGTGGCGCGCATCCGCCTCTTCGAATTCGGCCAGTTCGGCGGCCTTCCATCTGGCTCGAGACTTCGGCAGCGGACCTGAACGCATCGGATTCAACGATCGCGCCGATTCGGTGATCGTCGAGGGTGGCACCTGGATCCTGTGCTCTGATGCGAACCGGACAGGTGAATGCCGCGCCTTCGGCCCCGGGGAGTATCCGGCGCTGCCGCCGAGCTTCGCTCGCGGGTTTCTCCGCCTACACCCGCTAGGCGCTATTTAGCCCGAAACCGGTACCAGGTCTCGTCGAGGTACGCGGCGAGATGCTCCTCGTCCTCGGGGAACAGCCCGATATTGAGCGCGGTGTTGCACTGCGCCACCTGCGACGGAGCCTGGCCCAACTCGTCACCTTGCGGTCCTTGCGCACATAGATGGCGCCGACCGGGCCGCGAATCTCCTCTGGTGGCACGCCTCGCACTTGCTGGCCTCGACGAGCTTCGCGCCCTTCGGAGGCGCTGGGAGCGGCGGCACCGCAAAGCGGCATGACGAAGGCGAGGCTCACTGCTGCAGTTCGGATTCGCATCGTGTCCCCGGAAGCTGGGCTTGACGCGAAAAGTCTACCTCAGCCCCGTCCGAGCGGGTCAGAAGCGCCAGCGCGCGTTCACCCCGAAGTTGCGTCCGGGCTGCGTGTAGCGGTCGAAGCCCGAGGTCACGTTCGTGAGCCGCACGTCCGGCCACAGCCAGTACTTGCGGTCGGTGATGTTGGAATACGCCCGCGGCGATTTCGAGGGGAGGGCAAGGGCTTCACCCAAGCGGTCAGGTCCACGGTGGTCCACGCGGGAGGCACGAAATGGATCCCGGCCGACCGATCCACGCGCGTCTGTTCCCGGGCGTGGGTGACATGCAGGGGACGCGCCCCAGCGCATGCTCTCGCAGCCAACGCCCGCGACTCAGCCTCGCCGGATCGATGGCGTTGAGCGGTTCGTTCTTTCCGATGTCGTCGCCGCGCGGAATCGACAGGGCCGCACGCGCGGTCCAGCCATTCGCAAAGCGCCACGCCGCCTTGGCCTCGGCACCGTAGATCCGCGCCGAGGACACGTTCTGCGACTGGAAGGTCCCCGTGGCGCCGGGCACGCAGCGCGGGTCGGCAGGGCAGGGCAGGGCCGCTCGCGAGACGATGAGATCCGAATAGCGCGTATGGAAGCCGGTCACCATCGCCTCGAAGGATCCGGCTTTGAATCGCGCGCCCAGCTCGATGCCACGGGAAGTTTCCGGCTGGAGATCCGGATTCGGTACCACGGTGTATCCCGATGGCAGGCTGGTAAGGCCGATGTTCAGGTCCGCGGCAGGCGGCGCGCGGAATCCCGTCGCGATCTGCGCGCGTTGAAGGTCAGCGCCTCGCTTGCGCGAAAGAGCAGGCCGAGCTTGGGCGAGAAAGCCTCGTCGGAGAGCGAGGCCACGGGACGACCAGGAGTTGCCGGTGAGGAAGAGGAGTCGGGCGGGGCCGGACTCGGAACGCATCCACCCCGGATACCGGGTATCCAGGTGAGGCGGGTCGGCTGCCACGAAGGAATCCTGCGCGAAGGCTCCGAAGCGGTCGGTGTCGGAGACGGGAAAATCGCGGGTCGGCAGCGCCTCCCCCGACGATGTTCGTCTCCGGCGCCCGTATCGAGGTTGGTCTGGCGACCATCGCGCATCTCCTTGGCGCGAGTGCGTGAGAATTCCACTCCGACGACGAGACGATGGTCGAGACCGAACCAGCGCGGTTCGGCCTCCCCGATGGCGATCAGGCCCTTTTCGCCGGCCTCGTAGCGGAAGCGCGGTTTCGCGCAGGCAGCGGACCGTGCCAAGCGAGGAAAGGCAGACGGCCGTGGTGTTGGCGCGGGTCTCCGCCGTGTCCTGCTGGGTGAGGAATCCTGGAGGAACGCAGTGACAGCGAGCCGGGAAAATGGCCCCACACCGTATCCCACTGCTTCCGCGCTGTAGCGGTTGCGGCGCGCGCGCGGTCGTCTCCCAGCAGGCTCACCGTGCGGGAAGATTGCGGGTTCAGGGTGAGGACATCGGTCCTCGCGTCCCGTGCGTAGCGATCGGCGGTCAGCGTGTAGCGCCAGCCCGAGGTCGTGGGCACGACCCATTTCACGAGCTGGCTCTCCGAGCGCGTTGCCTGCGGATTGGGTTCCGTGCGTGCCGAGCCGGTGCCACCGGTCGTGCCGATTCTCCACCTCCCGGCCATCGGTGCGCTCCACGCCCACGAGCAACTGGGTTCCTGCCGCGTCGAGTGCCACGGCCGCCTCGCGCCGCTCCGCCGTCCGCGCCCGTGTGGGCCACGAAGAATTCACCTCCCCCGGGACTTGCCGCCTTGCAGGAACGCCGCGGGATCGAGCGTCGTGAATGCAACGACGCCCGCAAGGGCGTCGGAGCCGTGGATGGCCGAAGCGGGACCGCGCACGATCTCCACCTGCTTCAGCAGTCCGAGGCCCAGGGCGTTGCGCGAGGCGTTCGAGAAGCTGCCGACGCGGTAGCTCTCCGGCAGTCGGATGCCGTCCACGGTCATCTGCACGCGATTGCCGTCCAGGCCGCGGATGTTGAGGTTGCCCAGTCCGAAGCGAGTCGCACCGTTCTCGATGGAGACGCCGGGCTCGTAGCGCAACAGGTCGCGAAGACTTCCCGCCACGTCCCGGAACACGTCCTGGCGCTCGATGACGCTCACGGTCGAGGCAACCGAATCCACGGCCTCGTCGACCCGGCTCGCGGCGGCGACGACCTGCACGGGATCGAGCCTTTCGGCCACTGTGGCACTCCCCGCCGGCCATTCCTTCGGCGGCCGTTCCTCCGGCACCACGGAAGCCGGCCCATCGCGCTGGGCGACGATGCGGCGCACGTCGAGATTCAGTACGTTCAACCGCCCGGGCAATGCCGGATCGGGCCAGGTGACATGGATCTGGCTCGTCCGGCGTGGGACGGGGCAGGAGCCCCTCGAGAGGAATGCGCCTGACGGGGACGGGCCCGGATCCGCGATGCCTTCGCCCATCCGGTAGTCGTGGACGAGGCCGTCATGGAGCGGGCCCGGTCGCCTCCCCGTAGGGCAGCTCCCACGCCTCGGGCAACGCCACGAATCCCGCGAGGAAGCTCTGGCGCCTCGGCAGGTCCATGATCCACGCAAGCCGGCCGGCGCGACGGCTGCGGTCCACCAGGGTATTCGCCGAAGCTCGCGGCCGCCCGAACCACGGCATAGACGACGAGGAACGCCGCCGTGTCATCCGTCGCGACACGGTAGCGTCCGTCTAGGGATGCCGCCTCGAGTGCGGCAGCCTGGGTGGCAGCCGCGATCAGGCAAGCGGTTGCGGGAAAAAAAAAGCCGGCGTAAAAACGCCGGCCAACAGGGAGGTGCATCGAACAACCCTTCAATAGACGTCGCGCTGCGTATTGTAGATGTTGAAGTGGCCCGTCGGTGTGATCCAGGCGCGGGTCCTGATCACGGCCTTGAGCTTGAGCGTCTTGTCATCGACCACGACCAGCGCGGACTCCTGGTTCTTCGCGCTCCAGACCGCGAACCACACCTCGTCGCCCGCCTTGTTGTATTCCGGCTGCACGATGCGACCGGCGGCCTCGCCCTTGATGCCCGCCCATTCGAAAATGGGCAGCACCTTGAAGCCGGCCTTCAGGTTCTTGATGTCGAAGACGGCGATCGAGCGGTGGATCTTCGGATCCGGGTTGAGCGGCGTGTCGACGTACAGGTGATTGCTCTTCGGGTGGGTCTTGATGAAGAGGTTGCCGCCGCCCTGTCCGTCGAGCATCTCGCACGCCTTCCACGCGTGCTGCTTGTGCTTGGCGGGATCGGTGCCGATGAGCGCGATCTTCTCGCTGCCGAGGTGGCCGGTGGCCCAGACGGGACCGCACTTCGGGTGCACGAAATTCGCGCCGCGACCAGGGTGGGGGATCTTGTCCACGTCCACGATCGCCGCACCCTTGCCTTCCTTCGCATCGATCACCGCGATCTTGTTCGACTGGTTCGCGGCCACGAGGAAGTAACGCTTCGAGGCGTCCCAGCCGCCGTCATGCAGGAAGCGGGCGGTCGGGATCTCGGTGATCGTCAGGTTCTCGATGTCCTTGTAGTTCACCATCAGGATCTTGCCCGTCTCCTTCACGTTCACCACGAACTCGGGCTTGTAGTGCGAGGCCACGATTGCGGCCACGCGGGGCTCGGGGTGGTAGTCCTGGGTGTCCACCGTCATGCCGCGGGTGGCGACGATCTTCAGGGGCTCCAGCGTGTCGCCGTTCATGATCACGAACTGGGGCGGCCAGTAGGAACCGGCGATGGCGTACTTGTCCTCGTAGCCCTTGTACTTGGAGGTGTCGACGGAGCGCGCCTCGAGCCCGGTGCGGATCTCGGCCACGTTGTTCGGCGTCTCCATCCACAGGTCGATCATGTTGATCTTGGCGTCGCGGCCGATCACGTACACGTACCTGCCGGAGGCGGGGGTGCGCGAGTGTGGACCGCATAGCCCGTCTTCACGATGGTGATGATCTTCTTGGTGTCGCCGTCGATCAGCGCCACCTCGCCCGAGTCACGGGCGTGGTCGAGAAGATGTTGTCCAGGTTGTAGGAGTTCATCTTCTTCTTGGGACGCTTGTCCGGCGGAACGAGGACCTTCCAGGTGGCCTTCATTTCCTTCATGCCGAATTCCGGCGGCGTCGGAGGCGTCTGCTGGACGTAGCGGGCTATGAGGTCGACTTCCGCGTCGTTCAGGTCGCCGGAAGTGCCCCAGTTGGGCATGCCCGCGGAGAGCCGTACTTGATGAAGACCTTGAGGAACTCGGTGCCGCGCGCGGGGTGATGTCGGGCGTGAGGGCTTGCCCGTGCGCCCTTGCGCAGCACGCCGTGGCAGCCGGCGCAGCGCTCGAAGTAGATCTGGCGGGCCTTGTCGAACTCGGCCTTGGTCAGCGGGGGGGCCTTCGGGTTGATGTCCTGGTACATCTCGACGCCGGCAAGCGGAGAGCCGCCGGCCTGGTACTTGATCTCGGCTTCCGACGTCGGGTGCTCCGCCTTCTTCTCCTGCGCGAAGGCGCTCGCCACAGAAAGGGCGAGGATCGCCGCCGCGACGGGCGCGTGGCGTTTGAATGCAGCGAGGACTGACATGGTGCGTTTCTCCTTGGCGGTTATGGTTGCGGAACGGGGCCCGGCCGCAGCGTTACGGCATTGTCGAAAAGCCCCGGGATTGTCGATATGAACTGGTTCAAGAAAGGCGGCATTCGCGGTTGCCGCCGTTTGGCGACATCCAAATACGTTGTTAATCAATACGTTAGTTGTCACGGGGTATTGGGGCTGTCGCCCTCCGGCGAACCTCCCCCGAATCCCCTGCGATATGCCCTTTGGCAAAGGGGTTATTCTGGCCCCGATCGTGCTCCCGCCTTCCCGAAGAATTCCATCCACCTGACTTCGGGAGCGATTCATGAAACGAACCCTCATTATCACCCTCGCCACGCTGGGCGCGGCGACTGCGGCAGCCCAGCAGCCGGACCCGTCCGCCCACTCCGGTCGTCTTCTTGCATCCAACTGTTTCCAGTGCCACGGCACCGACGGACGCGGGGATGGCAGCTTCGAGCGGCTCGCCGGGAAGTCCGCCAAGGACATCTATGGCGACCTGCGCGAGATGAAGGCCGAGAACAAGCGCGGCGAGATCATGACCATCCACGCGCTGGGTTACTCGGACGCGCAGCTTCGCGCGATCGCCGACTACTTTTCGAAGCAACCCCGCTAGGACGAGGGAGCACACATGACCATGGAAAGACGAAATTTCCTCGCGCGCCTGGGTGCCTATTGCGCGGCAGCCGGCCTCCCGGCGTTCGCGCTCGCGGACGACGACCACGATGACGACCGGAGAGGCTCGACGCGCCCCGGTGGTAACCCTTCCACGCTCCCGGTCACCGGACTCACGGGCCGCGTCGTGGTGGTCGGCGGCGGCATGGCGGGGGCCGCGGTCGCCAAGTTCCTTCGCCTCTGGGGTGGCGCTGGCGTCCAGGTGACGCTCGTCGAGCGCGAGCCGCGCACACGTCGAACATCCTCTCCAACCTGGTTCTCGCAACACGGTGCAGATGTCGAGCCTTGCCTTCGACTACGGAAAACTCGCCGCCACCTACGGAATCACGGTGGTGCAGGGCGAGGCCTCGGCCGACCCGGTGTCGAGGACACTCTCCGTCGCCACGGCTTCGGGGCCGCGCACCCTCGGCTACGACCGCCTCGTGGTGGCACCCGGCATCGACTTCGCCTATCCGGATGGACTGCAAACCGCAGCCGCACAGGCCCTCGTGACCCATGCCTGGACGGCGGGGGGCCGCAAACCACGACGCTGCGCGACCAGATCCGCGCCATGCCGGCCGGTGGCAGCTTCGTGATGACCGTTCCGCCGGCGCCGTACCGTTGCCCTCCGGGCCCCTACGAGCGCGCCTGCGTGGTGGCGGACTGGCTCAAGCGCAACCGGCCCGGCTCGCGCGTGGTCGTGCTGGATGCCAATCCGGCCATCACCGCGGGCGGGAGAGCTTCACGCGTGCATTCGAGCAGACCCCACGCAGGCATCATCATCACCTACGGTGCCCAACGCGCCCGTCGTGCAGGTGGACGTCCGGGCGAGGACCGTTCATACGGCCATGGGACCGTTCAAGGGCGACGTGCTGAACGTGATACCGACGAACGTGGGTCGAAATTCCTCAAGGACATTGGGTGGCCAATGCCGATCGCGGATTCGCGCAGGTGGACGTGCTGAGCTACGAGTCGACCGCCGCGCCCGGCATCCACGTGATCGGCGATGCCTCGCGACCACGCAGCCCAAGGCGGGACACATCGGCAACCAGGAGGGAAAGGTCTGCGCCGACGCCATCCTGCGGATCTTCGCGGGAGGCGCCCCGGACCCCCGCTCGGTGACGAATTCGTCCTGCTACTCCCCGATCACCCTGTCGAGCGCTTCCTGGCTCACGGCGGTATACGCCTACGATCCGGTATCGCGCGCCATGCAGAGTCGTCCCGCGCATCCGGGGAGGCGCGCGGCGAACAAGGACCACTACGGAGGACATGTTCGTGTGGTTCCGCACCCTGATGCGGGATACTTTCGCGTAGCGACGCGTCACGCGGGCCTCGGTTGATCGGCGTCAATCGCCGCGGACCGGATGGCCGATAGCGTGTTTCAGGCGCCGGGTACACTGGCGCCTCAGATTCGCTTCGTCCATCCGGAGACCCGAGCCATGAACGACACCGTCAAGTACGTCCTCGACGAAGGGCGCATTCCGAAAGCCTGGTACAACATCGCGGCCGACTTGCCCAGGCCGGTTCCGCCGGTGCTGCACCCCGGAACGAAGCGCCAGCCCCGGACGACCTCGCGCCGCTCTTCCCCATGGAGCTGATCCTCCAGGAGGTGTCGACGGAGCGTGAGATCGACATCCCGACTCCGGTTCGCGACGTCTACCGGCAATGGCGCACCACGCCGCTCTACCGCGCCCGCCGGCTGGAGAAAGTGCTCCAGACGCCGGCCCGCATCTACTACAAGTACGAAGGGGTCTCTCCCGCGGGAAGCCACAAGCCCAACACGGCCGTGGCACAGGCCTTCTACAACCAGCAGGCCGGGGTCAAGCGGCTGATCACGGAAACCGGGGCCGGGCAGTGGGGAAGCTCGCTCGCCTTTGCCGGCGCCCTGTTCGGATTGGAAGTGCACGTCTTCATGGTCCGCGTCTCATACGACCAGAAACCGTACCGGCGCGCGCGCAAGGAAACGTACGGGGCGCGCTGCATCGCCTCGCCCTCGACCGAAACCCATTCAGGCCGCGAGATACTCGCCAAGCGCGCCCGACCACCCGGGCAGCCTGGGCATCGCGATATCGGAGGCGGTGGAAGTAGCCGCGCAGCGACGACACGAAATACGCGCTCGGCAGCGTGCTCAACCATGTGCTCCTGCACCAGACCGTCATCGGCCAGGAAGCTATCGCCCAGCTGGAGATGGCCGACGACTATCCCGACGTGATCGTAGGGTGCACCGGCGGCGGCTCCAATTTCGCGGGCATCGCGTTTCCCTTCATCGGGGCGCAGCTGCGCGGCGAAAGAAGGTGCGCATCGTGGCGGTCGAGCCCGCTGCCTGCCCCAGCCTCACGAGGGCCGCTACGCCTACGACTTCGGCGATACGGCCCATCTCACGCCGCTCACGAAGATGCACACGCTGGGCTCGACTTTCACGCCTCGGGCTTCCACGCCGGAGGGCCTGGCTATCACGGCATGGCGCCACTGGTTTCGCACCTGCAGGAGCTCGGCCTCATCGAATCCACGGCCTATCACCAGCTGAAGTGCTTCGAGGCGGGCGTGCAGTTCGCGCGGGCCGAAGGCATCGTCCCGGCCCCGGAAGCCAATCACGCGGTGAGGGGCGCGATCGACGAGGCCATCAAGTGCCGCGAGGAGGGCGTGCCACGCGCCATCCTCTTCAACCTGTGCGGGCACGGCCACTTCGACATGCAGGCCTACATCGACTACTTCGGCGGGAAGTTGAAGGACATCAACTACGACGAGAAGGAACTCGCGATGGCGCTGGCCGGATTGCCTTCTGTGGCGGAGCCGGCCTGACCGGATAGCAGCGCTTCCGTGGCCGCGGAGCCGCTCTATCTCGCGATTGACCAGGGCACGCACGCGAGCCGTGCGGTGGTGCTGGACGCCCGCGGTGGCGTGGTCGCGACGGGCTCGTGCGACTTGGGACTCTCCCGCCCGCAGCCCGACTGGGCCGAGCAGGATGGCGAGGAAATGGTCGATTCGGTTCTCGCTGCCGCGTCGCGCGCGCTCGCGGGAGTTGGGAGATCGCCGGCACCATCTGGCCGCGGCCGGACTCGCCAGCCAGCGCGCGAGCTGCGCCTGCTGGGATCGGCGCGATGGCCGGGCCACTATCCCCGTGTTCAGCTGGCAGGACCGCCGCGCCCACGCCTGGCTTCGGCAGTTCGAACCGCAGGCCGAGGAGGTGCACCGGAAAACCGGACTCTTCCTGTCCGCGCACTACGGCGCCAGCAAGCTGCGCTGGGCGCTCGAAAACCTGCCGGCGGTTCGCGAAGCCCGCGAGGCGGGAAACCTGTGCTGGGGGCCCCAGGCGAGCTTCCTCGTTTTCCGGCTCACCTCGGAGCGTGCGATGTTCGCCGATCCGCAATGCGCGGCGAGAACGCAGTTGTGGAATCTGCACGCGCGACTGGGACCCGGCATTGCTCTCCCTCTTCGGCGTGCCCTCGGGCCACCTGCCCAGGAGCGTGCCCACGCGCCATCCTTTCGGAAACGATTCGCATCGGTGACGTTGCCGTGCCTCTCGTGGCAGTGAACGGGGACCAGTCCGCAGCCGTGTTCGCCTTCGGCGCGCCCGACGAGGAGTGCGCCTACGTGAATATCGGCACCAGCGCGTTCGTGCAGCGCGCGGTGTCGACGCCTCCGTCCTATGCGCCACGCAGTCTCACGGGAATCATCCTCGAGGACGAAAACCGGACGGTCTATTCCGTCGAGGGCAACGTGAACGGCGCAGGCACCGCCCTGGAGTGGCTCGGTTCGGAGCTGGGCATCCTCGATGCGGTTTCACGACTTCCGGAGTGGCTGGAGAAACCGGGCGAGCCGCCCCTGTTCCTCAATGGCATCGCCGGCCTTGGCGGGCCGTTCTGGCAACCCGATTTTTCCTCGCGCTTCGTGGGGGAGGGCGAACCCTGGCAGCAGGCGGTGGCCGTGGTGGAGAGCATGGCCTTTCTGCTGCAAGCCAATATCGACGAGATCGCTAAGCATGTGCCACCAGCCCGGCGCATTCGCGCAAGCGGAGGTGTCTCCCGCTTCGACGGCCTCTGCAGGCGCATTGCCTCGGTGAGCGGCCTTCCCGTACTTCGTCGCGACGATGCCGAGGCCACGGCTCGCGGCATCGGGTACCTTGCCGCCGGGATGCCCGCCCGGTGGAACGATGCCGCGTCCGAGGAGGTCTTCGAGCCCCTTCCCGACGAGGCTATCCGGCGTCGTTACGCGCGCTGGCGGGGTTTGATGCGGGAGGCGACGGGCGTCTGACGCGATCTACCGGCGTACGATGAAATCGATCACGATGGCGCCCGGCTCGCGCTGGCGATATGCGATATCCACTGCATCGCCATACCGGGCACGCAACTGGTCGAGCAGGGGCAGGGGATCGTGATCGTTCACGAATCGCATGGTCTCGCCCTGCCCAAGCGCGTCGAGCGCGCCGAAGATGGCCGCGTGCCGGAAGCGTTTTGCCACGCCGCGGGCGTCGAAAGGATAGATCCGGTCCTCGGAGAGGTGGAGGTGGGCATGCTGGCTCATCGGTGAAGCTCCTTCGGGGTCGATCGTGAGTACTGGTTTCGGCGAGGCGGAGGATTCCCGTGCCGCGGCCTAGCCTGGGTCGAGCTCGGCGCGCTTGGACTTCACCTCCGCCCATGCGGCTGCATCGGGCAAGGCGTCCTTCTTCTCGGCGATAACGGGCCAGGCTTTCGCGAGTTGCGCATTCAGCGCGATGAAGCCATTCTGGCTGGCGGGCACGTCGTCCTCCGCGAAGATCGCATCCACCGGGCATTCGGGCACGCACAGGGTGCAATCGATGCACTCCTCCGGGTCGATCGCGAGGAAGTTGGTGCCTTCGCGGAAGGCATCGGTCGGGCAAACCACCACGCACAATCGGTGTGCTTGCATCGGATGCAGGATTCGGTGACGACGTAAGTCATGCGGGCAATTTAAGCTGCATATACAATACCGCTTAAAGATTATCACCCGGGCCGGTCAAAGGCAACCCGGCCGCTCTGGAGACGAGGCCATGACGGAAACCTTCCTTGCTTGGCAGTGCATCGGCTGTGGTCGCCTCGAGGGCACGGCGCAATGCGTCGGAATTTGCCAGGACCGAAAAGTCGAACTCGTGGACGCGAACGATTACCGGAAGGTGGCGGCGGCGGCGGAGCACGCTGCGGGAAGGGCCGATGCCCTGGAGGACGTGGTCCGCATGATCGCCTTCACGACGCCGCACGAGGGGGAGTGGGCATCTGCCTGGCTGGCTCTTCAGGCGCGGGCGAAACGCGCGATGCAGCGGGCGCCGACGGCTGTCGAGGCGTCCAATACGGCCCGGCAAGGCGAAAACGCCTGAGGCCATCGACCCGAAGCTATTCGAGCTCGCCGGCGATTTCCTTGATCCGGTTCTCACAGGCCAAAAGCTCCGCATCGAGCTCGCCACGCTGGGACTCCTCGGCCTTCTTGAGCGCCGCGTGCAGCTCCTTGATGCGTTCTTCCAGCCTCGCGCGTTCATGCCGAAGGCCCGAAATCATCTCGGCCTCGTCCGCCTTGTCGAACACCCGGTCCTCGGGCGAATTTTCAGGCTCCGTGGCTCGCCGGGTGCGCGTTTTCGTGCGCGGGATGAATCGCTCGCTCGTCGCCACCGGGCGCTGGGCCATCAACGTGGGCGTGGCGATCTCCACGCCAGCCGCGTGCAACTTGTCGAGGATTGCCCGACGAAGCAGGGTTCCCGCCGAAACGATGTAGCGAATGTCCTTGCGAAACCCCGCGACGCGGTAGCTCACCGCGAAGCTTCCCAGCTCGAGGATTTGCACAAAGGGCTCGTCGAGCTGGGCCTCGGCAGCCGCTTCCACCAGGAGCGCCTCGATCCGGTCGTGCGAAACGTCGTAGCCGATCGACACTTCGGCGGATACGACCGTGCCGGAGCTTCGCACCACCGTGACCGGATTGCTGACGAGATAGAGGTTGGGGAGCGTTATCAGGTCCCGGTTGGTCGATTGGATTTCGGTATGAAAGAGGCCGCGCTCCGTCACCCGCCCGAAGTGCTCCCCGACCCGCATGAAATCCCCCGCCCGGAAGCTCCTCACGGAACGCAGCATCGCACCGGCCATCGCATTGGAAATCATCGTGGTCGAGGAAAATGCGATCACAGCCGATACGATGAGCCCGAGCAGGCGCAACAGCTCGAGGCGGGTGTCTTCGCTGGCTGGCAGCGCGATGATACCCATCACCACGCCGGCCGCGCCGATTCCCATGAGCGTGACTTGCCGGGAAAAATTCCGACCTTCGCTCGACGCGGCGTGCCCGAACAGGAACCGGCGCACCAGCCACATTGCAGCGATCGTCGCGACGATCACGACCAGCACGGGGAGAATGCCTGGGAGCGACTGGTAGACGTTCTTGAAGGGATCCATGCCACAACCTCCCTTTCGGGCGTTACCGCCATTCTACCCACGGGATCGGGAAATCTGGCCGAAGCCTCGAGTGGCAGGCCCGCACCCTCGATGGGTCGCCTATGGCAGGGCGGGCTTTTCGCCCGAAGCAGGGCGCAAAAAACCCAGCTTCATGGGCTGGGCTCTTTGCTGGAGTGATCTGGCTCCCGACCAGGGCTCGAACCTGGGACCTGCGGATTAACAGGCCCGGTCTCCCTCCACCTCGCGCAAATATACACCCTGCTTCGCGCAAAGTCGCAAGGGTTTTGCCGTGCGAAAAAGGGCGTCCAGGCGCTCGAACATCGCGCAGTGCAAGGGAGGGAAGGGCGAGCGCGTTGCGCGCGCTGGCGGCCCACGTAGCGAGCCGGCGAGGTTCGTTCAGCCCGTTGGGCGAGGAGCTTTCACCGCGAAGGCGGTTACGGCCTCCGTGATCTTGAGGGAAGTGTGCGGGCGGCGTGGTATCGCCGTAGATCGTCACGATTGCCCTGGCCACCAGGGCCGTGAACCTGGAAGCGTCGAGGTGCCCCGATTCGGACAATGCGCCGACAAGAGCCGCCATGAGGGCAATCGAGGCGTTGCCTTGATGTTCGATGATCTCATTGTGCGCGAGGAGCACTGCTCCCAGCTTACCTACGGGGTCGCGCTTCATCGGTCGCCTGCTCTCATGGCCTGGCGCCGCAATCAGCGTCCCACCGACTCGAGCGCGTTCGTGACCGCCAGCGACGTCTTCGTGGCCGCGTCCTGGGTGGCCGTGGTCTGCTCCTTCGAGGTCTCGCGGATCGTCGTGATCAGGTCAGCGACCTGCTGGCGCAGGGCCTTGGTGTCCTCACGCCCCATCCGAAGCTCGCTCGCGAGCTCGCTTCGCATTTGGTCGATCGACGCGACTGTCCCGTCCGATTCTCGCCCGAGCGAGAAGCCGCCGAGTCGCTCGGCGTCTGCCATCACGCGGTCGAAGATGTCGGTGCGACCTTGCCCGGAGGCGTAGTAGCTCGTTGCCTGGCCGAGGAGCGCGTCGGCCGCGTCCTTGAAAGCCCCGATGTCGCCGCCGGAGAGTGCGCGCTCGTACTCGCTGAGGGCGAAGTCGAGCTGCTCCTTCGGGGCGAGGGGCGAGTTCGGTCCGATGAGCTTGCAGAGGCCCAGGAGCGCAGGTCCTCCTGCTGCCTGAGCATCTCCTCCCAGGTCGTCGCGGGCCCGCTGCGCAAGCGGCGTCCCGCTGCTGGCCGAGCGCCTCGTTCATGGCACGCCCCGCTTCGGTGATCTGCGTCGCGGCGTCCACGACCACGTCGCCGGCGGTGGAGGCGGCGTTGGCCACCATCAGGAACGCCGGCGCAACCCCCATCAGCATGTCCCACATCGACCGCCCGGCTTCCGTCGACAGGTCGATCGACTCGACGAGCTGGCGGAAGCTGGTGACGCTCTCCGCACCGCCAGGCCAAGCGCGGCGAAGGGTCGCTTGACCTCGTCCTCCGCCATCGCGAGCTTTTCGGCGTCGGTGTAGAAGTTGTCGGTGAACCACGCCCAGGTATCGGCCACGCGCTTGAAGGTCTGGTCGAGCGACTCGCCCTCGCGCTGCATCGCGCAGGCTCTCGACGTTCAGGCCCAGGAGGTTCAGGCGCCCGATGCCCTCGAGGATGAGCGCGAAGTTCCCGATTGCCGTGAGCAGCTCCTCCGGCGTGCCCTCGTAGCTGCGAATGAAATCGGCGAAGGTCGCGTCGATCTCGTCGAAGACCGTGCCGTACTTCTTCTGCAGGTACTCGAGCGTGAGCGGCCCGGCCGCCCCTTCCTCGTCCCGCCCGGAAGGCGAACTCCGAAGGCTGGCCATCGTTTCGCGTGAGGTAGGGCCCGGCGAGGTTCGCCGTGATCGCGGCGATCTGGGACGAGTTGAGCGTGGCCGCGATGATGCGATCGACCGCGCCCGTGGACCCGCATGAACGCCTGGATCGACCGATTGACGGCGTCATCCCCGGCGACGTGGAGAAGCCACTCGGTCCCGAAGACGCCCTGCGTGGTGTAGGCGTTGGCGTTCGCGCCGAAGCCGAGCTGGGCGCGCCAGTTCTCGCCCGTGTCGCGGAAGTAGTACGCGATCGCCGCGGCGGCCGCGATCGCGATCGTCACAGGATTCGTCATCATCGCGTAGACCGACTGCCCCATCGCAGCCGCACTTCCAGGCGCCGCCGGCCCCATGAAGCTGCCGATCGCGGCACTCCCGAACTCACCGGCCGCGGCGAATCCCGGCACGTTGGTCCCGAGGAAACCGGCACCGGCCGAGAGCAGGCTCCCACCGAGCGATCCCTGGCCAGCCTGGCCGGCCATCGCGGCAAGCGATGCATTCCCCGTGAGGCTCGCGCCGATGTCGAGAATCCAGCGCTTCGCGAAAAGGGAGAGCATTTGCGCGAGCAGATCCTTCACGTAGCTCTTCAGGTTGTCGAAGGCGCTCCTGCCGTTCATGACCAGGTCGGAGAAGAACGAGCCTGCGGCGTTGCTCGCTTCATTCCACAGTGAGGCCTGATCGCGTATGGCCTCCGTCTGCGCCATCGTTGCAGCTACCTGAGCCTCACCCGTGCCGATTACGGCCTGAAGTTTTTTCCGCGCGCTGATCTCGTCCTGCAGAAGTTCAATGTCTTGCTCCATCGCGCCCGACGCGCGAAGCATTGCCTGCTCCTCCTCGAGGCGCGAAATGATGAGCGTCTGAATGGCTGAGTTCGTCATGCCGCGCGTGTCGTTGGCGAACTGCTCCCGCTTCGTCTGCTCGTCGATGGCGTCTATCGCCTTGCGGTGCGCGTCGACGCCAGCGAGATTGCCTTGTTGACCGACTCCATGGAGCGCGGCTTCGAGCCTCCGTTGTACTTTGACGTGCTCGTCGGCGAGTCCCAAGTCCTTCACGGCCTTGGTCGCCTTGGTCACGGCCTCGACGATGGCGCGAAACGGCTTCGCCGGCGAAGCGGCCTCCAGGGTCTTGGCCGCAGTGCCGACGGCGAGAATCTTCTTCTACCAGGCGTCGAACTCCAGGCGCGCCTTCGCGGCGTCCGCTTTCATCATCTCGCCGATGGAACTCGCCCCGGCGAGTTGCCGCTGATGAAGGCAACGAACTGGGCGGCGAGCCCGCCGAGCTCGGTGCCGATGCCCTTGAGCACGAACCCCACGTTGCCGCCGACGATCACCAGGGCCTTCAGCGCCTCACCCAGGAAGGCCGACTTCGGCGCGAGCTCGTCCATGCCGGCGCCGACCTTTTTCACGTCTCCCGCGAGCGCATCGTCGGCGAAGATCTGCGAGAGCTCCGAGATCACCGGCAGCAGGTCGTTCAGGAACGCGACGCCCACGGCCGAGAAGGTCTTGCCGAGTCGCGTCATGTTGTCGTTGAAGATCTCGGCCTGGCGCGCGCTCTCGGTGGTTACCGGGTTCAGGCGCTGCCCCTCGGCGATCATCTCGGCCAGGGCATTTCGGCCCATGTTGAGCATCGGGATCATGTCGAGCCCGGCCCGCCCGAAGAGCTTCACCGCGAGCGCGGTCTTCTCGGTGCCATCCTGCATCGCCGCGAAGCGATCCGAGACCGCGAGCATGACGGCCTCGGTGGACTTGAGCGAGCCGTCGGTGTTGCGGATCTCGACCTGGAGCGCAGCGAAGTTGCGCTTCGATTCCAGCAGCCCGCTCGAGGCGTCGAAGATCTGCGTCGCGAGCGACTTGCGCCCTTCGTGAGCCCTTCCGTGCTCACGCCGGAGAGGTCGGCGGCGTGCTGGAGGCCGGCGAGGACCTCGACGGTGATGTTCAACTTCTGCGAGAGCTTGGAAAGCGAGTCCTGCGCTTCGAGCGACTCTTTGACGAACCTGCCGAAGATCGCGATCCCGACGCCACCCGTCACGGCGGCCATCAAGCCGTTGAGATTCGTAAGCGCGCCGCTCACTCCCGTGATGCTGCCCTTGAGCTTGTCGAACTGCCCCGAAAACTGATCGGTGGCAGTGATCGGGAATGCGACGCCCTTCTCGACGCCGAACATGGATCAGCCTCCCGCGGGGGCGAAGTGGGCTTCGATCGGAATGGGCGCCTCGAAGACGCCGTTAACCCCTGCGTCTGCGTCGTCCTCGAGCGCCACCTTCACCAGGGCGAGCCGCACATTGCGATCGAGCTTCACAAGCCCGTCTCGCATCAGGCCCTCTTCGTACGGCCCGGCCATTGACACGCCGACTTTGGCCAGCAGTGCAGGCGGCCAGCGAACGGATAGGGCGGCGATGAAGCAGATGCGCAAGCCATAGAGGCGCTTGAGCACCTGGTCCAGGTCGCTGAAATAGTTCGCGGCGGTCACGTCGCGGCCGAGCGCGAGCAACAGGCGATTGATTTCCATCTGATCCGGCTGCCAGGTGTAGTCGCGCGCCGCGTGCGCTTGGCGGGTTATCGTTTCCGGTTTCTTCTGAGCCATCCTCTGCCCTCGTTCGAAAGTGCGCCGTATCACGGTGTTACCCGCATCCAGAGGCGCTTCCCAGGGGCTCTGCATTCCCCTGACCAGTGCTCGCTCCACCTCCCCGCCTGGAGGGATTGGCGGGGGCCGCAGGACGGCGAGCTCGCTCCTGCGGCCGAAACCCTTATGCCCCGTTCGCCTTGTAGAGGCCCCGGTATTCCACCGCCGCGGCGCCGAAATCGAGACGCGCCTTCCATTCGATGCCGTCTCGGTCCCAGCCCTCCTGCATGACGAGTTGCACGCCGGGCTGTCCTCGAGGTAGGCGTACTCGAGGCCGTCGATTACTGCCGGATCGGCTGCCAGATACCAGGCCGTCGTCGAACTCGCATCGAGGCGGGCATCGACAACCACATCGAGCTTGCCGGCGTAGGGGTTGACCTCGCTCGCGGTGCTCGGCGTGATCGCTGCCACGAGCTGCAGGGCGGTGTATTCGAGCGTCGCCGGCACGATGAGGAAGCGCCCCGTGACATTGATCGGCGTCACGGCGTCGAGTCCGCGCTGCAGGCGCATCGCCTTGTGGCCGTCGCGAGCGAGGTGGCCGAGAGCGCGGAGCCGGTTCCCGTGCCGAGGTTCGCGTGGCCGCCGTTTCCTTCGCGTCGACCATCTTGCCGCGCTTGAACTCCCCGCCTTCGAGCACCTTCTGCAGCGCCGGCGCCTCGCCGAACTGAATCCTCGACAGGGGCTTGAAGTCCCGGGCGAGCACCTGGCGGGCGATCACCTTGGTGCCCGGAGGCGCGGCCAGGTAGCCCTGGCGCAGGAACTTGTTGCCGACGTTGGCCAGCAGATTCGGGAAGTCGCTCGTCGAGTGGAAGCCTCGCTCGAGGATCTCGTCTCGCGACAGGCCTCGGGTGCTCACGCCCCGCAGCTCGAGCAGGTCGCGCGCCATGTCGATGGCGCGGTGCGAACTGAACGGCGTGCCGCTTCGCTGGGAACCAGGCCGCCGTATCGCGCGTGCAGCATCGCCGCCATGTCCTCGAGGACGGTGTCGGGCGCGCGTTGCGTCGCGCGTGCGGATCGCGTTGACCGGCGCCGGCGCCTTCTTGACGGCGAGTTCGTCGGTGATCGCCCGGCAGGCGGCGTCGACCTGG
>JADJEZ010000021.1 GCA_016708825.1 Betaproteobacteria bacterium | reverse complement strand
CGCCTGCCCCTTCGCCCGCGCGGGCGTGCCCCTTCGCGTCCTTGCCCTTGGCGGCGAACTTGCGCACGCGAAAGCGCCCCTTGCCGCCGTGCTTCACCTCGTACATCTGCGCGTCGGCGGCCTTCAGCATCGCCTTGAACTCGCCCCGGGGCCACTCGTACCACACGACGCCGATGCTCGCCGTCACCGGGGGATAGGCCTCCAGAGCGGCCTCCACCTTTTCCGACATCTTGCGGGCCGCGGCGACCGCCGACTTCTCGCCGATCTCGTGGAGCAGCACCGCGAACTCGTCGCCGCCCAACCGTGCCACCGAGTCCGTCGAACGCAACGCCTTGGTGAGCGCATCCCCCACCGCGACGAGCGCCTCGTTGCCGGCGTCGTGCCCGAGGGTGTCGTTCAGGACCTTGAAGTCGTCGAGATCGAGGAACACCACCGCCATCGGGTGGCCGTAGCGCGAGGCGCGCAGCGCCTCGGCCTGCCCCGCCTCGAAGAAGGCGCGCTGGTTCATGAGCCCGGTCAAGGAATCCCGCGTCGCCATCTCCGCCTGGTGCCGCAGCAGCGCGCGGATGCGCGCGGCGAGAAAGGCGATGAAGCAATAGGTCGCCAGGCGCACGAGGCCGTTCACGAACGGAATCCAGCCCTTCGTCCACTCCCGGCCCGAAAGAAGGTCGCCGGCGACCCACATGCACGCGGCCAGAACGGAAGCGGCGATCCCCTGGGCGAGAGCCGCCGGAACCGGGCGACGAGGAAGACCGGGACGATGATCGCCGAGGCGAAGGCGTACTCGGCATCCGTGTGCTGGCGAAGCCATCCGAGGAGGAGCGAGAGCCCGGTGGCCGCGGCCCACACGGCCGCGAGTTGCAGCCTGCCCGGCAATTTGTCGAGGAGTGACATGGGTCAGCCCGAGTGTCTCACGGCGACCTGCACGGCGCTTTGCGCCAGCCGACGGGGCCGCGGCACGCGTCGCGAAAATGCCGCGACGGGGGAGTTCAGGCGGCGCCGGGCTTGCCTTCCGGCGCGTCGCCCGGTTCCTGCTTCGTCGCTTCTTCGGCCTTTGCGACCCCCGCCGTCCCCTCCGCGGCCTCGCGTTCGGCGGCCTTCGCCGCCTCGGCCTCCTCGATCGCCGCTCGTTCCTCGGCGGCCTTCGCGGCAGCCGCCTTTTCGGCCGCCGCCTTCGCGGCCTGGGCTTCGGCCTCGGCGCGGGCCGCCGCCGCGTCCTCCTTCGACAGCCGGAAGCGCGCCACCGCGATCAGGCCCGACGAGGCGAGCAGCACCAGGACGACGGTGCCGTCCACGAAGCGCGGCAGCTCCAGCGCCTCCTTCGTGGAGAGGTACAGCAGCACGGTGATGAGGCCGCGCGGCGCAAACCACGTGAGCGCGGCCGCGCGCTTGTGCCCGCTCGCGACCAGCATGAAATGGCGGCTCACGTAGATGGCGAGCAGCACGACGCCGGCGGCGAGCCAGGCATCCAGGCTCGCGAGATCGGAGAGCTCCGTCCAGTAGCCCAGGAGCAGGAAGAAGAACCCGCGCACGGCGAAGGTGAGCTCGAGCACGAGCTGCTTGAAGTCCTCGAGGGTCTGGTCGTAGCTCGCGTCCACCCAGGTGCGCAGCGGCCGGAAGCGCGTGATGAGCTTCGGATTGTTCAGGGCCAGCCCGAACATGAGGACCATGATCAGCGGCGAGAGGTGCAGCAGCTCGCCCACGGCATAGAGCCCGAAGAGGCCGGCGAGCAGCGGGATGAAGCGGATGTGCCCGTCGATGCGCACGAGGATCAGCATCAGCCCCACCGCGCAGATCGTGGAGAGCAGCAGCGAGAGGACGCCGCCGCCGACGAGGCCCGCCATGACGCTCGAGAGCGTGCCCGTCGAGTTGAGCAGGGCGAAGAACACGAGCACGCCGAGGATGTCGGACACCGAGCTTTCGTAGATCACGAACTCGCGGGCCCGCTCCGGCAGGAAGTCGCTGCTGGGGATGGCCACGGCGCTGCTGATCACCGCGAAGGGCACCGCGAGGAGCGCGGCGTTGATCGGCTTCAACCCGAAGGCGAGCACCGCGATCGAGGCGAAGAAGAAGGTGAGGAAGAAGAACCCCGCCACGGCCATGGTGAGCGCGCCGGCCGCGGTGCGGATCCGGTCCTTGCGCAGCTCGATGTCGAGCGCGCCCTCGAGCACGATCAGGATCAGGCCGATGGCCCCGAGGATGGGGACCGCGACCTCCAGCCCCTCGAGCGTGAATCCCCGGGAGCCCAGCAGCGGCTTCGCCACGAGGCCGACCACGATCATCACGATCACCGATGGCAGCCGGATGACGCGGCTCAGCCGTTCGATGGCGAACGCGAGGATCAGGAATATCGAGGCGATGAGGATTGCGGAATAGGCCATGGGGGATGCGGGTTGTTTCAGTGGGATCGCCCGGCGGGATTGCCGGTTGCCATGCTACGCGCGAGTCGCCCGGGATCGGGGAGGGGCGCCGCGGGATGGATCGGCCACCCCGGGACGGGAAAGGGCGAGGCGCAGGAGGGTGCTTCCGGAATGCAGGAGCAAAGGCGAATCGCGGGCGCGCCGGCGCGGCGCAGCCCGCGCCCGCAGCCGGCCCGGTTGCCCCTGGTCGCGTTGCCGATGCCGCGGCCAGACTCGAGCCGCCAGTCTTCCTTGCTCATGCCCTTCTGGGGCTCGGCGGAAGCCTTGCGGGGAATGCGGCTCCCGGTCATGACCTCGTCGTTGGCGCCGCCCGCGGCGGTGGAGCCGGCGTTGGGTTCCGTAGCGGCGCACCCGGAAAGCCCGAAGGCGGCGGCGAGTACGGCGAAAGCAAAGGTCTTCTTCATGGTTTTCCTCGGCTCGATGTAATCTCCATGGGCCATTCCATGGACGAGGGGCGCATTTTGCCACGCCTTGCCCCTGGCGTGAAAACGGAGGCATTTCATGCGCGGAGCACACTGGCTGGTGATCCTCTTCGCCGCTTCGGCCGCGGCGGCACCGGCGCAGGTCGAAGTGCGCAAGGATGCGCTTCGGGCCGGCGACGTCGAGGTGCCCATCGAGATCGCCATTCCCGCGGGAAAGCCGCCGCATCCGGCGGTGCTCTACGTGCACGCCCGGCGCGGCTTCGAGGACCCGGACCGGGCGCATATCCGCGCGCTCGCCGAGCAGGGCTTCCTCGTCGTGGCGCCGGACTGGCAGGCCGGGCGCTTCATCGAGCGCTGGCCGCGCGCGCACGATCCGCAGACGGAACGCGACGTGGAGGCCGCGCTCGACGCCCTTCTCGCGCGGCCCGACGCGTGCAAGGGCCCCGCGGGGATCGTGGGCTACTCGCGCGGCGGCTACTACGCCATCCGCCTCGCGGCGAAGCGCCCGCGCGACGTGGCCGCGATCGCCGCCTATGCCGGGCACATGCAGGACCCCAACGCGCCCGAGCCGGACCAGCTCTTCGGCGTGGCGCCGGAAGTGTTCAAGATCACCGCGCCGTGCTCTTCCTCGTGGGCGAGCAGGACTTCGAGCTTCGCCGTTCCAATATCGGCCGCGCGTTCTACGCCCTCTACGAGCGCGGCGTGCCCGCGGAGCTGCAGGCCCTATCCCTGGCGCGGCGCGCTTTCGACTTCCGGGCCGACGCCACGCCGGAGGAGAAGATCGCCGCGCGCCACGCCCGCGAGCGCACCCGCGACTGGCTGCGGCGCTGGGTATGCCCCGCGAAGGGCCGTTGACGGGAGTCAAGGGCCGGGCGGGCGCGCACCGCAGAATGGGGTTGGAGTTCCCGTCCATGCCTGACAACTACGCCCTGTCGCTCTCCTTCCTCACGAGCCTCGCCGTGGGCCTGTTGATCGGGCTCGAGCGCGAGCGCCACAAGGAGGCGAAGGCGGGCGTGCGCACCTTCGCGCTGATCGCGATGCTCGGCACGCTGTGCGCGATGCTCGACGAGCGCATCGGCGGCAGCTGGCTCCTCGTGGCCGGGCTCCTTGCGACCTCCGGCGCGCTGATCGCGGCCTACCACCGCGCACCGGCGACCTCCCCGGCGCCCGATGCGGGCGCGACGACGGTGATGGCCGCGGCGCTCACCTTCTGCCTCGGCGCCGCGCTCTGGCACGGCAACCGCGAGATCGTCATCGCGCTCGCGATCGTCACGACGGCGCTCCTGCACTACAAGTCGCAGCTCGAGGGTTTCTCCGCGCGGCTCACGCCCACGGACATGGGCAGCGTGCTGCAGTTCGCGGTGCTCTCCCTCGTGATCCTGCCGGTGGTGCCCAACCAGGGCTTCGGCCCCTACGGCGCGTTGAACCCCTACCACCTGTGGCTGATGGTCGTGCTGATCTCCGCGGTGAGCCTCGCCGGCTACGTGGCGTGGCGCCTGCTGGGCGGGCGCGGGCCGGTGCTCCTGCTCGGGGCCCTGGGCGGGCTCGTCTCGAGCACGGCGACCACGCTCGTCTATTCCCGCGGCGCCCGGGGCAAACCCGCGCTGGAAGGGACGGCGGCGACCGTGATCCTGCTCGCGAACCTGGTGGTGCTCGTTCGCCTCTCGGTGCTCGCCGTGGCCGTGTCGCCGCGCATCCTGCCGACGATGCTGCCGGTCATGGCGGCGGGCCTCGTGGCCGCGCTGCCGGTCGCCTGGATCACGTGGCGGCGCCATGCCGACAGCGAGCGGATCGAGAACCCGGAGCTCACCAACCCGACCGACCTGCCGGTGGCCCTGGGCTTCGGCGTGGCCTATGCCGCGGTGCTGATGGCCGCGGCGTGGCTGAACGACCTCGCCGGGGTGCGCGGCGTGTACGCGGTCGCGCTCGTCTCGGGCCTCACCGACGTCGACGCGATTTCGCTCTCGTCGTTTCGCCTCTTCGGCGACGCGCACGTGACGGCCGCGGGCGCGGTGATGGCGATCGTGGTCGCGCTGTGCTCGAACATCGTGGTGAAGGCCACGATCGTCTTCGTGGCCGGGGGCGCATCCCTGGGCCGGCGCTGCCTGGGCGGCTTCGGCGTCATGGCCGCGGCCCTGGTCGCGGCCGCCTTCCTGATGGCCTGAAGCAGCGCCGCCGGGCGCGGGAATTGCGGGGCCTTTCCCCGCCTGTTCGGGGGCTCGCGGCCGGGCGCGCGGGCCGATCATCGGGCGAATCCATCGGGAATTACCGGAGACCCCCATGCCCGCCCCACAAGCCGCCATCGCCGAAAGCGCCCCGGAGCACAAGAGACTGCTCGCCATCCGCGAGGCCGCCGCGCGGTAGACGCCGAGACCGCAGCCGACGCCGCGGCGGACGCCCGGGCGCTCGCCGAGGAGCGGCTGCGCCGCGCCGCGCAGGCGCGGACCTCGACGGAAGTCCTCGCGCGACGCCAGGCGGAAGCCCGGGCCGCCGCCGAGGAGCAGGCCGTGGCCCTTGCCCAGGCCCGCCAGGAGGCGGACCGGCGCGAGCAGGAAGCCCACGCCGAGCGCGCGCGGGCCGAAGCGGAAGCCGCGGAGCAGGCGCGCCACCGGGTTGCCTTCGAGGAGCGCGCGCGCGCCGCGGTCGAGGAGCGCACCGTCGCCGACCGGCGCGCCGCCCAGGAGGCGCAGCGCGGAGCCGAAACCGAACAGGCTGCGCGCCAGGCCGCCGAAGTCCGCGCCCAGGAACTCGCCCGCCTCAACGCCGAAAGCGCGGCCGAGGCCGAGAAGCTGCGCATCGCCCACGAGCAGGCGGTCGCCGCGCAGGAATCGCGCCTCGCGACCGAGCGCCGCGCGCGCCTTGCCGCGGAGGAGACGGCCATCGCCGAAGGCACGGCGCGCGCCGAGATCGAGGCCCGGATCGCCGCGGAGGCGAACGCGAAGCATGCGGCGGACGGTCGTGCCACGGAAGAGTCCCGGTCGCGCCTTGTTGCCGAGGCCCGCGCCGAAGCGGAACAGCGGGCGGCCGAAGCCGCGCGCGCCCGCGCCGCCGAGGACGAGCGCCTGGCCGAGCAGGCCCGCCGCCGCCAGGTGGCACAGGCCCGGGAGCAGGTGGCGCTCGAGCGCCGAACCTCCGCCGAGCGGACGCTCGCCCTGAAGAGCGAAGCCGCCGCGGAACTGGCCGAGCGCCTCGGCCGCGAGGCGGCCGACCGGCTGCGCCTGGCCGAGGAAGAGGAAGCGGCGATCCGCGATCGCCTGCACGCGGAGGAAAGCATCCGCGCGGCCGCGGTCGAGCGCCTGGCCCTCGAACGGGAGGTGCAACGCTGCGCCGCGGAGCGGGCCGAGCGTGAAGTCCAGCTCGCGCGCGCCGCGGATGCGCGCCTCGCGGAGGAAGCCCGTGCCGCCGCGCACGTGCAGGAAAGCATGGTGGCCGAGGAGGCCGCCACGATCGCGGCCCGGGAGCGGGCCGCGGCCGCAGCCGCAGCGGAAACCGCCGCGATCGAGCGCCGGGAAGCCGACGAGGCGGCGCGCAGCGCGGCGCTGGCGCGCGCGGCGGCCGAACGGGATGCCGCTCAGCAGGCTTTGCAGGTGGCGGCGCTCGAGCGCAAGGCGACGGAACTGCCCACGCGGCGCGCCCGGGCGGAAAGCGCCGCCCGCGAAGCGCTCGAGGCGCACCTGTGGGCCGAGGAGGACGCCCCTGCGCTCCGCCCGGGAGCGGCAGGAAGCGGAAGAGGAACTCGCGGCGGCCATGCGCGCGCGCGCGGAAGCGGATGCGCAGCATGCGCGGCTCGCCGTGCAGCGAACCGCCGTCGAGGACGAGGCCGCACGGACCGCCGTGGAGCGGATCGGCACCGAGCGTGCCGCGGCGGAATCGGCGAAACGCGCCCTGGAGAAGGCCTCGGTCCTCGCGCAGCAGGCGCAGGAATCGCTCGCCCTCGCGCAGGCGCGGGAAGACGAACTCGAGCGTTCGCTCGCCGCGGCGAGAAGCACCAACGAGGAGCGGCGCGCGGCGCGCGAGATCGCGGCCGCCCGGGCGCGGGCGCTGGCCGACGAGGCGACGATCGCGAAGCTCCGGCGGGACGTGGAAACGCGCGCCCTGGAGGCCGCGCACGCGAAGGTCGCCGAGGAAGCGGCCCTCGCCGAGCGCGCCGTGCTCGCTTCTCCCGCGGAATTCGACGAGCCGGTCGACTCGCCCGCGCGCTAGCCGGGCCGCGAAGGCAGCCGCTGCTTCTTCGCGAGGAGCCGCAGCCGCGCCGGCGGGCGCTACTTCATCGCGAGGAGCCGCAGCCGCGCGGGCGGGCGCTACTTCATCGCGAAGAGCCGGATCAGGTCCGCGCGCGAGACGACGCCCTGCACCTGGTTGTCGACGTCGGTGACGACCAGGCGCTTGATGCGGTTGTTGTCCATGAGCGTCACCGCCGTGCGCAGCGTGTCGTCCTCGCGGATGGTGATGGCCGGCCGCGTCATGATGTCGTCGACGATCGTGCCCATGCCCTTTCGCGAGCGGCGCTTGCGCACCACCGTCTCCAGCGTGTCGGTGACCGCGCTCTGCTCCAGGTTCATCGCCGAGAGGAAATCGGCCTCGGTGAGGACTCCCAAAAGCTTGTCGTGGACGTCGAGCACCGGCACGCCGCTCACCTTCTTCTGCACCATGAGGGTCGCGGCCGCCGTGAGGGCGCTGCCGGAGTGCACGGTGACGACCTCCTTCGTCATCACGTCGCGCACCTTCATCTCGCGGGCGTGCCGCGCGTGCGGCGTGGTCTCGAGGTCCTTGCCGATGAAGTTCATGTGCGAGGGCAGGAGCGGCACGTTGGGCAGGCGGCCCTTGAGCAGGAGGTTCCAGTACACCCACTGGAAGGCGAGCTTCCCCACGTGGTTCATGTAGCTTTCCTTCAGGAGCGAGAACGGCCCCACGTGCGCCATGGGGAACGACCCCTCGAGCGGCTCGATGTCGTAGTTGAAGTCGAGCAGCATCGCCTTGTGGTAGCCGGTCTCGATGAAGCAGTTGGCGTGGCCGTCGAAGGTCGGGTGCGCGGGCTTGCCGTCCATTTCCCGCAGGAGGTTCTCGACGATGGTCTCCGCCTCGAAGTGCGCGACCGACCCCGCCTTGGAGGTCGACACGTTGGTGTTGTCGCCCAGGAAGTAGATGAAGTCGGCCTTGCGGCTCTTGAGCGTGCGCGGGTCGGTGAGCGCGTAGCCGGTGCCGTCGCCCAGCCCCGAGTCGTCGATCACCTGCGGGCCCATGTTGGGCGGGATGGCGCAGAGCAGGTCGTACTCGAGCACGCGCCCGTCGAAGGACTTGAGCGTCTTCGCGCCCGCGTCCACGCTCTCCGCCGCGAAGTCGGCCACCACGTTCACGCCCTTCTCCGCCGCGATCTCGGTCAGCACGCGGTTCGCGTTGGGCTTGGTGAAGGCGCCGGCGTAGGGGGTCACGAGCGTGATGTCGATCGCGTCGCGGATGCCTTTCTGGGTGAAGTAGTAGTCGGCGAGGAAGACGAACTCGATGGGCGCCACCGGGCACTTGATCGGCATGTCGCACACGTCGACCACCAGGCGGCCTTCCTTCATGGACGAGAGCGGCTCGCGCATCGCCTTCGCGCCCTCGAGCGTGTAGAAGGTGTGCACGCCGCCACGGCCCATGGGCTCGGCCATGCCCTCGACCTCCTCGGGCGCCACGCGGCAGCCCAGGGCGGAGACGAGGAAGTCGTAGCGCAGCGTGGTGACGCTGGTCTCGACGGTCTTCTTTTCCGCGTCGATGCGCAGGACGTCCGCGGCGATGAAGTTCACGTTGCGCGGCAGCGGGTCGCCGATGGGGCGCACGAGCCCCTCGGCCGAGTCGTAGCCGTAGAGCCCGAAGGGCAGGAAAAGGAGCCCCGGCTGGTAGACGTGGATGTCGGTGCGGTCCACCACCGTGACGACCCATTTCCTCAGGTCCAGCTTCTGCGAGAGCAGGTTGGCGATGAGCGCGCGCCGCCGGTGCCGGCGCCGAGGATGACGATCTGCTTCATGGCTGCGCTCCTGTCGGGAAGTCCGAGGAGTATAGGAGGGCGGCGGGCCGGCGATTTGCCGGAGGTCAAGCGACCGGCGTGTGGGCGGGCCCGAAGGAGCGGGTCAGGCGCCCATGCGGGACTGGAAGACGAGCCCGGCGTGCTCGCGCAGCGCGTGGAAGCGGATCTTCTTCCAGATGTCCTGGGTGACGGAGAGCTCCGCCGCGGCGGTGGCGAGGAAGGTGGGCGCATCCACGGCGTCGTAGGCCACGCGGTGGCCGTTGGCCTCGATGAAGCGCGCGAGCTCCTTCGCATCGTCGCAGGTCACCCAGCGCGCGAGGCGGAACTTCGACGGCGCCATGCGCGCGGGCACGCTGTACTCGTGCTGCAGGCGGTGCGCCACCACCTCGAACTGGAGCTGGCCCACCGCACCCAGCAGCAGTGCGCCGCCGTGGTGCGGGCGGAAGACCTGGATCGCGCCTTCCTCGCCCAGCTGCGCGAGCCCGAGCTTCAGCTGCTTGCTCTTCATCGGATCGCCGATCTCCACCTGCTGGAAGATCTCCGGGGCGAAGAAGGGCAGCCCCGTGAACTGCAGGTCCTCGCCCTCGGTCAGCGTGTCGCCCAGCTGCAGCGTGCCGTGATTGGGGATGCCGATGATGTCGCCGGGAAAGGCGAACTCCAGGAGCTCGCGGCGCTGCGACAGGAACGACACGACGCTCCCCGGTCGGATCTGCTTGCCGTTTCGCGCGACGGTAAGGCGCATGCCGCGCTCGAACTGCCCGGAGCACACGCGCACGAAGGCGATGCGGTCGCGGTGCGCGGGGTCCATGTTGGCCTGGATCTTGAAGACGACGCCGGTGAACTTGCCCTCCTCGGGGCGCCACCTCGCGCTGGATCGCGGCGCGGGCGTGGGGCGCGGGTGCGAGCGCCGCGAGCGCGTCGAGGACTTCCTGCACGCCGAAGTTGTTGATGGCCGAGCCGAAGAAGACCGGCGTCTGCTTGCCGGCGAGGAAGGCCGGCGTGGTCGAACTCGGGGAGGCGCCGCGCACGAGCTCGATCTCCTGCTTCGCCTGCGCGAGTTCGGAGCCGAAGCGCTCGACGGCGGCGGGCGCATCGATGTCGGAGACGATCTCGTCGCCCCCGTCGTGCAGGCGGTCCTCGCCGGGGCGGAAGACGCGCATGCGGCGGTTGGCGAGGTCGTAGACGCCGTGGAAGCGCTTGCCCATGCCCACGGGCCAGGTGAAGGGCACGGCCGCCATGCCGAGCGTGCGCTCGATCTCGTCGATCAGGTCCAGCGGGTCGCGCACCTCGCGGTCCATCTTGTTGATGAAGGTGAGGATCGGGGTGTTTCGCGCGCGGCAGACCTGCAGCAGGCGAAGCGTCTGCGCCTCCACGCCATTGGCCGCGTCGATGACCATGAGGGCTGCGTCCACCGCCGTAAGCACGCGGTAGGTGTCCTCGCTGAAGTCCTGGTGGCCCGGGGTGTCGAGCAGGTTCACCACGCAGTCGCGGTACTCGATCTGCATGACGGAGCTCGCCACCGAGATGCCGCGCTGCTTCTCGATTTCCATCCAGTCGCTGGTGGCGTGGCGCGAGGCCTTGCGCGCCTTCACGCTGCCGGCGATCTGGATGGCGCCCGCGAAGAGCAGCAGCTTCTCGGTGAGCGTGGTCTTGCCGGCGTCGGGGTGCGAGATGATCGCGAACGTGCGGCGGCGGGCGACTTCCTGGGCGATCGTCATGCGGGGGCGCTTCTGGCGGGGGATTCGCGGCGGGGCGCCATTTTATCGGAAATGGGGACGCCCTCCTGTTTCGCCTTGTTGCGGCAAACCGGAGCAGGGGGGGCGTCCCCACTTGGTCGAAGCGGCAGAGGACGCCGAACCGCTACAAGGGAGCGTCCTCAATTCAGGTGACGGGGAAGCATAGCGTCGCTTCGAGGCCGCGGCCGGCGGGGGCGTCGGCGAGAGCGAGCGGCGTGCCGTGCAGCTCCGCGATGCGCGAGACGATCGACAGCCCCAACCCGCTCCCCTCCTCGCCCGAGTCGTCCAGGCGGGTGAAGCGGCGCAGCACGGCTTCGCGCCGGCCCTTCGGGATGCCCGGACCTTCGTCGCGGACGCGCACGCAGGCGTGCTTGCCCTCGCGCGAGACGGCCACCATCACGGCGGAGTCGGGCGGCGAGTAGCGGATGGCGTTGTCCAGGAGGTTGCCCAGCGCGATGGCCGCGAGCCCCTCGTGCCCGGTAGCGAAGGTTTTCGCCGCGCCCTCCAGGGAGAGCGCGATGCGTTTCGCGCCGGCCTGATCGGCGCGCCCGGCGATCGCCTCCCGCGCGACTTCGTGCAGGTCGAAGGCGGCCGCCGACTCGCGCCAGGCGTGGTGCTCGAGGCGAGCCAGCGTGAGGAGCTGCTCGACCACGCGCGTGGTCCGCTCGGCCGCGGCGAGCGCCTGGCCGAGGGCGCGCCCGCGCCCGGCTTCATCCCCGGCGCCCTGCGCCACCTGGAGTTGCGCGCGCAACGCCGCGAGCGGGGTGCGCAGCTCGTGGGCCGCGTCGCTCGCGAAGCGGCGCTCGCCCTCGAGGGAGACGCGCACCCGGGCGAGGAGCGCGTTCAGCCGCTCGACGAGCGGGGCGATCTCGACCGGCACCTCCCCCTCGATCGGGGCGAGGCGCGTGGGGTCGCGCTGCGCGATCTCGTCCGTCACCCGCGCGAGCGGCCGGAAGGCGCGTCCCGCCGCGAGCCAGACGAAGAGCGCGAGAAGCGGAACCGCGAACAGGAGCGGTTTCGCGAGCGCCTTGACGATGTCCACGATCACATGGCGCCTGTCCCGCATGGCGTCGCGCACCTGGACGAGGACCTTGCCCTCCGGGTCCCACTGGCTGAAGACGCGCCACGCGCGGCCGCTTTCGGTCACGGTGGAGAAGCCGTGTTCCGTCTCGGAGAAGCGCGTGTCGGGCGCGCCCGCGGAACGCAGCCGAAGCCGCGTCCCGCGCTCCCACACCTGGAAGGAAAGCCGCTTCGCGTACTTGTGGAGCCTGGGCGCGTGTTCCGTGTCGATCTCGTCGTCGTCCTCGCGCCCGCCGATGCGCATGAGCAGGAGGGAAGCGGTCTGCGCGAGGTGCGCGTCGAAGACCTCCTCGAGCTCGCCGTCGACCTCGAGGACGGTCGCCACCGCGGCCGCGATCCACACGAACGCGAGCCCGGCCAGCAGGAGCGCGAGGAGAGTGAGCCGCACGCTCGACCGCCGGGATGTCACGGAAGTTCCTTCGGCATCACGTAGCCCACGCCGCGCAGGGTCTGCACGACCCCCGGGAAGATCTTGCGGCGCAGGTGGTGCAGGTGCACCTCGAGCGCGTTCGAACCGATTTCCTCGCCCCAGCCGTAGAGCTTTTCCTCGAGCTGCTCGCGCGTGAACACGCGGCCGGTTTCCGCCATGAAGGCGTGCAGGAGCGTGAACTCCCGGCGGGAAAGAGCCTTTGCTTCGCCGCGCCACGTGACCTCGCGCGTGGCCGGGTCGAGGACAAGGGCGCCCACCTCGAGGGCCGACGTGGCGCTGCCGGCCCCGCGGCGCACGAGGGCGCGCAGCCGCGCCGCGAGCTCGCCCATGTCGAAGGGCTTCACGAGGTAGTCGTCGGCGCCGGCGTCGAGGCCGCCGATGCGGTCCTCGACGGTGTCGCGCGCGGTGAGGATGAGGACGGGCACGCAATCCTTGCGCGCGCGCAGCCTCGCGAGGACCTCCAGGCCGCTGCGGCGCGGAAGCCCCAGGTCGAGCACGACCGCCGCATGGGTGGCCGTCTCGAGCGCGAGATCCGCCGCGACGCCGTCGCGGACCCAGTCCGCCACGAAGTCCTGCTGCCGCAACCCCGCCTGGATCGCGTCTCCCAGCAGGGCATCGTCCTCGACGACCAGCACTCTCACCCGGCTTCTCCCGTTCGCCCTTCCCAGTCTAGGGCGTCGCTCGCGGGTCGTCCTTGCGCCCGGTCAGCATGGCGCGAACCAGGTTCTCGCGGTGCAGCCAGCTCGCCACCGCCACCCCGGCGAGATGCACCCCGACTGCGGCGAGCATCGCGCCCGCCAGGAACTCATGGGTTTCCTCGAGCCATTCGCCGCCCAGGTCCTCGTAGAGGGCCCAGCCGGAAAGCCCCGCCAGCGCGGCGAGCGAGAGCATCGCCACGATCGCGACGGCGCCGGCCGGATTGTGGCCGAGGTGGCGCTCGGGTCGCCCCGAGAGCAGCGTGCGCAGGTAGTGCGCAACCGCCGCCGGCCCGCGCACGAAGTTCGCGAAGCGCGCGTGCCGCGTCCCCACCACGCCCCAGAGGAGGCGGAACGCTACGAGGCCCAGCACGGTGTAGCCGAGGAGCACGTGGATGTCGCGGTAGCGCTCGCTTTCCGCGGTGAGCCAGGCCCCGGCGAAGCAGAGCGCGATGGACCAGTGAAAGGCGCGGATCGCGATGTCCCATACCTTCACGGTGCGCGGCTCCACGACGCCGGCCTGTTCGTGCAGGAGCGCGCTCATCGCGGCCTCCCGCCGGGAATGCGGATGTCGCGCTCGGCGTAGACGCCGCGATCCGCGCCGGAGTGGCAGGCGCCGCAGTTCGCGAAGGACTTCACGTCGGGGCGGCGCAGCACCTCCGCCGGCACTTCGTCGCGATGCTCCTTGACGAACCACCGCGTCTGCGTCACGCGCAGCAGCGGCCTGCCGCCGGCGGAGGTGTCGCGGCGCCCGGCGTTCCTTTCGAGGAAAGCGAGGATGTCGTCGCGCGCGGCGGGCTCGAGGCTTGCGTCGGCGCCGAAGTGCCGGTCGAGGCCCGCCATCACGGCCCGCCAGGAATCCGCCGACAGGAGGCGCGGCGGGTAGGCGACGTGGCAGGAGCCGCATTCCTGTTTCCACGCGGGGTGGTCCGGGACGCGCTTGCCGCCGTCCGCGTGGGCGGAGAACGAGTGGGCGAGGCAGGCCGCGGCGATGGCGTACATCGCGGCGAGGCGAAGGGTGTTGCGAAGCGGGTTCATGGCGTTCACCTATTTCGCCGCGAGCAGCCAGGCGAGGACGTCGGCCTTCTCGCCCGCGGTGCAGGCCCGGCCGGCGACGTCGTTGCAGTTGCGGCGGAACCACTTCTCGACCTTGCCCGCGCTCGTGAAGCGATCCGGATTGGCCGCGGGCGCGAGGGGGGAAATCGCCTTGCCCGTGGCGGCGTGGCGACCCGGGGTGCCGGGCTTCTCGGTGTGGCAGGACGCGCAGCTCCACTCCCCGCCGTGGGAGGCGGAGAAGAAGGCGCGCCCGCGTGCGGCGGAGGCGGCGAAGGCGGTGTCGGCCTGCCTTGCCTCGCGGGCGAAGGCGTCGAGGAACTGCGCCGGGGTTGCGGCGACGGTGGGCAGGACGGCCGCCAGGGCGAAGGCGGCGAGGACGAAGGGGGGAATGCGCATGGCGATCTCCTGGGTGGGTAGATGTCGATGCGCGAATCCTGCCGGGGCAACATTAACGCTGCCTTAACGCCCCCGGCACGCGGTACGCGAAAATGGCGACGCTCCCCAGCTGGAAGGCGCGGACTTCTCCACGGCCGGCTCGCGGGCCGCGAACTTGCCGCTTTCCTTCGCGAGCCAGCGCTCGAACTGCGCCGCCGGCAAGGGCGGGCAGACGAGGTAGCCCTGGTAGAGGGCGCACCCGTGCTCGCGCAGGAAGGCGAGCTGCGTAGCCTTCTCGACGCCCTCGGCGACCACTTCCAGCCCCAGCCCGCGGGCGAGCCCCGTCACCGCGGCGACGATCGCCGCACCGCCGCTCTCGGTCGAGCGGCGCGTGCCGCCGTCGATGTCGGCGACGAAGGACTTGTCGATCTTCAGGGTGTCCACGGGCAGGTGGCGCAGGTGCGACAGGCTGGAGAAGCCGGTGCCGAAGTCGTCGATCGCGACCCGAAAGCCCATGCGGCGCAGCTTGAGCAGCGTGAGGCTCACGCCCTCGACGTCGCGCACCATGCTGGTCTCGGTGATCTCGAGGGTGAGCCAGGTGGGCGCGCAGCCCGTGGCCGCGAGGATCGTCTCGAGCTCGGAGACGATGGTGGCGTCGCGCAACTGGCTCGCCGAGAGGTTCACGCACACCGTGAAGGGGCCCATGCCGGCGGCGTGCCAGGCGGCGGACTGCCGGGCGGCGGCCTCGGTGATCCAGCCCCCGAGGTCGCGCATGAGCCCGGCCTCCTCGGCGACCGGGATGAAGGTCGACGGCAGCACCAGGCCGCGCGACGGATCGTGCCAGCGCACCAGCGCCTCCGCGTGGCAGACGCGGCCCGTGGCGACATCGAGGATCGGCTGGTAGTGCAGCTCGAATTCCCCCAGCCGGATCGCGCGCCGCAGCGCGGCCTCCAGCCCCAGGCGCTGGTCGCGGCGCTGCGCGAGCGAGCGGGAGAAGGCGCGGTAGCTGTTCCGGCCCAGCTCCTTCGCGTGGTACATCGCGGCGTCGGCGTTCTTCAGGAGCGTCTCCGGATCGTCGCCGTCCTCGGGGTACACGGCGTAGCCGAGGCTCGCACTCACCAGCACCTCGTGGCCGTCGATCGGGAAGGGGCGCATCACGTCGTCCAGGATCTTCTGCGCCACGCGGTCGGGGCCGCTGTCGCCCTCCAGGTCCTCGAGGACGACCACGAACTCGTCGCCCGAGAGGCGCACGAGCAGGTCGCTCTGCCGAAGCGAGCCGCGGATCCTGCGCGCGAGGTCCTTCAGGAGCTCGTCGCCCACGCGGTGGCCGAGCGTGTCGTTCACGTCCTTGAAGTGGTCGAGATCCAGGAAAAGCACCGCGACGCCGTGCCCGTGGCGCTGGGCGCGCGACAGCGCCGCCGAGAGCCGGTCGGGCAGCAGCAGCCGGTTGGGCAGCCCCGTGAGGCCGTCGTGGGTGGCCATGAACTGCAGGCGCTCCTCGGCCTGGATGCGCGAGGAGACGTCCTGCGCGAGCGAGAGGATCGAGACGAGGCGCCCTTCGGCGTCGCGCAACGCCGAGTTGTGCCACTCCACCCAGATCACCGAGCCGTCCTTGCGGTAGTTGCGGTTGAGGATCGTCGCGCTCGGCTCCGGCCCTTCCATCAGGCGGCGCACCATCGTGCCGACGGCTTCCGAATCCTCCTCGTAGACCAGGCGAATCGAGTCCATGGCGCGGCCGAGGACCTCGTCGGGCCCGAAGCCGAAGATCGCCTCGGCGTTGCCGGACCAGCGCACCACCTTGAGGTCCGGGTCCCACTCGATCACCGCAAGCGGCGTGTTGTCGAAGTGCGCGGACAGGATCGAGTTGGCGCGGCGCAGCTCCTCTTCGACCAGCTTCTGGTCGTGGATGTCGCTGGTGGCCGCGTAATAGCCGAGGTAGTGGCCGCGGGAATCGTGGCGCGGGGTGAAGTCCACGTTCATCCAGCGGCTGCGGCCGTCGGCGAACGCGACCAGGCGCTCCACGCTCACGTGCTCGCCGGCTTCCACGCGGCGCAGGATCGGGTCCAGCGCCTCGGCGCGGGCCGGGCCCAGCACCTCCAGGACGCTCGCGCCGATCACCTCCCCGAGCGGGCGGCCGGCGTAGGCGAGGAAGGCGTCGTTCACGTAGCGGTAGCGGCGCTGCGCGTCCACGTACACCATCGGGGTGGGGATCGAGTCGATCACCTGGCGCAGTTCGCGCTCCTTTTCCTCGATGGAGGCCTGGGCGGCCTTCAGTTCGTGGATGTCCGTGGACACCACGTAGTAGCCGAGCACGCGCCCGGCCTCGTCCTTGCGCGGGGAGAGCTTCACGCGCACCCAGCGCTCGTCGTTCGTCCCCGGCACGCGCAGCCGCCGCTCGTAATGGACGCTCTCGCCCGCGATGGTGCGGTCGAGGTAGGGCTGCAGGGACTGCACCAGCTCGGCGGGATAGACGTCCTTCGGGTACTTGCCGAGGGTGTACTCGCGCGTGAAGCCGCGCGAGGCGAGGAAGATGTTGTTCACGAAAGTACATCCGCGCTCGAGATCGATGTAGACGATCGCCTCGGGGATGTTCTCGGCGAAGAAGCGCAGCTCCTCCTCGCGGGCGCGAAGCTCGGCCTGCGCCATCTTCAGGTCCTGCACGTCGTTGCCGACCACGTACATCCCGCGCACCGCGCCGTCGGGGCCCAGGTCGGGGACGGATCGGCCGAGGATCCAGCGCCGCTCGCCGGAGGGCAGCACCAGCTCGCGCTCGTAGGTGGCGGTCTCGCCCGCGAGCACGCGGCGCGCCATGGGCTCCAGCTCGTCGGCGGTCTTCGCGCCAAGGACCTCCGCGGCGGTCCGGCCGATGACGGCGTCGCGCGCCACGCCGCGGCCCTCGCAGAAGGCGCGGTTCACGAACACGTAGCGACGCTGCGTGTCCAGGTAGGCCACCGCCACCGGGATGTTGTCGGTGAAGAGGCGAAGCTTCGCCTCCTGCTCCGCGAGGCGCTCCTGGGCGGTCTTCAGCTCGTGGATGTCGGTGCCGACGATGTAGTAACCGGCGAAGGCGCCGTCCTCGCCGAGGTGGGGCTCCAGCCGCACCTGGAACCAGCGCTTGTCCTCGCCGTCCGGGCCCACGAGGCGCTCGTAGGCGCAGGGTTCGCCGCGCTCCAGGCGCGCCACGAACGGCGCGTGGAACTGCGCCGCCGCCGCCTCGCCCAGGATCTCGCCGACCGTGCGCCCGACGATCTCCGTTGCCGCCCTGCCGCGGATGCGCTCGAAGATCTTGTTCACGAACTGGTAGCGGTAGTCCGGGCCCACGAAGGCGATGGCCTCGGGAATGTTCTCCGCGTAGAAGCGCAACTGGCGCTCCTGGCGCTCGAGGGCTTCGCGCAGCCGCCGGTCGTCGTCTATGTCGATCACGACCGAGAAGACGCCGCGGGTCTCGCCGTCGACCTTGTCGGGAATCAGGTTCACCCGCACCCAGCGCTGGGTGCCGTCGGGCGCCGCACCCTGGCGCTCGTAGACGACTTTTTCGCCGGCGAAGGCCCGCTCGAGCGGCGCGCGCACGACCTCGAGGACCTCGGGCGGATACAGATCCTCCAGCCGGCGGCCGACGGCCGATTCCACGGTGACGCCGCGCGGCCAGTCGAGGCCCGGGGTATTCGCGAAGCGCATGCGCCGGTCCGCCCCGATGTAGGCCATGGGCACGCCGACGGTCTCGGTGACGAGCTGCAGCTCCCGGGTGCGGGCGAGTAGCGACTCCTGGAGGCGATGGTCCTCCTCGATGTCGACCAGCACCACGAGCGCGCCGCGCACCGTGCCTGTCTCGTCCTTGTCGGGGATCATGTAGCCGCGGATGTGGCGCTTCTCGCGGCCGGGCCAGAGGGCCTCGCGCTCGTAGGTGACCGACTCCCCGGCCAGGGCGCGCTCGATCAGCGGCTGGCTCTGGGCGAGCACCGGCGGCGGCGCGAGCTCGCGGAAGTGGCGCCCGATCATCGCCTCGCGCGGCAGCCCCGACCACGCAACGCTCTGCGCGTTGGCGAAGCGCAGGATGCCTTCGCGGTCGATGTAGGTGACGGGAAAGCCGATGGTGTCGGTGATGAGGGCGAGCTGGCGCTCGCGCGCGGCGATGGCCGCCTCCGCCTCCTTCAGGTGCTGGAGGTCCACGATCAGCACGGCCACGCCGAGCACCTCGCCCGCCTGGCGGATCGGGTGGTAGTGGGCGCGCACCCAGCGGCCCTCGTCGGGACCCTCCACCGTAAGCCGGTCGAAGACCTGTTCCTCGCCGGCCAGCGCGCGGGCGAGCACGGCACGCCGCTCGTCCGGCGGTTCCTTGAGGGCAGCCTCGCTCAACGCGCGGCCAAGGAGTTCCGCTTCCTTCCGGCCGGCGAAGTCGAGGTAGGCGCCGTTCACGTAGCGGTAGCGAAGCCCTCGGTCGATCACGCAGCAGGGCAGGCCGAGCAGGTCGAAGCCCGGCTGCAAGTCTGCTAGGGCGGAGTCGAGCGCGTCCTGGGGACGGAGAGAGAAAGCGGGCATTGCAGGCTCTGGTTTCGGGCAGTGTAAGCGTTCGGCCGCCCCGTCCGGGCGAGGGGCGGTAAAATCGGGGTATCCCGCCATGAACCTCCATCGACTCCTTGCAAGAACGCGAGGCCGCATCGCGCCCCGTCCGCGTCGTGCTCATCGGCGCCGGCAAGTTCGGCTCCATGTACCTGTCGCAGGCACGGCGCACCACGGGCATCCACCTGCTGGCGGTGGCCGATCTCGACCCGGCACGCGCGAACGCCTCGCTGCAGCGGGTGGGGTGGGAGGCGGCTGCGCTCGGCGCGAAGTCATTCGAAGAAGCCTTGAAGCAAGGAAGCACCCACCTCACCGACGATGCCGCCGCCGCCATTGCCCACCCGGCCACCGAAGTCGTGATCGACGCGACGGGCAGCCCCGCGGCGGGCATCCGCCACGTGCTCGCCTGCTGCGCGGCGGGCAAGCACATCGTGATGGTGAACGTGGAGGCCGACGCGCTCGCCGGCCCCCTCCTCGCGCGCATGGCGAAGCAAGCGGGCATCGTCTATTCGCTCGCCTATGGCGACCAGCCAGCGCTCATCTGCGAGCAGGTGGACTGGGCGAGAGCCGCGGGCTTCGAGGTCGTCGCAGCCGGAAAGGGCACCAAGTACCTGCCGGCCTACCACGCCTCCACGCCGGAGACGGTGTGGGGCCACTACGGGTTCACGCCCGAGACGGTCGCCAAGGGCGACTTCAACGCGCAGATGTTCAACTCCTTCCTCGACGGCACCAAGAGCGCCATCGAGATGGCGGCGGTGGCCAACGCGACGGGGCTCCGGCCCGCGCCCGGCGGGCTGGAGTTCCCGCCCTGCGGCGTGGACGACCTCGCGCGGGTGCTCAAGCCCAGGGCCGACGGCGGCCATCTCCATCATCGGGGCCAGGTGGAAGTGATCTCGAGCGTCGAGCGCGACGGCCGCCCCGTGTTCCGCGACCTGCGCTGGGGCGTGTACGTGACGTTCGCCGCGGGCCACCCGTACGTGCGCCGCTGCTTCCAGGAGTACGGGATCGTGACCGACCCCTCGGGCGAATACGCCTCGATGTACAAGCCGAGCCACCTGATCGGGTTGGAACTCGGGATCAGCGTGGCGAGTGTCGCGGTGCGGGGCGAGGCCACGGGTGCCGCCACGGGCTGGAGAGGCGACTGCGTGGCCACCGCGAAGCGCGATCTCAAGTCGGGCGAGACCCTCGACGGCGAGGGCGGCTACACGGTGTACGGCAAGCTCATGCCGGCGGCGGATTCGCTGAAGGCCGGGGGCTCCCGATCGGGCTCGCGCACCAGGTGAAGCTCGTGCGCGACGTGCCCGCGGGCAAGGCCGTGTCGTGGGCCGACGTCGCCATCGACGAGACCGCGGAAGCCGTGAAGATCCGCCGGGAAATGGAACGCGAAGGCGCCGACGCATGAAGAAGGCCACGAAGCTTGTCCACGCGGGGCGCCGCGCGGAGAACCCGCCGGGGACGGTGAACCTGCCGGTGGCGCGCGCCTCGACCGTGCTCTTCGAGAGCCTCGAACACCTGGCGCAGACGCAGAAGCGCTTCGACGCGGGCGAGCCGATCGCGACCTACGGCATCCTCAACATGCCGCAGCGCAACGCCTTCGAGGAACTCGTGTGCGCGCTCGAAGGCGGCCACCGCGCGGTGACGGTGCCCTCGGGTCTCGCGGCCGTCGCGGTCGCGATCATGGCCGCGGTCAAGGCGGGCGACCACGTGCTGATGGTCGATTCCGTCTACGGCCCCACGCGCCACTTCTGCGACCACACGCTCGCGAAGTTCGGCGTGGCGACCACGTACTACGACCCTCTCGCGAGCGGCGAGGCGGTCGCGGCCCTCATGCAGCCCAATACCACCGTGGTCTACGTGGAAAGCCCGGGATCCCTCACCTTCGAGGTGCAGGACATCCCGGCCATCGCGAAGGCCGCGCACGCCAAAGGCGCCTTCGTGATCGCGGACAACGCCTGGGCGACGGGGCTCTACTACCCGGTGATGGAACACGGCGTGGACCTCGTCGTGCAGCCGGCGACCAAGTACCTCGGCGGGCATTCCGACGTGCTGCTCGGCGCGGTGGTCGCGAACGAGCGCGCCTGGCCGCTGCTGCACGCCACCTCGCGCGACCTCGGGCAGACCGCGAGCCCGGACGATATCTTCCTCATGGTGCGCGGCATGCGCACGCTGGCCATTCGGCTGGAGAAGCAGGGTGCGGCGGCGCTCGCGATCGCGCGCCGGCTCGAAGGCCGCCCAGAGGTGAAGCGCGTGCTGCATCCGGCGCTGGAAAGCGACCCCGGGCACGCGCTGTGGAAGCGCGACTTCACCGGCTCCTCGGGGCTTTTCGGCGTGGAGCTGCACCCGTGCACGACAGCGCAGGTGGCCGCGTTCGTGGACCACTGCGCGCTCTTCGGCATAGGCTACAGCTGGGGCGGGTTCGAGAGCCTCGTGATCCCGGCGAACCTGCGCCATGGGAGGAAGGTCCGACCCTGGACCGGCGGCCCGCTCATCCGCCTGCACATCGGGCTGGAGGATCCCGCGGACCTGCTGGCGGACCTCGACGCTGCCTTCGCGCGGCTGGCCGCCGCGGCCTGATCGCCATGACGCCGGAACTGCGCGCCGCGCTCGAAGGCGCGGTGATGGAGGCCACGCGCGCGGACTGGTCGCTTCTCGCCGCCGACCCCGTCTCCGGTGGCTGCATCCACACGGCGCTCGCCCTGCGCGGCGAGGACGCGGACGGAAAGACGAAGCACTTCGCGAAACTTGCGGAAATGGCGCGCGAGCCCCTGCTCGCCGCGGAGGCCGAGGGACTTGCCGCGATCCGCGCGGCGGGTGCGATACGCGTGCCGGCGACCATCGCGCGCGGCGACGACGGCGAGACGGCGTGGCTCATCCTCGAATGGCTGGACCTGGTACCGCTCTCGCCCTCTGCGGGTGCGGCGCTCGGCCGCGCGCTCGCCGCGCAGCACCGCGCGCCGCAGGAGAAGTTCGGGTGGGAGCGGGACAACTTCATCGGCGCCTCGCCCCAGGCGAACGGCTGGAGCGGCGACTGGCTCGCGTTCTGGCGCGACAAGCGCATCCACGCGCAACTGCGCATGGCGATGGCCAAGCGCTACCCGTCGAAGCTGATCGACCGCGGCGAGCGGCTCCTCACCGACTGCGACGCCTTCTTCCGCACGCACGCGCCGGTGCCCTCGCTGCTGCACGGCGACCTCTGGGGCGGCAACGCGGCCGCACTCGGCGACGGCACGCCGGTGGTCTTCGACCCCGCCGTGTACTGCGGCGACCGCGAGGCGGACCTCGCGATGACGGAACTCTTCGGCGGATTCCCGAAGGATTTCCTCTCGGCCTACCGCAACGCCTGGCCGCTGGACGAGGGCTACGCGGTGCGGCGCGACTTCTACAACCTCTACCACGTGCTCAACCACGCGAACCTCTTCGCGGGCGGCTACGTGGAGCAGTCGGCGCGCCTCATCGAGCGGCTTCTCGCGGAGATCCGGTAAAGCGATGCGGCTCGCGCTGGCGAAGTGGACGCTGGGCCCGCTGCTGCTCGCCCAGGGACGGCGCGTGCGCCGCGATACGCCGGTGCTGCCCGAACCGGCCGGTCCGCGCGAGGGAGAGGCGGGGGAGGGCGCGCCGCTTAGCCTGCTGATCGCGGGGGATTCGGCCGGGGCGGGCGTGGGAGCGGCGACGCAAGACGAGGCGCTCGCCGGGCGGCTCGTGGCGATTCTCGGCGCACGTTATCGCGTGCAATGGCGCATCGCCGCGAGCACCGGAGCGACCACGGCATCCGCGCTGCGCGACCTCGCGCGACGCGAGCCCTTCGCAGCCGACGCGGTGGTGACCTCGCTCGGTGTGAACGACGTGACGGGCGAGGTGGGTGTCGCGCGATTCCTTGCACGGCAGGCGCGGCTGCGCGCGTTGCTGCGCGAGCGCTTCGGCGCGCGGCTCATCCTCGTCTCCGGCCTGCCGCCAATGCACCTCTTCCCTGCGCTGCCGCAGCCGCTGCGCTGGTACCTGGGCGCGCGGGCCCGCGAACTCGACCGCGCGCTCGCCGCCGTGCTGCCCGACGGGCAGGGCGCGGAGTTCCTCCCCTTCGAGGGCGCGCTCGACGCTCCGCACATGGCCGCCGACGGCTTCCATCCCGGCCCGGCGGTGTACGAGGCGTGGGCCGAGGCCGCGGCGCGACGCATCGTCGCCGCCTTCGCGCGAAGCTGACGGGAACGCCTGCGCGAACCGCGTACCATGGGACAAGGCCTCCCTTCCGACGAGGGACGGCCACCCACCACCACCGGAGCGCCGCTTGCCGGGCTACCAGGTCGAGACCAGCACCCACCGCATCGCAGCACTCGACTACCAGGTGCGCGCGCTGGCGGACCGCAGGCAGTTTTCCGACCCCGAAGGAGAGGCCGAGCGCGCAGGCGTGACGCCCGCCTCGTGGCCGATGTTCGGCGTGGTCTGGCCGGCGGGCGTAGCCCTTGCCGAGGCGATGGCGGTGATCGCGATCGCGGGCCGGCGCATCCTCGAGGTGGGCTGCGGGCTCGGGCTCGCGAGCCTGGTGCTCGCGCGGCGCGGCGCCGACATCACCGCGAGCGACCACCATCCGCTCGCCGGGGAGTTCCTGCGCCACAACACGGACCTGAACCACATGGCGCCCATCCCCTTCAGCCTCGCGCCGTGGGGCGGGCCGGACCCGGGAATCGGGCGCTTCGACCTCGTGATCGGCGCGGACGTGCTCTACGAGCACGAGCACCCGAAGCTGCTGGCAGGCTTTCTCGCGCTGCACGCGAACCCCATCGTGCAGTTCGTCATGGCGGACGCGGGCCGCGGGCATTGCGGGCGCTTCAACACGCAGATGCAGGCGCAGGGCTACACGCGCGTCGAAAGGCGCGTGCAGTTCGGCGACGGCTGGCCGCCGGGGACGGGGGGCAGGATCCTCACCTACGACCGGGCGGCGTAGGGCGCCGCTCAGCGGTCCAGGGGGCTCACGACGCCGCGCCCGCCGCGGTTGAGGACATGCGTGTAGATCATGGTCGTGCTCACGTCCTTGTGGCCGAGGAGTTCCTGCACGGTGCGGATGTCGTAGCCGGCTTCCATGAGGTGGGTGGCGAAGGAGTGGCGAAACGTGTGCGTCGAGACGGGCTTCACGATGCCGGCCTCGTGCACCGCCCGCTTGATGGCCCGCTGCAGGGTCTGCCCGAAGGCGTGGTGACGGCGCCGTATGCGGGAACGCGGGTCGACGGAAAGAGATCTTTGGGGAAAGACCCACTGCCAGGCCCAGAGACGGCCGGCGTTCGGGTACTTGCGCGAAAGCGCCCCCGGCAGCTCGACACCGGGCACGCTGGAAGCGCGATCGCGGTCGAAGAGCGCGCGAACGCGGACCAGATGCTCCTGGAGCGGGCCGACGAGCGCGGACGGGAGCACCGTGACGCGATCCTTCCCGCCCTTGCCCTCCCGGATCAGGATCTCGCGCCGCTCGAGCTCGAGATCCTTCACGCGCAGGCGCAGGCATTCCATGAGCCGCATGCCGGTGCCGTAAAGCAGCCGCGCCATCAGGGCGTGCGTGCCCGTCATCAGTTCGAGCACGCTTCGGGCCTCCGCCGCAGTGAGCACCGAGGGAAGGCGGCGGCGACGCTTGGCCCGAGGGATGTTCTCCAGCCACGCGAGCTCGATTCCCATCACCTCCTTGTACAGAAAGAGAATCGCGGCGAGCGCCTGGTTCTGCGTGGAGGCCGAGACGTTGCCGACGGTGGCGAGCGAGCCCAGGAAGGCGGTCACCTGCGTCTCTCCGAGCTCCCGGGGGTGGCGCATGCCGTGGTGGCGGATATAGCGGCGCGCCCACTGCACGTAGGCGCGCTCCGTCCGCAGGCTGTAGTGGAGGAGCCGGATGCGCTCGCGCAACGCATCAAGGAGGCGGGGGGGAGGAGGGGTGCTTACCATCGATCGCTTACCGGACAGGTGCCCGGACAAATCAACGGCGTTCAGGGACTTGCCGTTGACCGCGATTTGTCTCCGGAACACAATGCGTGCATTACCGGACGTTAGCGCCGCTAATGTCTGTCAACCCAATAGGAAGTTAGGTCACGATAGAAGGACACCAACGCTCAA
>JADJEZ010000020.1 GCA_016708825.1 Betaproteobacteria bacterium | reverse complement strand
CCGCCTTCCCCTGTAGTTATCCACAATGCTTGTCCCCAAGGCCTATAGGCGCCACGGCCGTGTCCTTCCGTGCCTAGAATGATTGTTTGCCCCTCCCCGAAGCCCGGCCCCGCGGCCGCCGCCGATCCCGGAACCATGACCGACCTCTCCAAGCCCCCCCCCGCCGACGCCGATGCCGGCGAGGCGGCCGCCATCCGCGCGGCGCGCGCCAGAACAACCTCAAGAACCTCGACGTGGACATTCCCACGGGCGAGCTGGTCGTGGTGACGGGCCCCTCGGGCTCGGGCAAGAGTTCGCTCGTCTTCGACACGCTCTACGCCGAGGGCCAGCGCCGCTACGTCGAGACCTTCTCGCCCTACGCGCGGCAGTTCTTCGACCGCATGGACAAGCCGCAGGTGGATAGCATCGAAGGCATCCCGCCCGCCATCGCCATCGACCAGACCAACCCGGTGCGCACCTCGCGCTCGACGGTGGGCACGATGACCGAGATCAACGACCACCTGAAGCTGCTCTTCGCGCGCGCCGGGCGCCTCTACTGCCGGAAGTGCGCGCGGCCGGTGCGGCGGGACAGTCCCGAGTCGATCTTCGCGGAGATGGCTGCGCGGGCGGCGGCGGCGGGCGACCCGAGGCTCTCGATCACCTTCCCCATCGACGTGCCGAAGAACTTCACCGAGGCCGAGATCCTGCAGCACCTCGAGGCGCAGGGCTACGCGCGCGTGCACTCGCGCAAGGGCACGCGGCTGGACGTGGTGCAGGACCGAATTCGCATGGCCGCGGCGGAGAAGGCGCGCGTGGTGGAGGCGATCGAGGCGGCGCTGCGGGTGGGCGCGGGGCGGAGAGGGGGGCCCTCCCCGGCCCTCCCGGGCGGGCACGCCGTGGCGCTTCTCCAACGATCTGCATTGCCCCGACTGCGACATCCACTACGCCGACCCCAGCCCCGCGCGCTTCTCCTTCAACTCCCCCGTCGGCGCGTGCGAGAAGTGCCGCGGCTTCGGGCGCGTGATCGGCGTGGACTACGGCCTCGTGATCCCGGACGAGTCGAAGTCGCTCGGCCGCGGCGCGGTGAAGCCCTTCCAGACGGCGAGCTTCGACGAGTGCCAGGACGACCTGGAGAAGTACGCGAAGCGCCACGGCGTGGCGCTCGACCGTGCCTGGCGCGACCTGCCGCCGGAGCACCGCCGCTGGGTGATCGAGGGCGACGAGGGCTGGATCGGCTGGAAGAAGACCGGCAAGACGCACTGGTACGGCGTGGCGCGCTTCTTCGAGTGGCTGGAGACGAAGGCCTACAAGATGCACATCCGCGTGCTGCTCTCCAAGTACCGCGCCTACACGCCCTGCGCGGACTGCGACGGCGCGCGGCTCAAGCCCGAGTCGATGCTCTGGCGCGTGGGCACCAAGGCCGAGGCGGACGCGGTGCTCGCCCCCGACAAGCGCTATCCCCGCGCGGCACGGAGTGGAGCCGAGATGCGCTGGCCGCACTCCCGGGCCTGTGCCTGCACGACGTGATGCTGCTGCCCATCGAGCGGGTGCGGACCTTCTTCGAGCGCCTCGCCCTCCCCGCCCCGATGGACGAGGCCGCCGAACTGCTGCTGGAGGAGATCAACGGGAGGCTTCGCTTCGTGTGCGAGGTGGGCCTGGGCTACCTCACGCTCGACCGCCAGTCGCGCACGCTCTCCGGCGGCGAGGTGCAGCGCATCAACCTCACCACGGCGCTGGGCACTTCGCTCGTGAACACGCTCTTCGTGCTCGACGAGCCCTCCATCGGGTTGCACCCGCGCGACATGGGCCGCGTGATCGGCGTGATGAAGCGGCTGCGCGATGCGGGCAATTCGCTCGTGGTGGTGGAGCACGACCCGCAGATCATGCTGGAGGCCGATCGCCTGCTGGACATGGGGCCGGGGCCGGGCGAGCGCGGGGGCGAGATCGTGTTCTTCGGCCCGCCGGACGAGCTGAAGCACGCGAAGACGGTGACGGCGGAATACCTCTCGGGCCGGAAGCGGGCGGATGGCGGGGGTGGCCCCCATCGCCCCCTTCCCCGGAGAAGGGCGGCCTCGCCGCCTCGCGCTTCCCGCGGCGTCACCGACAACCTAAGGACGTCGACGTCGAGTTCCCGCTCCACCGCCTGGTGTGCATCACGGGCGTCTCGGGATCGGGGAAGTCCACGCTCATCCAGGACGTGCTGCACCCGGCGCTCCTCAAGCACCTGGGCAAGCCGACGGAATCGCCCGGCGCCTTCCGCGAGATGCACGGTGCCGCGCGCGTGAACGACGTGGTGTTCGTGGACCAGTCGCCCATCGGCCGCACCACGCGCTCCAACCCGGCGAGCTACGTGGGCGCGTTCGACGCCATCCGCGAGATCTTCTCCCGCGCGCCGGATGCGAAGACGCGCGGCTACACGGCCGGCACCTTCAGCTTCAACTCCGGCAACGGGCGCTGCCCCACCTGCAGCGGCAACGGCTTCGAGCACGTGGAGATGCAGTTCCTCTCCGACGTGTACCTGCGCTGCCCGGACTGCAACGGCAGCCGCTACCGCGACGAGGTGCTCGAGGTGAAGGTGGCCGGGCGCTCCATCGCTCAGATGCTGGAACTCACGGTGAACGAGGCGCTCGCCTTCTTCTCCGGCGAGAAGGACGTGGTGGCGCGCCTGAAGCCGCTCGCGGACGTGGGCCTCGATTATTTGAGGCTCGGCCAGCCCGTGCCCACGCTCTCCGGGGGCGAGGCGCAGCGGCTCAAGCTCGCGGGGCACCTGGTCGAGGCGGGGGGCGGGTCGGTCAAGAAGCTGCCCAAGCGGCCGGCGCAGGTCGTGGCCGCGGCGCTCCACCCTCCGGTCGCGCCGCCCGCACGCGGCTCTTCCTCTTCGACGAACCCCACGACGGGGCTGCACTTCGAGGACGTGGCGAAGCTCCTCACCGCCTTCCGCCGTCTCATCGCCGCGGGGAATTCGATCATCGTCATCGAGCACAACCTCGACGTGATCCGGTCGGCCGACTGGATCGTGGACCTGGGGCCGGAGGGGGGTGACGCGGGGGGCGAGCTGGTCGGCGCCGGCACGCCCGCGCAGATGATGGCGATGAAGGCCTCGCACAAAGCGCGGGAAATCACTCTCGGCGCCCTCCCTTGGCGCCTCTCCTCGGCTCCCCTCTCCCGGCACCTCTCCGCCCGCGGAGAGGGGCCGCGGAACCCCGCACCTCCCCCCGCCCTCCCAGGGGAAAACCCGCCGGATGGGGGTTCATCTCGTACGCCACGCCCGCGAGCACAACTTGAAGGGCATCGACGTCGAGGTGCCGCGCGGCAAGTTCACCGTGGTGACGGGTGTGTCGGGCTCGGGCAAGTCCACCCTCGCCTTCGACATCCTCTTCGCCGAAGGGCAGCGGCGCTACCTGGAATCGCTCAACGCCTATGCGCGCCAGTTCGTGCAGCCGGCCTCGAAGCCGGACGTGGACGCGATCTTCGGCATCCCGCCCACGGTGGCCATCGAGCAGCGCACCTCGCGCGGGGGATCGAAGAGCACGGTGGCGACCCAAACCGAGATCCACCATTTCCTGCGCCTGCTCTTCGTGAAGCTGGGCACGCAGCACTGCCCCGAGTGCGACGTGCCCATCGAGCCGCAGAGCCTGGAGGCGATCGCGGCGCGCATCTTCAAGGAGCATCGCGGGAAGCCGGTGGCGCTGCTCGCCCCGCTGGTGGTCAACCGCAAGGGCTTCTACACGGACCTCGCCAAGTGGGCGCGCGGCAAGGGCGTCTCGCACCTGCGCGTGGATGGCGAGTGGCTGCCCACGGAGCGCTGGCCGCGGCTGGACCGGTTCCGCGAGCACACGCTGGAGCTTCCCGTTGCGGAGCTCAAGGTGGATGCGGCGAACGAGCAGGCCTGCGCGACGCGCTTGCGCAGGCGGCGGACGCGGGCAAGGGCGTGGTGCACCTGCTCGCGGGCGGATGGGGTGCGGCCGAGGTGCAGGTCTTCTCGACCAAGCGCGCCTGCCCCTCGTGCGCACGCAGCTTCCCCGAACTCGATCCCCGCCTCTTCTCCTACAACTCCAAGCACGGCTGGTGCCCGTCCTGCTTCGGAACCGGCGTGAAGCTGGAGGGCGTCGACTGGAACGAGGAGCGCGCCAAGACCGGCACCGAGGACCACGTGCTCGATTCCTGGTGTCGTGGCTGCAGCTCGACGAGGCCTGCCCCGCGTGCGAAGGCAAGCGCCTCAACCGCGAGGCGCTGGCCGTGCGCTTCCGCGGCCAGTCGATCGCCGCCATGAGCGCGCAGCCCATCTCGGCGGCGCACACCTTCTTCGACAAGCTGAAGGTGGCCGGACGCGAGGGGGAGATCGCGCGCGACATCCTCGCCGAGCTTTCCACGCGGCTCGACTTCCTCGAGCAGGTGGGGCTCGGGTACCTCTCGCTGGATCGTGGCGCGCCCACGCTCTCCGGCGGCGAGGCGCAGCGCATCCGGCTCGCGGCGCAGCTCGGCTCCAACCTGCGCGGCGTGTGCTACATCCTGGACGAACCCACCATCGGCCTGCACCCGCGCGACAACCGGATCCTGCTCGACACGCTGGCGAAGTTGAACGCCAAGGGCAACACCCTGGTGGTGGTGGAGCACGACGAGGACACCATCCGCCACGCGCAGCACGTGATCGACCTGGGGCCGGGGGCGGGACGGCTCGGCGGGCGGGTGGTGGCGGAGGGGACGGCGGACGAGCTCTCGCGCCATCCCGATTCAATTACGGGCAAGTTCCTTCGCGAGCCGCTCAAGCACCCGGTGCAGCCGCGGCGGCCGGTGAACCGCAAGACGCCGTCCATCGAGGTCGCTGGCGCGAACCTGCACAACCTCCAGGACATCACCGTGCGCTTTCCGTTGGGGCGACTCACAGTGGTGACGGGTGTGTCGGGCTCGGGCAAGTCCACGCTCGCGCGCGACGTGCTGCGGGAGAACCTGGAGCGGCTGGTGGGGGCGGCGCGGGACCGGAAGGCCGCTCCCTCCGTGTTCGGCTGCAAGTCGATTTCCGGCTGGGAGGGCGTGTCGCGCGTGCTGGAAGTGGACCAGACACCCATCGGCAAGACGCCGCGCTCGTGCCCCGCGACCTACGTGGGATTCTTCGACACGATCCGCAAGCTCTTCGCGGACACGCAGGAGGCGCGCATCCGCGGCTACACCGCGAGCCGGTTCTCGTTCAACGCGGGCGGCGGCAAGGCGAAGGGCAAGGGGCGCGGCAAGGCGGTGTCGGATGCCGGGCGCTGCGCCGCGTGCGAGGGCCAGGGCATCAAGACCATCGAGATGAGCTTCCTGCCGGACGTGAAGGTGCTGTGCGAGGCGTGCGGGGGAGCGCGGTTCAATCCCGAGACGCTGGCGGTACAGATGCGGGGGAAGTCGGTCGGGGAGGTGCTGAGGATGAGCGTGGACGAGGCGGTGGAGTTCTTTACCGCGCATCCGTCCATCCACCACGCGCTGCGGCTGCTGCAGGACGTGGGGCTGGGCTACCTCACGCTGGGGCAGCAGAGTCCGACCTTGTCAGGCGGGGAGGCGCAGCGGATCAAGCTGGTGACGGAGCTCCGCAAGGTCCGTCCCCTCTCCCTCCCCGGGAAGGGGCGACGATCCGCTCTCCCCGGAGGGGGACTGGGCGGCAAACACTCTCTACGTGCTCGACGAGCCCACCGTCGGCCTCCACATGGCGGATGTGGAGAAGCTGATTCGGGTACTGCATCGGCTGGTGGATGCGGGGAATACGGTCGTGCTCATCGAGCACAACCTGGACATCATCGCGGAGGCGGACTGGATCGTGGACCTGGGGCCGGAGGGGGGAGACGCGGGCGGAAAGATCGTGATGGCGGGGGTGCCGGAGGAGCTCGCGAAAATCCCGGCGAGGGTTCCCGCCCCAAAAAAAAAAAAAAAAAAAAAAAAAAAAAAAAATCTCCTCTCGTCCTCCGCCGAGGGTTCCGCCTTCGCGGGCGCGCTGCGGGGATTCCTCGCGGCTCTTGGCGCGTCCGTGGCCTGGCCCGCTGCCCGGCCAGATGCCGCGGCCCGTGGTTAACCACCCCCCCCCCGACGCGCGGCCGAACCCCCGCCACGGTACCGCGCGCCGCTTGGCCACGGCGTACCCGGGTGTCTTCTCCTGCCCCGCGGGCGCATACCGCGGCCGCAGGGCCGCCGCGCGGCGCGGTCGCCTCCGCGACCCCCTGGCGCCCCCCCCGCCCCCCCCCCCCCCCCCGGATCGGGATCACGATCCGTGGTCCGGTCATTCCTGACGCGCAGCGGATCCCCCTTCGCCCAGGCGCGCCGCGCCGCTTGGCAACGGCGTTCGTCTTCCCGCCCGTGGGCGCCCCCCCGGGCCGCCGCGCGCCACGTCGGAGATGGGGATGATCGCCCGTGATGCTCTACGCCTGCCCGCTGCCGGCGGCAGGCGACGGCAACGTGGATCAATGGGCGCAGCTCCGTTCCGCCGTCGCGCTCCCCACACCCGCCTCCCTCCGCGTCCTCGCCGGCAGGTAGCCGGGTTGCCCCTCGCGAGGGCGTCCACAACGTCCGCAATGCCGGCCGGTCCGGCCCCGGTTCCCAGCACCGCGAGTTCCCGCGAGGACATCCGCGTAGCGTCCACCCTTTCGCGCGAATCGCCTCCGGACAGCATCTGCTCGAACGTGAGGGAGGCAGGCCCCCACCGAACCGGCTTCGCGCGTCGGCGGGCTCGCGTCAGAATTGCGTTTCGCCCTCAATGAGGAGGCCATCGCCTTCCTGAATCGTGTTTTCCGGATCGTCCGTGGCCGCTCCTCCCGGATCGCCCGCCCCCGGAGGCTGCGGCGGCGGGAACGCTCACTCAGCTAGCAGCCCAGCCATCCGTGCGGGCGAAATCCGATGCGGGACATCGAAATTTCGGCCGACGGGTGCCTTTCAGGCCCCGGGCGGCCCCCCCGACGGTCGCGAGGCCGACTCCTTTCGCGAGATAATGCCCCATGCGCCTCGCCCGGTTCCTGCTCCGCGTTCGCACCAGCGCGGCCCTTATGCTCGCGGCGGCCGCCACCACCGCTGCCGATCCGAACAAGATCTTCCGTTACGCCTTCCCGTCGCGAGACCACTCGCTCGATCCGCAGAAGATCAGCGACCTCTACTCGAACATCCTCAACAGCGCGATGTTCGATGCGCCCATCAAGTACGACTTCCTCGCGCGGCCGCTGAAGCTGAAGCCCAGCACGCTCGCCGCGATGCCGGAGATCAGCGCCGACGGCCTCACCTACACCCTGCGCGTGAAGCCGGGCATCTTCTTCGCGGAGCCCCGTCTTCCCGGGCAAGCGGCGCGAGCTCGTGGCCGCGGATTGCTCTCTACGATGAAGCGGCTCATGGACCCGAAGCTCGCCGCACCGCTGCTCGCGGAGATCAGGGGATCATCGCCGGCAGCGACGAGGCGCTCGCGAAGGCGCGCAAGAACGCTTCGATTACGTCGCGCCCATCGAGGGCTCGAGGTCTTGGACCGCTACACCTTCGGATCAGCCGGCTCACCAAGCCCTACCGTCTTCATCTGCAACGTTGCCGACTGCCGGGTCTCGTGCGCCGTGGCGCGCAAGTGGTGGAAACCTACGAGCGACGTTGGTTCGCTCCAGTGGGCACGGGGCCCTACCGCCTCGCCTTCTGGAAGCGCTCCTCAGATGGTCTTCGAGGCGGACCCGGGGTTCCGCGAGGGAGACGTTCGACGGCGAGCCCGCGCCGGGCGACGAGAGGGCGGGCGATCCTCGCGCAGCAGCGCGGCAAGCCCTGCCGCTGGTGGGCAAGGTGGAGGTCTACATCGTCGAGGAGGCGCAGCCGCGCTGGCTCGCCTTCCGCAACGGGACCTGACCTCATCTTCGAGTGTCGCCGGGTTCTCCAACGTCGCCTTTCCCAACAACCGGCTGGCGCCCAACCTGCGCAAGCGCGACATCCGCATGGCCCAGGTCCCGGGGCTCGACCTCACGTTCGCCTACTTCAACATGGAGGACCCGCTCGTCGGCGGCTACACGCCGGAGAAAGTGGCGCTGCGCCGCGCCATCTCGCTCGGCTACAACACGCGCGACGAGATCGCCATCGTGCGCAAGGGGCAGGCGATCCCCGCGCACGCACCGTACAGCCCCGGCGTGGCCGGCCACGACCCGAATTTCCGCACCAGCGCCAGCGAGTACAGCATCCCCAGGGCGCGGGCGCTGCTGGACATGTTCGGCTACATGGACCGCAATGGCGACGGGTATCGCGAGAGGCCGACGGCAGCCCGCTCCTGCTCGGGTTCGCCTCCATGCCCAGCGCCCGCGACACGCAGATCGACGAACTCTGGAAGCGCAGCATGGACGACGTGGGGCTCAGGATCACGTTCGGAAGGGAAGTGGCCGGACCTGCTCAAGGAGGCCCTACGCGGGAAGCTCATGATCTGGCGGCTGGGAGGTGCCGCCTCCGCCGCCCGACGCGGATACTGGCTCTCGTCGCTCTACGGCCCGAACTCCGGATTCAAGGGCAACTTCGCCCGCTTCAAGCTCGACGCGACCCGCCTGTACGAGCGGGGGCGGGTCATGCCCGACAGCCCGGAGCGCACGAAGGTCTACCAGCAGATGGCGGGGATCATGGTGGCCTGCCCCACGGAAGGTGAATACTCATCGCATCCTCACGGACATGTGGTATCCGGGTTGCTCGGCTATCGCCGTCCCGCGGTGCAAAGCAACAGCTTCTGGAAGTACATCGACATCGACGTCGCGAAACCTCCGCCCCCGCCCGCTGAACGCAGCGCTCCCATCGACCCGATCGCCCACCTCGCGCTTGCCGCCCTCGTTTTCCTCGCGACGCATTTCGTGACCAGCACGCCCGTGCGCAAGCCTGGTGGGGCGATCGGCGAGAAA
>JADJEZ010000019.1 GCA_016708825.1 Betaproteobacteria bacterium | reverse complement strand
CTCTGGACGCACTGAACCTCGTGAAGGGCGACCTCAAGCCGCGATCATGTCGCTCTTCGTCTTCCTGCTGGTGGGCTACGGCACCAAGGTCGGCCTCGTGCCGCTGCACAACTGGCTGCCGGATGCACGCGCGGAACCGACGCCGATCTCCGCGGTGCTCTCGGGCCTGCTCCTGAATGTCGCGCTCTACTCGGTACTGCAATGCAAGGTGCTGGCCGCAGGCAACGCTGGATTCGCGCTTCGCGAGCAACATGATGATGGGCTTCGGGCTGCTCTCGGTGGTGGTGGCCGCGTTCTTCCTGTCGCGCCAGCGCGACGTGAAAGCACATGTTCGCCTACTCGTCGATCGAGCACGCTGGGGCTCATCACCTTCGCCTTCGGCATGGGCAGGCCATCGCGGAGCTTCGCGGGGCTGCTGCACATGACGGTACGCTCGCTCGTGAAAGAGCGCGATCTTCTTCGCCGTGGGCCACGCCGCGCAGAGAGCCGGCACGCAGGTGATGGAGGACATCCGCGGCCTCATGAAGGTGGGCCCCACGGTGGGCTGGGGGGCTCGCCAGTCGGCACGCTCGCGATCCTGGGCATGCCGCCCTTCGGCGTCTTCGCGAGCAGGTTCTGATCCTCACCACGGCGATGCGCGAGCGCACCCCTGGGCCACGCCCTTCCTGCTGCTCGCACTCGGCGTGGCCTTCGCCCGCCGTCTTCAGCCGCGTGCAGCCCATGGTCTTCCGGCGACACGCACATGCAGCCCCTCGCGCACCAGCCGGCGCTGGTCCGGTGTTCGTGCACCTGGGCTGGGACTGCTCCTGGGCCTCATCGCCCTACCTCGCGGCCTGGTACGCCGAGGCGGCAAGGCTGCTGGGCTGATCGCCATGCGCATCGAGCCTGAACCTCACCTGGACCGTGCTCTGGCGCGACGCGCCGGTGGCGATTACCGCCGTGGGCCAGTGGCAGTGGACCCAGGCCGCGCGGCTTGCGCGCGAGGCGGCGGAAGCGCCTCGTCCCGCTGTGAGGCGCGGACCACCGCGACCTCTCCGAGGACGGGGACGAGAGTTCTCCGTGTACGCGGCCTACGCGGTGCAGGCGGGAGCTCGCGATCGTGCACTTATCGTCGTCGCCCGGAACCCGCGCTTTGTTACCGGACCTCTCCGGGGCTCTTCCCGGCAACCGCGCGCGTGACGCGCGCTCTTCGGCCTGCTGGGCATCGGCGCATCGGGCGCGGCGGATACCCGCCCGTGGCTGCGCACTGCATGGCGCGTGGGCCGAGGACGCCTTCCCGCTGCACTGCGACTTCGACGCGGCAAACCTTACGCCAACGCACTCCGCCGACTACGCGTTCGTGCGCGTCGAGGGCGACAGGGTGCACGAGATCCCCAATGGGCCCGATCCACGCCGGGATCATCGAGCCGGGGCACTTCCGCTTCTCCATCGTCGGCGAGAAGGTGCTGCGCCTCCCGAGGCGCAGCTGGGCTACGTGCACAAAGGGGATCGAGAAGCACTTCGAGGACTTCACCGTTGCCCAGACCCTCGGCTTGCGGGCCGTGTCTCCCGGCGACTCGACCGTCGCCTATGCGTGGGCCTACGCTTCGAGCCCGCGAATCGCTGCTGGGCGTCGTGCCGCCGCCGCGCCGCGGACCCACCCCCCCCCCCCCCCCCCCCCGAAGGACCTGGGCGACCTGGGCGCGCTCGGCAACGACGCCGCGCTCACCTTCGCGCTCTCGCAGTTCATGCGCCTGAAGGAGGACTGGCTGCGCACAGGCGGCGAGGTCTTCGGCACCACCGCCTGCTCATGAACCTCATCGTGCCGGGCGGAGTCACGAGGCGGCTTCGACGCCGCAGGTGCCGAGCGCATGGTGGCCGGAATTAAGGCCATCCAGGCGGAGGTTCGCGACCTGCGCGACATCTTCGAAACGAGCACGCGGGGCTGCAGGATCGCTTCCTCGACAGGGCGCGTGACGCCGGAGCTCGCGAGGAAGCTCGGCCTCACGGGCCTTGCCGGGCGGGCGAGCGGGCAGGCCAACGACCTGCGCGCGGATTTCCCGGCGGCGCCCTACGGCGAGCTTGGCGTTCGCAAGGCCGGCTACACCGCGGGCGACGTGGCCGCGCGCGTGCACCTGCGCTTCGACGAGGTGCTCGAATCCCTTCGGCTGGTGCGCGCGATCGCGATGGGCGCGCCGGACGGCGAAGTTGCGCGTGGAGCTGCCGCAGCCGCAGGCTGCGGCGTTCGGCGCGGGCTGGGTATGGAAGGATGGCGCGGCGAGGTGCTCGTCACCTCAGGGCGGGCGAGGACGGCAGGATCCGCCGCTGCCATGCCCACGATCCCTCCGTGGCAAGACGGCCCATTGATCCAGGACGCGGTGATGGGCAGCATCGTTCCCGACTTCCCGCTCATCAACAAGAGCTTCCAACCTGAGCTACTCGGGACAGGACGGCTGATGATCCACATCCTCAAGCGGATCGTGCGCACCGGCATCGTGAAAAAGGACGCCCCTTCGCCCTCGAGGCGCTGCGCACCCGCGCCCCGGAGATCCAGGCGGAGGTGTTGAGCTCACTCCGGCCGCGCGCTCGCGATCCGCCAGGTGGACGCCGGATCCTGCCAAAGCGGCTTTGCAGGCGCTGAATCCAGGCGGTGAACAACCCCTTCTACAACTTATCGAGGGCTGGGCGGCATCAAGTTCGTCGCGAGCCCGCGCCACGCCGACATGCTGCTCGTCACCGGGCCCGTCACGCCCGAAGCACATGGAACGCGCTTCCACATCGCGTGCAGAGGCCACGCCCGCGCCGAAGCCTCGTCGTCGCCGTGGGCGACTGCGGCTCCACCGGCGGCATCTTCGGCGAGAGCTATGCGAGCTGCGGGAAAGTGTCGAACGTGATTCCGTGGACGTCGAGGTGCCGGCGCTGCCGCCGACGCCGATCGCGATCCTGCAGGCGATCCGCCGCCGTCGCCTCGCGCCGATAATTGGGGACGTTCCCCTGTTTCGCGACGATCGGGGAACGTCCCCATTTTCCAGGCGACCCGTTCCAACAACCGCGCCAGCCGAGGCTTCCCCTGTCCCCATCCGCCGAGTCCGGCAAGATCGACGCATACATCGCAGCGGCGGCGCCCATCGCGAACCGCATCTCACCGGATTCGTCGCGTTGCCCTGGCAGCGGTTCCGGGGCCGGGAGACCATCGGCTTCTAAAGATGCCACCCTCAGGAATGGGCGCGTTTCTTCTACTTCGCCGCGTTCGAGGATCACATCGGCGTCTCTCACCTGTCGCGGCGAGGCAGACGCGAAGCTCAAGGCGAACTGGCCCCGTACGCAAACGCGAAGGCAACTTGCGTTTTCCGTTCGCCGTCGTTGTAGCTGGCGCCCGCGAGCCCGGAAGCCACCGACAGCCGCACGCCCTCGCGCCCCTGCCCGAACCCGTGGGGCAGGCACACGGCGCCCGGCATCACGCGATCGGTGACGTGGGCCGTGACGCGGATCTCACCCGTGCGCGAGGCGATGTTCACGTCGCAGCCTTCCACGATGCCGCGCGCGGCTGCGTCATCGGGGTGGATCCAGAGCTGGTCGCGGCGCGGGCCTTTCACGAGGCGGTGGGCGTTGTGCATCCAGGAGTTGTTGCTGCGCAGGTCCCGGCGGCCGAAGAGCGAAGCTCTCCCGCGTCGGGCTTGGCGAGGAGGTCGGATTCCAGCGCGCGAGATCCGCCACGAACGCGGGCGGCGCAGGCGATCTTCCCTCGGGCGTCTCCAGGCGGGCGAGCGGCAGAAGGCTCCAAGGCGCCGAGATCGATACCGTGCTCGGCGGCCTGGAGAGGCCATCGGGACCTTGTCCTCGGCGGACGTGCGGCGAGGGCGCACCCAGCACGGTGGTGGGCGGCGGCAAGGGCGAAGGCGTGCCGGTGGCCTTTCTGCGTACGCAAGCCCTAGGCCGTTGAGCACCTCCCAGTCGAACAGCTCCCCGGCGGCTTGCGACGGCGGGCGGGGCTCAGGCGCGCGACGTTGCGGATCGCGAGCGCGTTGAACACGATGTCGTAGTTCTCGTGCGCGAGGAAGTGGTGGGCGGGAGGATCACCAGCCGCGTGGCGCGTGGTTTCGTTCAGCGGAGGTCGATCGCGGCCATGAAGTCGAGGCCGGCAAGCGCGCGGTCCACGCGGCGGCCGTTGGGCGTCGAGAGCACAGGGTTTCCGGCGATGGTGAGCAGCGCGCGGATCTGACCATCACCCGGCGTCTCCATTTCCTCGACCATCGCCGCCACCGGCAGCTCGCCCGCCGAAGGCGGGACGGGACGAAACGCGGCTTGCGAGGCACGCCGAGCCCGCCGGGGCGCGTGCCGGGCCTGTCATCGGCACCGCCGGCAGCGTGGGGAGTGCCCGCCGGGCGTCGAGGCTGCCGGTGAGGAGGTTCACGATTGCACGAGCCACTGGCACACGGTTCCAAGGGCTGCGTGGAAAGGCCCATGCGGCCGTAGACGACCGCTGTTGGCGCTTCCCGCAGCTCGGTCGCGATCCCACGAATGGCGGCGGCGGGGATGCCGGTGGGTGCGGCGGCGCGTTCCACGCCGAAGGGGCGGATGGCGTGCAAGTGGCGGTGTCCAGCCCCGCGAGCTTGTCGCCGTAGCGCTCGATGCGAGGGCGGCCCCAGCTCGAAAGGCGCGTTCACGAGTGCGAGGAGAAACACCGCGTCGGTGCCGGGACGGATGAAGTGGTGGCGCGTGGCGCCTCCGCCGTTTCCGTGCGGCGCGGATCGACCACGACGACCTTGCCGCCGCGCTCATGGATCGCCTTCAGGCGCGTGGCGACATCGGGTGCCGTCATCATGCTGCCGTTGGAGGCGACGGGATTACCGCCGAGCACCAGCCAGTACGCCGTGCGGTCGATGTCGGGAATGGGCAGCAGGAACATGTGCCCGAACATCGCGTGCGCGGCCACGTGGTGCGGGAGCTGGTCCACGCTGGTGGCGGTGAAGCGGTTCTTCGTGCGCAGCGCGCGCACGAGTTCGGCGCGTGCAGGATGTGGCCCAAGTGGTGCGCGTTCGGGTTGCCGAGGTAGATCGCGAGCGCGTCCGGGGCCGTGGTCGCGCTGGATGGCGGCGAGGCGCGTGGCGGTCAGATCGAAGGCGTCTTCCCAGGCGATGGGCCAGCGGTCGCCGATCCTGCGCACGGGGCCGCGCCGGCGGGTCGGGGTCGTGGTGCACGTCGATGAGGGCTACGGCCTTCGGGCAGACGTGGCCGCGGCTGAAGGGGTCGCGGTCGTCGCCCCGGACTCCTGTTACCTCGCCGCCGCGGGTGCGGATTTCCAGGCCGCAGATGGCCTCGCAGAGGGGGCAGGCGCGGTAGGTGAGCCTTTGGTCGGGGTGGGGGGCAGGCATCATGGAATTGTCGTCTCTTGGCGCAGTATTCGCCATTGGCGGTTGCCGCTACCGGTGTGGGTCAGGGTTGTCTGTACCCGACCAGGAGTGGCCGGCGGCGGACGCCGCCGATTGATCGGAATCGCTGGACAATCCATCCAGCACGAACAGGCTGACCGGTGAACCGGTACTGCCTAGACTGAAATCTCCCTCATCAACCTGGAGATTGGTCGTGGCAAATCATTCCATCAAAGGCAAGACCGCACTCATCGCCGGCGGAGCCAAAAACCTCGGCGGCCTGATTGCCCGCGACCTGGCCAAGCAAGGTGCCAAAGCGGTCGTGATCCACTACAACAGCGCCGGCAGCAAGATTGACGCCGACAAGACCTTCGCTGCGATCGAGGCCGCCGGGGCCAAGGCCGTTGCCTTCCAGGGTGATCTCACGCGCGCTGGTGCGGTCGAGAAGCTGTTCGCCGACACCATCGCGGCCGTCGGCCGGCCGGACATCGCCATCAACACCGTCGGCAAGGTGCTGAAGAAGCCGATGGTGGAGATCAGCGAGGCCGAGTACGACGAGATGACGGCCGTGAACTCGAAATCGGCGTTCTTCTTTCTCAAGGAAGCCGGCAAGCACCTGAACGACAACGGCAAGGTCTGCACCCTCGTGACTTCGTTGCTGGGCGCATTCACGCCCTTCTATGCAGCCTACGAGGGCACCAAGGCGCCGGTGGAGCATTTCACCCGCGCGGCCGCCAAGGAGTTCGGCAGCCGCGGCATTTCCGTCACGGCGGTCGGCCCCGGCCCCATGGACACGCCTTCTTCTATCCGGCGGAGGGTGACGATGCCGTGGCTCACCACCGGACGGCAGCGGCGCTGTCGAAGTTTTCCAGGACAGGCCTGACCGACATCGAGGACGTGGTGCCCTTCATCCGCTTCCTGGTGACCGATGGCTGGTGGATCACGGGCCAGACCCTGCTCATCAACGGCGGCTACACGACCAAGTAGCCGAACGCGCAATGAACCTGCACGCCTTGTCGGCGACCGGCGCCCTGGCCACGGCACAGGTGGACATCGATACGCGTTCCCGGACGAAGGTTGCTCCCGCGCCCGGCGGTGCCGAGCCCACGCCAGGAGTTGCACCAGCAAAGCCGGTTTCCCGTTCACGGTGGAGAATGGCCTGATCACCAACCGGCGCATGCTCTGCTGAATGACGCATTCAGGACACGCACGCGCGGCGATCGGTTGGCGCCCGCGCCTGCCTCACTTACAACAATGGGGGAACGATATGCACATGCTGCTGACCGTCCTTGCCGGGATGCTGCTTCTGAGCGTCTTCTTGCTGTTCGGTCACCTGTGGGGTGCCACCGGATCGGCCGTTGCGCTGGGCGCGAAGGTGTTCATTCCGGCCTGGCTCGCAGTAGCCCTGGCGCACATGTGGGTGGGCGTAAATCTCTCCGGCTACACCGTGCGCCAGGAACTGCCGATCCTGGGGGTCGTGTTTCTGGTTCCTGCCGTCGCTGCGGGTCTTTCCGTCTGGTACTTCTCCAAACCATGAGCCGGGAGGTACCGACTGCGCCCACGGTGGCGGGTGCGCAACACCCGCCGTCGCGGCACCGCGCATGACCGATGTCGAGCTGCCAACCGAGCCAGCTTCGGCCGGAACCGATGAAGCGGTCGACGCCGTCGACTTCTGGCGAGCCGCAGGGCCAGGACGGTGGTTCTCCAAGGATACGGCGTTTGATCAGCTCTTCCGTCAGCGCTTCCTGGATACCTACCGTGCGATCGCGAGCAGAGTCCAAAATGCCTGGCTGGCGACGCCGGTCGGTGCGCTGGCGCTTGTTCTGCTGACGGACCAGTTCCCCCGCAACGCGTTTCGGGGCACTGCGCAGATGTACGCCACGGATGCACTTGCTCGCCACTTTGCGTTGCGTGCCATGGACGCGGGCCATATGCGTGCCGTCGACGCCCCGATGCAGCTGTTCTTCTGTCTGCCGTTTGCGCACGCCGAGGATCTCGCGGGCCAGGATCTTTCGGTAAGGTTGCACGAAAAACTGGGGCAGCCTTGGCTATCGCACGCCTTGGGCCACAGGGACATCATCCGACGCTTTGGGCGGTTTCCGCACCGAAACGCACTGCTCGGCCGAGCGACGACCCCGCTGGAGCAAGCGTTCCTCGACAAGGGTGGATTCTGTGGATAATTGGCCATGCGGAAACCACCGTAAACACTTGTCGAATAAAGTAAGCAGGGGGAAAAGAGCGGCGGCATGGACGCTGATCAGTACCGGATATTCATGCGGGTGGCGGAAATGGCCAGCTTCATCAAGGCCGCGAACGCCATGGACTTGCCGCGAGCCTCGGTGTCTGCAGCCATTGCACAGCTCGAGTCGGGAATCGGTGCACGCTTGCTCCACCGGACGACGCGGAAGGTTCACCTGACCGCTGACGGCGAGCAGTTGCTGGAGCGTGTGAGATCGCTTCTGGCCGATGCCGAAGACATCGACCAACTGTTTCAAGCCCAGAACCGCCAGATCTCGGGTTGCCTGAGCATCGACGCGCCCAGTCGAGTCGCGCGGCGGTTGATTGCTCCCGCCTTGCCCAGCCTGTTGCGTCGCCATCCACGCCTGCAGATCAGGCTGAGTTCAACGGATCGCTCGATCGACCTGGTGCAGGAGGGTGTAGACGGCGCCGTCCGGGTGGGTAGCTTGCCAGACAGCAGCCTTGCCGTAAGGCCGATCGGTCGCCTGCGCTCGTCAACTGCGCCAGCCCTGCCTACCTGAGTGAGCATGGCAGGCCGGAGCAAGTGGATGAACTCGCGGTGTCGCACCTTGCGGTCGGGTACGCCTCCCCGACGACAGGACGTGAGTTGCCGTGGGAATACGTCGCCGACGGGCTGACCCACACGCTCGCGGTGCCGAGCCAGGTCGTAGTCAACAACGCCGAGAGCTACATCGCCTGCTGCCTGGCTGGCCTCGGGCTCATCCAGATTCCGTACTTTGATATCCGGCACCTGCTCGATTCCGGCGAACTCATCGAGGTGATGCCGGATCGACGCGCCAATTCGATGGAAATGTCCTTCGTCTATCCCCACCGCCGTCAGCGTGCCCGCAGGTTGGCGGAATTCATCGACTGGTTTGAAGTGCTCATGCAACCACATCTGGAGTGAGGCCAGTGCAGTACGGGATTGCCCGAGATGGTGCGCAGCGCGCACCTGCCCCGCGCCCGTCGTTTCCATTTCCTTGACCATCGCGGCGACCGGCAACTCGCCACCGAAGGAGGGAGGGGACGACACGCGGCTCACGAAACGGTCGAGCCCGCCGGGACGCCGGGCGGTCTATGTCGCGGGGGGGCAGCAGGAACATGTGCCCGAACATCGCGTGCGCGACCACACGGCGCGGGAACTGGTCCACGCCGGTGGCGGTGAAGCGGTTCTTCGTGCGCGGTGCCCGCACGGGGATCGGCGCGAGCAGGATAGGGCCAGGTGGCGCGCGTTCGGGTTGCCGAGGTAGATCGCGAGCGCGCAGGGGTCTTGGTCGCGCTGGCCGACAAACGGCGTTCGCCGGGTTTGCCAGTGCCGGCAAAGCGAGCGGCCTCGATATCACACGTCGGATCAGTTACTTGCCGTTGACCTCTTCCGCGCCCAGGAAGAGAATGCCTGCATTACCGGACGTTAGCGCCTAGCACGTCTGTCAACCCAATAGGAAGTTAGACCGCATCGGAAGCCGCGAGTAGAGTTAGCCAGGATCGAGAAAGGACAGAGCCATGACGAAGCTCCTGACAAAGCACTAATGAAGTCGCGAAACTTCCGGCGTCCGAGCAGGACGCCGTGGCGGCGCTCGTCCTGCTGAAGAACTCGCGTCGGAGAAGCGGTGGTCGTTGTCCTTCGCGAAGTCCCAGGATCTTCTGCCAAGCTCGCCGAAGAGGCATTGGCAGAGTACGCGTCAGGCCAGACCAAGCCGCCCAGGGGCGTGCGGTCTGGAGACAACCCGGCAGTGTCAGGGAGCTTCTCGCAACGGCACCCACTGCCGTCCGAGAAAGGGCGTCAATTGCCTACCAGCTTTAGGCTAAATCCGAGCACCCGTCATTGCGGTTCAAAAAGGTACACGCATCCCCTTCCAATCTCCGCCACTCGGTGCGGATAAACCTTGATTGGCGGGCTGTGGGCGTTCTGCGGAAGGCATGGTGGTGTGGTTCTGGATTGGTTCAATAGCGAATGTGAGAAATTGCTCACTAAAATGTGAATCAATGCGGTCTAACAATGCGTTCGAGCGGGCTTGTGGTCAGCTGGGCCGCGTCTCGTGCGGCAATGCGGTCGGCGGCCGTAACTCAACTAGACCGTTAG
>JADJEZ010000018.1 GCA_016708825.1 Betaproteobacteria bacterium | reverse complement strand
TAGCTCACCCGCCCCAGCGCCGCGAGGGGCCGCACCGAAAACACCCGCGAAAGCCACACCGAAGGCCAAGACACGATCGCCCCCATCCCCACCGCGATCAGCACCGGAAAGGCGATCCACCCCATCTGCCCGAGGAACGAAGTCCCGTTCCGCAGCACGTGGTGTAGTGCGAGCAGCGCCACCACCGCAACCCCACCGGAACCCACCGCCCAGCGCCCACCTCCCGCTTCCGCCGAATCATCCAAGCCCGCCCCGCCAGTATTCCCAGCGCGAAGTGCAGCGACCACGCCGGTAGCTGCGTCTCGATCAGGTGCCGCACCTCCTTCTCCGTCACCCCCGCCTTCGCTCCCAGCCGGAGATAGAAGTCCGTGAGGACCTGAAGATCGTTCCACGCCAGCCACCGCCACCCGCCCGAGATCACCGCCGCCGCCACGAGCGAACGCCACGGCCAGCGCACGAAGAGGGCGCCACGAGCGGCAGCAGCAGGTAGTACTGCATCTCGATCGCGAGCGTCCACAGCGCGCCGTTCACCGTCATCGACGACGACGTGAGGGGCGAGGTGTAGTGGAGGAACGTGAAGTGCGCGCCCAGGTTCCCGACCACGAAGGGCGTGGACTGGATCCAGATGCGCGGGTACACGAGCGGCAGCACCACGAAGAAGAGGATCACGAGTTGCACGTAGTAGGCCGGCAGGATCCGCCTCGCGCGCCGGGCGTAGAAGGATCGCCAGTCGGGTGCCGCAGGCCCGCCTCCGCGTGCCGGAACCACGGCAGCGTGAGGAGGAAACCGGTGATGAGGAAGAAGAGATCCACGCCGAGATAGCCGTTGCGTGCGAACGCTTCCAGCGGCGCCCAGGATTTCAGGAACGCGATGAAGGCATCGTCGAACTTGCCGTCGCGCAGGACGAAATAGTGGAAGACCATCACCCACGCCACCGCCACCCCGCGCAGCCCCTCGATCGCGGGGATGTCGCCCACTTCCGAGCGCACGCTCTCCGCGGTGGAGGCGACCGGAGCGTCGGCCGGAGGGACGGCAGCGCTCAAAACCGCAGCCTCCCCCCGTAGCCCGTGAGCTCGAGATACCCGCGCCCCGTCGCCCCCCTCGGCCCCGTCGCGGTGACCGCGCCCTCCCAGTAGAGCGTGCCCGTGGAGCCGCGCGCGTCCATCTCCTGGTCGTCCATCAGCGGTGCCACCACCCAAGGCTCGCCCGCGACCTCGAAGGCCATCTCCACGGGCCAGGCCACGCCCGTGCGCGGAGATCGCCAGGTGCGGCGCGGCGTGAAGCGCACTTCGTCGCGGCCGAAGATGCGCACCTTCCCGGCCTCGCGCAGCGTCCCCGAGGCCCACACCGTGCCGCCGTCCTTGTCGCGCAGGCGAAAGGCCATCAGCGCGCCGCCGCCCTCGAGGTTCAACCCCACCCAGTCCCAGCCCACGGCGTCCTCGGCGAGGATCTGGCTGGACCACTCGTGGTCGAGCCACGCCGTGCCCTTGGCCGCGATGGTGCGCCCGCCCACCTTCACGCTCCCCGTCACCGCGAGCTGCGGTTCGCTGTAGTAGCCGCTGGCCTGCGAGGGGAGCGGACCTTTCCGGCTGTAGCCGCCTTCGCCCTGCAAGAGGATCGGCTGCGTGGGCGTGAGGACGAGATCGAGCGAGAACCCCTCGGCGGGAATGCGCACGGCATAGCCACCGGAGGCGCGCTTGAAGGACCAGTCGTCGATGAAGACGTCGGTGTCGCCCGTGCGCGCTTCCGCCAGCCCCGGGAAGGCCCGCGCGATCCGCTCGTCGTGGCGCAGCCGGCCGTGCGCGGGATCGGAGACCGCCGCGTTGGCGAAGAGGAGCTGCGCGGGAGAAAAGCGGCTCGGGTTCGCATCCGCCTCCTTGTTCCGCAGGCGAAAGAAGGTCACCTGGAATCCCAGCGGCCCGGCTTCCGTGTCGAGCTGCCCCGTCGCGTACCACCACTCGATGCGGTGCTCGGGGTGGGCGCCGTAGTCCGCGGGGAAGGCGAGCTTCAATCCCGGCAGCACCGGCGCGTATTCCGCCGCCCGCGCCGCGAGGGCGAGGAGGCCAGCGAGGAGGGCGAACACGCCGCCGCGAGCCTACGCATCGTCCTTCACCGCGTGCACCGCCTCCCGGGCCACGGCCGCGCGCCCCGCAGCGGAAGCACCGAGCGCGCAGAGAAACACCACGGCGCCGATGAGCGCCGCGAGAGCCAGCCACGGCCAGTGGATCGCCATGCCCCAGTGGAAGGACTGGCGGTTCACCACGTGCACCAGCACCACGCTCACCGCAGCACCAGCGACGAGGCCCAGGAGGGCGCCAATGATTCCCGCCGCACCGCCTTCGAGCGCCAGGAGCCGCAGCACCTCGCCGCGGGCGAGCCCGAGGTGGCGGAGCACCCCGAACTCGCGCCGCCGCGACCACGCAAGTGCCGCGAAGCTCGAAGTCACTCCGGCGAGCGCGATGAGGATGGCGGCGGCCTCGAGCGCGTAGGTGGCGGCAAAGGTGCGGTCGAAGATCGCGAGCGCGCGGCCGTGGATGAAGCTCGCGTCGTGCAGTTCCGCGCCGGGCACCTTCGCGACCTCCTTCGCGATCGCCTCGGCGACGGTTTTCGCATCCGCACCGGGCGCCAGGTGGATCGCGATGTCGTTGCGAGCAGGTCGCCGGTGATGGCGCGCGGTAGTCCGCCAGGTCGATCATGATCGCGCCCCAGGTGCGCGAGTAGTCGCGGAAGGTGCCGGCGATGCGGAAGGTGGCGCGCCGCCCGCCAGGCGGCACCGTGATTTCCTGCCCCGCCTGCCAGCCGAAGAGATCCACGGAGGCTTCCGAGATCCACGCCGGGGAGGCCTGGCCGCGGGCGGCACCTCGGCAGGTTCGGCCTGGAAGCCGCGCAGCAGCGCCTCGTCCAAGGGGCGGGCGATCACCGTGAGGAGCCCCGTGGCGCCCTCGGGCGTGAGGCGCTCGAAACGGATGGGGTCGATGCGCGCCACCCCCGGCACGGCCGCGATCCCCGCCTGCACCTCGGGCGGAAACACCGCGGCATCTCCCTGCGGCGCCGCGCGCGAAGAGGTCCGCCTCCAGCACGCCCGTGAGCCAGTGATCCAGCGACACGCGAAAGGAATGCACCATGATCGCCATGGCCGCGGTCAGCGCCACGCTCACCACGATCCCCGAGACCATCGCGGAGAGGTGCCCCGGCAGGCTCTTGACCTGCGCGCGGGCAAGCGTTCGCAGCGGCGCGTCGCTCGCGGGCACGCGGTCGAGCAGCAGGCGCGAGGCGGGGCTCACGGCCAGCACCGCGGCGGCGAGTGCCAAGCCGATGGAGAGATACCCGCCCACCGGGATCTCGCCCGCGGCCGGGAGATAGGCGGCGAGCAGCGCACCCGCGGCGAGGGCGATCGGCCAGCGACCATCCCCCGGGCGGCGCGGGGAGGTCGAGGTGACGGTCCTTGAGCGCCTGCGCGACATCGAGCCTCGCAAGCGGTCGTGTCACCGCGAGTGCCGCAGCGGCAGCCGTGAGCACCCCCAGCAGCCCGATCACCGCGAGCGCCGTCGCGTCCGGCGAGAAGGTGTTTCCGGTGCCCGAGAAGAACCCCGCGCCCAGGTCGTAGCCGAAGCGCTCGAGCATGGCGCGGCTCGCGACGAGGCCCAGCGCCGTGCCCGCGATCGCGCCGCCGAGCCCGAGCAACGCGCCCTCGATCGCGAGGAAGGTGCGCACGCCCGCCGCCGTGAGCCCGAGCGCGCGCAGCAGCGCGAACTCCTGCCGCCGCCGCGCCGCCTGCAAGGCGAGCGTGGAAAAGACGAGGAAGCCCCCGGTGAAGAGCGCCATGAGCGCGAGCGCGGTCAGGTTCACGCGGTAGGCCTGGGAGAGACCGGCGGTGCGCATCGCCGCCTCGTCGGGCCGGGAGAGCGCGACACCCGCGGGCAGCAGCGCCGTGATCCCGCGCAGCGCCTCCTCGCGCGGAACATCGGGGGCGAGCCTCAAGTCGATGCGGTGGATCACGCCGATGCGACCGAATTCGAGTTGCACCGCAGCGATGTCCATCACCACCAGCGGCCCGCCGCCGTCGAGGTCGGGCAGCGCTCCCGCGACCTGGATCCGCACCTCGCCCCGCGGACCCTTGAGCAAAACCTCGTCGCCCGCCTTCGCACCCAGCTTCGCGAGCGCAGCGGGCGTAAGCCAGGCGGCATTGGCGTCCAGCAGCGTGGGCGTGCCTTCGTCGCGGCTCGCCGCGCCCTGCGCGAGGAACCCGGGTTGCAGGCGCGCGGCGCGGAACGGGTCGATGCCCAGCACGCGGACGGTGCCCTCGCGTCCGGCGAGCGGTGCCTCGATCTCGATCACGGGCGAGGCGACCGCCACCGCCGGGTGCATCGCGACCGGCCCGTAGGCGGCATCGTCGAAACCGTTGCGCGGCCCGCGCGCCTGCAGGTCCGCGGTGCCTGAGAGCACGCGCGCGGCGCGGTCGATCTCGTCCAGCGCGGAGGAATGCAGCGTGTTCACCGCACCCGCGAGCGCGACGCCCAGCGCGATGCAGGCAATCGCCAGGAGCGAGCGCCAGCGGTTCCCGGAGAGGGAGCCGCGCAGGAGTGTGGCGGCGAGGGCGCCGGTCATGCCGGCCCGAGGTGGCGGCCCGCGAGGCGCAGGACCCGGTCGGCGGAGGACGCGGCCACGGTGGAGTGGGTGACCAGGAGCCCCGCCGCGCCCTCGCGCTTCACGGCGTCCCGAAGCGCCTTCATCGTGGCCGCCGCGTTCACTTCGTCGAGGTTGCCCGTGGGCTCGTCGGCCAGCACGAGGGAAGGGCGGTGCACCACCGCGCGCGCCACGGCCGCACGCTGCATCTCGCCGCCCGAGAGGGAGGAGGGCTTGCGCGTTGCGGTCGCCGCCATCCCCACCGCTTCGAGTACGGCCCGGGAGCGCTCACGGCGCTCGGCCGCGGCGACGCCATTCAGCAACAACGGCAACCCCACGTTTTCCTCGACGGTGAGGTAAGGCAGCAGGTGAAAGGACTGGAAGACGAATCCCACGGCGCCGCGCCGCCACAGCGCCCGCTCGTCGTCGTCGAGGTCGGATACGACGGTGCCGGAAACGGTGACGGTGCCCGCATCCGCCCGATCGAGCCCGGCGATGATGTTGAGGAGCGTGGATTTGCCGGCGCCGGATTCGCCGAGGATGGCGACCAGCTCGCCGGGTGCGAGGTCCAGCGATACCGCCTCGAAGAGAGGGGCCCCGCCCGGCCAGCTCTTGGCGAGACCTCGGACTGTGAGCATCGGGTCCGGGGTCTCCTGGTGCGGGGCGCGGGCGCTACTGGCCGCTGATGTAGCTCTCGAGCTGCGAGATGGTGAAGTCCTGGTCGGCGATGATGTCGGTCACGATGTCGCGGATGGAGACCATCCCGATCACGCGGCCGTCATCCACGACCGGCAGGTGGCGGATGTTCTTCTCCGACATGAGGGCCATGCAGTCGCGGCTCTTGGCGCGCGGGCTCACGCACACGACGTTGGCGGTCATGATCTCCTCGACCTTCGTCTTTTCCGAGGAGCGGCCCTTGAGGACCACCTTCCGCGCGTAGTCGCGCTCGGAGAAGATGCCGACCAGCTTTTCGCCCGACATCACGATGGCCGCGCCGATGTTCTCGCTCGCCATCACCTTGATGGCGTCGAGGACGCTGTCCTCGGGCTTCACCGACACCATCCGGGAAGGCTTGGCTTTCAGCATGTCCGCAACATTGTTCATCGTCTCTCTCCTCGCCCAGGTTTTATGGTTTCGCCCGTGGTCTTGCGCTACATGTTGGGGTAGTTGGGGCCGCCGCCGCCTTCGGGCACGACCCAGTGGATGTTCTGGGTCGGGTCCTTGATGTCGCAGGTCTTGCAGTGCACGCAGTTCTGCGCATTGATCTGCAAGCGGGGATTCTGCCCCTCCGTGACGATCTCGTAAACGCCCGCGGGGCAGTATCTCGTCTCCGGGGCGTCGTAGCGGGCGAGGTTCACCGTGATGGGGATGGCCGGGTCCTTGAGCGTCAGGTGCGCGGGCTGGTCCTCCTCGTGGGCCACGTTGGAGGCGGCAACCGAGGAGAGCCGGTCGAAGGTGAGGACGCCGTCGGGCTTCGGGTAGGCGATGGGCTCGCAGGCGTCCTTTTCCCGGAGCATCTCGTGGTCGGGCCCCGGGTGGTGCAGGGTCCAGGGGGCGCCCGCCGAAGACGACCTGGTCGATGCCCACGAGGAAGGCGCCGAGCACGAGCCCGCGGTTCATGAGGGGCTTGAAGTTGCGCGCGCGGTGCAGCTCGTCGTGCAGCCAGCTCTTTTCGAAGGCCTCGGGGTAGGCGGTGAGTTCGTCCCGGGAGCGGCCGGCAGCAAGGGCGTCGAACGCCGCATCGGCTGCGAGCATCCCCGACTTGATCGCGGCATGGCTGCCTTTCACGCGCGCGGCGTTGAGGAAGCCCGCGTCGTCGCCCACGAGGACGCCGCCGGGGAAGACGAGCTTCGGCAGCGCCTGCAGCCCGCCCGCGTTGATGGCCCGCGCGCCGTAGGCGATCCTGCGGCCGCCCTCCAGGTACGCGCGCATCGCCGGGTGCGTCTTGAAGCGCTGGAATTCCTCGTAGGGCGAAAGGTAGGGGTTGGTGTAGCCGAGCCCCACCACGAGGCCCACGGAGACCTGGTTCGCCTCCTGGTGGTACATCCACGAGCCGCCGTAGGTGTCGTTCGCGAGCGGCCAGCCGGCGCCGTGGATGACGAGGCCGGGCCGGTGCTTCGCAGGCTCGATCTCCCAGATCTCCTTGAGGCCGATGCCGTACACGGCCGGATCGCGGCCTTCGCGCAGCTGGAAGCGCTCCTGGAGCGCCTTGCCGAGGTGGCCGCGGCAGCCTTCCGCGAACACCGTGTACTTCGCGTGCAGTTCCATGCCGGCGGCGTGGCGCGCGGTCTTCTCGCCGTTCTTGCCGATGCCCGCGTCCCCCGTGGCCACGCCCATCACGCGGCCCTCGGGATCGAAGAGCACTTCGGCCGCGGCGAAGCCGGGTGAATCTCGACGCCCAAGGCCTCGGCCTGGGTGCCCAGCCAGCGGCAGAGGTTGCCCAGGCTCGCGCAGTAGTAGCCGTCGTTGCGGAAGCACGCGGGGAGCATCCAGCTCGGTACCTTCGTCGTGCCCGTCTCCGAAAAGAAGAGGAACCGGTCCTCGGTCACGGGCGCACCCAGCGGCGCGCCTTTTTCCTTCCAGTCGGGAAACAGCTCGGCGAGCGCCTTCGGGTCGATCACCGCGCCCGAGAGGATGTGGGCGCCGATCTCGCTTCCCTTCTCGAGAACGCAGACGGAGGCCTCGGCGCCCTTTTCCGCGGCGAGCTGCTTCACGCGGATGGCGGCCGCGAGCCCCGCGGGGCCGCCGCCCACCACCACGACGTCGAATTCCATCGATTCACGGGTCACTGCGGGCTCCGGTTGGTGCGGAAACTATTGATATGGCTCATGATGGGCGGAGGCTTGCCTCTCTCTAATGCGATAAGCGTAAATGGGGGAACGTCCCCATATCGCGAAAATGGGGACGTTCCCCATTCATTGACGGAGGGTACGGCGGGCGATGGGACCCTGGGCGATAACGGCGCTAATGATAGCGGGCTTCGGCGGTTTTGCCGTGCTGGCTTGGCGCAAGATCGCCATCTTCCGCGCCCTGCAGCCGGAGGTGCGCTGGGACCGGCCGCTCAGCGGCTCGGGCGCGTGGCGACCATGGGCTTCGCGCAGTCGCGCATGATCGCGGGCGAGTGGAAGCCGGGCGTCATGCACGCGGCGATCTTCCTGGGCTTCTGCGCGCTCCTCGTGCGGAAGCTCCACTTGATCGTGATCGGCTACGACCCGCTCGCGGTGATCCCCGGGGTGGCAGGCGCGGGCTACGCGGCGTTCAAGGATTTCGTGGAGGTCGCGGTGCTCGCGGCCGTGGCCTACGCCTTCTGGCGGCGCTTCGTGCTGAAGCCCCGCCGTCTCGAGCCCAACCGCGAGGCGATCCTCATCCTCTCGCTCATCGTCGTGATCGTGGTCTCGGATTTCCTCTTCGACGGGCTGCGCTTCGTGGCCTACGGGGCGGACCCGGGGATAGCACACGAGAAGGCCTTCGCTCCGGTGGGCGCGGCCGTGTCGCTCGCTTTCGAGGGCCTCTCGCCCGGCGCGCTCGCCTTTGGCCTCCAGGCCTCCTACTGGGTGCAGATGGTGACGGTGTTCTCCTTCCTCGTGCTGCTGCCCCTCGGAGAGCATTTCCACATCGTGACGGCACTCCCCGCGCTTTTCCTTGCCCGCGAGACGCCGGTGAACCGCGTGCCTTCCGTGGATCTCGACGCGATGATGGCCGACGACGCGCCGGAGGACCTGAAGGTGGGCGCGCGCACCGCGTCTGACCTCCTCTGGAAGGAGGCCTTCGACCCCTTCACCTGCACCGAGTGCGGCCGCTGCAAGGATTCCTGCCCGACCTTCCTCACCGACAAGCCGCTCGCGATGAAGTGGGTGAACGATTCCCTCAAGCACCATCTCCTGGAGAGGCGCGAGGCGATCGTCGCGGGGAAAGGCGAGGAGTTGCCCGCGATCGTGGGCGAGGTGATCAAGCCCGAGACCCTCTGGGCCTGCACCACCTGCGGCTACTGCGAGCGTGCCTGCCCCATCGGGCTCGAGCACCTCGGGCGTTTCTATCGGCTGCGCCAGCACCAGGTGATGATGGAGGGCGCTTTCCCGCAGGAACTGAAGGCGGTCTTCGACGCCTACGAGAGCCAGTCCAACCCCTGGGGCCTGCCCGCCGACACGCGCGGCGACTGGGCGAAGGAGCTGGGCGTGCCGCTGCTGGAGAGCGCGGAACAGGCGAAGGAGCTCGACTGGCTCTTCTACGTGGGCTCGGCGCAGTCCTTCGACAACCGTGCGCAGAAGTCGGCGAAAGCGTTCGTGAAGATCCTCAAGGCCGCAGGCGTGCGCTTCGCGATCCTCGGGCCGCGTGAGAGCTCCACGGGCGAGTGCGTAGGGCGCGCGCAACGAGATGCTCTTCCAGTCGCTCGCGAAGGGGCTGGTGGAGACCTTGGCGGGCTCGGCGTCACGCGCATCGTCACCTGCGACCCGCACGCCTTCAACACGCTCGCGAACGAATACCCGGAGTTCGGCGGGAACTACGAAGTCGTCCACCACACGCAATTGATCGACCGGCTGATCGCGGAGGGGAAGATCGCCCCGCGCCGCGCCTTCGAGGGCGTCATCTACCACGAGCCCTGCTACCTCGCGCGCCACAACGGTGAGTACGAGGCGCCGCGGCGCGTGCTGGCCGCGGTGTCGAAGGACACGCCACCGGAATTCGCGCTCGCCCGCGACAAGGCGATGTGCTGCGGCGCCGGCGGCGCGCGCATGTGGATGGAGGAGCACACCGGCAAGCGCATCAACGTGCTGCGCGCCGAGCAGGCCCTCGAGCGCGCGCCGAAGGCGATCGCCACCGCCTGCCCCTACTGCGCGACGATGCTGCGCGACGGCGTGGCGCAGCTCGGTCGCGGGGAGGTTCCCACGCGCGACATCGCCGAGCTGGTGGCCGAGGCCCTCGAACCCGTCGCCTGAGCGTGCTATTAATCGGGAAGCGTCCTCCTTTATGGAATGGGGGACGCTCCCTTGTTTCCGGAGCCTCACGATGCTTCCGTTGCAGGACATCCGCGTGCTCGACTTCAGCACGCTGCTTCCCGGCCCGCTGGCGAGCCTGATCCTCGCGGAAGCCGGCGCCGAGGTGATCAAGGTCGAGCGCCCCGGCACGGGCGAGGACATGCGCGCCTATCCCCCCGCGGTCGACGGCGTGGGCGCGCCCTTCGCGATGCTCAACCGGGGCAAGCGTGCCATCTCGCTGGACCTGCGCGCGCCCAATGCCGCGGCATCCCTTCTCGCGCTCGCGCCGAAGATCGACGTGGTGCTCGAGCAGTTTCGCCCCGGCGTCATGGACCGGCTGGGCCTGGGCTACGAGGCCTGGCGCGCGGCGAGCCCGAAGATCGTCTACTGCGCGATCACCGGCTACGGGCAGGACGGCCCCCGCGCGAAGGAAGCCGGGCACGACCTCAACTACGCGGCGCGCACGGGTGTCCTCGCACTCACCGCGGGCGCCGACGGCACGCCCGGCATCCCGGCCACGCTCACGGGCGACATCGCCGGCGGCACCTATCCGGCGGTGATGAACATCCTTCTCGCGCTGCGCCGGCGCGACCGCACGGGCGAGGGCTGCTTCCTCGACATCGCCATGGCGGAGAACCTCTTCGCCTTCCAGTTCCTCGGTCTCGCCTATGGCAAGGCGGCGGGCGAATGGCCGAAGCCGGGGGAGGGCATGCTCACCGGCGGCTCGCCCCGCTACCGCGTCTACCGCACGGCCGACGGCCGGCACCTCGCGGTGGCGGCGCTCGAGGACAAGTTCTGGCAGGCCTTCTGCGCGATCGCAGGGGTGCCGGAAGCCTTGCGCGACGATGCCCGCAATCCCGCCGCCACCCTCGCCGCGGTGGCCGCGCGCGTGGCCGCGCACGACGCCGCCCACTGGGACGCGGCACTCGCTTCGACCGATACCTGCTGCACGGTCGTGCGCAGCCTCGAGGAAGCCGTCGCGGACCCGCATTTCGTCGCCCGCGGCGTCTTCGCGCGGCAGGTGGCGATCCCCGGCCACGTGCTCGCGGCGCTGCCCGTCCCCGTGGTGAAGGCGCTGCGCACGCCGGAGGCGAGTGCGCCGGCGCCTCGCGTGGGCGAGCACAACGAGGCGATAATCGCCGGCCCGACCCGCTGAGCAGCCCCCGCGATGACCAAGACCCCGCCCGCCGCGCCGCGGCTCCTGCATTCCCTCAAGATCCAGGTGCGCTGGGGCGACATGGACGCCCTCGGGCACGTGAACAACGCCGAGTACCTGCGCTACTTCGAGCAGTCGCGGGTGCAGTGGCTGGAGACGCTCGGCTACCAGACCACGGGGAAGGGCTGCGGGCCGATCCTCGCGACCATGAAGGTGACGTACCTGAAGCCCGTGGTCTATCCGAGCGAACTCGAGGTGCGGCTGCTGCCGGCGCGCGTGGGCAACACGAGCTTCACGCTCGCCTCCGAGATCGTGAACGGGCGCGATGCCGCCGAGCGCTTCACCGAGGGCGAGTTCGTGATCGTCTGGCTGGACTACGCGGCGGGCAAGCCCGTGCCGGTGCCGGACCGGCTGCGCGCCGCGCTGACGGGCGCGCCGTGAGCACGCTCGCGGGCGGCTTCGTCGCGGTGGGCCTGGGCGCGGCCCTGGGCGCGTGGTTGCGCTGGGGGCTGGGGGTCTGGCTCAACCTGCGCACGCCCGCGCTGCCCCTGGGCACCCTGGTCGCGAACCTGGCCGGGGGCTACCTCGTGGGGATCGCCCTCGCGTGGATCAGCCACCGCCCCGAGATACCGGTGGAGTGGCGCCTGTTCCTCGTAACGGGGTTCCTCGGCGGGCTCACGACGTTCTCGACCTTCTCGGCCGAATCCGTCGGCATGCTCCTGCGGGGCGAGTACGGGTGGGCGCTGCTGCACACCACCTGGCACCTGGCGGGCGCGATCGTGATGACCGCGCTGGGCGTGCTGACCTACCGGACGCTGCTCTAGCGCGGGGACGCGGTCCACGCGTTCAGGAGCGCGCGTGCCTCGAGGGCCACTTCGCCCGCGGTGAGCCCCGCGGGGCCGATCCCCCGCGCCGTGCAGGACTGCGAGGCCGCGCCGTGCAGGCAAACGGCGTAGCGCAACGCCTGCGGGGCCGGCAGCCCCTGGCAGAGGAGCGCGCCGATGATCCCGGCGAGCACGTCGCCCGAGCCGCCGCAGGAGAGCCCCGCGTCACCCGTGGAATTCACCGCCCAGGTGCCGTCCGGGCTCGCGCAGATGCTGCCCGCGCCCTTCAACACCACCTCCGAGCGAAGCGACGCGGCGAGCGCAATTGCGGCGCCGAGGCGATCGGCCTGGACTTCCGCGGTGGTGACGTGCAGCAGGCGCGCGGCTTCGGCCGGGTGCGGCGTGAGGATCGTGGCGGCGCGCCGGTTGCCCGCGAGCGCGTCGCGCATCGTGTCGTGGATGGCGATGGCGTTGAGCGCGTCGGCGTCCATCACCAGGGGCTTGGGCAGCGACAGGAGCGCGGGGAGGGTCACGCGCTCGAAGGCCGAGATGGAGGTCGCGCTCGGCGAATGGCCCGCCCCGGGGCCGACCACGAGCACGTCGGCGGCGAGCGTGTCGTCGACGGCGCGCAGCATCAGTTCCGGATGCACCGGGTCGAAGGCGGGCGGGTTCGGCGCGAGGAGCCCCACGTAGACCTTGCCCGCGCCCGCGTAGAGGCCCGCGCGCGCCGCGAGGATGGCCGCGCCGGTCATGCCCTTGCCGCCGCCCACGATGCCGAGCGTGCCGAAGGACCCCTTGTGGACGTTGCGCAGGCGCGGCGCGAGCCAGCCGCGCACGCCTTCGGGCGCGAGGAGGCTGCCCGGGGTGCCGGCGAGAAGCGTTGCGTCCACGCCGAGATCGTCGACCACGATGTCGCCCGTGCAGTCGAGCGCGTCGCCGGTGTGGAGGCCGATCTTGCGGGCGAGGAACGTGATGGTGCGCGTGGCTCGCACAGCGGCGCCGCGGATGCTGCCGGTGTCGCTCGCGATGCCGCTCGGGATATCGATCGCGAGCACCGGGGCGGCGCAGCCGTTCACGCGCCCGACGAGCGCGGCCATGTCGCCATCGAGATCCCGGGCGAGGCCGATGCCGAGGAGCCCGTCGACCACCAGGCCCGGGTGCAGGGATTCGGGCCAGGCGCGCACGCTCTCGCCGCCCGCGGCGAGAAAGCGCTCGCGGGCCTCGCGGGCTTCGGGCGCCTTGGGCGGCGTGCCGGCGACATCGAGCACCGTGACGCGGTGGAAGCTCTCGCGCAGGTGTGCGGCCGCGACCCAGGCGTCTCCGCCGTTGTTCCCCGGGCCCGCGACGACCAGGACGGGCGCGCCGGTGTCGGCCGCGAGCGCGCGGGCGGCGTCGGCCGTGGCGCGGCCCGCCCGCTGCATGAGCGTCGGCCCCGCGAGGCCGCGCGCGGCGCGCTCCTCGATATCGCGCACCTGGGCGGTGGTGAGTACCGGCGGGCAGCTCATGGGGCAGGGGAGCGCGGGTCGAGCACCGTGTCGCGGGCCTCTGCGAGTGTGGCCGGCCAGTCGCTGCTGAAGTGCAGGCCGCGGCTTTCCTTGCGGGCGAGCGCGGAGCGCACGATCAGCTCCGCGGTGACCACGAGGTTGCGCAACTCGATCAGGTCGTTGGAGACCCGGAAGGTCGAGTAGAACTCGTGGATCTCCGCCTGCAGGAGCTGGATGCGGTGCAGCGCCCGCTCCAGGCGCTTGTTGGTGCGCACGATCCCCACGTAGCTCCACATGCTGCGGCGCAGCTCGTCCCAGTTGTGCGCGATGACCACTTCCTCGTCGGCGTCGGTGACGCGGCTCTCGTCCCACTGCGGCAGGGCCGGGATCTCGACGGGGGCGGCGGCGAGGATGTCCGCGGCGGCGGCCTCCGAAAACACCACGCATTCGAGCAGCGAATTGGAGGCAAGGCGGTTGGCGCCGTGCAGCCCCGTGCAGGCCACCTCGCCCAAGGCGTAGAGGCCGGGCACGGGCGTGCGCCCGGCGAGGTCCACCTGCAGGCCGCCGCAGGTGTAGTGCGCCGCCGGCACCACCGGAATGGGCTCCTTCGCGATGTCGATGCCGAACTCCAGGCACTTGCGGTGGATGTTGGGGAAATGCTCGCGCACGAAAGCCTCGCCCTTGTGCGCGATGTCGAGGTAGACGCAGTCCAGGCCGCGCTTCTTCATCTCGAAGTCGATGGCGCGCGCCACCACGTCGCGCGGCGCGAGTTCGCCGCGCTCGTCGTGCCGGGGCATGAAGCGCTCTCCCCCGGGAAGCAGGAGCAGCCCGCCCTCGCCGCGCACCGCCTCGGAGATGAGGAAGCTCTTCGCGTGGGGGTGGTAGAGGCAGGTGGGATGGAACTGGATGAACTCCATGTTCGCCACCGGGCAGCCGGCCCGCCAGCCCATGGCGATCCCGTCGCCCGTGGCGGTGTCGGGGTTGGTCGTGTAGAGGTAGACCTTGCCGGTGCCGCCGGAGGCGAGGACCGTGGCGCGCGCCGAGAGGGTGCGCACCCGGCCGTCCACGAGGTCGAGGACATAGGCGCCGAGGCAGCGGTCGTCCTCCAGGCCGACCTTGCGGCCGGTGATGAGGTCGATGGCGAGGTGCCATTCGAGGAGATCGATGTTGGGGTGGGCGCGCGCCTGCTCGACGAGCGTGCGCTGCACCGCGTTGCCGGTGGCGTCGGCGGCATGGACTATCCGCCGGTGGCTGTGCCCGCCCTCGCGGTGCAGGTGCAGGCCTTCGCCGCCCTTCGCCTCGCGGGTGAAGGGGACGCCCTGGTCCACCAGCCACTGGATCGCCTGCGCGCCGCGACCGACCACGAAGCGCACGGCCTCGTCGCGGCACAGTCCGCCGCCGGCCACGTGGGTGTCGCGGATGTGGTTTTCCAGGCTGTCGGCGCTGTCCAACACCGCGGCGATCCCGCCCTGGGCGTAGGCCGAGGCCCCTTCCAGCAGCTCGCGCTTGGTCACGAGGGCCACCTTGCGATCGGCGGCGAGGCGCAGGGCGGCGGACAGCCCGGCGAGGCCGCTGCCGATGACGAGGACGTCGTAGGTGCTCAAGAAGGCATCCTGGGGCGGCGGCGGGGCAGGGCGTGCGTAGGAACTATTTGCGCGGTGGGGAGTCTGTTGGCCATGGTCGCGGGAACGCGCACGGCAAGGTAATGAAAAACCTGACGTTTATAATACCGCAGGAAACCGGCAAACCCTTCGTCGCACCCGCCACCGCGGGCGTGGCACCGGGGGTGGTTGCCGGCACGACAAGACACTCCATTCAGGGACGGATGAGCGACAGGGAAATCGACCAGCAACTGGTCGAGCGCGCCCAGCGGGGCGAGAAGCGGGCCTTCGAGCTGCTGGTCATCAAGTACCAGCGCAAGCTCGAACGGCTGCTGTCGCGCATCATTCGCGATCCCAACGAGATCGAGGACGTTGCGCAGGAGGCCTTCGTGAAGGCCTACCGGGCGTTGCCCAATTTCCGCGGCGACAGCGCGTTCTACACGTGGCTCTACCGCATCGGCATCAACACGGCCAAGAACTACCTCATCGCCCAGGGGCGCCGGGCGCCCACCTCCACCGGCTACGACAGCGAGGAGGCCGAGGGCTTCGAGGACGCCACGGGGCTGCGCGACATCAATACGCCCGAGAACCTGCTGATGTCCAAGCAGATCGGGAAGACCGTCAACGACGCGATCGACGCGCTCCCCGAGGAGCTGAGGACCGCGATCACGCTGCGCGAGATCGACGGCCTGTCCTACGAGGAGATCGCGAAGATCATGGATTGCCCGATCGGCACCGTCCGGTCGCGCATATTCAGGGCCCGCGAGGCGGTGGCCGAGAGGCTCCGTCCGCAGCTCGGCACGGCGAAGGACCAGCGGTGGTGAATACAAATACAACAGGCAGCAGGGCGGCAACACTCCCGGGGGCGAAGGCCGCGACAGGCCATTCCCCGGGCACTTTCGGGATCGGATCATGACGCACGAAATTTCTTTGCTGATGGACGGGGAGCTCGAGGCCGGCGAGGCCGCGCGCGCCATTCGGGTGTGCTGCGGCAACGAGGAGCTCAAGCGCACGTGGCAGGCCTATCACCTGATCGGGGAGGCGCTGCGCGGCGAAATGCCGCACCCCGGCGCTTCCACGCGACGCATCATGGATGCGATCGCGCTGGAGCCCACGGTGCTCGCGCCGCGCTGGCGCGTGAGCGCCCGGGCCGGGCGCGTCGCCTTCGCCGCGGCGGCATCCGTCGCCACGGTGGCGGTGGTGGGCTGGATCGGCATGCAGGACCGCGGCACTCCCACGGCCCCGTCGATCGCGAAGACCGCACCTGCGGCCGCACCGGTGCTCGCCTCGAACGTGGTGCCGCTGCACAACGTGAACGAGTACGTGGTGGTGCATCGCCAGCTCCCGAACGCGGACTTCTACCAGTCGGTCTCCAGCCAGGCCGCGGCCGGCCGATGAGGCTCCTGGCCGCGGCGATACCGGCAGCCGCGTTCCTCGCGGTCCTGCCGGCTGCCGCCGACCCGGGAACCGATCCGCTCCTGTGGCTGCAGCGCGCCGCGACTTCGGCGCGGGAGACGACCTACGCCGGCACCGTGATGCACATGCAGGGCGAGCGCACGGCGACCTCCCGGATCACGCATGTATACCTCGGGGGATCCGAGCACGAGCGGATCGAGTCCCTCGACGGCCCCCGCCGCGAGATCGTGCGCCGCGACGACCAGATGCAGTGCTACTTCCCGGACGCCAAGACGATCCGCATCGACCGGCGGGTGACGGCGCGGTTCTTCCCCTCGCTCGTGACGGGCCCGCTGGACGCCATCGCGGAGAACTACCGCCTCGCGCTCGGCAAGGTGGAGCGCGTCCTCGGCCAGGACTGCCAATGGATACACCTCGACCCGAAGGATGCGCTGCGCTACGCGCAGCGCCTGTGTGCCGAGGTGGGCTCCGGGGCTGCTGCTGCGGGCGAAGACCCTGGGAGCCAGGCATCACGTGCTCGAGCTCTACGCCTTCACCAACCTGCGCGTCGGCCGCGAGGTCTCTCGCGGCGAGGTGAAGAGCACTTTCCTGCCGCAGAGCAAGGGCTGGCGCCGCGACGTGCAGCCGCCCGACGAGCCCCGGCCGGCATCCACCGGATGGTCCGTGGCCTCTCCGCCCAGCGGGTTCCGGCTCGTGGGCGAGATGCAGCGCATGCTTCCCAACCGCTCGCAGCCGGTCACGCAGCTCGTCCTGAGCGACGGGCTCGCGACGATGAGCGTATTCGTCGAGCCCGCCTCGGGCGAACTGCCCACCGCGGAGGCCACCAGCGAGGACGGCGCGCTTTCCGTCTTCCGGCGGCCCATGGGAGACCACCTCGTGACGGTGCTCGGCGAAGTCCCCCCGGCCGCGGCCCAGCAGGTGGGTCGCAGCGTCGGAAGGCAGTCCGGCACGGACGCCGCGCAGACCCGGTAATTCGCAACACCCCTTTTCCAGAAGAGGCAATTCCATGCAGATCCTGAAGGCATTTCTCGCAGGCGCCGTCCTTTCGCTCGGTTTCTCCTCCCAGGCCTTCGCCCAGGCGCAGCCGCCGATGGCGCTGCCCAGCTTCGCCGACCTGGTGGAGAAGCACGGGCCGGCGGTGGTGAACATCCGCACCGAGGCGCGCGCGCAGCGCACGCAGATTCCCGGGCTCTCGGAAGACGACCCGATGTTCGAGTTCTTCCGCCGCTTCATGCCGCCGGACCAGCGCGGCGCCCCGCGCGGGCGCGAGGACCGTAACGGCAAGGGCGGGCCGCGTTCGCCGCTTCGCCCCTTCGGGCTGGGTTCCGGCTTCATGATCTCCGCCGACGGCTACATCGTCACCAACGCGCACGTGATCGAGAACGCCGAGGAGATCTACGTGCGCTTCACCGACAAGCGCGAGATGAAGGCCAAGGTGATCGGGGCCGACAAGCGCTCCGACGTGGCGCTCGTGAAGGTGGAGGCGACGAACCTGCCGTTCCTCAAGCTGGGCGACTCCTCGGCCACGCGCGTGGGCGAGTGGGTGGTGGCGATCGGCTCCCCGTTCGGTTTCACCAGCTCCGTGACCGCAGGGATCCTCTCGGCCAAGAGCCGCGACCTTCCCGCCGATTCCACCGCGAGCGACGCGGTGCCCTTCCTGCAGACCGACGTCGCGGTGAACCCCGGCAACTCCGGCGGGCCGCTCTTCAACCTGCGGGGCGAGGTGATCGGCATCAATTCCCAGATCTTCTCGCGCACCGGCAGCTACGCGGGGATCTCGTTCGCCATTCCCATCGACTACGCCTCCAACGTGATCGAGCAGCTGCGCAAGTCCGGCAAGGTCACGCGCGGCCGTATCGGGGTGGCGATCCAGAGCGTCACGCGCGACCTCGCCGACTCCCTCGGCCTCGCCCGCACCGACGGCGCCGCCGTGGGCACGGTGGAGGAGGATTCCCCGGCCGCCAAGGCGGGCGTGGAGGTGGGCGACGTGATACTCAAGCTCGACGGCAAGACCGTGGACAGTTCCGCGGACCTGTCGCGGACCGTGCGCGCCGTGCGGCCCGGGCAGAAGATCACGCTCTCGGTCTGGCGCGCGGGCAAGATGCGCGACCTCGTGGTCACCGTGGGCGAGTTCAAGGACGAGGAAGCCACGCGCACCACGGCCGCCCGGGGCAAGAAGGAAGCGGCCAAGCCCGGCAGGCTGGGGCTCGCGGTCTCCGAGGTGAGCGCCGAACAGCGGAAGGCCCTGAAGATCCAGGGCGGCGTGGCGGTCGAGGCCGTGGACGGCGCCTCGCTCGCCGCCGGCGTCCAGCCGGGCGACGTGATCCTGCGCGTGAACAACTCCGACATCAAGGACCTCAAGGGCTACAACGACACCCTGGCGAAGCTCGACCCGAAGAAGCCGGTGGCGCTGCTGATCCGGGACGAAAACGGCACGCGCTTCGTGACCCTCAAGGCCGAGGAGTGAGCGCGAGGCTCACCGTCCTCTCCCGGGAGTACTGCCACCTCTGCCAGCAGATGATCGCGCAGTTGGAGGACCTGCGCGGTCGCCACGGCTTCGAAGTCGAGGTCGTGGACGTGGACCGGGACTCCGCCCTCGAGGAGCGCTGGGGCGACAAGGTGCCGGTGCTCCTGGACGGCGAGCACGAGATCTGCCACTACTTTCTCGACGCCGGGGCGCTCGAAGCGCGCCTCGCGCGAATCGCGTATAATATTGCGCTGCAACAAGGGCACGTCCGGCGTGCCCTTTGTCTTGATGGAATTGGGGACGCTCCCCTTTTTCCGTGACGAAATAGGGGAGCGTCCCCATTTTCGGCCGACCATGCAGCGCATCCGCAACTTCTCCATCATCGCCCACATCGACCATGGCAAGTCGACGCTGGCCGACCGCATCATCGAGCGCACCGGCGGGCTCTCCACGCGCGAGATGGATGCGCAGGTCCTCGATTCGATGGATCTCGAGCGCGAGCGCGGCATCACCATCAAGGCGCAGACCGCGGCGCTGCACCTACGTGGCGCGCGACGGGCAGGAAATACCGCCTGAACCTGATCGACACCCCGGGCCACGTGGACTTCTCCTACGAGGTGAGCCGCTCGCTCTCCGCGTGCGAGGGGGCGCTCCTGGTGGTGGACGCCTCCCAGGGCGTGGAAGCGCAGACGGTCGCCAACTGCTACACCGCCACCGAACTCGGCGTGGAAGTCGTGCCGGTGCTGAACAAGATCGACCTGCCCTCGGCCCAGCCCGACCGCGTGATCCAGGAAGTGGAGGACGTGATCGGGATCGATGCGACCGACGCGATCCGCTGCAGCGCGAAGACCGGCGAGGGCGTCGACGACGTGATCGAGGGCGTGATCGCGAGGATCCCGCCCCCGGTGGGCGACCCGGAAGCGCCGCTGAAGGCGCTCATCATCGATTCCTGGTTCGACAACTACGTGGGCGTGGTCATGCTCGTGCGCGTGGTCGACGGCGCCTTGAAGCCCAAGGACCGGATCCTGCTCATGGCGACGGGCGCGCTGCACCTGTGCGAGCAGGTCGGCGTCTTCACGCCCAAGTCCGTCGCCCGGGAGAGCCTCTCGGCGGGCGAGGTGGGCTTCGTGATCGCCGGCATCAAGGACCTGAAGGACGCGAAGGTCGGCGACACCGTCACGCTCGCCGAGCGGCGCGCGACCGTGGCGCTGCCGGGGTTCAAGGAGATCAAGCCGCAGGTCTTCGCCGGGCTCTACCCGATCGAGGCGAACCAGTACGAGGCGCTGCGCGACGCGCTCACGAAGCTGCAGCTGAACGATTCCAGCCTGCGCTTCGAGCCGGAGACTTCCCAGGCGCTGGGCTTCGGCTTCCGCTGCGGCTTCCTGGGGCTGCTGCACATGGACATCGTCCAGGAGCGGCTCGAGCGCGAGTACGACATGGATCTCATCACCACGGCCCCGACCGTGGTCTACCAGGTGGCGCTGCGCGACGGCACGGTGATCGACATCGACAATCCGTCGCGGCTGCCGGACGCCTCGAAGATCGAGGAGATCCGCGAGCCCATCATCCGCGCGACCATCATCATGCCGCAGGAGTACGTGGGGCCGGTGCTCACGCTCTGCACGCAGAAGCGCGGCGTGCAGGTGAACATGCATTACGCGGGGCGCCAGGTGATCCTCACCTACGACATGCCGCTGAACGAGGTGGTGATGGATTTCTTCGACCGCCTGAAGAGCGTCTCGCGCGGCTACGCCTCGCTCGACTACGAGTTCCGCGAGTTCCGCGGCGGCGACCTGGTGAAGCTCGACATCCAGATCAACGGCGAGAAGGTGGACGCGCTTTCCCTCATCGTGCACCGCGAGAACTCCGTCTACCGCGGCCGCGAGCTCGCCACGCGCATGAGGAAGCTGATCCCGCGCCAGATGTTCGACGTGGCGGTGCAGGCGGCCATCGGCGCCAACATCATCGCGCGCGAGAACATCTCCGCGCTCCGCAAGAACGTGCTCGCCAAGTGCTACGGGGGCGACATCACGAGGAAGAAGAAGCTCCTGGAGAAGCAGAAGGCCGGCAAGAAGCGCATGAAGCAGGTCGGGTCCGTGGAAATTCCGCAGGAGGCGTTCCTCGCCATCCTGCAGGTGGAGGGAAAGTAGATGCAAGGCGGACTGAACTGGGAACTCATCGCGCTCGTGGCCGGCGGCGCCTCGGCCGCGCTCATCGGCTGGGACGCGGCGCTGCGCAAGGGGCCGCGCTCCGACGCGCTCAAGGGCATCCTGGAGATCGCCTGGCCGGTGCTCTTCATCGCCGTGATGGGGATGCTCCTCAAGTTCACGGATTTCGCCGCGGTCCTGCTGATCGCGGCGGTCGCCACCGGCACGATCTGGGCCGCCGACCGCTGGATGTTCGCGCGCAGGCGCGCGCCGGAGGATGCCGAGCCGATCGTCGTGGACATGGCGCGCGCCTTCTTCCCGGTGATCGTGGTGGTGTTCCTCATCCGCTCCTTCTGGGTGGAGCCCTTCAAGATCCCCTCGGGGTCGATGATCCCGACGCTGCTGGTCGGCGATTACATCCTCGTGAACAAGTTCACCTACGGGATCCGGCTGCCGGTTCTGAACCGCAAGGTGATGGAGGTGGGAGACGTGAAGCGCGGCGACGTGGTCGTCTTCCGTTTCCCGCCGGACCCGTCCTCGGACTACATCAAGCGCGTGGTGGGCGTGCCCGGCGACAAGGTCACCTACCGGGGCAAGCTCCTCACGATCAACGACAGCCTCGTCCCGGTGCAGGCGTCGGGGTACTACACCGATGCGGAGCTGAATTTCCTGCGCCTGCCGACCTTCGCGGAGAAGCTGGGCGAGAAGGCCCACGCGATGATGGTCGTCCCCCCGGAGCCGGTGGTGAACCTCTCCCAGGTCCGGCAGTTTCCGCACCGTGACAATTGCGAATACAATGACGACGGTTTCACGTGCACGGTGCCGCCCGGCCACTATTTCATGATGGGCGACAACCGTGACCAGAGCGCCGACAGCCGCTACTGGGGGTTCGTCCCGGACGACCACATCAAGGGCCGCGCCTTCCTCGTCTGGATGAACTTCGGCGACCTCGGGCGCATCGGCAACGCAATCGAATAGACGGCAGCTGCCGCCGGCAGGGCCTGAACATCGGGAGACTCGATCCATGAAACGAACGCAGAGCGGCATTTCGCTCACCGGGGCCCTCGGGGGCATGGTGGTGCTTGCAGGCGTCGGCCTTTTCGGCGCGAAGCTCACGCCCGCCTACCTCGAGTACTTCGCGGTGAAGAAGATGATCGCCGCGATGGAGTCGAGCGGCGAGTCGAAGGCGAGCGTGCGCGAGATCCGCAACTCCTGGGCGCGGCGCAACACCATCGAGGGCGTGCAGTCCGTCAATCCCGACGACCTGGAGATCACGAAGGAAGGCGGCGAGGCCATCATCACCGCCAACTGGTCGACCAAGGTGCCGATCATCGGGAACTTCAGCGCCTGCCTCGATTTCTCGGTCACGACCGCCAAGTAAGCCTGTCGTGGCCCGACGCGCGCCCGAGCGCGACCTCTCCGGCCTCGAGCGCCGGCTCGGGCACAGCTTCCGGGACACGGCGCTCCTGCGCCGCGCGCTCACCCACCGCAGTCACGCGGCCGACCACAACGAGCGGCTCGAGTTCGTGGGCGACAGCCTGCTCAACTGCACGGTCGCGATCCTGCTCTACGAACGCCTCCCGGGCCTGCCCGAGGGCGACCTTTCCCGGCTGCGCGCCGGGCTCGTGAACCAGGCGAGCCTGCACGAGGTCGCCTGCGCGCTCAGCCTCGGCGACGAGCTGGCGCTGGGCGAGGGAGAACTCAAGAGCGGCGGCTTTCGCCGCCCGTCGATCCTCGCCGACGCCTTCGAGGCGCTGCTCGGCGCGGTGTACCTCGACGCCGGGTTCGACGCGGTGCGTGGCGTCGTAGGCACCCTCTTCGCCGACCGGATCGAAAGCGTTCGCGAAGCCCCGCCCGCCAAGGACCCCAAGACCGCGCTCCAGGAACTGCTCCAGGGCAGGCGCCTGCCGCTGCCGCGCTACGCGGTGGTCGAGGTGGGCGGCGAGGCGCACCAGCAGGTCTTCCGCGTCGAATGCCGTGTCGACGAGCTCGGCGTGGCCTGCTCGGGCGAGGGAGCGAGCCGCCGCGCGGCGGAGCAGCAGGCGGCGGAGGCGGTCCTCGCGCAGCTCGCGCAGATGAAGGCAGGGCGGGCGTGAACGGCGCGCCGTTTCGCGCCGGCACCGTGGCGATCGTCGGCCGTCCCAACGTCGGCAAGTCGACGCTCCTGAACCAGCTCGTGGGCGCGCACGTGTCGATCACCTCGCGCAAGGCCCAGACCACGCGCCATCGCATCCAGGGCGTGCGCACCGACGAGCGCGCGCAGCTCGTGTTCGTGGACACGCCGGGCTTCCAGACGCGCCACGGCAACGCGCTCAACCGGGCGATGAACCGCGCCGTGACCTCGACGCTCTCCGGCGTGGACGCGATCGTGATGGTGGTCGAGGCTTTCGGGTGGGACGAGCGCGACGACGCGGTCCTGGCCCTCCTGCCCAAGGGGGCGCCGGTAGTGCTGGTGCTGAACAAGGTCGATCGCGTGAAGGACCGGGCCGATGTCGTGAAGCTGCTCGCCGAATGCGCCGCCCGGCGCGACTTCGCCGCACTCGTGCCGGTGAGCGCGGAGAAGGGCACGCAGGTAAAGGTGCTCGCCGAAGCCGTGGCGAAGCTCCTGCCGGAGGCCGCGCCGGTCTACGGGCCGGACGACGTCACCGACCGCTCCGAGCGCTTCCTCGCGGCGGAGTTCGTGCGCGAGCGGCTCTTCCGCCTCCTCGGCGACGAGCTGCCGTACACGACGGCGGTGGTGATCGAGGAGTTCCGGGAGGAGGGGGCGCTGCGCCGCATCGCGGCCACCATCTACGTCGACCGCCCGAGCCACAAGGCCATCGTCATCGGCGAGCGCGGCGCGACCTTGAAGCGCATCGGCACCGAGGCGCGCGTGGCGATGGAGGCGCTCTTCGGCGGCAAGGTCTTCCTCGAGCTGTGGGTGAAGGTGAAGAGCGGCTGGGCCGACAGCGAGGCGACGGTGCGCCAGTGGGGCTACGAGTGAGCGCCGGCGCCAGCCCCGACCGCGCCTACGTCCTGCACACCTACCCCTACCGGGAGACGAGCCTCATCCTGCAGGTCTGGACGGAGCTGCACGGGCGCTTCGGCGTCGTGGCCAAGGGCGCGCGCCGGCCCCGGAGTGCTGCGCGTGGCGTCCTCGTCCCGTTCCAGCCGCTCTCGCTCACCTGGTTCGGGCGCGGAGAGCTGAAGACCTGAAGAGCGCCGAGCCCGCGGGCGCGGCGCTGCCCCTTGCCGGCCCGAGCCTGCTCTCGGCGTTCTACTTGAACGAGCTGCTGCTGAAGCTCATCCACCGCGACGATCCCCACGAGCGCCTGTGGGCCGCCTACGACGAGGCGGTGAGCGCGCTGCGCATCCGGACGCGGCGCGCGACCGGCGTCCCGGGCCTCGTCGCCGCCGAGCCGGGCGCGGGGGAGGCGCGTGCGATAGAGCCGGTGCTGCGCCGCTTCGAGCTCGCGATGCTGCGGGAACTCGGCTTCGCGGTCGAGCTGGGGCGCGACGCCGCGACGGGTGCCGCGATCGATCCGGCGCGCGACTACTGGTACGTGGTCGAGCGCGGCCCGGTGCCCGCCGAGGGCACGGGCGAGCGCGCCGATGCAGTAAGATTGTCGGGCCTCACCCTCGCGCACCTGGAAGGCGGGCTGTTCGACGACGCGCGCACCGCAACTCAAGCCAAGAGCCTCATGCGAATGCTCATCCACCACTGCCTGAACGGCCAGGAACTCTCGACGCGCGCGATCGTGCGCGACCTGCAGCGCATCGAGGGCGTCGCATGATCGAGCTCGGCGTGAACATCGACCACATCGCCACCGTGCGCCAGGCGCGGCGCACCTACGAGCCCGACCCCGTCTGGGCGGCGGTGGAGGCGCACCTGGGCGGCGCCGACGGCATCACCGTCCACCTGCGCGAGGACCGCCGCCACATCCAGGACGAGGACGTGCGCCGCCTTCGCGAGCTCACGCACATCAAACTGAACCTCGAGATGGCCGCCACCGACGAGATGGTGGCCATCGCCGTGCGCGTGAAGCCCGAGATGGCGATGCTGGTGCCGGAAGGGCGCCAGGAGATCACCACCGAGGGCGGGCTGGACATCGCCGGGCAGGAGGGGCGCATCGGCGAGGTCGTGGCGCGGCTCGCCGGGGCGGGCATCGTGACCAGCGTCTTCATCGATCCGGATCCCGCGCAGGTCGCGGCGGCGGCGCGCGTGGGCGCGCGCGTCTGCGAGATCCACACGGGGCCCTACGCCCATGCGTTCCATTCCCGGGGCGCGACCCCGAGAGCGCACCGGTGGTGGCCGAACTCGATCGCATCGCCCGGGCCGGGGAGGCGATCCGCGGCCTCGGCATGCGCTTCAACGCCGGTCATGCGCTCAACTATTTCAACGTCGAGCCGGTGGCCGCGCTGCCCGGCGTCCGCGAGCTGCACATCGGGCACGCCATCGTGAGCCGCGCCGTCTTCGTGGGCATGCGCGAGGCCGTGCGCGAGATGAAGGCGCTGATGAGTGCCGCGGCGATGCATGCGCTCCTGAAGGCGGGGGCGGCGTGATCCTGGGCGTGGGCACGGATCTCGTCTCGATCGAGCGCGTGGCGGGCGCCATGGACCGCTGGGGCGAGCGGTTCGTGAACCGCATCCTCACTCCCGAGGAGCGGGAGCGCTATGGGCGCACGCGCGAAAAGGCGAGCCACCTCGCCAAGCGCTTCGCCGCGAAGGAGGCGTTCTCGAAAGCGATCGGCACGGGCATCCGCGCGCCCTTTCGCTGGCATTCGGTCTCCGTCGGCCGGGACGGGCGCGGCAAGCCCGGGCTCGTTCCCAGCGCCGAAATGGCCCGCCACCTCTCCGGGATCGGGGTGACGGCCGCGCATCTTTCGCTTACCGACGACGCGGGTATCGCGATGGCGTTCGTGGTCCTGGAAGGCTAGAGGGCAGACATGAAACTCGGACCGGTCATGGTCGACGTCTCGGGGCTGGAGCTCACCGCGGACGACGTCGAGCGATTGCAGCACCCGCAGGTGGGCGGCGTGATCCTCTTCGCGAGGAACTTCGCCGCACCGCTGCAGCTGATCCAGCTCGCGCATTCCATCCGCGAGATCAGGAAGCCCGCGCTCGTGATCGCAGTCGACCACGAGGGCGGGCGCGTGCAGCGCTTCCGGCACGGGTTCACCACGATCCCCGCCATGCGCGAGCTCGGCCGGCTCTTCGACCGCGATCCCGCGCAGGCGCTCGCCGCGGCGCGCGGCTGCGGTTTCGTGATCGCGAGCGAGCTGCAGGCGCATGGCGTGGACTTCAGCTTCGCGCCGGTGCTGGACGTCGATTACGGCGAGTCGAGCGTGATCGGCGACCGCGCGCTGCACAGCGACCCCAACGTGATCGCCACGCTCGCCGAGGCGCTCCAGGCCGGGCTCTGGGCGGCCGGCATGACTTCCGTTGGCAAGCACTTCCCGGGGCACGGCTTCGTGCGCGCCGACTCCCACCTGGAAGTGCCGGTGGACGAGCGCACCCTGGCCGAGATCTCGGCGACGGACCTGGTGCCCTTCCAGAGGCTCGCCCGCGCGGGGATGGGGGGCGTCATGCCCGCGCACGTGATCTATCCCAAGGTCGACGCGCGCCCCGCGGGCTTCTCGCCCACGTGGCTGCAGAAGGTGCTCCGCGACAAGCTCCATTTCGACGGGCTCGTCTTCTCCGACGACCTTTCCATGGAAGGTGCCAGCACCGCCGGCGGCATGGTCGGCCGGGCCAATGCCGCGCTCAACGCCGGCTGCGACATGGTGGTCGTCTGCAACGATCCGCGCGCCCAGGACACGATGCTCGAGGGCCTGGAGCGCCGGCCGTTCGCACCCACCCTTGCGCGCCGCATCGAGACCATGCGCGGGCGTGCCATCTCGACCGCCGCCCTCAAGGCGAGCGCGGCCTACCTCGCGGCCACGGAAAACCTGGCGCGCGTGCGCGCCACGTGAAAAAGGGGACGCTCCCCGATTCCGCCAGCGCGCAGCCCGATCCCGAAAGGGGGAACGTCCCCGTTTCGCGCGATCCCGAGAAGGAGAGCGTAGCGTTCGCGCCGAAGCCCTTCCTCGCCGGGTTGCCCAACCTGCCCGGGGTGTACCGCTTCCGCAACGCCGCCGGAGAGGTGATCTACGTCGGCAAGGCGAGGGAGCTGAAGAAGCGCGTCTCCTCGTACTTCCAGAAGAGCCATCCGAGCCCGCGCACCACGCTGATGGTGGGCCAGATCGCCTCTGCCGAGACGACGGTCACGCGCACCGAGGCCGAGGCGCTGATCCTCGAGAACAACCTCATCAAGGCCCATGCGCCGCGCTACAACGTGCTCTTTCGCGACGACAAGAGCTACGGCTACATCCTCGTCACCGGCCACCGCTTCCCGCAGATCCGCTTCTACCGGGGCGCGCAGGACCGCGCCCACCGCTACTTCGGCCCGTTCCCGAGCACGTGGGCCGCGCGCGAGACCATCGGCCACCTGCAGAAGATCTTCCGGCTGCGCACCTGCGACGACAGCGTGTTCGGCCACCGCTCGCGCGCCTGCCTCCTCGCGCAGATCGGCCGCTGCTCCGCGCCGTGCGTGAAGGCGATACCCGAGGAGGACTACCGGCGAGACGTGGAGCATGCGGCGAAGTTCCTGGAAGGCCGGGAGGACGACGTGATCGCGGAGTTGAACGAGAAGATGCAGGCGGCATCCGATGCCGAGGCCTTCGAGCTCGCCGCGCGCTTCCGGGACGAGATCCGCATGCTCCAGAAAATCCTCTCCGGGCAGGCGGTGGAGTCGGTGGGCGCGCGCGACGCCGACGTGGTCGCGGCCGTGGAAAGGCAGGGCGCGTGGTGCGTGACGCTCGCCATGATCCGCGGCGGTCGCCACCTGGGCGATCGCAGCTTCTTCCCCGCAGAACGCGGGCGGCAGCGACGCGGCCACCGTCGTGGAGGCCTTCCTCGCCCAGCACTACGTCGTGCAACCGGTTCCCGCCCGCGTGATCGCCGACGCCGTGGAGGACGCGCCGGCGCTCGCTGCACTCCTCGGGGCCATCGCGAACCGCGCGGTCGCCGTGCTCACGCGCCCCCAGGGCGAGGCGAGGCTCTGGCTCGAGATGGCGCGCAAGAACGCGGAGCTCGCCCTCGCGAGCCGCCTTGCGGCCCAGGCAAGCCAGGAGGCGAGGGGGGCCGCGCTCACCGAGTTCCTGGGGGCGGAGGCGCCGCTCGCGCGCATCGAATGTTTCGACATCAGCCACACCATGGGCGAGGCCACGGTCGCTTCCTGCGTGGTCTACGACCGCGGCGACATGCAGCCCGCGGAGTATCGCCGCTTCAACGTGAAGGACGTGGTGGCGGGCGACGATTACGGCGCCATGCGCTACGCGCTCGAGGCGCGCTACCGCAAGCTCGCCGAAGGCGAGGGCAGGACGCCGGACCTGGTCCTGGTCGACGGCGGCAAGGGTCAGCTCGCCGCCGCCATGGGCGTGATGCAGGATCTTGGCCTCGCGGGCATCCCGATGATCGGCGTGGCCAAGGGAGAAGAGCGCAAGCCCGGCCTGGAGCAGCTCTTCGTCGCGGGCGAGGAAATCGCGAGGCGACTCCCGGCCGACCATCCGGCGCTGCACCTCATCCAGCAGGTGCGCGACGAGGCCCACCGCTTCGCCATCACCGGCCACCGCGCCCGGCGCGGCAAGGCGCGCACCGCCTCGCGGCTGGAGGACATCGGCTCCGTGGGGCCGAAGCGGCGCCAGAGGCTCCTGGCCCACTTCGGCGGGCTGCAGGGCGTGATGGCGGCGAGCGTGGAGGATCTCGAGCGGGTCGAGGGGATCAGCCGTACACTCGCCAAACGCATCTACGACGAGTTGCACTGAAACCGTGGCCGTCCCGCTGAACCTGCCGCTCTTCCTCACCTGGCTCCGGATCGTCGCGATCCCGCTTTTCGTGGCGGTGCTCTACTTTCCGGCGGACTGGCTCACCGAGCGCGAGGCGAACGTGATCTCGATGTGGATCTTCATCGCCGCGGCGATCACCGACTGGGCCGACGGCTACCTCGCGCGGCGCTGGAACCAGACCACTTCCTTCGGCGCCTTCCTCGACCCCGTGGCCGACAAGCTCATGGTGGCCGCGGCCCTCATCGTGCTCGTGGAGAAGGACATCGTGGATCCGTTCGCCGCCCTCATCATCATCGGCCGCGAGATCACCATCTCGGCGCTGCGCGAATGGATGGCGAACGTCGGCCAGTCGAAGAACGTGGCGGTGAACATCCTCGGCAAGGTGAAGACGGTCACCCAGCTGGTCGCGATCCCGTTCCTGCTCTTCAACGGCGTGCTCTTCGGGCTCTTCCACACCAACCCGGTGGGGCGCGTCCTCATCTGGGTGGCGGCGGTCATCACGCTCTGGTCGATGGTCGTGTACCTCAAGGCGGCGATGACGACCGACGGGCGCAAGCCGGGTTGACGCCCCGTTGCCTTGCGGCTATCCTCTCCAAAAAATATTAGTAAATTCATATAGCTGCCCGATACTCTTGAGGTTTCGGGTGAGGATGGTTCGCTTGAAGAAGACCCCACCGGCGATGCTCGGCTTGATCCTTGCGCTGGCCTTGCCGCCCGCGCATCCGGCTTCGCCCGGCGAACTCCGCGCCCTGGTGGAGCGGGGCGAGGCCGACGAGGCCTACCGGCTGGGACGGGCCACACCGGAGCAACTGGGAGACCCCGCATTCGACTTCGCCTTCGGCGTGGCGGCCATCGGCGCCGGGAAGGCGAGCGAGGGGGTCCTGGCACTGGAACGCTTCCTGCTCAACTACCCCGACCACGAGGCGGCGCGCGTGGAGCTGGCGCGTGGCTATTTCGCGCTCGGCGAGGATGCGCGCGCGCGGGAGGAATTCGAGGCCGCGCTCGCCCGCAAGCCGCCGCCCGCCGTCGCGGTCGTCATCGAGGAGTTCCTCGCCGCGATCCGGATGCGGGCCGCGAAGTACCAGCCGACGGCCATGGCGTACTTCCTGCTGGGGACGGGGCACGATTCCAACCCGCGGGCTGGGGTGGACAACCCGGATATCACGCTGCCGGTCTTCGGCCCCGTGACGGTCGTCGACACCGGCGTGCGGCGCAGCGACCGCGCGCAGGAGGCGGGGGCCGGGATCCGGTTGACGGCGCCTTTCAGTTCCTCCGTCACCGCCTTTGCGTCGGGAAGTGCCGAAGTGAGCCAGCATCCCGAGGTCGGGGAGTTCGACCAGGCCACTTTCGCGGGCTCCACGGGCGTGGCGGGACGGGAGGGTCGCTGGGGTTGGCGCGGGGCTGCGAATTTCTCCTACCAGAAGCTGGGTGGAGACCCCTACCGCCGCTTGCGCAGCCTCGCGCTGGACGGCTCGTGGATTCCGGATGGTGCCCATGCGGTTTCCGCCGGGGTGCAGGGCGGGCGTTTCATCCACGCGGGCGCGAACGCCGTGCGGGATTCGGATTTCCTCGCCGTCACAGCGGGGTGGCGGCGCCTCCTTCCGGGTGCCTGGCGACCGGAAGTCGAACTCTCCGGAAACATCGGGCGCGAGAAGAACCGGCTGGAAGCGAGACAGGATCTCTCGCGCGATCTCCTGGGGCTGCGATTCTCCGGCGCCGTGTCGCCCTGGCGGGGCTGGACGATCGGCGCGGGCGCCTCGTGGCTGAAGAGCGACTACCTCGAGCCGGACCAGGTGCTGCAGACCACGCGCGAGGACCGGTATCTCGCCGGGGACATCGGCGTGGAGTGGCGGTTCGCGCCCTCGCTTTCGGCGCGGGCCGACCTCCTCGTGGCGCGGAACCGCTCGAACCTCGAGCTCTACGAATACTCGCGCTACACGGCGATGCTGCGGCTGCGCTACGAGACGCGCTAGGAGAACCGCCATGACGCTCGGTCGAATCCTCATCGCGATGCTCGCGTTCGCCGCGACGCTTGCCCACGCGCAGGTGGCGGGCCGCGTGCTCGTCGCCGTGGGCGAGGTGGTCGCCATTCGCGGCAGCGTGGAGGTCGCGCTGGCGGCGGGCTCCACGGTCCAGGCGAAGGACGTGATCGTCACGGGCGAGGCGGCCGCGGCGCAGATCCGGCTCACCGACGAGAGCATCCTCGCCATTCGCGCGAAGTCGCGCATCGCGCTCGACGACTACCGCTTTACCGGTACGGACGACGGGCTCTCGCAGGTCGCGATCGGATTGCTGCGCGGCGGGCTTCGCGTGCTGACGGGGCTGATCGGCAAGCAGCGGCCCGACCGCTGGAATCTCGTCTCGCCCGTGGCGACGCTGGGAATCCGCGGAACCTCGTTCACGGTCGTGCATTGCCAGCAGGACTGCCTCGACAACGGCGGGGCCGCGGCACCGGATGGCACCTACGGCGTGGTGCTCGTCGGACGCGTGGCCGTCACGAACGAGGGCGGCGAGCGCGAGTTCGGCGTGGACGAGGCCTTCTTCGTCGCGGATTCGAAGACGCCCGCGCAGCCGCTCGTGGGACGCCCCGGATTCCTCCGGGACCGCCTGGAAGCCCGGGCGCGGCACCAGGAGCAGCGGCGCGAGGCCGCGGAACGGGTCGCCGATGCGCGCGCCGCGGTCGTGGCATTGCGGGCGACGCTTCCGGCAGCGGCGCGCGAGGTGCTCGCCCAGGCGAACCTGAAGCCGGTGGCCACGCTCGGCGCGGCCGCGTCGACCATCGTGGTCGCGGACCTGAGGGATTCCGGCGGGTCGGTCGCGCTCCTCGGCCCCGGCCTGGGCGCGGGGGCGGCCTTCACCGGCGCCGTGCAGGAGTTCGCTGCCGTCGACGGCGGCAGTGGCGCGGTGGTCGTGCTCGACGGCGATCGCGGCAGGCTCGAGCAGTTCTCCTTCAACAACGGCGTCGTGGCGGGGGATCGCCTGGGCGCGTCGGTGCTCGACACCGGCAAGCTCGATGGCGACGGCGCCGTGGTGTGGGGCCGGTGGACGGACGAGGCGGCCGTGCGGATCAACGGAATCCAGGCAACACCGGACACGGGCGTGCATTTCCTGTTCGGGAACCTCACGCCGGAATCCTTCTTCGGCACGCTCTCGCCGGGAGCGACCGCCGTTCGCTACGAATACGCGGGCGGCACGCGACCGACGAACGGGCAGGGGACCGCGGGGAGCTTCCTGGAAGGCCTCTTCGTCGTGGACTTCCTGCAGCGCGCGCTCGCCGGCGGCATTCGCTACGAGATCGGTTCGGTCACCTACGACGTGCCGGTCCCGGTGACGCCGATCACGGCGCGGTCCGGATTCGTCGGGTTCACGGCCTCGGGCACGGACGCCGGGCGCTGGATCTGCTCAGCCTGCGTCGCGGGCACGGGCACGATCGACACCTACACGGTGAGCGGGATCTTCCTCGGCAGTCGCGCGCAGAACCTGGGCGTGACCTATGCGACGGCGGACCGCGATGCCGGCCGCTCGGCGGGAACGTCGATCTTCCGGGGCACGGGCACGGGATGCCGTTAGGCGGCGGTTGATCGGGAAGGGGGAAACCGCTATAATCCGGGGCTTCTTCGCGGCAGTAGCTCAGTTGGTAGAGCGCAACCTTGCCAAGGTTGAGGTCGAGAGTTCGAGACTCTTCTGCCGCTCCAGTTTCCCTTCCGGGGGGAGGTCCATCCTCCCCCCGATGTTTTTCAGGCTCTCGGAGGCGGATTTCGCCTCGGAGCACCCCGGGCGGGGTAGCAAAGTGGTTATGCAGCGGATTGCAAATCCGTCTACGCCGGTTCGATTCCGACCCCCGCCTCCATTTCCCATTTCGAGACCACCAGCGGACGCTGCCGCAAGCGCGGCATCGAGGGAGCACAATTCGCCATCCTCTCGAGCGCCCTGGGAGTCGATGATGAAAGGGATCGGTACGCTGGCATCGTGCCTTTCAGCCTGTCTCCTTGCGGAACCGGCGCGCGCTGGATGGTGGCAGGACGCGCAAGACGTGCTTTCGTACAAGGTCGAGCGATCGAGGGACGCGCTATCCAGAGGGCGAAATGATCTCTACGCGAGCGGCCTGATCTGGCATGCGCCCTGGGCCTACGGCAGCGAGCGCCGGCAAAACGAATTGAACGAGGCCGCGTGGGGCGGCGGATTCGGCCGCTCCGTCGTGGACGCCAACGGCAACACCCACTCGCTCTTCGCCATCGCCTCCCGGGATTCCCATTTCAAGCCGCAGTATCTGGCAGGCTACCAATGGACCACGTACTGGCCGCTTGCAGGCCAGCTTCGGGGCGGGCTCGGCTACAGCGTATTCGCGTTCTCGCGTGACGACATAGGGAACTGGTTCCCGATCCCGGCCGTGGTGCCGACGGCAACGTTGCGCTACCGCGAACTCGAATTGATCATGACGTACATTCCAGGCATCACGCAGGGCGGCAACGTCGGGTATGCCGTCGTGCGCTTGAGCTTCTAGAGGCGATAGAACCAGGCTTTCCCGACCCGCTGGCGCGCGCAACCCGACGGCGACTTCAGTCGCGCACCACCAGGACCGACCGCGGGAAGTGGCGCACGACGTGGGCGGCGTTCGCCCCGAGCAGGTAGTCGGAAACGTCGGGCTTGTGCGAGGCCATCACCACGAGATCCGCACCGACCTTTTCCGCCATCGCGAGGATTTCCCGGTAGATCGAGCCCTGCGTCACGATGTCCTTCGCCTTCACCCCGGCCGGAATATTGGCCTCGACGAACTCGCGCAGCTTCAGCTTCGTGTCGGCGAGCATCTTCTCGTTCGCATCGGCCGGGAAGTAGACGCTGATGCCCGGGCCGAGATCCGGTGCGACCGTGATGACGTTGAGCGTTGCCGAGGACGCCTTGCACAGCTCGAGCGCGACGGGAAGCGCCCGCTTCCAGCTGCCCGGCTGGAGCACGTCGACTGCCAGCAGAATGTTCTTGAACATGGTCTCTCCCTCAGGGTGAAGCCTTCGCCCGTGATGCTTTCGCGCCCCGCATGCGCTGCAGCGCGATGACCAGCCCGAGCAGCGCGAGCGCAGGCAGGAACATCCATTCCTTGTCGGGGCGCTCCGTGGGCACCTCGATGCCGGTGAACTTGAAGCCGTTCTCGAGGCCGAGCTTCTCCGCCCGGCTGCCGAAGGCGACCGCACCGACGCTGATCTCGTCGCCCAGGGTCATGATCGTGAGGCCCACTTTCTTCAGTCGCTCGCGGGCCGGGCCCTTCTCGCCCATGGGCAGCAGCACGCCTTTCTTCACGGCCTTGCCCTCGATCGTCTCGCCCTCGACCCACACGCGCATGTTCGCGTTCGCGGGCTTGGCCTCGGCCACCTCCATCATCCGGGAGGCCGGGACGTTCTCGAAGGGAGGGTAGGCCATGTCCCACCAGTAGCCGGGCCGGAACAGCGTGAAGGTGATGAGCAGGAGCGCGGCCGATTCGTACCAGCGGCTCTTCACGAAGAAGAACCCCTGGGTGGCCGCGGCGAAGAGCAGCATCGCCACCGTGGCGCTCACGACGGTCATCACCAGGTGGAGCGTGCTGTCGATGCCGATCATCAAGAGCTGCGTGTTGAAGATGAAGAGGAACGGCAGGATCGCCGTGCGCATGCTGTAGAAGAAGGCCGTGACGCCGGTCTTGATCGGGTCGGTTCGCGCGATCGCGGCCGCCGCGAAGGACGCGAGCCCCACGGGAGGTGTGACGTCGGCCATCAGGCCGAAGTAGAAGACGAACATGTGCACCGCGATCAGCGGCACGATAAGGCCGCTCTGCGCGCCGAGCTCCACCACCACCGGCGCCATCAGCGTCGAGACGACGATGTAGTTGGCGGTGGTCGGCAGGCCCATGCCCAGGATCAGGCTGATCACCGCCACCAGCAGCAGCATGATCATCAGGTTGCCGCCGGAGATCAGCTCGACCAGTTCCGTCATCACCAACCCGATCCCCGTAAGGGAGACCGTGCCGACGATGATCCCGGCGGCGGCGGTCGCAACACCGATGCCGATCATGTTGCGCGCGCCGACGACGAGGCCATCGAGAAGCTCGCCGAAACCGAGCTTCACCGCGGCGCCATACGCGCCCTTGCCGCGGAAGAAGGCCGTGAGCGGGCGCTGGTTAACCAGGATCGCGATCATGAAGAGCGTGGCCCAGAAGGCCGAGAGCCCCGGCGAGAGCTGCTCGACCATCAGGCACCAGATCAGCACCACCACCGACAGCAGGTAGTGCAGGCCGGACTTGAGCGTCGGCCCCGTCTCGGGCAGCTCGAACACCGGGGCGTCGGGATCGTCGAGTTCGAGCGCGGGCTGCTTCGCGCCGTACCAGAGCAGGCCGAAGTACGCACCGAACAGCAGCACGCCCACGAGGTAGATGGCGGCGTCGGGAAAGGCGACCTTGATCCAGCCGATGCCGTAGTACACGACGCCCGAGAGGACCACGAAGCCCGCCACCGTCATCACGAAGGAGACGAGGCGCTGGCCGATCGTTGCCTGCGTGCGCCGCGGCAGGCCCTGGAGGTCCGCCTTCAGGGCCTCCAGGTGGACGATGTAGAAGAGCGCGATGTAGGAGATGATCGCCGGGAGGAACGCGTGCTTGATCACCTGCGTGTAGGAGATGCCGACGTACTCGACCATCAGGAACGCGGCCGCGCCCATCACCGGCGGCATGATCTGGCCGTTGACGGAGCTCGACACCTCCACCGCACCCGCCTGGTCGGGGCGGTAGCCCACGCGCTTCATGAGCGGGATCGTGAAGGTGCCCGTGGTGACGACGTTCGCGATCGAGGAGCCCGAGATGATTCCCGTGGCCGCGGAGGACACCACGGCCGCCTTGGCGGGGCCGCCGCGCATGTGGCCGAGCAGCGCGAAAGCCGACTTGATGAAGTAGTTGCCCGCGCCCGCCTTGTCTAGCAGCGAACCGAAGAGCACGAACAGGAATATGAAGCTCGTGGACACCCCGAGCGCGATGCCGAACACGCCCTCGGTGGTGAGCCACTGGTGCGACATCGCCTTGGAGAGCGAGGCGCCCTTGTGCGCGATCATGTCGGGCATGTACGGCCCGCCGAAGACGTAGCCGAGGAAGAAGATCGCCACGATCGCCATGGCCGGGCCGAGCGCGCGCCGCGCGGCCTCGAGCAGCAGGACCATGCCGACGAGCGCCGTGACGAGGTCCATCGTCGTCGGCTGCCCCGGCCGGGTCGAGAGCTGCGCGTAGAAGAGGAAGATGTAGGCCGCGCAGAAAGCGCCAGCCCCGGCAAGTACCCAGTCGATCGCCGGGACGTAGGCGCGCGGCGAGCGCCGGAACGCAGGATACGAGGTGAAGGCGAGGAAGATCGCGAAGGCGAGGTGGATCGAGCGCGCCTCCGTGTCGTTGAAGACGAAGAAACCCACCACGAAGGGCAGGGGCGAGGCGTACCAGAGCTGGAACAGCGACCAGGCGAGCGCCACGCCGAGCAGCGCCTTGGCCATGAAGTCGGTGGGGGCGCGGCCCCCGGTGTCGGATTCCGCCACCATTTCCTGCAGATTGGCCTGGTCGGGTGCGGCGGTGTCGTTTTTATGGTCGGCCATGTCCCCTCCTGCAACGCGTGAACGTCGTCGGGCCGCCTCCTCAGGCGGGCCGGCTGCGCAAAACGGGCAAAAAACAGGCCGGGCGAATGCTGCCCGGCCTGCTTTCGCCTATCGAGAGCTTACATCCAGCCCTTTTCCTTGTAGTACTTCACCGCGCCGTCATGCAGCGGCGCCGAGAGCCCGTCCTTGATCATGCTCTTCGGATCGAGGTGCGCAAAGGCCGGGTGCAGCTTCTTGAAGTCGTCGAAATTCTCGAAGACCGCCTTCACGACCTGGTAGACGTACTCGGCCGGGACCTTGCTCGAGGAGACGAAGGTCGCCAGCACGCCGTAGGTCTGCGTCGGGTCCGGGTTGCCGGCATAGAGGCCGCCGGCGATCGTCGCCTTCGCGTAGTACGGGCTTCCCTTCAGGAGCTTGTCGACCGCCGGGCCGGTCACGGAGACCAGCTTCGCGCCGCAGGTGGTGGTCGGGTCCTGGATGTTGGCCGAGGGGTGGCCCACGCCGTAGAAGAAGCCGTCGATCTTGTTGTCGCAGAGCGCGGCGCCGTGCTCGTCGGCCTTGAGTTCCGAGGCGAGCGAGAAGCTGCCCATCGTCCAGCCCATCGCGCCGAGCAGCTCTTCCATGGAGGCGCGCGTGCCGGAGCCGGGGTTGCCGACGTTGAAGCGCTTGCCCTTCAGGTCCGCGAAGGTCTTCACGCCCGCTTCCTTGCGCACCAGGACCGTGAACGGCTCCGGGTGGATCGAGAAGACCGCGCGCAGCTCGCCGAACGCGCCCTGGTCCTTGAAGGCGCTCGTGCCCTTCATGGAGTGGTACTGCCAGTCGGACTGGGCCACGCCCATGTCGAGCTCGCCGGCGCGGATGGTGTTGATGTTGTAGACCGAGCCGCCGGTGCTCTCCACGGAACAGCGGATGCCGTGGTTCTTGCGGTCCTTGTTCACCAGGCGGCAGATCGCGCCGCCCGCGGCGTAGTAGACGCCGGTCACGCCACCGGTGCCGATGGTGATGAACTTCTGCTGCGCGATCGCCACGCCGGGCGCGGCCAGCGCTCCCGCGAAGGCGACTGCTGCCAGTGCGCCGAACATCTTGGAAACTTTACCCATGGTCCTTGACTCCTCTTCTGCTGTGGTTGACGACATCTGCTGCGGGCTCGTGGCCCGCGTTCGCGCGAAACGCCCGGTATCCTGCCAAGAAAGTGCTCGAACCTGCGTCCGCTCCCTGAAGGGTCGCGCTGCTAGAACTCGACCCCGAGTTCACTGTTGAGCGCCTCGCGGCGCCGCAACTGCTGCACCGAGCGCACGCCGAGCTGCTCGGCGACGGTGGTGAGCAGGATCTCCGCCACCACGAAGAGCGCGGCGGTGTGGTTGCCGAAAAACGTCCCTCCGGACTCGCAGACGAATGCGTGGCTCGCGACCGCGGCAAGCGGCGAGGCGCGCGAGTCGGTGAGCGCGATGACCTCCATGCCCTGGCCGCCGGCGGCGCGCGCCGTCTCCACCGTGCCGCGCGTGTTCGGCGTGCAGCCGACCACGATCACGACGTCGTCCTTGTCCAGCTGCGCGAGCCCGTGGGCCATGCCCTGCTCGGCGCTCGCGAGCAGCCCCACGTCGCTGCGCAGCATGCCCAGGCCATAGGACAGGAAGCAGGCCACGGCGTGCATCTGCCTCGCGCCGTAGGCGCGCACCCGGCGCGCCCGGATCAGGCGCTGCGCCGCAGCCTCCAGCGCGGGAGCCTCGAGCCCCTGCAGCGTGCCGTAGATGTTGCCCACCTCGTCCTCGGCGATCCGCTCGGCCAGGGTGTGCGAGGTGGCGTCCTTGCCGCCGCGCAGCAGCCTGCGCACGTGCTCGCTGTAGTAGTGTTGCCGGTCCGCCACGTGGTTGCGGAAGACGTCCTGGAACTCGTTGAAGCCGCTGTAGCCGAGCTTCTTCGACAGGCGCGTGAGCGTGGACGCGTTCACGCCCGCGGCTTCGGCAACCTCGGAAATCGAGCAGATCGCGGTCTGGCTGGGAGACTCGACGATGCTCGCGAGGGCCTTGCCCGCGCGGGCGCCGAGCCGCAGCGCCACCTTGCGCGACTGGATGTCGGCGACAAAGCTGCGCAGCTGTTCGAGGGTCTTCGGCGGGGAGGGCTGGCGGGGGTTCTCGCGTACCATGCGTCCCCCTTGTAGTTGAATTTGCACCTTGCAAATCTTACCAGAATCGACCCGAAACAGCAAAAAAAATTGCAATGCACCGGGATATGCAATAATTTTTGCCAACTCGCGCCAGCCGGCTGGACGGAAACGCCCAGGTCGGGCAGCAAGGCGCTCGAAACCCCTCGAAACGCGGGAGTGAACCTTGGCCGTCAGCGTCTTCGACCTCTTCAAGATCGGCATCGGGCCCTCGAGCTCGCACACCGTCGGCCCGATGCGCGCCGCGCGCATGTTCGGCCACCGGCTCGCGGGACAGGGCGCGCTGAAGGCCGTCGTGCGCATCCGGGTCGAGCTCTACGGGTCCCTCGGTGCCACCGGCAAGGGGCACGGCAGCGACAAGGCGGTGCTCCTGGGCCTTGCCGGGCACGAGCCCGACCTGGTGGACGTGGAGGCCATTCCGGCGATGCTCGCGGCCATCCGGGAAGATCGCCGCCTCTCCATCGCCGGCGAGCGCGAGATCGCCTTCGACGAGTCACGCGACGTGATCTTCCACCGCCGCAAGAGCCTCGCGTTCCACGCCAACGGCATGCGCTTCGCCGCCCTCGACGCCGGGGACGCCGAGATCCATGCGCAGACGTACTACTCGGTCGGCGGCGGGTTCGTCGTGAGCGAGGAAGCGGCGGCGGACGGCTCGCGCCACAAGGCCATCGCGCCCGACACCACCGTCCTCGCGCACCAGTTCCACAGCGGGGCGCAACTGCTGGCGGAAACCGAGCGCCTCGGATGCTCGATCGCGAGGCTCATGCGCGAAAACGAGAACCACTGGCGAGACGATGCCGCGATCGATCGCGAACTCCTGCGCATCTGGCGCGTCATGCAGGATTGCGTGGCGCGCGGCTGCCGCACCGAGGGGGTGCTGCCGGGCGGGTTCAAGGTGAAGCGCCGCGCCGCCGCGCTCTTTCGCGCGCTGGAGACGGACCACGCGGATGCCGCGAGCGACCCGCTGCAGGTGATGGACTGGGTGAACCTCTACGCGCTGGCGGTGAACGAGGAGAACGCCGCGGGCGGGCGCGTGGTCACCGCGCCCACGAACGGCGCGGCCGGTATCATCCCGGCGGTGCTGCACTATTACCGCCGGTTCGTGCGCGGCTCGAGCGACGCGGGCGTGATCGATTTTCTCCTCACCGCCGGCGCGATCGGGATCCTCTACAAGGAGAACGCCTCGATCTCCGGCGCGGAGGTCGGCTGCCAGGGGGAGGTGGGTGTGGCCTGCTCCATGGCGGCGGGCGCGCTGTGCGCGGTCACGGGGGGCACGCCGGCGCAGGTGGAGAACGCGGCCGAGATCGCCATGGAGCACCACCTGGGCCTGACCTGCGACCCGGTCGGCGGCCTGGTGCAGATCCCGTGCATCGAGCGCAACGCGATCGCCTCGGTGAAGGCGATCAACGCGGCGCGCATGGCGCTGCGCGGCGACGGCAACCACCACGTGAGCCTCGACAAGGTCATCAAGACCATGCGCGAGACGGGCGCGGACATGATGACCAAGTACAAGGAAACGGCGCGCGGCGGCCTCGCGGTGAACATCGTCGAGTGCTGAGCCCGCGTGCTCCGCGCGGGCCGCGGAAGGGTCAGGTCGCGTCGTCCAGGACGAGGTCGGAGGCCTTCTCCCCGATCATGATCGATGGGGCGTTGGTGTTCGACGAGGGGATCGTCGGCATCACCGATGCGTCGGCCACGCGCAGCTTTCCCATGCCGTGCACACGAAGCCGGGCATCGACCACGGAGTCCATCCCCGTGCCCATGCGGCAGGTGCCGACGGTGTGCCAGGCGGTCTGCCCGCAGCCGCGCGCGTACGCCATGAGCGCCTCGTCGCCCACGACCTCGGTGCCGGGACGCGTCTGCCTCACGATGAGCGACTTGAGCGCGGGTTGCTCCGCGACCCGCTGGATGAGCCGCAGCATGGCGAGGCCCGTGGCGCGGTCATGCTCGTCGGCGAAGTAGTTCGGCTCGATCCGCGGGTGCTCGAGCGGGTCGCGGGATCGCGCGTGGATCGAGCCCCGGGAGCGGGGGTGGAGCTGGAAGCCGCCGAGGGAGAAACCGGGGAAGGGATCGATGCCGGCGCCGGGCGAGCGCGAGTACCGGTCCTTGCCGCTGATGTGGTAGATGCGGATCATCACGTCGGGCCGGCCGGCATCGCAGGCGGTGCGCGTGATCGCGTGCGCCGTGGACGAGGTGCCCGCCATCAGTCCCCTGCGCGTGAGGAGGTACTGCAGGCCGACCGCGACCCGGTGCCGGAGGCTGCGCACGACGTCGTTGATCGTGATCGGCAGGCGGCATTCGTAGGTGCAGCGCAGTTGCAGGTGGTCGATGAGATGCTCGCCCACCGCAGGCCGGTGGGCCGCGACGGGAATTCCCAGGGCGGTGAGGCGGGCAGCGTCCCCGATCCCGGAGAGTTCGAGCAGCTGCGGGGACTGGATCGCGCCGGCGCACACGATCACCTCGCGCAATGCAAGCGCCTGCCGCAGCCGCCCCTCCTTCAGGAACTCCACGCCGCTCGCTGAAGCGCCGTCGAGGAGAATGCGCGAGGCGACGGCCCTGGTCTCGATCTCGAGGTTTCGGCGCCTGCGGGCTTCGCGAAGGTAGGCGACCGCCGTGCTCCAGCGCCGACCCTTGTGGGCGGTCTGTTCGAGGTAGCGGACGCCCTCGTAGCCCGCCACGTTGTAGTCGGGTGTTTCCGGGATTCCCGCGGCGCGGCATGCCTGCACGAAACCGTCCGAAAGCGCGTCCCGGTCGCGGACCTTCCGGTCGGTGATGCGCAGGGGTCCGTCGTGGCCGCGCCCGGCCTGGCGGGTGAACGCGTTGCTCTCCATCCGCCGGAAGTAGGGCGTCACGTCGGCGAACCCCCAGCCCGCGAGTCCCGCGTCCCGCCAGCCGTCGTACTCCGCCGGATCCCCCCAAACGTAGGCCATGCCGTTGAGCGCGCTCGAGCCGCCGAGGACCTTGCCGCGCGGCCAGTACACCCGCTGCCCGTCGAGCTGCTCCTGTGGCTCGGTCTCGAACCGCCACGCATAGCGCTCGTCGGTGAGGAGCTTGCCGACCCCCAGCGGGATGTGGATCCACGGGTTGCGATCCTCGCCGCCGCCTTCGAGCAGCAGGACGCGGTGCCTGCCGGACTCGGTGAGCCGCGCGGCGAGCACCGCGCCCGCCGAACCCGCGCCCACGACGATGTAGTCGTAACGACGTCCGTCCATCTGCTACTTCGGATCCCCGGCGCGATGCTTGAAGGAGTCGCGCCGGAAGCTGTAGAGCGCGGCCGGGTCCACCATCACGTCGACGATCGCCGGCCTGCCGCAGGCGAGCGCCGCGCGAAGGGCGTCCTC
>JADJEZ010000017.1 GCA_016708825.1 Betaproteobacteria bacterium | reverse complement strand
ACTTCCGCGATTACGACCCGGGAAGTGGGAGGTATGTGCAGAGCGACCCGATTGGGTTGAAGGGGGAGGATCAACACCTATGGGTATGTGAAGGGCCGGCCCCTGCTTTCAGCAGATCCTTGGGGCCTTCTAGTAATCAAGGGCGGATGCACCCCTGCGCAGCGAAAGGGAATCGAAGACGCTGAACGGGATGTTCGCAAAAAGCTCGATAGCAGCTGCATGAGCTGTGGAGGACCGGAGGACTGCATTCCCTGCCACCTCCACGACCAACTTAGACGCGCCTTGGACACCGCCGAGGTCACATGCGCCGGTGGCGATGTATGCGGTAGCGGTCAGGTTGGCGGAAATCAGATCTGGATGAAGCCCCCAGGGTCCGACCCAAAGCGGTGCGGGTGTCTGGCCTCGACCCTCATTCATGAGCTTTTGCACAACACGGGGCTCGGGGAAGACCGACACCCAGACATCTACGAAATCGAGAAGAAGTGCTTCCCGTGCTCAACGCCCACGCCGTGAGGTAGCCATGCTTAGAGCTCTGATACTGCTTCTGTGCGCGGTCTTTGCGACGCCCGCGTTGGGCAAGCTGCCGAAGGTGACATTGGCTGAACTTGCCGCTAAGTCACACCTAGTGTGCGTCGGAGAGGTTGTGACGATCGAACCGGGGGCAATGTCCCCATATGACGGGATGCCCTCTCGACGGGCTTTGATTCGGCTAGTCAAGTCACTAAAGGGGTCTCTGCCTCAAGAGGTGAAGGTGGTATTTGTCCCCAGAGTGTCGGAGGAGGCGAGCTTTGTGGTCGGACAAAGGTATGTGCTCTTCCTGAAGTGGTCGAACGGGGACTTCCGAACAAGCGTTGGCAGTCTTGGCGCACGAGAGATAGTGGACGACAGCATCGATTCGAGCGCCATCACGGGCGAGCCGGCCCGCTTATCAATCGCGGACCTGGAAAGGAAACTAGCCCGGGGGCAGTAGGCGCGGCGCTTGTCAAAAGGGGTCTTGCGAGAGCCGGGAGCGTGTATTGCTACCCTTGATGCCGACACGGTGATGCACTACAACTACTTCAGGGATTACGACCCCGCCATTGGTCGGTACATCCAGAGCGATCCGCTTGGGTTGGCTGGCGGACTAGGGACTTTTACCTACACAGATGGGATGCCGCTTCGCGCCGCTGACCCGCTCGGATTGGCGTCTACCGGAGGCCAGAACAGCTGTGGTGCAGCAGGTGGTCGACGGTATCCAAACAAGTTCCCAGGCTATAGCTTTGAGCCCGCCTGCCAGAACCATGACCGATGCTACGAAATGTGTGGAGCCTCCAAAGCCAAGTGCGACAACGACTTTCTCAGGGACATGTTGAACGAGTGCGGCCGAATTCCGTGGGCCATAGCCATTTTCGGAGGGCAAGCGCGCACTTGTAAGAACGCGGCGATGAGCTATAACGGCGCTGTTGTCGTCGGCGGAGGACAGGCGTTTCGAGATGCGAAAGAAAAGGCTTGCCAGAGATGCCGTCCTTGAAAAGCTCACTCTTTACGCGGAGATTCGCGATAGGGGTTGCGCTCACCTTGGCGTTGAGTGTCGCTGCAGTTGTTTGGACTAAGCAAAGCCAAGAGATCGCCAACTACAACCTCCTGGCGGCCTCAAGCGCTGGAGACCTAGCCGCCGCCGCTTTATTGCTCCGGAGGGGCGCTCAGATCAACAGCCGTTTTGGAGGCGAGGGTCAAACTGCCCTACACAGGGCGGCAGCTCAAAACGAAGTGCAAATGGTCAAATTCCTTCTAGACCACGGCGCCGACCCGAATGTCGCCGATGCAGACGGAAATACACCCTTGCTTGTGACGGCGTACAAAGGACATTTGGAAGTGGCATTACTGCTAATTGCGGCAAAGGCTGACCTGGATGTGGCTGAGAGTCGCTACGGAATAACTCCGCTGATGGAGGCTGCTCGTAAAGGACACGTAGAGTTGGTCGGCATGTTGCTGGCAGCGGGGGCAAACCGTGCATCTACAACGAAGGATGGACGCACGGCGCGCGAGTTGGCGCTCTCGGGTGGAAACATAGCGATCGCTGAGATGCTCGCGTCACGCTAAAAGTAGTTAGTAGCCTTCAACCTGCGGTTTCCGGGGCAGTACTTCGACACCGAGACGGGGCTGCACTACAACTACTTCAGGGACTACGACCCGGGGATCGGGAGGTATGTGCAGAGTGATCTAATTGGACTGGATGGGGGGCTGAATACCTACGGGTATGTTGGCTCGAGCCCTATGGCATGGACCGATCCATCCGGGCTGTTCATCATGTTCTACTTGCCGGGCGACGACATGCCGGGGCTTGCCCTTATCCAGAGCCCGCAAAAGGTCCCAGGAAAGCACGCCTGCAATGCACGGTGTCCGCTCCGTAGCGCCGGTGGCATTTGTCCGGAGCCGGACTGCTCGGGCTTTGGGCTATGGCGTCGGCTCAAATCCTACCGAGGCGAAGAAGCGTGCGCGCCGACGCCAACTCGGAGACTTCCGGGGTTGTCAACTGAAGCACTGCACCTATGCGTGCAGGGATCCGAAGGCAGTCCGTATTTCCCGCGACCGGACTGAAGGAGCACTCCTGTGACTTTCAAAGAAGCGCTGTCGCGGGCCGAAAGTGGTGACCCTGAAGCGATGCTTAACGTGGCCGAAAGTCTCTTCGTGGGCGATGGCGTTCAGGAAGACAGGAGAGAGGCAATGAAGTGGTTCCGCCTAGCTGCCGACAAAGGAGAGCCTCGCCACCAGATGAGACTGGGAGCGATCTTGTGCATAGAACCGCCGCCGATTGGCAATTTTTCAGAGGGGTTCGATTTGGTCCTGCGGGCTGCGAGGAGAGGTCTTCCTGAAGCGCAGTATTTCGCCGCAGCGGAGCTCGCAACGGGTGAATCTGTAGAGCGAAACCTAGCCTTTGCCGCCGAGTGGTATCGGAAGGCGGCAGAAGGCGGTCTTGCGGAGGCCCAATACAATCTCGGACTCATGTATGCCGACGGGGAGGGAGTCCCAAAAGACACAGCAATGGCATTGAAATACCTCACCTTGGCAGCTGAACGAGGCGACATCTTGGCAATGGAAGTGCTTTCCGATGCTTACGAAAGGGGGCGCCTTGGGCTCATTCCGGATTCAAGATTTGGACGGCAATGGAAAGAACGAGCGGCCAAGGCGAAAACCCTAGAAGGTGAATAGTTCGGACCAGTTGACCTCAGGAATCCACGGCAGCACACATTACAACTACTTCAGGGATTACGAGCCTTCAATCGGAAGGTATGTCCAGAGCGATCCGATAGGTCTCCGGGCGGGGTTGAACACATACGCGTACGTTGATTCGAATCCGCTCATCTTTGATGATCCGCTGGGCCTCCAGCGGGGAGGACGCGGTGGCCCCCCGATTCCGGGCGACCTGGGTAGGCAACCCTATGTCCCTGACTACTGGCGCAAAGACTATTACCGTGACTATCGCGATGGCTATTTCACTCGGCCGTGCATTGAGTACAGCTGCCCGACAAAGGAACCGCTGAGTTGCACGCCGTCGAATCCGACTGGGGGATCAGGTGGGCCAACATCGGGGCCCTTCCTCTCCGGTCCGAATTGGTCGCCCGGGAATTCTGGCTGCGTTTGCGTGGCCTACGGCTGGCAGTGGCAACGCGGACTCGACAAGGTCCCCGGCTTCTCGCATCGCGCCGGCATTTGACAGGAACCCCATGATTGACTTGTTCCAAACGCTGTTTCAGGCGGTGGATGATCTGCTCTCCGGGAAAGCGGATCGCCGCCAAGGTCTGATCGCAGCGGGCGCCATTCTCATCGGGCTAGTGTTTCTGGCGATGATCATCATGGGATTCATGCACTTGAAAGGTCGTTGACGACTGGCCGCGCGCGGATGCGCGCGGCAAAGCGATTGAGCGGGGCGGGTGGGCGGGGCAGAAGTACGCGCGAGGACGGTGAGCGCGGGATGTAAGGGGAAGCGGCGTAGCGCAAGCACGACCGCGCGTGATATGCACGCGAGCCGGGCCACGGCGAGCGTGCGGGTTAGCAGCGAAGCGCGATCGCGCGGAGCGTTGCCGAGGCAGGCCCGGGCGCCCGACATAACGCTCGGTTCTGCGACGCGGGATAGCGAAGCGTTGGGAGCCGTGTTGCAGAATCGTGGCGTTATGTGAACGTGGTCCTTGCGCCCTAGCCTTTAGCCGCCTTCCTTCCCGAAACCACAAGCGCAAGGGCCACTTCCCCGGGCCTGCCGAGAAGATCGCAGTGTGTCCGGCGGCCGGTCATCTTGGCCGGGCGTCCCAATATGGGACTATAATGCGTCATGCGCGTGATTGCCCTGCGGACGTTAAGGAAGTTCATTGAAAGCAGACCGGAATACGCCGACGGGCGCGAGCCCGCCCTGGCCTGGTACCGGCAGGTCTTGCGGGCGGACTGGGAGTCTCCGGCACAGCTCAAGCGCGAGATTCACACTGCCAGCGTCCTCAAGGACGGCCGCGCGGTCTTCAACGTGGCAGGAAACAAGTACCGAATCGTCGTCTGGATCAACTACCCGTATAGGGTCGTATATGTACGATTCATCGGAACGCATGCCCAGTACGACAAGATCAATGCACAGACTGTTTGAGGACATTCATGGACGTCAAGCCGATAAAGACGAAGCGGGACTACGAGATGGCGCTCAAGGCGATCGAGCGACTGATGGGGGCGAAGCGGGATACGCCCGAGGGGGATCGGCTCGATGTTCTCGTCACCCTGATCGAGGCGTACGAGGCACGACACTTCCCGCTGGACTTGCCCGACCCGGTGGCTGCCATCAAGTTCGTCATGGAGCACCGCGGCCTATCCGTGAAGGATCTGGTGCCCTTCATCGGCCAGCCCAATCGCGTCTACGAGATTCTCAGCCACAGGCGACCGCTCACTATGACCATGGCCTGGAAGCTGCATCGCGGGCTAGGCATCCCCGCAGAGTCGCTGATTCGGCAAGCCGCATAGTCACTCTTGGACATTACAACTACTTCCGCGATTACGACCCGGTGATAGGTCGCTATATTGAGTCCGACCCCATCGGGCTGCGAGCTGGGCTCAATACTTATGGGTATGTTCGCGGCAATTCATTGACACGGCTAGATCGTCTCGGGCTTGCGGATACCGAGTGTGGACAAAACGAGGATTGCTGCAAAGGTGTTCCCGGTGGCGGCACCGAATTCGGCGGCACCGTCATGTGTTGCGGCGGAAGAAAGGTAGCCTGCACCTACTGTAACGATAAGGTCACGAAGGGCGGTCAAATTCGCTGTGGCTGCAAGATGAAGCATGAAATCGCTCACGCCCCTGACGTCGATTGCACCAAGAAGGGCAATTATCGCGCAGAGTTCAGCACTGGCAACTATCCAGGCAGCGAATGCAGAGCGTACGACGTGGAAATGAACTGTCTAGTGAAGGGGCTCGACAGTTGCGGAAACGACGTTGAGTGCCAGTTTACGTTGCAGGATAGGCTGTCCACATTGGTAATCGGCCGGAGAAACAACCATGGATGTCCTTAGGCGATCTGCTTTCCTAGTAGTCCTAGTGATTTCGCTTCTTACATTTCTGCCTGCGGCCGGAAAGGCGATTTGCACTGATCTCCCGCTTACGAAGACCGAGATTGTCCTCAAAGCATTTGAGGCCTTGAAGGAACGCGCCATTGGGTTGGCCTCCTATGACAATCTCTATGTCAAGGTTGAGCGTGATGGATGCGGCTACCGAGTGGTAATACGTGATGATCCTCCGAAACCCAGTGGCGTGATTTCGGTCGACCTAGCGCCAAATGGAGCGGTCCGGCAAGTAAACCTCGATTGAGCTGAATTCTCACATTCCAGCACTGGAGCTTTGATGGTACGGCGGGCAAGAACACTACAACCATTTCCGCGATTGCGACTGCACGACATACATCTCGACACGCGGAGTGTCGTTTCAAACAGGAACCGTCAATGAACTCCAGTCTTCGAACTGCGGTCTGGACTGCGGCGTTCACGATCTTAATGACCTCCCTTACTGCGCATGCGCAGTGGTGGAACAATCGGGCGCCGAATGTTCGTATTCCGGGAGATTCGATCATCGCTCCGCCGGCGGGCGCAGAGGCGGCCTATACCAGAAAGGACTTCGGCCAGGCGAGCTCCATCGCAGTCACGGCCTTGTACGACGATGATTTTGCCAAAATGGAGCGAATGCACGACGAGTTCCTGCAGACCGGCGTGCGCGCAACGCACGGGCTATTCATGGTCGAGGCCATCCAAAGTGGCTGGGACGACCAGTTTCGCGGCGACGCGGATGTGTACAAGCCGTTCTTCGATAGGTGGCAGCGGGCCGTCCCGCAGTCGCGACTTCGCGACCTTCTCGCGGCAATTAAGTGGCAGCGGCAAGCCTGGGAGGCGCGGGGCGGAGCTTCCGCCTCGAACGTGCCCGGGGAAAGCATGAATCTGTTTCGCGAGCGCTTGGCACTGGCTGCAAAAACGCTCAGGACTCCGAGCCCTCGGGCAGGAGTCGCCCATCTGGTATTGGGTGGCGCTCATCGTGGCGGGCAGCAGCGGACTTCCCGCGGCGCAGTTCGATTCCCTTTTTGAAGAAGGGGTGAACCGCTTTCCGTATTACCACACGCTATACCTCACGCGCATGAACTACCTGCTGCCGCAATGGGGCGGTAGCTACGATGCCGTGGACGCATTCATCGCAAAAGCAGTAGAGCGCACAAGAGAAAAGGACGGCGAGGCTTTCTATGCCTGGCTCTACGTGGACGTGGCGCGCAAGTTCCGCGGCGACCTCTTCACGGGCACGCTTGCGTCGTGGCCTCGGATGAAGAAGGGATTCGAAGATATGCTCGCTCGCTATCCGGACGAGTGGAACAAGAACCTCTTCGCGACCTTCGCCTGCCGGGCGCGCGACAAGGAGACGACCGGACGATTGATCACCGAACTGGGGACTGCGGCAAGCCTTGGTGCCTGGTCGCCGGGATTCACGACCGAATCCTGCCGCCGATTTGCTTTCAGTCCGGCCTAGCCGCCGTGCTGCCTTTGTCCTCGTCAGAGCGATTTGCGCGGACAAGCCGGTTGGCCCCAACGTACGCAAGGGCATTCAGCCCCCCAGCAGGATTGACGGGGAACGAGGCGATGAATCTACCGAGTGGAGTGTGGCAATCCTCGAAGTAGTTGTAGTCCCACCGTCAACGACGCGATGATGAATACTTGATCCACGCGACTCTCAAAACAACGCGAATACGAGTATCGCGATGGCTAGCGAGCCCAATATCAGGGCCAGCATCATTGCTGTTGATTTCTTGCCCATGGCCCTAGACGAGTCCCGGTGGCGACGGAGGCAGGTCCCTCCTTATCCGCTCACGCAACGCACGCATTTCAAACATCTCGCAGAGAATGTATCCGATGAAGTAGTAGGTCTTGTCGAAGCTTACAAACAAGTCGCGGCGAGTTACCTTACAGGCGCTTCCTTCGCACTCCCTACGTTCGCAGAAGGTAACTTGAAAAGCGCCAAGCGGAGTAAAGCAACGGTAATAGCAGGTTCGCTCGGGCTTGTCGGTGCAGGGTTGGCCCGACCTTCCGGATCCACCACCTCCAGATCCCATGAGCCCCAACGGATCTGTCGCTGTAAGCGGCCTAGCACCTACATACCCATAGGTGTTGACCCCACCACTCAACCCTATCGGATCGCTCTGCACATACCTCCCGATCGCAGGGTCGTAATCGCGGAAGTAGTTGTAGTGCAAGCCGGTCTCCGCGTCAAAGTACTGCCCCGGGAACCGCAGGTTGAAGGCAACTACTGGCTGGGGAGGTCAAGGTTAGGGTTAAAACGTGCTCGTATCAGACCCGATAGCAGTTCTGTCAACACTGCATCCAGCACCATCAAATGTGCGATTGCCGAGCAATAGACACGTGATCCGACAAAGTGCTTCAGCGCTAACTCGAGCCGCTTAGCGACATCGCGTATCCAGTCGATGAGCTCCGATTCGGTCGCGAAAGCGGTTTTGCTGGCGCCTGCCCCACCTGTCATTAAGTCCTCTCCGACGATTTCCGCGAGCTGCTGCGGCGTACACTCAAAGCTCCACGATGAATGAACAAGATAATTTGATTGATGTTCCTCGGGGTTTGAGGAAAAGACCAATGCGAAGAAGACATCAAGCTCCAAGTTATCCAAAAATTCCCGCAAAGATTCGTCTGCGGCTCCTCCTCGAAGAAACGAGTGCAGCGTCTCAACAACCTCGTCGACATATCCGAGGCGGGCGACAAAGTTTGAAACCTGCTTGCTATTGAGGCGCTTGAATTCATCCGACAGCGTAAGCGCGTCGGGTATCTCGATCGGTGATTGGGATGACATGCGTGAACCTCAGTGCATTCGCGGGATGAGCCTATTGGCCGTCGCTTCCCAGTCGTGGAGCTCCAAGGGAAGCTCCTTGCAGTAGCGCCGTACTTTCCGAGTAGCATCTCCAAGACCGCGCTGGTCATTGCCGATCGCATCGTAGTGCCCTTGGTCGGAACCTCTTGTACCACCTGACAGGTACTGAGGTATTCGCTTGTTCTCAAGGCGATTGTAGATGCTCTTGGCCTTCCGCTTGGCCTTCTCGCAATTTTCATCGTCGGGCGGCGGGCAACTTGCGCTTCCGGACCCTCCCCACGAGTCGCTTCCATCCCAAGCTCGTCCGCTCCCTTGTGAGCCTGAACTGCCCCCAATGCCCCCTGAGGCTCCAAAGCCGCCTGCACCCATGGACCCTGGCGGCAAAACTATTTGTAGTCCCTCAGGGTCGACCAGCGAAAGCGGACTCCCCCCGACGTAACTATAGGTATTCAGTCCTGCAGCTAGGCCGATGGGGTCGGACTGAACATACCTGCCTATTGAGGGATCGAAGTCCCGGAAGTAGTTGTAGTGTGATGCCCTTGATATCAGCAAGGCAGTCGCAGGAAGACCCGCGAAGACGAAGCTCACGCGGCAGCGCGCTCCCCGGGCTCAACAGATAGTCTCATCCCAACCGCCCTCAGCACGGCAAGCAACGTCTTCAGTGTCGGATTCCCGGTGGGCGATAGGGAGCGATAGAGCGCTTCCCGGCTGATTCCCGCCTCGGCGGCAATGGCACTGAGACCACCATAGGCCTCGGCAACCGTTCGAAGCGCGAGCAGTCCTGCTGCTCGATCGTCCGGGTCATCCAAGGACTCCATCGCGGCCTTCAGATATTCGACGGCCAACTCTGGATCGCCCCTCAACTCCGCCACCTCGAGCTTGTGATGAGAGATCGCGCCAACAGTCCTTTTGGTCATTTCCTTCTCCGCTTCCACTCGGCCCAATACTCCTTGGCCAATCGGATGTCGCCTTCCTGGCTTCGCTTGGTCCCGCCACAGAGCAGAACAACCACCGTATTGCCGTGTCGGCCAAAGTAGACCCTGAATCCGGCGCCCTGGTGTTCCCGCAGTTCGTGCACTCCTTCGCCTACCGGGGTGCAATCACCGAATAGGCCAGCTTCCAGTCGCCGCAGTCGAACTCGAAGCTGCGCTTGGGCTCGCTTGTCGGCAATGGATTGAAGCCACTCCGTGAACGGCACGCGGCCGTCTTCCGCTTGATATCGGAGGAGTTCGAGCACAAGCGTAGTGTAGCTTATAAGCTACAGTGTCGCAAGTTGTTGTAGAGTCAACCTACTTGTCACCAAGCCTCGAAATCCGCTCTCTAACGCGGCCTGCATCAACCTCCAATCGTGAACGCTCCTGCGGCGAACTCGACATGCGGACTTGGGATTCAAGTTCCTTTAGGGCGTCCAGATAGGCCTCGCGCGCCACATCTCTCGAGGACGGCATCGACAACAAGTCCCCCAAGAGCAGGAGGGCGGATGGATTGTTCGAGTCACGCGCGAGTGCGGCCGCGCTGAACCTTAGCTGCTCCATTGGCTTGCCCGCGGTAGCCGCTTTGCGTGCTCCGAGCAGGTTCGCTTCTACCGCCTGCTGCGACATCGACGACATCATGCCTTCCGCGGCCCAAATGCCCCCTATTGCGCCGACTATCAGGCCCGCGCCAAAGATGGCGGCAATCTTCCACTTCCGAATGTCAGACATTCCGCTACCTCCCACCAGATGGTCGAGGCCCGCGCCAGCCGCCGTATGGCGCGCTGGAACATGAGGAAAGCCACTTCGAACAGACATCGTCACCAGCCTTTGTACAAGCACAGTCAATATCGGGATCGCTTCTAAGACCGGGGCCCTTTCCATATTTCTGGACGAACTTCATCCAGTCCTCGATTGGGGCGGTTTTCGGACACTCCTTTTCGCACTCTTTCATGCCCTCACCGATCCGGCGCGTGAAATACATGCACTTGATCCAATCCCAAGGATTGAGGCCCGTCGGATCATCGAATCTCAGAGGGTTGCTGACCGCGTAGGAGTAGGTCGCGAGAACCTGCGGAAAGGTATTGACAAGGTAGCGGAGGAACCCGGGGCCGAATTCTGGCGACGCTCCATACCCAAGGATCGGATCACTCTGCACATACCTCCCGACCGCCGGGTCGTAATCGCGGAAGTAGTTGTAGTGCAAGCCTGTCTCCTGGTCGTAGTACTGCCCCGGAAACCGCAGGTTGAAGGCTTACTTTGATTGCAGAGCGCCTAGGATGGCAACAAAAATCCCGACTAAGAGCAGTGCGACGGGCAGGTGGTAGATCGCCTTCACAAGCCCTGTGAACTGATTTGAACTGACCATCGCCTCGCGAAACTCGTGTCGCGTCGGGACGTCGGTTACCTTGCGGCGCATTAGGTATTGAACGCTCACAAAGTAAGCAAACGCTCCGAAGATGACCAGGCTTAGCCCAATGCCTACAGCGCTCGCAGGCCGCGCTTCATCGCGCAGCTCAGCCAGGATAAACGCGATCGCGAGCAATGCCAGTATTCCGATGTAGGCGGTACGGGATGCCAACCAAGCCGAGAACCCTATCAATGTGATCGCGGCGACAATTGAACCGAAGAAGAGGTAAGTCGTAATCATGTCGGGCAGTCGCATTTCTTGCCGGTATTCTGCTTACCAAGGCTCCATTTCTTCTCGCCGAGATTGAATGTTCCTGAGGCTCCTCCGCCTGGGCCAATACCGCCCTCCAACGTACCTTTTCTTATGCGAAGGCTGACAGGGCCGAATTGAAAATCTAGACCATTGAGGAAGTTGGTCTCGTCTCCGGCAAGACAGGTTGGCATTTTTCCGATCCTTCCCACCCCGAACGTACCCCTGCCGCTACTACTCATCTGACCTGAGGCACCAACAGAGACACCGAAGCGGGCGGAGGCGAATGCCTCGTTATAGACATCTCCATCCTTGCAGCACTGCCTGAATGTGACGCCGGCCCCAGCGCCGAAGCCCAAAGCACGCCCAATAATCGGCACGGCGAAGCCAACCCCGAAATCCATTTGCCGACCGAAATCGACAATCAGTCCCGTCGGATCAATAAGAACCAGCGGATTGCTCAGAACGTAACCATACGTGTTCAACCCCCCGACCAAATCGATTGGGTCACTCTGGACATACCTGGCAGTGGCTGGGTCGTAATCGCGGAAGTAGTTGTAGTGTCTTGCTAGATCTCCCGAACGTCGACTAGCTCAAATTCGCCGGGTTGGAAGCATCATCGCTGTCCATGCTTAGGCGAAGCATCGAGTTCCTTACGACAAACTCCATGCCAACCCAAACTACCAGGACCGCCACAACACCGAGATAAAGCTCCAAGCTGAAAAAGATGGCCAATGGGGCACCGAGGACAAAAAACGCTACGACCTCAAAAATCAAGATGTTCTCCTGTCCCGAAGACTTGAGCCGTCGGCCGCAGTGTGGACAGGAAAAGTCCTTCTCAATCTCCAAGAAGAAGATAGTCTTCTCACAGGCCGGACAGATTGGCTTAGTGATCTTCATGGCGCGGTGACGTCTCCTATTCCAACTCCGGGGTCACAGGGCGGATAGCACTTGTTCCGGCAGATTGCCAAGACTCCCACTTGGCATACAGGCCCTGCCTGGAACCCCGACCCCCAAGTAATTGCGCACACAAGGCTCGCTTCGAGAAGCACTCCGCATGCATTCTGGAATTTTTCCTGGTATTGGCTTGGGAGCCAATCAGGCTGCGGGACCGGCGGTTTTTCCGGATCGTAACAATCCCACATCTTTGAATCGACGAAACACCACGCGCTTAACGCAAGGCCCTTGGGATCGACCCGCGTTTCCGGATTGCCTGAAACGTAGCCGTAAGTGTTCAATCCGCCCCTCAACCCAATTGGATCGCTCTGAACATACCTCCCGATCGCCGGGTCGTAATCGCGGAAGTAGTTGTAATGTTCAGCGTTCCCCCCCGTCATTCGATACCCCGCCCCGTCGAATCCAAAGCCGGTAGGAAGTGCGTCAAAAGGTCATGCTCAGACCGAAACGCATTGTGCCACGGCGTATATCGCTGCCGGATCCCTCCGAGGAAAATCCGCTGCACGCACTTAAGGACCGTTTCGTCGATTGGACGGTTGCCATCGGGCTAGCGGACCAGACGGCGAACATCCGCCGCGCCGCGCTCGACGGGTTCATTCGCTGGTGTGACTCGAAGTCGATCACCGAGCCATCGTCCCTTACAAGGCGAGCGCTCGAGGCGTACCAGTTGCATCTGACTTTCTACCGGAAAAAGAGCGGGGAACCGTTGGCGCTTTCCACGCGGGCCACGCGCCTGCACCCGGTGCGTGCCTACTGCAAATGGCTCGTCCGCGAAAACCTGTTGCCGGACGACCCGTCGCGAGATCTTGAACTCCCCCGGTTGCCGCGCCGTTTGCCACGTTGGGTGCCTTCGGTGCCGGACGTGCAGCGCATCCTCGCCCAGCCCGACGTCGCCACGCCTTCGGGAGTCCGGGACCGGGCCATTCTCGAGGTGCTGTACTCGACGGCGATTCGGCGCATGGAGCTCGTCAGGCTCCAGGAGTTCGACCTCGACCTGCTGGGCGGGCTCGCCAGGGTGCGGGGCGGCAAGGGCGGGCGCGACCGTGTGGTGCCGCTGGGCGGCCGCGCGGCGCGTTGGGTTTCGGCCTATCTCGTGGACGTTCGCCCGCGGCTGGTCGGCCCGGTTCCCGGCGGGGCGCTCTTTCTCACGGACTATGGAGAGCCCTTCGGCAAGAACCGCCTGGGAGACCTGGTGAAGCGCTACCTCGTGAATGCCCGCTTCGCGGCCCCCGGGGCCTGCCACGTATTCCGCCACGCGTGTGCGACGCACATGCTGGAGAATGGCGCCGATATCCGCTTCATCCAGGTGATGCTTGGTCACGCAGACCTTGGCACCACGCAGGTCTACACGCGGGTCTCGATCGCGAAACTCAAGGAAGTTCACGAGATCACGCATCCGGCACGACGGGACGGGCCAGAGGGACGCCCGCCGCGCGTGCTCCGGGGCAGCTGATGAAACATCTGGCACGCATCCAGGCGGGGGAGCAGGTATTCTTTCACCCATGATTTCCCGCCTTGCATTGCTGCTCGCAATCGTCGTGCTCCCCGCCGCCGCCCAGGATTACGCCCGCGAAAGGCGCTGGGCCGACGAGGTCGTCCCCACGCTGGTGGTCGGCGACGCGGTATGGCTCGAGACCACCTCGGGCCGCAAGTTCCTCGCGATCCACGCGCCGGCCGCGAAGCCGAGGGGCGCCGTGGTCATCGTGCACGGCATCGGCGTGCATCCCGACCACGGCGTGATCGGGGCCCTGCGCACGCGGCTCACGGACCTCGGCTGGACCACGCTTTCGATCCAGATGCCGGTGCAGGCTTCGGACGCGCGCTCGGAGGCGTACTACCCGAAGCTCTTCCCCGAGGCGATCGACCGCATCGCGAGGGCGGGTGCGTGGCTCGCGGGCCAGAGCGGAAAAAGGCCTGCCCTCGTCTCGCACAGCCTGGGATCGTGGATGGCCAACGAGTACTTCGACACGACAGCCGATTCGCCCTTCGTCGCGTGGGCCTGCCTTGGCCTCACCGGCGGCTACAGCCTCGCGACCTGGTTCAGCCCCCGGCCGATCCTCGACGTCTACGGGGAAAACGACCTCGAGCCGTCGGTGAGTGCCGCGTGGCGCCGCCGCGTCACGCTCGCCACCGCTCCGGAAGGGTCACGGCAGGCGATGATCGCCGGGGCGGACCACTTCTACGCGGGCAAGGAAGAAGAGCTCTCGCGCACCCTCGACGCCTGGCTCTCCGAGGTCCTGCGCTAGCCGATCAGGCCGGCAGCAGTCCCAGCTCGGCCAGCCTGCTTCGCGTTTCCGCGAGCCCGCGCACGAGATGCGCCTCGATCCCGCAGGCCCGTGCGCCCTCGACGTTGACGATGTTGTCGTCCAGGAAGACGGCATCGGCCGCCTCCGCTCCCGTTTCGGCGAGCGCGATCTCGAAGAAGTCGCGGTCGGGCTTGATGGCGCCGACGCGGTATGAGGCGACCACGTGCCGTACCTTCTCGAAGAGGCCGTAGGATTCGACGACGGGCCAGTGCACCGCGCTGATGTTGGTGAGGATCGCGGTCCGGTGTCGCGCGGCGAGTTCGTCCAGGAGATCGTGGGCGCCCTCGTAGGGCCCCACGAGCCAGCTCGAGAAGTGGTCGAGGAACTCCTCCGGCGTGACCCGCAGGCCGAACTCGCGCACCGCTTCCCGCGCGAATGCCCCGCTGTCGAGCCGCCCCGTCTCGTGGGCGCGCACGGCCGGCGAGGCCAGCCAGCGGCGCCACATCTCCTCGGCTTCGATGTCGCCACCGATCATCTCGAGGAAGTGCTGCTCGCCGCCCAGCTCCACGAGCACGCCCCCCATGTCGAGGAGCACCGCGCGTTTCATGCCGCCAGGCGCTTGAGGGCTTCCTGGTACTTCTGCGAGGTCTTCATCGCCACCTCCGCCGGCACGGGCGGCGCCGGGGGTTTCCGCGCAAAGCCGATCGAGTCGAGCCAGTTGCGGATGTACTGCTTGTCGAAGCTCTCGGGGCTCTCGCCCACCTTGTAGCTTGCGAGCGGCCAGAAGCGCGAGGAATCCGGCGTGAGCGCCTCGTCGATGAGATGAAGCTTTCCGGCCGCGTCCACGCCGAACTCGAACTTGGTGTCGGCGATGATGATGCCCTTGGTGAGCGCGAACTCAGCCGCCGCCGTGTAGAGCCGGACCGCGACGTCGCGAACCTCCTTCGCCCTCGCCTCGCCCACGATCTCCACCATGCGCTCGAAGGGAATGTTCTCGTCGTGCATTCCCGCCTCGGCCTTGGTGGCCGGCGTGAAGATGGGCTGCGGGAGCTTCGAGGCGCGCTCGAGCCCCGGCGGCAGCGCGATGCCGCACACGCTCTGCGATTCCCGGTACTCCTTCCAGCCGGAACCTTCGAGGTAGCCGCGCACGACCGCCTCCACCGGAAGCGGTGCGAGCTTCTTGACGACGATGGAGCGCCCGCGCACCTGCTCGCGTTCTCCCGGGGAGACCACGCTTTCGGGGTCGATGCCCGTGAGGTGGTTCGGCACGATGGCGGCGAGCTTCGCGAACCAGAAGTTGGCCACCTCCGTGAGGACGCGGCCCTTCTCCGGGATAGGCGTGGGCATCACCACGTCGTAGGCGGAGAGCAGGTCGCTCGCCACCAGCAGAAGCTTGTCCTCACCCACCGCGTAGATGTCTCGCACCTTGCCGCGCGCCACGAGGGGCAGCGACTCGAGGCTCGACTCGTAGAGGTCCATGGCGGTCAGACGACGACGGCCTTGAGTTCCCCCTTCGCGTAGCGCGCCGCCATCTTCTCGAGGGTGACGGGTGCCAGCTTCGAGCCCTGCCCGGCGCAACCGAACTGCTGGTAGCGCTCCTTGCAGATCTCCTTCGCCGCCGCGCGGGCGGGCTTCAGGAAATCGCGCGGGTCGAAGGCGCTCTTGTTCGCGTTGAGGAACTTGCGCACGGCCGCCGTCATCGCGAGGCGGATGTCGGTGTCGATGTTCACCTTGCGCACGCCGTGCTTGATGCCCTCCTGGATCTCCTCGACGGGCACGCCGTAGGTCTCCTTCATCTCGCCGCCGTTCTCGCGGATGATCTCGAGCAGTTCCTGCGGCACCGACGAGGAGCCGTGCATCACCAGGTGCGTGTTGGGGATGCGCGCGTGGATCGCCTTGATGCGGTCGATGGCGAGGATGTCGCCGGTGGGCTTGCGGGTGAACTTGTAGGCGCCGTGGGACGTGCCGATGGCGATGGCGAGCGCGTCGACGCCGGTCTTCTTCACGAAGTCGGCGGCCTGCTCGGGGTCGGTCAGCAGCATCTCGCGGGTCATCTTGCCCTCGGCGCCGTGGCCGTCCTCCTTGTCGCCCTCCATAGTCTCGAGCGAACCCAGGCAGCCCAGCTCGCCCTCGACGGAGACGCCCAGGCGGTGCGCCATGTCGACCACCTGCTTGGTGACGTCGACGTTGTACTCGTAGCTGGCGATGGTCTTGCCGTCGGCCTGGAGCGAGCCGTCCATCATGACGCTCGAGAACCCCAGCTTGATCGCGCCCTCGCACACGGCGGGCGACTGGCCGTGGTCCTGGTGCATCGCGACCGGCGTCTTCGGATAGGTCGCGACCGCGGCCTCGATCAGGTACTTGAGGAAGGTCTCGCCCGCGTACTTCCGGGCCCCGGCCGAGGCCTGCATGATCACCGGGCTGTCGGTCTCGGCCGCGGCTTCCATGATCGCCTGCACCTGCTCGAGATTGTTCACGTTGAAGGCGGGCAAGCCGTAGCCGTGCTCGGCCGCGTGGTCCAGAAGCTGACGCATCGATACGAGTGCCATGGTTCCTCCGGGAGGCTGGCGCCCGCCGGGCGGCGGACGGGGATGGGATGGGACGGGGGAGACATGAATTTTAGCAGTGCGGGATACCCGGCGCGATTGCCCGGAAGGGATCACCCGGATGCGCGGAGGGAGTACCCCTTCGAAGGGCCCTGCCCGGGGTGGGTCAGCGGGCTGCGCGGGCGATCATCAGGTCTATGGCCGGCCGGTCTTCCCGGGATATCAGCAGGTGCTTTCCGTCCGGGCTCGGTGCGATGGCCAGGCCCGCGGCGGTGGGCGGAAGTCGCGGCGCCAGGCGATGCGCCCCTGCTCCAGGTCGAACCGGGCCAGTTGCCGCCGTCCGCGCTCGCCCTCCGGAAAGTAGATCGCGTCGGCGCCGAGCACCCAGTCGTATCGGTTCGTGTCGTCGAGCGCGATGGCGAGCGGCTTGCAGGCGAGGTCCTCGAGACGGCAGCGCGTGGCGCCCGCGATTCCGGGGCGGGTGAAGACGAGGTGCGTGGCGTTCAACTGGAACTCCGCGACGGGAGGCAACGCCAGGCGTTCCAGGGCGGCAGGGTTCGCGACGGGTGCGCGCACGAGCCTTGCCGCTTCGCCCGCGAGTTCTCCCGCGTAGAGCCAACGGCCGTCGGCGCTGGGCACGACGGAGCTGACCGACGCACCCAATTGCCCGAGCACCTCGACGCGACCGTCCGCCACGGTGATCCGAACGGCGTGCTGCGGGGAGGGCCTCGCAGCCGCCGCGGGAATTCGCACCGCATACAGCTCGCGGCCGTCGTGAGCCCAGTGGGGTCGGATGTAGCGGAACTCCCGCGGCAGCGGCAGCCGCACCGGCTCGCCATCGAGGGGCGCGATGTAGATCCCTTCGAATCCCTCGCGGTTGGACACGAAGGCCGCTTGGCGCCCGTCGGGCGAATAGGCCGGCATGTTCGTGTAGCGCGTCGACGGCCAGAGCTTTCGCGGCGCCTGGCCGGCGGCTTCCGCATCCACCAGCCAGAGGTTCGCCTGGAACGCGGCGTCCTCGTAGACCACGTCGCCGGCGGGGCTCACGTCGGGGAAGCGCGCGCCCCGGGCGCCGAGGAGACGCACCTCCCCGGAACGCAGGTCGAGCAGGGTGAGCGCGCGAAAGCCCAGCCAGTCTGCGGCCACCACCAGCGGACCCTCGGGACCGAGCCAGGCTGCGCCGTAGGTGAGGCCCTCGAGGCCGGTGGCCCGCCGGGCGCTGGCGGGTTCGTCCGTGCGCGCCACCCAGAGGCTGCGGTGCGATTCGTTGCCGCGGAAGAACGCCACTTGCCGCCCGTCCGGGCTGAAGCGCGGCGAAAGGTCGTCGCCATCGCCCGAGGCCGTGCGGGTGAGCGGCGTGGTGGTCCCGGTGGCGACATCGACGAGCACGAGGCCGGCGGGATTCGCCGCGGCGGTGACGACCAGGCGCTTTCCGTCGGGCGACAGGTCGAAGCGCGAGCGTGGGCGAAGGGTGCAATCGAGCAGGGGTCTCTCCGCGCCGGAATCGAGGTCGTGCTCGACGATGGCGCAGTCGCCGTCGCGCTGGCGCCAGTAGGCGATGCGGCGCCCGTCCGGGAAGAAGACGGGCGAGAGCTGCAACGCCTCCTCGTCGCCCACGGTGCGCCGGGTGCCGCCATCGGCAGGCTGGACGATGACGCGCGACTTCGCCCCTTCCCCGAGCACGAAGGCCACGCGGCCGCCTTCGGGCGAGAAGCGCGGGTTCAGTTCGAACTGCAGGTCGGCGGTGAAGGGTTGCGCGTTCGCGAGGCGGTCGGCGATCGCCTCGCCGGGGTCCGTGCGCGAAACCACCGCCACGCCCGCCGCGCTGAGCAGTGCGAGTGCTACGCCGGCCGCCGCGAGCCAGGGCAGCCTTCCACGGGCCGGCGCCCGAATTTCCGGCGCTCCCGTCGCGCCGTGAACCGTCGCCACGAGCCGGTAGCCGGACTTGGGGATCGTTTCGACGTAACGGGGCTGCCGGGGATCGTCGCCCAGCGCGGTGCGAAGCTCCGCGATGGCGCGCGAGAGGACCTCGTCGTTCACCATGCGGCGCGGCCAGACGTCCTCGATCAGCGTCTCCCGGGCGACCACCTCCCCGGCGTCGGCGGCCAGGCGCAGGAGCACGTCCATGAGGAGCGGTCGCAGGCGTACCACGCCCGCGGGACCGCGAAGCTCGTTGGAGGCGGGCAAGGCCTGGAACTCGCCGATGCGCATTGGCCCGGCGGTTCGCCAGCGGGGTCGCGGAGGTGCGGACATGGCCGGATTCTAGGGCCTCGGCGGGAAGCGGCCGGGACCGGGAGGCGGATCGGAAGAAAATCGGAGGTTTTTTGCCGGGTGGGCGGGCGCCGGGGCGGCCACAGTGCCACGCATTCCCTTCGACCTCCGGAGCCCACGATGACCCGACACCTGCTTTCCCTGATGGCCGCCCTGGCCCTCGTTTCGACCACGGCCCTCGCCCAGGCGCCTTGCGCCTCGCGGCTCTTCGTGAGCGGCTACTTTTCCACGGTTCATGTGTTCGATGCGTGCACCGGCGCCTACCTGCGCGATCTCGACGGCCGCGAGCGCATCCTGGGTGCGCAGGCCATCCGCCGCGGCCCGGACGGCTTCCTCTACGTGATCAGCGAGGAATCCTCCACCATCCACAAGTACCGCAACGACACCCTCGAGTACGCGGGAGAGTTCGCGCGCACGGGGCCCACGGGACCCACGGGGCTCGCGTTCGATCGCGAGGGTCGCGCCTACGTGGGCGGCTACGGCAGTCACGACGTGCGCCGCTACCGTCGCGACGGAACGCTCGAAGGCACGGTCGTCGCGTTCCGTGCGGCCGGACTGGGCGGGCCGGACAACGGCCTTGTCTTCGGCCCCGACGGCAACCTGTACGTGCCCGGCTACGATTCCAGCAGCGTGGTGAAGTGGAACCCGGGAACGGGCCTCGCGTCTGTTGCCGTGGCCCCGCGCACGGCGGGCATCCGCAACACGCGCGGGCTGCTTCCGGCGCGGGACGGGGAGCACCTGTTCATCACCGCGGAGGGCTCGGGCCAGCTCCTGCGCTGGAATCTCGCGAGTGGCGCGGTCACCGCCCTGCGCGGCGGGCTCGCGCGCCCGACGGGAATCGACTACGCGCCCGATGGCAACCTGCTGGTGGTAGACGGCAATCGCGTGGTGAAAATCGATCCCGTCACGGGCCAGACGCTCGCGACCGTGGTGGAACCGGGCGCCGGCGGCATCTCGGGGCCGGTGTTCGTCGCCGTGATCGAGAAGGCCGACACCGTGGACGCGGCGCAAGTCGGCACGCAGTTCTGGGTGGTGGGCGATGCGGTATTCCAGGGCCGGGTCCTGGACCTCGGCACCGTGTACACGGCATCCGGGAGCGAGTTCGGCCCCGGGCTGGACTTCAAGGACCTCTCCATTCGCCGCTGGGGTTCGGCGAGGATCGAGCTCCTCTCCTGCACGAAGGCGCGCTTCTCGTGGAACGCGACCGGCGGGGACAGCGCGAACTACGGCACGGGCGCCTACGACATCGAGCGCTTCTTCACGAACGAGGCCACGCAGCGCTGCCAGGAGCAGGGCATCGACGCCGCGGACAAGAGCTGGGTGAACGGGCAGTGGTGGGGCGGGCAGGCACGCGCGGGCGAAGGCCTCTTCCTGCACCGCCGCGCAGATGGCACGACTTTCTTCGCGTGGTTCACCCATCGGCCGGCCGCGGACCTTACGCCGGGCGCGGTGCCGGCGCACGCGGGGACGCAATTCTGGGTGGTGGGGGACGCCGTGATGCAGGGCCGCTCGCTGGTGCTCGGCAATGCCTATACCGCGACGGGCGCCTCCTTCGGGCCGGGCATCGCTTTCGATCGACTCGCGATCAGGCGCTGGGGAAGGATCTCGATCGAGTTCACGGGATGCTCGACGGGGATCTTCTCGTGGGATTCCACCGGCGCGGACTCGGCCGGGTTCGGCGCGGGACGCTACGACGTGGTGCGCTTCTTCGACGACGAGAGTGCGGCGCGCTGCCGCGAGCGCGGGCTCGAGCACGCGGACCTCAGCTGGGTGAACGGGCAGTGGTGGGGCGGCCAGGCGCGCTCCGGGGAAGGCTGGTTCGTCGACCGGCGACCCGACGGCACCGTCTTCTTCGCCTGGTTCACCCACCGACCCATCCCGCAGGGAGACTGACCATGCGCACCATCGCCGCCATCACCGCCGTTGCCATCGCCGCGCTCGCCGGCCCCGCGCACGCCGATTCCTGCCGCGACCTGTCGGACCCGAAGTGCAAGGCGGAGCTCGAGCCGAAATGCCGGAAGGCGAGCGAGGAGATGCTCGCTTACATGAGGGCCACGCCGCCCGGCGACGCCGAGAGCCATCGCAGGCGCCATGCGGAACTCCTGGCGAAGGCGGAGAAGGCGCTCGCCTACGGGCGCGAGCGCGGCAACGACTGGTGCGAGGCGTACAGGCGCATCCAGGACATCGTCGTGAACCAGTGACCCGGCGCGCGTGGCGCCGGCCGTCCCGCGTCAGCCCTGCCGGTGGTCTCCCACGCGCACGATCTTCATCGTGTTGGTGCCCCCGGACTTGCCGATGGGTTCTCCGATGGTGAGGACGATCAGGTCGCCTTCCTTCGCAGCCCCGCTCTTCACCAGCACCGACTCGGCCTCCGCGAGGAGTTCCTCCCGGTCGTGGCCGATGTAGCGCACGACGAGGGGGAAGACGCCGCGGAAGAGTGTCGTGCGGTAGCGCGTCGCGGTCTGCGAGGTGAGGGCGTAGATGGGCACGCCGCAGTTGAGGCGGCTCATCCAGAGCGCGGTCGACCCCGATTCCGTGAGGGAGGCGATCGCCGTCACCTTCAAATGGAAGGCGGTGAAGAGCGCGGCCATGGCGATGGACTGGTCGACCCGCTGGAAGATGCGGTCCAGGAAGTCCTTGTCGAGGCTCACCGTCTGCGACTTCTCGGCCTCGATGCAGATGCGGCTCATGGACTCGATCGCCTCCACCGGGTACTGGCCCGAGGCGCTCTCCGCCGAAAGCATGACCGCATCCGTCCCGTCGAGGACGGCGTTGGCGACGTCGGAGACTTCCGCGCGCGTGGGCACGGGCGAGGAGATCATCGACTCCATCATCTGGGTCGCGGTGATGGTGATCTTGTTCAGCTCCCGCGCCTGCCGGATCATGCGCTTCTGCAGCGCGGGCACGGAGGCATCGCCCACCTCCACCGCGAGGTCACCGCGCGCGACCATGATCCCGTCGGACGCATCCAGGATCTCGTCGAGTGCGTGGATCGCCTCGGCGCGCTCGATCTTCGCGATGAGGAGCGCGTGGCCGCCGCTGGCGCGCAGGAGCTCCTGGGCCATGTACATGTCGGCGGCGCTCTTCGGGAACGACACCGCGAGGTAGTCGACCTTCAGGCGCGCCGCGGTGCGGATGTCCTCGATGTCCTTGGGCGTGAGCGCGGGCGCGGTCAGGCCGCCGCCCTGGCGGTTGATGCCCTTGTTGTTGGACAGCGCGCCGCCGTGCCGCGTGACGGTGTGGATCTCGGCGCCGCGCACTTCGCGCACGTCCAGGACGATCTTGCCGTCGTCCAGGAGCAGCACGTCGCCGGCCCTCACGTCGCGCGGCAGCTCCTTGTAGTCGAGCCCGACGCGGCCCTCGTCCCCCATGGGGCAGGTCGAGTCGAGGATGAAGGGGTCGCCCGGGCGCAGGGCGATCTTGCCGTCCTTGAACTTGCCGACGCGGATCTTCGGGCCCTGGAGGTCGGCCATGATGGCCACGGTCCGCCCGACCCGCGCGCCGGTGTCGCGCACCAGCTCGGCCCGCGCCTCGTGGTCGGCCGAAGAGCCGTGGGAGAAATTGAGCCGCACCACGTCGACGCCGGCGCGAACCATGCGCTCGAGCACGGCCGGATCGCTCGAGGCGGGCCCGAGCGTGGCCACGATCTTGGTGCTTCGCATCTTCCGGGGTCTCCTTCGTTGTTGGTTTCGGCGCTACCCCGCGGCGAAAGCCGGCGCTATCCGCCGGCCCGCGACTCGAGCATCTCCACCGCCGGCAGCACCTTGCCCTCGAGGAACTCGAGGAACGCGCCGCCGCCCGTGGAAATGTACCCGATCTTCTCCGTGACGCCGTACTTCGCGATCGCCGCGAGGGTGTCGCCGCCTCCGGCAATGGAAAAGGCGGGCGAGGCGGCGATGGCTTCGGCGACGGTCTTCGTGCCGCCGCCGAACTGGTCGAACTCGAACACGCCGACGGGCCCGTTCCAGACGATGGTGCCGGCCGCCTTGAGGATCTCCGCGTAGCGCTTCGCGGTCTGCGGGCCGATGTCGAGGATGAGGTCGTCGTCGGCCACGTCCTTCGCCGCCCGCACGGAAGCCGGGGAATCCGCGGCGAACGCCTTGGCGCAGACGGCATCGGCGGGAATGGGCACGCCGGCGCCGCGCGCCTCCATCATGACGAGGATCTCCTTCGCCTCGGGGGCGAGGTCTGCTTCGCAGAGCGACTTGCCGATGGGCAGGCCGGCGGCCAGCAGGAAAGTGTTGGCAATGCCCCCGCCCACGATCAACTGGTCGACCTTGGCGGCGAGGCTCTTCAGGATCGTGACCTTGGTGGAGACCTTGGATCCCGCCACGATCGCCACCAGCGGGCGCTTCGGGTTCGCGAGCGCACGGCCCAGGGCGTCGAGTTCCGCGGCGAGCAGGGGCCCCGCGCACGCCACCCTGGCGAACTTCGCGATCCCGTGGGTCGTGGCCTCGGCGCGGTGTGCGGTTCCGAAGGCGTCGTTCGCGAAGACGTCGCAAAGCGCGGCCATCTTGCGCGCGAGCGCCTCGTCGTTCTTCTTCTCGCCCGGGTTCACGCGGCAATTCTCGAGGAGCACCACCTCGCCCGGGCTTGACCTGCACGCCGTCGACCCAGTCGCGCACGAGCGGCACGTCGCGGCCGAGGAGCTCGGCCAGGCGCTTGGCCACGGGGGCGAGCGAATCGGCCTCGGTGAACGCGCCCTCCTTGGGGCGGCCGAGGTGCGAGGTCACCATCACCGCCGCGCCCTTGTCGAGCGCCATGCGGATGCCGGGCACCGAGGCGCGGATGCGCGTGTCGTCGGTGATCGCGCCGTCGTCTGCCTGCGGCACGTTGAGGTCGGCGCGGATGAAGACGCGCTTGCCCTTGAGATCCAGGTCTGCGAGCTTCAAGACTTTCATGGTCTGGTTCTTCCCGAAGAAAGCGGCGGTCGGGTGGGGAGGGGATGCAACTCCCGGCGCCCGCGCCATGGCGGCGCGGGCGGGCGCGGAAGAGGGCGCTACTTCGCCGCCATGTAGGCGACGGTGGTGTCGAGCATCCGGTTGGAGAAGCCCCACTCGTTGTCGTACCAGGAGCTCACCTTCACGAGGCGCCCCGACACTTTGGTGAGCGTCGCGTCGAACGTGGAGGAGGCCGGGTCGTGGTTGAAGTCCACGGACACGAGCGGGCCCTTGTTGTAGTTGAGGATGCCCTTCAATGCCGCGGACTCGCTCGCCTCCAGCATGATCTTGTTCACCTCGTCGACGGTCGTGTCACGCGCGGCGACGAAGGAGAGGTCGACCAGGGAGACGTTGATCGTCGGCACGCGGATCGCGTAGCCGTCGAGCTTGCCGTTCAGCTCCGGCATCACCAGGCCCACGGCGGAGGCCGCACCCGTCTTGGTCGGGATCATGGACATCGTGGCGGAGCGGGCGCGGCGCAGGTCCTCGTGGTAGACGTCGGTGAGCACCTGGTCGTTGGTGTAGGCGTGCACCGTGGTCATCAGGCCGTTCACCAGCCCGATCCGGTCGTTCAGCGTCTTCACCAGCGGGGCGAGGCAGTTGGTCGTGCACGAGGCGTTGGAGATCACGGTGTGCGTGGCCTTGAGAACCGCGTGGTTCACGCCGTAGACGACGGTCGCATCGACGTCCTTGCCACCGGGGGCGGAGAGAATGACCTTCTTCGCACCCGCCTTCAGGTGCGCCGAGGCCTTTTCCTTGGAGTTGAAAAGGCCGGTGCACTCGAGCACGACATCGACCTTCATCTCGCCCCAGGGAAGCTGCGAGGGGTCGCGCGTGGCGAGCACGCGGATGCGGTCGCCGTTGACCACCAGATGGTCGCCGTCGACCGTGACGGTGCCGGGGAACTTGCCGTGCGCCGTGTCGTAGCGCGTGAGGTGGGCGTTCGTCTCGGCGTTGCCGAGGTCGTTCACCGCGACGATCACGATGTCGTGCTTCTTTCCGTCCTCGTAATGTGCGCGGACGATGTTGCGGCCGATGCGGCCATAGCCATTGATGGCGACGCGGATGCTCATGGGGGTCTCCGGTGCGGGAAATAGAAATAGGCGGGGAACCCCTATTTTAGCCCATAGGGGTGCGACGACTTGATGCGGGACAAGTTCGCGGCGAGCGCGCTAGAGGAGCGACTTCACCGCCGCAACCACGTGATCGGCGTCGACGCCGAAGTGCTTGTAGACGACGCCGGCCGGTGCCGATTCCCCGAAGGCGTCGACACCGATCGCCGCGCCCTCGAGGCCCACGTACTTGCGCCAGAAGTCGGTCACGCCGGCCTCCACGGAGACGCGCGGCAGGCCCTTGGGCAGGACGGAGGCCTTCCACGCGGCGTCCTGCCGGTCGAAGACGCCGGTGCAGGGCATGGAGACCACGCGAACCGCAACGCCCGCATCCGCAAGCGTCTTCTGCGCGGTGAGCGCGAGCGAAACCTCCGACCCGGTGGCCAGTATCGCCGCCTTGGGGGTTCCCGCGGCCTCGGAGAGCACGTAGCCGCCGCGACGGATCGCCGCGACCTGCTCGGGCGTGCGCTTCACGAAGGGCACGTTCTGGCGCGACAGCGCAAATGCGCTCGGCCCGTTCGCCCGCTCGATGGCGGCCGCCCAGGAGACCGCGGTCTCGACGGTGTCGCAGGGGCGCCAGAGATCCAGGTTCGGGATCAGGCGCAGGCTCGAGACATGCTCGACGGCCTGGTGCGTGGGGCCGTCCTCGCCCAGGCCGATGGAATCGTGCGTGAAGACGAAGAGGTTGCGCGTCTTCATGAGCGCGGCCATGCGCAGCGCATTGCGTGAATAGTCGCTGAAGGTGAGGAAGGTGCCGGAGTACGGGATGAAACCGCCGTGCAGCGCCACGCCGTTGCCGATCGCGGCCATGCCGAACTCGCGCACGCCGTAGTTCACGTAGTTGCCGGCGCCCGCCGCCGTGACCGCCTTCGAGCCCGACCAGTTGGTGAGGTTGGAGCCCGTGAGGTCCGCGGAACCGCCAAGAAAGCCGGGCAGGTGCGGCGCGATCGCCTCGATGGCGATCTGGGAGGCCTTGCGCGTGGCGACCGATTCGCCCTTCTCGGTGGCCTTCGCGATCATTTCGGCCACGACTTCGCCCCAGTTGGGCGGCAGCTCGCCCGCCATGCGGCGGCGGAACTCCTTCGCGAGGTCGGGATGCGCCTTCGCATAGGCTTCGAAGCGGGCGTTCCACTCGCTCTCGAGCCCCGTGCCGCGCGTGCGCTGGTCCCACGCCTCGTAGACGGGCGCGGGAATCTCGAAAGGCGGGTGCGTCCAGCCGATGGCCTCGCGGGTGGCCGCCACTTCCTTCTCGCCCAATGCCGCCCCGTGCACGCCATCCGTGCCCTGCTTGTTGGGAGAGCCCTTGCCGATGACCGTCTTGCAGCAGATGAGCGTCGGCCGGGAGGAGTCGGCGCGGGCTTCTGCGATCGCGCCCTCGACCGCCTTCGGGTCGTGCCCGTCGACGTTCGGGATCACGTGCCAGCCATAGGCCGCGAAACGCATCGGCGTGTTGTCGCGAAACCACCCCTCGACCTTGCCGTCGATGGAGATGCCGTTGTCGTCGTAGAGGACGATCAGCTTGCCCAGCTCGAGCGTGCCGGCAAGCGAACAGGCCTCGTGGGAGATGCCCTCCATCAGGCAGCCGTCGCCCACGAAGACGTAGGTATGGTGGTCGACGACCGTGTGCCCGGCGCGGTTGAACTCCGCGGCGAGCAGGCGCTCGGCGAGCGCCATGCCCACGGCGTTGGCGAGCCCCTGGCCGAGGGGGCCTGTGGTCGTCTCCACGCCGGGCGTGACGCCCACTTCCGGGTGCCCCGGCGTCTTCGAGTGCATCTGCCGGAAGGCCTTCAGGTCGTCCAGCGTGAGCGCGTATCCGGTGAGGTGCAGCAGCGCGTACTGGAGCATCGAGCCGTGGCCGTTGGAGAGCACGAAGCGGTCGCGGTCGGCCCACGCGGGGTTGGCCGGGTTGTGGCGCAGGAATCGGCGCCAGAGCACCTCGGCGATTTCGGCCATGCCCATGGGCATGCCGGGGTGGCCGGAGTTGGCTTTCTGTACGGCGTCCATCGCGAGCGCGCGGATGGCGTTGGCGAGGTCTTTGGGCGTGGCGGAGGTGGAGGACATGCGCTTCGGGGAGAGGGTGGACTGCATGGGGGGATCCAATCGTCTCGTCATTATCGGGCATCGGTGCCGGGGCCGCCAGCGACGGCGGCCCGGCGCGTCATCGCGAGGCCGCCTGCTTTCGCCGCTCCATCAGGCGCCAGATCATCGGCGTGAAGATGGTCTGCATGGCGAGATCCATCTTGCCTCCCGGCACCACGATCGTGTTGGCGCGCGACATGAAGGAGTCGTGCAGCATCGACAGCAGGTAGGGGAAGTCGATGCCGCGCGGGTTCGCGAAGCGGATCACGAGGAAGCTCTCGTCGGGCGTGGGGATGTAGCGCGCGATGAAGGGGTTGGAGGTGTCCACGGTCGGCACGCGCTGGAAGTTGATGTGCGTGCGCGAGAACTGCGGGGTGATGTAGTTGATGTAGTCGGGCATGCGGCGCAGGACCGTGTCGGTCACGGCCTCCGTCGTGTAGCCGCGCATGGAGCGGTCGCGATGCAGCTTCTGGATCCACTCGAGGTTGATCACCGGCACCACGCCGACGAGGAGGTCCGGGTGCTTCGCCACGTCGTAGCCTTCGCCGGCCACGGCGCCATGCAGCCCCTCGTAGAAGAGGAGGTCGGTCCCTTCGGGGACGTCCTCCCACGGCGTGAAGGTCCCCGGGGGCTGCTTGTAGGGCGCGGCCTCGAGATCGTCGTGCAGGTACCTCCGGCGGCGCCCCTTCCCGGTCTCGCCATAGGTCCTGAAGAGCTCCTCCAGCTCGGCGAAGAGATTCTCCTCAGGGCCGAAGTGGCTCATGTGCCGGTTGCCGGCGGCGAGCGCCTCGGCCATCTTCGCCTTCATCTCGACGCGGTCGTAGCGGTGGAAGCTGTCGCCCTCGACGAAGGCGGCGTTCACGTTCTCGCGGCGGAAGATCTGCTCGAACGTGCGCATGACGGAGGTGGTTCCCGCCCCCGAGGAGCCGGTGATCGCGATAATGGGGTGCTTCGACGACATGGAATTTCCTCTCTAGGCCTTCATGAAGAGCGAACGGTCGTGGAAGAGCGGCGGCGGCGAGGGCGGGTCGATGCCGGCGTCGTGGTCGCGATGGTAGCGCTCGATGCGCTCGACCTCGTCGCGCGAGCCCAGGATCACCGGCACGCGCTGGTGGAGCGAGTCGGGAGCGACCTCGAGGAGGCGCCCGCGTCCCGTGGAGGCCGCGCCGCCCGCCTGCTCGATCAGCATCGACATGGGGTTGGCTTCGTAGAGCAGGCGCAGGCGCCCGGGCTTGGCCGGGTCCTTCGTGTCGCGTGGATACATGAAGAGGCCGCCGCGCACGAGGATGCGGTGCACCTCGGCCACGAGGGATGCGATCCAGCGCATGTTGAAGTCCGCGCCGCGGGGCCCCGCCTTTCCCTGGACGCACTCGGCCACGTAGCGGCGCACCGGCGCCTCCCAGAAGCGCTCGTTGGAGGCGTTGATCGCGAATTCGCGCGTGGCGGCCGGGATCATCATGTCGGGGTGGGTGAGGATGAATTCCCCGATCGAGCGGTCGAGCGTGAAGCCGTGCGTGCCGCGGCCGAGCGAGAGCACGAGCATGGTGGTGGGCCCGTAGATCGCGTAGCCGGCGGCGACCTGCTGCGTGCCGGGCTGCAGGAAATCCTCCGCGCTCGGCTCGTTCACGCCCTCGGGGCAGCGCAGCACCGAGAAGATGCTCCCCACGGAGACGTTCACGTCGATGTTCGAGGAGCCGTCGAGGGGGTCGTAGACGAGCAGGTAGCGGCCGCGCGGGTAGGCTTTCGGAATCGGGTAGGGGGCCTCGCGTTCCTCCGAGACGAGGCCCGCGAGGTTTCCGCCCCACTCGTTGGTGCGCACGAAGATCTCGTCGGCGAGGACATCCAGGCGCATCTGCGCCTCGCCCTGCACGTTCTCCGAGCCCGCCTTGCCGTGCGTGCCGGCGAGCGCGCCCTGGCCCACGGCATGGGCGATGCGCTTGCAGGCGAGGCGGACGTCGTTGATGACCGCGGTGAAGACGCCGGTCGCGTTGGGCGCCCGGCGCTGCTCCGTGAGGAAGAATTCCGTGATGGTGGGGCGGGTCTCGACCCGGATCGTCTCTCGCATGGCTTCTTGCCTTCCGTTGGTGCCTTGGGATCAGGTTCGCGAACCCGGCCCCGGTTCCGGAAACTCCTTCATCCGGCGGTTGCGCCGGCGCGCTCGTGCAGGGCGGCCAGCATTTCGAGCGTGAGGTACGGCCCGCCGAGCGGCTTTGCGAAGACGGGATCGAGCGGCGAGCCCGGGTCGCCCAGGTGCGGGAGCGTGAGCTGGGCCTCGCCGAAATCCTGGCTCGCGGTCCAGCGCGTGGGCGTGACCACGGTGAAGAGCCCCGCGGCCCTGGCGGCGGCGAGCCCGTTGGCGGAATCCTCGAAGGCCACGGCCTGGGCGGGCCCGAGCCCGAGCGTGGAGAGCGCGAGGCGGTAGATGTCGGGAGCGGGCTTCTTCGCCGGGACCACGTCGCCGCAGGCGATGACCGCGAAGCGACGATGCGCGTTCGAGCCCAGCTCGGCGTCGAGGAGTGCCGCCACGTTGGCCGACGTGGTGGTCGAGGCGATCCCCACGCGGATCCCGGCCTCGGTCGCCTCGCGCAGCAGGCGCGCGATCCCGGGGCGCAGCGGGGAGCCGCCGCTCGCGACCAGCTCCGCGTAGCGCTCGGTCTTCACGCGGTGCAGCCCGGCCACGTTGGCGAGCAGCCGGTCGCGCTCCTCGCGCGGCGCCTGCAGGCTCTCGAAGAAGTGCGCGAGCCGCTCCTTGCCCCCGGAGATGCGCAGCAGCACCTCGTACTGGTCCGGGCTCCAGTCGTAGGGCAAGCGAAACTCCAGGAACGCCGCGTTGAACGCCTGGCGGTGGGTTTCCTCGGTGTCGGCGAGCGTGCCGTCGACGTCGAAGAGCAGGGCGGAAAGCGTCATGGCGGATTCCCCTGGTTGCGGGCTCGCGGCCCGGCCGCGCTCAGGCGGTCTTGCCGCGGAAGAGCACCATCGACGTGCCCTGGGTCTGGCGGAGCTTGTCGTAGCCGACGAGGCGCACGTGGTTGTCGGGGTTGGCCTTGCGGCAGGCTTCCGCCTCCGCGAGCACGTTTTCCGCGCTCGTCTCGCCGAACATCGGCAGCTTCCACATGTACCAGTAGGAGCCGCGCGTGTGCTGGGGCTCGGTGTGCTCGATGGCCGGGGCCCAGCCCTGGGCGAGCAAGTAGTCGACCTGCTTGCGCAGGTCCTGCGCCGACATCGGCGGCAGGTAGGAAAAGGTCCCGAACTTCCTGCTGGCGGGGTCCGACAGCCGCGAGTGGTAGTCCTGCATCGTGCTCATTCTCTTGTCCTCCGGTCTCAGGCGTGGGCGACGTCGAGCTTGTCGACGGTGTCGAATTCGAACTTGATTTCCTTCCAGGTCTCCATGGCGATCCTGAGTTCCGGGCTCGACTTCGCGGCCGCGGTGAGGATCTCCTTGCCTTCGCGCTCGAGCTCGCGCCCGGAGTTGCGCGCTTCCACGCAAGCTTCCAGCGCCACGCGGTTGGCGGCCGCGCCCGCGGCATTGCCCCACGGGTGGCCGAGCGTGCCGCCGCCGAACTGCAGCACCGAGTCGTCGCCGAAGATCGAGACGAGCGCGGGCATGTGCCAGACGTGGATGCCGCCGGAAGCCACGGCGAAGGCGCCCGGCATCGAGCCCCAGTCCTGGTCGAAGAAGATGCCGCGCGAGCGGTCTTCCTTGATGTAGCGCTCGCGCAGGAGATCGATCCACCCGAGGGTGGAGGCGCGGTCGCCTTCCAGCTTGCCCACGACCGTGCCGGTGTGCAGGTGGTCGCCGCCGGAGAGCCTGAGCGCCTTGGTGAGGACGCGGAAGTGGATGCCGTGGTGGGGGTTCCTGTCGATCACGGCGTGCATGGCGCGGTGAATGTGCAGGAGCATCCCGTTGTCGCGGCACCAGTTGGCGAGCCCCGTGTTGGCGCAGAAGCCCCCGGTGAGGAAGTCGTGCATGATGATCGGCATGTCGAGTTCCTTCGCGAACTCGGCGCGCTTGTACATCTCCTCCGGCGTGGGCGCGGTCACGTTGAGATAGTGGCCCTTCCTCTCGCCCGTCTCGGCTTCGGCCTTGTGGATGGCTTCCGCGACGAACTCGAAGCGGTCCCGCCAGCGCATGAAGGGCTGGGAGTTCACGTTCTCGTCGTCCTTCGTGAAGTCCAGGCCCCCGCGCAGGCACTCGTAGGTCGCGCGGCCGTAGTTCTTGGCCGAGAGCCCCAGCTTGGGCTTCAGCGTGCAGCCCAGGAGCGGGCGGCCGTACTTGTCCATCTTGTCGCGCTCGACCTGGATGCCGTTGGGCGGCCCGCCGCAGGTCTTCACGTAGGCGATCGGGAAGCGCACGTCCTCGAGCCGCAGCGCGCGGATGGCCTTGAAGCCGAACACGTTGCCCACGAGCGAGGTGAACACGTTCACCACCGAGCCCTCCTCGAAGAGGTCGATGGGGTAGGCGATGAAGGCGTAGAAGCGGGAGTCGTCGCCGGGCACGTCCTCGATCCGGTAGGCGCGGCCCTTGTAGTGGTCGAGATCGGTGAGCAGATCCGTCCACACGGTGGTCCAGGTACCCGTGGAGGACTCGGCGGCCACCGCGGCGGCGGCCTCCTCGCGGGAGACGCCGGGCTGGGGCGTGATCTTGAAGCAGGCGAGGATGTCGGTCTCCGTGACCTGGTAGTTCGGCTCCCAGTAGGTCTGCCGGTAGTCCTTCACGCCGGCGCTGTAGGCCTTGGCGGCTGGTTTCATGCGGGGCTCCTCGGTTGGCTTCGTTCGGGTTCCAATGTAGGCCTTTGCTGATATAAGTAACAGTCACGATTGGTTATGATCACCATAAGCTCCAGGGGTGGCGCCACCGTCCCGCAAACCGGGGGCTAGCGGGTAAGCGAGAGGTAGAGCAGCGGCAGGCGCTCCGGCAGCCGCTCGACGCGGTCCACGACGGCGTGGCGGTTCGCGCCGAAGATCCGCGAGACGTAGTCGTCCGCGCCCGGGTCGAGGCTGATGCAGTAGGCGCCGACGCCCGCGCGGGCGATGTCCTCCACCGCCTTGCGGGCGTCGGCGCGCAGGTACTGCGGATCGCGCACGTCGATGTCGGCGGGTGCGCCGTCGGTGAGCACGATGAGGAGCTTCTTCTTCTGCGGCCGCCGGGCCAGCAGGGAACCCGCGTGGCGCATCGCCGTTCCCATGCGGGTCGACAGGCGCCCTTCCATGCCGGCGAGCCTCGCCCGCGCGTTGCCTGCCCAGGGCTCGTCGAAATCCTTGAAGCGCCGGTACTCGACTTCGTGGCGGCCGTCGGAGGCGAAGCCGTGGATCGCGAACGGATCGCCCAGTTTCGCCAGGGCATCGGCGAGCAGAGCCGCCGCCTCGCGCGTGAGTTCCAGGACCGTTTCATTGCGGCCGCGGACGCGCTCGTTGGTCGATTGCGAGAGATCGAGGAGCACCAGGACGGCGAGATCGCGCGTGCGGCGAACGTTGCGGCGGTGGATGCGGGTGTCGGGCGAAGCGCCGGTGCGCAGGTCGACCAGCGCCCGGATCGCGGCCTCGAGATCCACCTCGTCGCCTTCTTCCTGCTTGCGAAGGCGCTGCACGCCCTGCGGCTGCAGCGCCTCGATCAGCCGGCGCAGCCGCGAGACGAGGGGCTTGTGGGCCGCCACGATCGCGTCGATCGCCGCCGGGTCCCCTTTCGGGGCGGGCTTGTCGAGGACGGTGCACCAGTCGGGCGCTCCAGGCCGATCTGGTAGTCCCATTCCGGGTAATGCACGGGCTCGGCGGCGGGCGTCTTGCCCTCGCGCTCGTTGTAGCTGCGGCCCTCGTCCTCGTAGGGAAAGAGCTCCGTCGGCAGCGTCCAGATCTCCTGGGCGTCGTCGCCGGCCGTCTCGACCTCGATCTCGTTCACGAACTCCATGAGGCCCACGCGGCGGCGCACCTGGCGATCGGTGCGCGGGGCGGCCCCCGCGAAGTCGTGCGCCTCGTCGAAGCGCCAGAGGTAGCGGTTGTCGTCGCGGTAGGCGAGGCCGTCGAAGTCCTCGCGGGGATGGAAGGGCAGGCGAAGCCGCGACAGGTCGTGGGCAAGTGCCAGCCCGGCCTCCATGCTCGCGCGGTTGGATTCGCACGCCACCGCATGCGCGTCGCGCAGGCTTCGCGCGCGCGCGACGAGTGGATGGGGATCGGCGTATCCGGGATCGGCCAGCGCGCGCGCGATGCGTCCGAACCAGTCGCCGATGCGCGCTTCCTGCGCGGGCGTGGCCGCGTGCAGGCGCCGCCAGAGCGGAGCCAGGCCGGGAAAGTCGCGCGCGGCGAGATCCTCGACGCGGGCGTCCTCGAACACGGCGATGGTGGCCGCCTGGAGGGGAGAGAGCCCCTCGCCCGACAGGGCCTCGCGCGTGTAGACGAGGTGCGCGGCGGCGTGGGCGGCCATGGCGCGGTAGGTTTCGAGCCCGGTCGCCCGGCCGCCCGGCAGCTCGAGATCGTCCAGCGCATCGGGGAGGTGCACGACGAAATCCTCGATGAACGGCCGGCGCCCCTCGCGTCCCTCGTAGTCGCCGCTGGTGGGCCGCAGCCAGAAGTCGCGCCCCCACAACGCGCGCAGGTACATCGAGAGGCGCCGCTGCACGTCCACGAAGAGCGTTCCCTTGCGCTCCCGTTGCAGGACGGCGACGGAATCGGGGCTTTCGAGGGCGAAGTAGCGCTCCTGCGCGGGGAAGTCCGTGCGATGCGCCTGCGCGCCCCACAGCGCCCAGCGCCGCAAGCCTCCCAGCGTGAGTTCGCCGAGCAGGCGGTCGAGCCGCTCGAGCATCGGGCGCACACCCCGCGGCGCCTGCGCGAGGAGCACGTCGAGAAACCGCAGCCAGGCGAGGAAGAGCTCGGGGTCGCCCAGGCGACGCGCCGCCGTCGGGCTCGTGGCGATCACGAGCGCGATCACCCCGCCACTCGTGCGCGACGCCATGGCGAGCGCGGCCTGCGCGAGCTGCGCAACGCTGTCCTCGCCGAGTTCGCGCGCGACCGCCGGCGCCTCCTGGATGAAGCTCGCCACCGGGTCGGCGCCGCGTCCCAGGTCGTGAAGCGAGCGCGCCGCGCGCAGGTAATCCTCCAGCCCCCGGGGCGAGAGGGACCGCGAAGCCTCCTGCCAGGAGGCACGCAGGATCTCCGCCGCCCTCGGACCGAGATCCCCGTACAGCTCGCGATGGTCGTCGAGATTCGAGCCCAAGGAAACGATCCGGGCCGCTCGCTCAGAAGAACGTGGTGACGGCCGCGTCGAGCGCGTCGCGCATGTCCGGGTCGTCGGTGATCGGGCGCACGAGCGCCACGCGGCACGCGGCGACGGGATCGACGCCGCGCGCCATGAGCGCCCCCGCATGGATCAGCATGCGCGTGGAGATGCCCTCGTCCAGTCCGTGCCCCTTCAGGTTGCGGGCACGCTCGGCAACACTCACGAGCTTTCCGGCGACGGCCGCGTCGACGCCGGACTCGTGCACGACGATCTCGGTCTCGACTTCGCGCTGCGGATAGCCGAAGTCGAGCGCGCCGAAGCGCTGCTTCGTGGACTGTTTCAGGTCCTTCATCAGGTTCTGGTAGCCGGGGTTGTACGAGACGACGAGCTGGAAGTCGGCGTGCGCGTGGACCAACTCGCCCTTCTTCTCGAGCGGCAGCGCACGGCGCGTGTCCGTGAGCGGGTGGATCACCACGGTCGTGTCCTGGCGCGCCTCGACCACCTCGTCCAGGTAGCACAGGGCGCCGTGGCGCGCGGCGAGCGCGAGCGGGCCGTCCTGCCAGCGCGTGCCCTGGGCGTCCAGGAGAAAGCGCCCCACGAGATCGGACGCGGTCATGTCCTCGTTGCACGCCACCGTGACGAGCGGCATGCCGAGCTTCCACGCCATGTGCTCCACGAAGCGCGTCTTGCCGCAGCCCGTGGGGCCCTTGAGCATCATCGGCATGCGCGCGCTCCAGGCGGCCTCGAAGAGCGTCACTTCGTCCGCCACGGGGCGGTACCACGGCTCCTCGCGGACGCGGTAGTCGGAAAGGGGGTCGTCGGTTCGGGTCATCGGGCGGGCTCCTCGCGCCGAAAGCGTCGTCATGGATCGAATCTAGGCCCGTCGATTCATAAGGTAAACTCAAAAATCGTTATGGTATGCATAAGCCCGGACATTTTCGAAAGGAGACGCCATGCCGCTTCGCCACATCACGCTCCGGCAACTGAAGGTCTTCGAGGCGGTGGCGCGCCACCTGTCCTTTTCGCGGGCCGCGGAGGAGCTGCACCTCACCCAGCCCGCGGTCTCGATGCAGGTGAAGGGCCTCGAGGGCCAGACGGGGCTGCCGCTCTACGAGCAGGTGGGCAAGCGCATCCACCTCACCGAGGCAGGCACGGAGCTCGCGCGTTTCGCCCGCGAGGTGCAGAGCCGCCTGAAGGACTGCGAGGACACGCTCGCCGCGATCCGCGGCGTCTCCGGCGGGCGGCTGCACCTGGCGGTGGTGAGCACGGCCAAGTATCTCGCGCCGAAGCTGCTCGCCGAGTTCTCCCGCCGGCACCCGGGCGTCACGGTGAAACTCTCCGTCACCAATCGCGAACAGGTGATCGGGGAACTGCAGGCGAACCAGGTGGATCTCGCGATCATGGGCCGGCCGCCGCGCGGGCTCGACGTCGTGGCGACCGCCTTCGCCAAGCACCCGCACGGGATCATCGCCCCTCCGGAGCATCCGTTCGCCCGCAAGCGCAACCTGGAGCTCGCGCGGCTCGCCGGTGAGAATTTTCTCATCCGCGAGCCGGGCTCGGGCACGCGCATGTCCATGGAGCGCGTCTTCGCCGACCACGGCGTGAAGCTCGTGAGCAGCATGGAGCTCGCGAGCAACGAGACCATCAAGCAGGCGGTGATGGCGGGGATGGGCCTCACTTTCCTGTCGCTGCACACCGTGGGACTCGAGCTCGCCGCCGGAAAGCTCGTCCGCCTCGACGTGCGCGGCACGCCCGTCACGCGCGAGTGGCACGTCGTGCACCGGCAGGGCAAGCGCCTGTCGCCGATCGCGGAGAGTTTTCGCGCCTTCCTCGCCGGCGAGGGGGCCAAGCTGATCGCGGAGACGACGGGCGTGCGCCTGCGCGGCAAATCGCGGCCAACTGCCGGAAAATCTTGAAAAAAGCCGGGCGTCTGGCGCAGAATCACGCTATAATTCCGCGCTTTGTCGCCACCAGCAAACTGCTTGCTTAATCCTCTGCAGAAAGGCTTACACCCGCCGCCCCTGGTCTGAGGGCGCCGCCGCGTTCCTGGAACGCGGAAGGCGCCCGAGCAGCCGAGGCTGTCGGTCCCGTCACCTGCAGGAATTTGCCAGAAGAAGGGGGGTAACGGAGTGAAGGGACTGCACATCATCGCCGACCTGTACGGCTGCCGGAATCGCGAAATGCTGGCCTCGTCCGCCATGCTCCGCGAGATTTGCGTGGCGGCCTGCAAGGACGTGGGGCTCACGGTCCTCGGGGACCACTTCTACCAATTCGCCGGGCTCGACGCGAACCAGATCGGCGGCGCCACCGGCGCGGTCGTCTTCGCGGAATCCCACCTCGCCGTCCATACCTGGCCCGAGCGCGACGGCGCAACGCTCGACGTGTACGTCTGCAACGTCTCCTGCGACAACAGCGACAAGGCCGAGAAGCTCTACGAGACCCTCGTCTCGAGCATCCAGCCCGAAGACGTCATGGTCGAGCGCGTGTTTCGCGGCCGCGACCTGCCCCTGAAGAAGAAGCGCCTCGCGGCAGTGAGCTAGGCCCTTCGGGGCCGCCGGGCCGCCGCCGGAAGGCGGACGCGGCCATCGATCGGGGCGCAATCTGATGCCAGAGAAAATATTCGAGCGTCTCAACGACGCGAGCGGCGTCTGGTTCGACGGCACGCTCGTCGAGCGCCGCCGGACGCCTTTCCAGCTCCTGGAAGTGTGGGACACGCCCGAACTCGGGCGCGTCTTCCGGCTCGACGGCTTCAACATGACCAGCGAGCGCGACGAGTTCTTCTACCACGAGAACCTCGTGCACCCGGCCGCCATCGCGCACCCGTCCCCGCGGCGCGCGCTCGTGATCGGCGGCGGCGACGGCGGCTCGGCCGAGGAGCTGCTCAAGCACTCCACGATGGAGCGCGTGCACCTGGCCGAGCTCGATCCCGAGGTGATCGAGCTCGCCAAGGCCCAGTTCGGCCGCGTGCACCGCGGCGCCTTCGACGACCCGCGACTGGACGTGACCGTGGGCGACGGGCTGGCGTATCTGCGGGCGACCGAGGCGCGCTACGACCTCGTGGCCATGGATCTCACCGACCCCGTCGGGCCTTCGGTCGAGCTCTATTCGCCCGCCACGTTCGCGCTCGTGCGCCGGGCGATGGCCGAGGGCGGTGCGCTCGTGCTGCACATCGGCTCGCCCTTCTCGCACCCGGAACGGGTGCGCAGCACGATCGCGAACCTGCGGGAAGTCTTCCGCGTCGTCGCGCCGTATTTCGTCCACATTCCCCTGTACGGGTCGGTCTGGGGATTCGCGTGCGCCTCGGATTCGCTGGATCCGCGCGCCATCGATCCGGCTGAGGCCGACCGGCGCATCGCCGGGCGCGGCGTGGGCGACCTGCAGTTCTACAACGGCGAGATGCACCGCGCGGTATTCGCGACGCCGAACTACGTTCGCCGCCTGATCGCCTAGGCAGGTTCCTTGCCGATTGCGTCGCGCACCCAGTCGCGCCATTGCGCGAAGAGCCGCGGCGTGCGCGCGGCGATGACCGAGCGTTCCCACGCCGGGGCGGCCCAGAAGTCGTCCCGGGAGAGGGTGGCGAGGCAGGCCCCGGCCTCTTCGGCGATGAGGGCACCCGCGGCGTAGTCCCAGGCCTTCTGGCCGGCGTGGACGAAGACGTCCCGGCGCCCTCCCGCGAGATAGCACCATGACAGCGCCGACGAGCCGCTGGTGAGCCTGCGGGCGAAGGGTGGGCGGTGCTTCAGCTCGTGGCGCACGTGCGCGAGCGTCCTGCGCAGGTCGACCTCGGCCACCGCGCGCTCGAGGGCGATTTCCGCGGCGGGCTGCGCGAGGGGCCTCGCGTTCAGCCACGCGCCGGCGCCGCGCACCGCGAAGAAGGCCTCGTCGGCGATGGGATCGTAGACCGTGCCGAAGAGAGGGCTGTCGCCCTGCATGTAGGCCACCGACACGGCGAAGTAGGGAATGCCCGCGCTGAAGTTGCCGGTTCCGTCGATCGGATCGACGCACCAGAATCGCCCGCGACCGTCCCAGACGCGGCGCTGCTCGGCCTCGGGCATCTCCTCGCCGAGGAAATCGATCGCCTCGATGCGCTGCAGAGCGACGGCGAGCGCATCCTGCGCGGCGATGTCGGCTTCCGTGACGAGGCTTCCGTCGAGCTTGCGTTGCGCGGCGACGGTGCGGAATCGCGGCAGGATCTCGGCGGCCGCGACCGCGCGGACCGCCTCGACCGTGCGCGCGGCGAACTCGACGGTGATCGGGGCGGAATCGGCGGGACCGCCGGAAGGCGCGGTGGGAGGCATGGTGCGCTGCGTCTCCGGGAGCGGTTGCGGGCGGTATGTTAGCATCGGGTCGCCTCCCGCTTCGTGCGCCTCTCCATGGCATCCCCCCGCATTTTCTGCGATGTCCGGCTCGGGCCGGGCGCCCAGTTTCCCCTTCCCCAGGACGCCGCCAACCACGTGGGCCGGGCGCTTCGCCTGCGCGTGGGCGACGACCTCGTGGTCTTCGACGGACGCGGCGGGGAGTACGAGGCGGTGATCCTGCGCATCGACCGCGACCGCGTGGACGTGAAGACGGGCGCCTTCCGGGATCCCGATCGCGAGCCGCCGGTGGATGTCGGGCTCGTGCAGGGCCTGCCCGAGGCGGACAAGATGGACTGGATCGTGCAGAAGTCCGTGGAGCTGGGCGTGGCCTGGATCCAGCCCGTAGTCTGCGAGCGCAGCGTCGTGCGCCTGTCGGGCGACCGCGCCGCGCGCCGCGAGTCGCACTGGCAGCGCGTGGTGATCGCGGCCTGCGAGCAATCGGGGCGAAACCGCGTGCCGGCGATGCGTCCGACGCTCCCGTTCCGGGACTGGGCCGCGCAGCCCTCGACCGCGCTGCGGTGGATGCTGGCGCCGGGGTCGGAAGCCGCGCTCGTGTCGCAGCCGCCGCCCGAGGGGCCCGTCGAGATCCTGGTGGGCCCGGAAGGCGGCCTCTCGGATCGCGAACTCGACATCGCCGCCACCGTGGGCTTTTCCGCGTTGCGCCTGGGGCCGCGCGTGCTCCGGGCCGAGACCGCCCCCCTTGCCGCGCTGGCCGCGATGCAATCGCTCTGGGGCGACTTCCGCCGGTAGAATTCGCCTCGCGAACCCCGAAGCCCGCCGATGCCCAAGCCCCCTGCACTCAAGACCGAAGCCTTCGTCAAGTGGTTCCGGTCGGCCACGCCCTACATCCACCAGTGGGGCGGGTCGACGTTCGTCATCGCCTTCGGCGGCGAGGTGCTGGCCGACGGCGAGTTCCAGCAGCTCACGCACGACATCAACGTGCTGGTGAGCCTCGAGGTGCGCGTGGTGCTGGTGCACGGCGCGCGCCCCCAGATCGAGGAGCAGATGCGCCAGCACGGCGTGAAGCCGCGCTACGTGGGCAGCCGCCGGGTGACCGACGACAAGGCCCTGGCCTGCGTGAAGGAGGCCAACGGCATCGTGCGCGTCGAGATGGAGGCGCTCCTGTCGATGGAGCTCGCCAACAGCCCGATGTGGGGCGCCGACATCCGCGTCTCCTCGGGCAACTTCGTCACCGCGAAGCCCGTGGGCGTGGTCGAGGGCGTGGACTTCGGGCACACCGGCGAGGTGCGCAAGATCGACGCGGAGGGCATCCGCCGCCGCCTCGACGACCACGAGGTGGTGCTCATCTCCCCGGTGGGATTCTCGCCCACGGGGGACGTGTTCAATTGCACGGTGGAGGACGTGGCCACCGCAACCGCGATCGCGCTGCGCGCCGACAAGCTCATCTTCCTCACCGAGACGGCCGGCGCCCCGGACCGCAAGGGCAAGCTCATCGCGGAACTCACCGTGAAGCAGGCGCAGGAGCTGGTTCTCGAAAACGGCAAGCTGCCCGAGGACGTGCGCGTCTACCTGCCGTGCGCCGTGAAGGCCTGCGCGCACGGGGTGAAGCGTGCGCACCTCATCAGCCGCCACGTCGACGGGGCGCTCCTGATCGAGCTCTTCACGCACCATGGCATAGGCACCATGGTGGTGCCCGAGTCGCCGGAGGTGATCCGCGACGCGACTGCCGACGACGTGGCGTGAATCGTGCAGATCATCGAGCCGCTCGAGCAGCAGGGCGTGCTCGTGCGGCGCGACCGCGACAAGCTCGAGGGCGAGATCGACCGCTTCTTCCTCATCGAGAGCGAGGGCAACGTCCTCGGCTGCGCGGCGCTCTACCCGTTTCCGGAGGAGTCGATCGCGGAGCTGGCCTGCCTCGCGGTCAATCCCTTCTACCGCGACGGCGGGCGCGGCCAGCGGCTCCTGGCCTCTGCCGAGGCGCGCGCGCGCAAGGCCGGCTTCAAGGCCCTTTTCGTGCTCTCGACCCGCACGACGCACTGGTTCATCGAGCGCGGCTTCGCGCAGGCCGACATATCCCGCCTGCCGGGACGCAAGCAATCGCTCTACAATTACGAACGACGCTCCAAGATCTTCATGAAGGGACTCTAGAGATGGCTCGCACGGTGAACTGCATCAAGCTGAAGAAGGAATCCGAAGGGCTCGACTTCCCGCCCTACCCCGGGGAGCTGGGCAAGAAGCTCTGGGAGTGCGTCTCCAAGGAGGCGTGGAAGACCTGGCTCGAGCAGCAGAAGATGCTGGTGAACGAGAACCGGCTGAATCTCGCCGACCCCAAGGCGCGCAAGTACTTGGAGGAGCAGATGGTGCGCCACTTCTTCGGCGAGGGCGCCGACATGGCGCAGGGCTACGTGCCCAAGCCCTAGGAGCGCCGCCGGGGCGATTCCCGGCCTTTCCCGAGAGAAAAAGCCGCCCCTCGGGGCGGCTTTTTTTGCTTGCGGGAGGACGCGGACTCAGTCCGAGGAGGTCTCCCGGTCGAACTCCTCCGCCGTCACGTGGCGCACGTCCTTGCCCTTCACGAGGTAGACCACGTACTCCGACATGTTCTTGGCGTGGTCGCCGATGCGCTCGAGCGCCTTCGCGACGAAGAGGATCTCGATCGAGGTGGAGATGGTGCGCGGGTCCTCCATCATGAAGGTGATCAACTGCCGCAGGATGCCGCGGAACTGGTCGTCCAGCTGGCGATCCTGCTTCACGACGGCCGCCGCCGCGGTGATGTCGACGCGCGCGAAGGCATCCAGCGCCTTCTTGAGCATGTCGAGCGCATATCCGGCAGCGACCTTGATCTCCGCGAACCGCGGCAGGAGCAGGCGCTCCGCGGAATAGATGAGCTTGGTCATGCGCGCGATCTTCTCCGCCTCGTCGCCGATGCGCTCGAGGTCGGTGATCATCTTCACGATCGTCATGATCATGCGCAAATCCTGCGCGGCAGGCTGGCGCCGGGCGATGATGTGGGCGCAGTCCTCGTCGATCCGGACCTCCAGCGCGTTCACGCGGTGATCGTCCGCGACCACCTGCTCGGCGAGCTGGAGATTGCCCGAGGTGAGCGCCTCGATGGCGGCGGTGATCTGCGTCTCCACCAGGCCGCCCATCTGCAGCACGCGCGAGCGCACGGTCTCCAGCTCGGCGTCGTAGCGCTTCGAGGTGTGTTCCTGGGTGTTCAGGGGCATCGCGGACTTCCTTTCCCGGGGGGCGCGGCTGCCGGCGGGGGGCGGGCCGTACCCGAAGAGAGATGCTAGCGCTTCATTGTGACGGGACGGTGACGCCGGCGGGCGACCTGTCGATCCGGCGCACGCCCTCCGCAGTGCCCAGGAGCAACACGTCCGCGGGCCGCCGGGCGAAGAGGCCGTTGGTCACCACGCCCGGCAACTGGTTCAACGCCGACTCCAGCGCCACGGGATCGACGATGGAGAGCCCGTGCACGTCCAGGATCGCGTTGCCGTTGTCGGTGACGGCGCCCTCGCGCAGCACGGGGCGCCCGCCCAGGCGCACGATCTCGCGCGCCACGAGGCTCCTCGCCATCGGGATCACCTCCACCGGCAGCGGGAATCGGCCGAGCACGGCAACGAGCTTCGAGGCGTCCGCGATGCAGACGAATTTCCGGCTTGCCTGGGCGACGATCTTTTCCCGCGTGAGGGCGCCGCCGCCGCCCTTGATCATGGCGAGCTGCGACGTGACCTCGTCCGCGCCGTCCACGTACACGTCGCAGCCCCCGGTGCCGTTCAGGTCGAGCACGGGGATGCCCGCCTCGCGCAGCCGCTTGGCGCTCGCCTCGGAACTGGAGACCGCCCCGGCGATGCGCGAGCGTCGCCCCGCGAGTGCGGCGATGAAGTGGTTCACCGTCGATCCGGTGCCCACGCCCACCATCATGTCGTCCTCGACGAAGGCGAGCGCGGCTTCCGCGCAGAGCTTCTTCAGCGCTTCCTGGTCCATGGCGGGAATCATATATTGGTATTCTTGCGGTCTGGGAGAATCATGAAAACCGACTACCTGCGCAAGATCCTTTCGGCGCGCGTCTACGACGTGGCCATCGAAAGCCCGCTGGAACCCGCCCCCGCCATCTCCAGGCGCACGGGTAACCACGTGCTCCTCAAGCGCGAGGACAGGCAACCGGTCTTTTCCTTCAAGCTGCGGGGCGCCTACAACAAGATGGCGCACCTGAAGCCGGAGCAGCTCGCGCGCGGCGTGATCTGCGCCAGCGCCGGCAACCACGCCCAGGGGGTGGCGCTCGGCGCCCAGAAGCTGGGGACCTCCGCCACGATCGTGATGCCCGTTACCACGCCGCGCATCAAGGTTGCCGCGGTCTCCGCGCGCGGGGCGAAGGTCGTTCTCCACGGCGACAGCTATCACGAGGCCGCGCTGCATGCGAAGGCGCTCGCCGGGAAGCTGGGGCTCGCCTTCGTGCACCCCTACGACGATCCGCTCGTGATCGCGGGCCAGGGCACGATCGGCATGGAGATCCTCCGGCAGCACCAGAGGCCCATCGACGCGATCTTCGTTCCCGTGGGCGGAGGCGGGCTCATCGCAGGGATCGCCGCCTACGTGAAGACCCTGTCCCCGGCGACGCGAATCATCGGCGTGGAGCCCGAGGACTCCAACGCCATGGCGGCCTCACTCAAGGCGGGCCGGCGCGTCACGCTTTCGCACGTGAATCTTTTTGCCGACGGCGTGGCCGTGCGCCAGGTCGGGCGCGAGACCTTCCGGATATGCCGTGAGCTCGTCGACGAGATGGTGCTGGTCGACACCGACGAGATCTGCGCTGCGATCAAGGACATCTTCGAGGACACGCGCACGGTCGTCGAGCCCTCGGGGGCCCTCGCGCTCGCGGGGGCGAAGCGCTGGCTCGCGCGGCGCCGGCACAAGGGCAAGACCGTGGTCGCGATCGTCTGCGGCGCCAACATGAACTTCGACCGGTTGCGCTTCGTGGCCGAGCGCGCGGAGCTGGGCGAGCACCGCGAGGCGGTGCTGGCGGTGACCATCCCCGAGAAGCCGGGCAGCTTCCGGGCGCTGTGCGAGCTTCTGGGGCGGCGCAGCGTCACGGAGTTCAACTACCGGATCGCGGACGCGAAGCAGGCGCACGTCTTCATCGGCGTGGCGGTATCCGGTCGCGAGGAGACCGAGCGCCTGATCGGGCAGCTGCATCGGGCGGGGCTCGAGGCGGTGGACTTCTCCGACAACGAGATGGCCAAGCAGCACGTCCGCCACCTGGTGGGCGGGCGTGCGGCCCACGCGGGCGAAATGATCTACCGGTTCGAGTTTCCCGAGCGTCCCGGTGCGCTGATGAACTTCCTCGCGCGCATGGGTTCGGGGTGGAACATCTCGCTCTTCCACTACCGCAACCAGGGGTCCGACGTGGGCCGCGTCCTGGTGGGGCTGGAGGTTCCGGCCGGGGACCGGGTCGCGTTCCGCCGCTTCTTGCGGGAGCTGGGGTACGAGTACGCGGAGGAGACGCGCAACCCCGCCTATCGGCTGTTCCTGAAGTGAGGCGCCAGGGCCGACGATTGCATCGGTAACGGCCGGCGCCGCGGAAGAAGAAGTGGTGCTGTTGAGTGGATTCGAACCACCGACCTACTGATTACGAATCAGTTGCTCTACCAGCTGAGCTACAACAGCACGCGAGTCGAGGATTATAGCGTGGGAGACCGCCTTTCGCGAGGGCCCCGGAGGGCGCGCGAGAGGTGGGTCAGCGGCATTGTTTCGGGTATTTTCCGTTCGTCGGCCTTTCGGAGCCTCGTGTCGGGCCGAGTGGCGGGAGGGGCCCGGGCTTCCTAGTATTCGGACCATCTGGAGGAAATCCCATGAAAAGCATGAAAAGAGCATCCGGCTTCACCCTTGTCGAGCTTCTCATCGTCGTCGCGATCGTCGGCGTCCTTGCCGCCATCGCGGTGCCGATGTACATCGACCACATCACCCGCAGCCAGCTCGTCGAGGGGCACACGGGCCTGTCGGACTTCCGCGTGCGCATGGAGCAGTTCTTCCAGGACAACCGGACCTACGACGGCGTGGGCGGGCTGGGCAACTGCGGCGCCGCCGCGCCCACCGGCGCCACGAATTTCGGCTACGCCTGCGTCTCCGGCGGGCAGACCTATGTCGCGACCGCCAATGGTGCCGCCGGCCGGGTCGTGGGATTCGCATTCACGGTCAACGAAACGAACCTCCGCCAGACGACGGCCACGGCCGCCGGTTGGGCGCCCGGAGTGATGCCCGCTCCCTGCTGGGTCACGAGGAAAGGCTCCTGCTGATGCGCCGCGCCGCGCAATCGGGCATGTCCCTGATCGAGATCCTGATCGCGATCGCGATCGTGGGGATCGTCTTCGCGCTGGGCATGCCGGCCTATGGAACGTGGATCCAGAACACGCAGATCCGTACCGCCTCGGACTCGATCCTGGCGGGCCTGCAGGTCGCCAAGAACGAGGCGATCCGGCGCAATGCGCCCATCCAGTTCAAGCTGGACGGGGGCGCGACCACCCAGTGGCGCGTGAACCCCTTTCTCGATCCGGACGGCACGCCGATCCAGAGCCGTTCGGCCGACGAGGGCTCGCCCAACGCGACGATCACGCTCACGCCGGCGGACGCCGACACGGTGACCTTCAGCGCGCTGGGCCGGGTGATCCCGAACGCGGATGCTTCCCCGACGCTCGCCCAGGTCGACATCGACAATCCCAGGATCGCGGTGGTGGCCGATCGCCGCACCCTGCGCATGCTCATTCCGCCCGGGGGCGCGATCCGCCTCTGTGACCCGAAGGTCGCCGCGGGCGACCCCCGGTCTTGCTAGGAGCCCGAGACCATGGCACCTAAACCTTCCAGCCAGCAGGGCGTGGTCCTCCTCGAGGCCCTGATCGGCATCCTCATCTTCTCGCTCGGCATCCTGGCGCTCGTCGCCATGCAGGCGGTGTCGATCAGCAACGTCTCCAACGCCCGCTACCGCACCGAGGCCGCGTTTCTCGCCAACGAGATCATCAGCGAGATCTGGGTGGACCGCGGCGCGAACTACGGCCAGGTGGCGAACTACGCGATCGCCGCCGGCGCCGCTTCGTCGCCCCCGGCGCAGGCCTGGGTCAACAAGGTCTACGCGATGCTGCCCGGCAGCGCCGCCAACCCGCCCGACGTCGCGGTGGCCACGCCGGCCCTGGGCGGTCGCCAGGTGACGGTCACCGTCCGCTGGCGCGCGCCCGACGCCGTGGCCGCGAGCAACCACACCGCCGTCGCCTTCATCAGCGACCCCTGAGAACCCCGCCGGACACGCAACCATGAAAAACGGCCGTTTTTCCCGATTGTCGCGAGGCTTCACCCTCGTCGAGGTGATGGTGGGCGTGCTGATCGGCCTGATCGGCACCGTCGTCATCTTCCAGGTCTTCGCGGTCTCCGAAGGCCAGAAGCGCACCACCACTGGTGGCAGCGACGCCCAGCAGAACGGCGTCTTCGGGCTCTTCCAGATCGAGCGCGACGCGCGCATGGCCGGCTACGGCCTGAACCACATGGCGCTCCTGGGCTGCCAGATCAACGGCTGGTATGAGCCGGGCGCGTCGCCCATCTCCTTCAGGCTCGTGCCCGTCGAGATCATCAACGGGGCGGCCGGCGCGCCGGACCAGGTCCGCCTCGCCTTCGGCGACTCCGATCTCTTCATGGCGCCGGCCAAGCTCCTGCAGACGATGCCGAGCCCGGCTGCGGTATACAAGGTGGATAACCGGTTCGGCTTCCGGCCCGGCGACCTGGTAGTAGCCGCGGAAAGCGGGCAACCCTGCACGCTGGCGCAGACCACCGATACGCCGGGCACGCCCGGCAACTCGGACAACGTCATTCACAACTCCGGCAACTACACGAACCAGCAGGGCGCGAACCAGCCCGCGGAGTACAACAGGCCCGGCGGGCTGCCGGCGCCGAACAACATTTCCTACAACGCGTGGAATCCGGCCACGAACACCGGCGGGCGTCTCTACAACCTGGGTGCGGCGCCGACGGTGGTGACCTACGCCATCCAGAACGGCCAGCTGGTGGCGATCAACAACCTCACGCCGGGCGCCCCGAACTCGACCTTCGCGCTGGCCGACGGCGTCGTGCAGCTCCAGGCGCAGTACGGCTACGACGGAAGCGGGGACGGCAACATCTCCTCCACCGCTGCATCCGTGGCCAACGTGGACATCGTGGCCGCCACCGACCAGTGGGCCGACAGCATGCCTGCCGGGGCAACGGGCGCGAACTGGGCGCGCGTCATCGCGATCCGGCTGGTTGTGACGGCGCGGAGCATCACGCCGGAGCGGCGCGACCCGGGCACCGGGCTGTGCACCGCCACGACGGCCGACCCGCGCTGGATCGCTCCCTCCGCCCCGCCGGCCGGGATCGACGTGAGGACCTCGTTCGCCGACGCCACCGAGTGGCAGTGCTACCGGTACCGCAGCTTCGAAGTGGTGGTGCCCATCCGCAACATGGTGTGGTTCCCGCAGAACGCGTGACGCCCTAGAACCCGACTGGATCCCGGCCATGCTGAACAAGACCCGAATTTCCCTTCACCGCGCCTGCGGCCGTCCCGCGCGCCGCGCCCAGGAAGGGCTCGTGCTCTTCATCGCCCTGATCGTCCTCGTGGCCATGACCATGGCCGGCGTGTCGCTCATGCGCGCCGTCGATACGGGCCTCATCGTCGCGGGCAACATGGCCTTCAAGCAGTCGGCCATCATGGTGGCCGACCGCGGCACGCAGAACGCGGTGAAATGGCTCCAGGACAACAGCGCAGGCGCGACCCTGCAGTCGACGAACACCGGACTGGGCTACTTCTCCTCCCGGCCCGTGGTGGAGCCCAACTGGTTCGAGGCCGCGAGCTGGGGAGATTCCGTGGCGGTGAACGGCGGGGCCCCCGATGCGTCCGGGAACGTGGTCCGCTACGTGATCCACCGCATGTGCACGCAGCCCGACACCGCCTACAACGCCTCCAACGCCGGCGTGGCGAACGAGTGCGCCCTGTACTTCGCCGTGAGCGCCGCGGCGGCAGGCGGCAGCATGGCGGTCGGCTCGCCGCAGTTCATCGGCTCGCCGCAGCTCTATTACCGCGTCACCACCCGCGTGGAAGGTCCGCGCGACACCGTTAGCGTCATCCAGACGAGCGTTCTCGTCGGCATCTGAAGAGCCTCTCTTCCAGGAGCGATCCGCATGTCATCCCACTCACGCCTTCGCAAGTTCCTCGCAGCCGCCGTCGCGGTAGCCGCCGCCGGCCTCATGACCGCACGCCATGCGGAAGCGGAACTCGCCGACCTCGCGACCGTGCCGCTGGCCAACTCGCCCTCGGACGCGGTGCTGCCGAACCTCATGTACATCCTGGACGACTCGGGCTCGATGGCGTGGACCTACATGCCCGACCAGATCTTCCGCACGAGCGGCGGCTCGACCCTCTACAACTGCAAGAAGTGCACGAGTGCCAACTGCGGCACCTCGAGCACCAACACCGGCCCCGGGGGGACCTCTTCGACGACCGGCAGTTCGCCCTGCGCGAACACGGGTGACCCGAACAGCGTGTCCACCAGCAACCCGCCGGAATACGGCGAGGCGCCGTACTACGCGACCGTCTTCAACAAGATCTGGTACAACCCGGACATCACCTACAGCCCCGGCCTGGATTCCACCGGCACGAGCCTGGGCAACGCCAACCCGAACAACGCGAGCGACGACGCGTATCTCAACGGCCCCAAGACCAACCTGGTGAACGGGTTCAAGGAGGTCGTCTATTGCAACACCTCTAGCCCGAGCGGGGCGGATCTCACGAACCCCGCGAAGTGCCGCAAGAACGGCATCCACAACGTCACGCCTTTTGCGGGGACCACAAATTACTTCCTGTACTGGGGAGCCTCCGGCAACAACGTCGGCCTCCCGACCAGCACCTATTGGAACAAGGAAGTCGTCAGCAGCTCCAACGCACACTACTTCACCATCACCCCGCACGAATACTGCAGCGACGCGACCCTCGTGAACTGCGCGCTGGCCACCGCGGCCGGCGCCTCGCCGGGCGGGACCAACACGATCGAGGCGGAGCTTCGCTGGTGCAAGTCGGCCGCGGACGCCGTGAACACGGCGGTCGTGTCCGGCAACTCCTCCGGTACGCCTCGCTGCCAGAAGAAGTACTCCGCCGGCACCTACCGCTTCCCGCGCTACGGGCGCTTCAAGCGGGTCGACATCGTCTCGAGCACCGGAAGCTACGTGCAGGGCCCCAATTCCGTGCGTACCGATTGCGCCTCGGCCGCCTCGTGCACCTATGCCGAGGAGATCCAGAACTTCGCCAACTGGTGGACGTACTACAGCAATCGCCTGTCGCTCATGAAGACCGCGACGGGCCGGGCCTTCCTGCCGATCGACGACCGCTTCCGCATCGGCTTCATCACCATCAACCCCAACAGCCCGGTCTCGGCGACCAAGTACCAGGCGATCGACAAGTTCGATTCCGTCCAGAAGCTCGCGTTCTACACCAAGCTCTACGCCCAGACCACGAACGGCAGCACGCCCAACCGCACGGCGCTGGACCGCGTCGGCCGGCACTATGCGGGCAATACGAGCGGGGTCAACTCCGGCATGCCGACCGACCCGATCCAGTACTCGTGCCAGCAGAACTTCACGCTCCTCACCACGGACGGCTACTGGAACGACGGCTTCACGGGCGTGGGCAACCAGGACAACTCGAACAGCGGCTACACCACGCGGGCCTACGGGGCGTATGACGGGGGGCTCACTGGCGCCTCCAACACCCTAGGCGACGTGGCGGCCTACTACTACAAGTCGGACCTGCGCACATCCGGCCCGGTGTCCGAAAACAACGTGCCGACTTCGGAGAAGGACACGAACCCGGCCCAGCACATGGTGACCTTCACCTTGGGCCTCGGCCTCGAGGGCCTGATGGACTACCAGCCCGACTACGAGACGGCGCTCACGGGCGACTTCGCCAAGATCAAGGCGGGCACCAACAACGCCTGCTCCTGGACCACCGGGACGTGCAACTGGCCGGTGCCGTCCTCCAATGACCCGAGCACGCTGGACGACCTCTGGCACGCCGCGGTCAACGGGCGCGGCAAGTACTTCAGCGCGGCCGACCCGAATTCCCTTACCCAGGGCCTGCAGAGCGCTCTCTCCGCGCTGAGGATCCAGACGGCCGCCGCCGCGGCATCGGCCACCTCGAGCCCGAACATCACCGAGACGGACAACTTCATCTACAGCTCCACGTTCCGCACCGTGAAGTGGGACGGAGAGATCGTCGCGCAGCGCATCGACACCACCTCCGGCAACGTCCTTCCCGCCATCGCGTGGTCGGCCCAGGCGCTTCTCGACGGGCGCACCACGGCGAACAGCGACACGCGCGACATCTTCACGATCGATGAGGCTGCCGGCGGCAAGCGCAAGGCCTTCACCTACGCGAACCTGTCGAACTCCGCCGTCGGCAGCATCGCCGCGGAACGCCCCTACTTCGACAACAAGTGCGCGGCCCTTTCCCAGTGCGCGCTGCTCACGGCGGCCCAGAAGGCGGTGGCCAACAACGGGGCGAAGCTCGTGAACTACCTGCGCGGATGGCGCGAGGACGAGAACTTCACGCTTCCGGAGTCCAACCCCCCGTTCCGCGCCCGCGAGCACGTCCTGGGCGACCCGATCAACGCCACGCCCGCGTTCATGAAGACGCCGCGGTTCGGCTTCGCGGACGCGGTGACCCCGACCTACGCCGACTTCAAGCTCGCCAATACGGGACGCCAGGCCACGCTCTTCATCGCCGCCAACGACGGGATGCTGCACGCCCTGAACGGCGACACCGGCCAGGAGATGTGGGGCTACGTGCCGCGCATCGTCATGCCCAAGCTGCACAAGCTCGCCACCGAGAACTGGTCGGTGGTCCACGAGTTCAACGTGGACGGCTCGCCCCAGCTCATGGACGCGTATTTCGGCGGCGGCTGGAAGACCGTGCTCGTTTCGGGCCTGAACAGCGGCGGCCGCGGCTACTACGCGCTCGACGTGACCGTGCCCGGCGCCGCCAAGGTTCTCTGGGAGATCTGCTCGGATTCCACGCTTTGCGCGATCAGCGACCCGGATATCGGTTTCACGCACGCCAACCCGGTCATCACCAAGCGCGCGAGCGACGGCAAGTGGGTGGTGCTGCTCACCTCGGGCCTGAACAACGTCTCGCCCGGCACCGGACGCGGCTACCTCTACGTGGTGGACATCGCCACGGGCGCGATCCTGCAGAAGATCGACACCGGCGAAGGCACCGCCGCGACGCCCTCGGGCTTCAACCACCTGAGCGCTTACGCGGACAACTTCAACGTGGACAACACGGCGAAGTACGTCTACGGCGGCGACCTCTACGGAAACGTGTGGAAGTTCGACATGCAGACCGCCACGCCGACCGTGACGAAGCTCGCCACCCTCAAGGACGCCTCCGGCAAGCCCCAGTCCATCACCTCGCGGCCGGAACTGGGACTCATCGACGGCTTCCCCGTGGTGTTCGTGGGCACGGGACGCTACCTGGGCACCGACGACCTCGTCGACCCCGCCTCCCTCGTGCCGCCGAACCAGTGGGCGTACGGGCAGTCCTTCTACGCCATCAAGGACAAGGGCACGTCGTACGGGAACTTCCGCACCGGCAACGTGGTGCAGAACGTGATCGTGCCCAGCGGGCCGACCTCGCGCTCGACGACCAACAACCCGGTCGACTGGGCGGTGCAGGACGGCTGGTTCATCGACTTCAACCCGGGCGGGGATTCTCCGGGCGAGCGCGTGAACCTCGACCCGCAGCTCGTGCAGGGCACGATCATCATCGTCACCAACGTGCCCAACAACAGCGCCTGCGCGGTGGGCGGCGACAGCTGGATCTACCAGTTGAACTACAAGACCGGCACCTACGTGCAGGCCTCCGCGCTGAACCAGGCTGGGCAGAAATTCACCGGCCAGATCACGGTGGGCCTGGTGGTCGTCCGGCTGCCGAGCGGTGTCTTCAAGGGCATCGCGACGGGGGCGACGGGCACCAAGACGCCGTTCGCGGTGATAACGGGCGGTGGCGGCGGCAGCGCGCGGCGCATCTCCTGGCGCGAGCTGATGCAGCGATGAGGACCGGAAGGCTTGCGATCGCCTCGATCGCCGTCCTCGCGGCGGGCCTCGCGCCCGCCGCCGGGGCCCAGGGCCGGATGCCGACCTACGAGCCGCAGCAACGCCTTCGCACCGCGCTCGACGTCTGCGGGAAGAACGAAGTGATGCGCGGCGCCTACTGCGTGAGGAAGTGCGCGGCGGATTTCCGGATGGATCTCGCCGCGAAGCCGCCGAAATGCGTCGGGCTCAAGGCCGACGCGACGTACACGCCGCCGCAGCCCAACTACACGCCGCCCGCTTCCAACCCGAACGCGAAGCCTGTCCCGGGCGCCTAGGAGCCCGCGGAAGACTTCGCGATCGAACGGGGCAGCGGGAAGGTGACGCTCTCCGTGATGCCCTCGAGTTCGCGCACGCGGGAAGCGCCCAGCCGCTGGAGCGTGGCGATCACATCCTTCACGAGGACTTCCGGGGCCGACGCGCCCGCGGTGACGCCGATGGTGCGCGCCTGGGCGATCCACTCCGGGCGGATCTCCTCCGCGCGGTCGACCAGGTAGGCCTTGCGGCCGAGGTTCTCCGCGACTTCGCGCAGGCGGTTGGAGTTGGAGCTGTTCGGCGAGCCCACGACGATCACCACGTCGCAGCGCGGCGCCATGAACTTCACCGCGTCCTGCCGGTTTTGCGTGGCGTAGCAGATGTCGTCCTTCTTCGGGCCCTGGATCGCCGGGAAGCGCTCCCGCAGGGCGGCCACGATGCGCGAGGCGTCGTCCATCGAGAGCGTCGTCTGCGTCACGTAGGCGAGGTTTCCGGGGTTCCGCACCGCAAGGCGTTCGACATCGGCCTCGCTCTCCACCAGGTACATTCCGGCTTCCGATTGCCCCATGGTGCCCTCGGCCTCCGGATGCCCCTCGTGACCGATCATCACCACCTCCCGGCCCTGCAGGCGCATCTTTGCGACTTCGGCGTGCACCTTGGTCACGAGCGGGCAGGTGTCGAAGACGCGCAGGTCGCGCCTGGCCGCCTCGGCGCGCACGGCGAGCGACACGCCGTGGGCCGAGAAGATGACGGTGCCGCCCGCGGGCACCTCGGAGAGTTCCTCGACGAACACGGCGCCCTTGGCGCGCAGGTCCTCCACGACGAACTTGTTGTGCACGATCTCGTGGCGCACGTAGATGGGGGCGCCGTGCACCTCGAGGGCGCGCTCGACGATGGCTATGGCGCGGTCGACGCCCGCGCAGAATCCGCGGGGCTTGGCCAGCACGACTTCGATCGTTTCGGGCATCGGGCGTGTCCGG
>JADJEZ010000016.1 GCA_016708825.1 Betaproteobacteria bacterium | reverse complement strand
ACGATCGCCGCCGGGGTGGCGATGGCTGGATGCGACGGATGATGGCTGATCGCGTCTGGCACCACCGCCGGGGCGAGGATCGCCCCGCAGAGCGCCATCATGGTCCCCGCGATGGTCGCCCGCGCCAGACCATCACCATGAAGAGTCCTGAGCGCCGACAGCCGCGCGAGGTAGGTTTCACCGACGAGGGGCGTCACCCATGCCCATTAAACACGTTCATCATGGAGGAGATGCCCACCGCGCCGCCCAGGCTGATGGGACTCGTTGAGGACCCACGCGAAGGCTCACTACTACCGGAAGCACGCGCCAGTTGAAGAGAGCGCGACAGCGGCGCTCACCACCAGTACCAGCGGGCAGGCGCGGAAGGCGAGAACGTGAGTGCGCCGGTGTGTGGTCACCGCGAGGGGCGGCCCGCCACCGGCGAGGAACCCGAAGACGAAGCTTCGCGCCGGTATCGGGTCGATCGCTCGGAGGGCCCGGAGGGCCGCGTTCAGCGAGAAGACCGCCTCTCAGGCCACGGCACCGCCAGCAGCAGGGGGGGCCGCCAGCGCCACGGTGAGCGCCATGCCCGTAGGCGACGATGCTCCAGCGCACGGCCTGGCGGTCCCCGGACAGGACCCAGGCGAGGGCGAGAGGAGGGCGGCGGTGCCGATGAGTTGAGTGAAGGCCCTTCAGGCGTGCGGGGATTATCCTCCCGTCGAACGGTCGCCGTTGAAGAAGGGCCGGACTTGCTATTGTTTGACCACACGAAAGGGGATGAGCCCGCGGGCATAAGCGAGCTCCTCCAGTTTTTTTTTGCGCCCGTCAGCTTTCTGTTTTCCGGAGCTGTCCTTTTTTCAGAAGACCCCCGCCTCCGGTACTCGCCGACGGGTCCGTCTTTCGCGGCACCGCCGATCGGCGCCCCCGGCCGGACCGCAAGGAGGTGGTCTGGCGCAATACCTCGATGACCGGCGCACCGTGAGATCCCTACGGACTCCTCCTATAGCGGTCAGGTGACCCCCTTCACCTTTCCGCACATCCGCAATACCGGGGCCAACCTCGAGGACGTCGAGTCGCGCGGGGTCTTCGCGCCGGCCCGGTGATCCGGGACCTGCCGCTGCTTCGCTTCGAACTGGCGGAGCAGTGAGTCCTCCCTGGCGTTCCTCGCGCGCACGGCCTCGTGCCTGTCGTTGACATCGACACTCGCTGCCTCACCCCATCCTCTGCGGCATCGTGGCGCAGAACGGCCATGCCGACCGGGGAAAGGCTCCCTGATGAGGAGGCGGCGGGAGACAGCCCCGAGGCTGCCTGTACCGCCCCGCCATGGTGGGCTTGGACCTCGCCGGGCCGTGTGACCCGCAGCGCGCGGCCATGAGTGGACGGCCCGCTCTGGTCGCTGCGGCCGGCTGGCGGCAAGGGGCTACGCCGCGCTTAATGTCGTCGCCTACGACCTCGGGTCCGGCACAACATCCTTCGCCACCGGTTGAGCGCGGCTGCCGCGTCACCGTGGTCCCCGCCGTGACGGGACCGCCATGGAGGGCCTGGCCCCCCTTCCTGACGTGTTCCTTTCAACGGGCCCGGCGACCCGGAGTGCGCCTACGCGATCAGGCGATCCGGTGGGATTTCCGGCCCCGGGCACGCCTGCCTGGCATCCGCCCCTCGGACACCAGCCAGCCTGCGAGCTAGGCGCGAGGATTGTGAAGATGGGCTCGCGCACCACGGCGCCAACTTCACCCGCAGGACCCCGAACGAAGGTCTTCACCACCAGGCCAGAACCTTACGGCTTGCGGTGGTACGAGGCCACGCCCCGGGCAATGCGCGGTGCCACCCTACCGCCTGCCTTCGACGGCTCGCCCAGGGCATCGAGCGCACTGACCGGCCGGCGTTCACCTTCCAGGCCACCCGGGGAGCCCCGGCCCGAGAGACGTCCTACCTTCGTCGAGTCCGCTGCGGTGGTGAAGAAACGGAACAGCGGATGAACACGGACAACCCGGGATGAACGACGGATAAGGCAGGGCGAATCGATCTCGCCGGAATATGCCGCCACTGATCGGCGACGCGCATTGCCCGCCCGAACATCCGAGCTTGATCCGGTTCATCCGGGTTATCCGTGTTCATCCGTGTTCCCGGGTGCCCTTACGTACGCGCGCACCGATATCAAGAGCATTCCGATCGGATCGCGCCGGCCCGACGTGATCGGCCGTGCGAGCGCCCATTCCCCGGGCCCCGCCCAGGCGCGCGGGCAGCCGAGCGAGGGGCCGTACCGGCGACTCCGTGGTGGAACTCGAACCCGGCCACCATCATGGCACCGACCCGGAGCAGGCCGGACGTCACTTGCATCGAGCCCATCACCTCGCGCACGGTGGAGAAGATCACCGAGTGAGCGGCCCGAGGCGCGTCTGGCCCACGATGGCCGGGCAGACGGCGCTACAACCGCCTCGACCCCGCGAAGGCACGGCGCCCTGGAGGGGTATCGACGTGGAGATGATCGGGGCAGGCAGGAGGCGATCGATACGGCTGAGGACCGCGAGAAGTTCAAGCACGCCATGGCGGGGATCGGCCCTCGAGAGCGCCGGCCCGGCGCCTGGCCCACTCTGCTGGAGGAGGCGTGTGCAGGTGCAGGCGAGCGTGGGTTCCCACGATCATCCGGCCCGTCTTCACGCTCGGCGGCGCGGGTGGCGGCATCGCGTACAAATCAGGAGGAATTCGTCGCCATCTGGTGGCCTGCGGGCCTGGAGGCTTCGGCAGCGTGGCAGCCTGATCGAGGAGCGTGCTCGGCTGGAAGGAGTTCGAGATGGAGGTCGTCCGCGACAAGGCGACAACCGCATCATCATCTGCGCCATCGAGAACCTCGGATCCTATGGGCGTACACCGGCGACCTACTACGGTGGCCCTGGCGCAGACGCCTGACCGACAAGGAATACCAGGCGATGCGACGCCTCGAGGCGTGCCTGCGCGAGATCGGCGTGAGACAGGCGGCCTGGAACGTCAGTTCGCGATCAACCCGGCGGACGGGCGCAATGCCTCATCGAGATGAACCCGCGCGTGTCGCGCACTCGGCGCTCGCCCGAAGGCCACGGGCTTCCTGATCGCCAAGATCGCCGCCAAGCTCCCCGTGGGCTACACGCCGACGAGCTGGCCAACGAGATCACCGGCGGGGCGACGCCCGCGTCCTTCGAGCCGACGATCGACTACGTCGTGACCAAGGTCCCGCGCTTCGCCTTCGAGAAGTTCCCGCTTGCCGACGACCGCCTCACCACGCAGATGAAGAGCGTGGGCGAGGTGATGGCCATCGGGCGCAACCCAGGAGTCGCTGCGGAGGAAAGGCTGCGCGGGCGAGGTCGGCGTCGATGGCTTCAACCTCAAGTCCGTGGACATGGAGACGATCGAGGACGAGCTCGCCTACCCGCGCGCCGAGCGCCTCTGGTACGTGGCGGATGCCTTCGGCATCGGGATGAGCTTCGAGGAGGTGCAGCGGTTCACGAAGATCGATCCCTGGTTCCTCGCCCAGATCAAGGATCTCGTCGACACCGAGCTCGCCATCGAGAAGCGCACTTGCGGACTTCGACGCGCCTGGAGCTGCGCGCGCTCAAGCGCAAGGTTTCTCGGACCGGCGCCTGGCCCACCTCTGGAAGACGACGGAGCAGGAGGTGCGCGCGCGCCGCCACGCCATGGGCATCCGGTCCTGGCGTCTACAAGCGCGTCGATACCTGCGCGGCGGAGTTCGCCACGAACACGGCGTACATGTACTCCACCTACGACGAGGAGGACGGAGTCCGAGCCGACCGCGCGCCGCAAGATCATGGTGCTGGGCGGCGGGCCGAACCGCATCGGCCAGGGGATCGAGTTCGACTACTGCTGCGTGCACGCCGCACTCGCGCTTCGCGAGGACGGATTCGAGACGATCATGGTCAACTGCAACCCGGAGACCGTCTCGACCGACTACGACACCTCCGACCGCCTGTATTTCGAGCCGCTCACCCTCGAGGACGTCCTCGAGATCGTCGACCGCGAGAAGCCCGAGGGCGTGATCGTGCAGTTCGGCGGGCAGACGCCGCTCAAGCTCGCGCGCGACCTGGAGGCGGCAGGAGTCCCGATCATCGGCACGACGCCAGACTCGATCGACAAGGCCGAGGACCGCGAGCGCTTCCAGCAGATGCTGAACGAGCTGAAGCTGCGCCAGCCGCCCAATCGCACGGCACGCACGCCCGAGGCGGCGCTCGAGGCGGCGAAGGAGATCGGCTATCCCGTGGTCGTGCGCCCCTCCTACGTCCTGGGCGGGCGCGCGATGGAGATCGTGCACGCCGAGATCGACCTGGTGCGTTACATGAAGGAGGCCGTGAAGGTCTCCAACGACTCCCCGGTGCTCATCGACCGGTTCCTGAACGATGCGATCGAGGTCGACGTCGACGCGGTGAGCGACGGCGAGCAGGTCATCATCGGCGGCATCATGGAGCACGTCGAGCAGGCGGGCGTGCACTCGGGCGATTCGGCCTGCTCGCTGCCGCCGTTCAGCCTTTCCGCGGACCTCATGGACGAGATTCGCCGCCAGACCGTGGCGATGGCCCGGGGCCTGAACGTGGTGGGCCTGATGAACGTGCAGTTCGCCATCCAGGACGGGACGGTCTTCGTGCTGGAGGTCAATCCCCGGGCCTCGCGGACCGTGCCCTTCGTCTCGAAGGCGATCCGCACCCCGCTCGCCAAGGTGGCGGCACGCTGCATGGCGGGGCGCTCGCTCGCCTCCCAGGGCGTGACGAAGGAAGTGGTGCCGCCGTACTACTCCGTGAAGGAAGCCGTCTTCCCCTTCATCAAGTTCCCCGGCGTGGACACGATCCTGGGCCCGGAGATGAAGTCCACGGGCGAGGTGATGGGGGTCGGCCGGACCTTCGCGGAGGCCTTCGTGAAGAGCCAGCTTGCCGCGGGCGTGCGCCTGCCCAAGTCGGGCAAGGCGTTCCTCTCCGTACGCGACGAGGACAAGCCGAAGCTCGTGGAGGTGGGTCGCACCCTCGCCGGGCTGGGTTTCGCGCTGGTGGCCACCAAGGGCACGGCCGCGGCGCTCGAGGCCGCGGGCCTCGTCGTGCAGCGGGTGAACAAGGTGATGGAGGGCCGCCCCAACGTGGTCGACATGATCCGCAACCGCGAGATCAGCCTCATCATCAACACCGTCGAGGAGGACCGGCGCTCGGTGCGCGATTCCTGGTCGATCCGCCATTCCGCCCTGCAGGGCCGGATCACCTACTATACGACCGTGTCCGGCGCGCGCGCGGCCTGCGTCGGCATGCAGCACATCGAGGAACTGCGGCCCTAGACCTGCAGGGCCTGCACGCCACGCTTCACTGAGGCACAATCCGGGCATGGGAAAATTTCCGATCACACGCGTCGGCGTGGACCTGCTGAAGACGGAGCTGCACCGCCTGAAGACGGCGGAGCGCCCCGCGGTCATCACCGCCATCGCCGAGGCGAGGGCGCACGGCGACATCTCCGAGAACGCGGAGTACGACGCGGCGCGCGAGAAGCAGGGCTTCATCGAGGGCCGCATCCTGGAGCTCGAGGCGAAGCTCGCCAACGCCCAGGTGATCGACCCGGCGCTCCTCGAGGACGACGGCCGCGTGGTGTTCGGCACGACCGTGGAGCTGAAGGACGCGGACGGCGACGAAAGCATGACCTACCAGATCGTCGGCGAGGACGAGGCCGACATCAAGGCCGGCAAGATCTCCTATTCCTCGCCGATCGCCAAGGCCCTCATCGGGAAGTACGCGGGCGACGTCGCCGAGGTTCGGACGCCGGGCGGGGAGAAGGCGCTGGAGATCGTGGACGTGCGATACGAATGAGCTCCTCGACCGTGCGGTGCTTCTTCTTCGCCTGACGGGCCGAGGGGCGCGGCTTCTTCTTCGGGGCGGCCTTCTTGGCGGGCGCGGCGGCCGGCACGCGCTTCTCCGGGTTCTCCCGCCAGAGCACGAGCACCTTCCCGATCGCCTGCACGTGGCTGCGCGCCGAGCCTCGCGCACAGCTCCTCCAGCCACGCAGCGCGCGCCTGGCGATCGTCCGTGGCGGCGCGCACCTTGACCAGCTCGTGGGCGAGCAGGGCGCGCTCGACTTCGGCGACCACGGGTCGGAGAGCCCTTGTCGCCGATCATCACGACGGGGAGAGGCCATGGGCCTGGCGCGCAACTCGCTGCGGCGGGCGGGGGGTCAGGGCGGGCATGCGGGGATTATGACGCGAATTGCACGCGGGGAATCGCGATGAAGCGCTCGGCATCGAGCAAGCAGTGGCTGCGCCGCCACGTGAACGACCCGTGGGTCCAGCGCGCCCGGCGCGAGGGGCTGCGTTCGCGCTCCGCGTACAAGCTCTCGGAAATCGACGACCGCGACCGCATTCTCCCTGTCGGAGGCGTGGTCGTCGACCTGGGCAGCGCCCCCGGCGGGTGGACGCAGGTGGCGGCGAAGCGCACGGGGCCGAAGGGGCGCGTGGTCGCGATCGACCTGCTCGACATGGAGGCGGTCCCGGGATCGGTCTTCCTGCGCGGCGACTTTTCCACCGGCGCCGGCCTCGCGCAGGTGGAATCCGCGCTCGGGGGGAGCTTCGCCGACGCGGTGCTCTCGGACTTGTCGCCCAACATCTCGGGGATCGCGATCTCCGACCAGGCGCGCTCCATGGCGCTCGCGGAGCTGGCCCGGGATTTCGCCTGCTCCCGCCTGAAACCCGGCGGCGCTTTCCTGGTCAAAGTGTTCCAGGGCGCGGGCTACGAGGAGTTCTTCAAGTCGCTGCGCGCCCGATTCGACAAGATCGTGGTCCGCAAGCCCGAAGCCTCCCGGGGCGAGAGCGCCGAACTCTATATCCTCGCCCGGGGATTGAAGGCGCAAAGAAATGGGGTAAATGGGGAGTGCCCCCGATTTTGCCGGGCCCCCCGAAATGGGGGCCGGGCACCCGAACTTTGCTATAGTAGTAGTCCTCCTATCCCCTGATTCTCAGGAGTCTTTCCCCAAGGAACCGTTAGTGAACAACACCGTTCGCACCATCATGGTCTGGCTGGTCATCGGGATCGTCCTCACCATGGTCTTCATGCAGGTCGGCAACCGTGCCACGAGCGCCAACGTGCTCGACTATTCCGCCTTCATGGAGGAGACGCGGCAGGGCCGCATCGCCAAGGTGAAGATGGACGGCAACCGCACGCTCAAGGCCACCTCGAAGGACGGCAAGAGCTACACGGTGTACACGCCCGGCATCATGGATCCGTGGATGGTCTCCGATCTCCTGAAGAGCGGCGTCGCCGTCGAGGCGAAGGCCGAGGAGGAGCCTTCCCTCCTCATGAACATCTTCGTCTCCTGGTTCCCGATGCTGCTGCTGATCGGCGTGTGGATCTTCTTCATGCGCCAGATGCAGGGCGGCGGCAGGGGCGGCGCGTTCTCCTTTGGCAAATCGCGCGCCCGGATGCTCGACGAAAACCAGAACCAGGTCACCTTCGCCGACGTGGCGGGCGTGGACGAGGCGAAGGAGGAAGTGGGAGAGCTGGTGGAGTTCCTGCGCGACCCGTCGAAATTCCAGAAGCTCGGCGGGCGCATCCCGAGGGGCGTCCTGATGGTGGGCGCGCCCGGCACGGGCAAGACGCTCCTCGCGCGCGCCATCGCGGGCGAGGCGAAGGTTCCCTTCTTCTCGATCTCGGGCTCCGACTTCGTCGAGATGTTCGTGGGCGTGGGTGCTGCGCGCGTGCGCGACATGTTCGAGAATGCCAAGAAGCACTCACCCTGCATCGTGTTCATCGACGAGATCGACGCGGTCGGCCGTCAGCGCGGCGCCGGGCTCGGCGGCGGCAACGACGAGCGCGAGCAGACCCTGAACCAGCTCCTCGTGGAGATGGACGGCTTCGAGGGCAATTCGGGCGTGATCGTGATCGCCGCGACCAACCGCCCCGACGTGCTCGACCCCGCGCTCATGCGCCCGGGCCGCTTCGACCGCCAGGTGGTGGTGCCGCTGCCCGACATCCGCGGCCGCGAGCAGATCCTGCTGGTGCACATGCGCAAGGTTCCGATCGCCCCCGACGTGGATGCCTCCATCATCGCGCGCGGCTGCCCCGGATTTTCCGGAGCGGACCTCGCCAACCTCGTGAACGAGGCGGCGCTCTTCGCCGCGCGCGGCTCCAAGCGCCTGGTGGACATGGTCGATTTCGAGCGCGCCAAGGACAAGATCATCATGGGGGCGGAACGCCGGTCCATGGTGATGCCCGAGGAGGAGCGCCGCAACACCGCCTACCACGAGTCCGGCCACGCCATCGTCGCGAGGCTCCTGCCGGGCACGGACCCGGTGCACAAGGTCACCATCATCCCGCGCGGCCGCGCACTCGGCGTCACCGTGCAGCTCCCCGAACAGGACCGCTACAGCTACAACCGCGATTACCTCCTGAACAACATCGCGGTGCTCTTCGGCGGGCGGATTGCCGAGGAGCTCTTCATGGGCCAGATGACCACCGGCGCCTCGCACGACTTCAAGCGCGCGACCGACATGGCGCGCCGGATGGTCACCGAGTGGGGCATGTCCGATGCGATGGGCCCCATGACCTACAGCGAGAACGAGGGGGAAGTCTTCCTCGGCCGCTCCGTCACGACGCACCAGGCGATCTCCGACGAGACCATGCAGAAGGTCGACAAGGAGATCCGGCGCATCATCGACGAGCAGTACCACCTCGCGAGGAAACTCCTCGAGGACAACCGCGACAAGGTCGAGGCGATGTCGAAGGCGCTCCTGGAGTTCGAGACGATCGACGCCGAGCAGATCGCCGACATCATGGCCGGAAAGCCGCCGCGCGCGCCCAAGCCCGTGGCCGCCAAGCCCGCCGCCGGCGCCGCCGCCCGACGGCGGCGCGAAGGCCGCGGGCCGCCGGCGGACCCGTCCCCGGCGGAAACGCGCGTGAGACTTCCCGGCATCCTGGGCGGCGGGGCTTCGGGCCGCCCCGTTTCGCTTCGACCTCCGGTGCTGCGCTGCGGCGCCTTCGCCCTCGCCCTCGACCGCGCGAGGGTGATGGGCATCGTGAACGTGACGGCGGATTCGTTCTCCGACGGCGGGCGCTTCCTTGCCGAGAAGAGCGCCATCGAGCGGGGACTGGCGCTCGCCGCGGCCGGCGCGGACCTCGTGGACGTGGGCGGCGAATCCACGCGCCCCGGTGCCGAGCCCGTGCCGGAGGCGATCGAGCTCGAGCGCGTGCTGCCGGTGGTGCGGGCCCTGGTGCGGGAGGGAATCGCGGTGTCGGTGGACACGATGAAGCCCGAGGTGATGCGCCGGGCGATCGACGCGGGCTGCGCGATGGTGAACGACGTGAACGCCTTCCGCGCCCCCGGTGCCGTGGAGGCGGTGGCGCATTCGGGCGTGGGCCTGTGCGCGATGCGCATGCCGGGCACCCCTGCGACGATGCAGGCCGATCCCCGCTACGACGACGTGGTGGCCGAGGTGCGCGCCTATCTCGCGCAGCGGGCGGGCGCGCTGGAAGCCGCCGGCGTGGAGCGCGAGCGCATCGCCATCGATCCGGGCTTCGGGTTCGGCAAGCATTTCGAGCACAACGCCGCGCTCCTCGCGGGGCTGGGAAAACTCGCCGGGGCGGGCTACCCGGTCGTCGCGGGGCTGTCGCGCAAGCGCATGATCGGCGACATCACCGGCCGACCCGTCGGCGAGCGCGTGGCGGGAAGCGTTGCCGCGGCCCTGCTCGCGGTTCAGAATGGCGCTCGTGTCGTGCGCGTGCACGACGTGGAGACGGGGGTGGACGCGTTTGAAAGTCCTGCAGGCACTCGGGGAACATGACCCAGGAAATACTTCGGCACCGACGGCATCCGCGGCAGCGTGGGCGGCGCCCATCACGCCGGATTTCGTGCTTCGCCTGGGCTACGCCGCGGGCCAGGTGCTCTCGCGCGCGGACGTCGCTCCGCCGCACCGCGACCGGCCCGCGGTCCTCATCGGCAAGGACACGCGCATCTCGGGCTACATGTTCGAGTCGGCGCTCGAGTCGGGGCTCCTCGCCGCGGGCGTGGACACGCTGCTCGTGGGCCCCATGCCCACGCCGGGCGTGGCCTTCCTCACGCGCGCGCTCAGGCTCTCGGCGGGCATCATGGTTTCGGCCTTGCATAATTCGTTTGAGGACAACGGCATCAAGTTCTTCTCGGCGGAGGGCGCGAAGCTTCCCGACGCCGTCGAGCACGAGATCGAGGCGGTGCTCGCCCAGCCGCTCTTGACCCGCGAGTCGTCCCAGCTCGGCAAGGCCGAACGGCTGCACGACGCGGAAGGGCGCTACATCGAGTTCTGCAAGGGCACGTTCGCCAAGCACCGCACCCTGCGCGGTTTGAAGCTCGTGGTGGACTGCGCGCACGGCGCCTGCCATCGCCTGGGCCCGCGCGTCTTCCAGGAGCTGGGCGCCGAGGTGGTGGCGATCGGCGTGAGCCCGGACGGCATGAACATCAATGCAGGCTGCGGCGCCACCCATCCCGCCGCGCTTGCCGCGGCGGTCGTCGAGCATGGAGCGGACTTCGGCATCGCCTTCGACGGCGACGGCGACCGGCTCGCCATGGCCGACCACGACGGGCGGCTCTTCGACGGCGACCAGATCCTCTACGCGATCGCAAAGCACCGCCACGAGATCGGCCGGCTGCGCGGGGGCGTGGCGGGCACGCTCATGACCAACTTCGCCCTCGAGCGGCGCTTCGGCGAGCTGGGCATCGCCTTTGCCCGCGCCAAGGTGGGCGATCGCTACGTGCTCGAGCTCCTGCACGACAAGGGCTGGGAGTGCGGCGGCGAGAATTCCGGGCACCTGCTCTTCCTCGACTGCCACTCCACGGGCGACGCGATCATCTCCGCGCTGCAGGTGCTCGAGGCGCTGGTGGCAGCCGGGCAGACGCTGGGAGACTTCACGCGCGACCTCACGCTCCTGCCGCAGGTGCTCACCAACGTGAAGCTCGCCAGCCGCGCGGACGTGACCTCGGTGCCGGCCGTTCGCGACGCCGTGCTGGCGGCCGAGACGGCGCTGGCCGGCCGCGGCCGCGTGCTCCTGCGCCCGTCGGGTACGGAGCCTGTTATCCGCGTGATGGTGGAAGGCGAGGATCCGGTCCGCGTGCGCTCGCTCGCCGAGGCGATCGCGGAAGCGGTGCGGCGCGCGGCCTGACCCCCCTGGCGCGCGGGCCTAGGCCGGCGGCGCGTCGAACCAGCCCTGGACCTTTTCCCGCGAGGGAACGCCGCCCGCGTGAACCACGCGGCCGTCGATGACCACGCCGGGCGTCGACATCACGCCGAGGGCTGCGATGTCCTTCATATCCTCGACCTTCGTGAGCCGGATCGCGACCCCGCGCGCGGCCGCAACCTGTTCGACCAGGGCAACCGTGTTGCGGCAGTTCGCGCATCCCGAACCGAGCACTTTCACTTCCATGTTTCTCTCTCCTAGAGCAAGGCGTTGAAGGCGAAACCCACCAGCAGGATTCCCGTGGCGACGACCCCGACGAAGGTGGCGATGAGGCGCATCCTGAGGACCTTGCGCAGGATCACCATCTCGGGAAGCGAGAGCGCGATCACGCTCATCATGAAGGCGAGCACCGTGCCCAGCGCCGCGCCCTTGGCGAGCAGCGCCTCCACGATCGGGATGATCCCGGCCGCGTTGGTGTACATGGGCACGCCGATGAGCACCGCGAGCGGCACCGACCACCAGGCCTCGCGCCCCATGAAGCTCGCCATGAATTCCTCCGGCACGTAGCCGTGTATGCCCGCGCCGATCGCGATGCCGGCGACGACGTAGGGCCAGACCTTTCCGACGATTTCGCGCACGCTCGCGAAGCCGGCCTCGATGCGCCCCGAAAGGCTCAATCCATCCCCGTCGATCCCGGCCTTCACGCGCGGCATGTCCCGGACCCAGTCCTCGAGGTGGCGTTCCATCTTGAGGCGGCCGATGATCCAGCCGGCCACGATGGCCACCGCGAGGCCGAGGCCGAGGTAGAGGAGCGCCACCTTCCAGCCGAACAGGGCGAAGAGAAGCGTGAGGGCCACCTCGTTGACCATCGGCGCGGCGATCAGGAAGGAGAACGTGACGCCGAGCGGCACGCCCGCCTGGACGAAGCCGATGAACAGCGGCACGGCCGAGCAGGAGCAGAAGGGCGTGACGATCCCCAGGCAGGCGGCCATGACGTTCGCCGCGCCTTCGGTGCGGCCGGCGAGCAGGGCGCGCGTGCGCTCCGGGGTGAAGTAGGAGTTCACCATGCCCATGACGAACACGATGCCGGCCAGGAGCAGCAGGACCTTGGGGGTGTCGTAGAGGAAGAACTGCAGGGCGCCGCCCAGGTGGCTCGCCCGGTCGACGGGCAGGGCGGCGACGATGGCCTCCGATGCCGGCGCGAGCATCCGGTACAGCCCGAACCACGCGAGCGCCCCCAGCAGCAGGAAGGCGCGCGGATTGCGTCCCGGCCAGCGCATGACCGCGGCGTTCATCGAGAATGACGTGCCGAACACGCCCGTCCCTCGGAATGCATTGCCCGGCAACGAAACTTGGCTTCGGCGTTTTCCATGCCCTGAAGACGAGCGGGCCCGGAAAAGGATTCAGGTCATGCCGGCCGCGACGGCCTCAAGGGGAACTGCGGGGAACGAAGCAGCAGACGTTGCCGGAATCGTCCAGGGTCACCTGGCAGTTGGTGGTCATGACCTCGCGAAGCCGGGCCCGGGCGCGAAGCAGGCGCGACTTGGCGGCAGGCAGGGTGAGGCCGGCAGCATCGGCGAAATCCTTCTGCTTCATGCCTTCCAGGTCGCATTTGCGGACGATTTCCGCATCATCGGCGGGGATTTCGGTCAATACCCGACCGAGGCACTCGGTCATCCGGTCGATCGGCGCCAGGGCCTCCACTTCGGCCGACGGCAGGTCGTCGGGCAACGGGACCTCGGCCTTCGCGAGTCGGGCGTGATCGATCATCGCGTTGCGCGCAACCTGGAACAGCCAGGCGCGGGGATTGTCGATTTCGCAGAAGCCAAGCCCCTGGCGGATCGCCTTCAGGAACACCTCCTGGAGCAGGTCGTCGGCAAGGTGACCGTCGGCCACGCGGCGCATGAGGAAACCGCGCAACTCCGACTCGTGGTGCTTCCACGCGTCGAGCAGGCAGGGCAGGGCGGGTTCGGCGGGGGGCATGGCCGTCAATGATGCCGCAACGCATCCTCGACCGCCGCCACCACGCCTGCGGCGATGCGCCCGGGGCGCTCGCCGATCCCGAAGGCGGCCGAAGGGTCTCCCCGCGGGTCGACCTCGACGATCTTCCCGCCTCGCGAGACGATGGCGCCGTCGTGGGTCAACCCGCGAAGGATACCGGCCAACGGGGCGAGGATCGTCCGTTCGCCGACACGCGCGACCGGCTCGCCTTCGTGGACGAGACCGCCGATCGCGCTCGTCGTCTCGAAGATGCCGTCGACCGGGGCACGGGCGTAGCGTTCGCGGCTCATGCCGCCGAGGGGTCGTGGCTCACCCGAGTAGTCGCTCGCGCGCCCATCCCGGATGATGGCACCGAGGGCATCGCCCCAGGCGGTCTCGATCACGATATCGGCGTTGTCGCCTGCGAGAAAACCGGGCCCGAGCCCGACGGCGAGGCGGGTGCGGCCGCGCTGCGATTCGGGCACGTCGTGCTTTCGCATGCGCGCATCGACGATGCCGTCGGGTTCCAGCGCCACGAGAATCCCGTCGAAATCGGCGTCGGTCACGGGCAATGCATGCCCGCAGGAGAGCATCCGGCCGAGGCTCGCCGTGGAGGTGGCGCGCTTGGCCAGCACGCCCGCAAGCGTGCACACGCCCTCGAAGTACGCGTCCGTGAACGCCATGCCCCGGCGGTGATGGGAGGGGCGCGTCCGGTCATGCAGGACGACCGCGTGCCCCGCCGCGCGCAGATGCCACGCGACGGCCGACCCGACATCGCCTGCGCCTCGAACGACCAGCCGGGCCACGGGCCTCTTCCCTGTGCGTCAGCCGGCGACGGCCCGCCGCGCCTCCGTGGCGATGAAGCGGTCGGTCAGGTCGGCCAGCGCACGATAGAAGTCGGATCGCGCCCCGCCGCGCACGGCTTCGCAGAAGGGCCCTGCCCATCGCCCGAGATGCCCACCGAGGAACCGGCGCTTGAGGTCCGCGTTTTCCGAAAGCGCCTGGGACTGCGCGTCCCGGCGGGCGCTGTTCTCGCGGAAGAGAAGCAGGTAGAGGAACTCGAGCTCGGCGGCGACGTGGTCCGGCAGCTCGCGGAAATCCTCCGCGATCTCGAAGCCACCCTCCTCGTAGAGTGCCAGGACGTCCATCGTGGAGTCCTGCATGAGCGTCTTCTCCTTGCCCAGCCACACCGAGCCGTAGGGCTTGGCGAGCGTGTCCACCGGCCCCAGGAAAAGCCGCGTGTAGTCGAGGAGCAGGTCGTCGAGCGTGTCGGAGGCGAACGCCTCGCCCAGGCGCCGGGCGGCCTCCGCGAGGCCCGGATCCACCCGGCCGGCAGCCTCGGCCATGGACTCGAAGAGCCGCTCCTCGGCGAACCGCGCATCCGGCTCGTAGTAGCAGGCGGCCAGGAACCGGCACAGGTCTGCGCGGGCGGCACCGCTTCTCGCTTCATCGTCGGCCATGGGGCTCCTCGAAAAAAAGGGGGCGGGAGAATCCCGCCCCCAGTCTATCGCGCGTGCGTTCAGGTGCGCGCGCTGTACTGGTTGATGTAGTGGACGTTCGGCTTCGTGCCCTTGTCCTCCTGCAGGCGGAAGGACTTCTGCGCCTTCAGGACCTTCGCGATCTCCGAGTTCGGATCGTCCTGGTCGCCGAAGATGCGCGCCTTGGACGGGCAGACCTCGACGCAGGCCGGCTGCAGCCCGTTGCTCGTGCGGTGGTAGCAGAACGTGCACTTCTCCACGCAGCCTTCCGAGCGGATGGCCTTCACGTCGCCTTCTGCGAACGCGTTCAGCGCGGGAATCGCCGCGCCGGCAGCCTTGGCGACGTCGGCCGCGGAGGCCGTGCACCCGGGAATCGCCGCCGCCTTGTCGGCCCAGAAGGGCTGCGTCGGCTTGTTCTCGGGATTGAAGCTGATGACGCTGTAGGTCGCGCCGTCGAGGCTTTCCAGGCCCGAGTTCCCGGCGCTGTACGGGCACGCGCGCTGGCAGCGCCGGCAGCCGATGCACTGTTCCGTGTCGTGCATGGTGACGCCCTCGGGCGTCTTGAACATCGCCTTGGGCTCCGTCGGGCAGACCTCGACGCAGGGCGCGTTGGAGCAGTGGTTGCACAGCACCGGCATCACCCAGTGCGAGACGTTGGGGAAGGTCCCCTCGGTCTTCATCACGAAGTCGGCCCAGTTGTAGCTCTGGCCGTCGCCGCGCGTGCGCGTGTTGTTCTCCGCCTTGCAGGCTATGGCGCATGCTCCGCATCCCACGCAGCGCTGGAGGTCGATCACCATTCCGAATCTCATTTTCTTCTCCTGTGGCTCGCGTGTCGGGGGTCAGGCCTTCTGGATGCGCACGCCGGTGAACCCGCCGTTGCGGGCCGTGGCGCCGCTCAAGCGGTCGTAGTCGTCGACGAGGATCTCGTTGTTGTTGCCGCCCAGTGGCAGAGCGCGTGCGTAGTCCCGGGTGGCCACGCGGCCGTAGGCCCAGTGGCCCTGGCCGTAGGCCTTGGTCACGGTGCCGGGGCGCACGCCTTCCCAGAGCTTCAACTTCACGACGATCGAGCCCACGGACGAAGTGACCTTCACCATGTCGCCGGTCTTGAGCGCCAGCTTCGCGCCGTCGGCCGGGTTCATCTTGATCACGTCCTCCCAGGACACGTCGCCCGGATCGACCTTCTTGAACTCCTGGTACCACGGCAGGTTCTGCGAGCGTCCCTCGCGGTTCAGGCGCGACTTGTAGTCGATGAAGTCGAACGGGTATTCGTGGAGGCTGCCGTGGCGCTTCGGCGGCTCGTAGTGCGGGACGAACGCGAGATCGCCGCGCGCGACGTAGCCCGTCGCGGCCAGGATGTCGTCGGTCGTGGTCTCGTACTTCTTCGCGTGCTCCGTGAGGCCTTTCTTGAGCGTTTCGCTGAAGAACTCGAACTTCTTGGTGGCGGTATTGAACTTCCCGCCCCAGCCCTTCTTGAACGAGTACTTCGCGCCGCTGAACATTCCCTTCTTGCGGAAGTCGTCCCAGCCGTCGATCTTGTCGCCCTTGATCGGATCCTTCGGCATCCACATCGGCGCGCTCGAGATTTTGGCCGCGATCTCGGTGAACTCCATTTCGTTGGTCGGGAGCTTGCCCGTCTGCGGATCCTTGAACTCCTTCGAGTAGTAGTCGAAGAGGTTCGGCAAGCCCTTGTCGCGCAGCTTCGCGGCCAGGAGCCACATCACCTCGGTCTCCTCCTGCTTCACGTCCCACAGGCGCTTGGCCGTCGGTTGCTGGATCGCGGCATAGCCGTAGGTGTTGCCCGAGTTCGAGATGACCGAGAAGCCCTCGCTCGAGTTGAAGGTCGACGGAAGCACGACGTCGGCGAACTGCGTCATCTCCGACGGGTTGGTGACCAGGTGCACGAAGAAGGGCACGGCGGCGAGCGCCTTGTCCCAGCGTGCCGGCTCGGTGCACGAGAAGTTGAAGTTGGTCCACGAGCTCATCAGGACCTTCACCGCGCCCGGGTCCTTGAGCATGCCGTTGGCGATGTTGTTGGTCACCACGCCGCTGCCGGGCTTCGCACCCATCATCGCGGGCATGTCCTTGGCGCCGCGGCCGTCGAGCTTCTTGCCCTTGCTGGCGGCCTTGGCCTGGTCGCTCACGTACTTGTCGGCGCTCGGGAACTTGCCCAGGGGCACGCTGGAACTCTGCAGCGTCCCGCCCTCGACGTCGATCGAGCCCGCCAGCCCGTTCAGCGCGTGTACCGCCATGGCGGCGTAGGTTCCGCGCGGGTTCATCGCCACGCCCGGGCCCATCCACACGGCGACCTTCGGGGCAGCCTTGCCGATGGCGCGCGCCACGCGGATCGTTTGCGCCGCCGGTATGAGCGTTTCCTTCTCCGCCCAGGCCGCGGTCTTGTCCTTGAGCTCCAGGTTCCACCACTTCACCAGGCCGTGGGTCTCCTTCTCGGCGAAGGCGGCCTCGTCGACCGTTGCCCCGGCGGCGAACAGGTTTCTGCCGTCCTTGAAGTCGCCCACGAACTCCCGGTTCCACAGCCCTTCGACCAGCATCACGTGGGCGATGGCGCTGGCGAGCGCGCCGTCGGTTCCCGGCTTGATCGGGAGCCACTCCTGGGCCTTGGAGGCGACGTTGGACAGGCGCGGGTCGACCGCGACGACGGTGCCGCGGGCGAGGATCTCGCCGAAGCGGCGGATGGTGTTGGGCACCATCCGGTTGGAGGAAAGCGGGTCGTTGCCCCAGGCTACGAGGCAGTTGGTGTGCTCGAGATCGTAGTCGCGGTATCCGAAGAACCCCTGCGTGAGGCCCGGCCCCATCTTCTCGGCCTCGGCGCAGATGGCGCTGTGCGAGAAGTAGTTCGAGGTGCCGAAAACCTTCGGCAGCGTGCCGTAGAGCAGGCCCGTGGACGTCGAGGAGTAGCGGCCGCGGATGTAGCAGAACTTGTCCGTTTCCTTGTTGTTGTGCAGCTCGACCATCTTGCCGGCGACGATGTCGAGCGCCTCGTCCCAGCTGATCGGCACCCACTTCGGATCGACGCCGCGGCCCTTCTTCGGGTTGGTGCGCTTCATCGGCACCTTGATGCGGTCGGGGTCGTAGGTCTGCTGCGGGATGAGGTGGCCGCGCGGGCAGACGTAGCCGTGGTTGGTCTTGCTGTTGGGGTTGCCGCGCACGCGAACGGCGCGGCCGTTTTCCACGAAGATCTGGATCGCGCACCACTGGGTGCAGCCCTGGCAGGCGGTGGACACCCACGCGCCTTTCGCCGGCCCGGCGGCCTTCGCCTTGCGAAGGGCCATGGCGTTCGTGACGGGGATCCCCGGCTGCATGGCGCAGCCCGTGGCGATGAAGCCGGCCATCGTGGCGGAAGCCTGGATGAACTGCCTTCTGTTGAGTTTCACGGGAAGCCTCCTGTTGGCCGGAATGCCACCATTTCAAACGATGAAGCCGTCCCAGGCTTGACTTGGATCAGACATGGATCAACGGACGGGGGGGGGTCCCCTGGTCATTGAGAAAAGGCAAGGGACATGCGCAGGGGGGTATGCGCACCCCGCCCGGGTGTCACGGAACCGTCACGCGCGATCCCTAGAATCGCAGCCGGAAGTTCCCCGCATTCCTTTCACCAGGAGTTCCCATGATCCGCAGCCTCCAGAGAAGCCTCGCCGCGGCCGCCGTCTGCGCGTTTGCGACCGTCCCCGCGCTCGCCGCCGACATCACCGGCGCCGGCGCGACCTTTCCCTATCCCATCTACGCGAAATGGGCCGCCGCCTATCACGTCCTGACCGGCGCGAAGATGAACTACCAGTCCATCGGCTCCGGCGGCGGCATCAAGCAGATCACCGCCAAGACCGTGGACTTCGGCGCCTCGGACATGCCGCTCGGCGCGGAAGACCTCGCGAAGCACGGCCTCCTGCAGTTCCCGGCGATCATGGGCGGCGTCGTGCCGGTCTTCCACCTGAAGGGCCTGAAGTCGGGGGAGCTCAAGTTCACCGGCGCGCTGCTCGCCGACATCTATCTCGGCAAGGTGAAGAAGTGGAACGACGCGGCGATCGCGGCGGTGAACCCCGGCGTGAAGCTGCCCTCCTCGACCATCACGGTCGTGCACCGCTCCGACGGCTCCGGCACGACGTTCCTCTGGACGAACTATCTCTCCAAGGCGAGCGCCGACTGGAAGACCACGGTGGGCGAGGGCACGTCGGTCAAGTGGCCCGCCGGCGTGGGCGGCAAGGGCAACGAGGGCGTGGCCTCCTACGTGCAGAAGATCAACGGCGCGCTGGGCTACGTCGAGTACGCCTACGCCAAGCAGAACAAGCTCGCCGCGGGCCAGATGCGAAACCTCGCGGGCAAGTTCGTCTCCCCTGACGACAAGTCGTTCAAGGCGGCGGCGGCCGGCGCGCAGTGGTCGAAGACGCCGGGCATGGGCGTGATCCTCACCGAGCAGCCCGGCGACGGCAGCTGGCCGGTCACGGGCGCGTCCTTCATCCTCATCCACAAGGTCCAGGAAAAGCCCGAGGCGGGCCGGGAAGTGCTCAGGTTCTTCGACTGGGCTTTCGCCAACGGGCAGAAGATGGCCGACGAGCTCGACTACGTCCCCATGCCCGAGGCGGTGGTGAAGGTGATCCAGTCCGAGTGGAAGCAGGTGAAGGACGCCTCCGGAAAGCCGGTCTACTGATCGGGCATACTGGGGGCCCTGCGACGAGCGACAATTCCCGGGCCTGCGCGCCCGGGAAGGCACGCCAGCGATGACCCGCAACAACGCCCTCATGGACGCGATCTTCCGCAACGTCACGCGGTTCTTCGCGTTCGGGGTCTTCAGCCTGCTCGCGGCGATCCTCGTCTCGCTCCTCATCGGCAGTTCGCTGTCGATCGAAAAGTTCGGCGCCGCGTTCCTCTGGAACGACAACTGGGACCCGGTCCAGGAGGATTTCGGCGCGCTCGTGCCGATATACGGCACGCTGGTCACCTCCGCCATCGCGATGGCGATCGCGATTCCCGTGAGCTTCGGCATCGCGCTCTTCCTCACCGAGCTTTCGCCGCCGTGGCTGCGCCGCCCCCTGGGCACCGCCATCGAGATGCTCGCGGCCATTCCCAGCATCATCTACGGCATGTGGGGCCTCTTCGTCTTCGCGCCCCTCTTCCAGGAGCACGTCCAGCCGCTCCTCATCGACTCGCTGGGCGAGCTCCCGGGGATCGGGGCGCTGTTCCAGGGCCCGCCCATGGGCATCGGCATGCTGACCGCGGGCATCATCCTCGCGGTGATGGTGATCCCCTTCATCACCGCGGTCATGCGCGACGTCTTCGACCTCGTGCCGCCGCTGCTCAAGGAGAGCGCCTACGGACTCGGGGCGACGACCTGGGAGGTGACCTGGCGCGTGGTGCTGCCCTACACGAAGGTCGGTGTCATCGGCGGCGTCATGCTGGGGCTGGGCCGCGCGCTGGGCGAGACGATGGCCATCACCTTCGTGATCGGCAACGCGCACCGCCTGAGCGCCTCGCTCCTCGCGCCCGGCAACAGCATCGCTTCCGCCCTCGCCAACGAGTTCACCGAGGCCGTCGGCGACCTCTACACCTCGGCGTTGATCGAGCTGGGGCTGATCCTCTTCCTCATCACCACCGTCGTGCTCGCGTGCTCGAAGCTGCTCCTCATGCAGCTCGCCAAGCAGGAAGGGGCGCGCACGTGAACGCGAAGCTCGACGCCTCGAACCGCGTCTACCGGTTCCGCCGCCGCGTGAACGCGGTGATGATGGCGCTCTCGGCGGCCGCACTCGCCTTCGGGCTCTTCTGGCTCGCCTGGATCATCGCCACGCTTCTCTGGGAGGGTGCGGCGGCGCTGCGACCCTCGCTCTTCACGCAGCCCACGCCCCCCCCGGGTGGCGACGGCGGGCTTTCCAACGCGATCCTCGGCAGCGTCCTGATGGCCGGCGTCGGCACGCTGATCGGCACGCCCGTTGGCATCCTCGCGGGAACCTACCTCGCGGAGTACGGGCGGCGCGGCTGGCTGGCGCCCGTGACCCGCTTCGTGAACGACGTGCTGCTCTCGGCGCCCTCCATCGTGATCGGCCTCTTCATCTACGCGGTCTGGGTCGCGCAGGTGGGCCACTTTTCCGGGTGGGCCGGGGCGCTGGCGCTCTCGGTGATCGTGATCCCCGTGGTGGTGCGCACCACCGACGACATGCTGCGGCTCGTGCCCAACAGCCTGCGCGAGGCCGCGGTGGCGCTCGGCTGCCCGACCTGGAAGATGATCACCCTGGTGAGCTACCGCGCCGCGCGCGCGGGCATCCTCACCGGCGTGCTGCTGGCGGTGGCGCGCATATCGGGGGAGACCGCGCCGCTGCTCTTCACGGCGCTCAACAACCAGTTCACCTCGACCGACATGAACGCGCCGATGGCGAACCTGCCGGTGGTGATCTTCCAGTTCGCGATGAGCCCGTACGAGGACTGGCAGCGCCTCGCCTGGGGAGGTGCCGCGCTCATCACGCTGCTGGTGCTCGCGATCAACATCGCGGCCCGGATGCTGTTTTCGAAGAAGCACTGATCCCGAAAGGCGAGACCCATGGGCACCGTGCAGGAACTCGACAAGCCGAAGCTCAGGGTGCGCGACCTGGACTTCTACTACGGCAGCTTCCAGGCGCTGAAGAAGGTCTCCCTCGACGTGGCCGAGAACCAGGTGACCGCGTTCATCGGGCCCTCGGGCTGCGGGAAGTCCACGCTCTTGAGGACCTTCAACCGCATGTTCGAGCTCTACCCCGAGCAGCGCGCCACGGGCGAGGTCGTGATGGACGGCGAGAACCTCCTCACTTCCAAGCGCGACGTCTCGCTCATCCGCGCGAAGATCGGCATGGTGTTCCAGAAGGCCACGCCCTTCCCGATGTCGATCTACGACAACATCGCCTTCGGCGTGCGCCTCTTCGAGCGGCTGCCGAAGGGCCAGATGGAAGAACGGGTCGAATGGGCGCTGCAGAAGGCCGCGCTCTGGGAGGAGGTGAAGGACAAGCTGAGCCAGAGCGGTGCCAGCCTGTCCGGCGGCCAGCAGCAGCGCCTGTGCATCGCCCGCGGCGTTGCGGTGAAGCCGCAGGTGCTGCTCCTGGACGAACCCTGCTCGGCGCTCGACCCGATATCGACCGCGAAGATCGAGGAACTGATCGAGGAACTGAAGAACGAGTACACGGTGGTGATCGTCACCCACAACATGCAGCAGGCCGCGCGGATCTCCGACTACACCGCCTACATGTACCTGGGCGACCTCGTGGAGTTCGGCGAGACCGACCAGATCTTCCTGAAGCCGAAGGAGCAGGCGACGGAGGACTACATCACGGGCCGCTTCGGATAGGCCGGCGCGGGCCCGCCTCGTACCACCCCTTCGTTGCGTTGACGACCTTCACCACGGCGAGCATCGCCGGCACCTCGACCAGCACGCCCACCACGGTCGCGAGCGCCGCACCCGACTGCAGGCCGAAGAGCGTGATCGCCGCAGCCACGGCCAACTCGAAGAAGTTGCTCGCGCCGATGAGGCACGAGGGCCCCGCGACCTCGTGCGCGACGCCCAGCCGGCGGTTGAGGAGGTAGGCGAGGCCGGAATTGAAGAACACCTGGATCAGGATCGGCACGGCCAGCAACGCGATGACCAGCGGCTGGCGCAGGATCGCCTCGCCCTGGAAGCCGAAGAGCAGGACGATCGTCGCGAGGAGTGCGGCGATCGAGAACGGCCCGATGCGCGCGAGCGTGGCGCGGTAGCTCGCCTCGCCGCGGGCGAGCAGCCACCGGCGCCAGAGCTGCGCCAGGACGACGGGAATCGCCACGTAGAGCACCACCGAGGCGAGGAGCGTGTCCCACGGCACCGTGATGCTGGAAAGCCCCAGGAGGAGCGCCACGATGGGCGCGAAGAGCAGGATCATCAGCGTGTCGTTCAGCGCCACCTGGGACAGCGTGAAATAGGGGTTTCCGCGGCACAGCTCGCTCCAGACGAAGACCATGGCGGTGCAGGGCGCGGCGGCCAGCAGGATGAGGCCGGCCACGTAGCTGTCCAGTTGCGCGGCCGGAAGCCAGGGCGAGAAGAGGTGGCGCACGAAGATCCAGGCGAGGAGCGCCATCGAGAAGGGCTTCACCGCCCAGTTCACGAAAAGCGTGACGCCGATGCCGCGCCAGTGCTCCTTCACCTGGTGGAGCGCGCCGAAGTCGATCTTCAGCAGCATCGGCACGATCATCACCCAGATGAGCGCGCCCACCGGCAGGTTCACCTTCGCCACCTCGAGGCGCCCGATCGCCTCGAAGGCGCCCGGCATCACCTGCCCGAGCGCGATTCCCGTGCCGATGCAGGCGATCACCCACCAGGAGAGATAGCGCTCGAAGGTCCCCATGGCGTCAGCGCCCGCCGATGTCGCGCAGGCGCGACTGGAGCGCGAGCCGGTCGAGCGTGGCGAACGGCAGGCTCGCGAAGAGGTCGATGCGGCGCTTGAGGACCTCGAAGGCCTCGACAAAGGCGCGTCGCTTCTCGTCATCCGTGCCCTCCACGGCGGCCGGGTCCGCGATGCCCCAGTGCGCGGTCACCGGTCGCCCCGGCCAGATGGGGCAGGCCTCCCCGGCGGCGCTGTCGCAGACCGTGAAGACGAAATCGATCCGGGGGGCGCCGGGAGCCGCGAATTCCTCCCAGTTCTTGCTGCGCAGGCCCGCGACGGGGAGGCGGTTCCTCGCGAGCAGTTCGAGCGCGAACGGGTTCACGCGGCCGGCGGGATGGCTGCCCGCGCTGTGGCCGCGAAAGCGCGCGGGGTCGACCGCGTTCACGATCGATTCGGCGAGGATCGAGCGCGCCGAGTTGCCGGTGCAGAGAAACAGCACGTTCAGGGGAGCTTCGCGCATGGAGGGGGCCATTTTTCAGCGGTGGCGGGAGAGGGCGGTCTCGACGGTGGCGAAACAGGCTTCCGGCATGCCGTGGCAGCAGCTACGGGTGAGGAAGGCCATGAGGTCGGCCATCCGCGCGAAGTCGACCGAGTACACGAGGAACCGCGACGACGACCGCGAGGCGACCAGGCCCGCGTGGGAAAGCTCCTTCAGGTGGAAGGACAGCGTGGAGGCGGGGATCGACAGGCGCCCCGCGATGCGCCCGGGGGTATCGCCCGCCGGGCCGGCCTCCACCAGGTGGCGAAAGACCGCGAGGCGCGAGGCGTGGGCCAGGGCTGCGAGGGCGGCGACGGCTTCCTTGTTTTGCATAGTTCCAGAATCATCGAAATGATCCCGGCCTGTCAACCCCTGCGGGTCGCCGGCGGTGCCGGGAGAAGGGCCCAAATTGACCCGGCAAGGGCCGAGCCTGTAAAATCCGACGGTTTTGAGGGGCGCGCATGCGGCAGAAATACGTGGTCGGGAACTGGAAGTTGAACGGCAGCCTTCCCGGCAATGAAGCACTGCTGAAAGCGATCCTCCCGGAGGTTTCGCCGAAGGCCGGCCGCCACCTCGCGGTATGCGTGCCGGCGCCCTACCTGGCCCAGGTTCGCGGGCTCCTGGAGGGCTCGCCGGTGGCCTGGGGAGGGCAGGACGTGAGCCGCTTCGAGAAGGGCGCGTACACGGGGGATGTCTCCGGCGCGATGCTCCGGGAATTCGGGGCCACCCTTGCGATCGTCGGCCACTCCGAGCGCCGGACCCTGTTCGGGGACACCGACGCGATCGTCGCGGAGAAGGTCGCCGCGGCCCGCAAGGCCGGGCTCACGCCGATTCTCTGCGTGGGCGAGACGCTCGCGGAGCGGGAGCGGAGCGAGACCGAGGCCGTGCTCGCGCGGCAGCTGGACGCGGTGCTGGAGAAATCCGGGGCCGCGGCGCTCGATGGCGCGCTGCTGGCCTACGAGCCGGTGTGGGCCATCGGGACGGGCAAGACCGCCACCTCGGCGCAGGCGCAGGAAGCCCACGCTTTCCTGCGCGCAAGGGTGGCGAAGCAGGATGCGGCCGTCGCCGCGCGGCTGCCGATGCTCTACGGCGGCAGCGTGAAGGGTGCCAACGCGACGGAATTGTTCGCGATGCCGGATGTCGATGGAGGACTCATCGGCGGGGCGTCGCTGGTGGCGGAAGATTTCCTGGCGATATGGCGCGCAGCCGTCGCCGCAGGTTGAAAGGTTCGAAATGCATACCCTGGTGATCGTGCTTCACATGCTCGCGGCGGTGGCCATCGTCGTGCTGGTGCTCCTGCAGCACGGCAAGGGCGCCGACATGGGCGCGGCCTTCGGCAGCGGCTCGGCGGGAAGCCTCTTCGGCTCCTCCGGCGCGGCCAACTTCCTGTCCCGCGCCACCGGCGTGCTCGCGGCCGTCTTCTTCGCGACCAGCCTCGGCCTCACCTTCCTTTCGGGCTCGCCCTCGAAGTCCGGCGGCGTGACGGAGTCGATCAAGCCCGACGCGGGGCAGTCCGCGACGCAACCGGCCGTGCCCGCCCCGTCAGCGCCGGCGCCGTCGGGGGATCCGCTTTCGAAGTCCTCGCAGATCCCGAAATAGTCCTCGCAGTACCTGCTGTGCGCAGTGCGGTCGTGGTGGAATTGGTAGACACGCTGTCTTGAGGGGGCAGTGCCGAAAGGTGTGAGAGTTCGAGTCTCTCCGACCGCACCAGTTGAGAAGAAGCCGCCGGGCTTCCGGTTTCCCCCGGCACGGGTTCCGTGTTCCCATCAGGCGCCATGCTGGAAAACTACTTTCCCGTCCTGCTGTTCCTCGCCATCGGATGCGCAATCGGCATCGGGGCGATCGTCGTGAGCGGCGCGCTGGGGCGGCTCACCGGTGCCCACCAGCCCGACGCCGAGAAGCTCTCTCCGTACGAGTGCGGTTTTGAAGCCTTCGAGGATGCGCGCATGAAATTCGACGTGCGCTACTACCTGGTCGCCATCCTCTTCATCCTGTTCGACCTGGAGATCGCCTTCCTCTTCCCCTGGGCGATCGTGCTCCAGGAAATCGGCTGGTTCGGCTTCTGGGCCATGATGCTGTTCCTCGCGATCCTGATCGTGGGCTTCGTCTACGAGTGGAAGAAAGGGGCGCTCGAATGGGAGTAAGGGCCCGGTCCGCCAGGCAGGGGCCCCGCCATTCTCGTCGGGATGCGCCGAACGGACGGGCCGCGCCGTTCATGGGAGCGATCGATGACTGACATGTCGCAGGGCGCCTCCGGCCAGGGTTTCATCGTGACCCAGGTCGACAACGTGCTCAACTGGGCGCGCACCGGTTCGCTCTGGCCCATGACCTTCGGCCTCGCCTGCTGCGCGGTGGAGATGATGCACGCCGGCGCCGCGCGCTACGACCTGGACCGCTTCGGGATCGTCTTCCGGCCGAGTCCGCGCCAGTCCGACCTGATGATCGTGGCCGGCACGCTGTGCAACAAGATGGCGCCGGCGCTGCGCAAGGTCTACGACCAGATGTCCGAGCCGCGCTGGGTCATCTCCATGGGCTCCTGCGCCAACGGCGGCGGCTACTACCACTACTCGTATTCCGTGGTGCGCGGCTGCGACCGCATCGTGCCCGTGGACATCTACGTCCCCGGCTGCCCGCCCACGGCGGAGGCGCTGATCTACGGGCTGCTGCAGCTGCAGAACAAGATCAAGCGCACCCAGACGATCCGGCGCAGCTAGGCGATGGGCGACGCGATCCGGTCCCTCGAGAGGGACGTGGCCGCCGCGCTCGGGGAGAAGCTCGTGCGCGCCGTGGCCGACCGCGGCGAGCTCACGATCGAAGTGGCGGCGGCAGATCTCGTCGAGGCCGCGCGGGTGCTGCGCGACGACGAGACGCTCGCCTTTTCCACCCTGGTCGACCTGTGCGCGAACGACTACGAGGGCTTCGGCGACGCCCCGCCCGCCGGCCCGCGCTTCGCGGTGCTGCTGCACCTGCTGTCGCTGCGCCACAACCGGCGCCTGCGGGTGAAGGTGTTCTGCCCGGACGACGGCTTTCCCGGGGTCGATTCCGTGATCGACGTCTGGCCCGCCGCCAACTGGTACGAGCGCGAGGCCTTCGACCTCTACGGGGTGGTCTTCGAGGGCCACCCGGACCTGCGCCGCATCCTCACCGACTACGGCTTCATGGGGCACCCTTTCCGGAAGGACTTCCCCGTCTCCGGGCACGTCGAGATGCGCTACGACCCGGTGCAGAAGCGCGTGATCTACCAGCCGGTCACCATCGAGCCGCGCGAGATCGTCCCGCGCGTCATCCGCGAGGACAGCTACGGGGCGGGAAAAAGCTGATGGCCGAGATCAAGAACTACACGATGAACTTCGGACCTCAGCATCCTGCGGCGCACGGGGTGCTGCGGCTGGTGCTGGAGCTGGACGGCGAAGTGGTGCAGCGCGCCGACCCGCACATCGGTCTGCTTCATCGCGGGACCGAAAAGCTTGCCGAGACGCGTACCTGGGTGCAGTCCGTGCCCTACATGGACCGCCTCGACTACGTGTCGATGATGGCCAACGAGCACGCCTACGTGATGGCGATAGAAAAGCTCGTGGGCGTGGCGGTCCCCGAGCGCGCGCAGTACATCCGCGTGATGTTCGACGAGATCACGCGGATACTCAACCACCTCCTGTGGATCGGCTCGCACGCGCTCGACGTGGGCGCCATGACGGTGTTCCTCTACGCCTTCCGCGAGCGCGAGGACCTCTTCGACATGTACGAGGCGGTCTCCGGCGCGCGCATGCACGCGGCCTACTACCGCCCCGGCGGCGTCTACCGGGATCTCCCCGAGCGCATGCCGCAGTACGAGTCCACCCGCAGCCGCAGCGCGGCCGAGATCACCCGCCTGAACGCCAACCGCCAGGGCTCGCTCCTCGACTTCATCGAGGACTTCACGCGCCGCTTCCCGGCGTACGTGGACGACTACGAGACGCTCCTCACGGAGAACCGCATCTGGAAGCAGCGCACGGTGGGCATCGGCGTGGTGAGCCCGGAACGCGCCCAGGCCCTGGGCTTCACGGGCCCGATGCTGCGCGGCTCCGGCATCGCCTGGGACCTGAGGAAGAAGCAGCCCTACGAGGTCTACGACCGGATGGACTTCGACATCCCCGTGGGCTCGGAGGGCGACTGCTACGACCGCTACCTGGTGCGCGTGCAGGAGATGCGCGAATCGAACCGCATCATCGGCCAGTGCATCGCGTGGCTGCGCGCCAATCCCGGCCCGGTGATCACGGGCGACCACAAGGTCGCACCCCCCTCGCGCGTGGAGATGAAGGCCTCCATGGAGGAGCTGATCCACCATTTCAAGCTGTTCACCGAGGGCATGCACGTGCCGCCGGGCGAGGTCTACGCGGCCGTCGAGCACCCGAAGGGGGAATTCGGCATCTACCTCGTCTCCGACGGGGCCAACAAGCCGTGGCGCCTGAAGATCCGCGCGCCGGGCTTCCCGCACCTGGCGGCCATGGACGAGATGGTGAAGGGCCACATGATCGCGGACGTGGTCGCCATCATCGGCACCATGGACATCGTGTTCGGGGAGATCGACCGATGAGCAAGCATGACGAGGCCGCGCCGAAGCGGGCGATCGACTCGCGGGTGGTCAACCTGGACGAACTCGCGCTCGAGCACTTCTCCGCCGTGGGCGGGAAGTTCGAGGCCGACGCGGTGCGCATCGGGCCGCTCGTGGGCGCGAAGAACCTGGGGTATTCCTACGACGTGGTCCCGCCGGGGAAGACCTCCTGCCCGTTTCACAGCCATCGCGCCGAAGAGGAGATGTTCTTCATCGTGCGCGGCGAGGGCACCCTGCGTTATGGCAAGGAGCGCCGCAAGGTGCGCGCCGGCGACGTCATCTGCTGCCCGGTGGGCGGCCCCGAGACCGCGCACCAGATCGTGAACGATTCCGATGCCGAGCTCGCCTACCTCTCCGTGAGCACCATGATGCCGGCGGAAGTCTGCGAGTACCCGGACTCCGGCAAGATCGGCGCGTTCGGCGGCTCGGGCGAAGCGCGCCTTCGCCACATGACGATGGCCGACGCGGGCGTCGACTACTGGAAGGGCGAGTGATGGGCGTGCTCTCCGACGCCGCACGGGCCCGGATCGACCGGGAGGTCGCCAAGTACCCGGCGGACCAGAAGCAGTCCGCGGTGATGGCCGCGCTCGCGATCGCCCAGGACGAGCACGGGTGGCTGCCCGACGAGGCGATGGAGGCGGTCGCGAAGCTGCTCGGCATGGCCCCGGTCGCGGTCTATGAGGTGGCGACCTTCTACAACATGTACAACCTGAAGCCCGGCGGGCGGCACAAGGTCACGGTGTGCACGAACCTGCCGTGCGCGCTCTCGGGCGGCGTGGACGCGGCCGAGCGCCTGAAGGCGAGGCTCGGGGTGGGGTTCGGCGAGACGAGCGCCGACGGCGCGGTGACGCTGCGCGAGGGCGAGTGCCTGGGCGCCTGCGGGGACGCGCCCGTGCTGCTCGTGGACAACAAGCGCATGTGCAGCCACATGTCTGCCGACAAGCTCGACGCGCTCATCGAGGAGCTGCGCAAGTGAGTCGCCTCGGGGTTTTCCCATGACGGCGCTTCGCGACTACGGCCCCGACGCCGTCATCCTGAAGGGCCTGGACGGGTCCAACTGGCGCCTCGCGGACTACGAGGCGCGCGGCGGCTACCGGGCGCTGCGGAAGATCGTCGAGGAGAAGATCTCGCCGGAGGCGGTGATCGCGGAAGTGAAGAAATCTTCCCTGCGCGGCCGTGGCGGCGCGGGCTTCCCCACGGGCCTCAAGTGGTCGTTCATGCCGCGCGCGTACACGGGCCAGAAGTACATCGTGTGCAATTCCGACGAGGGCGAACCCGGCACCTTCAAGGACCGCGACATCATCCGCTACAACCCGCACGCGCTGATCGAGGGCATGGTGATCGGCGGCTACGCCATCGGCGCGACGGTGGGATACAACTACATCCACGGCGAGATCTGGGCCGAGTACGAGCGCTTCGAGGAGGCGCTCGAGGAGGCGCGGGCCGCGGGATACCTCGGAGGGAACATCCTCGGCGCGGGCTTCGACTTCCAGCTCCACGCCCACCACGGCTTCGGCGCCTACATCTGCGGCGAGGAGACGGCGCTGCTCGAGTCCCTCGAGGGCAAGAAGGGCCAGCCGCGCTTCAAGCCGCCGTTCCCGGCGAGCTACGGCCTCTACGGCAAGCCCACCACCATCAACAACACCGAGACCTTCGCGGCCGTTCCCGCGATCATCGTGAACGGCGGCGACTGGTTCCTGGAACTGGGCAAGCCCAACAACGGCGGCACGAAGATCTTCTCCGTCTCCGGTCACGTGAACCGCCCCGGGAACTACGAGATCCGCCTGGGCACGCCCTTCGCGAAGCTCCTCGAGATGGCCGGCGGCATGCGCGGCGGCCGCAAGCTGAAGGCCGTGATTCCCGGCGGCTCCTCGATGCCGGTGCTGCCCGCCGACGTGATGATGTCGCTCGACATGGACTACGACTCGATCCAGAAGGCGGGATCCTTCCTGGGCTCCGGCGCGGTCATCGTCATGGACGAGGACACCTGCATGGTGAAGGCGGCCGAACGGCTCGCCTATTTCTACTTCGAGGAGTCCTGCGGGCAATGCACGCCGTGCCGCGAGGGCACCGGCTGGCTCTGGCGGATCATCCACCGGATCGAGACCGGCCTCGGCCGGCCCGAGGACCTGGACCTGCTTCTGAACCTCGCCGACAACATCCAGGGCCGCACCATCTGCGCGCTGGGGGATGCCGCGGCGATGCCCGTGCGCGCCTTCGTGAAGCAGTTCCGCGCGGAATTCGAGCACCACATCGCGCACAAGCGCTGCCTCGTGCGGGCGGGCGGCTACTCCAGCGCCGATCCCGACGCCGGCAAGCTCGCGGCCGACTAGCCATGGTGAACCTCGAGATAGACGGCCAACCCGTCCAGGTCGAGCCCGGCGCCACGGTGATGCACGCCGCGGAGAAGCTCGGCACCTTCGTGCCGCATTTCTGTTACCACCGGAAGCTCTCCATCGCGGCCAACTGCCGCATGTGCCTCGTGCAGGTGGAAAAGGCGCCCAAGCCGCTGCCGGCCTGCGCCACGCCCGCCACCGAGGGCATGAAGGTGTGGACCCGGTCGGAGCCTGCCGTGAACGCCCAGAAGGGCGTGATGGAGTTCCTGCTCATCAACCACCCGCTCGACTGCCCCATCTGCGACCAGGGCGGCGAATGCCAGCTGCAGGACCTCGCCGTGGGCTACGGCGGGTCGAGCTCGCGCTACGAGGAAGACAAGCGCGTCGTGGTGAACAAGAACCTGGGCCCGCTCATCAGCACCGACATGACGCGCTGCATCCACTGCACGCGCTGCGTGCGCTTCGGCCAGGAGATCGCCGGGGTGATGGAGCTCGGCATGGCCGGGCGCGGCGAGCACGCCGAGATCCTCACCTTCGTGAGCCGCACGGTGGATTCAGAACTCTCCGGCAACATGATCGACCTGTGCCCCGTTGGCGCACTCACCTCGAAGCCCTTCCGCTACTCCGCGCGCACCTGGGAGCTGGCGCGGCGCAAGTCGGTCTCGCCGCACGACGGGCTGGGCTCGAACCTCGTGATGCAGGTGAAGGACGAGCGCGTGATGCGCGTGGTCCCCTTCGACAACGAGGCCGTCAACGAATGCTGGCTCTCGGACCGCGACCGCTTCGCCTACGAGGGCCTCAACACCGAGGACCGCCTCACGCGCCCGATGGTGTGCCGGGACGGCGCGTGGACCGAGGTCGACTGGCCCGAGGCACTGGAAGCGGTGGCCACGGGGCTCAAGGAGGTCGCGGCGAAGCACGGACCGGCCGCGCTGGGGATGCTCGCCTCGCCCACGCTCACCCTCGAGGAGTTGCACCTCGCGGCCGGCCTTGCGCGCGGGTTCGGCACCGGCAACCTCGACTACCATTTCCGGGCGCTGGATTCGCGCGCCCGCTTCGCCGGCGCTCCGTGGCTCGGCATGCAGGTGTCCGAGCTGGGACGCCAGCAGGCGGTGCTGCTCGTGGGTGCGACGATCCGCAAGGAGCAGCCGCTCCTCGCCAACCGCCTGCGCCAGGGCGCGACGCACGGCCTCGCGGTGAACGTGGTGCACGTGGCCGACGACGACCTCCTGATGCCGGTGGCCAACCGCCTCGTGGCGCGGCCTTCGGGGCTCGCGACGGCCCTCGCCTCGGTTGCGAAAGCGGTGGCCGAGGCCGCCGGAAAGCCCCTCGAGGGCGAGGTCGCGAAGGCGGCGGCGAACGTCGTCGTGGGAGACGAAGCGCGCGCCATCGCGGCGAGCCTCGCCAACCGCGAGCGTGCCGCGATCCTCCTGGGCAGCTATGCGCAGCAGCACCCGGACTACGCGGTCCTCGCGGCGATCGCCCACGAGATCGCGCGCCTGACCGGCGCCACGCTCGGCGTGCCGGCGCAGAATGCGAACAGCGTCGGGGCCAGCTCGCCGGCGCCAGTCCCGCGGAAGGGGGGCTGGACACGCGCGCGATGATCGCCGACCCGCGCAAGGCCTTCGTCGTGGCCGGATTCGAGCCGGAGCGCGACGCGGCGCGCGCGCCGGCGGCAATCGCCGCGCTCGGCAAGGCCGAGTTCGTGGTGGCGCTCACCTCCTGGCGATGCTGGGCGCCGGAGTACGCCCACGTGATCCTGCCCATCGCGCCGTCCGCGGAGACCGCCGGCACGTTCGTGAACATGGAAGGCCGCGTGCAGTCTTTCCGCGCGGCGACGAAACCCCGTGGCGAGACACGCCCGGGCTGGAAGGTGCTGCGCATGCTGGGCGCGATGCTGGGGCTGCCCGGCTTCGAGGCGCAGACGCTGGAAGCGGTGCGGGCATCCATCGCGCCGGATCTCCAGGCGTGGGCCGACGCCGGGCTTTCCAACGAACTCGAGCCGTTCCCGTTCACGCTGGGCGCGACCGCGGGTGGGCTGGAACGCGTGGCCGAATGGCCCGTCTACGCGACGGACGCGCAGGTGCGGCGTGCGCCCGCGCTGCAGAGGACCGCGGACGCGAAAGCCGCGGCGACCGCGCGCATGAACGCCGCCACGGCGCTCGCCGCCGGCCTCGTGCCGGGCGACCGGGTGCGCCTGACCCAGGGCGACGGCGAGACCGAGCTCCCGCTCGCGATCGACCCGGCGCTTCCCGACGGGTGCGTGCGCGTGGCTCGCGGCATCGCCGAGACGGTGGCCCTGGGCGAAGGCGCCCTCGCGATCGCGAAGGCCGTCCCGGAGGCCGAGGCATGATGGAATTCGCCGGCACCGTCCAGGACGCCTTCCGGGGCTGGTTCGGCCCGGTCTGGGGGTCCCACGCCTGGATTTTCGCGAAGTCCCTCGCGGGCATCGTCGCCGTGCTCGTGCCGCTCTTGCTCACCGTCCTCTACTACCAGCTCGTCGAGCGCTGGGTGATCGGCTGGATCCAGGTCCGCCGCGGCCCCAACCGCGTGGGCTGGATGGGCGTGCTGCAGCCCATCGCGGATGCGATCAAGCTGCTCCTGAAGGAGCGCATCGTTCCGTCGAGCGCCTCGAAGGGGCTCTTCTTCCTCGCGCCCATCGTCGCGGTGGCCCCGGCGCTCGCGGTCTGGGCCGTGGTGCCGTTCTCGCCGGGCTGGGTGATCGCGAACGTGGACGCGGGCCTCCTCGTGGTGCTCGCGATGGCCTCCATGGGCGTCTACGGGATCATCATCGCCGGCTGGGCCTCGAACTCGAAGTACGCCTTCCTGGGCGCCATGCGCTCGGCCGCGCAGGTGGTCGCCTACGAGATCGCCATGGGCTTCGCCCTGGTGGGCGCGCTCATGGCCGGGCAGAGCCTGAATCTCACCGAGATCGTGATGCGCCAGGGCGGCGACTGGGGCTTCCTCGAGTGGTTCTGGCTGCCGCTGGCGCCTTTCCTCGTCGTCTACTTCATCGCCGGGCTCGCCGAGACCAACCGCGCCCCCTTCGACATGGCCGAGGGCGAGAGCGAGCTGGTCGCGGGATTCCACGTCGAGTACTCGGGGATGAGCTTCGCGGTCTTCTTCCTCGCCGAGTACGCGAACATGATCCTGGTCTCCACGCTCACGAGCCTCTTGTTCTTCGGCGGCTGGCTCTCGCCGCTGGACTTCGCCTTCCTGCGCGAGGTCCCGCTCGCGGGGCTCCTCGCCGCGCCCGGCATCCACTGGCTGCTCGTGAAGATCGCGTTCTTCATGTTCCTCTTCCTGTGGGTGCGCGCATCCTTTCCGCGCTACCGCTACGACCAGGTCATGCGCCTGGGCTGGAAGGTGTTCATCCCGGTGACGCTCGTGTGGATCGCCGTGACCGGCGTGATGATGCTCGAGCCCCTGGCGAGCACGCCCCCCTTCTCGCTGTGGTTCGGGAAGTGACCGCCATGTGGAGCCGCGCGAAGGAAATCGCCTCGAGCCTCCTGCTCGTGGAGCTCCTGAAGGGCCTGGGCCTCACGGGCCGCCACCTCTTCTCGCGCAAGGTCACCGTCTACTTTCCCGAGGAGAAGACGCCGCAGAGCGCGCGCTTCCGGGGGCTGCACGCCCTCAGGCGCTACCCCAACGGGGAGGAGCGCTGCATCGCCTGCAAGCTCTGCGAGGCGGTGTGCCCCGCGCTCGCGATCACCATCGAGAGCGAGGAGCGCCAGGACGGCACGCGGCGCACGACCCGCTACGACATCGACCTCACGAAGTGCATCTTCTGCGGCTTCTGCGAGGAGAGCTGCCCCGTGGATTCCATCGTGGAGACGCGGGTGCTCGAGTACCACGGCGAGGCCCGGGGCGATCTCTACTACACCAAGCCGGTGCTCCTGGCGATCGGCGACCGCTACGAGGCGCGAATCGCCGCCGACCGGGCCGAAGACGCGAGGTTCCGCTGACATGAGCCTCGCGCTTGTCGCCTTCTACGTGAGTGCGGCGATCCTGCTCTTGGCCGCGCTGCGCGTGATCACGGCAAGGAACCCCGTGCACGCGGTGCTGTGGCTCGTGCTCGCCTTCTTTTCCGCCGCGGCCCTGTGGCTGCTCCTCTACGCCGAGTTCCTGGCCGTGGTGCTGGTCCTGGTCTACGTCGGCGCGGTGATGGTGCTCTTCCTCTTCGTGGTGATGATGCTCGACATCAACTTCGACAAGCTTCGCGAGGGATTCTGGCGCCACGTGCCGCTCGCCGGCGGCGTGGGCCTGCTGATGGCGATCGAGATGACGCTCGTGCTCGCCTCCCGCGAGGCGCCCTCGCCGGGCGCGCCGCCGGCCGGGTACTCGAACACCAAGGAACTCGGGCGCATTCTCTACACCGATTACGTCTTCCCGTTCGAGCTGGCCGCCGTGGTGCTCCTCGTGGCGATCGTGGCCGCCATCGCGCTCACGCTGCGCCGGCGCAAGGAGACGCGCTACCAGGACGCGGCCACGCAGCTCTCCGCGACCAAGGCGGGGCGCCTGAAGATCGTGAAGGACCAGGGCGCGGACGGCACGGGGGGCGGGCCATGATTCCGCTCAGCCACTTCCTCGTTCTCGGCGCGGTTCTCTTCGCCATCGCGGTGGCGGGCATCTTCCTCAACCGCAAGAACCTCATCGTGATCCTCATGGCCATCGAGCTGATGCTGCTCGCGGTGAACCTGAACTTCATCGCCTTCTCGCACTTCCTGGGCGACCCCGCGGGGCAGGTCTTCGTGTTCTTCATCCTCACGGTGGCCGCGGCCGAGTCCGCCATCGGGCTCGCGATCCTCGTCACGCTCTTCCGGAACCTGAAGTCGATCAACGTCGACGACATGAGCTCCCTGAAAGGATGAGGCGCCGATGGAGCTGATGACGGTCGCCACCATCGCCGCCTTCGCCCCGCTCGCGGGGGCGGCGCTCGCGGGCTTCCTCGGCTGGAAGCTGGGCCGCGCCTTCTCGCACACGGTGACGATCGCCTCCGTGGCCATCTCGCTCGTCGCCTCGCTCGTGCTCCTGCGCGAGGTGGCCGCGGGGAACTCGTTCGCCGGGGCGCTCTACACGTGGCTCTCGGGCGAGGGGTATTCGATCCACGTGGGCTTCCTGGTCGACCGGCTGACCGCCGTGATGATGGTGGTGGTCACCTTCGTGTCGCTCATGGTGCACGTCTACACCATCGGCTACATGGCCGACGATCCCGGCTACCAGCGCTTCTTCGCGTACATCTCGCTCTTCACCTTCGCGATGCTGATGCTGGTGATGGCGGACAACTTCGTCCAGCTCTTCTTCGGGTGGGAGGCGGTGGGCCTCGTGTCCTACCTGCTCATCGGCTTCTGGTTCAAGCGGCCCACGGCGGTGTACGCGAACCTCAAGGCCTTCCTCGTGAACCGCGTGGGCGACTTCGGGTTCCTGCTGGCCATCGGCTTCGTGTTCGCGTACTTCGGCACGCTCGACTACGCGACGGTGTTCGTCAAGGCGCCGACGCTGGCCCATGTCGCCATCGATCTCGTACCCGGCAACCCGGTGGCGCTGGGCACGATCGTGTGCATCGGGCTCTTCGTGGGCGCCATGGGCAAGAGCGCGCAGTTCCCGCTGCACGTGTGGCTGCCGGACTCCATGGAGGGCCCGACGCCGATCTCCGCGCTGATCCACGCCGCGACCATGGTGACCGCCGGCATCTTCATGGTGGCGCGCATGTCGCCGCTGTTCGAGCTCTCGCAGACCGCGCTGTCCCTCGTGATCGTGATCGGGGCCATCACCGCCTTCTTCATGGCGCTCATGGCCATCGTCCAGACCGACATCAAGCGGGTGGTCGCCTACTCGACGCTCTCGCAGCTGGGCTACATGACGATGGCGCTGGGGGCGGCGGCCTACCCGGTGGCGATCTTCCACCTGATGACGCACGCCTTCTTCAAGGCCGTGCTCTTCCTGGGCGCGGGCTCGGTCATCATCGCGCTGCATCACGAGCAGGACATGCGCCGGATGGGGGGGCTTCGCAAGTACATGCCCGTCACCTACCTCACGGTGCTCGCGGGCGCGCTCGCCAATGCGGGCCTGCCGCCCTTCGCCGGCTTCTTCTCCAAAGACTCGATCATCGAGGCGCTGCACCTTTCCCAGACGCCGGGCGCGGGGTTTGCCTGGGCGCTGGCACTCGCGGGCGTCTTCGTGGGCGCCTTCTATTCCTTCCGGCTGGTCTTCTTCGCCTTCCACGGCGAGGAGCGATTCGATGCCGGCCACACCGACGGCCACGACGGGCACGGCCACGGGGGCAAGCCGCACGAAAGCCCGTGGGTGGTCACGGTGCCGCTGGTGCTGCTCGCCGTTCCCTCGGCCCTCATCGGCTGGGTCGCGATCGAGCCGATGCTCTACGGCGGCTGGTTCGGCCAGTCGATCGCGCCCAGCGCGACCATGGCGGAGATGGCGAAGCACTTCCACGGCGCGGGCTCCATGGTGCTCAACGCCCTCGGGACGGCGCCCTTCTGGCTGGCGCTCGCGGGCGCGGGGCTCGCGGGTTACCTCTACCTCGTGCGCCCCGACCTCCCGGCGAAGATCAAGGCGAAGTCCGGCGTCCTCGCCACCGTCCTCGAGCGCAAGTACGGCTTCGACGACTTCAACGACTGGTTCTTCGCCGGCGGCGCGCGCGGGCTCGGCGCGGGCCTGTGGACCTGGGGCGACCGCACGGTCATCGACGGCATCATGGTGAACGGGACCGCGAAGCTCGTCGGCTGGTTCGCGGGATTCGCCCGCAGGGTCCAGACGGGATTCGTCTACCACTACGCGTTCACGATGCTCCTGGGCGTGTTCGCGCTCCTCACCCTCTGGTACGTGAGCTGGTACGGAAGGTTCTAGAAGAAGATGCCGCAGGGTTTCCCACTCCTCTCCGTCGTCACGTGGCTCCCGATCGCCTTCGGCGTGGCGGTGCTCGCCCTCGGTTCGGACCGCAGGCCGGCCACGGCGCGCTGGACGGCGCTCGCGGGGGCCGTGCTCGGCTTCCTCGCCTGCATTCCCCTGTGGACGGGCTTCAGCACGGCCGCGGGCGGGGCCATGCAGTTCCAGGAAGTCGCGCCGTGCATGCCGTTACTCAACGTGAACGACCACCTCGGGGTGGACGGCATCTCCATGCCGCTCATCCTCCTGAACAGCTTCATGACGGTGCTGGTGGTGATCGCGCACTGGGAGGTCATCACCGACAAGGTGGGGCAGTACCTCGCGGCCTTCCTCGTGATGTCGGGGCTCATCAACGGCGCCTTCGCCGCGCTGGACGCCATCCTCTTCTACGTCTTCTTCGAGGCGATGCTGATCCCGATGTTCCTCATCATCGGCGTGTGGGGCGGGCCCAACCGCGTGTACGCGGCGGTGAAGTTCTTCCTCTACACGCTGCTCGGCTCGCTCCTGATGCTCGCGGCCTTCATCTACCTCTACCTGCAGGCCAACGGCAGCTTCGAGATCCTCGACTTCCACAAGCTGCCGCTTTCCATGACGGCCCAGGTGCTGGTGTTCCTCGCGATGCTCATGAGCTTCGCGGTGAAGGTGCCGATGTGGCCGGTGCACACGTGGCTGCCGGACGCCCACGTGGAGGCGCCCACGGGCGGCTCCGTGATACTGGCGGCGATCACGCTCAAGATCGGCGCCTACGGGCTCCTGCGCTTCAACCTCCCCATCGCCCCGGACGCCTCGCACGCGCTCGCGGGCTTCATGGTGACGCTCTCGCTCATCGCCGTGGTCTACATCGGCCTGGTCGCACTCGTGCAGTCGGACATGAAGAAGCTGATCGCCTACTCGTCGATCTCGCACATGGGCTTCGTCACGCTCGGCTTCTTCCTCTTCAACGCCAACGGGATGCTGGGCGGGCTGGTCCAGATGGTCTCCCACGGCTTCATCTCCGCGGCCATGTTCCTGTGCGTGGGCGTGCTGTACGACCGCGTGCACTCGCGCCGGATATCGGACTACGGCGGGGTGGCGAACACGATGCCGGTCTTCGCGGCCTTCTTCGTCCTCTTCGCCATGGCCAACTCGGGGCTGCCGGCCACGAGCGGCTTCGTGGGCGAGTTCCTCGTGATCATGGGCGCGGTGAAGGTGAACTTCTGGTACGCGTTCCTGGCCGCCACCACGCTCGTCTTCGGCGCGGCCTACACCCTGTGGATGGTCAAGCGCGTGGTCTACGGCGAGGTGGCGGGCGCCGGGGTGGCCGCGCTTCGCGACGTGGGCGCGAGGGAGTTCGTCTTCCTCGCCCTGCTCGCCGCCTGCGTCCTGGCGCTGGGGGTGTGGCCCAAGCCCCTGGCCGACGTGATGAACCCCACGGTACTCGAGCTGCTGCGGCACGTGACGGTGACCAAGCTGTGAACACCGCGACCTTCTCGCTCGCCACGCTCGCCCCGGCGATCCCGGAGATCGCGCTGCTGGGCCTCGTGTGCGCGCTGCTGGTGATCGACCTCTTCATCCCGGAGCGCGACCGCCACGTCACCTTCTGGCTCGCGATCGCCTCGCTCCTCGCCTGCGCGACGCTCGCGGGCTCGATCGCGGGCAACGCATCCTCCGTCACCTTCCAGGGCATGTTCGTCGCGGACCCGATGTCCCAGGTGCTCAAGGTGGCCGCGCTGCTGGCCGTGGCGGTGACGCTGGTCTACGGCCGGACCTACCTCCAGGCGCGCGAGATGCTGCGCGGGGAGTTCCTGTCGCTCGCGCTCTTCGCCACGCTCGGGATGATGGTGATGATCTCGGCGCACCACTTCCTCACCCTCTACCTGGGGCTCGAGCTCCTCGCGCTCTCGCTCTACGCGATGGTCGCGCTGCAGCGCGATTCCGTGCGCGCGACGGAAGCGGCGATGAAGTACTTCGTGCTGGGCGCGCTCGCCTCGGGAATGCTCCTCTACGGCATGTCGATGCTCTACGGGGCCACGGGGTCCCTCGACATCGCCCGCGTCGCGGCTTCGCTGGGCGGCGCCGGGGCGAGCCAGCTCCTCGCGGCCTTCGGGCTCGTCTTCGTGGTGGCGGGCGTGGCCTTCAAGCTGGGCGCGGTGCCCTTCCACATGTGGATCCCCGACGTGTACCACGGGGCGGCCACGCCCACGACGCTCTTCATCGGCGCCGCCCCCAAGATCGCGGCGTTCGCCTTCGTGATGCGCCTGCTCGCCCAGGGGCTGGGGGCTGGGTCAGGACTGGCAGCTCATGCTCGCGATACTGGCCGCGGCCTCCATCGGCCTGGGCAACGTGGTCGCGATCGCGCAGACGAATCTCAAGCGCATGCTCGCCTACTCGACCATCTCGCACATGGGCTTCCTGCTGCTCGGCATCCTCGCCGGGACCGACAACGGCTACAGCTCGGCCATGTTCTACGTGCTCACCTACGTGCTGATGACGCTGGGGGCGTTCGGCATGATCCTGCTCCTGTCGCGCGCCGGGTTCGAGGCCGAGGAGCTGGAGGACTTCCGGGGGCTCAACCGGCGCTCGAAGTGGTTCGCCTTCGTGATGCTGGTCGTCGTCTTCTCGCTCGCGGGCATCCCGCCTGCGGTCGGTTTCCTCGCCAAGCTCGCGGTGCTCCAGGCCGCTTTCGAGGCCGGTTTCGGGGCGCTGGTGGTCTTCGCCGTGGTGATGAGCGTGGTGGGGGCGTTCTACTACCTGCGCCTGGTGAAGCTCATGTACATGGACGAGCCAGCCGGCGAGATCAGCATCGCGCCGAGACTGGACATGCGCGTGCTCCTGTCGGTGAACGCGGTCGCGGTCCTGGCCCTGGGCGTCGTGCCCGGCGCCCCTCCTGGACCTGTGCGCGCGCCATCACGGCGAGCCTCTAGGCCGGGCCGCGATCCGTGAAACGCCCCCCCGATCCCACCGACGATTTCACCGAATCGACCCTGTCCACCCGGCTCGCCTACGACGGCGGGTTCCTCAAGCTGCGCCGCGACGAGGTGCGGCTGCCCGGCGGTGCGGCCGCGTGGCGGGAGTACGTCGAGCATCCCGGCGCGGTGATGATGATGGCCTTCGTGGACGAGGAGACGGTCCTCCTCGAGCGCCAGTACCGCTACCCGATGCACCGGCACTTCATCGAGTTGCCCGCGGGGAAGATGGAGAAGGGCGAGCAGCCGCTGGCCACCGCGAAGCGCGAGCTGGTGGAGGAGTGCGGCTACGAGGCCTCCGACTGGTGGCTCGTGACGACCCTGCATCCGTCCATCGGCTACTCGAACGAGGTGATCGAGATCTACGGGGCGCGAAACCTCACCCACGTGGGCGCCCGGCTCGATCCGGGCGAGCATCTCGAGGTGTTCCCGGCGCGCATCGAGGACGCGCTCGGCTGGGTCCGCGAGGGCCTCATCACGGACACGAAGACGATCATTGGACTTCTGTGGTGGTCCCGTTTCGGCCGGTCGGAGGTAAAGTAGAGGGTATCCGGGTCGAGTTCCGGAAGAAAGGCAGAACAAAAATGTCGGCCCAGTCGGCAAGCGCGGGGCGGTACGACCTCCTGGTCATCGGCGGCGGAGTCAACGGTGCGGGCATCGCGCGCGATGCCGCGGGGCGCGGCCTCAAGGTCCTCCTGGTGGAGATGGCGGACCTCGCCTCGGCCACCAGCGGCTGGAGCTCGAAGCTGATCCACGGCGGGCTGCGCTACCTGGAGCACTACGAGTTCCGCCTGGTGCGCGAGGCCCTCGCGGAGCGGGAGGTGCTCCTCAACGCCGCGCCTCACATCGTGCGCCCCATGCGCTTCGTGCTGCCCCACGACCGCAGCATGCGCCCGGTGTGGATGATCCGGATCGGCCTGTGGATGTACGACCACCTGGGCAAGCGCGTCTCGCTCCCCGGCTCCCAGGCGGTGAAGTTCCCGCACGTGGAGTTCAGCGCGGGACTCAAGCCCGAGATCCGTTCCGGCATCGTCTATTCCGACTGCCGCGTCGACGACGCGCGGCTCACGGTGCTCACGGCGATGTCGGCGCGCGACAAGGGCGCCGGATCCCTCACGCGCACGAAGTTCATGGGCGCGAGGCGCGAAGGCGGCACCTGGCAGGCCGACCTCCGGGACATGCGCAACGGCGCCACGCGCACTGTTGCCGCGGCCGCGCTGGTGAACGCGGCGGGGCCGTGGGTCACGGGCGTGCTCGGGGGCGTGCCGCACAAGCCCACGGGCGCCAAGGTGCGCCTGGTGAAGGGCAGCCACATCGTGGTCCCGAAGGTGCACTCGCTGGGGCACGCGTGCCTCCTGCAGAACCCCGACAAGCGCGTGGTCTTCGTGATCCCGTTCGAGGGCAAGTACAGCCTCATCGGGACCACCGACGTGCCGGTGGACACGCCGGAGGAGGCGGTCGACATCACGGCGCAGGAGACGGACTACCTGATCGAGGCCGCCAACCGCTTCCTCGCGAAGCCGCTCGCGAAGGCCGACGTGGTCTGGACCTTCGCCGGCGTGCGCCCGCTCTACGACGACGGCAAGTCGGACCCGTCCTCCATCACGCGCGACTACGTGCTGGAGCTGGACGACGAGGAGGGCAAGGCACCCGTCCTCTCGCTCTTCGGCGGCAAGATCACCACCTACCGCTGCCTCGCGGAGACGGCCCTGGAGAAACTCGCCCCGTACCTGCCGCCGATGGGGCCCGCGTGGACCCGCGACGCGCACCTTCCGGGAGGCGACGTGGCGAACTACAACGCGTTCCGCGACGAGATGTTCGACCGCTACAAGGGCTTCCCGCGGGACCTCCTCGACGGCGTCGTCCGCCGCCACGGCAACCGCACGACCACCGTCCTGGGCGATGTCCACGCGCCGGATGCGCTCGGCAGGAATTTCGGCGCCGGCCTCACGGAGCGCGAGATCGACTTCCTCGTCTCCGACGAGTGGGCCGAGACCGCCGAAGACATCCTGTGGCGGCGCACGAAGTGCGGGCTGCACATGGACGCCGCGCAGCGTGGCGCGGTCGAGGCCTACCTCGCCGGCCGGAAGTCCTAGCGTGCGGGGCCTGCCCGTTGCCGGCAGGCCGGCGCCGGGCCGGGGCCGCGCGGGCATCGGGCCCTGACGTGGGCGGACAGGCTTCCCCCCCTTCGCCCATGAGGCCCCTCGCGGAGTTTCCGCCGGAGGCGCGCCGCGCCCTGCGCGGCGTGCTCGCCGACATCGACGACACGCTGACCACCCACGGGCGATTGCACGCCGCGGCCTACGCCGCGCTGGAGAACCTGCGCGCGGCGGGGCTCCTGGTGATTCCCGTCACCGGGCGACCCGCCGGCTGGTGCGACCACATCGCGCGCATGTGGCCCGTGGACGCGGTGGTGGGCGAGAACGGCGCCTTCTGGTTTCGCCACGACGCGGGGCAGGGCAGGCTCGTGAAGCGTTACGTGGTGGGGGATGCCGAGCGGGCGCGGCGCGCCGGGCGGATGGAGGCGATCGCCGCGCGCATCCTCGCGGAGGTGCCCGGCTGTGCCGTCTCCTCCGACCAGGCCTACCGCGAGGCCGATCTCGCGATCGATTTCCGCGAGGACGTGCCGCCACTCGATCGCGCCGCCGTGGCGAGGATCGTCGCGGTGATGGAGTCCGAAGGCCTCACGGCCAAGGTGAGCTCCATCCACGTGAACGGCTGGTTCGGGGGCTACGACAAGCTCTCCACCACGCGCCTCATGCTCGCGGAGGATTTCGGCGTCGACATCGACCGCGAACGCGATCGTTTCGTCTTCGCCGGCGACTCTCCCAACGACCAGCCGATGTTCGCGTTCTTTCCCAACGCGGTGGGCGTGGCCAACGTGCGCGAGATGGCCGACCTCATGGCGAGCCTGCCCCGGTACGTGACGCCGTCCGCGGGCTCGGCGGGTTTCGCCGAACTCGCGGATGCGATCCTCGCGGCGCGCCCGCGCAAGTAGCGGCGACGTGCGGCGCTAGTCCTGGGGGTCGGGAAGCCTGCCGATCGCGGCGAGGATCGCGAAGAGATTGTCGCGGCGAAAGGGCTTGGCGAGCGTGCCGTCGAAGCCCTCGGCGAGTTTCTCCTTCGTGAACGCGGGCGAGTGGTCCAGGCTGGTCGCGTAGATGCCGGTCGCCTGGGGGTCGCGCGGGATGCGGGCGCGCAAGAGCTTCGCCGCGTCCGGCCGGTCGAGCCATTCCATCCCGGTGTCGGCGAACACGAGGTCGTAGAGATCCTGGTCGAGGGAGGCGAAAGCCTCCGCGAGGTCGGACGCCACCACGAGGCTGCAATCGCGCTTGCGCAGGATGTGGGCGGCGAGCATGTGGCTGTCGCGATGGGAGTCCACGAGCAGGATCGTGGCACCCTTGCGCTGCTCGCGCAGCGAGTGGCGCGTGACCAGGGTGGGGGTCTCGTCCGCGTCCAGCGAGGCGCCGGTGACCGCGACGAGCGCGTCGTTCAGCTGCTTGTCGGCGAGGGGATAGCGCAGGTACGCGGCGATGCCGTTCTCGCGGCAGGCGATGGCGTCGCCGGGCCTGCCCTCCGTGGCGAGCATCATGACCAGCGTGGAGGAGAGTTCGGGGTGGTTCTTCACGCGGAAGGCGAGGAGGAAGCCGTCCTGCCCCGCCATCCGGTTCGACACCAGCACCAGCGGCACGGGGCTGCCTTCCTCGTGCAGGCGCTCGAGGAGTGCGAGCGCCATGGCGGCGTTGTCCGCCTCGAGCGGCGCCATGCGCCATCCGCGCAGCAGGGTCGACAGCTCGTGGCGCTGCTCCGCATCCTCGCTCGCCACCAGCACCGGCATGCTCACCAGCGTCACGTACGTGGCGCGGGGAGGTGGCGGCGGTGCGGGGCGAATCGGGAACTCGATCGTGAACGCGTAGAGGGAATCGGCCGGCCGCGTGCCGATCGCGAGCTTGCCGCCCATCGCGGCCACCATGAATCGCGCGACGGCCACGCCCATGCCCGCTTCGGCCGAGGGGCGGGGGGCGGGCTTCTCCGCGGCCCCGGGGCCCGCGGAAACGGCGAAGGAGAGCTGGATGCCCGACCGCGTCGTGTATTTCGGCGCGATGGCGAGCGTGTCATCCGCGCCCTGCTGGGCCGCGAAGGCGCTCTCGAGGAGGTTGCGCAGCAGGAGCTGCAGGCGCTCGACGTCGCCTTCGAGGTGATCGGGCACGTCCTGCTCGACCTTCACGCGCAGCTGGCAGCCGCGCTCCTGCGCGGGGTGGGTGATGCGCCTGACGAGCTCGGCCACGGCGGTGCGCAGCGAAAACGCCGTGCGCCTGAGCTCGATTCCGCCCTCGACCTTCGAGAAATCCACGAGGTCGCCGATCGCGGCGAGCGCCGTCTCGGTCGAGCCGCGGATGCGCTGGAAGTGCTCCACGAGCGCCGGGTCGAACTCCATCTGCTGGGCGCGGATGGAGATCGCGGAGATCCCCTCCAGCGCCACGGAAAGTTCCGCGCCGATCTTCTCGATCAACGCCACCTCGGAGGCGCCGGGATCGGCCTCCGCCTCGCCGTCACCGGACACCGAGCGGGAGGTCCAGAGGGCGCCGGCGGGCGACTCGTCGACGAGCAGCGGCTGGCGCTCCAGCGTGACTTCCATGCCCTCGGGCCGGCGCACCGGGATGCTCGCGGGGTTGCCGGGCTTGCGCTGGATGCCCTTCAGGGCGGCCGCGTCGACGAACTTCGATCGCCCCACGACCTCGGCGGCCGGCAGTCCCAGGAGCGACTGGGGCGCGCTCTCGAGGCCGAGGAGGCTCGCGAACGCCTCGTTCACCAGCTCGACCTCGCCCGCGGCGTTCTCGATGAGCTTCGGGTTGCGCGAGGCCTCGACCATCGCCATCAGCCGCGCGGTGGTGAGGTTCAGCGCGTTCTCGGTGTCGCGCTGCCCGTCGATGTCCTGCAGCACGACGACCACGGCGCCGGGCTTCTCGCGCGCGTCGAGCGCGGGCTGGAGCGCGACCTGGACCCAGCCGCCGCCGGCATCCATGCGGGCGTCGAGCAGCGCCGAGGCGGTCTTGCCCTCGGCGATGCGCGCGATGTTCTGGGTCATGCGCTTCGCGTCGTCGCGGTGGAAGAACGACGGCAGGGGGCGGCCGGCCACGCCCTGGTCGGGATCTCCGGCGAGCTGCACGAACGCGGCATTGGCGAACGCGACGACGCCCTTGGCGTCCGCGATCGCCACGGCGGCGCGGAGATTCTCGACGATGCGCTTGAAATCCTCGATGGCCATGTGGGCGCGCGGGTGTGGCGCTAGCGGGGAGGACTGCCCTGCGCGGCCTTGCGGATGACGCCCAGGAGGTGGCTCGTCGCCGGATGCAGCGGCGCCTGCGGCGCCGTGAACGCCGTGAGGATCCGCCCGGCGATCGCCTTGCCCAGCTCGACGCCGAACTGGTCGAAAGGGTTCACGCCCCAGAGCACGCCCTGCGCGTAGACCTTGTGCTCGTAGAGCGCGACGAGCGCGCCCAGCGCGGCGGGCTCCAGCGACGGCAGCACGATCGTCGTGCTCGGCCGGTTGCCGGGGCAGTCGCGGTGCGCGTCTCCGGTCGAGCTCCCGGTCATGAGCGCCTCCGACTGGGCGAGCGCGTTGGCGAGCAGCACCGCGTGTTCGGCCTCGCGCGATCCCATGGCGCGCGCCACCACGATGAAGTCGCACGACGCCTCCTGCGTGCCCTGGTGCAGCCACTGGTAGAACGAATGCTGTCCCAGGGTGCCGGCCTCGCCGAAGAGGGCCGGGCAGGTGGGCTGCTCAACGGGCGAGCCGTCCGCCTGCACGCGCTTGCCGTTGGATTCCATCTCGAGTTGCTGCAGGTAGCCCGGCAGGCTCGCGAGCCGCTGGGCATAGGGCAGCACCGCGTGCACGGGAATGCCGAGCAGGTCGCGGTTCCACAGGCCGGCCAGCGCGAGGAGCAGGGGGGCGTTGCGCTCCGGGGGCGCGGAGCGGAACTCGAGGTCGACCGCGTGCGCCCCGCCCAGGAAACGCTCGAAGGCGGGCATGCCCACCGCGATCGCCGCGGGCAGCCCCACGCTCGACCAGACGGAGTAGCGCCCGCCCACCCCGTCGGCGAAGGCGAACACGTTGCACTCGGGCAGGCCGAACCGCGCGGCCTCGGCGATGTTGGCGGTGGCGGCGACGAAGTGCCGGGCGACCGCGCCCTCTCCCAGCTTCGCGGTGATCCAGGCGCGGGCGGCCAGGGCGTTGGCGAGCGTCTCCTGGGTGGTGAAGGTCTTGGAGCCCACGACGACCAGGGTCGTGGCAGGGTCGAGGCCCGCGAGCGCATCGTCGAGCGCGGCGGGGTCCACGTTGGCGAGGAAGCGCACGGCGGGGCCGTCGGCCTGGGCCAGGAGCGCCTCCGTGACCAGCCGGGGACCGAGGTAGGAGCCGCCGATTCCCAGCGAGAGCACATGCCGGATCGGCTCTCCCGTGGCACCCTTCCAGGCGCCCTCGCGGACCGCGGTCGAGAAGCTGCGCATGCGTTCGCGGCCACGCTGCATGGCCGGCACCACGTCCTCGCCGTCCACCAGCACGCGCTCGTCGCCGCGCAAGGCGGCGTGCAGCGCCGGCCGGTCCTCGGTGACGTTCACGCGGCTCCCGGTGAAGAGCCGCTCGATCGCCGCGCCCATGTCACGCTCGCGGGCCAGCGCGAGCAGCGCCGCGAGGGTCTCCCCTGTCATCCGTTGCTTGGAAAGATCGACGGTGAGGGGACCGCAGGCGAAGGTGAGCGAAGCGCCGCGGCCGGGGTCGGAGGCGAAGAGCTCGTCGACGCGCAGCGCCGCGATCTGGTCGCGGTGCGCCTCGAGGGCCTTCCACGCGGGACTGGGGGTCGTCTGGGAGGACACGGGTCGCCGGATTGCGGCGTCAGGCCGCACAAGCCGGGGATTATAACTGCCGCTCGGGGCCCCTAGCCGGCCGTGAGGCCCGCCACGCCGAGGGCCATGCCCGCGGCCGCGAGGAGGCGGCGCTTGAAGTCGCCCTCCTTGAGGAAGTGCGCTCCCATGAGTGCCGCGAAGAGGATCGACACCTCGCGCGCCGGGGCCACGAGGCTCACCGGCGTGAAGACCATGGCGGTGAGCACGAAGATATAGGAGAGCGGCGAGAGGAGCGCGATGGCGATCACCGTGCGCCGCCTCGTCCGCCACGCCTCGGCGATCGCTCCCGGCGCGCGGCGCTGGGTGAAGGGCACGAGCACCACCGAGCGGAAGAAGTTGCAGCCCCAGTCGAAGACGAGCGGCGGGATGAGCCACGAGGCCACCGAGGCCTTGTCGCAGATCGTGTAGAGCGAGATCGTGAACCCGGTGAGGAGCGCGAAGCCCACCGCGTGGCGGGCCTCGCCCTTGTGCCAGTGGAAGGGGTTGCCGGTGAGCACGAGCGCGGACACGCCGATGAGCACCGCGCCGGCGAGCGCGGTGGGTCCCGGGCGCTCGCCCAGGAAGAGCACCGCCACCACGATGGTGAGGAGCGGGCCGGTGGCGCGGGCGAGCGGGTAGACGATCGAGAGGTCGCCGCCGCTGCGGTAGGCGCGGTCGAGCAGCAGGAAGTACACCGTGTGGATCATCCCGCTCGCGAACATGAGCGCGAGGTGGATCGGCAGGAACCGGTAGCCCTGGATGTAGGCGGCGGCGGCAACCACGGGCGCGTACGCGACGAGCGAGACGAGGCAGGCGGCGGTGATGAGGCCCGAGCCGCCGCCGCTCTTCTTCAGGAGGAAGTTCCAGCTCGCGTGGATGAGGGCGGAGGAGAGTACGAGTAGGAGGGCGAGCCCGGTCATCGAGGCGCCATTCTAGCCAACGGCGCCCTGGGGCGGCGCGCGATCGCGCCACAGCAGCCAGAACCCGCAGAGCACCGGCGGCACCGCCGCGGCCACGAAGGCCGCGGGATACCCCGCGCCGGCGGCCACCAGGAAGGTGAAGACGGGCGGGCCGAAGAGCGCGCCGCCGTAGGTGAAGACGAGAGAGCCTCCCGTGGCTTCGCCGGCCTTGCCCGGCGGTGCGAGGCGCGCCACCTGGGCGAGGTAGACGCCGTTCCAGCCGATCGCCGTGGCGCCGAACGCCGCGCACACGACGGCGATGGCCGCCGCGGGCCAGTGCGGCGTGAAGCCCGCGGTCGCGAGGGCGGCGAGCCCCATGGCCAGGGCGACGATGCCGAGGAGCCGCATCGGGCGTCCACGCCGGTCCGCGATCGCGCCCCAGGCGATCCGCGCCACCACGCCGCCGGCCTGCGCGGCGCTCAGCATGAGCCCCGCCTCGACGAGCGTGTAGCCCAGGTTCAGCGTGAGGTGCGTCACCAGGAACGTGATGAGGCAGAGCTGCAGCGAGGCGAAGAAGAACGAGCAGATGGCGAGCCGCCGCAGCGCGGGGTCCGCGAGGGTATGGCCGAGCGGGCGCGCGATGGCCCGTGGCGCGAAACGGGAGCTGGGGTCGCGGTCGGCGTCGAGCGATGCGCGCAGGGGCTGGGCGAGCGCCACGGTTGCGAGGCACGCCGCGCCCACCGCGAGCGAGGCCGCTCTCCAGTCCACCCACGCCACGAGCGCCGGGACGATCGCCCCCGCCAGGACGCCGCCGAGGGGCACGCCCGTCTGCTTGAGCGAGAACACGAGGGACATCATGGCGGGAGGCGTGGTCTTCGCGAGCACGTGCGAGCTGGCCGGCGTGACCGGGCCGTAGCCCGCGCCGAGCAGGATCGCGCTCGCGGCGATCGTGAGCGGCGTGCCCACCGCGAGGCATGCAAGCCCCGCCGCGCAGGCGACGAGGCAGAGCTGGCTCAGCCGGATGGCGCCGTGGCGCCGCACGAACGCGCCGGAGACGAGGCTCGCGGCCATGCCCACGCCGTAGACGAGGGCGATGAAGAGGCCGATGAAGCCGGGCTGCATGCCGGTGTCGCGGGCGAGCGCGGGCGCGAGCACCGGCACCGTGATGACCGCCATGGACACGAGGAGCTGCACCGCGAGCGTGGCGGCGAGCGGGAAGAGCGTGCCGCGCTTCACGGCCTGAGCAGGCGCACCAGCTCGAGGTACTGCGGGTCCTCGGGCGCGAGGATGCCGCTGCGCACGAGTGCGTCCACGGTGACGGCACCCGCGTCGAGGGTGAACTCGCCGGCGAGGATCGCCTCGATCGCCTCGGGAATGCCGAGGCAGTAGAGGCGGGCCACCTCGCCGTCCTGGTTCTGCGGCCGGAAGTCCTCGGGAAGCCAGAGGTCGTGGACGAAGAGCGTCTCGCGGTGCAGGCCCTCGGGCACCGAGTACTCGACGCGCACCACGCTCGCGCAGGCGAGCCCCGCCATCAGCGGCGCGGGAATTCCCGCCTCCTCCCACGCCTCCTTGCGGATCGTCTCCCCGACGGTGTAGCCGCAGGAGACGCGCCCGCCGACCAGGTTGTCGAGCCGGTCGGGGTCCACGCTCTTCGAGGCAGCGCGCCGGGCGATCCACAGCTGCGGCTCGTCCCGACGCCGCGTGAAGCCGTTCAGGTGCGCGCCGTAGGCCATCATGCCGAAGTGGCGCGTGGCAGCGCGCTCGATCCGCAGCAGTTCCGGCGCGGCGTAGTGGTGGGAGATGCTCACCGGCTCGTCGCGCCAGCCGCGGATCACGCCGTCGGCCGCGAGCGCGCGCGTCACCTCCGCCATCGCGGCGGTCCGGCCGTGGACCGTGTCGGGTGCCGCGCGCATGGAGACGAAGGCGCCCGTCGCATCGAAGACGTGCGGCCAGCGACGCAGCACGTCCGCGAACGCGGGCCGGATCCACCCGACCGGATGCTCGCGCACGTAGAAGGGCAGCAGCGGCACTTCGCGGTCCAGGTGCGAGGAATGCGTGCACGCGGCCCGGACGAATGCGGTGAGGTCTGCGTAGAGACGCGTCTTCATGCGTTGACAAGTCTAGGCCATTTCCCTATATTCCGCGCCAACTCCGGGGAGGAGAAGCGGGCAAGGGGAGAAGCGCGACAATGGCGTTTCTCCCCTTGTCCGTTTTCGGGATCGCGAAACACGCATGAAAGTCATCGTTCTCGGCGCCGGCGTGATAGGCACCACGTGCGCCTGGTACCTCGCGCAGGCGGGACACGAAGTGGTGGTGGTCGAGCGCCGCGAAGGCCCGGGGCTCGAAACCTCGTTCGCCAACGGCGGGCAGGTCTCGGTATGCCACGCCGAACCCTGGGCCAACCCGGGCGCGCCGGCGAAGATCCTGAAGTGGCTCTCGCGGGAGGACGCGCCGCTGCACTTCCGCCCGCGCATGGATCCCGCGCAATGGTCCTGGGGCCTTCGCTTCCTCTACGAGTGCCTTGCGTGGCGCACGCGCGAGAACATCGCTCAGATCCTCGCCCTGGGCTTCTACTCGAGAACGATGCTGCAGGAGCTTCGCGCGCAGACCGGTATCGCCTACGACGAGTCGACGCGGGGCATCCTGCACTACTACACGGAGCGCACGGAGCTCGAGGCCGCGCGGGACGCGACCGCGCTCATGCGGCGCTTCGGCCTGGACCGCGCGGAGAAGTCGGTGGAGGAGGCGATCGCGATCGAGCCGGCGCTCGCGCCGGCGGCCTCGCGGATCGTGGGGGCGACCTACACGCCATCCGACGAGTCGGGGGACGCCTACCTCTTCACCGCGAACCTCGCGAAGCTTGCCGAGGCGCGCGGCGTGGCCTTCCGCACGCGATGCGAGATCCGGGGGCTTCGCGCCACGGCGAAGGGGGTGACCGGCGTCGTGGTCTCGTGCGAGGGCGCAGAGGAGACGATCGCGGGCGACGCGTTCGTCGTGGCGCTCGGCGCGTACAGCGCGCTCCTCACGCGCCCGCTCGGCATCGTGCTGCCGATCTACCCCGCCAAGGGCTACTCGGCGACCGTGGACGTGGCCGACCCCGGAAAGGCGCCCGCGGTGAGCCTGACCGACGACGAGGCGAAGATCGTCATCGCGCGCCTGGGCGGGCGCATCCGCGTCGCGGGCACGGCGGAGCTCTCCGGATGGTCCACGGAGCTCAATCCGGTGCGCTGCGAGGCGCTGGTCCGGCGCGCGGCGTCGTTCTTTCCCGGCGCGGGCGAGTGGTCCCGGCCGCAGTACTGGGCCGGGCTTCGTCCGGCGACCCCGTCGAACGTGCCCCTGGTCGGCGCGACGCGCATCCCGAACCTCTGGCTCAACACCGGCCACGGCACGCTCGGCTGGACCATGGCCTGCGGATCAGGGGCGGCCCTGGCCGACCTGGTGAGCGGCCGTCGCCCGGCCGTGGAATTCGCGTTCACCACGGGCTGATCGCCGCGCGCCCCTGATGCGGGACCGGAAATGTCGGACAATGGCCCCATGACGGACTTCCACGCAGCCTTGCGCGCGGCGCGCGGCCTGGTCGCCGCGGCTTGCGTGTCGCTGGCCGCCGGCTTCACGGTGCCTGCCGCGGCGGGCGAAGCCGACGTGCTCGCCGTGAAGGCCGCGCGCGAGGCGGGCGGAACCTGGCGCTTCGACGTGACGATCCGCAGCAGGGATCGCGGCTGGGACTACTACTGCGACCGCTTCGAGGTCGTCGCACCCGATGGCCGGGTGCTCGGCACGAGGGTGTTACTGCATCCCCACACGGACGAGCAGCCTTTCACGCGGGAACTCGCGGGCGTGAAGCTGCCCGCCGGCCTTCGCCGCGTCGTCGTGCGTGCAGCCATGAAACCCGGGGGCGCCGGCGGCGAGACGCGCGAAGCCGTCCTCGAACCCTGAACCGACTTGATTTCCAGGAGAGCGCAGCAATGACGATCCAGCGATTCCACGTGGCGAAGCGCCTGTCCGAGATGGTCGTGCACGGCGACACGATCTACCTCGCCGGCCAGGTGGCCTCCGACATGACCCGGGACATCATCGGCCAGACCGAGGACGTGCTCGCCTCCATCGACCGCCTGCTGGGCGAGGCGGGCAGCGACAAGTCGAAGATCCTGTCCGCGCAGATCTTCCTGCCGGACATGGGGGATTTCGCGGCGATGAACGCGGTCTGGGAGCGCTGGGTCGTGCCCGGGCACACGCCCGCCCGGGCGACGGTGGAGGCGAAGCTCGCCAACGCCGCGTACCGGATCGAGATCCTGGTCGTCGCCGCGGCCTGAAATCCCGCCGGACCGGGAACGCACGATGGGTCGGGCGCAATTTCTCGTTCTCACGCTCCTGTGCGTGCACGCACTGCTGGGAGCGCTGTGCCTCGCGATCTCGCGCGGCGAGCGCGATTCGCCGGCGCTTCGCTACTGGGGCTGGGGCCTGCTCGCCTACTCCGCGGGCCTCGCGTTCACGCTCATGCGGTTCATGCCGGTGCCGGTCGCGGGCTTCGCCGGCAATGCGCTCATTTCGGCCTCCTCGGCGCTCACCATCCACGGCGTGCTGCACTACACCGGCAGGCGCCTGGCGCGCAGCGCCGTGGCCGGCGGCATCGCGGTGACTTTCGCGGTGCTGGCGATCGGCAACTTCGCCCTGCCCGCGCCGAATGCCGCGGTGAACATCGTCGCGCCCACGGTGCTCGCGACCGCTTTCTTCGCCTGGGGCGCGGCGATGCTGCTGCTCCACCCGACGACCGACGCGGTGCGCGCGTCCCGCTTCCTCGCGATGACGCTCGTGTCGGCGATCCTCGTGTGGTGGGCGCGGGTGGCGGCGATGCCCTCGCTCCTCGAGGAGCCCCTCGACCGCGAAAGGCTGGACATCGTCGTCTCCTACTTCGCCATCGCCCAGATCCTGGTGGGCGTGGGCGCGGCCTTCGGGCTCTTCTGGGTCGAGGTTCGCCTGGTCCAGGCCGCCATGGGACGCATGGCCTACACGGATTCGCTCACGGGGCTCGCCAACCGCCGCGCCATCGTGGCCCGCTTCGAGGAGGAAGTCGCGCGATCGTCCCGGACGGGGGTCGGCTTCGCCCTCGCGGTATTCGACGTCGACCGCTTCAAGGATGTGAACGACACCCACGGCCACCTGGCGGGCGACGCGCTGCTCTGCCACGTGGGGCGGTTGCTCGCGGGCGGGAAGCGCACGGAAGACGTCCTCGGCAGGCTGGGCGGGGAGGAATTCGTGGTGATCATGTGCGGGCACCAGTCGGGTGGCGCGGAGAAGGCGGCCAACCGGTTTCGCGAGCTGGTGGAGGCCACGCCGCTCGTGCGCGACGGCACCGCGATTTCCGTCACCCTGAGCGGCGGCCTCGCGCTGCATCCCGGGGATGGGACCACCTGGGACAAGCTCTTCGCCGTCGCCGACACGCGCCTCTACGAGGCCAAGGACGCGGGCCGAAATCGCGTCGTGCATTGACCGGCAGGGTCCCGGGATCCCGCCACATGAAGGAGTTCGTCATGGAAAAGCCGATCCGCTTGGCCGTCTCTTCCCTCCTGCTGGCCGCCGCGGGCATCGCGCAGGCTGCCGATCCCGCCGATTGCGGCGGCTTCGCCGCAACGGATGCGGCGCCTTTCCTCGGCACGGGCGCGGCGCAGGTCGTGCGCACGACCCGGAAAGTGACGCCGACGCTCTGGACGTGTTCGTACGCCGTGGGAAAGCGCGCCCCCGCCGTCGTATTCAACATCGAAGCTTCGCCGAGTGCCCGGCAGGCGGCGGAGGAACTGGAGCGCTACCGCGAGAACCTCGCCGTCGCGGGCGGCACCGCGGCGTTCAAGGACCGGCTCCCCACGGGCGCCTACAGCGACATCATGGGCGTGGGCGACGAGGCCGTGTGGACGGACGTGAACGGGGCGCTCACCGTCCGCAAGGGCCGCTTCACGATCCAGGTGACCGCACCCCAGGGAAAGCTCGCGCAGCTGAAGCTCGCGAAGGCGGTGGCCGCGAAGTTCTGATGTCCCGGCCACGTCCGCCGGCCGAAAGGTGCGCTCAGGGCGAGACGAGCCGCCCGGTCAGGGGGTAGGCCGGGTCGTTGTAACCCGGCGTGGACGGGTGCCCGGTGCGCACCAGCGAGTCGACCATCGCCTCGTCGTCGGCATCGAGCGGCCTGCCCAGCGCGCCGAGATAGCCCTCCCACTGCTCGAGCGTGCGCGGGCCCGCGATCACGCTCGCGACGATCCGGTTGGCCAGCACCCAGCCGAAAGCGAACTGCGTGGCGGTCATGCCCTTCTTCAGCGCGTGCGCCTTGAGTGTCTGCGCCATCACCAGGGACTCGGCGCGGAATTCGGTCTCCATCATGCGCTTGTCGCTGCGCCCGGCGCGGGTGTCGGCGGCCGGCGTCTCTCCGGGCAGGTACTTGCCCACCAGCACCCCGCGCGCGAGCGGGCTGTAGGAGGCCACGCCGATGCCGTGGTGGTGGCAGGCGGGCAGGATCTCCGCCTCCGGCTGGCGGTTCATCGCGTTGTAGTAGGGCTGGCAGACCACGGGCTTCGCCACGCCCAGCTCCGCGCAGACGCGCACCACCTCGGCGATGCGCCAGCCGCGGAAGTTCGACACCCCGAAGTAGCGCGCCTTGCCCGAGGCGAGGATGTCGCCCATCGTCCCTATCGTCTCCTCGAGCGGGATGTCCGCGAAGTCCTTGTGCAGGTAGTAGACGTCGACGTAATCGGTGCCGAGCCGCCCCAGGCTCTCGTCGATGCCCTGGAGCAGGTGCTTCCTGCCCGTGCCGCGCTGGTGCGGGCCCTCGCCCACGGGATTGCCGACCTTGGTGGCGAGCACCCACGCGTCCCGGTCCTCGGCGATCAGCTTGCCCACGATGCGCTCGGATTCGCTCTTCGCGTACATGTCGGCGGTGTCGATGAAGTTCACGCCCGCGTCGCGCGCCGAGGCCACGATGCGCGCCGCCTCGGCGTAATCGGTGCGGTCGCCGAACATCATCGTGCCCAGGCAGATCGGGGAGACTTTCAGGCCGCTGCGGCCGAGGTTGCGGTATTCCATGGTGGTATTCCTAGGCAAGGACGGGGCGCGGGGCCTGCCCCGCACGGGCACGAAACGGTATCACGGCCCGGGGGGCCGGTTGCCGCCGCGGCCCGGCCGGGAAAACGGCGGCCCGCGGTAGCAAGTGTGTTTACAATACCCCGGCGCGGTGGCAGGCTGGCCGGCGCACGCAGATTGCGGGTTTCCACAATTTCCCCGTGTCGGGCTTTTCGCGACAATCCGCGGGGTCAACCGGAAAATCCGTTCCGGGTGGGCTTTTCGACGATCTGTATCAACAGGAGGACATTCATGAAACTGCGAACGCTTCTGGTAGGCCTCGTGGCCGCCGGTTTCTCGATGGTTGCCGCCGCCCAGCAACCGATGATCATCAAGTTCAGCCACGTCGTGGCGGAGAACACGCCGAAAGGCCAGGGCGCCCTCAAGTTCAAGGAACTCGCGGAGAAGAAGCTGCCCGGCAAGGTCACGGTGCAGGTCTTCCCGAGCTCCCAGCTCTTCGGCGACGCCAAGGAGATGGAAGCGGTCCTGCTCGGCGACGTGCAGTTCATCGCGCCGTCGCTGTCGAAGTTCGACCGCTACACGAAGAAGATCCAGATCTTCGACCTGCCGTTCCTCTTCTCCAATCCGGAGGCCGTGGACCGCTTCCAGGACAGCCCGGAAGGCCTGGCGCTCCTGGACAGCATGACCAAGCAGGGCATCAAGGGCCTGGGCTACTGGCACAACGGCATGAAGCAGATGTCGACCAACAAGGACGTCCTCAAGCGCCCCGATGACGTGAAGGGGCTCAAGTTCCGCATCCAGGCCTCCGACGTGCTCGAGGCGCAGTTCCGCGCGGTGGGCGCCAACCCGCAGAAGATGGCCTTCAGCGAGGTCTACCAGGCGCTGCAGACGGGCGTGGTCGACGGGCAGGAGAACACCTGGTCCAACATCTACTCGCAGAAGTTCTTCGAGGTCCAGAAAACCATCGCCGAGACCAACCACGGCGTGCTCGACTACATGGTGATCACCAACGCCAAGTGGTGGGACGGGCTGCCCGCGGACGTCCGCGCCGGGCTCGCCTCCGCCATGAACGAGGCGACGAAGTTCTCGAACGGGCTGGCGAGCGAATTCAGCAAGCGCGACCGCCAGAAGATCCAGGAGGCCGGCAAGGCGAAGATCCAGGAGCTCTCCAAGGAGGACCTGGCCGCCTGGCAGAAGGTCATGGAGCCGGTGTGGAAGAAGTTCGAGGCGGGCATCGGCGCGGACCTGATCAAGGCCGCGATGAAGTCCAACAAGTAGGGCCCGTCCGCAACCGTACCTAGCGCGACCCTGGGAGGCGCTCGTGAAAATGGTCTACTTCGAGCGGTTGGAGGAGTGGCTGATCGCGCTGCTCCTCGCCGTCATGACGATGATCACGTTCTCCCAGGTGATCGCGCGCTACGTCTTCAACTACAGCTTCGTCTGGGCCCTCGAACTGGTCACCTACCTCTTCGCGTGGCTCATCTTCCTCGGCATGGCCTACGGCGTGCGCGTCGGCACGCACATCGGCGTCGATGCGCTGGTGAAGACCATGGGCAAGCGCAAGGCGCAGGTCGTCGGCGCCGTCGCGGCGGCGCTCTGCGTCGTCTATTCCGTGATCCTGTTCTACGGCGGCTGGGTCTACGTGCAGAAGATGTACGAGATCGGCATCCTCGCCCAGGACCTGCCCATCCCGCAGTGGGTGCCGCGGCTGGTGCTGCCGATCGGCTTCGGCCTCCTGATCCTGCGCTTCGCGCAGCTCTTCTTCCGAATCGTGACGGGCAAGGAGTCGGGGATGCACCTGGCCGACGAGGCCGCGGACGCCCTGAAGCTCAGGCAGGACGACAATCCGGGCCAGGCGCCGGGGAGCGAACGCACATGACCACCGCAATCCTGTTCGTCATGCTGTTCGCGTTCATGCTGATGGGCATGCCGATCGCGATCGCGCTCGGCCTGTCGTCGGTGCTCACGATCCTCTTCTTCGGGCAGGATTCCCTGCCGTCGCTGGCGCTCAAGCTCTTCGAGACCAGCGAGCATTTCACGCTGCTCGCGATCCCGTTCTTCATCCTCTCCGGCGCCTTCATGACGACCGGGGGCGTCGCCAAGCGGATGATCCGCTTCGCCAACGCGTGCATCGGCCACCTGCGGGGCGGCCTCGCGATGGCCTCCGTGCTCGCCTGCATGCTCTTCGCGGCCGTGTCGGGTTCCTCTCCCGCCACCGTCGTGGCGGTGGGCTCCATCGTGATCGCCGGCATGGTGAAGGCCGGCTACTCCCAGAACTTCGCGGCCGGCGTGATCTGCAACGCCGGCACGCTCGGCATCCTGATACCGCCCTCGATCGTGATGGTGGTCTACGGCGCGGCGACCGAGACCTCGGTCGGCAAGCTCTTCATGGCCGGCGTCATTCCCGGGATCCTGCTCGGCCTCATGCTCATGGTGGCGATCTACTTCCGGGCGCGCTACCTGAAGCTGCCGCGCCAGCCGCGCGCCTCCCTGGGCGAGATCGTGCAGGCGGGCCGCGACTCCATCTGGGGCCTGCTGCTGCTCGTCATCATCCTCGGCGGGATCTACGGCGGCATCTTCACGCCGACGGAAGCCGCGGCGGTGGCGGCGGTGTACGCGTTCTTCGTGGCGGTGTTCGTCTACCGGGACATCGGCATGGGGAAGGTGCCGCACGTGCTGGTGGACGCCGCGCGCGTCACCGTGATGCTCATGTTCATCGTCGCCAATGCGCTCCTCTTCGCGCACGTCCTCACCACCGAGCGCATCCCGCAGGCGATCACCGAGCAGATCGTCTCCTGGGGCATGCAGCCCTGGCAGTTCCTGATCGTGGTGAACATCCTGCTGCTGATCGCCGGAAACTTCATGGAGCCCACGGGGATCATCCTGATCCTGGCGCCCATCCTCTTCCCGATCGCCGAGCAGCTGGGCATCGACCCGGTGCACCTGGGCATCATCATGGTGGTGAACCTGGAGATCGGCATGGTGACCCCGCCCGTGGGGCTGAACCTCTTCGTGACCGCAGGCATCACCGGCATGTCGATCATGCAGGTGGTGCGCGCGGCGCTGCCCTGGCTGAGCGTGCTCGTGCTCTTCCTCGTGATCGTCACCTACGTGCCGATCATCAGCCTCTGGCTGCCCGGCATCCTGTTCTGATCTCCCCGCGGAACTCGCCCGCCCCTGCTTGCGGGGCGGCCGCGGGCCGCCCGCGCGCGCCCAGCGCCTCGATGAGGCGCATCCCCGAGCGGACTCCCGCGAGATAGAGCGACACCTTGGTCGACTCGTTCGGCGCGTGGTTGTTCTCGTCGTAGGGGGCCAGCGGCACCACGATGGAGGGCAGGCCCAGCAGCCGGGTGAAGACGTAATCGGGCGTCGTTCCGCCCAGGCTGGGCACCACCAGCGGCTCGCGTCCGAATCCCCGGGCGACCGCGTCCTTGACCACGGGCACGAACGGGTCGTCGAGGGAGGTTCGCGAGGCGGGCGTGGCCTTCAACTCCCGGATCTCGATGTTCGCGTAACCCCGTTCCGAGGCGAAACGGCGCACTGCGACGAGCACCTGCGCGGGATCCTGTCCGCCCACGAGGCGGATGTCGGCTTTCGCGATCGCTTCCCGGAAGATGATGGTCTTGTGGCCCGCGCCCGTGTAGCCGGAAGCGAACCCGGAGACGTTGAACGCGGGCCGGAGCATGAGGCGCTCGTGGAACTGGGCATCCGGCACCGAGGGCGCAACACCCATGCTCTCCATCACGCCCTCGCGGTCGAGCGGCAGCGCGGCCACCGCAGCGGACTCCGAGGGCGTCACCGTGACGTCGGCGTGGCCCGCGCCCGGCACGAGGAGCCTGCCGTCGCGGTCCACCATCTCGGCCAGCAGGTGGATCAGGTCCAGCGTCGGGTTGGGTGCGACGCCGCCGAAATTGCCGGAGTGGAGGTTTCGCTTCGCACCCGTGGCCGCGAACTCCAGCCCCAGCACGCCGCGCACGCCCATGAGCAGCACCGGCTGGTCGTTGGGGAACATCGGCCCGTCGGAATAGCAGCAGAGATCGGCGCGCAGCCGCTCGCGGTTCGCCTGCACGAACTCCGGCAGGGGCCGGCTGCCCGTTTCCTCGTCGCCCTCGAGGATCACCTTGATGCGGATCGGCAGCTCCCCGTGCAGCTCGCGATAGAGCGCGATGGCGTTCAGGAGCGCCAGGTGCTGGCCCTTGTTGTCGCCCGTGCCGCGGCCCCAGATGCGGTCGCCGTCGACCACCGGCTGCCACGGGTCCGTCTTCCAGCCCTCGGCCTTCGCGTCCGCGGGATAGACGTCGTAGTGGCCGTAGGTGAGCCAGGTGAAGGGCGCGTCCTCGGGGCCGATCTCGCCGTAGACGATGGGCTGGCTCGCCGTCGGGAAGACCTCCACCGCGAAGCCCCACCGCTTCATGCGCGCGGCGATGAAGGCGACGGCCTCGCCGATGCCCTCTCCGGTGAGGCTCACCGAGGGGATGCGGACGGATTCGAGGAGCGTTGCGACGAGCGCGTCGGCGCGACTCTCCACGGCCTCGTCGATGGTCGTGCTCATTCGTCCATGGCCGCGGTGACTTCCACCTCGATGGCGTAGCCGTGGTGCAGCTCGTTCACCGGGACCACGGAGCGCGCCGGCCGGTGCTCGCCGAAGAACTCGCCGTAGACCTTGTTCACCGCCGGCCAGTGCGCGATGTCGGAGATGTACACCGTGCAGCGCAGCACCCGGTCGCGCCGCGAGCCGCAGGCCGAGAGCACGCGGTCGACGTTCGCGAGCACCTGTCGCGTCTGCTCCTCGATCGATCCCGGCTTGCGCCCCGGCTCGCCGGGCACGTGCGGGAGTTGCCCCGCGAGGAACGCGATGCCGCCGTGCACCACGGCGTGGGAGTAGTGGCCGGCGGGCTTGTCGAGGCCCGGGGCGTTCAGGCATTCGAGGGTTCTCATGGTCGTCTTTCTCCGCTACCAGCCGCCGAAACGCGGCCACCGGGCGAGGACCTCGGGGCCGCCCCGCACGACGTGGTAGGCATCGTGCTGTGCGCCGGTGGCGCAGGCGTGGTTGGGAAGGATGCGCAGTCTCGTGCCGACAGGATAGCGCGAGACGTCGAGGGGGCCGGCGTCGCGGCGGCTCACGATGCCGTGCTCCTGGTTGGCGTCGGAGACGACGAGATCCCCGATCACGCGGCCGGCCTCGTCGCAGACGAGGCCGTAGCCCTGGTCCACGGCCTGCCGCCCGGTGCCGCGGTCCCGCGACATCGCCATCCAGCCCGCGTCGGTGACGATCCAGCCCTTTTCGCGCTGGTGGCCGATGACGGTGGCGAGCACCGAGAGCGCGATGTCGTCCACGGCGCACACGCCGAGCCCGGCCATCACGAGGTCGTGGAAGACGAAGACGCCGGCGCGCACTTCCGTCACGCCCTCGAGGTTCGCGGCGAACGTGGCGGTGGGCGTCGAGCCCACGCTCACCACGGGCGAGTCGAAGCCCGCGGCGCGCAGCACGGCCGCACTTTCCACGACGGCCGCGCGCTCCCGCTCCGCCAGGGCGGCGATGGCCCCGGTCGAGCGGCAGTCGTAGGATCCCCCCGCGTGCGTCATCACGCCGCGCGGCTGCGCGCCCCGTGCGAGCGCTTTCGCGATGTCAGCGAGGATCGCGTCCCCGGGCTTCACGCCGGCGCGGTGGCCGTCGCAGTCGATCTCGATCAGCGCGGGGATGCCTTCGCCACGGGCGGCCACGGCCTGCGCGGCCTCGACGCTGTCCACGACGATCGCGAGATCGGCGCCGCGGTCTCGCAGGGCGCGCACGTGGTCGAGCTTGCCCGGCGCGATGCCCACGGCGTACAGGATGTCGGTGACGCCGTGCTCCAGGAACTGCTCGGCTTCCTTGAGGGTGGATACCGTGATGGGGCCCGTGGGCGCTTCCATCAGGAGACGCGCGACCTCGAAGGACTTGCAGGTCTTCACGTGGGGACGCAGGCGCACGCCCAGCGCGGCGAGGCGGGCCTTGAGGCGCGCGACGTTGGCCTCCATGCGGCCGGCCTCGAGCACGAGGCGCGGCGTTTCCAGCTCCGGGAGCCTCACGGCGGCGACGGCAGCACGGCCGCGGGAGATCAGCCCAGCGTCTTGCTGAGCGCCTCGAAGCGCTGCCGGATCACGCCCGGCGGGCGCTCGCCCAGCTTGTCGAAGAGCTCGCGGTGCAGCGGGAGTTCCTGCGTCCACATCGGCTTGTCGATGGACGAGATGGCGAGGTACTTTTCGGCGCCGAAGGAATCGAGCCCCTGCCAGTCGATGTCCTTGTGCCGCGGCACGTAGCCCACGGCGGTGCGCTCGGCGTCGGCGATGCCCTCGACGCGCTCCACGATCCACTTGAGCACGCGCATGTTCTCGCCGAAGCCGGGCCAGAGGTATTGGCCCTCGTCGTTCTTGCGGAACCAGTTCACCAGGAAGATCTTCGGCGGGTAGGGGACCTTTCGGCCCGTCTCGATCCAGTGCGCGAAGTAGTCGCTCATGTTGTAGCCGCAGAAGGCGAGCATCGCGAACGGGTCGCGGCGCACCACGCCCACTTTCCCCGTGATCGCGGCGGTGGTCTCGGAACCGAGGGTCGCCGCCATGTACACGCCCTCGTCCCAGGTGGCCGCCTCCGTCACCAGCGGCACCGTCGAGGAACGCCGGCCGCCGAAGACGAAGGCGGAGATAGGCACGCCCTTGGGGTCGTCCCACGCCGGATCGATGGAGGGCGACTGCGCGGCGGACACGGTGAAGCGCGCGTTGGGATGCGCCGCGGGCCGCCCGCAGCCGGGCGCCCACTCCTGGCCCTTCCAGTCGGTGAGCTTCGGCGGGACCTCCTTCGACATCCCCTCCCACCACACGTCGCCTTCCGGCGTGAGCGCCACGTTGGTGAAGATGGTGTTGGTCTTGATGGCCTCCATGCAGTTCGGGTTGGTGCCGTAGCCCGTGCCGGGTGCGACGCCGAAGAAGCCCGCCTCCGGATTGATGGCGTGCAGGCGCCCGTCCTTGCCCGGCTTGATCCAGGCGATGTCGTCGCCGATGGTGGTCACCTTCCAGCCCTTGAACGAGGCGGGCGGGATCAGCATCGCGAAATTGGTCTTGCCGCAGGCGGAGGGAAAGGCCGCGGTCACGTAGTGCTTCACGCCCTCGGGGGATTCCACGCCCAGGATCAGCATGTGCTCGGCGAGCCAGCCCTCCTCGCGGCCCATCACCGAGGCGATGCGCAGCGCGAAGCACTTCTTGCCCAGCAGCGCGTTGCCGCCGTAGCCGGAGCCGAAGGACCAGATCTCGCGCGTGTCGGGGAAGTGGACGATGTACTTGTTGTCCTTGTTGCAGGGCCAGGCGACGTCCTTCTCGCCCGGCTCCAGCGGCGCGCCCACCGAGTGCACGGCGGGCACGAAGAAGCCGTCGTCGCCCAGCGTGGCGAGCACGCTGGCACCCATGCGGGTCATCAGCTTCATGTTCACCGCGACGTAGGCGCTGTCGGAGATCTCGATCCCGATGTGCGCGATGTGCGAGCCGATGGGGCCCATGCTGAAGGGCACCACGTACATGGTGCGGCCGCGCATGCAGCCCTTGAAGAGGCCCTTCAGCGTGGCGCGCATCTCGGCGGGCTCCACCCAGTTGTTGGTGGGGCCGGCGTCGTCCTTCGACTTCGCGCAGATGAAGGTGCGGTCCTCGACCCGCGCGACGTCGGAGGGGTCGGACCAGGCGAGGTAGGAGTTGGGCCGCAGCTTTTCGTCCAGGCGCCGGAACGTGCCGGCCTCGACGAGCTCGCCGCAAAGGCGGTCGTATTCCTCCTCGGAACCGTCGCACCAGTAGATCCTGTCGGGTTGCGTGAGTTCGGCGATGTCGGCGACCCACTTGAGCAGTCTGGCGTGGCGCGTATGCGCGGCGCCCGGCACCGGGGCGGCATGGGCTTGCATGGACCTTCCTCCAGGAGAGCGCCGGCTGCCACAGGCGTGGCGCCAGCTCGAGATGTGTCGCCAATTATCGCATAGCGACTCGCACTTCCGGCGCGTCACCGGCAGTTACGGACCCTGTTACCCGCGCAGGAGAATCGGGGACGTTCCCCGTTTTTTCAATCGGGAAACGGGGGCGCTCCGGGTTGCTCCCGCCGCACCGGAAAAAGGGGAACGTCCCCGATTCCCGTTGCCTCAGGTGAGGAAGGCGTTGCTCTTGCGGTCGCGCGGAAAGAGCGCGAGGAGTGCGGTCTCCTTCGCGGCGAACACCCCCTTCTCGGTGATGAGGCCGGTCACCAGCGAGGCGGGCGTGATGTCGAACGCGGGGTTGGCCGCGGCCGTCGTGCCCGGCGCGATCGCGATCGAGGCCGGCCGCCCGGAATCGTCCAGGCCGCGGACCACGCGGATCTCGTCCGCGCCGCGCTCCTCGATGGGAATGCCCGCGAGCGCATCGTCGACCTCCCAGTCGATGATGGGCGTGGGCACCGCGGCGTAGAAGGGCACGCCGTTGTCGCGCGCGGCGAGCGCCTTGAGGTAGGTGCCGATCTTGTTGGCCACGTCGCCGCGCCGCGTCGCGCGGTCCACGCCCACGAAGACCAGGTCCACGCGGCCGCGCTGCATGAGGTGGCCGCCGGCGTTGTCCGCGACCAGCGTGTGCGCCACCCCGTGGGCGGCGAGTTCCCACGCCGTGAGGAGCCCCTGGTTCCTGGGGCGCGTCTCGTCCACCCACACGTGCACGGGGATGCCCTTGTCGTGGGCGAGGTAGACGGGGGCGAGCGCGGTGCCGAGGTCGACGGTGGCGAGCCAGCCGGCGTTGCAGTGGGTGAGGATGTCGACGGTGTCGCCCGAGGCGGCGTGCTCGCGCTCGATGAGGGAGAGCCCGTGGCGGCCGATGGCCTCGTTGAGGGCGACGTCCTGGTCGGCGATCGCCTGCGCCTCGAACCACGCAGCCGCCGGCCGCTCGCGGGGGCAAGGCCCTCGAGTGCGGCGCGCATCCGCCCGAGGGACCAGGCGAGGTTCACGGCCGTGGGACGGGTTGCGCCGAGTCGCGCAGCGCTTCCCGCGAGGGATGCGTCGGACGGGTCCCGGGTCATGGCGAGCGCCAGCCCGAAGGCCGCGGCGACGCCGATGAGCGGCGCGCCGCGCACGCGCATGGTCTCGATCGCCTCGGCCACCGCCTCGGGCGAGTCGAGCACGCGGGTCTCGAACGCGTGCGGCAGGTGCGTCTGGTCGATGATGTGCACGGGTCCGCCGGGCTGCTCGGCCCAGAGGCTGCGGTAATGGCGGTCGCCGACTTTCACGGGAGGCTTGCTCGCGGCATGCGGGCATTATCGCCTGTTCACGCCGGGCCCGGGCGCCTGCCGCGCGCCGGCGGATTCCCGCTCGTGTGTTGATCCGCGTCAACGTGCGCAATGGCGCGACGTAATCCCCTGTCTCGTGGGAACGCGGGCCGGCCGGCCCGCTGCCCGATCCAACGCCGACCGGCGGGAGACACGACGTGACGAAGGAACGTGCAAGGACTGCCGCCGCCTCCCGAGGCCCGCACCGCGGGCGCCAGGTCGGCGCCGGACTCGCGCCGCGCAGGCGAACGCGCCCGTCACCGCCCCGAGGTCGCGCTTGTGCGTATCCGGGCCACCGGGATGCACTAGAATTGACGTGATCCCGGCCGGCGGTTCCGCCCGCAACCCTTCCCGTTCCAACCTGGAGTCCCTTCCCATGCCCGCCTTCCGCCTTGCCACGCTGGCCATAGCCGCGTCAGCCATCGCCTTCTCGCCCGTTTCCGTCCAGGCACAGACGCTTCGCATCGCGCTTTCCTCGGAGCCGACCTCGGTGGATCCGCACTACCATGTCCTTGCGCCCAACAACGCGCTCGCCGCCCACATCTACGACTCCCTCGTGGACACCGACGAGGCCCAGCGCCTTGCCCCGGCCCTCGCCACCGCGTGGAAGAACGACGGCGCGAACAAGTGGACATTCACGCTGCGCAAGGGCGTGAAGTTCTCGAACGGCAGCCCCTTCACCGCCGCCGACGTCATCTTCACGTTCTGCCGGGTCGCGAAGAACGAGACGAACATCGCCGGCGGCAACAAGGACCTGATCCGCAACATGAAGTCGGTCGAGTCCCCCGATCCCTACACGCTCGTGGTGACGACGGCCGAGCCCGAGCCGCTCCTGCCGCGACTGCTCGCGGGCATATCGGTCCTCAGTTCCTCGATCGCCGCGCATGGCCGGATCGCTTTCGCGCTCGACTCGAACTGCGGCGTCACCGGGCCCTGGCCCAGCGTGAGCCAGTTCAACGAGGGATCGGTGGCCATCGGCACCGGCCCCTACAAGCTAAAGAGCTACCGTGCGCGGCTCGGCCATCGAGCTGCAGCGCCACGACGGCTACTGGGGCGAGAAGCCGCACTGGGAAAGCGTGAAGATGGTGCCGGTGACCAATGCCGGGCCGCGCCTCGCGGGACTCATCGCGGGCGACTACGACCTGATCGAGAACCCGGCCGCTCGCGACCTGGGGCGGCTCAGGGACGACAAGCGCTTCGGCTATGTCTCGACGCCGTCGTCGCGGGTGATCTTCTTCCAGCTGGACGTGGGCCGCAGCCCCAGCCCGCTGGTGAGCGACGGCGGCAGGGGCAATCCGCTGCAGGACGTGCGCGTGAGGAAGGCCATGTCGATGGCGATCGACCGCGAGGCGATCGCCAAGCGGATCATGGACGGCGGCGCGCAGCCGGCGCTGCAGTTCCTGCCCACGGGCATGTACGGCACGCTGCCCAACCCGCCCGTCGTCAAGTTCGATCCGGCCGGGGCGAGGAAGCTGCTGGCCGAGGCGGGCTACGCCGGCGGGTTCGACCTCACGCTGTCGGCCACCAACGACCGCTACATCAACGACGGGCAGATCGCGCAGGCGGTGGCGGGCTACCTGTCCCAGGTCGGCATCCGCACCAAGGTGGACGCGATGACCCGCGCCATCTACTTCCCGCGCCGGGCGAAGAAGGAGTTCAGCTTCGCCATGGGCGGCTGGGGCTCCGCGGAGGCCTCGTCGTTTCTTCGCTACTGGGCCGCCTCCTCGACGACAAGAAGACGCGCGGCACGTCCAACTACGGCGGCGGCCGGACCCGGCGCTCGACGACCTCATCGGCAAGGCCATCGCGACCATGGACGACGACGGTCGCGCCGAGCTTCTTCGCCAGGGGCTCGCGCGACTGCTCGAGCTGAACGCGTTCATCCCGCTTCACTTCGAGAACACGCTGTGGGCGCATCGCGCGGACATCGCCTACACGGGCCGGGCGGACCAGTACACGTTCGCCATGCTCGCGCGGCCCGCGAAGAAGTAGCGCACGGCGCGGCCGCCCCATGGCGACCTACTGCGCTGCAGCGGCTGATCCAGAGCGTCTTCGTCCTGCTGGCCGCCTCGATCGTCGTTTTCCTCGCGGTCTACGGCATCGGGGACCCCGTCGAGATCCTCGTTCCGCTCCCAGGCGAGCGCGCTCGAGCGCGACGAGCTCGTTCGCCGCCTGGGGCTCGACCTTCCCCTCTGGCAGCAGTACCTGGTCTTCGTCTGGAACGGGCTGCACGGCGACCTCGGCCGTTCCTTCGTGCACGGCGTGCCGGCCATCGAGCTGATCCTCTCGCGCCTGCCGGCCACCTTCGAACTGGTTCTGGTGGCGATGACGATCGCGATCGGCGTGGGCATCCCCGTGGGGCTCGTGGCCGGGCTCGACACCGAGTCGCGCCTGTCGCGCGTCATCATGGGCGGCACGGTGCTGGGCTATTCGCTGCCCAATTTCTGGAAGGGGATGATGCTGATCCTGGTCTTCGCCGTGCTCCTCGGGTGGCTGCCGACCTCGGGCCGGGGCGCCACGGTGGATGTCCTCGGGCTCAAGACGAGCCTGTTGACCCTGGACGGCCTGCGCCACCTGATCTTGCCCGCGCTCAACCTCGCCATCCCGAACATGGCGCTCATGATCCGCCTCGTCGCGGCGGGGACGGCGGAGGCGAAGGCCCAGGACTACGTGAAGTACGCGCGCGCCAAGGGCGTGCGGCCGCGGCGCATCGTGGGCCGGCACATCCTGCGAAACATCCTGATCCCGGTGGTGACGGTGGTCGGCATCGAGTTCGGCAGCCTCATCGCCTTCTCGACCATCACCGAGACCGTGTTCGCCTGGCCGGGCATGGGCAAGCTCCTCATCGACAGCATCTACCAGCTCGACCGGCCGCTGGTCGTGGCCTACATCATGCTGGCCACCTTCCTCTTCGTGAGCGTGAACCTGCTGGTGGACCTCCTCTACGCAGCGCTCGACCCGCGCGTGCGGCTGGCGGGGGAGGTCGCGTGAGCGCGGCGCCGGTCCTTCGCGAAGCCGACACGCCGCTGCGCAGCCGCGTGTTGAGGCGCCTGCGCCGCCAGCCGACGGCCCGAGGTGCCGCGATCGTCCTGGCGGCCATCATCGTCTTCGCCCTGGTCGGGCCGCTCTTCGCGCCGCAGAACCCGTACGACCTCACCGCAATCAACGTGATGGACAACCGCCTCCCCCCCGGGGAGAAGGGCATGGCGGGCTTCACGTTCTGGCTGGGCTCGGACGCGCAGGGACGCGACATGCTGAGCGCGATCCTCTACGGGTTGCGGACCAGCCTCTTCGTCGGGCTCGCCGCGACGGCGGGAGCGCTCCTCGCGGGCGTGGGCGTGGGACTCACCGCCGCGCAGTTCGGCGGCCGCGTGGACGCCTTCCTCATGCGCGTGGTGGATTTCATCCTCGGCTTTCCCTCGATCCTGGTCGCGCTCGTCCTCCTTGCGTCCATCGGCCGTGGCGTGGACAAGGTGATCCTCGCGATCGTCGTCGTGCAGTGGGCGAACTATGCCCGCCTCATGCGAGCGGCCGCCCTCGTCGAGCGGCGAAAGGAGTACATCGAGGCGGCGGTGAACCAGGGCCTGCCCACCGCGTACATCATGCGCGCGCACCTGCTGCCCAACAGCATCGGCTCGGTGCTGG
>JADJEZ010000015.1 GCA_016708825.1 Betaproteobacteria bacterium | reverse complement strand
GTGCGCGCCACGGCGGAAGTCGTCGGCGTCGAGGGCCGCACCATCCGCTTCCGGGTGCGCGCCGAGGACGAGCACGATCTCATCGGCGAAGGCACGCACGAGCGCGTGGTGGTGAACCTCGAGCGCTTCGATGCGCGCGTGCGTGAAAAGGCGGCCCGCGGCGGCAGCGGTGGTGGCTGAAGGAGGGGGCTGCTGAAGGACGGGGCTGCTGAAGGAGGGGGCCGCTAGCGGCCCGGCGCCGCGGCGGCTTCGAGGAGCTTCAGCCCCTGGTAGAGGATCGGGTCTCCCGGCCCGCCCTTGGGCGCGACGATATCCACCGGAATGCCCGGTCGCACCGCTTCGCGCGGCGTGCCGTTGGCGTGGAAGACGCGCGCCGCGGGGTAGCGCAGGACGATTCCCGATCTCGGCAACCGGATCTCGCGCGTGTCCCCGCGCAGGCCCGCCATCGCCGTGCCGACGAGCGTGGCGCGCGCGGCGGTTTCCAGCCCGATCGCGAGGGTTTCGCCTTCGCCCGCCGTCCAGCGGTCCACGAGCACCAGCGTGCGCGCGGCATACGCGAACGGTCCCCGGGGAACCACTTCCTCCACGCGCGGTTCCGTACCGCGTTTCGCCGCACCCGCGGCCTTCGCGACCCACGGCGACTTCTGCGTCACGAAGCGGCCGAGCAGCGCGTGCGCCACGCTGGTCGAGCCGCCCGACTGGGTTTCGCGCAGGTCGAGGATCAATCCGCGCGTGGCCTTCAGGTACTGGAGGGCCGCGTCGAAATGCGGCACGAGGCCGTCGTCGCCGAGATTGTTCTTGATGCGCAGGTAACCCAGGTCGCGGTCCTCGCCGATGCGGCGCGCGATGAGCGGCGGCGTCGCGCCCGCGGGCTGGTCCTCGCGCGCGATCGCGAGGCGGCTCGCGCGGCCGGCGATCGTCACGTCGAGGGTGATTTCCCCCGACCACGGGCCGGCCACCAGGCGACGCAGCGCCCAGTCCCGCGCCCGCGCATCCTGGGGCCTGCCGCCGCCGAGCAGCCTGCGCACGGCCTGCTCCACGGGCACGCCCTGCACCGCGACCACGCGCATGCCGGGCACCGCGCCTGCCACGTCGGCCACGCTACCGGCGCGAACGGCGGACATCATGGGGTCCTGCCCGATCCATTCCGCCCACAGGTCCGTGGCCATCGGCACCGGCCGTGGCGAGCCGGGAAGGTGCGCGTCGAGGGTGACGTGCTCGTCGCGCAGCTCGGCGATCGCGCCCTCCAGCGCGGCGAGGAGATCCTCGCGGGATCGCGCGGCCAGAGCCCGCGGGCGCCACCGCGCACCGGTGGCGCGCCAATCCTGGCGGCGCGCGTGATAGGCGTAGCCCTCGTCGATGGCGCCCCACAGGAGGTCGAAATCCCCGGCGAGGCTCGCGGGGGCCGCGGAAGCCCGAGCAAGCGCGGGCATGCTCGCCGCCACCGCGAGGCATTCGCGCAGGAACCGTCTCCGGGAATGCACCGTGCGCTCCCGCCTACGTTTCGAGCGGCGGGGGAACCCCGTCCGGCAGCGGCGTGCGCGCGACGTTCAGCACCATCGCGAGCAGCGCGTAGTAGCCGCACAGGCCGCACAGGTCCACCACGCCGCGCTCGCCGAAATGCTCGACGGCGCTTGCGTAGGTCGCATCGGATACGGCGCGGTCGTTCTGCAATTCCTGGAGGAAGTCGTGCACCACGGCCTCGTCGCGCGCCATGCCTTCCGGCCGGCGCCCCTGTGCCACGGCGCGGACGTGGGCGGCGGGAACTCCGGCGCTCTCGGCGATGGGCTGGTGGATGTGCCACTCGAACTGCTGGTTCCAGCGGCGGGCGACGACGAGGATCGCGAATTCCGAGAGCCGCGGCGGGAGCGCGCTCTTGTAGCGCAGGTACTCGCCGGTCTTCTGCAGCGGCGAGAGGAGATCGGGGCTGCGCAGCAGCGGGATGAACGGCCCGAACACGGCGCCGCGGGGGCCGCTCGCGAGCTCCCGTGCCGCCGCTTGCTGCGCCGGCGAGAGGCTCGAATCGGGAAGGGGAGGAAGTCGGTCGGGTCCCATGGCGGATCGCTTTCGGCAGGCCGCGGGCGAACGATGCCGCGCCGCTCGGAGATGGTCATCCTAGCCCATCGGCGCCGGTGCGCCGATGACTGCGGTCAACCGGCCGCCAGTTCGTCGATGCGATCGAGACGCTCGGCGAGGCCCGCGGCGCGCGTGAATCCCGCGGTCAGGAGAAAGAAGCGCTGGTCCGGATAGCCCACGGCCACCGTGGGAAAGCCCGTCACGCCCGACTTCACGGTCGCCGCGAAATCCTGCTTCACCGCCTCCTGCGCGGCCGACGAGGCGAGCGCGGCGGCAAACACCGCGCGGTCGAATCCTTCGTCGGCTGCGAGATCGGCGAGCGTGCCCGCGTCCGTCGTGTCGCGGCCCTCGGCGTAGAAGGCGCGCTGCACGCGCTTGAAGTAGGCCAGCGCGCGCGCGGAATCCGTTGCCCTTGCGATGACCACTGCCCGGCAGGCGGGCTCGGTGTCGTACACGAATCCCTCGCGCGCGAGGGCCGCGTCGTCGAACGGCAGGCCGCTTTCCTTGGCCACGTGGGCCCAGTGCCCGGCGATCGTCTCGCGGAACGCGGCATCGGCCGCCTCGGCGTGGTAGGCGCGCAGACCGCCCATCACGAGATCGACGCGCAGGCCGGGGCGCTCCCGGAGGAGGACATCGAGTTCCGGCCCGAATCCGTAGCACCAGGAGCACATCGGATCGGCGAAGTAGACGAGGAAGCCGTCGCTCATGCCACCTTGGAGCGGCCGAGGGAGACCGCCGCCACGCGATTGCGGCCGCGGTTCTTCGCCATGTAGAGCGCCTCGTCGGCGCGGCCGATGAGCTGGTCGAGCCCCTCGGGGCCCTCGTCGATGCGCGCGGCGACCCCTGCGCTCAGCGTGAGCGGGATCTCGACGCCGTTCATCACGAAGGGCGAGCCCGCGACCGCCTTGCGGATGCGGCCGGCGAGCGCCACGGCGCCCGGCCCCGGCACGTCCGGCAGGAGCAGGCAGAACTCCTCGCCGCCGTAGCGCACGAGCACGTCCTCCTTGCGCAGCTGGTCGCGCACCACGTCCGCGAAGCGTTGCAGCACTCGGTCGCCGACCAGGTGGCCGTGGTTGTCGTTCACGCTCTTGAAGTGGTCGAGGTCCAGCAGGACGAGCGACAGCGGCGCGTCGATGCGGCGCGCCCGCGAGAGCTGCTTCTCCGCGAGATCGATGAAGGTGCGGCGGTTGAAGGCGCCGGTGAGCGGATCGAGGGAGGCGAGCTGCTGCGCGAGGAAATCGGCGCGCTCCTTCTGCATGAGCAGGAACGACACCGACGAGAGCAGGATGACGGTGTAGCCCGCCATGAGGCTGAAGGCCTGGGTCGCGGAGGGCTCGAGGAAGTCGTGGATGGCCTCCGGGGAGTACAGGGGGCCCACCGCGCGCACCAGGAAGCTCGCCGTGCCGAGCGCGAAGCTCGCGACGAACATGCCCCGCGTGCCCCCGCTCACGCCCGGCGTGGGCTTCCACGCCAGCGCGAGGAGCGTCACCTGGCCGGCCGCGAAGAGAAAGCTCACCGCGATCAACCGGGCGCCGAAATCGTGGATCAGGGCGCCGACCGCGAAGGCCGCGGCCGCGCCGGTCGCGAAGTGCACGAAGAGCGGCAGCTTGCGTCCGCGAAAGGCGAGGATGGCGGCTGCGACGAGCGATATGGACACGCCGAGCAGCGCGTTGGCCGCGAGGATCGACACCCAGTCCGGGATGACGCCCCGCAGGGCGAACAGCACGAAGCTCGCCGCCTGCGCGAGCAGCGCCAGGGTCCAGGTCCCGAGGCCGTTCTGCGGCCGCCGGCCGGTGCCGATCCACAACGAGACCGCGAGGATCAGGTTGGTGGCGACCATCACGACGAAGAGGGAGCGAATGTCGAACATGGTTCCAGCTTAGGCGTGCGGTTCGCGTTTCACCGTGGCGCGGATCACATTTTCCGGCGGCCCGGCGTGACAGGCGTAACCGCGCGCGCCGGCCCCGGTGCGCTCACGGTGCGCCCTTGCGCAGGCTTGCCGCGATCATCCCGGCGAATTGCGCCGGCTTGATGTAGCCCTTGCCCCACTTTGCGTCGAAGTCGGCGGTGACGTTCGATGCGGCGATCTCGTCGTTGGTCTTGCCCTCCGCGATCATCCGCCGGATGCGGGTGGAGATCGCGGCGAGCATGTCGCGGTAGGCCTGCAGGTCGGCCCGGGTCGCCAGCGGCCCGTGCCCGGGGATGATCCTCGTCGCGCGCGCGGCGATCGCGAGCGCCCGGTCCACGGCGGCGATGTGCCGCCCACCGAGCCTCCGCTGGAAGCGTCGATGAACGGGTACATGCCGTTCCAGTGGACGTCGCCCATGTGGATCACGTCGCTGCGGGCGAAATGCACGATGGCGTCGCCGTCGGTGTGGGCGCGGGGGACGTGGAACGCGCGGATCTCGTCGCCGTTCAGGTGGAAGGTGGTGTCGGCGGAGAAGGTGACCACGGGCAGCGCGGCCTTCGGCTGGCGCGCGGTCTCCATGCGCATGAACTCGATGAACTGCGCGGAGTCCATGCGCTTTCTCACGTTGTCGTGGGCCACGACGAGGACGCCGGCCTTGCCGAGGTTCTCGTTGCCGCCGGTGTGGTCGGAGTGCCAGTGCGTGTTCAGGACGAAGCGCACCGGCAGCGGCGTGATGGCGCCGACGGCCGCCAGGATCTTTTCGGTCAGCGGCGCGTACTGGTCGTCGACCAGGAACGCCGCGTCCGCGCCCGCGGAAAGCGCGAGGTTTCCGCCGGCGCCGGTGAGCATCCAGACCGTGTCGGCGAGCTTCTCGGCGCGGATCTCGACTTTCGAGAAATCCTGGGCGAGCGCCGGAAGCGCCATGGCCAGGGCGGTGGCCAAGGCGGTGGCCAGCGCGGCGACGGTAGCCGCGGCGATACGGCGGATCATGGAGTCTCCCGGTCGTTCTGGTGTTCTGGTTTTACGCCATCCTAACGCCAATCCGGCGGCCGCGAATGCGGCATGATCGTCACGGGAAATGCCGGATTCGCACGAATCCGCCGGCAGTCCCCGCCGCGTCCAACCCGGGAGAACGCCATGAGTACCGCCATGAACACCGCCGAACAGGAAGCCATCCTCTACCTCGCCCTCCGGGCGGCATTCGCCGACGGGGGCAAGGACGAGCGCGAGCGTGACGCCATCCGGTCGATCGCCGATGCGATGCCCGGCGGTGTGGACTATCCGGCGCTCTACCGGGAGGCGCTTCTCGGCGAGCGAGGCCTCGGCGGGGCGGCGGCGGCCCTTTCGACGCCGGAGCTGCGCCAGTACGCCTTCGAAATGGCGGTCTGCGTGTGCGACGCGGACGGCGCCCATACCGCCGCGGAGAAGGCGTTCCTGGACGAGTTGCGCACCGCGCTCGGGCTCGACGCCGCGCGCGGCGAGGCGTTCGTGGCCCAGGCCGCGGGCGTCGCGCTCGCGCCGCTCGCCACACCCTCCGCGGCCGAGCCCGTGTTCGCCGCGACGCTCTCCGGCGCCGAGATGGACAAGCTGATCCTCGACTACGCGATATTGAACGGGGCGCTCGAGCTGTTGCCGCAGAGCCTCGCGTCCATGGCGATCATCCCGCTGCAGATGCGGATGGTCTACCGCATCGGCAAGGCGCACGGCTTCGAACTGGACCGGGGGCACGCGAAGGATTTCCTCGCCACCGTGGGCGTGGGGCTCGCCTCCCAGACCCTGGAGCGGTTCGGCCGCAGGCTCGTGGGCGGCCTGCTGGGTTCGATTGCCGGCGGCCTCGGGCGCGCAATCGGCTCGGCGGCCACGGGAGCGGGATTTTCCTTTGCCTCCACCTACGCCCTGGGGCAGGTGGCCCGCCGCTATTACGCCGGGGGCGGACGCTTTCGCGCGAAGCGCTCCGGGAGACCTTCGCCGCCATGCTCGGCGAGGCGAAGGGATTGCAGTCGCGCTACCTGCCCCGGATCACGCAGCGGGCCGGTTCGCTCGACCTGGCCGAGGTGGTTCGCTCGGTGCGGGCGTGAACCCTGCGGTGCGCGGCCCGCGCTAGAGCGCGCGCACCGAGCGCGGCGGGTAGCGGGCGGGGGTGAGTTCCAGTTCCTCGCCGATCGGCGTGGCCGGAAAGTGGAAGGGCACCGGCCCGTCGGGCTGCGCGTGCAGGAACTGGCGCACGAAAGGGTCGTCGGAGGCGAGCATTTCCTTCGTGGGCCCGTGGCCGAGAATGCGCCCTTCGCCCATGAGGTAGAGGTAGTCGGCGAGCTTCACCGCCTCGGGAACATCGTAGGTCACCACCACGGAGGTGCTGCCCAGCGCGTCGTTCAGCGTGCGGATCAGGTGGCAGATCACGTTGAGGGTGATCGGGTCGAGGCCCGCGAAGGGCTCGTCGTAGATGAGCAGGTCCGGATCGAGCGCGATGGCGCGGGCGAGTGCTACGCGCCGGGCCATGCCGCCGGAGAGTTCCGTCGGGTGGAGACCGACCGCGCCGCGAAGGCCCACGGCGTGGAGCTTCAGTTTCACGAGGTCCGAGACGATGTCCTCGGGCAGGCGCGTGTGCTCGCGGATCGGGAAGGCGACGTTTTCGTAGACGCTCAGGTCGCTGAAGAGCCCGCCCTTCTGGAACATCATGCCGATCTGGCGGCGCAGGCGGTAAAGCCCGGCCTGGTCGAGCGCGTGCACGTCCTCGCCGCACACCTTGACGGAGCCGCGCGCGGGCCTGAGCGCGCCGCCGATCAGTTGCAGCAGCGTCGACTTCCCGCACCCGCTGGTGCCCAGGATCGCGACCACCTTTCCCCGCGGGATGTCGAGCTCGAGCCCCTCGAGCACCTTGCGCTTGCCGTAGGCGAAGTGCAGGTCGCGGATCTCGATCAGGTTCACGCAGTCGGCGGGGAGCATGGCGGCATTGTAAGCTAGGGGCTGTCACCACGGAGGCCCCCCACAATGGCGGACACCAGGAACCTCGCCGTCTTCTGCGACTTCGAGAACGTCGCGCTCGGCGTGCGCGAGGCGAAGTACGACAAGTTCGACATCAGCAAGGTGCTCGACCGCCTGCTGCTGAAGGGCAGCATCGTGGTGAAGAAGGCCTACTGCGACTGGGACCGCTACAAGGAGTTCAAGGCGCCGGTGCACCAGGCCTCGTTCGAGCTGATCGAGATCCCGCACGTGCGCCAGTCGGGCAAGAACTCGGCCGACATCCGCATGGTGGTGGACGCGCTCGACCTCTGCTACACGAAGAGCCACGTCGACACGTTCGTGATCATCAGCGGCGATTCGGACTTCTCGCCGCTCGTCTCGAAGCTGCGCGAGAACGCGAAGACGGTCATCGGCATCGGCGTGAAGAAGAGCACGTCGGATCTCCTCATCGCCAACTGCGACGAGTTCATCTACTACGACGACCTGGTCCGCGAGCTTCCCAAGCGCAAGCCGGCGAGGAAGCCCGAGGGCAAGGCCGAAGGCAAGGCGGAGGGCAGGGCCGCGCCGCAGCCCCGGGAGCGCGAGGCGAAGGACAAGGAGGTCGTCAATGCCGGCGGCGGCAGCCGCCAGGAGGCGTTCGATCTCGTCCTCGAGACCATCGACGACCTGGTCGACGAACGCGGCGTGGAGGAGACGCTCTGGGGCTCGATGGTCAAGCAGGCCATCAAGCGCCGGAAGCCCGGCTTCAACGAGAGCTACTACGGCTACCGGTCGTTCAACCAGCTCCTCGAGGAGCTCCAGGAACGCGGCCTCGTGGAACTCGAGCGCGACGACAAGAGCGGCGGCTACACGATCCGCTCGGTGGCGCCGGACGAGGAATAGCTAGCGCGGCGGACGCGGCCGGCCCCGCGCCGCGAGCGTCCGCTCGATCGCCGCCGCCACGCGGTCGGCCCACGCCGCATCCACCTCGAAGCGTCCCGCGGATGGCGCGGCCCAGGGGCCGGGCCAGGCCCCGGCCGCCGGCACGGCCTTGCCCCTCGCCGTCGCCGCCGCTCCCGGCGCCGCACGCACGAAGAACACGTCGTTGCGGTTGGCGAGATTGCCCGTCGTGCGCACGTGCAGCGACAGGAAATCGGCGCCGAGCCCCGCGAGCCCCATGTAGTCCCCCAGGAAGTAGCCGTTCGCGTTCGGCGCCGTCGCGAGGTCGAAGGGCGCGGCGAGACGGGTTTCGCTCCAGGTCGCCCCGTCCGTGGATCGCGCGAGCCAGTACCCCGTGGGCAGCGTGGCGCGGTCGGCCGTGTTGTCGCGCAGGTCGTAGTAGGCCACGCCGATCGTGCCGTCGGCGAGCGCGTGCACGGTGGGCGTGAAAGCGGCGACCGCGGGGTCCGGGTTCACGCGCACGGGCGACGACCAGGTGAGCCCGCCGTCCGCGGAGCGCGCATAGGCGATGGCGTCGCGCAGCCCGCCGGAAAAGCGGGAGTCCTGCCACGCCACGTGCAGCGATCCCCCCAGCCCCGCCGCCGCGCTGAGCAGGATCGCGCCGTCGCGGATCGCCATTCCCGTGTCGGGATCGAAGGCCCCGACGGCCAGGTGGGCCGCGACCGTGACCGGGGCGGACCAGGTCGCGCCACGATCCGTGGAGCGCAGGGCGACGATGGAAGCGGTGCGCGCGGGAAGCGTGGACTCGTCGATCCGGGTCGCCACGTTCGCGAGCGCGCCATCGGAGAGCACCACCACGAGGTTGCCGATGGTCTGGCCGTCCGACCCCGGATCGTAGATCGACCGCGCGGGCTCCCAGGACGCACCGCCGTCGACGGTGCGCGCGAACGTCGCCGGCCCGCCGCCCAACTGGTAGAGGCGATCCCACACCGCATAGGCGAAGCGCGCGTCGCGGGGATCGGCCGTGATCGCGTTCTTGTCGTTGAAAAAGGGCGCCGTGTCCGCGATCAGCGCCACGGCGTTGCCCCAGGTGCGCCCGCCGTCCGCGGAGCGGGAGACGAGCATCGCGTTGGCAGAGCCGCCCGCGAAACTCGCGCCGCTGGTCGACAGCGACATCGCCCAGGCCGTGCCGTCCGGGCCGAACGCGACCCAGGGATCCGTCGCACGGTCGAAGTCGCCGCCGTTGGCGGGCGTGCCGCCGGCGCATCGGGAGAAGGCCATGCCCTGCGAGGCCCACGTTGCGCCGCCATCGAACGAGACGGCGGATACGAGTCCTCGCGCCGAGCCGTTCGACCAGCGATCCTGCTGCCACATCGCGAGGAGATGGTCGGGGTTCGCGGGGTCGACCGCGAGGCTTGGCTCCACTTCCGCATCGACGTACACGGTTCCCGTCGCGTCGCCGCAGCCGGGAGCGAAGGGCGAGGGGCCGGAGACCACGCCCGTCGCCGGTGGCGGCGGCGCGGGGGGCGCCGGGGGCGCGGGCGTGGAACCACCGCCGCCCGAGCAGGACGCGAGCGCGAGTGCGGCGAGAACTGCCAGGAATCCTGCTGCGCGTGCCGCCATGTTTCCTCCCTTGCATGCCCCGCGATCGCCGCGGTTCGTGGCCCGCGAAGGATTTCCATGGTACCGGCAGCGACGAGCCCACTGGCGTAAAATCCTCGCATCAAAGTGTCCACCGGGAGGGGACCATGGGAATCGTCGACCGCGTCAAGAACATCCTGCTTTCACCGAAGACCGAATGGCCCGTGATCGCGGAGGAGACTTCGTCCACCGGGAGCCTCATGAGCGGCTATGTCGCGCCGCTCGCCGGCATAAGCGTGCTGTGCGGGTTCATCGGCAGCTCCGTCGTCGGCATGAGCCTGCCGTTCGTGGGCACCTTCCGCACGCCGATCGTCGCCGGCATCGGCGTGGCCGTCTTTTCCTTCGTGATGGCCTTCGTCGGCATCTTCATCATGTCGCTCATCATCAACGCGCTGGCCGGCACGTTCGGCGGGGAGAAGAATTCCGCCCAGGCGATGAAGGTCGCGGTCTACTCCTACACGCCGGCCTGGATCGCCGGCGTCCTCGGCATCATCCCGGCGCTGGGCCTGATCGGCGTCCTCATCTCCCTCTACGGCCTCTACCTGCTCTACCTGGGGCTGCCGCGCTTGATGAAGAACCCGCCCGAGAAGTCGATCGGCTACACGGTCGTGGTGGTGATCTGCGCGATCGTGATCGGGATCGTGATTTCCCTCCTGGCGGGCGGCATCACGGCGCTCACCGGCGGCAGCGCGATGATGGGCGCGATGCACGGCGGCGCGGGCTCGGGCGTCACCTTCGACAAGGATTCCCCGATGGGCAAGCTCGAGGGATTCGGCAAGCAGATGGAAGAAGTCGGCAAGAAGATGGAGGCGGCGCAGAAGAGCGGCGACCCCAACGCGCAGATGCAGGCCGCGATGTCGGGCCTCGGCACGATGCTGGGCGGCGGCAAGCGCTTCGAGCCCCTCGGCCTCGAGCAGCTGAAGGCGCTGGTTCCCGAGAGCTTCGCCGGCCTGCCGCGTACCGGGCAGAGCGCGAAGAAGGGTGGCCCGGGCGGGCTGTCGATGTCGACGGCGGAGGCGCAGTACGAAGACGGCGCGGGCAAGCGCGTGGAGCTCGAGGTGACCGACACCGGCGGCGCCGGGGGGCTCCTGGGCCTCGCCGGATGGATGGGCGTCGAGAGTGAAAAGGAAAGCAACGGGCGCATCGAGCGCACGAGGCGCGAGGGCGGCCGCATGGTCCACGAGGAGATATCCAAGGACGGGCGCAATGAGTTCTCGGTCGTGCTGGGCGAGCGCTTCGTCGTGAGCGCCAAGGGCAGGGGCGTGCCCTTCGAGGCGCTGAAGTCGGCCGTGGGCTCGCTCGACCTGGGCGCGCTCGAGTCGATGAAGGATTCCGGAGCGAAGCAGTAGGGCCGGAAGGGGGGCGGCTCAGCCCTTCACGCAGACGACCTGCTTGAGGGTGTGCACGACCTCGACCAGGTCGGCCTGCTGGGCCATCACCTCGTCGATGTCCTTGTAGGCTGCGGGGATCTCGTCGATCACGCCGCCGTCCTTGCGGCACTCCACGCCGGCGGTCTGGCGTTCGAGGTCGTCCCGCGAGAAGCGGCGCTTGGCCTCCGTGCGGCTCATGCGCCTTCCGGCGCCATGGGAGCAGGAGCAGAACGAGGCCTCGTTGCCGAGCCCGCGCACGACGAAGGAGCGCGCGCCCATGCTGCCCGGGATGATGCCGAGCTCTCCCGCCCCCGCCCGGATCGCCCCCTTGCGCGTGATGAAAAGGTCCTCGCCCAGGTGGCGCTCGCGGGCGACGTAGTTGTGGTGGCAGTTGATCGCCTCGCCTTCGACCGTGAACGCGGGGAGGTGGCGGCGCAGCGCCTCCACGACGAGGCGCATCATCTCGCGCCGGTTGGCGAGCGCGTAGTCCTGCGCCCAGCCCACCGCCTCCACGTAGTCGTCGAAGAGCGGCGTGCCCTGGTCGAGCCACGCGAGGTCGCGGTCGGGCAGGCGCCGGTCGAGCCGCTCGGCCTCGCGGCGCGCGCGCTCGATGAAGTAGCGGCCCATGGCGTTGCCCACGCCGCGCGAGCCCGAGTGCAGCATCACCCAGAGGCGCTGCGACTCGTCCACGCACAGCTCGATGAAGTGGTTGCCGCCGCCCAGCGAGCCGAGCTGGCGGGCCCAGGTCCCGGCGAAATCCTTCTGCAGTTTCGCGAGGCCGGGGTGCTTCTTCCCGATCGTCTCGAGCCGGCGCGCCATCGCGCGAAGCGCCTGCGAATCGCCGGCCGGGCATTCGGCGTGCTGGTCGAAACCCACGGGCACCGCGGCCTCGACGGCCGAGCGGATGCGCGCGAGGCTTTCGGGCAGGTCGGCCGCCGCGAGGGAGAGCCTGAGCGCGTTCATGCCGCAGCCGATGTCGACGCCCACCGCCGCCGGGATGATCGCGCCCTCGGTGGGGATGACGCTGCCGACGGTGGCGCCGATGCCCCAGTGCACGTCGGGCATGGCGGCGACGTGGCCGTGGACGATGGGGAGGTTCGCCACGTTTTCCAGTTGCCGGCGCGCCTGGGGCTCCAGGTCCGCGGTCCAGGCGAGCACGGGGTGGCGCCCTTTGGTGAGTCGCGCGAGGATCGGCACGCTCAGCCGAGCTCCAGCATGAACGCCTGGTCGCAGCGGCAGGTGTCGGGCTTTCCGGGGCGCTGGACGAAACCGGCCTTGCGGTAGAGCGCGATCGCCTCCTTCAGCACCGAGGCGGTCTCGAGGTCCACGCGCGGGTGACCGCGGGCACGTGCCCAGGCGAGGGCGCGGTCGAGGAGCCGCTGCCCGAGACCGGCGCCGCGGGCGCCCCGCCGGACGTACATCTTGCGCAGCTCCACGCGCCCGCCGCCGAGGATCTTCATGCCGCAGCAGGCGGCCACGCGTCCGTCCGGGTCGATGGCGACATCGAAGAGGCCGCCGTCCTGCAGGAACCCGGCGTCGAGGTCCAGGAGATCGGCATCGATGCCCGTCGGCTCCGGGGCCAGGCCGTACTCCGCGAGCACGCCGAAGACGAGATCGCGGGCCTGTGCGCTATCCGCGCCGGTCGCGCGGCGAATGCGCGCGCCGGCAAAGCCGGCGGAAGCGCGCTCCCCCGCGGTGTCGGGCGCGGTGAGCCGAAGCGCGAATTCCCGCGCGGCCTCTCCGACGTTCTCCTTTGCGAGGGCGACGGTGTACACAGTGGCTGGCGCGCCCCTCGCCCCGAGATCGGTGCAGAAATCCAGGGCCACGCGCCCTTGCGCGGTGAGCCGGCAGGCCGCTGAATGGGGAAGGATCAGCACGTCGCGCTCCGCGCCGGCGAGATACGCGTCGGCAACGGCGTCCGCGGGAACGAACTCGCCGTCGATCGCGGCGCCGCGTTGCCGGGCGATGGCGTGGACGAGTCCCCGGGCAGCTTCCGCGCCGAGGACGCGGGGCTTCATCCGCGCGTCAGGCGGCGACCACTTTGACCGGGTCGTCGTAGAGCTCGGCACGCTTGTCGAAGAGCGGAATGGTCGTGCCGTTGAGGCGGTTCTGCCCGAGGAGCGCGAGGTCGACGTCGGCGACGACGATCTGCTCGCCGTTGACCACGCCCTCGGCGGCGATGCCGTCCCGTGCGAAGGGGAAGTCCGAGGGCGCGAGGATCGCGGCCTGCCCGTAGTGCATGCGCAGGCCGCTCACGCGGAGGTTGCCCACCGTCGAGGTCATCGCGACGTAGACCTGGTTCTCGATGGCACGGGCATGGCAGCAGTAGCGCACGCGCAGGAACCCCTGGCGGTCGTCGGTGCAGCTCGGCACGAAGAGGATGTCCGCGCCGGCCTCCGACATCTGCCTCGCGAGCTCGGGGAACTCGATGTCGTAGCAGACGAGGATCGCGATCTTGCCGTGGGCGGTCTCGAAGAGGGAGAGCGTCTCGCCGGGCGTGGTCTCCCAGTAATCCTTCTCCCAGCGCGTGCGGTGGAGCTTGTCCTGCTCGAAGACCTGGCCCGCCGGGTTGAAGAGGTAGGCGGTGTTGTAGAGATTGCCGTCGCGCATCGTCGGGTGGCTGCCCGCGATGAGGTGGTAGCCGTGCTTCTCGGCGTGGCGCTTCATCAGCTCGATGTACTGCGGCGTGTAGGTCGAGAGCTCCCGCACGGCCCGCCGCACGTCCGTCACGTCCAGGAAGGACATGAGCTGCGTGGTGAAGATCTCCGGCAGCAGCACGAACTGGGGCCGGTACTCCGCGGCCGCATCGAGGACGAAGTCGACCTGGCTCTCGAAGCCCTCCCAGTCCTGGATGTGGCGCAGGTGGTACTGGACGGCGGCGATGCGGACCTTCATGGGATCTCCTTGGAAACCTCGGCGGCGGGACGCGGGGGCGCGTAACGCGAATTGATCCAGACGATGAGCGCGGCGTTTCCGCAGGAAGGCGCATCCTCGGGCAGGTAATTGTGGACCACGCCGCAGTAATGGAAACCCTGCGACATCTGGAAGCGCAGCACGGGGTCCGGAATGTCGCCCCAGACCACGCGCATGGCGTAGAGCTCCGCCGACATCACGTCGCGCACCTTGCGGTATCCCGGCATCCGGCCGGCGGCGATGATGCGCCGCAGGTTGAGCGCCTCGCAGAGCCGGCGGCGCGCCTTGTAGAGCGCCCGGCCGATGCCGTGGCCGCGGCGCTTCGCGCTCACGACGACCTCTGCGCCGTAGAGCGTGAGCCCCGAGGGGTCGTGGGTGTTGAAGTAGCCGTCTCCGGTGATCGTCTTCCAGGTGTGGTCCATGCCGTAGTCGTTCCAGAGCACGATCAGCGAGGAAGAGGCGCCGATCACGCGCCCGTTCTGCTCGGCGACCATCTGCCCCTCCGGGAACTGCTCCAGCTGGGAGGCGAACTGCTCGTCCGACCAGGGCTCGATCTCCGGGTAGGCCGCGCGCTGCAGGTCGCGGATCGCCGCGAAGTCCTCGGGGCGCGTCTGGCGGACCGCGAGCGGCGACACCGCCGACGTGGCCCCTCCCGACCGCCAGACATCGGCGATCGTGGTGCCGGCGCGCGGCCTGGCCGGCGGGCTGTCATCCTGGGTGGACATGATTCTCCCTCGTCAGTGGACCACGAGCACGGGCAGGTCGCAGCCCGACACCACGCGCGCGGTAATGCTGCCGGTGATGAGCGAGAGCAGGTCCCCATAACCGTTCGAGGCCATGACGATGAGATCGCATTTCTCGCTTTCGGCGAGATCGAGAATAGCACTCGCCGCCTGCGGCGCGTAGACCTGCCTCGGCTCGATGGAGACTCCGGCGCCCTCCGCGACCAGCTTCGCCTCGATGAGCGCCGGGTCGCGCTCCGCGGGCACCGGTTCCGCGAGGCCGCCGACGGAAACCGGGGCGCCGATCACGCCCAGCCCCAGGTAGGAAGTCTCCGCCGCCGCGGGCGCGATGACGTGCAGGGAAATCACGTTCGCCCCGCACAGGCGCGCGAGCCCCGCGGCGATCTCCATGGCATGGCGGGCGCCGCGGGAACCGTCCGTGGGCACGAGGATCCGCTGGAACATGGCGTTGCGCCGCGAGCTAGTAGCCCTTGCGGAATTCCGTGAGCGAGCAGGTCGGGCACGGGGGCACGGTCCCGGTGCGCTTGAAGCAGAGCGCGGTTCCGCACTTCGTGCACGTGAGCGTGCCCGCGCTCGTGACCTCGCCCGTCTTGTAGACGAGGGACTCGTCGGCGTTCAGGTCCGGGTCGTGGATCGCGTCGCCGGCGGACTCGAGGACGATCGCGAGCGAGGTGAGGGCGCCGGATTCGGGTTCGGCGAGCAGCAGCTGCTCGGTCGCCGAGCCGCGGGCATTGCGAAACTGCGCCGCCGTGCGATCGAGGTCGCGCAGCAGGAGCACCTTGAGGCGCTCGCCCTGCGGCTGCGTGAGCGCGCCCACCGCGGTGAGCTGCTTGCGCGCTTGCTCCGCGGCTTCGCCCATGCCCGCGCGGCTCCTGTCCTGTCCCTGCTCGAAGGCGAGCCGGAAGCGGTCCGCGAGCCGGTCGTAGAGCGCCTCCTGCCGGTGGCGGACGATGGCGGCGGCGGTGCGGATGCGGGCGAGCGCCCGCGCATCGGCGTCGGTGCGCGGCTTGCGGATCGCCTTGGCGGCGCGGGCGCGGGGCTGGCCAGTGGTTCCGGGATCGGGGTTCTTCATCGTGGGCTCTCCTTTTCACGGGTGGAAATTTCGCCGCGTGCCGCGATGGGGCGCGGCCGCATGCGCTTTGCTCGCCCGGCGGTGCCGGGCCCGGATTGGCGCCGCGCGCGATGTCGGGGCGCCGGTGCCGCAACCTGCCGATGCTGCGTGCAGGCCTTTCGCATCGCCGATCGGGGCAGGTGCATGCCCGTGGCAACGCGGTCGAGGTTCTGGGGAAGTCAATCCATTAGACAACGCAGGAGATGCGGGAGTTCCTCTTTTTTTCCGCGCGCGCATCGGGCCCTTGACAAATGCGAGGCCTGCATTTTCGGGCGCCGGCAATGGGCGGCCTCGCTCCCGCGCGGTCGCTCGGGAACCCCCGGTCGGTTAGAATGACGGGCTTCGCTTCCCCGCTTCGATCGCCAGAGAGAATCGCCATGGCACAGTACGTTTTCACGATGAACCGCGTGGGCAAGGTGGTGCCGCCCAAGCGCCAGATCCTCAAGGACATCTCGCTCTCGTTCTTCCCCGGCGCCAAGATCGGCCTCCTGGGGCTCAATGGCGCGGGCAAGTCCACGGTGTTGAAGATCATGGCCGGCCTCGACCGCGAGATCGAGGGCGAGGCCACACCCATGCCCGGCATCAAGATCGGCTACCTCGCGCAGGAGCCGCAGCTCGATCCCGGCCACAGCGTGCGCGAGGCGGTGGAGGAGGGCGTGGGCGAGATCCTCAGCGCCAAGACGCGCCTGGACGAGGTGTACGCGGCCTATGCCGAGCCCGACGCGGATTTCGACAAGCTCGCCGCCGAGCAGGAGAAGCTCGAGAAGCTCCTCGCAACGGCCGATGTGGCCTCCCTGGAGGCCCAGCTGGAGATCGCGGCCGACGCGTTGCGGCTCCCGCCCTGGGACGCGCGGATCGAGAAGCTCTCCGGGGGGCGAGAAGCGCCGCGTGGCCCTGTGCCGCCTGCTGCTCTCGAAGCCCGACATGCTGCTGCTCGATGAGCCCACCAACCACCTCGACGCCGAGAGCGTCGAGTGGCTCGAGCAGTTCCTCGCCCGCTTCCCGGGCACCGTCGTCGCCGTCACGCACGACCGCTACTTCCTGGACAACGCCGCCGAATGGATCCTGGAGCTCGACCGCGGCCGCGGCATCCCGTGGGAGGGAAACTACAGTTCCTGGCTCGAGCAGAAGCGCGACCGCCTGAAGCAGGAGGAGTCCTCGGAGAGCGCGCGCCAGAAGGCGCTCAAGAAGGAACTGGAGTGGGTGCGCCAGAACGCCAAGGGCCAGACCAAGAAGAGCAAGGCGCGCCTGCTGCGCTTCGAGGAGCTCAATTCCTACGAGTACCAGAAGCGCAACGAAACGAGCGAGATCTTCATCCCCGTCGGCGAGCGCATCGGCAACGAGTGCATCGAGTTCGTGAACGTCACCAAGTCCTACGGCGACCGGATGCTCCTCGACAATCTCTCGTTCACGGTTCCGCCGGGGGCCATCGTCGGCATCATCGGCCCCAACGGCGCCGGCAAATCGACGATCTTCCGCATGATCACGGGCCGCGAGAAACCCGACACCGGCGAGATCAAGGTCGGCCACACCGTGAAGCTCGCTTTCGTGGACCAGTCCCGCGAATCGCTCCCCGACGAGAAGAACGCGTGGGAGGCGGTCTCCAACGGGCAGGACATCCTCACGATCGGCAAGTTCGAGATCCAGTCGCGAGCCTACCTCGGCCGCTTCAACTTCAAGGGCCAGGACCAGCAGAAGCTCGTGGGCAACCTCTCCGGCGGCGAGCGCGGCCGGCTGCACCTCGCGAAGACGCTGCTCACGGGCGGCAACGTGCTGCTCCTGGACGAGCCCTCCAACGACCTCGACGTGGAAACGCTGCGGGCGCTGGAGGATGCGCTGTCGGAGTTCCCGGGCACGGTGATGGTGATCTCCCACGACCGCTGGTTCCTGGACCGCGTCTGCACCCACATCCTCGCCGCCGAGGGCGACTCGCAGTGGTTCTTCTACCAGGGCAACTACCGCGAGTACGAGGAGAACAAGCGCGAGCGGCTCGGCGTGGAGGCCGCCGCGCCCCATCGCCTGCGCTACAAGGCGCTCAAGTAGCGCCGCCGCGGCCGTCCCGGCACCGGGGCGACCCCGTGCGGGCGCCAACGTGGCGGGCGGCTACAATGCGCGCATAACCACGGCCTCCGCCGCATGCGCACACCTTCGCCCGTATTCGCCAACGTCGCCTTCCTGAAGATCGCGCGCTTCGACGAGCGTACCGTCGTCGAGCAGGCGAACCTGAAGGAGAGGCTCGAGGCGCGCGTGCGCACCGCCCTCGCGGGCATTCCCGCCGCCGACTGGATCGTCCTCGATGCGAGCGACGGCATCGCGCTGGTGCTCTTCGGGGAGCCGGTCCGCACGCTCGACCTCGCGCAGTCGCTGCGCGCGGGCGAGGGCGAAGCGCCGCTCCAGGTCGGCGTGAATCACGGGCCGATCGCGGTCACCGCGCGGGACGCCGGCGGCCTCGTGTTCGGCGACGGGCTTTCGGCCGCGGCCGCGGCCGCGGGTTTCGCCACCGCCGAGCGCCTCCTCGTCACCGCGCCGTTCGCGAAGATGCTCGAGGTCACGCGACGGGATCGCGCCGCGGAGCTCTCGCCGGCGGGGGAGTACACCGACGCCCGCGTGCGGTTGCACTCCTTCTACACGCCCGATCCGCAGCGCCGCGTCGCGCGCCGCGACCGCCTGGCCGCGTACGCGCTCTCCGGCATCCTCGCCATCCTGCTGCTGGGCATCGCGGGGCGCGAGGTGAACCGGAGGTACTTCCCGCCGCGCCCCGCCGTGGTCGAGTTCGACGTGAAGCCGCGCGGCGACGTGGTGATCGACGGCTTCTCCCACGGCCGGTCGCCGCCGCTGCGGGAGGTGGAACTGCCCGCCGGCAGGCACCACGTGCAGGTGCGCCACGGGAACGCGCCGCCTTTCGACGTCAGGGTGAACCTCGAACCGGGCGAGCGCATGACCGTCACGCACACGTTTACCGCCGAGCGCACGCCGCCGAAGCCCGGCGGGTTCTGGCGCGACCTGCGCCGGCAGCTGGGGTTCTGACCATGACCGCACCGCAACCGGAGAAATTCGGCCGCTTCCGCGTCCTGGGCGAACTCGGGCGCGGTGCGATGGGCGTGGTCTACCGCGCGGAGGATCCCGCGCTCGGCCGGGCCGTCGCGATCAAGACGGTCACGCTCACCGGCACGCAGGAGGAGCGGGCGCATTTCGAGGCGCGCTTCCTGCAGGAGGCGCGCGCGGCGGGCGGCATCGGGCACCCGTCGATCATCACGATCTACGACGTGGGCCGCGAGGAGGACGTCGCCTTCATCGCGATGGAGCTCCTGGACGGGAGAGAGCTTCGCGACCTCATCCGCGGCGGCGCGCTGGCGCCCTCGGAGGCGGTGGAGATCGCGGCCCAGGTGGCCGAGGCGCTCGCCATCGCGCACGAGCGCGGCGTGATCCACCGCGACGTGAAGCCCGGCAACGTCATGATCCTCTCCGACGGCCGCGTGAAGATCATGGACTTCGGCATCGCGAGGCTGCGGGACCCGGCGGTGAAGACCGCCACGGGGATGCTGCTGGGCTCGCCGCGCTACATGGCGCCGGAGCAGGTCTCCGGCAATCCCTTCGATCACCGCGCGGACATCTTCTCCCTGGGCGTGGTGCTCTACGAGATGCTCACCGGCGTCACGCCCTTCGCGGGCGACGACATCACCCAGCTCATGTTCCAGGTGGTCAACGGTGTTGCGGTCCCGCCCAGCCACGTGAACCCGGTCCTGCCCACGGTCCTCGACTACATCCTCGCGCGGGCCCTGAAGAAGAACCCCGAGGAGCGCTACGGCAATGCCGCGGAGTTCGCCGCGGACCTGCGCGACGCGATACCCGACGTGCTCGAGGCGGAGGCGGCGGTGCGCGCCCGCGCCGAATCCGCCGGCTCGGGGACCCAGCCGGATCTCGCCGCGACCGGAGCGGCTTCCCACGGCGCCCACGCCATCGACCACGGCGGCGAGGTGGTGGAGCTGCGCCCGTCGCCGCGCTTCGACTGCGTGGAGGGCCTCGCGCGGCTCGCGGTCCTTCCCGTCGATGCGGACGCCACGCGATCGCGGGCGGGCTTTACCGTCCCGCCGGGGACGAAGTCGAGCCGGCCGGGGCTGCGCATCGACCTGCCCTTCGCGATGGTGGTGGCGGGTTACGTCGCGGCAACCATCGTCGCCGCGATCATCGTCCTGCGCTGAGCGGGGCCTCAGGTCGCGAGCACGATCGCCGCGACGAAGCACGCGGTGAAGGCGACGAACGCGAGGGACATCCCGCCCATGTTCGCGGGCTTGGAGTCGTGCGAGAAGCCGCGCGCCTGCATGGCCGCGAGGGCGCGCCAGGCGAAGAGCGCCGCCGGGACCATCGGAAGGAGCGACTTCGGCGGAAGCACGCGAAGCACGGCGAGCATCGCCGTGGCGGCGAAGGCGGCGGCGACGAGCGCGAAGACGGGAAGGTGCGCGCGTTCCGGGCCGAGGACGATCGCGAGCGTGCGCCGCCCGCGCGCGCATCTCCCACCCTGTCGCAGGCATTGTTGGTCGACAGGATCGCCGCGATGATGAGCGAGGCGGGAAGACCCAGGAGCACCGTGGCCGCGTCCAGGCGCTGCGTGTGCACGCAGGCGGCGACCGTGACCAGCACGCCGCCCAGGAGCCCGCCCGCGAAGAACTCGCCGACAGGCGTGCGCGAGATCGGGTGCGGCCCGCCGGAGTAGAGATAGCCGAGGAGCATGCCCAGCGCGCCCGCGGCGACCACGCCCCAGCCCGCGCGCGCGCCGATGGCAAGGCCGAGGGGCACGGCGAGCGCGAAGAGCACAGCCGAAAGGTCGCGGGCCACGCGGGGATCGATGTCCCTCTGCACCAGGGCCTTGAAGCGTTCGCGGTCCGATTCGCGCGTGTCGACGCCGGAGCGGAAATCGAAATAGCTGTTGAAACCCGTCGTGCCCATGTCGATCGCGAGCGTGGCCGCGACCAGGAGCGCGAGGAGCGTCCACGAGAATTGCTCCGGCGCCTTGGCGTGCGCCCAGGCGCTTCCCACCAGGAGCGACGAAATGCTCACCACCTTGGTCCGGATGTCGACGATCCGCAGGAGGTCGCCGACGCCGGGCGTCACGCCCGCGTATCGCCCCATCCTAGAGCCGGCGGTCCATGCTCCGCAGGCGGGCGGCCATCACGCGCATGATCTCGACGGCGAAGTCGGGTTCCGCCTTCACCAGGGCCTTGAAGCGCTGCGCGGTCACGGGAGCCAGCGTGCAGGCCGTGATCGCGGTCGCCGTCGCGCTGCGCGGCCCGGCGTCGATCAGGGCCATCTCGCCGAACACCCCGCCCTTCACCACCTTCTCGAGGGTGCGGCCGGTGACCGAAAGCCGCACCGATCCCTCGAGGACCACGTACATGACGCGGCCCTCGTCGCCTTCGAGGAAGATGGTCTCGCCGGCCGCGACGGCGTGGGTGTCGCTCTCGTTCCTGAACAGGGCAAGGCTCGACATGGACGGGCGCTCAGTCGACGCGCGCAAGCACGGCGCGAAGCGTGTCGACCATCTCGGCGATGTGGGATTCCTCGACGATGAGCGCCGGGGCGAAGCAGATGATCTCGCCGGCCTGGCGCACGAGGAGCCCCTTCTCCCAGCAGCCGACGTAGGTGTCGTAGGTGCGCGTCCCCGGCGCGCCCGCGCGCGGCTCGAGTTCCACGGCCCCCACCAGGCCGCCGTTGCGAATGTCGATCACGTGCCGCGTGCCCTTGAGGGAATGCAGCGCCTTCTCCAGCACGGGCGCCATCTTCCGCGCGCGCGCGAAGAGGTCCTCGTCCCGGTAGAGCTGCAGTGTCGCCACGCCCGCGGCGCAGGCGAGCACGTGCGCGGAGTAGGTGTAGCCGTGGAAGATCTCGATCGCCCCCGGCGGGCCGGTCATGAAGGCGTCGTGGACCGCGTTCGAGACGAGCACGCCGCCCATGGGAACGGTGCCCGAGGTCACGCCCTTGGCGAAGGTGATCATGTCGGGGACGACCCCGTAGACGTCGGCGGAAAATGCCCCGCCCAGGCGCCCGAAGGCGGTGATCACCTCGTCGAAGATGAGGAGGATGCCGTGCTTCTTCGTGATCTCGCGCAGCCGCTTCAGGTACCCGACCGGCGGCATGAGCACGCCCGTGGAGCCGGCCATCGGCTCGACGATCACCGCGGCGATGGTGGAGGCGTCGTGCAGCGCGACCAGGCGCTCGAGTTCGTCGGCGAGGTGCGCGCCCCACTGCGGCTCGCCGCGGGTGTAGGCATTGTGCTCGAGCGAGTGCGTGTGCGGCAGGTGATCGACGCCCGCGAGCATCGCGCCGAACATCTTGCGGTTGGCGACGATGCCGCCCACCGATATCCCGCCGAAGCCCACGCCGTGGTAGCCGCGCTCGCGGCCGATCAGGCGCGTCCGCCCGCCGTCGCCGCGCACGCGGTGCCAGGCGAGCGCGATCTTGAGCGCCGTGTCCACCGCCTCCGAACCGGAGTTGCAGAAGAACACGTGCTCCATGCCCTCGGGCGCGATGTCCACGATGCGGTTGGCGAGCTCGAAGGCGAGCGGCTGCGCGACCTGGAACGTGGGCGCGTAGTCCATCGTCGCCGCCTGCTTCTGGATCGCCTCCACGATCGGCTTGCGGTTGTGGCCGGCGTTGCAGCACCACAGGCCCGCGAATCCGTCGAGGATGCGCCGTCCCTCCGGCGTCCAGTAATGCATGCCCTCGGCCTTCGCCACCATGCGGGGCGCCGCCTTGAACTGGCGATTGGCGGTGAAGGGCATCCAGTAGGCGTCGAGCTGGTCGGGGTCGAGGTGGAGCTGGTCGGAAGGGATCGTCATGGCGGTGCCCGGATCGGGCCGTGGGTGGAAAACCCGTATTCTGCTCCCATGCACACCATCCTCACCATCACCGTCCCGTTCTTCGCGCTCATCCTCGCCGGCTACGTCGCCGCGAGCCGCCGCTGGGTGCCGCCGGAAGCCGTGCCCGCGTTCAACGGGTTCCTCCTCTACTTCGCCGTGCCGGCGATGCTCTTCCGGTTCGCCTCCCTCACGGCATTCGGCGAGATCGCCAACGTGCCGCTTTTCCTGGCGTGGACGGCGGCGGGAGTGACGGTCGTCCTCGCCACCGTGTGGGCCGCGCGGCGCCTCGGCCTGCGGCTGCGCGATGCGGCGTTCATGGGGCTCGCGGGCGGCGTGGGAAACCTGGGCTTCCTGGGCGTGCCGCTACTCGTCGCACTCCTGGGCGAGCGCGCGGCGGCGCCCACCATCGTCGCGATCGTGGGTGATCTCGCGGTGCTCGCCACCGTCGGGCTCGCCATCGCCCACCTCGATCCGGCGAGCGAGGAGGACCGGCGGCACGGCCTGCGCGACATCGCCCTGCGCGTGCTCGCCAACCCCATGCTGGTGGCGATGACGGTGGGCGCCGCATTCTCGTACTTCACGTGGCGGCTGTGGACGCCGCTGGACGAGATGGTGCGGCTCCTCGCCAACGCGGCCGGCCCCTGCGCGCTCTTCGCCATCGGCGTGTCGCTGGTGCGGCCCGACGCGCCGCTGCGCTCGCCCATCGTCGCCCTGCCGGTCGCCGTGAAGCTCCTCGTGCACCCGCTGGTCGTGGCGGCCGTTCTGTGGCTGGCCGGGGTGGACCCTTTCGCCACGCTCGTGGCCACGCTGGCCGCGGCCCTGCCCTCCGCGGGCTGGGTGTTCATCTTCGCGCAGCGCCACCAGGCCGACGCGGGGCGCGTCTCCGCGGCGATCCTCGTGACCACCGCGCTCGCCTTCCTCACCTTCTCCGCGCTGGTGTGGGCCCTGGGCCTCTCCGCGCCCCCCAGATGAGCGCGCCTTGCCCGGTCCCCGTTCGGGGAACACAATGGGACGGCGAAAGAGCCATGCACTTGTCCAGAAACCGCAGCGGGAAATCCCCATGAGACTGGTTACCTACAGCGTCGGGCCGGCCGGCGCCGTTCGCGTCGGCGTTCGCGTCGGGCATCGGGTGCTCGACATCGAGGCCGCATCGCGCGTCAAGGGCGAGCCGCTGCCTTCGTCCCTGCAGGCCCTGCTCATTGCGGGGCGTGGCGCGCTTTCCCGCGTCCAGGCGCTCGCCAAGGCCGCCACCACGGATGCGCGGCCCCTCACGCAGGCGATGTACGAGGAGCGGGCGATCCGCTTCCTGCCGCCGATTCCCGAGGTGAAGTCGATCCTCGGGCTGGAGGGCAATTGCCGCCCGCAGGCCGGCGAACCGGCCGGAAAGGCCTCGCCGGAGCCCGCGGACTTCGAGATGACCGCTTCGGGCTTCGCCGGCCACGATGCGAAGCTGGCCATTCCCGCCGGCACGTCCCGTCACGGCTTCGGAGCGGAACTGGTCTACGTGGTGGGCCGCACCGCCGAGAACGTCGAAGCGGACGATGCCCTGGATTACGTGGCGGGGGTGACGCTCCTGAATCGCTTCGGCGGACGGCGGGCGCCGGGCAAGGCGCAAGCTCCCGGCACCATCGGCCCCGAGATCGTCACCATGGACGAGATCGCCGATCCCGCGGACCTCTGGGTGATCGCGACGGTCAACGGCGAGAGTTCCTGCGCGTGAACACGCGCGACCAGGTGTGCACGCTCGGAGAGGTCCTCGAGCGGGCAACGCGGGGCCGGCGTCTCGAGCCCGGCGACCTGTTCTCGACGGGCGCCTTCGCCTGCGGCACCGACGCGGCGGTGCTCAAGCCCGGCGACGTGATCGAGTGCGCGCTCGAGGGCGTCGCCATGCTGCGCACCACCGTCGCCGCGCCCGCGCAGGGCTAGCGCGCTCGTTGCGCGAACGGCGCGCAGCCGCGCCGCGTTCGTTTCCGGCCCCGGCTAGCCGCGCCCGACGAAGGGCATCTTCGTCGCCATGATCGTCATGAACTGCACGTTCGAGTCGAGCGTGAGCCCGGCCATGAAGACGATCGCCTTCGCGACGTCCTCGACGTCCATGCGCGGCTCCACCAGCATCTGGCCGCTCGCCTGGACGATGCCCTTGGTCATGCGCTCGGTCATCTCCGTCGCGGCATTGCCGATGTCGATCTGCCCGCACGCGATGTCGAAGGGCCGGCCGTCGAGCGAGATCGACTTCGTGAGGCCGGTGATCGCGTGCTTGGTGGCGGTGTAGGCGGCGGTGTTCGGCCGCGGCGCGTGCGCGGAGATGGAGCCGTTGTTGATGATGCGCCCGCCCTTGGGGGACTGCGCCTTCATCATCGCCATGGCCGCCTGCGCGCACAGGAACGAGCCGTTCAGGTTCGCGTCCACCACCGCCTTCCACTTCTCCCACGGCAGCTCGTCCAGCGGCACGGCCGGCGCGCCCGTGCCCGCGTTGTTGAAGAGCACGTCCACGCGGCCCCACTTTGCCTTCACCGCGGCGAAGAGAGCCTTCACGGACGCCGGGTCCGTCACGTCAGTGGCGAGCGCGACTCCCGCGCCGCCGGCATCCGCGAGGGCCTTGTCGAGGATCTCCTGGCGGCGGCCGGCGAAGGCGACCTGGTAGCCCGCCTTCGCGAGCGCGAGGGCCGAGGCCTTGCCGATGCCGGTGCCGGCACCGGTGACGACGGCTACTTTGACGACTGCGTTCATGGCATCTCTCCCGGGGTGTGGTTCATTCCTGTTCTTCCTCGTCGTCGCGCGCGATCACGATGACGCGCGTGCGCTTCGGCCCCGCCGCGAATTTCTCCAACCCGAAGAGAACCGGAAAGAGTTCCTCGAGCTTCGCCCGGGCGCTGGCCTCGTCGTCGAAGACGCGGAGCTTCCCGTCGGGGGCGTGGACATCGTGCCACACGCGATGGTCGGTCTCGTCCTCCTGGACCTGCAGCTTGTAGCGGGGCGGCGGTGGTTTCCGGTAGGGCATGGCGCTCACGCGCTCGCGGCGTCGAGCGCGGCGATCGCGGAGGCATCGAGCTCGAGCCGCGCCGCGTCGACGAGTTCCCGCACCTGCTCCACGGTGCGCCCACTGGCGATCGGCGCGGCGATGCCCGGCTGCGCCATCAGCCAGGCGATCGCGACCTGGCCGGGCGTGGCGCCCAGGTCCTTCGCGACGGCGTCAAGCGCGGAGACGATGCGCAGCCCGCGCTCGTCGAAATAGGTCTTCGCGCGCTTGCCACGCTGGCTCAACGCGAAATCCGCCTCGCTGCGGTACTTGCCCGTGAGGAAGCCGGACGCGAGCGCGTAGAAGGGAATCACGCCGATGCCTTCCTCCCGGCACAGCGGCCCCAGTTCCGCCTCGAAGCCGGCGCGGTCGCAGAGGTTGTAGAGCGGCTGCAGCGTTTCGTAGCGCGGCAGGCCGAGGCGAGCCGAGGTGTCGAGCGCGTCGCGAAGGGCCTGCGGCTTGAAGTTCGAGGCGCCAATGGCGCGCACCTTGCCCGCTGCGATGAGTTCGGCGTAGGTCGAAAGCGTCTCCTCGTGGGTAGTGCCCGGGTCCTCTACGTGCGACTGGTAGAGGTCGATGTGGTCCGTCCGCAGCCGCGCGAGCGACTCCTCGACGCTCTGCAGGATGTAGGCGCGCGAGAGCCCCTTGCCGGCTTCCTTGCGGTCGAAGCCCACCTTGGTGGCGATCACCACGCGATCGCGCTTGCCGGTCTTCGCGAGCCATTTGCCGATGATGGTCTCCGATTCGCCGCCGCGGTTGCCGTCCACCCACAGGGAATACACGTCGGCCGTGTCGATGAGGTTGAAGCCCGCGTCGACGAACGCGTCGAGGAGGCGAAACGAAGTCGCCTCGTCGGCGGTCCAGCCGAAGACGTTGCCGCCGAAGGCGATCGGGGCGACGCGGATGCCGGAGCGGCCGAGAGGGCGCATTTCCATGGAGGCGTGGCGCGGGAAGGGAAGAGGAAGGAGGACCTCCCGCGATTCTAGACCCTGTTTGCGCGCACGCGATCCAGTCCGGGGACCGGCTGGAGTTCCGAGCGACGCGCGGCCTAGCGGATCGCTCCGGGCAGCAGGTCGCCCCAGCCCTGCAAGGGGCCCAGGGGCTGCGTGCTCGTCTCCTGCTCCTGCACGACGGGCTGGCCGCCGTGGATCACGTACACCACGCGGCCCTCGACCACCAGCACGAGGGCATTGAAGGTCCAGCCCGACACGTCCACGACACGCTTGAACTTGAGCGCGTCGAGCCAGAAATCCCCGGTGCGGTCGCGGCGGATGTCGCGAACGGCGATGGACAGGCCCTCGCAGGCCTTGCCGGCCTCCAGGCATTCGCGCAGGCCGCGGTCGAGCCGCTCCGGGGGCATCGCGCCGCCCAGCGGGAAGCGCAGGAGGATGTCCGAGTAGGTGAGCAGCACCACGTTGGCCGTGACTTTCGGGTCGATGCCCAGGGCCTTCAGGTCGGCGGACGTGGTGCGGTAGGGGACGATCCTCTCGATGGTGGCGCGTGCCGCCTCGAAGCTCGCCCAGTTGCTTCGCACCTCGGAATGGGACTTCGGCAGGAGATCGGCGCATCCGGAAAGCGACAGGGCGCCAAGCGCGAAGAAGAGGCCCATGAGCGGGCGGAGAACCGTCCGCTTCGACCTAGCGCAATTGCGGCGTGCCATCGAGATTCCCGTGGGTGTCCCGAGCGATCCGGAACCAGATTGAATGGTACCTTATCGTCCGGCGGCATCAAGGGAGCGCATCAGGCCTCGAGCCGCAGGACTGCCCTGCCGCGGCGGCCGGAGAACCGGCGCACCTGTCCGACACCTGGGGAGAGTTCCCATGAATCCCGAGTCCTTCACGAGGCGCCGCCTGTTGCAGGGCGGGCTGGCCGGATCGCTGTTCCTCCCGGTGCCGTGGGCCTGGGTCTGGGCGCAGTCGGAAGGCGCGATGAAGCTCCTGCGGGCGCCGAAGCAAGCGCTCGTCATCGGCAACAGCGCCTACCGCAGCGTGGCCGTCCTGCGAAACCCGGGCAACGATTCGGCCGCGATGGCCGAAGTGCTGCGCGCCACGGGATTCGAGGTCACGCTCGTGCAGGATGCGGACCATGCGCGGATGCGCGCCGCGATGGAGGCATATGCGAAGGCGCTCGAGGCGAAGAAGTCCGTGGGGCTCTTCTATTTTGCCGGGCACGGCTTCCAGCTCGACTGGCGGAATTACCTGGTGCCGGTGGACGCGAAGGTCGAAAGCGTGCAGGACGTTTCCGCGCAATGCGTCGACGTCGCGACCCTGCTGGACGGCATCCGGCAGGCGGCCAATCCCATGAACGTGATCGTCCTGGACGCCTGCCGCGACAACCCCTTCGAGGGGCAGGTCCGCGCGGCGCAGAAGGGACTTTCGCAGATGGATGCGCCCACGCGAACGCTGCTCGCCTACGCGACGTCGCCGGGAAACGGCGCGGACGACGGAACGGGCGCCAATGGCCTGTACACCGAGAGCCTGCTCAAGGAAATGAAGGTCCGGGAGGCGAAGATCGAGGACGTGTTCAAGCGCGTGCGTCTCGGCGTGCGCCGCGCCTCGGGCGGGCGCCAGATTCCCTGGGAAAGCACGTCGCTCGAGGAGGATTTCTATTTCCTGCCGCCGGAACAGTTGCGCAAGCTTTCGCGGGAAGAAGAGGAGCGCGAGTTCCGGGAGGAGCTTGCCTTGTTCGAGAAGGCGAGGCAGGCGAGCGAACCGGCGCCCCTGGTGGGCTACCTGCGCAAGTACCCGAGCGGGCGCTTCGCGGAGCTGGCGCAGCATCGGCTCGACCAGGTGCTGCTCGCCAAGGGCGAGAAACGGGTCGATATCGCCCCTTCCGCGGGCAATCCGTTCACGGCCGGCACGGTCCGGGCGGACACGAAGTTCAAGGTGGGCGACAGTTTCACCTACAACGAAGTCGACAGGCTCGCCTGGGGAGGGAAGCCCACGCAGTTCACGTTGACCGTGACGGCCATCGACGATGCCCGCGTGATTTTCAATGACGGCCAGGCCGTGCGGGATCTGCTGGGAACCAGATCCGCTCAAGGGACGGGCGCGACAACACGCCGAGGCAGGACCAGCCCCTGGAGTACTCGGTCGGCAAGAGATGGTCCACGACGTACGATTCGCGCAAAGAGGGCAAGCGGACGAGTCATATCAAGTTGGATTTCCATATAGCAGGGCGCGAGACGATCACCGTGCCGGCCGGGACCTTCGACTGTTTCCGGATCGAGGTCCGGGGAATCAGCCGGTTTCCGGGGCGTGCGGATGTCGACAACTACACGACGAGATGGCACGCGCCGGATCGGGTACGGTGGGTCATCGCGCGCGAGGAGATCCGGCGCACGGTCGTGGCAGGGCATGTGAAGAACCTGTTTTCCAATCGCATCGAACTCCTGTCGTTCCGGCACGGCTGAGCTCGCGTACAATGCGGCGCTTTGCCGTCGACCTCCGCAACCGATGAAGAACAGCAAGCCGTTCCCCGTTTCCGTCCGCGTGAACTACTCCTGCAGCAAGTGCCCCGCCTACTGCTGCACCTATGAGGAAATCCCGGTGAAGGCGCGCGACATCGCGCGGCTCGCCCGCCATTTCGGCATCACGCCGGAGCAGGCCGAGGCGCGGTTCACCAGGCTCGACGAGAACGGAGCCGCGCGGGTGCTGCGCCATCGCAAGGACAGCGTCTTCAAGTCTGCCTGCACCTTCCTGGACCAGGAGGCGCGCCGCTGCACCGTCTACGAGGCGCGTCCGGCCATCTGCGGCGATTTTCCGGGCGGGTCGCGCTGCGGCTACTACGACTTCCTCAAGTTCGAGCGCCACCACCAGGACAATCCCGAGTTCATCGCCCTCACCTAGAGCGCCGCGCACCATGAAACCCACCGCCCTTCGCGCTTTCCTGTTCCTGGCGGCCGCCTGCGTGGCGGCCGCGGCCGCGGCGCAGCCCTTTCCGGCGCGGCCGATAACGATCGTGGTCCCGGAAGCACCCGGCGGGGAGTCGGACAAGCTCGCCCGCATTCTCGCGCCCGAGCTGTCCCGCGTCTGGGGCCAGCCCGTGGAAGTGGAGAACGACCCGGCGCGAGCCGGCATGTCCGCGGCCTGGCGGGTGTCGCGCTCGACGTGGGACGCGTACACGCTGCTGCTCGCCACCACCGCCATGGTCGAAACCTGCGGCGCGTCCCGTTCGGGACGGCGGAAGAGGCGCTCGCGGCCCTCGCGGCCCGCAGGATCGACGTGGCGTTCGTGCCGCTGGGCGCCGCGCTCGCGCCCGTGCAGGCGGGCAAGGCCAGGGCGCTCGCCGTGACGAGTGCCGCGCGCGCGCGCGCGCTGCCGAAGGTGCCCACCGTGGCCGAGTCGGGTTACGCCGGTTTCGAGGCGGTCGCCTGGCAGGGACTCCTGCTGCCGATCGCCACACCCAAGCCCCTGGTGGCCATCCACAACGCGGATGCGAACAAGGTGCTCGCGCTGCCCGCGGTGCGCGATGCGATTCTCGCCCTGGGCCTGGAGCCCGGCGGCGGATCTTCCGGGCGGCTCTTCGACCAGATCCGCGTGGACCGGGGAGAGTGGTCGACGTTTTTCGCCCCGGTGGCCAGGAAACCGTAAGGCGATCGGACGGCGGGCGGGATAGCGAACGAGGAGTTGCCGTGGACGAGAACCGACAGGCTTTCAAGCTCACCTATTCCACGATGTTCGACCCGCCCGAGGAACTGCACCGGCAGTTCGAGGCGGCGCTCGAAAAGGTGAAGGCGGGCCTCGGAACCCTGTACCCGATGCGCATCGGTGGCGAGGCGCGGCTCGCGCGCGGCGAGTTCGAATCCCGCTCTCCCATCGACCGGGACTGGCTGCTGGCGCGTTTTCCGCGCGGCACGGCCCAGGATGCCTCGGATGCCGTGGCCGCGCCCGCGCCGCGTTCCGGCCCTGGGCCGCAACGCCCTGGATGGAGCGTGTGGCGTTGCTGCGCAAGGCGGCGCGGATCATCGAGCGGCGGGTCTACGAACTCGGCGCGGCCATGGCGCTCGAGGTGGGCAAGAACCGGCTCGAATCCATCGGCGAGGTGCAGGAGACCGCGGACCTCATCGACTGGTACTGCGCGGAGATGGAGGAGAACGGCGGCTTCGTGCGCTTCCTCCCCGACGATCCGATCCAGGGCTACGCGAGCCACAACCGGACCGTGCTCAAGCCCCACGGCGTGTGGGTGGTCATCGCGCCGTTCAATTTCCCGATGGCGCTCGCGGGCGGCCCCATCGGCGCGGCTCTCGTGGCCGGCAACACGGTGGTGTTCAAGGTGGCGAGCGATACCGCGTGGAGCGGTGCGCTGCTCATGGAGGTGTTTCGCGAGGCGGGGCTGCCCGACGGCGTGGTGAACTGCGTGACGGGCGGCGGCGCGGAAGTGGGCGAGGCGCTGGTTCGCCATCCCGACGTCGCCGGCATCACCTTCACCGGCTCCGGCGAGGTGGGCATGGGCATCGTGCGGCGCTTCGGCGAAGGGCGCTGGCCGCGGCCGTGCATCGCCGAGATGGGTGGCAAGAACCCCGTGATCGTCACGCGGCACGCGGACCTCGAGCGCGCCGCCATGGGCATCTTCCGCTCCGCCTTCGGTCTGCAGGGGCAGAAGTGCTCCGCGGCGTCGCGCGTGCTCGCGGAGCGGCCGGTGATGGAAGCGCTCGTCGCGCGGCTTGCGAAGCTTGCCGGCGAGGCGGCGGTGGGCGACCCCACGCGGCGGGAGAACTGGATGGGGCCCGTGATCAACGCGGCGGCGCGGGAACGCTATCGCAAGGCGGTCGCCGAGGCCGCGGGAGACGGCAAGGTGTTCGCCGGCGGGCGCGATCTCGCCGAGGGAGACCTCGCGCGCGGCTACTTCGTCGCGCCGACCGTGGCGACGGCGCCCTATGCCTCGCGCCTGTGGCGCGACGAGCATTTCGTGCCCTTCGTGCTCGTGGGCGCGGTCGAATCCCTCGACGAAGCGCTCGAGCGCGCGAACGACACCGTGTACGGGCTTACCGCCGGCTTCTACGGCGCCCCCGAGGAGGTCCCCGTGTTCCTCGAGCGGATCGAGGCCGGCGTCGTGTACGTGAACCGCCCGCAGGGGGCCACCACCGGCGCGTGGCCCGGCTACCAGCCCTTCGGCGGATGGAAGTGCTCGGGCTCGACGGGCAAGGCGATCGGGTCCTTCTACTACGTCACGCAATACCTGCGCGAGCAGTCGCAGACCGTCGTGGAGTAGTGCCGCGGGCTAGGGGTTCGCGAGGCGAGCGAGATACGCGTCCATCTCGCTTTCCCACAGGGCCGGGTCGTCGAGGAGGAAGTGCCCGTTCAGCGTGCCGCCCCGGTCGTGGACCGCGAAGCGGCCTTTGCCGCCCGCAGCGGCGAAGGCGTCGAAGTTCGCGCGGCTGTGGGCGACCGAATAGAAGGGATCGTTCAGGCCGTACTGCCACAGCGTCTCGGCCGGAAACGGCGCGCCCCGCACGAAGGTCGAGCGGTTCACGGGGACCGCGTCCGCGCAGCCTTCGCCGATCCAGCCGCCCACGAAGTTGATCGCGCCGACGAAGGATTGCCTGCGCAGGCCGGCGTGCGCGATCGCGAGGATGCCGCCGCGCGACTGCCCGCCGGAGAGGATGCGCGTCGCATCCACGCCGGCCATGCCCGACACGTGCGCGAGCGCCGCGTCGGCATCCTCGAGCGCCCGCGCGACGCCGGCGAGCGCCGGCCCCTGCAGGCACGAGTACCGGGAACGGTCGGGCTCGAATCCTTCGTCGTAGGTGCCGTCGGATGCGCCGCGCCCCCTTCGCTGGGGAAAGACGACCATCCAGCCGCGCGCGGTGAAATGGCGGGCCACGGCCCGGCTCTCGAAGGTGATGCGAAAGAGGGAGGGATCGTCGCCGTTCCCGGTCGAGCCGTGGTGGAACAGGACGACGGGATGGGGGCCGGGCGCGAAGGGGCGGTAGACGACGACCTCGAGCGTCACCGGGCTCGCTCCCTCCACGAAGGCAGTCGCGGCGCGTTCCGTCGTGCGCACGGCGAAGGGCGCGCACTGGGCGCCGTTCCACCACGAGGCCGCAACGCACGTCCCCACCACCGTCCGTTCATCGAGGCGAACCGGCCCGTCGAAAAGCGTCACGGTGATGCGCTCGCCGCCTACCGCGGCCTGGAGCGTTCCCGAAGCCGACGTCGCGAGCGTCGTCGGGCCGAGCACCACCCGGGGAGACGTGGCCTGGCTCGCCGTCCAGCCGATCGTGGCCTGGCATGCCGTGGCGTTTGCGGCGATCACGCAGCCCGTGAGCGTGAGTTGCCCGCTCGCGGCCGGTGCCGAGGACCCACCCCCACCGCCGCCGCAAGCGGCGAGGAGCATTGCGACACAGAATCCCGCGAGAAGCCTGGCCTGGCCTTGGCGCAAGCGAGAAGGGAAGTCGGTCGTTGCGAAGCTCATGGGCAGAGGAAGGCGAATGCCTGGTCGGAAGTGCCGGAGAGTATATTCGCGGGAAGGCTTCGTTTTTCGCGCTTTTTGTAGGTTCCATAGATAGATTTCGGGGGAAAACTCGGAATGGACAAGGTAGACAGGGAAATTCTCGGAATCCTGCGGGTCGACGGCAGGCGCTCCTACACGGAGCTCGCCGAATCGGTGAACCTGTCGGCCAATGCCGTGGCCGAGCGGGTGAAACGCCTGCTCCGGGCCGGGACGATCCGGCACATCCGCGCCAGCGTCGATCCGGCCGCGCTCGGCCATGGGCTCGAGGCGCAGATCGACGTCACGTTGCAGACGGGCGTGCCGGCGACACGGTTCGAGGCGGCGCTGCGCGAAATTCCGCAGGTGCAGAGCGCGGCGGTGATGACCGGCTCCTTCGACTACGCGCTGCGCGTGGCCTGCGCCGACCGCGAGGAGCTCTTCCGGCTGGTCGAGCGCCTGCGCGAGCACGCCGGCGCCCGCGAAACCTACAGCCGCCTGATCCTGCACGAAGTCGAGCTGGGCGGCCCCTGAGGGAAACGCGCGGACGGAAATCCTAGGACGGCGCCGGGCGCAGCCCGAGGAAGCCCGTGCGCAGGCGGATCAGGTGCGCGCCCTGAACGCCCTTCGCCCAGGCAAGGAAGGCGTCCTCTCGGAACTCTCCGTTCGCCATGATCGCGGAGCAGGCTCCTTTCGCAATGCTCCGGCAACGCTGGACGGCGGTTTCCTGCGCGATGTCCACCGTGCGCTCGTTGAACGCGCGGCGCGCGGCGAGTTGCCCGCCCGCGGTCGTGCCGATCGCGAAAGCGCTGTGGTAAGGCAGCGCCTTCATCTGGCGTTCCTTTTCCACGAGCTCGAGGAGCTGCCCGTCCGTGAAGGGACCGAGCAGCAAGGCAACCGACTTCGGAAACGTGAGAGTCCCGCGCTGGGATTCGAGGAACTCGATGCGACGCTGCCATTCCGAGCGAACGGCATTCGCGAGGAGCCCTCCCTTGGCGGGCGTCGCGGGCGACGACGTGGCGCCGGCGCCGGGAGAACCCTTCGCAGCGGCCGGCGGCTTCGCGGCGACGTTCGGGGAAGCCTTCGAGGCGAGCGGGTCCGCGGGAATCGCGGCGAGCTTCCCGGCGCCCTTGCGAGGTTCGGGCGCCGCCGCCGGAGAGGCCGGCTTTTCCGCAGCGGGCGGCGACGCGGCGGAAAGCCGGCGCACCTCCTCGCGCAGCTTTTCCATTTCCGCCTTGAGCGAGGCGGCATCGGTTTCCCGTTGCCTGCGTTCGGTGTCGAGCTTCGCCTGCAGCTCCGCCTGCTTCGCCGTCACGTCGCGCGCGGTCTTCGCCGCATCGGCCGTCCGGTCCACGGGCCGGAAGTAGTAGTCGCCGGTGAGCGAGGAGGACTCCCACGGGATCTGCTCGCTCGCCGTGGCCTTGATCACGTTCACGCGGACGACCTTGAACGCCTCTTCCACCTTGATGCCGGGAAGGTCCATCGCCTTGAGGAGCTCCGCGGTGTAGAGCCCGTGGGAGCCCTCGCCGTCGGAGGCCACTTTTCCCGGCGCCGTGGCGTAGGCGAGGAAGGATCCCTTCGGGGCGTCGATCTGCGCGAGGCCGGTGCCGCGCCCGGAGCGGAAGCGGTTCTCGAACGGGTTGTTGCGGCAGGCATCGAGGATCACCATGCTCAGCCGCGCGGGCCCGAGCTGCTCGAGCAGGAGATCCAGGTCCACGGCCTCGCTGCGCACGGAGGCCTCGCTTTCGATCTCGGCGTCTATGGGGATGAGGAAGTTGCGGCCGCGCACCTGCATGCCGTGGCCCGCGTAGTAGAAGAGCGCCAATGCACCGGGCTTCAGGCTCTGGCCGAACTGGCTCACGGCGCGCGTGAACTCGCGCTGGGTGACGTTGGTGCGCACCTGCACGTCGAAACCGAGGGCGCGCAATTTCTCGCCGATGGCCTTCGCGTCGTTGACGGGGTTGCGCAGCGCCGCCGTCGGGTACGCGGCATTGCCGACGACCAGGGCCACCCGAAGCTCCTGGGCCTTGCCCTGGGGCAGGGCGGGCGTGGTGGCGAGCACGGCGAGCAGCCCCGCGCGGGACAGGATGCGGAAGGCGTGGTGAAAAAGGGCCGTGCGGTGGCGCATGGCCCTATCTTGCGACGGGCCCGGTGCCCGGTCAAAGCGGGCGTCCGGACCGGACGCGGAGGTCAGTACCCGGTACGCGCGACCAGCGCCCGGGAAATCCGGAGGTTTTCCGCGTCGGCGGCTTCGAATACGGCGTCGGCATGGGCGATCCATGCGTGGCTTTCGCGAGCGATCCCCGCTTTCGCCAGGTTCTCGGCGTCGGCCGAGGCGAACACGGCGTCGGCATGCAGTACCCAGGCTTCGCGGGCGGCGCGCTCCCGTGCCAGGGCGAGGTTGGCGGCATCGGCCGCCTCGAACACCGCATCCGCGTGGGCAATCCATGCCTGCGCAGGGGAGGTTCCGGCCGCGGCGGCGGAGAGCGCAACACCGGCGAATGCGCCGAGCGCGAGGAGGGCGAGGGTTTTCTTCGGGGCAACGCGTCCAGCTTTCATGGGGTCTCCGGCGGTGGGTTGGGCGTTCTCGGGTTGTCGGCCCGGACCGGCGGAACTTGAGCCCCGTTGCCGGGGCCTACAATCGACGCCCATGGAAACGACCTACGACGCGATAGTCCTCGGCCTCGGCGCCATGGGCAGCGCCACGCTTTGCCAGCTCGCGAAACGCGGCCGGCGCGTCCTCGGCATCGACCGCTTTTCGCCGCCCCACGACCGCGGATCGAGCCACGGCGAGACGCGCATCACGCGGCTCGCGATCGGGGAGGGCGAGGAGTACACGCCGCTCGCCCTCCGCTCCCATGAGATCTGGCGCGAGATCGAGCGCGAGACGGGCGCGCGCCTCCTCGAGGCGACGGGCGGGTTGGTCGTGTCCAGCGCGGGGCCGCGCGCCACGTGCCATGTCCAGGACTTCTTCGCGAACACGCTCGCGGCCGCGAAGCGTCACGGCATCCGCCACGACCTGCTCGACGCCGCCGGGCTGCGCCGGCGCTTTCCGCAGTTCGCGGTGCGCGACGACGAGATCGGCTACTTCGAGCACGAGGCCGGGCTCCTGCGGCCCGAGGCCTGCGTGGCCGCGCAACTGGATCTTGCTGCGCACCGCGGCGCCGAAGTGCATCGTGGCGAGAAGGTCCTGCAATTCGACCAGGAAGGCGAAGTCGTGCGCGTCCGCACGGATGCGGGACGCTACGAGGCGCGACGTCTCGTGGTGACCGCCGGGCCGTGGCTGCCGCAGCTCCTGGGCGGGGCGTGGCCGGGACGATTCGTGGTGCGGCGGCAGGCGCTGTACTGGTTCCGGCCGAAAGCGGCCGTCGACGACTTCCTTCCGGGGCGCTTCCCGGTGTTCATCTGGGAACTTCCCGGCCATGCGCAGCCGAGTTACGGTTTCCCGGCGATGGACGGCGCGGCGGGCGGCGTGAAGATCGCCTCCGAGCAGCACGAAGAGGCCACGACGCCCGAGGAGGCCGGTCGCGAAGTCGCGCCGGAGGAAGCCCGGCATTTCTTCGAGGAGAAGGTGGGCCCGTACTTCCCGGGGCTATCCGGCGAGTGCGTGAAGACCGCGGTGTGCCTGTACACGATGACGGCCGATTTCCGTTTCGTGATCGGCGCGCACCCGGAGTTCCCGGCGGTGCTCGTGGCTTCCCCGTGCTCGGGTCACGGCTTCAAGCACTCGGCGGCGATCGGGGAGGCGCTCGCGCAACGGGTCGTCGACGGCCGGAGCCGGATCGACCTCTCCGGGTTCTCCCCGGCACCGCCCGGAACGAATCGGACAAGCTGAATGCGCTGGGTATAATCGGCGCTCCAAGACGTGCGGCATCCGGACCGCATGCGAGCCCGGGGGGAGAAACCGGTGGCGATCGAAGACGCGACTCGTGCGAGAACGGCAGCGTGCCCGTCCTGCGGCGGCCGGCTTCGCTTTCGCGGCGCCACGTCGATCGTCGCGGTCTGCGGCTATTGCCACTCGACGCTGGTTCGCGAGGGCGCGCGGCTCGAGGACATCGGCAAGCAGGCGGAACTCCTCGCCGACGACACGCCGCTCAAGCTCGGCACGACCGGCCGCCACCGGGGCGAGGCATTCACCCTCGTCGGGCGCATCCAGTACCGCTACGAGGCGGGGCTGTGGAACGAGTGGCACGTGGTGTTCGACGGCGGCAAGAGCGCGTGGCTCTCGGATGCCAACCGCGACTACACCATCGCCTACCTGTCGCCGCCGGAGCCGGTGCCCGCATTCGAGGCGCTGAAACCCGGGGAAGCGCTCACGCTGATCGGCGACCGCTATTCCGTGACCAACCTCGAGAGCGCGGAGGTCGTCGCGGGCGAGGGCGAGCTGCCGTTCAAGTTCGTCGCCGGCTGGAAGGCGCCCGTGGCCGACCTGCGCGGCCCCGGCGCGCGCTTCGCGACCATCGACTACTCGGAGGACGTGCCGCACATCTACATCGGCGAGCGCCTGCCCTTCGACACCTTCGGCTTCGCGGGGCTGCGCGACCCGGACCGGGCGGGCGAGCCGACCGGGCGCGCGCTCGCGTTCAAGTGCGGCGGCTGCGGCGCGCCGATCGAGAAGCACCTCGCGACGACGACGGTCGTCGCCTGCGGGTCCTGCGGAACGGTGACCGACGTGACGGGTACCGTCGGCGAGGTCGTCCAGAAGAACGAAGTGAACATGCGCGCGTCGGGGCAGTCCATTCCGCTCGGCGCCCTGGGAACCTGGCGGGGCGCGCGCTACGAGGTCGTGGGCTACCTGCGCCGGCGGATCGTCGTCGAGGGCGAGCGCTACGAGTGGGGCGAGTACCTCCTGCACGAGGTTTCCCAGGGCTACCTGTGGATCAGCGAGTACGACGGGCACTTCAGCGTGATCAAGGCGGCCGCGGAAGAGCCGAAGCCCGAGTCCCCGGGGCGCGGGGCCGGCGGGCAGCCGAAGCCGCGGGTGCGCTATCTCGGGCGGGTCTTCGAGCACTTCCAGAGAAGCGAGCCGAAGGTCTGCCACCTCGTGGGCGAATTCAACTGGCGCGTCGAGCTCGGCGAGGCCTGCCGCGCCGACGACTACGTCGCCCCTCCGCTCATCCTCTCCTCGGAGACCACGGACCGGGAAATCACCTGGTCGCTCGGCGAGTACGTGGAGCCCGAGGCGCTGTGGAAGGCCTTCGGCCTGAAGGGCCGCCCACCCACCCGCAAGGGCGTGGCGCCCAACCAGCCCTCGCCGCACGCGGGGCGGACCTTCGGCTACTGGTTCGCCTTTCTCGCGTTCGCGGGCGTGGCGCTGCTCATGCAGTTCGGGTTCATGGCGCTCGGCTCGTCGACGCAGCTCGCGCCGCTCGCCTTCGTGGTCGCCACGGGCGAGCCCGCGCGGCTCGTGAGCCCGGTCTTCGAGCTGGGCGGGCGCGACGGGCTGGTGAACCTGCACACCACCACCAGCGCGCGCTTCGCCTGGCTGGACCTCGACATGCAGCTCGTGGAAGCCGAATCGGGGCGCGCCTGGCGTACGACACGCCAGATCGGCATGCGAAGCCTTGCGACCAAGGACGAGGCGAGCAGCGACGATCTGGCGGAACTGCGGCAGGTGCCGCCCGGGCGCTATTCGCTCGCGATCGACGCGAAGGCCGGCGCCTTTCCCGAACCCACGGGCGCGATCGAGCGCCAGGTCGCGGGCCAGGTGCGCATCTACCGGCCGTCGGTGGGCTGGTCGAACCTGTGGCTCCTCGTGGGGTTCCTCGTGCTCTGGCCACTCGTCGCCTTCGTGCGCGCGGCCGCCTTCGAGGGCCGGCGCTGGGCCGAGAGCGACTACGCGCCGACCGCGTCGGACGATAGCGGCGACGACGACGACTGAGGAGAGCCTCGACCCATGTTTCGCACCTTCATCGCCAGCGGCCTCGTCGCCCTGGGTCTCTACAGCCTGGCGCAGTACCTGGGCTGGTCGATGTTCGGCTCCGATGCCGAGGAGTTCCGCCGGGCGCGCGCCGAGCAGGCCTACGCCCGGACGGCGGGCCGCCTCGGCGGATCGTCCGGTCACAAGTAAACCCTCAAGGAGAAAGCCATGTTCGAGTACCTGAAGCCCGCAGCCTTCATCGGATCGATCGCCTACTCCGTGATCGGCGTGATCCTGGTGATCATCAGCTTCATCGTGGTCGACAAGATGACGCCCTACGACCTGTGGAAGGAGCTGATCGAGAACCGCAACCAGCCCCTGGCGACCGTGGTGGGGGCCTTCGTGCTCGCCATCGCGATCATCGTCGGCGCGGCCATCCACGGCGGCTGAGGCAGCCGAGACCGGTCCGGCACACGGCATGTCCGGCACCGCCGAGCGCGTCCCGTCCGCGGGCGAACGCGCCGCATCCCTGCCGCCCTCCGAGGCGCTCAACCGGGCGCTGCTCGCCTCGGTGTTCGTCATCGCGGCCTGCGGGCTCGTCTACGAGCTCATCGCGGCCGCCGCCTCGACCTACCTGCTGGGAGACTCGATCACGCAGTTCTCCGTGGTGATCGGCGTGTACCTCGCCTCCATGGGCGTGGGCTCCTGGGTTTCGAAGTACGTGGTCTCGCGCGTCATCGAGCGCTTCATCGACGTGGAGCTCATCATCGCCGTGGTGGGCGGCTTCTCGGCGGCGGTGATGTTCCTCTCGTTCGCCTACGCGGGTCCGGGTTTTCGCGTCGTGCTCTACGGGATCGTGGTGCTCGTGGGCATCCTCGTGGGCCTGGAGATCCCGCTGGTCATGCGCATCCTCGGCGAGCGCCTCGGCCTGCGCGACCTGGTGGCCCAGGTGCTCACCTTCGACTACATCGGGGCGCTCGCGGTCTCGATCGCCTTTCCGCTGGTGCTCGCCCCCCGGCTCGGCCTCATCCGCACGGCTTTCCTCTTCGGCCTGATGAACGCGCTCGTCGCACTCTGGGCGGTGTGGCTCTTCCGTGCCCGGCTGGGCGCACCGCGGAGCATGGCCCTTCGCTGCGGGGTGGTCGTGGCGCTTCTCGCCGGCGGCTTCGCCTACGCCGAGCGCCTGACGAACCTCGCCGAGAACCAGCTCTACGCCGACCAGATCATCCACGCCGAATCGAGCCGCGGGCAGCGCATCGTCGTCACGCGCTGGCGGGACGACCTGCGCCTGTACCTGAACGGCAACCTCCAGTTCAGCGCCCTGGACGAGTACCGCTACCACGAGGCGCTGGTCCACCCCGCGCTCGCCTCGGTGCCCCACGCGCGGCGCGCGCTCGTGCTCGGCGGCGGCGACGGGCTCGCGGTGCGCGAGATCCTCAAGTACCCCGGCATCGAGCACGTCACCCTGGTGGACCTGGACCCGGCCATCACGCGGCTCTTCGCGGACGCACCGGCGCTTCGCGCGATCAACCGCGACGCGCTCAACTCGCCGAAGGTGACGGTGGTGAATGCCGACGCCTTCGTCTGGCTGGAACAGTCGCGGGACCATTACGACTTCGTGGTGGTCGACTTCCCCGATCCCAGCAACCACTCGCTCGGCAAGCTCTACACGACCTCCTTCTACAGCCATGCTCAAGCGGCGCCTCTCCGCCCGGGGGATGGCGGTGATCCAGTCCACCTCGCCCCTCTACGCGCGCCGCTCGTTCTGGTGCGTCGTGACCACGCTCGAGAGCGTCGGATTCGAGGTCACGCCGTTCCACGCGCTGGTGCCTTCGTTCGGCGAGTGGGGATTCATCGTCGCCTCCAACGAGCCGTACACGCCGCCCGCGGCCTATCCCGCGGGGCTGCGGTTCGTGACTCCCGGGATGCACCCGGCGCTTTTCCACTTCCCGAAGGACATGGCGCGCGTGGACGCCGAGGTGAACCGCCTGAACAACCAGGTGCTGGTGACCTATTTCGAATCGGAGTGGCGGCGCGGATCGGCGGAGTGATGGATCGCCGGGCGTTCTTCGGCGCAGGGGCGGCGATCCTCGCGGCGGGCTGCGCGCCGCGGCCGCAGGCCACGCCCCCCGGCGACCTGCTCGCCTCGAACCATGCCCTCGGCCACCGGTTGCGCGACGGCGCGTTTCCCGCGGCAAGCGAGACTCGGCGCGCGCGCGTCGTAATCGTGGGCGCGGGCGTCTCGGGGCTCTCGGCGGCCTGGCGGCTGCGCCGGGCCGGTTTCGACGATTTCGCCCTGCTGGAGCTGGAGCAGGAGCCGGGTGGCAACGCCCGCTCGGGCGGCAACGCGGTGAGCGCTTATCCCTGGGGAGCGCACTACATCCCGCTGCCGACGCGGGAGGCGCGCGCGACGAGGCTCCTGCTCGCGGAACTCGGCGTGCTGCAGGGCGACCCCGATGCGCCGAAGCCCCGCTACGACGAGCGGGCGCTGTGCCAGGCGCCGCAGGAGCGCCTCTACCGCAACGGGACCTGGGAGGAGGGGCTCGCACCGATCGCCGGCCGCACGAAGGCCGAGACCGCCGAATGGCAGCGCTTCCACGAGCGCATGAGAGCCTTCGAGACGATGCGCGGCGCGGACGGCCGGCGCGCGTTCGCGATCCCGCTGGAGTTCTCCTCGCGCGACCCGGCGCTCCTCGCCCTCGACCGCGTAGCGATGCACGACTGGATGCGCGACGAGGGCTTCGCCTCGGAGGCGGTGCACTGGCTCGCGAACTACGCGTGCCGCGACGACTACGGGTGCGACTACCGTGACGTCTCGGCCTGGGCGGGCATCCACTACTTCGCGAGCCGCGGGGCGAGCGCGCGCGACGCCGACCGGGACGCGGTGCTCACCTGGCCCGACGGCATCGGCTTCGTGGTTCGCAGCCTCGTGGAGCGCAACGGCCTGCGTGCGACACCCGGGGCGCTCGTCCACCGGGTGGAGGAGGGCGCGCGCGGCGTCGTGCTCGACGCCTGGCTCGCGGGCGAGCAGCGCACGGTGCGCTACCGCGCGGAGCACGTGATCTGGGCCGCGCCCTTCGGCTTCGCCGCCCGCGCGCTCGCCGGCGCTCCGGCCCCGCTGGTCGATGCCCTGCGCACCTGGGAATACGCGCCCTGGCTCACGGCGAACCTCACGCTCTCGGAGCCGCCGCATGTGCACCACGGCGCGCCGCTTTCCTGGGACAACGTGATCTTCGAGAGCGACTCCCTGGGCTACGTGGTCGCCACGCACCAGGGGGTGGCGACGCGGCCGGGGCCGACGGTGCTCACCTGGTACCTGCCGCTTGCGGGACAGGCGCCGGCGCAGGCCCGGGAGCGCCTGCTGTCCGCCACCCGGGAGTCGTGGGCGGAGGCCGCGCTCGCGGACCTCGCGAAGCCCCATCCGGAGATCCGCTCCATCACGACGCGCATCGACGTCTTCGCCAACGGCCATGCGATGGTGCGCCCGCGCCCGGGCCTCATCTGGGGCGCGGCGCGCGCGCGCGTCACCGGGCACCGCGGGCGGCTGCACTTCGCGCACGCCGACGCGAGCGGGATCTCGATCTTCGAGGAAGCGAACGATCGCGGCGTGGGTGCGGCGGAGGCGGTGCTGCGCGCGCTCGGGGAGCGCGCGAAGACCGTGCGCTGGGAAGGCTGAGCCCCCGGCCTACTTGCGCCGGGCGAGTTCTTCCTTCACGAGGTCGGGGCGGTCGGAGATGATCCCGTCCACGCCCATGTCGAGGAGCTTCACCATCATCGCGGGATCGTTCACCGTCCACGGGATGACGACGATGCCGAGGGCGCGCGCCTCGGCGAGCAGCTCCGGCGTGAGGTAGGTCTGGTTGGGCGCCCAGATCTTCCCGCCCGCGGCCTTGACCGCCTTCGGCACGGTGCCGCCGTGGGACTCGGGCGCGAATCCGGCGAGCCACGGCGAGGGCTTCCCCTCGGCTTCCGGCTTGAGCGTGCGCGGCGAGGAGAGGTACATCGTGCGGATCTCGGGCGCCTCCTTCTGGATCACCTGCAGCGTGCGCCAGTCGAAGGACTGCACCATCGTGCGCGCGGCCATCCCGTGCTTGCGGATCTCCGCGACGACGCGGCGCGCGAAAGCCTCCGGCGGCAGGGTCGCGTCCGGCTCCAGCGGCGAGAGCTTCGTCTCGCAGTCGAAGCCCACCTTCGCGTTGCCCGACTGCTTCACCAGGTCGAAGAGATCCGAGAGCCTCGGGATGCGCGTGCCGTCGACGGGCTGCTGGTGGGGAAAGTCCTTCGCGTACTTGGTGCCCGGCTTGACCCGGCCCACGTCGTACTTCTGCAGCTCCTCGTAAGTGAGGTTGCGGATCGCCGGGCCTTTCCCCTCGAGCCAGTTCCCGTCGGGGCCGCGCGTGATGTCCGGGTTGAGCCACAGGTCGTGGTAGATCACGACCACGTCGTCCTTCGTGATCGCCATGTCGCACTCGATCGTGTCGACGCCGATCTCGAGCGCCTTCCGGAACGCGGGCAGCGTGTTCTCGGGCGCGAGGCCGCGCGCGCCGCGGTGGCCCTGGAGATCGAAGGCGTTGACGGGAAGCACGGCGAGCGTGGCGAGCAGGGCGAGCAGGGCGCGTGGACTCATGGGCGTGGAAACTCCGGGTGGGAAATCCTGCGGCATCGGGCGGCCGATCCTGCGGGCCGGTCTCGGGGGTGCGTCGCGGTGGAGTATAGCTTTCGCGGGCGCCGGCCGGCCGCTATCGCGCGGGGGACGCGGATTCCCCGATGCGCCGCATCACGACCTCAAGGTTCTCGCGCGCCAGCTCGTAGCCGGGATGCAGCCGCAGGGCTTCCCGGTAGGCGCGTTCGGCGAAGTCGAGGCGACCGGCCTCGCCGTAGGCATGGCCGAGGTTGTTGAACACGCGCGGCTTCTCCGGAGAGCCCCGCGCGGTCTGTTCCCAGAGCCGGATCTCGCTCGCGTAGTCGAGGTTTCGCGTGGCGGTCGCCGCACCGAGCAGCACGATCGCGGCGGCCGCCGGCGGCCAGGTCCAGCGCCGGGCCGGAGAAGACGCGCGGGTCATCCGGGTGACCTCGATGCCCACGGCGACGAGAAGCCCGAATCCCGCGAGGTACAGGTGGCGATCGTTCGCGAGGTCGGGCCGCGGCAGGAGCGAGTTGGTCGGCAGCAGCGCGAGGAAAAACCAGGCAATCCCGAGCCCCCACCACGGCCTGCGGCGCAAGGACAGGAAACCCGCCACGCACAGCGCGAGGAGGAAGGCGGCTTCCACCGCGAGCGTGAGATTCCACGCCGAGGCCATGCGCAGGTCCGGATCGATGTTGAGCGAATGCAGGCGGACGAGCCGCAGAACGAGGTAGGTGATCGCATCCACCTGGGAGAGCAGGTTGCGGCCCAGGCTCTGCACGTCGAGCGCGGGGACGACGCGCACCCCGTAGACCGGATGCGCGAGGAGTGTTGCGACGGCCACGAGGAGAACCAGCAAGTGCATCGCCTGCCGACGGGCGATTTCCCGCCAGCCGGGCCGCCCCTCGCGGCGGCACGCCTCCCACCACAGCAGCGCCAGGGGGAAGCTCACGGCCGCCTCCTTGGTCGCGATCGCCATCGCGAACAGCGCGGGAGAGAGGCCGTAGAGCAGCCAGCGACGCCCGCGGGCGCTTCCATCCGCGTAGGCGAGCAGGCCGCCCAGGTAGAAGGCCGTCATCAGGCTGCTCGAGCGCCCGCTGATATAGGTGACGGCCTCGGTGTGGGCGGGATGCAGGCCGAAGAGCAGCGCGGCGACCACCGCCGCCACGCGGGCATCGCGCCCGGCGTCGAGACCGTGCCGCTCCGAGAGCCGTTGCGCCAGGGCGTACACGAGCATCGTGTTGACGAGATGGACCGCGAGGTTGAACGCGTGGAACCCCGCCTCTCCGGGGCCGAGGGTCCAGTTGAGCGCGTAGGTGAGCTTGAGCAGCGGCCGGATGCCGTGGCCCAGGTCGGCGAGCCAGGCCGCGAGGGAATGCACCGTCGGCTCTCCCACGATCACCTTGTAGTCGTCGAACTGGAAGACGCCCGCGAAGGCGTTCAGGTAGGCGATCGCGACGGCGGCCGCGAGGAGCGCGGGAACCCGCAGGCCCGAAGGCTGGATCAATGCGCGGCCTTCGCCTCGGCGAACGCGGCGTCGAGCGCGGCCACCGAGTCCCACCAGCGATCGGGCGCGTTCAGCAGGACCAGCAGCACCGACACACCGTCCCGGCGCGCAGCCGCGACGAGGCACTTGCCGGCGCCCGGCGTGAAGCCGGTCTTGATGCCGATCGCGCCGGGGTAGCGGCCGACGATCTCGTTGCCGTTCACCAGGCCGAAGCGCCGCCCCGCGAGCGTGGCGACCGGTTGCTCGACCCGTGCCACGAGGTCCGCGAACCGGGCGTCGGCCATGGCGGCGGTGGCGAGCGCGGCCAGGTCGCGTGCGCTCGAGCGGTGCTTCGGCTCGTCGTGGCCGCAGGGGTTGGTGAAGTGCGTTTTCGCCAGGCCCAGTTCGCGGGCGCGGCGGTTCATGCGGCGCGCGAAGCGCGCCTTGTCGCCGGCCACGTGCTCGGCGAGCGCGAGGCAGGCGTCGTTGGCCGAGCGCAGCAGCGTGGCCGCGAGCACGTCGCCCGCGCGCATCTTCTCCCCCGCTTTCAGGCCCAGCCGCGAACCGGTCGCGCGCCCGGCGCTGGCGCTCACGGTGACCACGCCATCCAGCGCCATGCCGCTTTCCAGGAAGACGAGCGCCGTCATGATCTTCGTGAGGCTCGCCGGCGCCAGCGCCCGGTCCGCCTCCCGCGACCACACCGTCCTGCCGTCGACCTGGACCACGTAGGCCGCGGCGCCGCCGGGAAAGAGGCCCTCGGGCGGCGCTGCCGCCGCGAGTCCGGCCCCGGCGGCCAGCACGAGGAGCGCCAGCCGGAGGCCGAGCTTCGACACGCTCGCCTGTAGCTAGAAGCCGAGGAGCTTGCGCGCGGTGTCCAGGCCGCCCTTCACAGGGTCGGCGGGCTTCTGGCCCTGCGGGCTGCGGTTCCTCTGCTCGGCCGTGTAGTCGCGCACCGTGGGCTTCGGCGGCTTGCACGCGTTCGCGAGGCGCGCCATTTCCTGGTTGAGGAACATCACCTCGGCCTGGTAGCCGCCCATCTCCTCGCCCGCGTACTGCGGGAGCTGGATGCCGTCGCGTTCGAAGCGGTCCTGGCCCGTGCGCACGGACGTGGCGATCTTGCCCGCGGTGCGCGTCTTCAGGCACTCCTGGCGGTGGTGCTCCTCGTGGCGCTTCACGGCCTCGCGCATGCACGCCGTGGCCGAGGGATGGAGCCCTATCGTCACGTTGCAGAGGTTGTCCGTGCCACCGGGGTTGTCGCCCATCGTGGGCGCCGTGGAAATGCGCCCCGCGGAGACCTTGTTGATCGCCTCCTGCACCCGGCCCTGGAGCTTTGCGCGGCGCTCGGGGGTGTAGGGCAGCGGCGACTGCGTCCTCTGCATCTGCTCCATCATCTTCTGCGTTTCGTTGACGTAGGTTTCGATGGCGGCCTGCGCCTCCGCGATCCTCGCCTTGATATCGCCCCGGTCGATGCACTGGCAGGGCTGCGCCGGCACGACCGTGGAAAACGAGAGGAAAACCAGGGCAATCGCGGCGCGTCGGATCATGCGGGGCTCCAATACCTTGTGAAGTGAAGGGATTCTAATCTAGTATCGCCGCGTCCAACTCACCTCCGGGAGTCCCATGAAATTCGTGAAGTGCCTGACCGTGTCCCTGCCGATCCTCGCGTTCGCCGCCGCCCCTGCGGCGCTCGCCGCCCCGAACCTCGAGTAGGGCAACTCGGAGATCACCGCCAAGATGGAAATGGCCGGGATGCCCTTCGCCATGCCGGCGACGAAGCACAACCAGTGCATCACGAAGAAGGAGATATTTCCGGATTCCTCCCAGAAGGGCCAGGACTGCTCGATGTCGGAGCAGAAGGTGTCGGGCAATACCGTGACCTGGCGCATGCGGTGCAAGGACAAGGAAGGCACCACCGAGGGCGAAGGCCGGATCACCTACGCCGGGAAGTCCTACGAGGGCATGATGAAGGCGCGGATGACGGAGAAGGGCGGCGACGTCATGGAGATGAACATCCAGTACAAGGCCCGCCACACCGGGCCCTGCAAGTCGCCTCCCGGCAAGCGCGCGGACGACTACTGACCGGGGTGCCCGGGGGCAGGCGCCGCGGCGCCCGCCCCCGTTCCCCGGCTTTTCCTAGTCGCCCGAGGGGTGCGGCGCCGTCCGCGGAGCCGTGCCCCGCCCGGAGCGCGCCGCCACCCAGGCGAAGAGCCGCTTCGCCATCCGGTAGGCAAACCTCACGAAGAGCAGGGCGAGCACCGCCTCGGTGAAGGTCACGACGAACGCGGAGAAGGCGTTCCAGCGCGCCTCGCGGGGCAGCGTGAGGATGGTCGAGGTGATCGTACCGCCGATGATGGACACCGCCATCGGGCGGTAGAACTCGCCGCCTTCGCCGAGGCCGATGGCCACCGGCAGCATGCCGGCGATGAGCGCGAAGGTGGTCATCAGGATGGGGCGCAGGCGCACGCGGCCGGCGTGCATCAGCGCCTCCTCGCGCGAGACGCCCTGGGCTTCTTCCTTGCGCGCGCAGTCGAGCAGCAGGATCGCGTTCTTCGCGACCAGCCCCATCAGCATGATCACGCCGATGAAGCTCATGAGGTTCAGGGTCCCCCGCGTGAGCAGCAGCGCCAGCACCACGCCGATGAGCGAGAGCGGCAGCGAGAGCATCACGGGCAGCGGCGCCGTGAAGGAACCGAACTGCATCACCAGCACCAGGTACATGAGGGCGATGCCCATGGCGAGCGCGATGCCCATCTCGGAGAAGACCTCCTTCTGGTCGCGCGAGGCGCCGCCCAGCTCCAGCCCGTAGCCCGCCGGGAAGTCGATCTGCTTCGCGATCTTCATCGCCTCGGCGGTCACCTCGCCCGGCGAGCGGCCCTGCGCGTTGGCCGAGACCGCGATCATGCGCTTGCCGTCCAGGTGCTGGATCTGGCCGGGCCCTTGCCCATCGTGATGGTGGCGATCTGGTCCAGCGGCACCATCATGTTGCTGCCGCTCACGGCGATGGGCAGGCGCTCGATGTTGGCCGCGTCCACCCGGTCGTCCGGGTGCAGGCGCACCGCCACGTCGCGCGACTCCCCCGTCGGATCGACCCAGTCGCCCACCTCGACGCCGGCGAAGGCCACGCGCAGCGCCTGGGCCGCATCGCCCACGGAAATGCCCAGCGCGTTGGCGAGCCCGCGGTCGAGCTCGATCTTCAGCTCGTCCTTGGGCTCCTGCTCCGAGAGCCCCACGTCCACGGCGCCGCGCACCTGCTTCAACTTCTCCATGAAGTCGCTCGTGATCGCCATGAGCCGGCGCGAATCGGGCCCGGAGAACTGGATCTGCACCGGCTTCTGCGCGCCGTTGTTCAGGTCGTCGAGCACGGTGTACTCCGCGCCGACCAGCCTCGCCATGAGCAGGCGCAGGTCCGCGGCGATCTCCGAAGCGGATCGCTTGCGCTCGGTGCTCTTGCCGAGATCCACGTAGACGCGGCCGCCGCCGTCGTTCACCGAGCTGTTGGTGGCCTTGGTCTCGGCAATCGTGCGCGCGAGCTCCGCGGCCTTCTCCACCTTGAGCTTCGAGTATTCCAGGCTCGCGCTCGACGGCGTGCGCACATCGATCGCGATGGTGCCCACGTCGGAGACCGGCAGGAAGCTCGAGCCGCCCACGGTGGCCTGCAGCGCGATGGCGCCCACGAAGCTCGCCACCGCGATCGCCGTCATCCACTTGCGGTGGTGCAGCGCCCAGGCGATCACGCGGCCGTAGCGGTCGGCCTGGTGGTCGAACCAGTGGTTGAAGCGCGAGAGCCACTTGCGAAGCCCCTTCTTCTCCTGCCGCTGGTAGTCCACCGGGTCGCCCCAGTAGGCCGAGAGCATCGGGTCGAGCGTGAAGGAGATGAAGAGGCTCACCAGCACCGAGGTGGCCACGGTGAGCGCGAAGGGCCGGAACCACTCGCCCGCGCCGCCGCCCATGAAGGCCACGGGGATGAAGACCGCGATGATCGAGAACGTGGTCGCCGTGACCGCCATGCCGATCTCGGCCGTGCCGGTGCTCGCCGCCGTCATCCGGTCGGCGCCGCGTTCCATGTGCCGAACGATGTTCTCCCGCACGACGATGGCGTCGTCGATCAGCACGCCGATGGCGAGCGAGAGCCCCAGCAGCGTCATGAAGTTGAGCGTGAAGCCGCAGGCCCACACGGCGATGAAGGCGGCGATCACCGAGGTGGGCAGCGACAGCGCGGTGATGAGGGTCGAGCGCCAGGAGTTGAGGAAGGCGTACACCACGAAGATGGTGAGGATCGCCCCGAACATCAGCGCCTCGATCACGTTCTTCAGGCTCTGCTCGGCGTCCTCGCCGCCGTCGCGCGTGACCTCGAGCTTCGTGCCGGGCGGCAGCGTCTTGTTGATTTCCGCCATCAGGTCGCGGACCCCGGTGGCCACCGTGACCGTGCTCGCGTCGCGCGAGCGCGTCACCGATATGCCCACGTTCGGGTTGCCGTTCCTCAGGCTGAAGCCGCCGAGCTCCGCGAAGCCGTCGGCCACGCTCGCGACCTGGCTCAGCCGCACCACCTCGTTGCCGCGGCGCTTGATCACGATCTGCTCGAACTGCGCCGGCGACTCGATCCGGCCCACGAGGCGGATGCTCTGCTCGTCCAGCGCCCCCTTCACGCGCCCGACCGGCGCCGTCGTGTTCTGCAGGCGCAGCGCGCCCACCACGTCGGTGACGGAGACGTTGTATTCGCGCAGCTTCTCGGCGTGCAGCAGGACCGAGAGCTCGCGGCGAAGCGCGCCCCCGACGTTCACGACCGCCACACCGTCGATGCCGCGGAAGCGGTCCGCCAGCACGTCCTCGGCCAGCCGCGAGATCTCGGCGTGGGACTGCTTCGTCGACGAGAGCCCCATCTGCATGATGGGCTGGGCCGACGGATCGATCCGCCTCAGGATCGGCTCGCGCATCTCCAGCGGCAGCTTGTGCCGCACCGAGGCGATGGCGTTCCTGATCTCGTCGGAGGCTTCCACCATGTTCTTCTTGAAGTTGAAGATGATAACGATGGAGGCGTAGCTTTCCGCGGAGGTCGAGCGGATCTGGTAGACCTGCGGGATCGACTGCAGCGCCTTCTCGACGCGGTTCACGATCTCGCGCTCCACCGTCTCGGGGGAGGCCCCCGGGTAGGGGATGTTCACCACGATCACCGGCTGTTCCACGTCCGGGATCTGGTTCACGCGCAGCTTCAGACGCGAGCAGCCCCAGGCACATCAGGCCGATGATGACCACCACGTCGCGACCGGCCGCTTGATGCTGAAGTCGGAAAGGAACATGGCCCCTGGTTCCTCGGGGGACCGGCGGTCGCCGTGGCGGCGGCCTTGGTGGGGCCTGGGGCGGGGAGGCCTGCACCAGCTGGCCGTCCTTCAGCGAGCCCCGGATGGCGGATCACCCGGTCGCCCTCGGCGAGCCCGCCCTTGAGGAGGTAGTCGCCGCTGCGCGGGTCGCGCTCACCCAGGGCGAGCGTCACCTTCTGGAGCTTGCCGTCCCTCACGCGCCAGGCGGAGGCCTTGTCGCCGTCGCGCACCAGCGCCGTGGCGGGGATCGTGAGGCCGGAGGTGGTCGCCGTCTCCAGGCGGCCTTCCGCGTAGAGCCCGGCGAGCCTGGGCTGCTTCTGACCGGTGAAGTCCACGAGCACCTCGACCTGGCGCGTGGTCGGGTTGGCGGCGGGGTTCACGCGCCGCACCTTGCCGGTGAACTCCTCGTCCGGGTATCCGTTCACGCGGAAGTTCACGACCTGCCCGGCCTTCACCTCGCCGATGTGGTCCGCGGACACCAGCCCCTCGAGGCGCATGCTGCGCGGATCGATCACCTTGATCAACTCCTTGCCGACCTGCGCGGTGTCGCCGGCCGAGGCCTTGCGGTCGCTCACCACGCCGTCGAAGGGCGCGCGCACCTCGGTTCTCTGCAGTTGCTGGCGCGCGAGCACGACGCGGGTTTTCGCCGCCTCGAGATCGCTCTTGGCGTTGTTGCGGCGGATCTCGGCGTCCTCGAGCTGCTGGGCGGAGGCCATCCCGGAGCCGCGCAGCGTCTTCATGCGCTGGAACTGCCGCTCGGACTGCTCGAAAGCCTGTTCGGCCGCACGGTTCGCCGCCTCGACGGAGGCGAGGCTGTCGCGAAAGGCGGTGTCGTCCAGGCGGACCAGGAGATCGCCCTTGCGGACCGGGTCGCCGTTTTCCTTGTACACCGCGAGGACGATCGCGGACACCTCCGCGCGCAGGTCGGCGCGTTGCTCCGGCTGGACCGAGCCGGTGATCACCGGGCCCGAGGACAGGGCGGTGTTCGCGATGGTGACGACATCCTCGGTGGCGAGGAGCAGGGGTTGCGCTTTCGCGGCGTCGGCGCCCTTTTGGGGAGCTTCCGGCCCCTTGCCGCAGGCGGCGAGGGCGATCGCGAGGACGAGGACCAGGGTATGGCGATGCGTCATGGCGGGTTTTCCGGGTTTCTGGAGGTGGCGGGAGGGTATGCCGGGCTGCGGCTCGTGGCCACCCGGGTGGGACGGACTGCGGAAATCGGGGGGTGAATTGTAGGGGAAACGGCGCGGATGGATGAAACGGCTTCCCGTGCCCCGGAAGCTCGCCGCGGCGGGGGACTTCCCGGCACAGGGAAGGACACGACCTGCACATGGCGAGTTCCCGGAATCGGCAAGGCGCGAAGGCAGCTCCTGCCCGGGGTGTTTTCGGCGAAGGCTTCCTGAGCTACCCTGCGTCAGGCGGGACCCTCCGCGGGGGGCGACCATGAGCGAAACCAAGATCATCGTGACCCACTTGGGGGCGCTCGCCGCCAAGTACGGTGCGGCGGCGCCGCGGGTGATGAAGGCCGTGGACGCGCTCATCGCGGCGGACGCGAAGCGCGGCATTGCCTCGCGGCTCGTGGGGCTGGACAGCGCGCGGGACATGGCAGCGTTCCGGGCACGGCCGATGGGCGGCCCGACGACCGGAAGGGCGCCAAGCGCACCGTCGATGCCATAGACGCGGAGTGCGCGCCGCACTACATCCTGATCCTGGGCGGGCCGGACGTCGTGCCGCTCCAGCTGCTCGAGAATCCGACGGGGGCGCTGAAGACTTCCGCGGACGGCGGCGACTGGGATCCCAACGTGCCGAGCGACCTGCCCTATGCCTGCGACGCGCCCTTCTCCGACGAGCCCGCGGATTTCCAGGGGCCGTGCCGCGTCGTCGGGCGGCTTCCCGACGTCCCGGGCGCGAAGTCGCCGGTGCTGCTCGTCAAGCTCCTCAGGCTCGCCGCCGCCGCGAAGCCGTTGCCCCGGTCGGCGTACGACGACTGGCTGGCTCTGTCGACGCAGTCCTGGGAAGTCTCGACGCGCAAGTCCGTGAAGAAGCTCTTCGGAAGCGCTTCGAAGCTCCTCACGGCGCCGCCGCACGCGGATCGCTGGTCCGCGAGGGCGCTCGCGCCCCGCGCGCACTTCATCAATTGCCACGGCGCCGTGAAAGACATCGCCTTCTACGGAGAGGACAAGAAAGACCACGACGAGCAGCCGGTCGCGATCCGCGGGCCGGGTCTCGCCGGGAAGGTGAGGCCGGGCACGGTGGTCTCGGCCGAGTGCTGCTATGGCGCGCAGGTGTTCGACTCCGATGGCCCCGGCACCGCGCACCCCGGCAGGCTGTGCATGGCGCTGCAGTACCTGCGCCAGGGCGCCTGTGGCGTCTTCGGTGCCACGACGATCGCGTATGGCCCGGAGCGCGACAACGATTTCGCGGACGTGATATGCCGCATCTTCCTCGAGCGTGTCCTCGCCGGCGCCTCGCTCGGCCGTGCCGCGCTCGAGGCGCGCCTCGCCTACCTCAAGTCCGGCACGTCCCACAATCCCGTGCGGCTCAAGACGATCGCGCAGTTCTACCTGCTCGGCGATCCCTCGATCCACCCGGTGGCGATTGCGGGCCCGTATGTGTCCCGCAAGGGCGTCCGGGTGCCCGTGTACGACGGGGAAGCGGCGGCCAAGGACCGAAAGCGGCGCCGCGCGCGACTGCGGCGGCAGGGCCTGGCGCTGCAGAACGCCCGCACCGTCCTGAAACGGTACGAGGGCGCGGTGCCCCCGCGGTTGCAGGACGAGCTCTTCGCCCTGGCCCAGGGATTCGGCATGAAAGCGAAGTTCATCCGCGCCTTCGACCTCGTCGCCGCGATGTCGGCCAGTGCGGCCGGCGACGACACGCCTGGAACCAGCTGGAAGGCGGCACACGCCCTCATGCTCATCGACGCCGCGGAGGAAGTGGTGGGCCCGCCGCGCGATACCGACGAACCGGCGAAGGCCGGCCGTGGAAAGGTGCCGCGCATCCGGATCCTGCTGGCGCAGGAACGGGCCTCGAAGATCGTCCGCTACAAGCTGATCGTGAGCCGATGACCAAGGCGACGCTCCGCGGACGCGTGGAGCTCGGGCACGTGGGCGGGACGAGCAAGTCCGCCCGCGTGGCGCCGCTCCTGGTCACGCCCGACGGCCGGCGCCTGATCCTGCGGCGCGTGCGGGCAAATCCGCTCGCCGATCCCGTCCTCCGCAAACTCGCGGGCTCCACGATCGAGTGCACCGGAGACGAGGAGGCGGGCCTCGTCACCATTTCCCGCTACCGGGTGATCGCCGAAGGGGCTTGAAGACTAGGCGGCGGGCGTCCGGAGCAGGTGCGCGAGCAGGCTGCGCAGCTTTGCGGGCGACACGGGCTTGTGCAGGAGCGGGTAGCCGCTTGCCGCGATGCGGGCGAGTTCGGCGGCGGACGACTCACCGGAAATCATGAGCACCGGGATGTCTTCGCCGAGCGCACGCCGCATTTCGATCGCGGCCTCCAATCCCGTGGCGCCGGCGCGAAGGCGGTAGTCCACGATGATCAGCCCGGCCGCGACGAACCGGACGCCATGAAGTGGATCGCCGCATCCGATGTCGGGAACGCGAAAACCACGCAACCCCATGCGCGAAGCAGCGCAACCATGCTGTCGCGCACGTCGCGTTCATCGTCTATCACCACGATGCGTGCGCCCTGCAGCGAGGCTTCCGCGGCCTGTTCGGGCGGCGACGCACCGGCTTGCGCGGACGATTCGACCTTCTCGAGCAGGATCCTGAAGGTGGTCCCGCGTCCGGGAAGCGATGCCAGCGAAATCGGGTGGCCGAGCAGGTCGCACAGCCGCTTCACGATCGACAGCCCGAGGCCCAGGCCCAGGCGGCGGTCGCGCTCGACGTTGCCGATCTGGTAGAACTCGTCGAATACGCGCGCCTGGTGCTCGATGGCGATGCCGATGCCGGCATCGCGCACCTCCAGGGCAAGCTTGCCCGATCGCGGTCGCACGCCCACGAGGATGCCGCCGGACTCCGTGTACCGGATGGCGTTGGAGACGAGGTTGCGCAGGATGCGCTCGAGCAGGACCGGGTCGGTTCGCGCCAGCCTCGCCGTGGGCACGAAGCGCAGCGCGAGGTTCTTTTCCTCCGCGGCGGAGGAAAGGTCGTTGGCGATCCGGTCGAAGAGGGGCTGGAGCGCCACGGGCTGGGGCTCGGCGGTGATTGCGCCCGCGTCCAGGCGGGAGACGTCCAGCACTTCGCTGAAGAGCGACTCGAGCGCCTCTATGGACTGGTTGATCCGTTCCGTCAGTTCCCGGCTTTGCGCGTCCTGGGAGCGCTGGTTGAGCGCGGAGGCGAAGAGGCCCAGCGCATGCAGCGGCTGGCGCAGGTCGTGGCTCGCCGCGGCCAGAAATCGCGACTTCGCGACGTTCGCGGCCTCGGCATCGCGCCGGGCCTCGGCCTGGAGTGTCACCTCGAACTCGAGGGCGCGCGACTTCTCCGCGACCCTGCGTTCCAGCTCGGCGTTGAGCGTCTCGTATTGGTTCAGGGTCTTCACGAACCGGTCGATCATGATCCAGCCCACCAGCGCGAGGAAGAAGAGCGCGAGGTAGGGCACGAGAAACATGGGTCGCAGGTCGTCCGGATCCATTGCCGCCATCCAGTCGTGCAGGCCGAAGGCGGCCGCCACCGTTCCCGTGGCCAGCAGGATCCAGCTCAGCGAATCGCGCGTGCGCAGCACGTTGCCGACGACGGCGAAGAGCGCAACCACCGCCGCGCCGATGGCGCCCAGGCGCATGGCGGTCGCGACCGGATCGAGCGCCCCTGCGGCGGCCGAGGCGTAGAGGACGGGAACCGAGGCCGCCGCGAAGCCGATGGCGGCTTTCTCGTAACGTGGCCAGGCCGCCTTCGCGAAGCGCACGCTGAAGATGCAGAGCATCACGACCCAGATTACGTAGACCGCGTTCCACCATACGGCATAGTGCGGCGCCGGAAGGGGCGCGCGCGGCATGAGCGTCACGGCGGTGTGCAGGCCCCACAGGATGCTTGCGATGGCGAAGATCAGGTAGTTCCAGTCGTCGCGGACGCGAAGCCAGAGAATCAGGATGAAAAAGCCCATCGCGAGGGTGGTGAGGCTCGCGGCGGCGGGGCCGATGGTGTAGCCGATCTGGTCGCGGAACTGGCGCGCGTAGAGCGTCTCGTGGGGGCCGAAGAGCACCGTGCCGACCCCGCCTTCGCTCCCGGGTTCCACGTGGATGCGCAGGTCGATCGTGTTCGCGCCCGGGCGGAGCAGCGCGCGCGGCACCGCGACGAGCTGTACGGCTTCCCAGCGATCCGGCGGCTCTCCGCGCAGGTCGCCGGACTGGCCTGCGAGGGTCCCGTTCACGAAGAGCTGGGAGTTGGACAGGGCCGCGGTGAGGTAGAACCCGTAGTCGTGGTCGGCGGGCTGCGGCACCTCGACCGTGAAGCGATACCAGGCGAGTCCCGATTCACCCGGGTGTCGCTCTCTCCAGTCGTCGGGCAGGCGCTGCGGCTTCCAGGGCGCCTCTTCCGGGGGAGGGCGAACGTCGTCGACCTTCAGGAGAAGCGCGTCGGAAAGCTCGATGACGCCGGCTTGCCGGTGATCGCAGCCGGCAAGGGCGCCGGCGATCGCAAGCCAGGCCAGGAGGAGGGCGGTGGCGGGCAGTGCGCGCCGCAGGATCGGCCGCAGCCCGCATGCATTCGCAACTCCCATCCCGCGCAGGTCGTCCATGGGGCTTCGACTCCTCTCGCGGCGCGCCCGACGCAGTGCGCCCGGCGGCTATTGTAGTATTCGGCGAGGCACCACCCCGCCGAGTCGACGGACCGCGACGGCGCGGCCCTCAGCCATGAAACTTCTGCTCGCCGACGACCACCAGATGGTGCGGCTTGGACTCAAGGCCGCGCTGGCCCCGCTCGGGCCGGATGTGACGTATGTGGAGGCCGAAAGCGCCGAAAGCGCGCTGGCCGCGGCGACAGAGCATGCGGATCTCGACCTCGTCCTCATCGACATCAATATGCCCGGCATGGGTGGCGTGGAAGGGGTGCGACGCCTGCGCGCCGCGCATCCGGCGCTTCCGCTCATCGTCTGTTCCGCGGCGGTTGACGCGGGGCTGGTGCGGGAGGTGCTCGCGCTCGGCGCCTCCGGCTTCATCCCGAAGACCGATACCACGAAGGTGATGCTCCAGGCCGTGCATCTCGTGCTCGCCGGCGGCACCTACGTGCCCAGGATGCTCGCCGATCCGGCCGCGTCGGCGCAGGGCGCAGGCGGGCATGTCGCCTCGCTCACGCCGCGCCAGCAGGACGTGCTGCGACTGCTCGCCGAGGGCAAGCCGAACAAGGTGATCGCGCGCGAACTCGACATCAGCGAGGCCACGGTGAAGGTTCACCTGCTTGCGGTGTTCCGCGCCCTGGGTGCGAGAAACCGCACCCAGGCGGTGGTCATCGCGCAGCGCATGCTGGCGAAGGGAACAAAAAACGGAGCGACTTGAGCCCGAAATCGAAGGCGCGCTCCAAGGCCCGGAGGAGCGGGCTGAACCGTTACCGAGGGACCGAAGGCCGTTGCGCATGGAGCCAGCCCGGCTCGAGGCGGGCGGTCCAGGGAAGACCGGCGTTCTTCCACCCCAGCTCCCGGCGCGTGAAGGTGCCGTCCGCGTTCGCCGCGAGGGGACCTTCGAAGCCGTCGGCCACGACGAAGACCTGCCGGTAGCCGCTGCGGCGCATCATGTCCGCCGCGACGCGGCTGCGCTCGCCCGAGCGGCAGAGCAGGACGACGGGATCGTCGCGGCCCAGGCGCGCCGATTCCAGCAGGGTGTCGATCCGGTCGAGGAACCCCGCATTCGGCGTCATCTCGGGCTCACCGGTGCGATTATCGACCGCGAAACCGGCAACGGGCTCCAGGAACGGGACGTTCGCGTCCGCGCCGAGCGGCATTCCCGTATAGAAGACCTCGGCACGCTCGCGAATGTCGACGAGCAACGCGCGCCTGCCGAGATCGCGCTTGAGTTTCCAGGCCTGGCGGGAGGTGACCGGCAGGATGCCGGTCGCGCCGGCATCGGGGGCGCCGGCCTCGTCGTCCACGGGCGCCGGTGCGCGGCCGCCTTCGCAAGTGAGGAAGGACTCGTTGTCGACGGCGAGCGTTCCGCACGCGCCGTCTCCGGAAACCTGGGGGGCTGCGGCGGCCAGGCCACCGGAAGCGAGCAGCAGCGTGGCGATCAGGAATGGCTTCATGGCGCTCTCCTCAGAAAGTCGGGGGTTGGGGTTCGGGCTCCGCGCGCGAGTCGAGCACGGACCCCGCGTCGGGAACGCCGTACTTTCCGCCGGTTTCCGCGCGCTTCGGTGCCGCCTGCGCGGCGCCGGGGCACAGGCTGGAGAGTTCCAGCATCGCGTCCGAAACGGTGCGGGAGGCGCTCGTGTCGACCGCGCAGTTCATCGACATCAGTTGCCGGTTGGGCGCGCGGGCGCCGATCACCAGCAGGCCGGCGATGACGGCGACCAGGACCGTGCCTTGCAGGATCGCTGCCTTGGCGCGAAAGCGCCGTGATTCGGGATCGAGGTTCGGTTGCATGGTTGCCTCCTGTGAAGGGCCTGTCGATGGCGACAGGAGGCGGTGTGGTCGCGGCGGGACGCCGCGGCCATTCAACGGATGGGGGTATTGGGTAGGCTGGAACGCTTAATCCGATTGGAGTAGGTGCAGCGGGGTGCACAAGCCCACGGGCGGGCCGCTCCGGAAGACGAATGCCGTCAGGCCGCTATCGCAATCGCCTGCTCCGGCCGCGCGGGCACCTCGGGCGGATCGCAGCACGCAACGCGGTTTCGCCCTTCCGACTTGGCACGGTAGAGGTTCTCGTCGGCAACGTGGACCAGCCTTTCCAGGGTGTCGACCCTGCCGCCGAAGCAGGCGACGCCGATGCTGACGGTGAGCCGGAGGGTGACGGCCCCGCCGCCATGGCCCGCGAGCACGTGCTCCCGGGACTCGATGCGCCTGCGAAGCCTTTCCGCCAGTTCCAACGCACCCGCCCGGGGCGTGTGCAGCGCCATGACCAGGAACTCCTCGCCGCCGTAGCGCGTGAGGTAGTCCGTATCGCGGATCTCTCGCGCGATCGCCGCCGCGAGGGCGACGAGCGCCTGGTCCCCGACCGGGTGGCCATGGGCATCGTTCACGCGCTTGAAATGGTCGACGTCGACCATCAGCACCGAAAGCGGCACGTGGTAGCGTCGCGCCGAGGCGACCTCCTCGGCCAGGCGGCGGTCCAGGAAGCGGCGGTTGTACGCACCGGTCAGGGGGTCGGTGAAGGTCTCGTGCTCCAGGCGGCTGATGATCCGCAGGTCGCGCACGGTCTGGAACGAGAGCGCGACGGTGACCCACACGAAAATCGCGCCGAAGAAGAACACGACCGGGACGACCAGATCCACGGGCCGGGCGGGAAAGTTCAGGTCACGGCGGCGTACGCCAGGTAGCCGGCGACGAAAAGCGCGTTCATGGCGGCCATCGCGTACCAGCGCCGCCGCAGGGGCCCCTTCGGCAGCCGCACGATCAGGAGCCGCATCACGTACAGGGCCCAGGCGAGAATCAGGGCCCCCGCGAAGACCAGCGTCTTCATCAAGGGCGAAAGCATGGCGAGCATCGATATCCCCAAGGTGGCATCCGGCTCGCCGGCAGGGCGGGTCCGTGACTAGCCGGGATATCGGCCGCGGGGGGTATTCCTTGAGGCCGCGAGGGGGGTATCCCCCGTTGTGGTGCGCTCAGAACGAGGAGACGTTCGTTCCCAGGTCGCCCACGGCGGTGTAGCCCGAAAGCGTGCGCACGACCGCCGCCAGGTCGTTGGCGGTGCCGGAGTTCCTCGTCTGCCAGGTGATGCCGTCTGAGCTGGTGAAGATACCCCCCGCCTTTCCGGCCGCGACGAACTGCCCGCCGTGGACCACGGCGGCGAGATCGCCGGCGGAGATGGGTGGCTGCACGGTCCAGGCGAGGCCGTCGCTGCTGGTGAGCACCGTTCCCGCGGCGCCCACGGCCACATAGTGGTGAGTCACGATCGTGATCTGTTCCACGGTCGTCGCGATCGCCGCGTACGCCACGCCCCGCAGGTCGTTCGCGGTGCCGGACGGGACCACTTCCCAGGTGAAGCCGTCTCCGGTGGTGACGATGGTGCCATTGGCGCCGACGACGACATACCGGTTGTTGCCGAAGACCGCCGCGCGGAGATCATGGGTGGTTCCCGTGGTCACCGCGGTCCAGGTCGCACCGTCGCTGCTGCCGATGATCGTCCCGGACGCGCCGACGGCGATGTAGCCGCCCGTGCCGATGCTGGTGCCGCCGTAAAGCGTGGCGGTGACGCCGCTCGTCTGCGCGGTCCACGTGGTCGCATCCGTGCTGGTGAGGATCGAGCCGTTGGCGCCAACCGCCAGGAATCCCAGGGCGGAGTACCAGACCGCGTGCAGGTCCGCGGGCGCGGCCGGATTGGCGGGCGTGGTCGTCGCCGCGCTTGCGATGCTCGAGAAGATCGTGCCGCCCGCGCCCACGGCCACGTTCGCATTGCCCGCCAGTACATTGCCGTTGGCGACGCCGTTGAGCCTTCCGGTGCCGAGCGGGGTTCCCACGGCCCAGTTGGCCCCGGCGAGCTGCGGCGTGACCACCTGCGTGGGCGCGCCCGATCCGCCGGGCCCGCCGTCCTTGCGGCCATTGATCGTGAAGGAATAGGTCGTGCCGTTGGTGAGGCCGGTGATCGTCTGCGGCGAGTTCGCCTTCGGGAGAACCGTGCCGCCGGAGGTGGACCAGTTCGAAGTCGTGATCCCTGCGCCGGGGCCGAAGAAGATCCAGTACTCGACGTCGGGATCGGCCGTCCAGGTCACGACGACGGCGCCATCGCCCGCGGCCACCTTGAAGTCGGCGGGATAGTCGGCCGAGCTGCCCTTGCCGCCGCAGCCGGCGACGAGGAAAGCGAGGGCGAGCGAGGCGAGGAGGAGGGCGAATTTCTTCACTAGGGGTCCTTGTGATCCGGGGGTGCTCGGGGAAGGCGGGAATTATCC
>JADJEZ010000014.1 GCA_016708825.1 Betaproteobacteria bacterium | reverse complement strand
GCCGTGCGCCCTCGCCTCCGCGATCGCCGTGATGACGGCGGGGCGCTCCACGGGTCTTCAGGCGGTAGTCGACTCTCAACAGTTCCGCGCCGACGCGCGCTGATCGGAAATTTGCCCATGCCCGGATTGTGCCTCAGTGGAGCGTGGCGCAGGCCCTGCAGGTCGTAGGGCCGCAATTCCTCGAGGTGCTGCATGCCGACGCAGGCCGCGCGGGCGCCGGAAACCGTCGTGTAGTAGGTGATCCGGCCTTGCAGGCCGAGTGGCGGATCGACCAGGAGTCGCGCACCGACCGGCGGTCCTCCTCGACCGTGTTGATGATGAGGCTGATCTCGTCGGTTGGCGGATCATGTCGACCACGTTAGGGGCCGGCCCTCCCATCACCTTGTTGACCCGCTGCCACGAGGCCCGCCGCCTCCAGCGCCGCGGCCGTTCCGCGGGTGGCCACCAGCGCGAAGCCCAGCCCGGGAGGGTGCGGCCCACCTCCACCACCTTGAGAGCTTGTCCTCGTCGCGCACCGACAGGAAGGCCTTGCCCGACTCGGGCAGGCGCACGCCCGCGGCGAGCTGGCTCTCACGAAGGCTTGCGAACGTCTGGCCGACCCCATCACCTCGCCGGTGGACTTCATCTCCGGGCCCAGCACGGTGTCCACGCCGGGGAACTTGATGAACGGGAACACCGCTTCCTTCACCGAGTAGTACGGCGGGACGACTCTTGCGTCACGCCCTGGGAGGCGAGCGAGCGCCCCGCCATGCAGCGCGCGGCCACCTTCGCGAGCGGCGTGCGGATCGCCTTGGACGGAGAAGGCACGGTGCGCGAGGCGCGGGTTGACCTCCAGCACGAAGACCTTCCCGTCCTGGATGGCGAACTGCACGTTCATGAGGCCCGACCACGTCGAGGCCCCGGGCCATGGCTACGGTCTGGCGGCGAACTCGTCCATGAGCCCGGCCGAAAGGTTGAACGGCGGCAGCGAGCAGGCCGAAGTCGCCCGAGTGCACACCCGCTTCTTCGATGTGTTCCATGATGCCGCCGATGATGACCTCGGTTCCGTCGCTCACCGCATCGACGTCGACCTCGATCGCGTCGTTGAGGAAACGGTCGATCAGGACCGGCGAATCGTTGGAGACCTTCACCGCCTCCTTCATGTAGCGCACCAGGTCGGTCTCGCCGTGCACGATCTCCATGGCGCGCCCGCCCAGCACGTAGGCGGGCGAACGACCACGGGTAGCCGATCTCCTTCGCGGCCTCGAGCGCCGCCTCGGGCGTGCGCGGTGCGGTTGGGCGGCTGGGGCAGCTTCAGCTCGTGCAGCATCTGCTGGAAGCGCTCGCGGTCCTCGGCCTTGTCGATGGAGTCGGCGTCGTGCCGATGATGGGCACGCCGGCGGCCTCCAGGTCCGCGCGCGAGCTTCAGCGGCGTCTGCCCGCCGAACTGCACGATCACGCCCTCGGGCTTCTCCCGGTCGACGATCTCGAGCACGTCCTCGAACGTGAGCGGCTCGAAGTACAGGCGATCGGCGGTGTCGTAGTCGGTGGAGACGGTCTCCGGGTTGCGTCGACCATGATCGTCTCGAAGCCGGCCTCGCGCAGGGCGAACGCGGCGTGGACGCAGCAGTAGTCGAACTCGATCCCCTGGCCGATCCGGTTGGGCCCGCCGCCCAGCACCATGATCTTGCGGCGCGCGGTCGGCTCGGACTCGTCCTCCTCGTCGTAGGTGGAGTACATATATGCCGTGTTCGTGGCGAACCTCCGCCGCGCAGGTGTCGACTCTCTTGTAGACCGGCCGGATGCCCATCGCGTGGCGCCGCGCGCGAACCTCCCGTTCCGTCGTCTTCCAGAGGTGGGCCAGGCGCCGGTCCGAGAAACCCTTGCGCTTGAGCGCGCGCAGCTCCAGGGCGTCGAAGTCGGCGAGCGCGCGCTTCTCGATGGCGAGCTCGGTGTCGACGAGATCCTTGATCTGGACGAGGAACCAGGGATCGATTTTCGTGAAGCGCTGCACTTCCTCGAAGCTCATGCCGATGCCGAAGGCATCCGCCACGTACCAGAGGCGCTCGGCTCTCGGGTAGGCGAGCTCGTCCTCGATCGTTTCCATGTCCACGGACTTGAGGTTGAAGCCGTCCACGCCGACTTCCAGCCCGCGCAGCGCCTTCTGCAGCGACTCCTGGAAGTTGCGCCCGATGGCCATCACCTCGCCCACGCTCTTCATCTGCGTGGTGAGGCGGTCGTCGGCGAGCGGGAACTTCTCGAAGGCGAAGCGGGGACCTTCGTCACGACGTAGTCGATCGTGGGCTCGAAGGACGCGGGCGTCGCCCCGCCCGTGATCTCGTTGGCCAGCTCGTCGAGCGTGTAGCCCACGGAGAGCTTGGCGGCGATCTTGGCGATCGGGAAGCCCGTGGCCTTCGAGGCGAGCGCCGAGGAGCGCGACACCCGCGGGTTCATCTCGATGATGAGCATGCGCCCGTCGGCCGGGTTGATCGCGAACTGCACGTTCGAGCCGCCCGTCTCCACCCCGATCTCGCGCAGGCACGCGATCGAGGCGTCGCGCATGATCTGGTATTCCTTGTCCGTGAGCGTCTGCGCCGGCGCGACCGTGATGGAGTCTCCCGTGTGCACGCCCATGGGATCGAGGTTCTCGATGGAGCAGATGATGATGCAGTTGTCCGCCTTGTCTCGGACCACCTCCATCTCGAACTCCTTCCAGCCGATGACGCTTTCCTCGATCAGGAGCTCCTTCGTGGGGGAAGCCTCCAGGCCGCGCTCGCAGATGGCGGTGAACTCCTCCTTGTTGTAGGCGATGCCCCCGCCCGCGCCGCCCAGCGTGAAGGAGGGCCGCACGATCGTCGGGAAGCCCACGCTCGCCTGCACCTGCAGCTCCTCCTCCAGCGAGTGCGCCAGCGCGGAGCGCGCGCTCTCGAGGCCGATCTTCGCCATCGCGAGCTTGAACTTCTCGCGGTCCTCGGCCTTGTCGATGGCCTCCTTCTTGGCCCCGATCATCTCGACGCCGTACTTCTCCAGCACGCCGTGCCTCGCGAGGTCGAGGGCGCAGTTGAGCGCCGTCTGCCCGCCCATCGTGGGCAGGAGCGCCTCGGGGCGCTCGCGCTCGATGATCTTCTCCACCATGCGCCAGGTGATGGGCTCGATGTAGGTGACGTCGGCCATGTCCGGGTCGGTCATGATCGTGGCCGGGTTCGAGTTCACCAGGATCACCCGGTAGCCCTCGTCGCGCAGCGCCTTGCAGGCCTGGGCGCCGGAATAGTCGAACTCGCACGCCTGGCCGATCACGATGGGGCCCGCGCCGATGATCAGGATGCTCTTGATGTCGGTGCGCTTAGGCATTGCGCTTGTCCATCATCGCCACGAAGCGGTCGAAGAGGTAGGACATCTCGCGGGGCCCGGGGCTCGCTTCCGGGTGACCCTGGAAGCTGAACGCCGGCCGGTCGGTGCGCTCGATGCCCTGGAGCGAGCCGTCGAAGAGCGAGCGGTGGGTGGCACGCGCATTCCCCGGGAGCGTCGCCTCGTCCACCGCGAAGCCGTGGTTCTGGCTGGTGATGTAGACGCGCTTCGTGTCGAGATCCTGCACCGGGTGGTTGGCGCCGTGGTGGCCGAACTTCATCTTCACCGTCCGCGCACCGCTCGCGAGCCCCAGCAGCTGGTGCCCGAGGCAGATGCCGAAGGTGGGCATGCCCGAGTCCACGATCGCGCCGATGGCCTCGATCGCGTAGGTGCACGGCTCCGGGTCGCCCGGCCCGTTGGAGAGGAACACGCCGTCGGGCTTGAGTGCCAAGGCCTCCGCGGCCGTCGTCTGCGCGGGAACCACGGTGACGCGGCAACCGCGCTCGGCCAGGTGGCGAAGGATGTTGTGCTTGACCCCGAAGTCGTAGGCGACGACGTGGAAGCGCGGCGTGGCGCCCGCGCCGTATCCGGCGCCCAGCGACCAGAGCGCGCCGGTCCAGTCGTAGCGTTCGCTGCACGTCACGGCCTTCGCGAGGTCCTGGCCTGCCATGGCCGGGGCGGCACGGGCGGCCTCGAGGGCGGCCTTCACCGCCTCGTCGTCCAGGAGCCCGTTCTCCGCGGAAGCAATGCAGCCGTTCTGCGCGCCCGCGGTGCGCAGGATGCGGGTGAGGCGGCGCGTGTCGATGTCGGCGATGGCCACGAGGCCGTGCCGCGCGAGGAAGGCCGGCAGGGACTCGGAACTGCGCCAATTCGACTCGAGCAGCGGCAGGTCGCGGATCACGAGGCCCGCGGCGAAGACCCGGCGCGACTCGGCATCCTCGAGATTGGTGCCGGTGTTGCCGATGTGCGGACAGGTGAAGGTGACCACCTGCCCGACGTAGGAGGGGTCGGTGAGGATCTCCTGGTAGCCCGTCATGGCGGTATTGAAGACCACCTCCCCCACGGTGCGGCCCGGGGCGCCGATGGAAGTGCCGCGAAAGACGGACCCGTCGGCAAGAACCAGGAGGGCGGGGGTCTTCTGCGACAAGGACGGCTCCAAAAGCGGGGGAAAGCGACGGGCGCAAAAAAACGGGAGGAGCTTGTGGGTGATGCCGGCTCATCCCGCTTTCATTGGTCGGAAATGATAGCAAATTCGCACCCTTTCTTCAACGAAGGGCGCCGCGCCGGAGGATAATCCCCGGGCCATGCAAGCCCTGCACGCCCTCGCCGGCGCCGCCCTCCTCCTCGCCGTCGCCTGGATCCTCTCCGAGGATCGCCGTGCCGTGCGCTGGCGGATCGTCGCCTCCGGGATGGCGCTCACGGTGGCGCTGGCGGGCCTGCTGCTGGCGGTGCCGTGGCTGCGGGAAGCCGTCTTCTCGCTCAACGCGGGCCTCCAGGCCCTCGAGCGATCGACCCAGGCCGGCGCGTCGTTCGTCTTCGGATTTCTCGCAGGAGGCGAGGCGCCGTACGCCGTGACCCATGCCCCGGCCTCCTTCATCCTCGCCTTCCGCGCCCTGCCGCTGGTGCTCGTGGTGAGCGCCCTCTCCGCGCTCCTCTTTCACTGGCGCGTGCTTCCCGCCGTGGTGAAGGCCTTCGCGTGGATCCTCAACAAGTCCATCGGCCTGGGCGGCGCGGTGGGCGTCTCCTCCGCGGTGAACGTGTTCGTGGGCATGGTGGAAGCGCCCCTCGTGGTGAAACCCTACCTCGCGCGGCTGTCGCGCTCGGAACTCTTCATGGTGATGGTCTGCGGCATGGCGACCATCGCGGGAACCGTGATGGCGCTCTACGGGGCGATCCTCGCCCCGGTGGTGCCGGACGCGATCGGCCACATCATCGTCGCCTCCTTCGTCGCCACCCCGGCGGCGATCGTGGTCGCGGCCCTCATGGTGCCCGGCGCCATGTCGCAGGCCGACGCGGTGGAGATCCCGCGCCAGGACGCGAGCGCCATGGACGCCATCACGCGCGGCACCGTGGAGGGCGCGCAACTCCTCATCCAGATCGTGGCCTTGCTCATCGTCCTCATCGCCTTGGTCCACTTGGCCAACGCGCTGCTCGCCCTGTTGCCCGAGGCGGCCGGCGCGCCCCTCACGCTGCAGCGGATGCTGGGATGGATCTTCGCCCCCCTGGCGTGGGCCGCTGGCGTGCCGTGGGCGGAGGCGCAGGCAGGCGGCGCGCTCCTCGGGACGAAGACGATCCTGAACGAGTTCGTGGCCTACCTGGATCTCGCGAAGCTTCCCGACGAGACGATCGGCGCGCGCTCGCGCCTGCTCATGACCTACGCCCTGTGCGGGTTCGCGAACTTCGGGAGCCTGGGCATCCCTCATCGGCGGCATGGGCGCGATGGTGCCGGAGCGAAGGGGCGAGATCGTCGCCCTGGGGATGAAGTCGATCGTCGCGGGGACGCTCGCCACGTGCCTTACGGCGGCGGTGGTGGGGCTCTTCGTCTAGGAGTCCAGCCGGCGGCGCGTACCGGCCGCAACGCGCGCGCTCAGCGGCGAAAGCCGAGCACGTCGTCCATGTCGTAGAGCCCCGGCGCGCGTCCCGCGAGCCATTTCGCCGCACGGATCGCGCCCTGCGCGTAGGTCGCGCGGCTCGAGGACCGGTGCGTGATCTCGATCCGCTCGCCCGTGCCGGCGAAATACACCGTGTGGTCGCCGACGATGTCGCCGCCGCGCGCCACGGAAAACCCGATCGTGCCCGCCTTGCGCTCCCCGGTCGCCCCGTGACGCGCGAAGACGCCGTCCTTCGCGAGCGTGGTGCCCCGCGCTGCGGCGGCCACCTCGCCGAGCTTCAGTGCCGTTCCCGAAGGCGCGTCCACCTTGAGCTTGTGGTGCGCCTCGAACACCTCGACGTCGTAGTCGGGGCCCAGGGCCCGCGAAGCCAGGTCGACCAGCTTGAAGGTGACGAGCATGCCGATCGCGAAATTCGGCGCGAAGACGACGGCGATCTCGCGCGCCGCCTCGCGAATCGCTTCCACCTGGCTTGGCTCGAAGCCCGTGGTGCCTATGACGATCGCCTTCCGGGCGGCGCGGCAGGCGGCCAGGTGGGCGAGGGTTCCCGCAGGACGGGTGAAGTCGACCAGGACGTCGGAGGCGGCGACCGCGGCGGAAACGTCCGAGCCGACCATCACCCCCTGCGCGCCGGAAGCCAGGCCACCGGCATCGCGCCCGGCGAAGGGCGACTCGGCGACGTCGAGCGCCGCGCCTATCGTGGTGTCCGCATCCGCGCTGCCCGCCTCGAGGAGCGCGCGGCCCATGCGGCCGCCGGCACCCGCGATGGCGAGTCGCAGCGCGCTCACTTCACCGGCGCCCCGCCCGCGGCGGAGAGCGTCGGCCCGCCTTCCACGCGCACCATCCGCTCCTTCTCGAAATGCACGGCGAACTTGTTCTGCTCGACGAGCCGCCCGCGCTTCTCGTTGCGGAAGTAGTAGTCCCAGCGCTCGGCATGGAACACGTCGGTGACCAGCGGCGTGCCCAGGAGCCGGCGCACTTCGGACTTCGTCATCCCCACCTTCAGTTGGGCGAAGGTCTCGGGTGCCACGAGGTTGCCCTGCTGGATGTCGATGCGGTGGACGATCGGGCCGCAACCGGCGAGGGCGAGCGACAGGGCGAGCGAGGCGAGGAGGCGCATGGGAATGGAGTCCGGAAAGTGCCGGGCATTATAGCGCGGGGTGGCTCCCATTCCCGTCGCCCGGAGAGGGGAACGCGGTTATGATCGACATGGCACATCCGGAACCGAGCCCGCCATGAGCGACCCCAAGGAACTGCGCAGCACCGGCCTGAAGGTCACGGCGCCGCGCCTGCGCGTGCTGGATCTCTTCCAGACGAGCCCCGAGCGGCACCTGACCGCCGAGGACGTCTACCGGCGCCTGCTGGACGAGCACGCCGACATCGGCCTCGCCACCGTCTACCGCGTGCTCACCCAGTTCGAGCAGGCGGGCTTGCTGGTACGCCACCATTTCGAGGGCGGCAAGGCCGTCTTCGAGCTGAACGAGGGCAAGCACCACGACCACCTCGTGTGCCTGCAGTGCGGAAAGGTCGAGGAGTTCTTCGATCCCGAGATCGAGAAGCGCCAAGCGAAGATCGCGCGCGACCGCGGCTTCGCGATCCACGACCATTCGCTCTATCTCTACGCGGACTGCCTGAGGGCGGACTGCCCCGACCGCCAGAAGGGCGAATGACCAACGGCCTGCGCGCCCTGGCCGCGCTCGCGATCGCCGCCTTCGCCGCGTTCGTCGCACCCGACGGCCACGCCCAGCGCGCATCTCCCGGCGAGAACCCGGAGATCCGCGCCCTCGAGTTGCCGAAGGAGGCCATCGAAACCCTCGCGCGCATCCGCAAGGGCGGCCCCTTCCCGTACGCGAAGGACGCAAGCGTGTTCGGCAATCGCGAGGCCCTCCTGCCGAAACGCAAGCGGGGCTACTATCGCGAGTACACGGTACGCACGCCCGGCGAGCGCACCCGGGGCGCGAGGCGGATCGTCTCCGGCCGCGCGGGCGAGTTCTGGTACACCGACGACCACTACGCCACGTTCCGGCGGATTCGGGAATGAGACACGACCATGCCCATTGAGGCGCTCAAGGACCTGCTCGGCGACGAAAGGGGCGGCGTCTTCTTCCTGCCGCGCCACGCCACCCCCCGCGAGGTGCAGGCCGCCGCGCGCGAGGCGAAATTCGCCTTCTTCCATGTCGAGGGAAAGAACATCTCGCGCAAGGAGCAGCTCCTGAACCACGTCGCCACGGCGCTGCGCTTCCCCGGCTTCTTCGGCGACAACTGGGACGCGCTCGAGGAATGCCTCACGGACATGGAGTGGGTCGACGCCCCGGGCTACGTGATCTACTACGACCACATTGACTCTCTGCTCGCGGCGCACCCCGACCAGTTCGCCACCTTCGTAGAGATCTGCCGGGACGCGGTCGGCTCCTGGAAGGAGGACGGCACGCCGATGGTGGTGCTGCTCTCCGGCGCCAAGGCGCCCAAGGGCGTGGCGAAGCTGAAGGACGAGGCCTAGAACCCCTGCCGCTGGATGCTCTTCGTTCCCGTGATCCCGTCGATCGTGTAAGTGAAGGTCCCTCGATCGAAGTCGGTGAAGACCAAAGTGGCGGTGCCGGCCAAGGTTACTCCCACTGCCGAGGGATTGAAGACCCCCAAAGTAGGTCCTGCGTCTTGAGACCGGTCCCGTGTACTTCGTGACGGTCGACCAGCTTCCTTCCGGAATGAAGTACCAAATGGGCTTTCCATCGGCGCCATATACGTACCAGACCGCGAAGATGATGTCAGAAATGTGTTGCGCGATGCTCAGTCCCCATCCCGATTCAGCCGGGTCCCACCAGAGATCGGAGAAATTCGCGGAAGGTCGTGGGAGTCCTTTGTGTCGGGCTCCCGACCGTGAACTGAAGAGTCGCTACTGTGCCTTGGGGAGGGCCATTTTCGACTGCGCGCTGAACCTCGACTACATAGTCGCCAGGCGGAAACCGCCCGAGCTCGAGGTAGTTGGAAGCCCATGGAGGCTGAATTGGAAGCGGAACGTAGCTGCGATGGACTACCGTGATTCGATTGCCTGTCATGGTCGAGGGCGAAGCCCCGAAGTAACGTCCAAAGTCATCTCCCGGAAAGCTGGAATTCCCGCTGGCCGGCGAAACCTTCAGCCGCACCGCCTCCTGGGCCTTGGGTGCGGCCGGTTCAATGGAATAGGTGAGGTTCTGGGCCATGCCCAGGTCGGGCAGCGCTGCCAAGACTGCGATAGCACATCCGCACAAGGCACTTCGCAAGATCATGGACGCGACTCCTTCGAGATCGGCTAGGACGGCCGCAAATCAATATGAAGGCCGGATGCCATTGTTCCGGTAGACATACCCAAGGGTAGTTACGTTCACCGTATACCCCTGGGACGCCATGGATGCCTGCAGCGACTGCGGGAAGATCGCATGGTCGTCCACCGCAGGATTGTAGGCACGGATGAGCGCTTCGGTATTGGCCGGCTGGGCGTAGCCGTAGGGGTAGACGTAGCCCTCGATCCCGTCGATCTTGTAGCCGGCGGCGCTCACGTAGATCTGGGCCTCGTTGTAGTCGGTGGAATAGAAGTGGTCCACGTGATAGGGGTAGCTCGCGCAGACCGAGGTGGCGCCCGGGGGCAGCGGGTCCCCGCACTTGAAGCTCAGCCGAAGCAAGGGGCGAAGCTCCACGTTCGGTTGGCCGGGTTCGTGTGGGTGGTGAAAACCCATGACTCGGCGAGCGCCGGCTGCGGTCCTTGGAAACACCGAGATTTCCGGAACGCTTGTGCCAAGCGCGCTGTACCAATTAAAGGCCGTCGAGACGTATGGGGGCATCGTGCCGATCACCGCCGCGCTGCCCATCTGCGGGGCGGTCGTGTAGAAGTAGTTGCGGGTGTAGGGCCCGTAGAGCGCGAAGAGCGGCGTAAGGCGGTTCGCGGAGTTCAAGGCTACCCAGACCGCGATGTAGCCGTTGGGCATGCCGTAGCCGACCCACTGGTTGGGCGCGGACGCCTCGCTCGAGGTGAGCAGGATCAGCGCCCGGATGTAGTCGGCGGAGAGCAGCGGATTGGCCGAACGCATGATGCCGGCAAGCCCGCTCACGAACGGCGCCGCCATGGATGTCCCCGTGCAAATCCCGTACCCAATGCCAGCGTTGCTTCCGAAGCCGTTGTCTCCACATCGCGCTTGTGGAAACCAGTCATCGTTTGTGAAGGCGGTCGAAAGGACATCTCTGCCTGGCGCGACCACGCCCCAGTATTGCATAGGGCTTCCCCAGTTCGATCCCCTGAAATCGCCTATCGGGTTTTCCTCCGTCCACAGGTAGCCACGATCTCCCGCGTAAGACTGAACGGCGCCTACCGCGATAGTTCGGGAATCGCTCGCAGGAAACTGCACCTCGGGATTCATTCCATTGCCTGCGGCAGCGGAAATCACAACCTGCCGGGATGAAGCAAAGGACAAGACGAGACAAAACGCGTCGTAGGGGTCACTCGCGCAATTGGGCGGCTGGAAGCCGCCAGAGGGAGGAAATCCCAAACTCACATTGATGACCTGCGCACCTGAATCCACCGCCCAGCTCATGCCTGCGACAACAGCCGCGACCGGGAGCGCGGGGATACCTGTCACGACGACGCGCGCTACGAGCAAGGTGCAATGCCAGCATGTGCCGGCAACGCCGATGGGCGTAGGTGGGTTGGGGTAACCATTTTGGGCCGTTGGATTCGACGTGGACGCGGCGATGATTCCGGCAGTGTGCGTTCCGTGCCCCCTTGGGAACGTGGCCGGAATCGTGATCTCCCCAGGTGAACCACCGTCAAACGAGTAGGAGAACTGCGGTCGGTAGTTCAGGTCGGGATGATCTAGCTGGACGCCGCTGTCCACGTGACCGATATACGCATGCCCGCGCGCGAGGTCCCATGCGTACGGCATGCCAAGCGCATGGAGTCCCCACTGGTAATTCATAGGCGAACTGGCCGTCACGAACAGGGGATCCGATGGCGACACGGAAAACTCGCCAGCCCCATTCGGCGAAACGGACTTCACGTTGCGATCCAGTTTGAGCGCGACCAACGCCAACCTCGCCGCCTCGGCGCGTCCGAATTCGAGCACCACGTATCGCTGGAGAAATTCGGCGGGAGAGTCGGCCCCGAGCCTCTCGCGAAGGTTGGCAGGATGCCTGGTCGGTATCAGGAAGCTGGCGCTGGCTGGGCGCTGGAGGCGCTCGAAGAGCCGCGTCTCGGCCGGTGTCCTGTCGACCTTCGCGACCACGTCGACGATGCTCTCTGCCACAGCCGGGTCCTCGATGGCGCCGTATTCGTATAGTAGGAGCAACTGCGTGAACTGCTGGGCCTCGTCGCTTCCGGACAGCCTCGCCGACACTAGTGATGGCGTGCCAAGGACGAGGGTAGCTACAACCACGAGCTTCCATGCGCAAAGCATTTGAACTCTCTCTTGGATTGTTGTTCGTCAGTTCGACGCGGGAAAGCATTCAGCGCAAGTCCCGTTTGGAAGTGTCACCCCCCCCCCCTAACAAATGTCAAGTCAGGGCGCGAATTTCGATATTTGACGTCTCGGCGGCTTCGAGGACTCAGATGCAGTCGACTGCGATCCGCCGGTCAAGCACGATCGAAGTCGTCGTCACCTTCGCCCGGTAGGCAAGCACCTCGACCCCTGCGCCCATCGCCTCGCGCAGCGTGCGCCCGTAGACAGGGTCGATCGCGTCTGCGGGGCGCACCTCGTCCACGTCGCCGCGCTGGACGCAGTAGAGCTGCACCGCCCGCAGTCCCCGCCCCTTGAGCCGCGCGAGTTCGCGCAGGTGCTTCGCGCCGCGCTCGCTCACCGCATCGGGAAAGATCGCCACGCCCGCCGTCACCGCCGCGGTCACGTTCTTCACCTCGACGTAGCAGGCCGGTCGTCCCGGGGACTCGAGCAGCAGGTCCACGCGGCTCCTTTCCTCGCCGAACGCGACCTCGCGGCGGATCGACGCGTACCCGGTGAGTTCCTCCACGACGCCCGCCTCGATGGCCTCCGCCACGAGGCGGTTCGGCAGCCCCGTGTTGATGCCGACCATCACCGCGCGGCCTGAGGCCGCGGGCTTCACCGCCACCATCTCCCAGGTGTGCCGATACTTGCGCGTGGGCGAGTCGCTCTCCGAGAGCCACACCGGGCTGCCGGGCTCGCAGCAACCGAGCATCGAGCCGGTGTTGGGGCACGCCGCCGTGACCGTGCCGCCGGAGCGCAGCTCCACGTCGGCGAGAAAGCGCTTGTAGCGGCGAACGAGCCTCCCCTCGACCAGCGGCGCGGGGAACTTCACGGGGTCGCGCGGGGGCGCGCAGGCGGCCGCGGCCGCCCGGCTCCGAAAGGCGGCAAGGCTACTTCGCGGCTGCCGCCGCGCCTTCCTGCTCCGCCATCTGCTTGCGCACCATCTCCATGTCGAGCGCCTTGGATTTCTCCACGACCTGCTCGAAGGCGCCCTGCGGCAGCGCGCCCGGCTGCGAGAAGACGATGATCTGCTCGCGGAAGACCATGAGCGTCGGGATCGAGCGGATCTGGAAATGCGCCGCGATCTCCTGCTCGGCATCGGTGTCCACCTTGGCGAACACGACGTCCGGGTGCATCTCCGAGACCTTCTCGAAGACCGGCGCGAAACCGCGGCACGGCCCGCACCACGGCGCCCAGTAGTCGACGATGACGGTGGGGCTCGAGGTCACCACCTGCTCGAAATTCTCCTTCGTGAGTTCGACGACGGCCATTTATTCCTCCAGCAGCGACCGCAGCATCCAGGCGGTCTTCTCGTGGATCTGCATGCGTTGCGTGAGGAGGTCGGCGCTCGACTCGTCGGCGGCCTTCTCCACCAGCGGGAACACCTTGCGCGCGGTTCTCACCACCGCCTCCTGGCCCTCGACCAACAGCGCGATCATGTCGCGCGCCTCGGGGACGCCTTCCGATTCCGGGATCGAGGAGAGCTTCGCGTAGGCCTTGTAGGTGCCCGGCGCGGGGTAGCCCAGCGCGCGGATGCGCTCGGCGATCGGGTCCACGGCGAGCGCGAGCTCGTTGTACTGGGTCTCGAACATCAGGTGCAGCGTCTGGAACATCGGGCCCGTCACGTTCCAGTGGAAGTTGTGGGTCTTGAGATAGAGCGTGTAGGTGTCCGCGAGCAGCCGCGAAAGCCCGTCGGCGATCTTCTCGCGATCGCGCTCCGGAATGCCTATGTCGATGAATCCCGCGCCTGCATTCTTCTTTGCCACGTTTGCCTCCTTGGTAGGGCACTGAACGACATTTTCCGACGATTGCGCCACGCGCGCCAATCGGAAATCCCAATCCGCGCCATTGGCGGGCGCAATACGGAAGCCGCCCGCGACCACTCCTACATGGGGCGCGACCTGCGCCGTTCAATCCGGATCCTTGAGCCTGCCGGCCGCCTGCGTGACGGATTCGGCGAGCGCGCGCACCGATCTGGCCACGCGCTCGTCGGCGAGCGACCCGTCGGCGGCGAAGGCCTCGTGGGCCCTGGGCACCGCCACCTGGGCTCCCAGGACCGTCACACCCAGCGTCGAAAGCACCTGTCGAAGGTGCGGCAGCGCGCGGACGCCGCCGAACCCGCCGGGCGAGGCAGCCATGAGGCCCGCCACCTTTCCGCGCCACGGCGCGAGGCCCGAGGCGTCGCCCTTGCCGTCGCCCAGGTCGCGCGACAGCCAGTCGATGGTGTTCTTCAGGAGCGCCGTCATCGAGGCGTTGTTCTCCGGCGAGGCGATGAGGAGCGCATCGTGGGCGATGAACAGGTCGCGCAGCTTCCGCGCGTTCTCCGGCATGCCCGAAGCCGCCTCCAGGTCCCCGTGGTAGAGCGGGATGGGGTAGTCGTCCAGGTCGACAAAACTCGCCTCGGCGCCCGCCTCCCGAGCGGATTGCGCGGCGGCGCGTGCGAGCTTCTTGTTCAGGGAATCGCGCCGGGCGCTGCCGGCGAAGACGAGAACGCGCGTCATTGCACTGCTCCTTTCGCAATTGCACCCACGGGTTCCGGGGCCGGTGCGAGCGTGCCCATGCGTCCCGACCGGAAGGCGACATCGGCGGCCCGCGCCTGCTCCATGCTGTTCATGACGAAGGGGCCGTGGAAAACGAGCGGGCCCTCCGCAGGAGCGCCGCCGAGGATCAGCAGTTCCAGGGGCTCTTCACCGGCAGTTCTCGCGGCGATCGCGTCGCCCGCATCCGCGTAGACGACCAGCTCTCCGGTGGCCGCGCGGGTGCCCGCCTCGGGACCGAAGCCGCCCTCGCCCGCGATCACGTAGGCCGCCGCTTCGTGGCAGGCCGCAACCTCGAGCGAGACCGAAGCGCCGGGCGCCACGGACACATGGGCCAGGAAGAGCGGCATGAGCGTATCCGCCGGGCCTTTCGCGCCGGCGACCTCGCCCGCGATCACGCGCACCGTTGCGCCCGCAAGCTCCACCACGGGAATCGACGCGGCGTCGATCGCGCGGTAGCGCGGCGGCATCATCTTCAGGGCCCGTGGCAGCGAGGTCCAGAGCTGCAGGCCGTGCTGCGTCACTTCGCCGGTGTCGTCCGCGAGCGGCCTTTCGGCGTGCACGATGCCGCGGCCGGCCGTCATCCACTGCGCGCCGCCCGCCGTGACGATGCCTTCGTGCCCCGCCGAATCGCGGTGCTCGTTGCGCCCCGAGAGCAGGTAGGTGACGGTCTCGATGCCCGCGTGCGGGTGCGGCCCCACGCCTTCGTCGCCCGCGGCAATCCGTGCCGGCCCGAAGTGATCGAGGAAGACCCAGGGCCCCACGGAGCGACGACCGGCCTCGGGTAGCGCGCGGCGCACCGAGAGCGTGCCGGCGGAAGCCGGCTTCGAGGCGATCACGCGCTCAACGGGGCGGGATGCAGTGACGGTCACGGCGACTCCCGGCGGCGATCCACGCTCCAGGCGCCGGGGCCGAAGGCCGCGACGACGAGCATGCCGCCCAGGATAGAGAGGTTCTTCAGGAACTGCGTCATCTGCGCCGCGCCTTCCGGCCCCAGCGGGTTGTGGAAGATGAGCGTCGTCGGCACGAGGAAGGCGGCGATGGCGAGCGCCGCCCAGCGCGCCTTGAAGCCCGCGATGAGCATGAGGCCCCCGACCAGTTCCACGGCGATGGCGCCGACCAGCAGCACCTCGGCCATGGGCATGCCCTTGGAGGCCATGTAGCCGGCGGTGCCCGCGAAGCCGGTGATCTTGCCGAAACCGGACACCGCGAAGAGCAGGCCGAGGAGGACACGGCCGGTGGCGGCCGCGGCGTTCTGGAGGGTGGGGTTCATGGTGGTTCCTTGTGTGAGGGTGGGTGCGTCAGGGAGGGTCGGGGAAATTCAGGCGAGGTCGAAGAGCAGCACTTCCGCGCCCTTGCCTTCGGAAAGCCGGATCTCGCGCTCGCCGCTCGCCTTGAGGGCGTCGCCGGCGCGAAGCGCCTGGCCGTTGACGGTGATTTCGCCGCGCGCGACGTGCACATAGGCTCGGCGGCCGGTCGCGAGGGCGTGGACGGCGGTTTCCGCCCCGTCGAAGAGGGATGCGAAGACGAGCGCGTCCTGGTGCAGGGTCACGGAGCCGTCGCGGCCGTCCGGCGAGGCGATGAGGCGCAGCCGCCCGCGCTTGGCCTCGGCGCCGAAGTGCTTTTCCTCGTAGCCGGGGTCGATGCCGCGCTGGGCGGGCTCGATCCAGATCTGCAGGAAATGCGTGGTTTCGTTGGCCGCATGGTTGAACTCGCTGTGGCGCACGCCCGTGCCGGCGCTCATGCGCTGCACGTCGCCCGGGCGGATGACGGAGCCGTTGCCCAGGCTGTCCTTGTGCTCGAGCTCGCCCTCGAGGACGTAGCTCACGATCTCCATGTCCCGGTGCCCGTGGGTGCCGAAGCCCATGCCCGGCTGGACGCGGTCCTCGTTGATCACCCGCAGCGCCCCGAAACCCATGTGGGCGGGATCGTGGTAATCGGCAAAAGAGAAGGAATGGAAGGACTTGAGCCAGCCGTGGTCGGCCAGTCCCCGGTCTTCACTGCGGCGTAACGTCATCATGGGGTTCCTTTCAGCCATCAGGATCGAACAGTTATGTGAATGATAGGGTTGATGTTTTCTGCAAGAAAGCGAATAATTCTCACGATATTATTCGTATTTTTTGAACATGAAATTGACCCTGGAGGCCCTCGAAGTACTGGACGCGATCGACCGTCGCGGCTCCTTCGCGGCCGCCGCCGACGAGCTGCACCGGGTTCCGTCAGCAATCACTTACTCCGTGCAGCAGATGGAGGAAGCGCTCGACGTCCTGCTGTTCGACCGGACGGGGCACCGCGCCAAGCTGACCGAGGCGGGCCGCGAACTCCTGAAGGAAGGCCGCCACCTCCTGCGGGCCGCGGCCGACCTCGAGTGCCGGGTGCGGCAGGTGGCGAAGGGCTGGGAGTCCGAGCTGCGGATCGCGGTGAGCGCGATCATCGGCGCCGACAAGCTCCTGGGACTCGTTTCGGAGTTCTACGAGGCGGGAAGCGGCACGCGGCTGCGCTTCCTGCACGAGGTGCTGGGCGGAACCTGGGACGCGCTGGCCTCGGGCCGTGCCGACTTGGCCATCGGCGCCTCGGGCGACGCTCCCGCGGGAGGAGCCTACGCCGCGATGCCCATCGGTCGCCTCGAGATGGTGCTGGTGGCGGCCCCCTTCCACCCGCTCGCGAAGGCGCCGCCCCCGGTCACCGAGGCCATGCTTCTCCGGCACCGCGCCGTCAGCGTCGCCGCCAGCTCGCGGCTCCTTCCGCCACGCACCGTGGGCCTGATCTCCGGGCAGGACGTGCTTACCGTCGCCACGCTCGAGGCCAAGGTGGCCGCCCACGGGGCCGGCCTCGGCGTGGGCTGGCTGCCGCGCTGGATCGCCGAGCGCGAGGCCTGGGCCGGACGGCTCGCGATCCTCGAAGCCGAGGCCGGCCGCCCCTCGGGCGAGATCGTGGCGGCGTGGCGGCCCGCCACGGCGGGCAAGGCGCTCAAGTGGTTCGTGAAGCGCCTCGAGGATCCCCTCGTGGCCGCTTCTCTTCTTTCATGACGCGAACCCCGGGATACGTAGGTCGTTTCGCCCCCTCGCCTACGGGGCCGTTGCACTTCGGCTCCCTCGTGGCCGCCGTGGCGAGCTGGCTGGACGCGCGCGCCGCCGGCGGCGAGTGGCACGTGCGCATCGAGGACGTGGACGCAACCCGCACGGTGCCCGGCGCCGAGGACGAAATCCTGCGCGCCCTCGATGCCCTCGGCCTCGCCTGGGACGGCCCCGTGGTGCGCCAGCGCGACCGCACTGCCCGCTACGCGCAGGCGCTCGAGGCGCTGCGGCTGCGCGGCCTCACCTACCGCTGCCGGTGTTCGCGCCGGGAGATCGCCGACTCCGGGCTGCCCGGCGCCGATGGCATCGTCTATCCCGGCACCTGCCGCGACGCAGCGGTGCCCGCCACCGAATCCGGCGCGGAGCGCTTCCGGGTTCGCGACGAGACGGTGGCCTTCGAGGACCGCGTGCAGGGCCGCGTCGCGCAGCAGCTCGCGGACGACATCGGCGACTTCGTCCTCCTCCGGCGCGACGGGCTCTTCGCCTACCAGCTCGCCGTGGTCATCGACGACGCGGACCTGGGCGTGACGGACGTGGTGCGCGGCGCCGATCTCCTCGGCTCCACGCCGCGCCAGGTCGCGCTGCAGCGCGCGCTGGATCTGCCCACGCCGCGCTACCTGCACGTCCCCGTGGCGACCCGCGCCGGCGAGAAGCTCTCCAAGCAAACGCTCGCCCCGGCGATCGACACCGCCCACGGCCCGGCCTGGATTCTCGCGGCACTCGCCTTTCTCGGCCAGCCGGGCGTCGAAGGCGACGCCGCGGCGCCGATGCTCGCGCAAGCGGCGTCCTGCTGGGACTGGCGGCGCATTCCGCGCCGGACGGGCGTCGAGGCTCCGGACCCCGCCGCGATGGATGGGGGTGGAAGTCGCTGACCGCCCCTCCCGGGGACTCGGGCCTATAATCCCTCCCCACTGCCCTGCCTTATTCCTGCCGCCGGATGAATCCGCGGCGACCGGCTCCGGCATCCAATGGAGCATCGGCGCGGTCCCCACCAGGGACCTCGCACAGCCACCCGGAATCCGCCCATGCCCCTCTTCAAGCGCAAGTCTTCCCTCGACGCCTCCGCGGATGGCCCGCGCCGGCGCTACCTGAAGCCCGCCGTCGCCGCGCTCGCCGTGGTCGCGGTCGTCGGCTCCCTCGTGGGCTACCGCGCCACGCAGGCGAGCAAGGGCGACGGCAAGAAGCCCGACGCGCCCGTCACGCTGCAGTTCACGCCCGCCGACGTCGCGACCGTGGAAGTCCGCGAGCTGGAGCGCTCGATCGCCTTTTCCGGTTCGCTCGCGCCGCTGGTGCAGACGACCGTCCGCTCGAAGGTGCCGGGCGAACTGAACCGCGTGCTGGTGCGCGAGGGAGAGGCGGTGGCCGCGGGAGCGCTCCTGGCGCAGATCGACACCGCCGACCTCCAGTCGCGACTCGACGCCCGCGTCGCGGCCCTCGAGGAGGCCAAGGCGAGGCTCGACATCGCGGAGAAGAACCGCGAGAACAACCTGAAGCTCCTGCGCCAGAAGTTCATCTCGCAGATCGCGTACGACACGACGCAGAGCACGTACGAGGGGAGCCAGGCCTCGGTCCGATCCGAGGAGGCGCAGGTCATGATCGCGCGCCGGGCCATGGAGGACGCGGCCGTGCGCGCGCCCTTTGCGGGCATCGTCGCGCGCCGGATGGCCCATCGCGGCGAGAAGGTCGGAATCGACAGCCCGCTCTTCGCGCTCGTGGATCTCGAGCGCATGGAAATCGAGGCGCCCGCGCCGGCTTCCGAGATCCCCTCGATCCGCGCCGGACAGGCGGCGACGTTCCGCGTGGACGGGTTCGACGGCCGCGAGTTCGAAGGTCGCGTGGAGCGGATCAACCCGACCGCGGAGCCGGGGTCGCGCTCGATCACGGTCTACATCTCGGTGGCCAACCGCGACCGGGCGCTCAAGGGCGGCATGTTCGCCAAGGGCCGCATCGTCCTCGATCGCACCGCGGCGGCGACCGTGATCCCCGCCACCGCCGTCCGCAAGGAAGCGGGCCAGGACTTCGTGTTCACCCTCGAGGGCGGGAAGATCGCGCGCCGCCCGGTGAAGCTCGGGTTCGTCGAGGAGCGCCAGGGGCTGGTGGAAGTCACGGGTGGGCTCGAGAAGGGACTCACGGTGGTGAGCGCCCGTGTCTCCGGGCTCAAGGCGGGCGTGCCGGCCGTGCTGAAACCGGCCGCCGAGCCGAAGGCCGGGTAGGCCCGCGCCATGTGGATCACCCGAACCAGCATCAACCAGCCGGTGTTCGCCACCATGGTCATGGTCGCACTTTGCGTGCTCGGGCTCTTCTCCTACAACAAGCTGCGCGTGGAGCGCATGCCCGACATCAGCATCCCCTTCATCTTCATCCAGATCCAGTATCCGGGGGCCGCGCCCGAGGCCGTCGAGAACGACATCACCAAGCCGGTCGAGGAGGTGGTGAACACCGTCAACGGCGTGAAGATCATCCGCTCCAATTCCTTCGAGGGCCGCAGCGAAACCTACATCGAGTTCCGGCTCGACACGAACATGGAACGCGCGGTGCAGGACGTGCGCGACAAGATCGCGCTGATCCGCCCCGGCTTCCCGCGCGAGGCGAGGGACGCCCTGGTGCTGCGCGGCGACTTCGACAATGCCGAGCCCGTGGTCTCGCTGTCCGTCACCTCTCCGACGAGGAGCCTGCGCGAGCTTTCCACGCTCACCGACCAGGTGATCGTCAAGCGATTCCAGAACGTGCCCGGCGTCGGGCAGGTGCGGGTTTCCGGAGCCGTGAACCGCCAGGTGCTGGTGAACCTGCGTCCCGGGCAGATGCTTTCCCAGGCGGTGGGCGTGGACGAGATCATCGCCGCCATTCGCTCCGCCAACCTGGACGTGCCCGCCGGGAAGATCGTCCACGGCCCCACCGAGCAGCTGGTGCGGATCGAGGGCCTGATCAAGGAGCCGGCGGGCTTCGGCAAGATCATCGTCGCGCGCCGCGCCAAGGGCCCCGTGTACCTCGACCAGGTCGCGGACGTGGTCGACGGAGAGCGCGAGGCCGATTCGCTCTCGCGCATCGGCGGCCGGCCGGGCCTGTCGATCGAGGTCCTGAAGGTGCAGGACGCCAACATCGTCGAGGTGGGCAGGGGCGCCAAGGCGACGGCGGCCGATCTGCGCAAGGAGCTGCCTCCCGACGTGGAGCTGAAGCTCGTCTACGCCGACGTGGACTTCATCGAGAAGGCGCTGGACGGCGTGAAGACGACGATCCTGGAGGGCGCGCTCCTCACCGTCTTCGTCGTCTTCCTCTTCCTGCATTCGTGGCGCAGCACGGTCATCACGGGGCTCACCCTTCCCATCTCCGTGATCGCCACTTTCGTCGCGGTGTATCTCTTCGGGTTCACGCTCAACTTCCTCACCCTGATGGCGCTGTCGCTCTGCATAGGACTGCTGATCGACGACGCGATCGTGGTGCGCGAGAACATCGTGCGCCACCTCGGGATGGGCAAGGACCACTACCGCGCCGCGCGGGAAGGCACCGACGAGATCGGGCTCGCGGTGATGGCCACGACCTTCGCGATCGTCGCGGTCTTCATCCCCATCGCGTTCATGTCGGGGATCATCGGCAGGGTCTTCTTCCAGTTCGGCGTCACGGTCGCGGTGGCGGTGCTCGTCTCGCTCTTCGTGAGCTTCACGCTCGACCCGATGCTCTCGGCCATCTGGCGCGACCCGCCCGAGACGCGCTTCAAGTACGTGCCCTGGCTGGGGCGCATGATGGCCCGCATCGAGAGCGGGGTGGAATGGGCCCATCATCGTTACGGGGAGCTGCTCGAATGGGCCCTCGCCAACCGCAAGAAGTTGCTCGGGATCGCCGTGGCGGTATTCGCCTCGAGCTTCCTCGTGCTGCCGCTCGTGGGCACCGAGTTCTTTCCGGAGTCGGACGAGGGACGCACTTCCTTCCGGCTCACCACGCCCGTGGGCTCGAGTCTCGAGTACACCGACGCGAAGACGCGCCAGGTCGAGGCGATCCTTCGCCAGTATCCCGAGGTCCGGGTGATGAACGCCAACGTCGGCACCGGCGAAGGACGCAACGTGGCGCGCGTCCACGTCGGCCTCGTGGACCGCAAGGAGCGCCCGAACCTCACCATCAAGGCCTTCGAGGCGAAGGTCCGCGACCAGATCCGCGCGATTCCCGGCATCGAGCTCGCCGTGGGCTGGAACCGGCCGATCTGGATCAACCTCCTCGGGCCTTCCAACGACGGGCTCGAGCGGGTGACCGATGAGGTGATGGCGAAGATCGGCCGGATCAAGGGCATCGTGGACCTCGAAAGCAGCCTCAAGGCGCAGAACCCGGCGATCACCATCAAGGTGAACAACGAGCTCGCGAGCGACCTGGGCCTCACCGTGTCGCAGATCGGCGCCGCGGTGCGCCCGCTCGTGGCCGGGGACGTGATCGGCCACTGGCTCGCCCCCGACGGGCAGAACTACGAGGTCAACGTGCAGTTGCCGAAGTCGGGCCGGCGCATCACCGCCGACCTGGGGGAACTGCACATCGCGAGCAACAGGCTCGGGGCGGACGGCTCGCCGGTCCTGATCCCGCTGCGCCAGGTCGTCGAGTTCCAGAATTCCACCAGCCCGCAGATCATCAAGCGCCAGGCCCTGCAGCGGCGCGTGGGCATCTACGCGAACGTCGAGGGCCGGCCCTCGGGCGACGTGGGCAGCGAGGTGCAGGAAATGCTCAAGACCATCGAGCTGCCGCCGGGCTACCGATTCGACGTCGCCGGCCAGACGCAGGAGATGCAGGAGTCCTTCACGGCGGCGGTCGCGGCCATCGGGATGGCGGTGATCTTCATCTACATCATCCTCGCGTCCCAGTTCGGCAGCTTCCTGCAGCCGCTCGCGATCATGGCCTCGCTCCCCTTCACGCTCATCGGCGTGTTCCTGGCACTCCTCATCACCGGCAGCACGCTCAACATGTTCTCGGTCATCGGGGTCATCATGCTGATGGGGCTGGTGACGAAAAACGCGATCCTGCTCGTGGACTTCACGAACCAGGGGATTCGCGAGGGCAAGTCGCGCCACGACGCGATCCTCGCCGCGGGACAGGTGCGGCTGCGCCCGATCCTCATGACGACGATGGCGATGATCTTCGGGATGCTGCCGCTGGCGATCGGCTCGGCCGACGGCGGCGAGCAGAATTCGCCCATGGGGCGCGCGGTGATCGGCGGGCTCATCACCTCGACGCTGCTGACCCTGGTGGTGGTCCCCGTCCTCTACACCTACCTCGACGCCTGGGGCCGCAGGGCTTCCGCGTGGTTTGCCCGGGGAACACCCGCGGGCCACGGCGGCGGCGCCGCGGCGCAGTCCGCACCCTCCAAACCCGCCGACGACTGACCGGCGAAACAGGGGAGCGTCTCCTGTTCAAAATGGGGACGTTCCCCATTTTCCGGAAACCCCTGTTTTCTAGAAGCCGACGGCCCCACCGTCCTTGCGGTGATCCGACCCGGCGCAGTAGCCGTCGTCCAGGCGCCAGATGAGCTGCGCGCCGCCGAAGCCGAACTGGGCGGCCTCCGGGTCCACGATGCGGTGCCCGCGGCCCTTGAGGTCGTCCAGCACGCCGGGGGCGAGGCCCGCCGACTCGAAGCTCACGCTGAAGTCGTTGTTCACGATCCAGCGCGGCCCGTCGCTCGCGGACTGCGGATTCTGGTGGTAGTCCACGATGCGCGTGACCATCTGCGCGTGGCCCTGGGGCTGCATCTGCCCGCCCATCACCCCGAAGCTCATCACCGGCTTGCCGTCCTTGGTGAGGAAGCCGGGGATGATGGTCTGGAACGGGCGCTTGCCCGGGCCCACGAGGTTGGGGTGCCCGGGCTTGAGCGAAAACCCCGCGCCGCGGTTCTGCATGGAAATGCCGGTGCCCGACACCACCATGCCGGAGCCGAACCCCATGTAGTTCGACTGGATGAAGGACACCATCATCCCGTTCGCGTCCGCCGTGGTGAGGTAGACCGTGCCGCCTTCGCGCGGGTCCCCGGGCGGCGGGTCGGATGCGCGCTTCCTGTCGATCGCGCGGGAGCGCTGCTCCAGGTAATCGTCGGCGAGGAGCTTCTCCGCGTCGAACTCCATCGTGGCCGGATCGGCGACGAAACGGTACGCGTCGGCGAAAGCCAGCTTCATCGCCTCGATCTGCAGGTGCAGGCTGTCGGCCCCGTCCGCGGGAAGTGCCGCGAGGTCGAAGTGCCTGAGCATCCCCAGCGCCATGAGGGCGACGATGCCCTGCCCGTTGGGCGGCATCTCGTGCAGCCGGTAGCCGCGGTACTCGATCGAGATCGGCTCGACCCAGTCGCAGCGGTGCGAGGAGAAGTCGGCGAGCGTGTGCGCGCCCTCGTCGGCCTGGGAGGCGAGCGTGATCCGCTCGGCGAGCTTGCCGCGGTAGAAGCTCTCGCCCTTCGTGGCGGCGATCTCCTCGAGCGTCTCGGCCTGCTGCGGGCAGTAGAAGCGCTCGCCGGGGCGCGGCGCGCGATCCTTGGGCAGGAATGTCCACGCGAATTCCGAGAAGCCCCGGAAGCTCGGCGCCTGCCGCGCCCAGCTGAGGGAGGTGATCGGCGAGACCATGAAGCCGTCGCGCGCGTAGCGGATGGCCGCCTGGAAGAGATCGGCGAAGGCGAGCTTGCCGTAGCGCTGTGAGAGCGCCACCCAGGCCGAGACGCAGCCCGGCACCGTGACGGAATCCCAGCCCTGCACCGGCATCGCGTTCGCACCCTTGAAGCGGGCCGGCGTCCACTTGGCCGGTGCGCGCCCCGAGGCGTTGAGCCCCACGAGCTTCTCGCCGTCCCAGAGTATTGCGAAGGCGTCGGAGCCGATGCCGTTCGAGGTGGGCTCCACGACGGTGAGCGTGATCGCCGCAGCGAGCGCCGCGTCGACCGCGTTGCCGCCTTTCGCGAGCGCCTGGAGCCCCGCCTGGGCGGCCAGCGGTTGCGACGTCGCGACGATGTTCTTCGCGAGCAACGGCATGCGCTGCGAAGGGTACGGGAAATCCCAGGTGAACATGGACGGGTCGGGTGCGGTTTGCCTGCAGCCACGATGGTAGCACCGTCGCCGCGCGGGGCGTATTCTCGCCGCGAGGAGGAACCGCCATGCAGGATCCGAAAGCCCTGGTCTTCGACGCCTACGGAACGCTCTTCGACGTGCATTCCGTGACGCGCCTGGCCGACTCGCTCCACCCCGGAAAGGGCGCGGCCCTCTCCCAGGCGTGGCGCACGAAGCAGCTCGAGTACACCTGGCAGCGAAGCCTCATGGGCCGCTACGACGATTTCAATGCCGTCACCGCGGAAGCGCTCGACTGGGCGCTGGAGTCGCTCCAGCTCGCCGCGACCGGGGAGGCGCGCACCGCGCTCATGGCCGCCTACCGCACGCTCGGCCTCTTTCCGGAGGTGCGCGGCGCGCTCGCGCGGCTGGGCGAGCGACGGCCGCTCGCGATCCTCTCCAACGGGCACCCCGACATGCTCGACGCCGTGGTCGACCACAACGAGCTGCGCGTCTTCTTCGGCGAGCGCGTCTTCAGCGTGCACGAGGCGGGCGTCTTCAAGCCGGACCCGCGCGTCTACGCCATCGTGACCGCAAGGCTCGAGCTCGCCGCGGGCTCCATAGGTTTCGTGTCCTCCAACGGCTGGGATGCCGCGGGGGCGAAATCCTTCGGCTTCAGCGCCTTCTGGGTGAACCGCGGCAAGGCGCCCGTGGAGCGCCTGGGCTCGCCGCCGGACGGGGCCGCGGACGACCTCGCCGGTGTTGCGGCCCTGTTGCCCGCCTAGCTCTCCTCGACGAAGGCTTCCTCGCGCTTCCTGCGCACGGCGGGCGCGAGCACGATCGCGACGAGCGCCACCGAGAGCACCAGCAGCGTGGCGCTGATCGGTCGCGTCACGAACACGGCCGGGTCGCCGCGCGAGAGCAGCAGCGCGCGCCGCAGGTTCTCCTCCATCATCGGCCCGAGCACGAAGCCCAGCAGCAGCGGCGCCGCCTCGCAGTCGAGCTTGCCGAAGAGATAGCCCACGAAGCCGAACCCGGCGGCGAGGAGCACGTCCATCCACGCGTTGCTGATCGAGTACACGCCGATGCAGCAGAAGATGAGGATCGCGGGATAGAGAAACCGGTAGGGCACCGTGAGGAGCTTCACCCAGATTCCGATCATGGGGAGGTTCAGCACCACGAGCAGGAGGTTGCCCACCCACATGCTCGCGATCATCCCCCAGAAGAGCTCGGGATTGGCCGTCATGATCTGCGGGCCCGGCTGGATGCCGTGGATGATCATCGCGCCGATCATGAGCGCCATCACCGGGTTCGACGGGATGCCCAGGGTGAGGAGCGGGATGAAGGAGGTCTGCGCCGCGGCGTTGTTGGCCGATTCCGGTGCGGCCACGCCCTCGATCGCGCCCTTGCCGAACCGGGACGGATCCTTCGAGAGCTTCTTTTCCAGCGTGTAGGCGGAGAACGAGCCGAGGACGGGGCCGCCGCCGGGCAGGATGCCCAGGAAAGAGCCCAGCATCGTTCCGCGGATGATCGCGGGCGTGGCCTGCTTCACGTCGGACCAGGTGGGCATGAGACCCGTCACGCGCCTGGTGAAGATCTCGCGCTTCGTGCCGCCCGCGTCGAGGTTGCGGATGATCTCGCCGAAGCCGAACACGCCCATGGCAATCGGGCCGATTCCCACGCCGTCGATCAATTCCGGCATGCCGAAGGTGTAGCGGGCGACGCCGGAGTTGACATCCGTGCCGATCAGGCCGATGAGCAGCCCCAGCACGATCATCGCAACCGCCTTGATGAGCGAGCCGTGCGCGAGCACCACGGCGGCGATGAGCCCCAGCACCATCAGCGAGAAATAGTCGGCCGGGCCGAACTTGAGGGCGAGCTCGGCCAGCGGCGGCGCGAAGGCGGCGATGAGGAAGGTCGCGACCGAGCCCGCGAAAAAGGAACCGAGCGCGGCGATCGCCAGCGCCTTTCCGGCGTTGCCCTGGCGCGCCATCTGGTAGCCGTCCAGGCAGGTGACCACCGAGGACACCTCGCCCGGAAGATTCACCAGGATGGCGGTCGTCGAGCCGCCGTACTGGGCGCCGTAGTAGATGCCCGCGAGCATGATGAGCGCCGATACCGGCGGCAGCACGAAGGTCGCGGGCAGGAGCATCGCGATCGTGGCAACCGGCCCGATGCCCGGCAGCACGCCGATCAGCGTGCCCAGGATCACGCCGACAAGGCAGTAGAGGATGTTGGTGCCGGCGAGCGCGACGGAGAACCCGAGGCCGAGATTGCCGAAGAGCTCCATGGCTGCTTCAGATCCTGCAGAGCCGGAATTGCTCGAACGCTTCGAAGCCCGGGCACATCGGGATCGGCAGCTTGAGCCCCCCGACGAACACCGCCGCGCAAAAGACGGTCAGCCCGAGGGCGAGCCACAGCACTTCCCGCAGCTTGAACTCGCCGCTGCCCAGGCTCGAGCCGATCACGAGCGCCATCCCCGCGAACAGCACGCCCGTCAGCTTGAGCATCACTCCGAAGAGCGCGATCGATGCGAGGACCCAGAAAAGCGGTGCCCAGTGGAACGTGTCGCCGCTGGGGCCCTCTCCCTTCAGCGAGACGACCGCGATCGCGATCCCGAGCACCGTGAGCAGCAGGCCGAGGTAGAAGGGGAAGTACCCCGGTCCCATGCGCGCCGCCGTTCCGAGCTTGTAGGTGACAGCGATGCCGGTGAACAGGCTTCCGGCAGCCGCGAACATGACGCCGGACCAGAAGTCCCTGGAGTTCCCGATGGCTAGCTTCATGCGCTCGTGTCACCGGCAGCACCGCCGGCGCCCCCCTGGCTTGTTGTGCTGCCTGTATACCGGCTTCCGGCCGGCGATGCCACTGCGCCGGGCTAGAGCGCCGCCGCTATCGCCTTGCCCACTTCGACGGTGTTCGCCGTGCCGCCCAGGTCGCGCGTGCGCGGCCCGCCGGCGAGCACCCGCTCGATCGCGCCGATGATGGCGTCCGCGGCATCCCGGTGGCCGAGGTGCTCGAGCATCATCGCCCCCGACCAGATCTGGCCGATGGGATTGGCGATGCCCTTGCCCGCGATGTCGGGCGCGCTGCCGTGCACCGGCTCGAACATCGACGGGTACTCGCGCTCGGGATTGATGTTGCCGCCCGGCGCGATGCCGATGGTGCCGGTGCAGGCCGGCCCCAGGTCGGAGAGGATGTCGCCGAAGAGGTTGGAGCCCACCACCACGTCGAACCAGTCGGGGTGCTGCACGAAGTGCGCGGTGAGGATGTCGATGTGGTATTGCGACGTCTTCACCTCCGGATACTCGGCCGAGATCGCGCGGAAGCGCTCGTCCCAGTAGGGCATGGTGATCGCGATGCCGTTGGACTTGGTGGCCGAGGTCACGTGCTTCTTCTTGCGCGTCTTCGCGAGCTCGAAGGCGTAGCGCAGGATCCGGTCCGTGCCGCGCTTGGAGAACACCGAGAGCTGCGTGACGAATTCGTCTTCGGTGCCGCCGTACATGCGCCCGCCCATGGAGGAGTACTCGCCCTCGTTGTTCTCGCGCACCACCCAGAAGTCGATGTCCCCGGGCTTGCGACCCGCGAGCGGGCTCGTGACTCCCGGCATGAGCCGCACCGGCCTCAGGTTCACGTACTGCCGGAACTCGCGGCGGATGGGCACGAGCAGGCCCCAGAGCGAGACGTGGTCCGGCACGCCCGGGAATCCCACGGCGCCGAGGAAGATCGCATCGTGGCCGCGGATCTGCGCGAGGCCGTCCTCGGGCATCATCCGCCCGTGCTTCGCGTGGTACGCGCAGCTCCACGGCTTCTCGTCCCAGGTGAAGCCGATGCCGAACTTGCGTCCCGCGGCTTCGAGCACGCGGATGCCCTCGGGCACGACTTCCGTGCCGATCCCGTCGCCGGGGATGGTCGCGATGCGGTAGGTCTTCATGGTCCGGCTAGCCTCCGAAGAACGATTCGAATTCGTCGGCCACGAGGTCGGGCACTTCCTCGGGCAGGTAATGTCCGGCGGGGAGCGCGCGGCCGCGCACGTCGCGGGCCACGGCGCGCCAGTCGGCGAGCGGGGTGAAGCAGCGCTCCACCACGCCGTGCGCGCCCCAGAGCGCGAGGAGGGGGCACTCGATGCGGCGGCCGGCCTCGCGGTCGGCGCGGTCGTGCTCGAGGTCGATCGTGGCCGCGGCACGGTAGTCCTCGCAGCTCGCGTGGATCACCTCCGGCGTGAACGCGCGCTCGTACTCGGCCCAGACGAGCGGGTCGAAGGGATCGTCGCCGGCGCTGCGCCCGCGCATCTTCGCGCGCAGGAAGAACTTCGGGTCGGCGCCGATCAGCGTCTCGGGAACGGGAGCCTCCTGGATGAGGAAGAACCAGTGCCAGTAGGCGCGCGCGAACGCGAGGTCCGTGCGCTCGTACATCGCGAGCGTGGGCGAGATGTCCAGCACGGCGAGTTTCTCCACCGCGCCGGGGTGATCGACGGCAAGGCGATGCGCCACGCGCCCGCCGCGGTCGTGGCCCGCGAGGAAGAACCGCTCGTGCCCGAGCGCCCCCATGGCCGCCACGGGGTCCTTCGCCATCTCCCGCTTGGAGTACGGTGCGTGACGGGCGTCGGTGGCGGGCTTTCCCGATTGGCCGTAGCCTCGCAGGTCCGCGGCCACGACGGTGAAGCGCTTCGCGAGCCGGGGCGCGACCTTGTGCCACAGGGCGTGGGTCTGGGGATAGCCGTGCAGGAGCAGGAGTGGGGGGCCGGAGCCGCCCGTGACGGCGTGGACCCTGACTCCCCCGGCATCGAGATCCACGGCGCGAAAACCGGGAAAGAGCCTCTCCAATGGGACCATGGTGCCATTATGCCGCCCCGCGCTGCCCCGGGGCGCTTGACGCGAATCAACGGCAAGAACCGCCAATGGCTTAAAAAGGTTGGATCGGAAACATGCAACGCGAGCGCAATCCCATGGACACCTCCCCTGCCGCCCTCGACGTGCTCGTCGTGGGCGCCGGCATCTCGGGCCTTTCCACCGCCTTCGGCCTCACGCGGCGCGGGCTTTCGGTCGAGGTCCTCGACTCCGGCGCGCGGCCCGGCGGCGTGATCGGCACCATCGAGCACGAGGGCGCGCTCTACGAGACCGGCCCCAACAGCGCGCTCGACACGACGCCGCGCATCGGCGAGCTGATCGAGGCCGCGGGGGTCGCCGCCGAGCGCCTGCCCGCGAGCCAGGTCGCCGACACGCGCTTCGTGGTGAAGGGCGGCCGCCCCGTGGCGCTGCCCATGTCGCCGGGCGCGTTCCTCGCGACACCGCTCTTCTCGCCGCTCGCCAAGGCGCGACTCGCGCTCGAGCCGTTCATCCGGCGCCAGCCCGCGGACGAGGAGGAAACCATCGCGCATTTCGTGCGCCGCCGCCTGGGCCGCGAGTTCCTCGACTATGCGATCGAACCCTTCGTCGCCGGCATCTACGCGGGCGATCCGGAGCGGCTCTCCGTTCCCGCCGCGTTTCCGAAGCTGCACGCGCTCGAGCAGCGCTACGGCAGCCTCATCGTGGGCGCCATCCTCGGCGCCCGGGAGCGACGCAAGCGCGCCGAGACCGCGAAGAACACCGCCAAGAGCTTCTCGTTTCGCGGAGGCATGCAGACGCTCACCGACGCGCTCGCGCGCGCCGTCGGCCGCGTCACGCTCGAGGCGAGGGTCGTCTCCGTCTCGCGCCTGTCGGACGGCTCGTTCGTGGTGGTCTTCGACAAGGACGGCGAGACCCTCACCCGACATGCGAGGGCCGTCGTGCTCGCCGTGCCCGCGGGCGAAGCCGCGCGCCTGGCCTATCCCCTCGTGCCCGAGGCAACACTCGCGCTGCAGGAGATCGAGTACCCCGCGGTGCTGTCGGTCGCGACCGCCTACCGGCGCGAGGACGTGACGCACCCGCTGGACGGCTTCGGTTTCCTCGCGCCGCGGGTCGAGCACCGTGCGGTGCTGGGCACTCTCTTTTCCAGCTCCATGTTCCCGGGGCGCGCGCCCGACGGGCAGGTGCTCCTCACCAGCTTCCTGGGCGGGCGGCGCAATCCCGAGCTCGCGCTTGCCGGCGACGAGGCGATCGTCGCGAAGGTCGAGGCCGAACACCGCTCGCTGCTGGGAGTCCGCGCCCCTGCGCTCTGGAACGCCGTCACGCGCTGGCCGCGCGCGATTCCGCAGTACGGCCCCGGTCACCTCGGCCGCATCGCGAAGCTCGCGCAGGCCGAGCAGGACATTCCTGGCCTGAAGTTCTGCGCCAACTATCGCGGCGGCGTTTCGGTAGGCGATTGCATCGCCAACGCGCACGCCACCGCCGAATCGCTGGGGGCGTGGCTCGAGGTTCCCGTCACCGCCTGAGCGGGCGCGGCCGGCTGTTCGCGACTCGGTCGCGCAGCGCGATCCCCTCAGTCGCGCGATGCCGGCCACCCGTGCCGCGTGGCGGGCGATCACCCCTTCCTCGTCGGCGTGCATGACGCGCGCTTCGACGGCGCTCGCCCTCGTGGAGATCGTCCCCGCTCCCTTCGCATTGGCGGCCGCATCGAGCGCGAGGCCCGTCCACGCTAGGCGGGTGGCAATGCGCGCGCGGATCTCCACGCCGTTCTCGCCGATTCCCCCGGTGAAGACGAGGCGCTCGAACCCGTCCATGGACGCGCCCATCGCGGCGATCTCCCGGCAGGCGTGTTCCACGAAGTAGTCGATCGCCTCGCGCGCGGCGGCATCCGGGGACGCCTCGAGGCTGCGCATGTCGGCGGAAATCCCGGACAGGCCCTTCAATCCGCTTTCGCGGTAGAGGAGCTTCGCGATCGCCGCCGGATCCATCGCCTTCTTTTCGAGGAGGTAGAGCACGACCGCCGCGTCCAGGCGCCCGCAGCGCGTGCCCATGGGCATGCCGTCGAGCGGCGAGAAGCTCATGGTGGTCGCGACCGAGCGCCCGTCGCGGATCGCGCACATCGAGACACCGTTGCCCAGGTGGGCTACGACCGTCCGCCCGCGCACGCCCCCCTCCCCCCGCGCAAGTCGCGCGCAGATCGATTCGAAGCAAAGCCCGTGGAAGCCGTAGCGCCGCACGCCCTCGTCGTGGAGCGCGCGCGGAATCGCGAAGCGCTGGTTCAAATCCGGCTGCGCGCGGTGGAAGGCGGCATCGAAGCACGCCACCTGCGGCACGCCCGGAAACGCGGCCATGGCGGCGAGAACCCCGGCGCGGTTGTGCGGCTGGTGCAGCGGCGCCAGGGGCTCGAGTGCGGCGATCGCCGCGAGCACCGCCTCGTCGACGAGGACCGGATGGTCGAAACCGGTGCCGCCGTGCACGATGCGGTGGCCCACCACGGCCAAGGGCGCGTCCGCGGCGTGCTCGTCCAAGGCGGCGAGGATCGCGGCGAGCGCATCCGTGTGCGTGGGTGCGGCGCCACCCTTTCCCGCGAGCGCACCGTCGGTCACGGCGCGACCCTGGGCATCGCGCACCCGGAAGCGCGCGCTCGCGCCGAGGCCGTCGGCGAGCCCTGCCAGGCGCTGCCGCGCGACTCCTTGCGCACAATCGAAAAGCGCGAACTTGATCGACGAGGATCCGGCGTTGAGCGTGAGGACGTGTCCTGCCGCCGTCATCGGGATCGCCTCCGCCTCACGCCGCGCCCGGCAGGATGTCGAGGAGCTTCATGCGCTGCACCTTGCCCGAAGGCCCGCGCGGCAGTTCCGTGACGAAGTGGATCGCCTTCGGTGTCTTGTAGCGCCCGAGGTGCTCGGTGCAGAAGGCGCGCAGCTCTTCCTCGCCGCAGGACTTGCCGTCGCGGCGCACCACGCAGGCGGCGATCTCCTGCCCGTAGTGCCGGTCGGGAATCCCCACGGCCGCGGCGTCGAGCACCGCGGGATGGCGCAGCAGCACCTCGTCGATCTCGCGCGGCGCGATGTTCTCGCCACCCTTGATGATGAGTTCCTTGATGCGCCCGGTGATGAAGAAGAACCCGTCGGCGTCGCGCACGCCGATGTCGCCCGTGCGCAGCCACCCCTCGGGAAAGAACGCGCCCGCCGTCGCTTCCGCATTGCGGAAATAGCCCGGCGTCACCTGCGGGCCGCGGATGCAGATCTCGCCCGGCACGCCGTCGGCGACCGGCGCGCCGCCTGTGTCGACCACGCGTGCCTCGCAGCCCGAGGCGCGGCCGACCGATCCCACTTTCCGCCGGCCGGGTTCGAGCGGATTGGAGAAGGCCGGCGCCACGGTCTCGGTGAGCCCCATGGTCTCGATGATGCCGATGCCGAACTTCGCTTCGAACGCGCGGTGGTGCTCCGGCGGGAGCGCCGCCGAGGCCGAGCGGCAGAAGCGGATGCCGGCGAGCGTCTCCCGCGGCGGGGCCTCTCCCTCGAGGAGGTAGCTCACGATCGTGGGCACCACGTTGATCCACGTGCAGCCGGAAGCCGTGGCCATCTCCCAGAACCCGCCCGCGGAGAACTTGGGCGGCATCGCAAGCGATCCGCCGTGGACGAGGGGGGCGAGCATGGTCACCGCGAAGGCGTTGATGTGATAGAGCGGCAGCACGGCGGCGACGCGGTCGCCGGGCGCGAGCGCGTGCTCGGCGCTGATGGCGCGCGCATTGGCCACGAGGTTCGCGTGCGTGAGCATCACGCCCTTGGGCTTGCCCGTGGTGCCCGAGGTGTACATGAGGAGCGCGAGCGCCTCGGGACCGGGATGCGCGGGCGCGATGGACGCGTCCTCCTCGCGCTCGCCCGGCAGCACGGCGGCATCGGGGTCGGTCTCGATCACGCGGATCGGCCGCGAGAGCCCCGCGACCAGCTCGCGCACGCGGGGCGCCCAGTCGGGAGAGGCGAAGACGAGCGCGCATTCCGAATGGTCGAGAACGTAGCGCATCTGCTCGGGCTGGGCGAGGAGGTTCACCGGGTTCACGCAGTAGCCGCCGGCCATGGCGCCGAGCAGCAGGCGCAACGTCGCGAGCCCGTTGGGCATGACGACGCAGACATGGGCGCCGGGGGCGAGCCCCTCGCGCGCGAGGAGCGCGGGCACGCGTCGCGCGGCCTCGCAAAGCTCCCCGAAGGAAAGCGTGCAACCCGTACCGGTCGCCATGAAGTACGTGGACCCGGGACGTTCGGTGGCCTGGCGCTCGATCAGGTCCGCGACGGTCGCCGCACTTCCGCCCGCCATCTCAGCGCCCCCAGCGCGCGAAATAGGCGCCGAGCAAGTCGTCCACGGCCGGCTCGCGCTCGGGCAGCGGGCGCGAGACACGCGTCACGTTCATGTAGTGGCGCACGTTCAGGTTGTCGGAGAAGTTGTTGCGCCCCCAGGTGCCGCAGCCCATGGAGAGCGACACGGGAAGCCCGTTGGAGAAGCTGCCGCCGTTGGCGATGCAGTGCGCCTGGTTCACGATCACGCGCGCCACGGGCAGGGTGAGACCGAGATCGAGGGCGCGCCCGGCGTCCGTGCTGTGCAGCGATACCGAGTGCCCGGCGCCCTGGAAGGCGTAGATGCGCCGCACGATGTCCTTCGCCGCGGCGAAATCGCGCGCGCGGTAGACCGTGAGCACGGGAGAGAGCTTCTCGCCGGAGAAGGGGTCGTCCGGGCCGATGCCTTCGGCGTCCACGAGGAGCACCCTCGCGTCCCGCGCGGCGGGATCGGCCAGGCCCGCGAGATTCGCGATCGCCGCGGCGGACTGCCCGATGACCTTCGCCGAAAGCTTCCCGTCGGGCCACATCGCTTGCCGAAGCCGCGCGCGGTCCTCGCCAGCGAGGCGCACGCAGCCCTTGCGCGCAAGTGCCGCGAGCATCGCATCGGCAACCGCCTCCAGCACGACCAGGCTGTTCTCCGAGGAGCAGCTCGTGGCATTGTCGAAGCACTTGGAGAGCACGATCTTCGCCGCGGCGGATTCGAGGTCCGCGGTCTCGTCGACGATGGCCGCGACGTTGCCCGCGCCCACGCCGAAGGCCGGCGTGCCGCTCGCGTAGGCCGCGCGCACGTTGGCCTGGGAGCCCGTGGCGACGACCAGGTCACAGCGGCGCATGAGCTCGGCGGTCGCGTCCTTGGTGATCGGCGCGGGAAGCATCTGCACGAGGTCGCGCGGCGCGCCGATGCGGTCGAACTCGGCGTGCACGTAGCCGATGAGCCGCGCGCAGGTGGAGGCGCCCTTGGGCGAAGGTGCGACGATCACGGCGTTGCGCGCCTTGAGCGCATTGAGGATCTTGTTGGCCGGCGTCGCGGCCGGGTTGGTCGACGGCGTGACCGCGCAGACCACGCCCACGGGGCGCGCGATCTCCACGAGGCCCCTGGCGGCGTCCTCGCCCACGACGCCCACCGTCTTCATGCCGTGCAGGTCACGCAGCAGGCCGAGCGTCTTGCGGTGGTTCTTGCGCACCTTGTCCTCGACGTCGCCGATGCCGGTGTCGGCCACGGCGAGCTCGGAGAGCGCGCGGTTGCGGCCCGGTTCGAGGATGGCCCAGGCCGCCGCCGCGACCAGCTCGTCGATGCGCGCCTGGTCGTAGCCGTCGGCGATCGCCTGCGCCGCGCGGGCGCGCGCGACGAGATCCGCCACGGCCCCGGCCGCAGGCGACCGGCTCGCCGCGTCAGCCGGGCCCGGCACGGGAGCTCCTTGCGGCGCGAACGCGTTCGAGCGCGGCCTTGGCCAGCGGCCAGGCGAGGCCCGCCGCGGCCAGCGCGAGAATCGCGCCGCTGATGGGCCGGGTGAAGAAAACCGTCCAGTCGTTGTCGAAGCTCACCATGGTCGTCATGAAATTGGTTTCCGCCAGCGGCCCCAGGATGGTACCGAGGACGAGCGGTGCGATGGGGAATCCGTGGCGCTCGAAAAGGAACCCCAGCACGCCGAAGGCGGCGATCACGTACAGGTCGGAGAGGTTGTTGCGCGCGGCAAAGGCGCCCACGAAGCAGAAGACGACCACGAACGCCGAGACCATGGCCTCGGGCGCGTCGAGCACCTTGCACAGCGGCCGGATCGCGAAGAAGCCGAGGATGCACATGCCCACCACGCCGAGGAAGACGGTCGCGAAGACGGTGTAGACGAGGTCGGGGCTGGAGACGAAGACCTGCGGCCCGGGCTGGATGCCGTGCAGGAGAAACGCCGCGAGGATGATCGCGGTGGCGCCGCTCCCCGGAATGCCCATGGCGAGAAGCGGCACGAGCGCGCCCCCCACGGAAGCGGTCGCGGCCGACTTCGCGGCGACGATGCCCTCGGGCGCGCCCTTGCCGAGGTTGGCGCGGTTCTTCCCGTACTGACTCTCGAGGCCGTAGGCGACGAACGCCGACACCGTCGCCCCGGCGCCGGGCACGATACCGACGATGATGCCGGTGGCGGTGCCGCGCGCGAACGTCGCCTTCATCCCGAGCACCTGCGACAGGCGCGGGAACGCCGTGCGGAATCGCCCCGGGGCCGCGGCCGCCTCGCCGCCCTCGCTCGCGAACCCCGTGCTCATGCGCGTGAGCACTTCCCCGATGCCGTAGGCGCCCACCATCACCAGCAGGAACTCGATGCCGTCCAGCAGGAAGGGCTGGCCGAAGGCGAATCGCTCGGCGCCGTAGATCGAATCCACCATCCATGGGCTCGCCGGGAATGCGAAAGAGGATCGAGGTGATGGCGCCGCCATAGGTGCCGGAGACGTACATCGCCGTGAGGAGGATCAGCGCCGGGCCCACGCCCATCTTGTAGGTGAAGGGCAACGCCAGCACCACGCCCATCACGAGCGTGAGGCCGGGCAGCACCGCGACCAGCATGCCGAGCACGAGCCCCACCACGAGGACGGCGAAGTTGACCGGCGTGAAGACGATGCCGAAGCCGAGCGCGAGGTGGTTGAGGATTTCCAAGGGAGCCTTGCCTCAGGTCACGCCGATGGCGGCGAGGAGCGCGATCGAGAGCGCCTTGAAGGGGCCTTCGCCCAGCGGCAGCGAGATGTAGGCCACGCGCATGAACATCACCACCAGCACGAGACTGCCGGCGACGCTGGTAATCGCCACCAGTACGGGACGGCGCAGCCCGCCGAACCAGGTGAAGGCCGCGAGGAAGAGCAGCGTCGCGACGAAGAACCCGATCCACGGAACGGTGAGCACGTAGGCGAAGACGATCGCGATGCCCGCGGCGAGCCTGCCGCGGTGCGTGATCGGCTCGGCCTGGGCGCCGGCCGCCGCTTCACCGCCCGCCGCGCCTCGGGACCCGAGCACGAGGCGCTTGGTGATTTCCCAGGCGCACAGCAGGCCCATGAAGACGATGATCGCCCTGGGCCAGGCGTCGGGGCCGATCCGGTGACCGCCTCCGGTGTCCGCGTCGATGCGCGTCGCGGCCCAGTAGAGCAGGACGGAGGCGACGAGCATCAGGCCGTGCGGCAGCACGAGCCGGAGGGTCTTGGGCATTTCCGGTTTCCTCGATCGGCGCGAAGCGTGCGCAGGCCCCGAAGGGCCCGCACACGCCCGCCGCGTCGCGTCAGGACTTCTTCGGCATGTTCGCTTCGATGAGGGCGAGCTGCTCGGCCATGAAGGCGCCCGCCTTCGCCGCCGGGATGTAGCTGTCGGCAAAGGCGAGTTCGTCGGCGAGGTACTTCTTGAACTCTGCGCTCGAAGCGGCCTTGTCCATCGCGGCAGCCATCGCCGCGAGCTGCTTCGCATCCGTGCCCGCGCGCATCACGATCGCGCGGAACTGGCTGATGGCGAGCGACACGCCGAAGTTCTTCGCAAGCTCGATGCTTTCGTAGCCCACCTGGGGCTGGTCGGCGAAGAAGACGATGGGGCGCATCTGCTTCGAATCGAGGAAGGAGCGCACGTCGCCCGCCTGCTCGATCACGATGTCGGCATGCCCGCCCAGGACGGAGGCGTAGCGCTCGCCCGGCTTGGCGAAGGGCACAGGGCGGAATTTCGCACCCAGCTCGTTGAACTTCACCACGTGCATCTCGTCCGGGCCGCCGAAGCCGGTGATGCCCACCTTCAGCTCGCCCTTCTTCGCGTCGGCGAGAAGCTCGCCGAAGTTCTTCCACTTCGCGTCCGCCTTCACGAAGAGGCCGCTCGGCTGGCGGATCATCACGCCCAGGGGCGCGAGATCCGCGAGCTTGTAGCGGCCCTTGCCGCCGGCGAGCGTGCCGAGCGTGTCGGCGATGAATACGCAGATCGAATGCCCGTCGGGCTCCGAGGAGAGGAGCTTCGCCATCCCGGTGTTGCCCGTGGCGCCGGGGATGTTGAGGATCGGGAAGGACGTGCCGAGATCCTTCTCGAGGAGCGTGCCGAGCCGGCGGGCGAGCTGGTCGGCGCCGCCTCCCGCGCCCCAGGGCACCACGAAATCCACCGGGCGCGACGGATACTTGGCCTGCGAAAAGGCCAGCCGGGGTGCGAGTGCCAGGCCAGCGCCGGCGATGAGCAGCGACCGGCGAAGCGCGTTCGTCTTGAAGTCTTTCATGGGGTCTCCTCCTGGTTATCGGTCAGGGTGGGCGGGTCTTGGTGCCCGTGCGATGCGGCTGCGGCGTAGACTATGGTGCAGATTGCGGTGCACAAAAGTCCCGTTTTCCTCGATTTCCGCGCCAGGGGACCGACGCCATGGAGAGCAACCAGTCGAACGCCGCCGCGGTGCGCGCCTTCCGCGTGCTCGAGGTCGTGGCGCTGCACCGCGACGGCTGCGCGCTCGCCGACATCGTCGAGGCGGTGGAGCTGCCGAAACAGACCGTGCACCGTCTCGTCGGGCAACTGCAGCTCGCGGGCCTGCTCGTGCGCGAGCCCGGCAGCCGGCGCGTGCAGCTCGCCGGGCGCGTGGAGCGCTTCGCGCTGGGTGCGCTCATGAACGGCCCGGCGCGCGCCGAGCGCCACGCCATCCTCGCCGCGCTCGTGGACGAGATCGGCGAGACCTGCAACATCGCGGCCCTTGCCGGCACCGACATCGTCTACCTCGACCGCGTGGAAACCACCTGGCCGCTGCGCATGCTGCTGGCCCCCGGCTCCCACGTGCCGCTGCACGCGACCGCGAGCGGCAAGCTCCTGCTGAGCCTGCTGCCGCGCGCCCAGCGCGACCGGCTCGTGGGCGAGATATCGCTGCGCGGCTTCACAGAGAGCACCATCGTCGAGCGCCGCGCGCTGGAGCGCGAACTCGACGAGACGCGCGCGCAGGATCGGCATCAACCGCGCCGAGCACCTGCGCGGCATGTTCGGCATCGCGGTCCCGGTGATGCTCGACCGGCGCCGCGCCTGCGCGGCGGTTGCGCTGCAGGCGCCCGAGGGCCGCGCCACGCTCGAGGACCTCATGGCGCACGTGCCGAAGCTGCAGGCGGCCGCCGCGCGGGTCGCGAAGACCCTCGGCGCGACCACGGCCTGATTCAGGCGAGCAGGATTCCGAGCGACACCACCGCCATCAGCGCGAGCGCCAACTGGCGGTATCGCCGGTCGTCGAAACGCGGAAAGAGATACATGCCGAGCGCGATGCCGCCGAAGTAGCCGGGCGCAAGCAACGCCGCGGCGCCGAGCGCGCGCCAGGTGAGCGCGTCGTTCAACCAGAGGCCGGCGAGCCCCGCGGCCGAGACCGCGCTCAGGAAGAAGGTGAGATTCGCGCGCGTGGTCTCGATGCGGTCCGGCCCGGCGAGGAGGTAGATGATCACCGGCGGGCCGCCCAGGCTCGTCGCCCCCACGAGCGTCCCCGACACCGCGCCCAGCCCGAGGGCGACGGGCAAGCCGTGGGACCCGCTGTAGCGCCAGCCCGCCAGGAGCAGGAGCGCGAAGACGATGACCGTCACGGCGATCGCACGGCGCATCACCAGGGGGTCGGAGTTCACGAGCACGAGCGCGCCGAGCGGGATGGTCACGCAGGCCGCAATGATGATCGGGCCGATCACGCGCCACTTCACCAGCGCGCGCGTCTGCACCAGCATGGGCGTGCCGGCGAGGGCCTCGAGCAGGAGCACGATCGGTATGGCGGCCAGTGGCCCCAGAAGGAGCGCGAGCGGAGGCGACATCACCATCGCGCCGCCGAAACCGGTAACGCCGCGGATCAGGCCGGCCGCAGCGGCGATGGCCGCCGCGATCGCGAGCGTCTCAGGCGCGAAGGAATCCACGATTCACCGCGACGTGAGCTGCGCGCTTTCCGGAACCTGAGGGCGCGTGTGTTCCGGACCCTGAAGTTGCGCACTTTCCGGACCCTGGCGCTGCACGCGTTCCGGACCTTGGAGCTACGTGCGCGCCGAACCCCGGGACTTCGTGCGCGCCGGAGCCGGGGTTCATCCGAAAGTGGCGGCGAGCCGTCCCGCGGCTTCGTGCAGGCGCGGGGCGAGTTCGATCGCGCGCTGCAGCGGAAGGCGCGCGGTGGCCGCGTGCACCGCCACCGCGGCGATCGTCTCGCCGTTCGCCAGGCGAACCGGCACCGCCACGCAGGCCACCCCCATCACGTACTCCTCGTCGTCGACCGCATAGCCGGCCACGATGATGCGGTCGATCTCTTTCGCGAGCAGCGCGCGGTCGGTGATGGTGTGCTCGGTGAAGCGCGGCAACGGGAGCTCCGCCACGAGCGCATCTCGTTCTGCCTGCGGGAGCGAAGCGAGCAGGAGCTTGCCGCTCGCGCTGCAATGCGGCGGCACGGTGCTGCCCACGGGAAGGTGCAGGCGAAGCGGCCAGTCGGCTTCGACGCGGTCGAGATAGACGACCTCGCCCTTTCGCAACATCGAGAGGTTGCAGGTCTCGCCCACGTCGGCCACGAGCTGGCGCAGGATCGCGCGCCTTTGTGTCGCCACCGCGTCATTGGAAAGGATCGCGAGCCCGAGCCCCGCCAGCCGCGGGCCCACGGCATAGGCGCGCCCGGCCGGTTCTCTCTGGACGTAGCCCGCATCCTCGAACAGGGCAAGCGTGCGATAGAGGGTGGGCTTGGGCAGCCCGGTCACCTGCATGAGTTCCGTGAGGGTCGGCGGGCGCGATGCGCGTACCAGCGCTTCCAGCACCGCCAAGCCCTTGAGCGTGGAGGAGTTTTCCTGGGCGGCCTCGCGGCCGGCGCGCTCGGTGGGGATTTCGGCCAGGTCGGTCATGCCCGGAGAATAGGCCGGTTATTCCGGTTACGCAACCAATATGTTCCATTCACCGGAATAACTCCTTGATATCGCCGCAACCGTGGGGTATCGTTCCATCCTTCGAGACCGACCATTCCATTTTCAGCACCGAAAGGACGACCCGTGAACTACATGACGCAGGCCAACCGCGAAGTGGTGAAGGGAAAAGTGAAGATGACGCCGTCGGAGGCCTTCGTGGAGACGCTCGTCTCGAACGGCGTGACCGACGTCTTCGGCATCGTGGGCTCGGCCTACATGGACGCCCTCGACATCTTTCCCGCCGCCGGCATCCGCTTCATCCCCGTGGCCCACGAGCAGGGCGCGGTGCACATGGCCGACGGCTACTCGCGCGTCTCCGGCCGCCACGGCGTGTGCATCGGCCAGAACGGCCCCGGCATCACCAACTTCGTGACCGGCGCCGCGGCTGCCTACTGGGCGCACTCGCCGGTGGTGCTCATCACGCCCGAGACGGGCTCGATGACCATGGGCCTGGGCGGCTTCCAGGAGACGGAGCAACTGCCGATCTTCTCCAAGATCACCAAGTACCAGGGCCACGTGATGAACCCGAAGCGCATGGCCGAGATCACCGCGCGCTGCTTCGACCGCGCGATGCTCGACATGGGCCCCACGCAGCTCAACATCCCGCGCGACTATTTCTACGGCGACATCGAGTGCGAGATCCCCGCGCCCATCCGCATCGGCCGCGGCGCCGGCGACGAAGGCGCGCTCGACGAGGCGGCGAAGCTGCTGGCCGCGGCGAAGTTCCCGGTCATCCTCTCCGGCGGCGGCGTCATCATGGGCGAAGGCATGGCGGAAGCCGTGAAGCTCGCCGAACTCCTGCACGCGCCGGTGGCGGTGAGCTACCTGCACAACGACGCCTTCCCCGCTTCCCACCCGCTGTGGGCCGGCGCGCTCGGCTACCAGGGCTCGAAGGCGGCGATGAAGCTGATCGCCAAGGCCGACGTGGTGCTGGCACTCGGCACGCGCCTGGGACCCTTCGGAACGCTTCCGCAATACGGGATGGAATACTGGCCCGCGAACGCGAAGATCATCCAGATCGACGCGGACGCGAAGATGCTGGGCCTCGTGAAACCGATCAGCGTGGGCATCAACGGAGACGCGAAGGCCGCGGCCGCGGCACTCGTCGCGCGCCTCTCGGGCAAGTCGCTCGCCTGCCAGGCCAACAAGGCCGAGAGAGACGCCGCGATCAAGGCCGAGAAGGCCGCGTGGGAAGCCGAGCTCGACAAGTGGACGCACGAGACCGACCCCTACTCCGTCGAGATCTCCAAGGGTTCCTCCTCCATGCACCCGCGCCAGATGCTGCGGGCGCTGGAGCGTGCCATGCCCAAGAGCGCGATGGTCTCCACCGACATCGGCAACATCTGCTCGGTGTCGAATTCCTACCTGCGCTTCGACGAGCCGCGCTCCATGCTCGCCGCCATGAGCTTCGGCAACTGCGGCTACGCCTTCCCGGTCGCCTGCGGCGCCAAGGTCGCGCGCCCCGATCGCCCGGCCATCGCCTACGTGGGCGACGGCGCGTGGGGCATCTCGCTGAACGAATTGCTCACCTGTGCGCGCGAGAAGATCGGCGTGACGGTCGTCGTCTTCAACAACGGCCAGTGGGGCGCGGAGAAGAAGAACCACGTGGACTTCTACTCGCGCCGCTACCAGGGCGTGGAGCTGGTGAACCCGAGCTGGGTCGCTGTCGCCAAGTCCTTCGGCTGCGACGGCGTGGTGGTGGACAAGGTGGGCGACGTGGGCGCCGCCTTGCAGGATTCGGTGAAGCGGCAGGCGGAGGGCAAGACCACGGTGATCGAAATGATGGTCACCAAGGAACTCGGCGACCCGTTCCGGCGCGACGCGCTCTCCAAACCGGTGCGGCACCTCGCCAAGTACAAGAAGTTCGTCTGAGGTTGTACCGCGCCCCGGCTCTGCTGGGGCAGGGGTCGAGTGGAGCATTTCGAGACCCCATTGTTCGGAGACGGGCAAGCTGAGTGTTGCGCTCCCCGAAGGGAATGGGGCCGTACCGTTCAGGTTCGGCCCCTATTCTTGTGCGGGTTCCCGGACCTGGGGCGCGCTGACGCTCCTGCCTATCCTCGAGTTCTCCGCGCAGTGTCCGCTACCGACCCGAAGCGGACATCAGCGCGTGACGACTTTCCCAGCGCCCGAAATCCAGACGCTCGGATATGCCGCCTGTAATCCCAGTCGATGGTCCTCGCTCATTTGAGCTTTCAATTGCTCAAGCCATGCAAGCATTTCGTCCCAATTGGTCAAGCTGAAGACCTTCACACCGTATCGCTGCGTCAGGGCGATCCTTGGGTCGGACACAAGGCCAGCCATCGACCGATCCATGACGAAGGCATCACAGTAGGGCGCATACGTGGAAATGTGGGTGATATCGTCAAACACTCCACGCAGCCTCTGTATTGCATCGTCCCGTTGCTGATAGGCGCCCTTTTTGACTTGGTCCTTCAACACAGCAAACATGCGCGCGGAAATCCACTGATACGCCGCTTCGGCGAAGTGATCAGACTTGAAGAATTCGCCGAGCTTCCGGAGGGCGTCTTCCGGAGCTACGTCAGGAAGGTAATGGAGCAGCGATTGAACGACTTGCGACTTGATGGGGAGTCAAGAAGCGCTGCAACGTCACCTGCAGCCAATCGCGCCGCGTATCGGGCATAGGCAACGACATATTCCCTTGCACCCTGCCGTATTTCTAGTTCGACGTCCTGCTCGAACGTGTTTTTCGACTTCCGCCAGTCCGGGAAAGGTTGACCAACTGCTCCGCTGCTTGTGCTTTCAATCCTCGCTTTAGCTCGATATCGCCCATGTAACGACCAACGTCGATACGGAAATAGTCATCCCATTCGTGAATGGAGTCCTCGATGGCGTCGCTTCTTTTAAGGACGAACGACGAAGGCTCGCCCTTTAGGAAAGCGTCAAGCGCCGTTGCTAGCTGAGCTTCTTCAACCTCGTATGCCGGTTCAAACTCATGACCCCGTGAAGTCGCCTTGATGAATTCCATCAAGTCATCTTTATCTTTTCCCCCGTAGCCTCGCCATTGGTGCGTTTCGTCTTCGTGGACTGACGAAAACGGCGCCACTATCAGTTGGTGGGCGGACACGTCGAGAATGCGTTCTGCCGCCCCGACAAATCTTGCGTCCCGTTCCTTGAATGCGCTGCTGAAAAAGAACTGGTCCAGATATAGGACCCTCTTATGGACTGGCGGCAACGGGACATGCGCCGAATACTTGCAGTTCTTGCAGCCTCGCAACACATAGTCGCGGCGAACCTGCACGTTGCCATAAGCCATCTTTGCGCCGCAGCCTGGACAGTCACCAATTACGCGTGTGACGAGCATTGCTACTCCGCCGGAGGTTTGGCGGTTGAGAGCGCCGCCAAGAATTGATTGAGTCCGGCATCGTTGGCCGAGAACACTTCGGCAGAGGGTAGGCTGCCTGTCCCTTGTTCAAAACGCGAGCGAATTTGATTCGCCCTGTGCTTCCATGCGCCATCGAGGACGACGAAGTCGCAGTAGGCGATTGGCACCGAGGCATGCATTAGGTCGATTGCATCATGGGAGTCAAAGCGCGACTTGCCGTCGATGAGGTATGTCCGAATTAGCTCCTGAAGTACCAGTTTTACCCCGGCTTCTTTCGGTACTTGCGGTTTACCTGATTCTTAAAATTGGGGTCCGTGGCGTATGAGTCCGCCAGAACCTGGACTGACCTTGCTGTGGAAGATGCGAGGTCCAGAAGACTGTTGGGAACATCTGTGTCCTGCAGAATGCTGAAATACCCTTCTGCGGAGATCAGGCGCATGCCAGGGCGGGGCGTTTTCACGAAGTTCTCAAGAAACACGCGGTCATCGTGCGGCATGGGATGCCCTTCAGCCTCTCGCTTGGACACGGTGAATGGATTGATTTCGATAAAAAAGACGTTTGGTAGGACGTCGTCAAGTAGCCTCTCTGCTCGCTGTATCTGACCAGCATCCAGAACTCTGCTGAACTCGGCGATGTTGACCCATGAAAGGGCAAGCGTGCCGCTTTTGTTCCTAATTGCTGCTGTCAGCCTCGTTCGAAGATCGCTGTCATCAGAGAGTTTTCTCCACGCGCAATGGTCGAGGTATACCATCGGCCAAACACTCGATTGAGTGATCTTGAGGACGGGTTCATCGCCATCTCCGAGATTGAACTTGATCACGGCGAAAGACTCTCTTTCATCGCCGCCATTCTCCTATGGCCGTGGCTCACACAATGAGCCGCGCGAGCGACAGAATCTCCCGCGCATTTCGATTTTGCTTTCCCAGGCCACTGATTCAACACGGCGCAGGCGGCCTCGCGAAGCGAGAACTTCGATTCTTCATCGAAGCCGAAGACTAGGGAGACTCTTCGGTAGTTCCACTACTGCCGCAGCCGGGCGCTTGGGCGCCAGGTCGTCGCCCGGCCCGTAGCTGCCTAGGGCCCTCAGGCTATCTGGGGGATTCTTCAAGGCGTGCCTGGAAACCTATGGTACCGCCCTCAGCACCATAGTTAGCGCTCGGCTCCGATATCTCTCGGCGGTCCGCAAGTGCACTCCATCGAGCGAGGCGCGCTTCCACTTCCGCTCTGGGGAGGCGTACGCGGTGATGCTTCAAGATTTGCGATAGCGCATCGGCCAAAGCGCGCGGTGTCGCGATTGCAGCGTCCTCGAGCCGATCAAGAATCCACAGCAGTCCCGAACAGCGAATTGCCTCTGCCTCCGCGCGGGATCGCAAAGTCGCATCGCCGCAAAGCAGGCGATGGTTGTCGCGCTTCGCACACACTGCGGCCCAGCAATCTGGCCTTGAGAGGCGTGCATCGCCACGGGCAAGAGCCTGAGCCGCATTGACTTCATCCGACGTGAGCTCAACAACCCGAAGGCCGAGGCCAACCAGGGTCGCACCGATTATGTCGTTTTCGAGTTCCTTCACATACAAAAGGTCGGGCGTGACGAACTCATATCGGAGCTGGAACATCGCTTCGAGTAAGCCACCCCTTTCAAGGTCGAAAGCAACCGATGCATCGATAACGAGGATTTCCACAGAGAATCACGCGGGTTGGTAGGCGGGCTCTGGATCGAGCAACTTGGCGAGCTCGCGTCGTTTCATCCTGAGCAGCTCAGCCGCCTTTGATTCGGAAATCGCGCCCTCAGCAACTGCGCGTAGCGCAAGCGCCGCGCGCGGCCGGGAACCTCCTGCGCAATTGAGTCGGGCTCCGGGGCCCCGACTTGATTCAGCCCGCGTTGGAGGATTACGGCCCAAAGTTCGCCATAGAAGGTCTTGGTGATGATGTTCAGTTGCTTCAGGCGGACGACGATCGCGGCAAGGCTCACCTTGAACACTCGCTTCACGGCCTCCAATTCGCCGAAGGTGATCGCCGTACGCGAGCGCCCAATGACCTTCTCCACCATCTCTTTGGCCATCAGAATGCGCCAGCAAACCGGTCTGCCGCCCTCTCGTGCTCTTGCCCCGTACCGGCCGGCCAGTCGATGACGAGGTGTCCGAGCTCGTGGGCCAGCGTGAATCGCTGACGCTCACCGTTATGGCGGTCGTTCACGACGATCATCGCAACGCGCTCTCCGTCGACCACGCTCGCATATGCTTTAGATCCGGACACCGATTCCGGTAGCGCAAGCGCAATCACCTTGATGCCTTGGTCTTCGAGCAGCTCCGTCATGGATTCGATCGGCGCGATTCCGAGCCGCAAATGCTGCGAAGACGCTCGGCGGCGGCTTCCGCATCCTCGACCTTCGTCAACTTAAACTCGGCAAAGTGGGGCGCGCTCCATGTGATCCTCGTGTCGGGAAAGATGCTCTCGAGCTCCAGGTAGCGTTCGGCTGCGTCCAGCACCATCGCGTTGACGGAGCGCTCGTCACGCGCCCCTTCCGCCGGAGCCTTGCGGAAGTCGACCGCTGGCTCGATCTCCTTTTCGCTCAAGAGAAATTCCGGCTCCACGCCAAGCGCGGTCGCGAGGGCGAGGAGCACTTTGGAGCTGGGCGTCATCTCGTTGCGCTCGTACTTGCCGATCGCTTGCGCCGAGACCAACCCTTCGATCTTCGCTTCCAGGTCGCGCAACGACCAGCCGCACGCCTCACGGGCGAGCTTGATCCGGTTGCCGATCATCTAATGCCTCCATGGTTACAAACAGCTAAGGATTAGGCTATTATGTAAACCAAAGGCCGGATTGTCAATGGGTGCTGGAGACGTCGCAGCCTTGGGTAGTCCGGTAGGACCAAGCGAGTTGGAGGTTTTCCGATGCTGCATGACGACGTTGTAGGTCAGCTTCGCCGCATCGGCGAACAGCTCACCCGCCAAGTGGAAGTAGAGGTTTGCCGCGACGGGAGTCGTACGGCCCAGCGAGACCGGCGCGTTCACTCAACCCATGGGCAGAGGTGACATCAATGGCAGCGAACGAACGCGAAGATCCGCAGCCGGATCATGGCAAGGGCCGCCGGAAGGAAGGGACGGCCGGAGGTCGGAAGGCCCGTCCGGCCTCACCCGACGTCGTCGGCAGTTCTCAAGACCCCCTAGACCGACAGCTGACGGAAGTATGCGACGAGTACACGGGCAGCCAGTATTGGCTACAGGACCGAGGCCTCTGGCTGCTCGTCCCCAGTACCATCCTCCGAGGGCTTGATCGACGCGCGTTGTTTCTGGTTGCAATACCATACGATTTCGACATCGCGACGGTTGCGGCGTGGGGATTCTGGGACCGGAACGACGGGGGCGAGGCCCGGTGGATAGGGCCACGGCACACCAACTACCCGACTGGCTCAATCTGTGCCTTCCACCTCGGCGATGAGAGCCCCTGGCGCAACGGCGGATCGCTCGTCACGCTCCTGGATCTCTACTCCGAATGGGCTCTTCGGCACCTGTACTTGGAACAGTTTCACCGGTGGCCCGGCTCGCAGATTTCGTCGTCTACCTACGAAAGAATGGTCGAGACCCATCCTGAAGAGCTTTGCGGCTGCGGATCCACGGACAAGATGTATAGCGAGTGTCATCAGCCGGCAGACTTGCCTGCAATCGGGTTGCGATTGCCATGAGCTTCATGAAACGGACCAACGGTGGCCGCAGGGATCCGCCCATCGAGCTGTTCGACGTATTGAGCGGCAAGAGAGAGCCGCCACCTGTCGTAGGTTTTGTCATGCGTCCCATTCGTAGTGATCTCGCCATTGGGCCCCGATCCAGATGAACGCACCCGCTGGCCCGATGCCTTGGCGCGCAAGTGATAGGAGCCAGCGCCGGCTTCCGGCGCGACGCGGCACGCCTGAGGATAACGTCAAAGACAGGACTTATGATCGGCCATGAAGGTCCCTGGCCCGTTCTCAAACTATCCGCCCAAGTGGGGTACCTTCGACCACTACGTCAAGCACATGCCGACAATCGCGTTCGGCTTCGTGTGTGGTGGGGGCGATGTGAACCGTTTCGCGGCACGCTACCGGGCCGCAAAGACATTCCGCCGCGTTGAGTTTGAGGACGTGGTTATCGCCACGACTGATGGCTACAGTGCACTCTGCCAACTGCTGCTGACCTTCTCGGCGTTCGAGCACTTTCTGCGATGCATTGGCGTGGAGATGCAGCACTCGCTCAACCTGTTGAAGCCAGCCGAGCGTCCGTTGGCGTCTGCGAGTTTCGCAAACTCGTGGGCGAGCACGAGTTATTCCGGTGGCTACGGCCTCACGCGACAAATCGGAGCTACCAGCGGCAGATCGACGCCCATCTCGCGGGCCAAGAGGCCAACCTGTTCTATCTATCGGGCAGTCTGCGCCATACGTTCGCGCACGGCATCATCACAGCCACACCGGCTGGGGTGCCTCCGACGTCGGTGGCTACGGTATGCCGATTCTTGTCGCGCGGGTTGATGCGCGTGATGGATCGTGAATTCGAAGAACGAATGACCGAGTTCGAGAAGTTCTTTTAGCGGTCAACGGAACTTCCGCACCTGGCCGAATCGAGACATTCCCGATTCGCACAATCCACGGGAAGCGAGTTCTTCTCCTGGCATCCAAGTCGCTCACACCGACCCATGCGTGGATCACTTCACCCCAATCGCCTCACCATCTCGGAGACGATGACCGCCTCCATGGCCCGCATGAGCCGGATTTCCCCACCGAGGTGAACTCGAGCGGCTTGCGGAACCCGGTCGTTTTCCGCCTCGATCCTGTCGATCAATCCCCGCGTCTCGCCCGCAGCCTTGCCCAGGAACCGCGCCAGTTCTCGCTTCGCAATCGCCGCGGGAACGCCCATGACCCCTGCAGCCGCGAGCACCCTGTCCCGCGTGACCTCCCCGAAACTCCGCGCCCCGGGCAGCGGCAACGCAAGCTCCACCGCGGGCCATTGCGGCTGCTCTGTGAACGCCCGGGTCGAGTAGACCGCGGTGCTCAGCAGGTCGTAGGCCGGCGCCAGCTCGATTCCCTCCGCGCTCACCAGCGCCGAGATGTTCTTCAGGTGGTTGTCGCCGTTGCCGACGATCAAATTGAACACGAGCCACCGGTAGAGCCATAGGCGCGCGGCCGCGGGAGCTCGACACGCGTCCGCGATCGCCGAGAGCGACTCCACCGTGGCGGCGGTGTACTTGAACGTGCGTGCGCGTCCGAGCAACTGGCACGTGTCGATGGCATGGCGCCGACGAACCACGCCGCCCTCGCGATAGCGGTCGAATCGCTCGACAAGGTAAACCGGCTCCGGCACGTAACGCCTCGATACCGCCGGCACCGGCAACCCCAGCGCCTGCGCAAGCCGCATGGTGAAGTACTCGTTGATGACCGTGCTTCGGTAGTCCTCGCCGGGGTGGTCGGGCTTCAGGATGTGCGTCGAGGCCTCGCCGGGCAACGGCTCGAACAACCCGTCGCCATCGAGCACCACGAGGAGCTTGTGCTGCGCCCCGGCAACCGACATGCGCTTGGGCGCATCGTGCATGAGGGGCACGCGCGGCAAGTTGCGGATGCGTGCGGAGAGGTCCTCGTCCGAGAGCGGCCGCCGGCCGCCGGCGGCGACGGGCCCCTGCCCCGGAGGCAGGAGCACGAGGGAACCTGCCGATTCGGCGCCATAGAACGCGAGCAGGCCGAAGGCATCCTCTCCCGCGAGGCGGGCCTCCCGTGCGTACAGCGTGCGAAGGCCCTCCTCCGGCAGGAGGTTGTCGAAGTACCACTGCACCGGCCGCTCGCTCGCGCCGTCGACGATGCGCCCCGTGCTCCTCGGCAGCGCCGGCGAGAGGTCGAAACCTTCCGGATCGGCCGCCCACGCGGGCTCATAGGCGAATGCCCAGGCATCCCCCTCCTCGGACAACACGCCGACGGGGCGATCGTTGATGAAGGCGCGAAGCTCGCGCACGCTCACGCCTCGCGGGTCGACGCGACTCCCGGCTTGCGCCGCTTCTTCCTTTCGCGCAGCCCCCGCGAGCGCAGTGCGGCCAGCTCGCCTGCCGCGGCATCCGGCGCTTCGATCACGATCTCCAGGCCGAGTTGCTTCAGGAGCCTCAGCACCCGGCCGAGCTGCACCGTCTCCTTGCCGTGCTCGACGTCGCCCGTGAAGACCGGGCCAACACCTGCGAATGCGGCGGCATCGTCCAATCTCAGGCCCTGCGCGCGTCTCGCGGCGCGAATGACGAGTCCCAGTTCCGCTGGCGTGGCAATCTTGACCTTCATTTCTGGCTCCAGATTAATATGCGGTCGAATATATTTTTATACAAGTTTAGCCAAATCGTCAACAAATATATGCAATCGCATATCTATTCACCGTGGCGGCAGCTGGAAGAGGCGCGTATATGCTATCGCATATATTCTCAAATTCTCACTTGAGCCCGCAATTGGCGTCGGCGTCGCGAATCCCAGTTGGTCAATAGCCAAGCCGAGGCGACTGCCGTGATCGAGATGATGGTCACGAAGGAATTGGGCGACCCGTTCCGCCGCGACGCGCTCTCCAAGCCCGTGCGGCACCTCGCCAAGTACAAGAAGTTCGTCCAGGGCGGCCGCGCGCGCGGCGACGACCCGGGCCGGCCTCGGGTCGGCAGGCAGTCGATAAAAAAAACGCCGCAGGCCAAACCTGCGGCGTTTTCGGGCGGCCTCGGGTCAGAAAGTCTTGCGAATCGTCACGCCGAGGGTGCGCGGCTGGTTGGTCGCGAACCCGAGCCTTGCGCGGCCACCCCGTTCCCGGTCGAAGGAAAGCAGCGCCTTCTCGTCGGTCACGTTGTTGACGTACACGACTGCCGAGAGCCCGCGCCCGAAGTCCATCCCGGCACTGAGGTTGACCACGTTGTACTTGGGCAGCTCGAGATCGAGCGTGGTCGCCGCACTTGCCGGGGCGCCCAGGAATGGCAGGTTGTGCGTGAAGGTACGCGGGTTGTTCTCCTGGTCCGAGGGCTGCGTGAAGCGGCTGCCCACGTGCTGCACCGAGGCCGTGACATAGGACTGGCGCCCGGCCAGGCTGAAGTTGTAGGTGGCGCTGGCGGTGAACTGCAGCTTCGGCACGGAGGGCAGGCGGTTGCCGTCGCGAATGCCGCCGAGCACGGCCCCGGTGCCGTCATTGACGGTGGAATCGAACTCCGCGTTCACCGCAGCGCCCGAGAACGACAACTCGAGGCTGTCGGTCGGCCTTGCCGTCATTTCCAGTTCGATGCCCGTCGAGTGCGCCTTCGGCACGTTGAACACCACGCGCGACGAGCAGGAGCCCGCATCCAGCGTCACCTGCAGATCCTTCATCCGGGTGTGGAACGCCGCCGCGTTGAAGCTAAAGCCCCGCTGCTGCATCTTGACGCCGACCTCGTAGTTCCACAGCGATTCGTCGCTGAAGCGCTGGTAGCCGCCGAAGATCGCGCGGTCCTGGGCCGTGCACAGCGGCACGTTCAGCGGATCGTTGACGCCGCCAAGGCGGAATCCCTTCGACGCCTGGGCGTTCCAGGTGACGTTGTCCGAGGCCTTGTACGCGAACAACACGCGCGGGTTGAAGCCGTCCGACTTCGTCGTGTCGAAGTTGTTGTTGCCGTCGGAGAACAGGCCGCCCGACCTGAACGTGCGCTCTTCCTCGTAATCGTAGAAGCGCCCACCGACGGTCGCCGTGAGCTGCTGGGTCACGTCATAGCTCACTTCGCCGAAGATCGCGGTCTGCTTCAGGTTGTACGGAATGTCCGCGTTGTAAGGCGACTCCATCGGGAAGCCGTTGGCCACGGCCGCCGCCGTGCCGGCGCCCAGCGTCGCGTCGGTAAAGGCATCGTAGCCGGGGGTGGGCAGGCGCTGGGCGTACTTGCGGTCGGTGTCGGCGAAGAAGGCGCCGACCAGCCATTGCAGCGGGCCCTTGCCCGCGGAACTCAAGCGCAATTCCTGCGTGAAGCCCTTGAAGTCGGTGGTGTCGTTCAGGCGCGAGGGCAGCAGCACACCGGCACTCGGGAAACCGAGATCGACCGACACCGAACCGCTCAACGCGCTGGCATCGCGGCTGACCAGGATATCGCGGTCCGTATGGGTGGTCACCGAGGTCAGTTCCCAGGTGCCGAAGTCGATCTTGATCGTCGCGTCGGCGATCGTCGTCTTGTCCTCGAACCTTTCGCGCTGCAGCAGGTACTGCTGGCGATCCTGGAGCGTCACCGGCGCAACCGTGGTGGTGAACCGGTTGGCATACAGGTTGAACGCCTCCTGGCGGTTGAAGCCGTCGGCCGTCACCTTCTGGGACAGTATCCGCGGCGTGATCGTCACGTCCCTGGTCGGCTGGATGGTGAAGCTCAGCCGGCCGCCCGTGCGTTCGCCCTCGTTGACGTCCTCGCCTCCGCCTGGGCCCAGGGCGTCGATCCAGCCGCCGAATTTCGTGTGGTAACCGACCACGCGCATGGCCACGGAATCGTTCATGGGGACGTTCAGCGCCGCCTTCAGGCCGCCGCCCATGCTGCCGTCGGAGATCTTGTTCAGGTTGGCTTCGATGGTGCCTTCGCTGACACCAATCTTCGCCTCGTTGGTGATGTAGCGGATCGTGCCGCCGATGTTTCCGGAGCCGTAGAGCGTGCCTTGCGGGCCGCGCAGCGTCTCCACGCGCTTCAGGTCGAACAGGTCGATGTCGGGAGTGAACAGCGACATCGAAATCGCCGTTTCGTCGAGGTAGACGCCCACCTGTTCCTTGACGCCGGGCTGGTCGCGGACGATCTGCCCCGAGGACACGCCGCGAATCGACACCTGGCTCTGCCCCGGCCCGAGATTCTGGATGGCGAGCCCCGCGACATTGCGCGACAGGTCTTCCAGCGTGACCGCGCCGGAACGCCGGATGTCCTCCTCGGTCTGCGCGTTGATCGAGAACGGCACGTCCAGCAAGGCGGCTTCGCGTTTCGTCGCCGTGACCACGACGCGATCGAGTACTTCGGTGCCCGCCTTCGCGGACGGCTCGGTGCCCGCCTTGGCCGGCTGCTGCGCCTGCTGGGCACTGGCAACGCTCGCCGTGCCGATCGCCAAACCGGAAGAGAAAGCCAGCAGGAGAGCCTTTCCTATTGGACGCAATTTCATGATTTCATCACCTCCCCGAAAGTTATTGAAAACCTCCATGCACGCGGCGCGATCCTACACCAGGGAATTGAGGCAGGCTGGAAAGCCCCTACTCGTTGAGTGGATTTGATCCAACCCCGATCCGGCCCCCCGGCAATCGGGCCTTTGGATGGGCGCCAGGTCGCGCGCGCCGATCTCTCGGGCTTGCGCGAAGGCGATCGCGTCGTCGAAGCAATCCATGGCGCCCTTACCCATAATGGTGGGCGCAACGAGGGCCGTCCCCGATCACGCCACCCGAACGAGGATTTCCATGCGCTACGAACTGCACTACTGGTCCTCGATTCCCGGGCGCGGCGAATTCGTGCGCCTCGCGCTCGAGGAGGCGGCCGTCCCCTACCTCGACGTCGCGCGCGCCAAGGGCGGCGAGGCGCGCATGCTCGCGGCTCTGGGGGACGCTTCGCTTTCCACGCCGCCCTTCGCGCCGCCGTTCCTCAAGGCGGGCAAGCTCGTGATCGCGCAGACCGCGAATATCCTGCTTTTCCTCGGCGATCGCCACGGGCTCGCGCCCGCGGGCGACGCGGGGCGGTACTTCGTGCACCAACTCCAGCTCACGCTCGCCGATTTCGTCGCCGAGATCCACGACACGCACCACCCGGTCGCGGGCGGCCTGTACTACGAGGACCAGCGCCCGGAAGCGAAGCGCCGCGCCGCCGATTTCACCGCGAACCGGCTGCCGAAATACCTCGGCTACTTCGAGCGCGTGCTGGCGGCCAAGCCGGGCAAGGCCGCGCATCTCGCGGGCGCGCGGACCAGCTACGCCGATCTCTCGCTCTTCCAGGTCGTGGCGGGGTTGCGCTACGCCTTCCCGAAGGCCCTGGCACGGGCGGCGAGGAAATGCCCGGGGGTCATCGCGCTGCACGATCGCGTGGCGAAGCGCCCGCGGATCGCCGCCTACCTCGCCTCGGAGCGAAGGCTGCCTTTCAACCAGCAAGGCATCTTCCGCCACTACGCGGAGCTGGACCGGTAGGAATCGGGGTCAGCGCGGCTTCCCGCCTCTCCTTGCAGGATCGTGCGCCGCGAGCCAGTCGAAGAACTCCGAGTACCAGAGCCGGGAGTTGCGGGGCTTCAACACCCAGTGATTCTCGTCGGGGAACCAGACGAGCCTCGCGGGGATGCCGCGAGCCACAAGCGTGTTGTAGTACGCGAGCCCGTTGTGGTCGGGCACTCGGTAGTCTTTGGTGCCGTGGGTAACGAGCGTGGGCGTGGCCATGCGGTGCGCGAAGGTGACGGGGCTTTGCGCGCGCACCTTCGCCGGGTTCTCCCAGTAGCGCGCGTGCAGATCCTTGGGGCGCAGTGCGTACGAATCGGCGCTGAAGGTGGCCACCCGGTCGAAGACGCCGGCATGGCAGACATAAGCCCGGTAGCGCCCGGCAGGCACGTTGCCGTTCATCCACGCGACGAGGAAACCGCCGTAACTGCCGCCGGAGGCGAAGACGCGCCGCTTGTCGGCCCAGGGCTGCTTCACCAGCCAATCGGTGGCGGCCTCGATGTCCTCGGTCTCGAGCTTTCCCTGGCGGCCCATGATGCTGTCGCGGAAGGCGAAGCCGAACCCGCTCGAGCCGTGGAAGTTGACGCAGGCGACCACGTGCCCGCGCGAGGCGAGGAGGTGCGGGTTCCAGCGGTATCCGAAGGTGTCACCGGCCGCGGCGTAGGGGCCGCCGTGGATCACCTGCAGCACGGGATGCTTTCTTCGCGGGTCGAAGCGCGGCGGAAAGGTGAGGAACATCTGGACCGTGTCGCCGAGCGCGCCCTTGAAGCTCACTTCGCGCGTCTCGCCCAGGGCCACGCGCGAGAGCGTCGCGTCGTTGAAGTGTTCCAGGCGACGCGGAGCGCGGCCTGCGCGGATCGCGTGCACCTGCGCCGGGTGCGCGGCGCAGTCGATGGCCACGACGATCGTCTCGTCGCCCGCGGAGCCGGCGATGTCGAAGCCTTGCACCCAGCCGCCTGGCACGGCGATCGTGAAAGTTCCGGTTGCGAGGTCGAAGCGCCACAGGTGCCGTCGACCGCGCTCCTCGGCCGCGAAAAGGATGGCGCCGCCATCCGCGGTCCAGCGAAGCGGCGCCTCCGGATCGCCCTTCCAGCGCTCGCCGTGGATCTTCCATCGCTTGCCGCCCTGCCACAGTGCGATGCGTCCCGGCATCGTGTGGCGCCTTCCGATGTTGGCGGCGATGCAGGCGAGTTTTCCGCCGGGGCCATAGCGCGGCGCTTCGTAGTTCCAGGCGGAGTCGTCGGTGATCGCGACGATGCGCCCGGTGGCGACATCGATCTCGGCGAGCGCCAGCGGGTTTCCGGCCACCTTGCGTGGCGCGGGATCGTGCGTGAAGGCAATGCGACGGCCGTCGGCCGAGATGTCGAAGTGCGCCGCACCCGGCTCCGCCCTCGGCAACTCGTAGCCGGTGCCCTCGAAAAGATCGGTGACGCGGCCGCTCGCGAGGTCGAGGACGAGCAGGTGCGGCACGCGCCCCATGGGGAGATTGCGGTCGAAGTACCGGTACTCCGCCTCGGCGGTTACGTAGGCGCTTTCCTTGCGCTCGGTGAATGCCTTGTGGCGCTTGTCCTGCGCGCGGGCACCCTTGAGTTCGGGCCATACCCACGAGACGAACACGACGCGCCGACCGTCGGGCATCCACTTGAAGTCGTCGATGCCGGGGCCGAAGTCGCTCTTGCGCTCGGCCTCGCCTCCCGTGGCGGAAATCACATAGAGCTGTCGCTCGGTGTCCTTCTTGCCTTCCTGCTCGCGCTTGGCGAGGAAGGCGATGCGGTCCCCCTTCGGCGACCACGCCGGCTGGCCGTCCTTTTCTCCGCAGCGCGTGAGCCTCCGGGGCGCGCGCGCCATCGTGGGCAGGAGCCACAGGCCCGTCGCCGACTTGTTCTCCTTGAGGGAAGGCGTCGTGAGCGCGCACACGGCAGCCGCGCCGTCCGGGGAAAGCGCGAGGCTTCCCACGCGCTCCAGCTTCCAGAGCGCTTCGATGTCGAGCGGCTTCAACGCGGCCATGCCTTCCCTTTCGGCGCCGGCCCCGTCGTCCCGCGGGCGATGAGCGGAGCGGGCATTTCCCTGACCCGCGGTACCGTCTTGCCTTCCAGCCGCGCCAGCAACCGCCTCCCCGCCTCCCGTCCGATCTCCGCGGAAGGCACGCGGATGGTGGTGAGCCCGGGTGGGAGTTCCCCCGCCAGTTCGATGTCATCGAAGCCGGCAACTGACATCTCCCCCGGCACGTCGATCCCTCGCGCACGCGCCTCCAGCAAAGCCCCGATGGCGAGCGGATCGTTGCCACCAATGACAGCAGTGAAACCGGGCGCTCGCTCGAGCAACTTCACGAAAGCCTCGCGTCCACGGGCCACGGAGAACGGCGCCTCGATCACGCGTTTCGCGGGGAGCTTGAGTCCCCGCGAGGCAAGCGCGTCACGAACGCCCGAAAGCCGTTCCCGCGCGCGGTCGTTGTTGTTCGTGATACCTGCGATCACCGCGATCTCGCGGTGGCCGAGATCGAGCAGGTGCTGCGCCACCTTGATGGACGCCCCGCGGTGCGATAGCCCCACGCAGTGATGATTCCCGGCGCCATCGAGGGACCACGTGATTTCGTAGGGCACGCCCGATCGCTCCAGCACGGCGAGCGTCTCGGGGCGGTGATCGAGCCCCACCAGCACCATGCCGTCGGCGCCGCGTTCCACGAGCGCGCGCGTGGCGGCCAGCTCGGCGTCGAGATCGTAGTCGTGGCTCGCAAGCAGCAGCGTGTATCCCGCGGCGGCGAGCTCCTGCGCGAGCGCGTGGGTGGCGCCCGCGAAGATCGGGTTGTCCACCGGCGGAAAGACCGCGCCGATGGTGCGCGTGCGCCGCGTGGCGAGCGCCCTCGCCGTGCCGTGGGGCACGTAGCCCAGCATCGCAACCGCCTCCTGCACCCGGCCGCGCGTGTTCTCTCGGACCATGTCCGGCTCCGAGAGCGCGCGCGAGGCGGTGGCGAGCGAGACGCCGGCGGCGCGCGCCACGTCGACGAGGCGGGGGCTGGGGGTTCGCGGCATGAGCGTGACTCTACCACCGCGATGAAAACGCTTGTGAAAACGCCCATGCTGCACCGCACATTGACGAGCGGGGCATACCCCCTCTACCCTGACTGCAAGCGCTTTCATTTCATGGCCGGGAGGGAAGTCCCGGGGCGCTGTCCGCCCACCGCGGCGGGCTCATGGAAACCGGCGGTCGTCCCAGGCCGCCCATAACAATGGAGGAGATCCCGATGGTCCAATCCCGATGGAGTATTGCCCGTGCGGCCGTGGCGGCCGCGGTCCTGGCCTTCGCCCCAGCGCTGGCGCAGGCGCAGGGCAAGCCCGTGAAGATCCGCGTGCAGTCCGTGATCCCGACCTCGGCCGACGAGGTGATCATGCTCAAGGAGTTCGCCGCGGACGTGGCGAGCCTCACCAACAACACCGTCACCTTCGAGGTGCTCCCCGCGGGCGCCGTGGTCGCGGTGAACGACACGCTCGATGCGGTCGACAAGGGCCTGATCGAAGGCGGATTCGCGTGGACGCACTACTGGTCCGGCAAGCACCCCGCCGCGACCCTCTTCGGCTCCCCGGCCGCGGGCTCTGGCCTCGGCATGGACAACTTCGCGTGGGTCTCGTGGTTCCTCTACGGCGGCGGCCAGCAACTCTATGACCAGCTGTGGAAGGAGATGAAGGTCAACGTGAAGGGCTTCGTGCTGCAACCGGTGGGGCCCGAGGCGCTCGGCTGGTTCAAGACGCCCATCAACAGCATGGCGGATTTCCGCAAGCTCCGCTTCCGCACCCCGCCCGGCATCCCCGGCCAGATCTACAAGGACATCGGCGTGGCCTCCGTCGCCATGGGCGGCGGCGATATCCTGCCCGCGCTGGAGAAGGGCGTGATCGACGCGGCCGAATGGTGCTGCCCGAAGCCCGACATGACTTTCGGCTTCCAGAAGGTGCTCAAGCACTACTACCTGCAGGGCCTGCACCAGGTCGTCGTGAACGCCGACCTCTACATCAACGGCGACGTCTGGAAGAAGCTGACGCCCGGCCAGCAGAAGGCGATCGAGGTTTCCGCAAACGCTTCCCTCATGAAGACGGTGGCCTACCGCATCCACGAGAACGGCAAGGCGTTGAAGGAACTCACCGAGAAGCACGGCGTGATCCTGCACGACACGCCCCCGGAGTACTTCAAGGAGTACGGCGCGGCCGCCCTCAAGAGCTTCGAGAAGAACTCCGCCGAGAACCCCTTCTTCAAGAAGGTCTGGGAAAGCCAGAAGGCCTTCGCGGAGACGGCGATCCCGTTCTGGGCGAGCGCGCAGAAATCCAACGCCGGCCTGGGCGCGGCCTACGCCGAGGAACTGGCGAAGAAGAAGAAATAGCGCCGCCAGGCGCTTGTCCGCCGCGGCCCGCCGGCGCGTCCTGCCGCCGGCCGCGGATTTCCAGGCATTGACCCGCCGGGCGTGGCTGCGCGCCGCGCCCGGCCGGGCGGCGCGCGCCCGGGCGCCCCTCACCCACCCCCTTCCGAAGGAGATCCGTCGCCCATGGCCCAAGTCCCCGAACTGACCGACGAGATGATCGCCGGCCGCCGTGCCGATCCGGGCGCGGGGCTTCCCGACGACATGCCGCCGTGGATGTCGCGCACGATCGTCGTCATCGACACCTTCAGCCAATGGACAGGCAGGGTGGTGAGCTGGCTCACCCTCCCCCTCATGCTCGCGATGGTCTACGAGGTGGTCGCGCGCTACGCGTTCACCGCGCCCACCATGTGGGCCTACGACATGAGCCGCATGATCTACGGCGCGCTCTTCATCCTCGGCGCCGCCTACGCGCTCTCCAAGGGCGTGCACATCCGTTCGGACTTTCTCTATCGCAAGTGGTCCGTGCAGACGCAGGGCAGGGTCGATACCGGCCTCTACCTCGTCTTCTACTTCCCCTCGATGATCGTCTTCCTGTGGGTGGCGTCCAAGTGGGCCTGGAAGGCCGTCGAGAACGCCGAACGCGGCATGGACACCGCGTGGATGCCGCTCCTGGGGCCGGTGAAGAGCTGCCTGCCCATCGGCATCGCCTTCCTCCTGATCCAGGGGGTTTCCGAACTCCTGAAGAGCGTGCACGCGGCGCGTGCCGGAAAGTGGCCGCAATGAGCCCGGAGATGATCGGCCTCGTCATGATCGGGGCGATGCTCGCCGGCATCTTCATCGGCTTCCCGATCTCCTTCACGCTGATCTTCCTGGGCCTGGCATTCGGCTACTGGGGATTCGGCGAACTCGTCTTCTACCTGATGACGCTGCAGTTCAATGCTTCGATGATGGAGCAGACGCTCTCCGCGGTGCCGCTCTTCGTCTTCATGGGCATCATGATGGAGCAGGCGAACCTGATGGAGAAGCTCTTCGACGCGGTGCAGAAGATGCTTGCGCGCGTGCGCGGCTCGCTCTACCTCGCGGTCATGTTCGTGGCGACCATCTTCGCCGCCGCCACGGGCATCGTCGGCGCCTCCGTCACGATCCTGGGCATCATGGCCGGCAAGTCGATGACGCGCTCGGGCTACGACGTGCAGCTCTCCTCGGGCCTCATCGCCGCGGGAGGCACGCTCGGCATCCTCATCCCGCCCTCCATCATGCTGGTGGTGATGGGGCCGGTGCTGGAAGTGCCGGTGACCACGCTCTTCGCCGCGGCCATCGTGCCGGGGATCCTGCTGGCACTGCTCTTCACCGGCTACGCGATGATGCGCTGCATGATCAATCCGGCCCTGGGCCCGGCGCTGCCCCTCGAGGAGCACCCCGAGAACATGCGCGAGGTGTGGGCGCAGTTCTTCCTGGGCCTCGTCCCGCCGGCGACGCTCGTCCTCGCCGCACTCGGCAGCATCGTCTTCGGGTTCGCCACACCCACCGAAGGCGCGGCCTGCGGTGCTGCGGGCGCGCTCCTGCTCACCGCGGCCTACGGAAAGCTCTCGGGCCCGAACCTGCGGGATGCGCTCATCCGCACGCTGGAGATCTCGGTCCTGATCCTCTTCCTGGTGGCGGCGTCGAATTTCTTCGGCGCGGTCTTCGCGCGGCTGGGCACGCCCACCATGCTCACCGACTTCCTGCTCGCGATGGACATGAACCCCTACATGACGCTCTTCGTCATCATGGCGCTCATCTTCCTGCTGGGCTGGCCGCTCGAATGGGTGCCGATCGTGCTGATCGTGGTGCCGTTCCTGCTGCCGCTGGTGCGAAGCCTCGGCTTCGACCTCGCGTGGTTCGGGATCCTCGTGGCGGTGAACCTGCAGACGGCCTGGTTATCTCCACCGGTAGCGCTGTCGGCCTATTTTCTCAAGGGCGTGGTCCCGCAGTGGGAACTCACCGACATCTACAAGGGCATGCTGCAGTTCATGGGCCTGCAGCTCTTCGGCCTGGTGATGATCATCATCTTCCCGCAAATCGCGCTGTGGCTGCCGCAATACATCTACGGGAAATAGCGACATGACAACCCACTACCTGAAGAAGGCGGCGAAGACGCCGGAGACGGAAAGCGGAAACGCGCGCAAGGTCGCCGAGGACATGCTCGGGAGATCGAGCGGCGCGGCGAGGCGGCGGTGCGCGAATACGCCGAGAAGCTCGACCAGTGGACGGGCGATATCGTCGTAACCGCCGACGAGATCGAGCGGCGCACCCACGCCATCGCCCCGGATGTGAAGCGCGACATCGAGTTCGCGGCGGGCCAGGTGCGCCGCTTCGCCGAGGCCCAGCACGCTTCCGCCCGGGAATTCTCGATGGAGATCCACCCGGGCCTCACCGCCGGCCAGCGCCTGATCCCGGTGAACGTCGCGGGCTGCTACGTGCCCACGGGGCGCTACGCGCACATCGCATCGGCCTACATGGCAATCGCCACTGCCAAGGCCGCGGGCGTGCCCACGGTGATCGCCTGCTCCACGCCCTACCAGGGCGAGGGCATCCATCCGCAGGTGCTCTACGCGATGAAGGTGGCGGGCGCGGACACGATCATGACGCTGGGCGGCGTGCAGGCGATCGCAACCCTTGCCTACGGGCTCTTCACGGAGAAGCCCGCCGACATCATCGTCGGCCCCGGCAACAAGTTCGTGGCCGAGGCCAAGCGCCTGCTCTTCGGCAAGGTCGGCATCGACGTCTTCGCCGGCCCCTCGGAAGTGGCGGTGATCGCGGACGAGACGGCGGACCCCGCCATCGTCGCCTCCGACCTCGTGGGCCAGGCCGAGCACGGGCACGAGTCGCCCGCGTGGCTCTTCACCACGTCGCGCAAGCTTGCCGAGGACGTGATGCAGCGCGTACCCGCCCTCGTGGAAGCGCTTCCGCCCACCGCGCGCGATGCAGCCGGTGCCGCCTGGCGCGACTACGGCGAGGTGATCCTGTGCGACACGCGCGAGGAAGTGGCCGAGGTCTCCGACAAGTACGCCTCCGAGCACCTCGAGGTGCACGCGGCCGACCTCGACTGGTGGCTCGCGCGCCTGACCTGCTACGGCTCGCTTTTTCTCGGCGAGGAGACGACGGTCGCTTTCGGCGACAAGGCTTCGGGCCCCAACCACGTGCTGCCCACGCGCGGCGCGGCGCGCTACTCCGGGGGCCTGTCGGTGCACAAGTTCGTGAAGACGGTCACGTGGCAGCGCATGACGAGACAGGCCAACCACGAGATCGCGCAGGTCACCGCGCGCATCTCCCGCCTCGAGGGCATGGAAGCGCACGCGCGCACGGCCGATGACCGCCTGGCGAAGTACTTCCCCGGCGAGCGCTTCACGCTGGGCGCGCCCGTGGAGCGCTGATTCCGTGGCCGCTCCCGCCGCCTTCGACCTCGCCGGAAAGACGGCGCTGGTGACGGGCGCCAATTCCGGCATCGGCCGGGAGATCGCCCTTGCGCTTTCCGAGGCGGGGGCAGCCGTGGTGCTCGTGGCCCGGCGCGCGGCAGAGCTGGAAGAGGCGAAGCGCGAGGTCGAGTCCGAAGGCGGCAAGGCCGCGGCCCTTCCGGCCGACCTGGCCGACCGGGTCGCGCTTCGCGATGCCGCGAAGCGCTGTTCCGCCTTCTTCGGCGACCCCGACATCCTCGTGAACGCGGCGGGCATCAACCGGCGCGGGCCGCTCCCCGACATCACGGAGGAGGACTGGGACGCGACACTCGCCATCAACCTCGCCGTGCCCTTCTTCCTCTCGCAGGCCCTCGCCCCGGCGATGCAGCGTCGCGGCTGGGGACGGATCATCAACATCGCCTCGCTGCAATCGCTGCGCGCCTTCCCGATGAGCGCGCCCTACGGCGCTTCCAAGGGCGGCGTCATGCAACTTACGCGCGCGCTCGCGGAGGCGTTCTCGAAGGACGGCGTCACCGCGAACGCGATCGCGCCGGGCTTCTTCCCGACCGCGCTCACCGCCCCGGTGGTGAACGACCCGGCGCGCTGGGAGAAGATGGCCGAGAGCACGTTCGCCAAGCGCAACGGCGAACTGCGAGACCTGCGCGGCACCGCGGTCTTCCTCGCGAGCCGCGCCTCCGACTACGTGACCGGCCAGACGATCTTCGTCGACGGCGGCTTCTCCGCGGGATGAAACCATGAAGGCACTCGTCTACACCGCTCCGCGCGAGGTGGTCCTGCGCGAGGAGCCCGAGCCCGCGCCGGGCGCAGGCGATGTCGTCATCCAGGTCGACGCCGTGGGCATCTGCGGCTCCGACATGCACGCGTACCACGGCCACGACCCGCGCCGCGTGCCCCCGCTGATCCTCGGCCACGAACTCGCCGGCGAGATTCTCTCCGGGCCCGGCAAGGGGCGGCGCGTGACCGTGAACCCCATCATCAGTTGCGGGCACTGCGAGTACTGCGTGCAGGGGCGCAACAACCTCTGCGCCAACCGCACGATGATCGGCATGCAGCGCCCGGGCGGCTTCGCCGAGCGCGTGGCCACGGCCGCGAGCGCGGTGATCGAGCTTCCCGAGGGCATGGACACGCGCGCCGCCGCGCTCACGGAGCCCGCAGCCACCGCGCTGCATGCACTCGCGCTCGCCTCCCGTGCGCTCCAGCGGCCGGTGCCGGAATGCAGGGTGCTGGTGATCGGCGGCGGCGCCATCGGGCTCCTCACGGCGCTGCTTTTGCGGCACTGGGGCGCAAGGCAGGTCTTCCTCGCCGAGACCAACGCGCTCAGGCGCGAGGCGGCGAAGCGCGAGGCCGACGTCGAGGCCTTCGATCCGCTCGCCGGCGGCGGCCCGGGCGAGAACTCGGTGGAACTGGTGATCGACGCCGTGGGTGCCGCGCCCACGCGCAAGGCCGCGCTCGCGGCGGTGAAGCCCGGCGGCGTGATGCTGCACGTGGGCCTGCAGGACTGGGCCTCCGAGATCGACATGCGAAAGCTCACCCTCGCCGAGGTGACGCTCATCGGCGCCTACACCTACGCCACGGCGGACCTGCGCGCGGCCGCCGTGGCGCTCCACGAAGGCGCCTTCGGCAAGCTCGGCTGGGTCGAGGAGCGCCCGCTCGCCGAGGGCGCGCGCGCCTTCGACGACCTGCACCACGGCCGCAGCGCCGCCGCGAAGATCCTGCTGCGACCCTGAGCGAGACGATGCCCGAGACTTCCACCCACGATTTCGTCGTCGTCGGCGCCGGCACCGCCGGCTGCGTGCTGGCCGCGCGCCTGTCGGAGAACGGGCGCCACTCCGTGCTGCTGCTCGAAGCGGGCCCGAAGGACAACTACCCCTGGATCCACATCCCGATCGGGTACGGCAAGACCATGTTCCACCCGGTCTACAACTGGCAGTTCGAGACCGAGCCCGATCCGGGGATGGACGGCCGGAAGATCTACTGGCCGCGCGGGCGCTGCCTGGGCGGCTCCTCCTCGATCAACGGCCTCATCTACATCCGCGGCCAGCACGAGGACTACGACCACTGGGCGGCGCTCGGCAACGCCGGTTGGGCGTGGAAGGACGTGCTCCCCTACTTCCGCAAGCTCGAGTCCAATTCGCGCGGTGCGTCCGAATTTCACGGCGGCGACGGCCCCATCGCCTGCTCCGACATTCCCGGCCGCCACGAGCTGATCGACGCGATCGTCGCCGGTGCGGGCGAGCTGGGCGTGCCGGGGAACGACGACTTCAACGGGGCACGCCAGGAGGGCGTGGGCTACTACCAGCTCTTCACGCGAAACGGCTGGCGCTCGAGTTGCGCGGTGGCGTATCTCAAGCCTGCGCGCGGCCGGGCGAACCTGCGGGTGGAGACCGGCGCCCACGCCGAGCGCGTCCTCTTCGAGGGCACGCGGGCCACGGGCGTCCGCTACCGGCAGGGCGGCCGGACACGGGTCGCGAAGGCCGCTCGCGAGGTGATCCTCGCCGCGGGCGCGATCCAGAGTCCGCAGCTCCTGCAGCTCTCCGGGGTCGGCCCCGCGGAGTTGCTCCGCGGGCACGGCATCGCGGTCGTTGCGGATAGTCAAGGCGTGGGCGGAAATCTGCAGGATCATCTCCAGATGCGCCTCGTCTACCAGTGCACCAAGCCCATCACCACGAACGACGACCTCGCGTCGTGGTGGCGCTCGGCGAAGATCGGCCTGCAGTGGCTGCTCTTCCGGCGCGGGCCGCTCGCCATCGGCATCAACCAGGGCGGGCTCTTCACGCGCGTCATGCCCGAGTCGAAGCGGCCCGACATCCAGTTCCACATCGCCACCCTCTCGGCGGACCTCGCGGGCGCCAAGCCCCATCCCTTCTCCGGATTCACGCTGAGCGTGTGCCAGCTCCGGCCCTCCTCCCGCGGCCACGTGCGCATCCGCTCGGCGGACGCGTTCGAGGCGCCGGCGATGACCGCGAACTACCTCTCGACCGAGGACGACCGCCGGTGCAACGTGGCGGCGGTGAAGTTCGCGCGCCGTCTCGCCGCCTCCCCGGCCGTCGCGCCCTACGTGCGCGGGGAGTACAAGCCGGGCGCGGGCGTGCAGGGCGACGACGAGATCCTCGGCTGGTGCCGCGCGAGCGGCGCGACCATCTTCCACCCGTCGGGCACCTGCCGCATGGGCCCGGACGCCCAGGCGGTCGTCGACCCGCGGCTGCGCGTGAACGGCACGGCGGCGCTGCGCGTCGTGGACTGCTCCATAATGCCGACACTGGTATCCGGCAACACCAACGCGCCCGTGGCGATGATCGCCGAGCGCGCGAGCGACCTGATCCTCGAGGACGCGGCCGCAGGCCGCGCCCCGTAACCCGAACCGGGAGGTAAGCCACCATGCAAGCCAAGGACGTCATGACCAGCCCCGTGCTCACCGTTGCGCCGGAGGCGTCGGTGATGGAAGTCGCCCGCCTGCTCCTCGAGCGCCACATCAGCGCCGCCCCCGTGGTGGACGATTCCGGAAAGCTCCTCGGCATCGTGAGCGAGGGCGACCTGATGCGCCGCCCGGAGTCGGGCACGGAACGGCACGCCTCCTGGTGGCTCACGCTGATATCCGACCCCCAGGACGAGGCGCGCAAGTACGTGAAGTCCCACGGGCTGCACGCCAAGGACGTGATGAGCCGCCACGTGGTCACGGTCGAGGAAACCGCGCCGCTGCAGGAAATCGCCGCCCTGCTGGAGAAGAACCGCATCAAGCGCGTGCCGGTGGTGCGCGACGGCAAGGTGGTGGGCATCGTGAGCCGCGCGAACCTCCTGCAGGCGCTGGTCGCGCAACCGCAACCCGCCGCCCCCGAAGCCGACGACCTCAAGCTGCGCAAGGCCGTCCAGGACGCGCTCAAGGCCACGGGCGCGCGCACGCTCTACGTGAACGTCGTGGTCTCCGGCGGCGTGGTGCACCTCTGGGGCATCGCCTACACCGAGGACGAGAAGAACGCGATGTGCGTGGCCGCCGAAAGCGTCCCCGGGGCGAAGGAGATCCTGGAGCGGGTCAGCATCCTGCCGCGCGGGGCGGTGCGCTCGGGCTGAGCGCGCCGGGAGTTCCCATGCAGACAGGGCGCGCGGTCTTCGCGGGAACTGCGCTGGTCGCAGCGATGGCGGCGGGCGACTGCCTGGCGAAGGTATCCGACGGCATCGTCCGCATCGGAGTGCTCTCCGACATGTCGAGCCTGTACTCGGACGCGTCCGGCGCCGGCTCCGTCGTGGCCGCGCAGCTTGCCGTCGAAGACTTCGGGCCGGCCGGAAGGGGCCTTCGCGTGGAGATCATCTCCGCCGACCACAAGAACCGGGCCGACACGGGCTCGCAGATCGCCAGGCGGTGGTACGAGGTCGAGGGCGTGGACGCGATAGCCGACGTACCCAATTCAGCGGTGGCGCTCGCCGTGAGCCAGGCAAGCCGCGACCGCGGCAAGGCCTTTCTCGTCTCCGGCGCAGCATCGGCCGACCTGACCGGCAAGGCCTGTTCGCCCAACACGATCCACTGGGCCTACGACACCTGGATGCTCGCCAACGGCACGGGCGCGGCCATCGTCGCAACCGGCGGGGGCACCTGGTTCTTCCTGTCCGCGGACTACGCCTTCGGCCACGCCCTCGAGCGCGACACGGAGGCGGTGGTGACGAAGGCCGGCGGGAAAGTGCTCGGCAAGGTCCGCCACCCGCTCAACACGCAGGACTTCAGCTCCTTCCTGCTGCAGGCGCAGGCATCGAAGGCGAAGATCGTGGGTCTCGCCAATGCCGGTGGCGACACCGGCAACGCGATCAAGCAGGCCGCCGAGTTCGGCATCGTCGCGGGCGGCCAGCAGCTCGCGGCCCTGCTCTTTTCCATCACGGACGTCCATGCGCTCGGCCTGAAGTCGGCGCAGGGCCTCATCGCCACCGACGCCTTCTACTGGGACCTGAACGAGGCCACCCGCGCCTTCGCGAAGCGCTTCGCCGCGAAGAACCGGGGCATCCACCCGACGATGATCCACGCGGGCGTCTACGCCTCCGTCCTGCACTACCTCAAGGCGGTCGAGGCCCTCGGCGGCGACGACGGCACGCGGGTGATTGCGAAGATGAAGGACATGCCGACCGACGATCCGCTCTTCGGCAAGGGCACGATCCGCGCCGACGGCCGCAAGATCCACCCGGCGTATCTCGTCGAGGTGAAGAAGCCCGAGGAGTCGAAGGGGCCATGGGACTACTACCGGATCCGCGCCACGATTCCCGCCGACCGGGCGTTCCGGCCGCTCGCCGACGGCGGCTGCCCGCTCATCAGGTGAGGCCGAGCAGCGCGCGCAGCTCGGTCTTGAGCACCTTGCCGTAGTTGTTCTTCGGCAGTTCCGCGACGAAGCGGTATTCCTTCGGCCGCTTGAAGCGCGCGATCGCACCGAGGCAATGGGCGTCCAGATCCGCGACCGCTGGCGGCGCGCCCCTTGCCACCACGAAGGCGACCACCGCCTCGCCCCACTCCGCGTCCTTCCGGCCCACCACGGACACTTCCGCCACGCCGGGGTGCGCAAGGAGCGCTTCTTCCACCTCGCGCGGGTAGATGTTCGAGCCGCCGCTGATGATCAGGTCCTTGCTGCGGTCCTTGAGCGTCAGGTAGCCCTCCTCGTCGAAGGACCCGAGGTCTCCCGTCCACAGCCAGCCATCCCGAAGCGCCTTCGCGGTTGCGGCCGGGTCGGTCCAGTAGCCCGCGGTGACCACCTTGCCGCGCACGCAGATCTCGCCCACCTCGCCCGCCGGCAGGTCGCGCCCGGAATCGTCTCGAACCACCACCTGCACGCAATGCTGCGGCAGGCCCACGGAGGCGATGCGCTCGAGGAAGCGCGGGTGGTCGCGCTCGTTCACGATGCAACGCGGCAGCGACGTGATCGTCATCGGGCTCTCGCCCTGGCCGTAGATCTGCGCGAAGCGCGGCCCCATCACGTCCAGCGCCCGCAGGAGATCCGCCACGTACATCGGCCCGCCGCCGTAGACGATGGTGCGAAGCCCCTCGAGCGCCGGTGAAGCCGCCGCCGCGTGTTCCACCAGCCGCCGCACGATGGTGGGCGCGGCGAACATCCCGATGCCCCGGTGGTGGCCGGCGAGTGCGAAGACCTCGGCCGCGTCGAAGCCGCCGGACTCCGGGATCACCTGCGCCGCGCCCGCCATGAGGTAAGGGACGAGGTAGAGACCCGAGCCGTGGGACATGGGCGCGGCGTGCAGGAGACAGTGCGCGGGCGTGACCGTGTCCACGTCATCCAGGTAGCCGTGGCCCATGGCGCGCAGATTCGCGTGGGAGAGCATCGCGCCCTTGGGCCGGCCCGTTGTGCCGCTGGTGTAGAAGAGCCAGGCGAGCGCGTTCTCGTCCACCTCGGTGACGGGTATGGGCTCCGCGACGAGGGCGCGGTAGTCGGCGCTCCCGGCTTCCACGACGAAAGGGGCGGGCGCGAGATCCGCCACGGCCTGGGCGATTGCCTGCATCCAGTCGGGCGTCGCGAACACGGCGCGCGCGCCCGAGTGGCCGAGGATGTAGGCCACCTCGCGCGGATGCAGCTTCGCGTTCACCGGCACCGCGGCGAGCCCCGCCCACCAGGCCGCGAGGAGGACCTCGGCATACTCCGGGGCGTTTGTCATGACGAGCGCCACCCGGTCGCCGGGTGCCAGGCCCAGGCGCTCGCGAAAACCCCGGGCGAGCCCGGCCGCGTCGGCCGCGAGGCGCCCCCAGTCCTTCCAGGGCGCGGCCCCGAGGAAAACCCCCGTTCGCCCGGGGTCGGCGCGGGCGAGGCGGTGGAGGAGGATGGCGAGGTTCACGGCGGTGGCGGCATCGATTGCATCCGGCGAGTAGTATGCCGCGTAACGGGGGGGTATCCGCCCCGGCCGGCGGCCGGTGCGGGCAAACAACAACGAAGGGGAAGAAACCATGGGTCTCAGGCTCAAGTTCAACATCGTGCTCGTGCTCGTCTTCGCGGCGGGCATCGCGGTCTCGGCCGCCGTCTCCCACCGGCTGCTGCAGGACAACGCCAAGGACGAGGTGCTCCGCAATGCCGGCCTCATGATGGAGGCCGCGCTCTCGATCCGCGGCTACACCGTGAAGCAGGTGAAGCCGCACCTGGAGGACAAGCTCCAGCAGATTTTCCTGCCGCAGTCGGTGCCGGCCTATTCGGCCACGGAAATCTTCAACGCGATGCGCGTGAAGTACCCCGACTTCACGTACAAGGAAGCGACGTTGAACCCCACCAACCCGCGCGATCGCGCCGTGGAGTGGGAGGCGGACATCGTGAACACGTTCCGCGCCAACGCGGCCCAGGGCGACATCATGGGCGAGCGCGCGACTCCCTCGGGGCGGATGCTCTATCTCGCGCGTCCCATCCAGATCAAGGACCCGGCCTGCCTCGCCTGCCACAGCGTGCCGGAGGCGGCACCCGCCTCCATGGTGAAGCTCTACGGCGATTCCAACGGCTTCGGCTGGAAGCACCAGGAGGTGATCGGCGCGCAGGTGGTCTCGGTGCCCATGGCGCTCGCGGTGCGAAACGCCGACAAGGCCTTCCACACCTTCATCATCTCGCTCACGGCCATCTTCGCGACCGCCTTCATCGTGCTGAACCTGATGCTCTCGCACATGATCATCCGGCCCATCTCGCGCATGGCCGCCGACGCCGACCGCATCTCCACGGGCGACTTCGACGTGGCGGAATTCACCGCGAAGGGCAAGGACGAGATCGCGGCGCTGGGCACCTCCTTCAATCGCATGCGCCGCAGCCTGCAGAAGGCGCTGAAGCTGATCGAGCGCTAGGCCGCCGCCGGCCCCGCCCATGCCCACGCACCCGGAGACCATCGGCAAGTACCGCATCGCCCGGGAAATCGGCAAGGGCGCGATGGGCATGGTCTACGAGGGCTTCGACCCGGTGATCGAACGCCGCGTGGCCATCAAGACGATCCTGCGCGAGGTGCTCGAGGCCGCCGAGACCGAAGAGAGCGTGACGCGCTTCCGGCGCGAGGCGCAGGCCGGCGGGCGCCTGAACCACCCCGGCATCGTCGCCGTCTACGAATTCGGCGAGGACGAGCGCGGCGCCTTCATCGTGATGGAGTACGTGGAGGGCAAGGAACTCAAGCAGTATTTCCGCAGCGGCAGCCGCTTCGACCTGATCGACGTCTTCGAGCTGATGAAGCAGCTCCTCTCCGCGCTCGAGCACTCGCACCGCCAGGGCGTCGTGCACCGCGACATCAAGCCCGCGAACCTCATGGTGTTGCCGGGCATGAAGTTGAAGGTGATGGACTTCGGCATCGCCCGCATCGCCTCCTCGAGCCTCACGCAGGTGGGCACCGTGGTGGGCACGCCCACGCACATGGCGCCCGAGCAACTCGCGGGCCTGCCCGCCGACGGGAGGGCGGACCTGTGGTCAGCCGGCGTGGTGCTCTACGAACTCCTCACGGGCCGCAGCCCCTTCCTCGCCGAGACGCCCGCGGCGGTGATGCACAAGGTGCTCTCGGTGCAACCCGACCCGCCCTCGAGCCTGCAGGCCTCGCTGCCCCCGGCCTTCGACGCGGTGATCGCCCTCGCGCTCGGGAAGAAGCCCGAGGACCGCTTCCAGACCGCGCTCGAGTTCCACGCCGCACTCCTGCAGGCCTTCCGCGGCAAGGCGATCATGGCCCCGCGCGGCATGACCGACGCCGAGCACGCGCTCGCGGAATCGCAGGCCCCGCGCGCGAAGCCCGCGCCGGCGGAGGCCACCTTCACCCTGCCGCCCGAGGCGGTGAACGAGGTGGAGAAATCGCTCTCGCGCTACCTGGGCCCGCTCGCGAAAGTGCTCATCCGCCAGGCGAGCGCCACGGCGACCGACTCCCATGCCTTCCTCGCCACGCTCGCCGAAAACATCGAGGACGAGGCGGAGCGCACGGCCTTCCTCGCGAAATTTGCGCGCGTGGGAGATACCGCCACGCAACCCGTCGCGGCGGCCGCGGACGCCACGATGCGCACCAACCTGCGCGCGGGGAAGCAGGCGTTTTCCCCCGAGCACCTCGCGGCCGCGGAGAAGCGGCTCGCGAACTACGTGGGCCCGCTGGCCCGCGTGCTCATCAAGGACGCGGTGGGCCGGTCGGGGAACCTGCGCGAGCTCTACTCGCACCTCGCCGCGCACATCGACGACGAGGCCGAGCGCCGCGCCTTCCTCGCGGAGTTGCGCCAGTAGGTAGAATCGCGCTCTACCCTCCCCGAAGCCGTACCCCGCCTTGCACGCCGCTCCCCCCGCCTGGCTTCGCTGGGCCCCCTTCCTCTTCGTCTTCCTGTGGAGCACCGGCTTCATCGGCAGCCGCCTGGGAACGCCCTTCGCCGAGCCGCTCACGTTCCTCTCGTGGCGCTACCTGGCGCTCGTGGCGATCCTCGGTGCCTTCGCGCTCGCCACGGGGGCGGCGTGGCCGCGCAACGCCCGCGAAGCGATGCACGCGGCTGCAGCGGGGCTCCTCGTGCACGGCTGCTACCTGGGCGGCGTCTTCTGCGCCATCGCGCGCGGCGTGCCGCTTGCCACCATCGCGCTCCTCGTGGGGATCCAGCCCGTGATCACGGCGCTCGCGGCGGGCCCGCTGCTGGGCGAGCGGCTCACGCGCGTGCAGTGGCTGGGCATCGCGCTCGGCTTCGGCGGCGTCGTGCTGGTCGTCAGTGGCAAGTGGGGCGGCCCGGCGGGAGATGCGATCGGCTACGCATCGGGGCTGCTGGCGCTCGCCGGCATCACCGCGGGCACGCTCTACCAGAAGCGCCACTGCGGTGCGATCCCGATGGTGACCGGCAACATCGTGCAGTACGGCGCGGCGGGGCTCGTCACCTTCGCCATCGCGCTCGCCACCGAGACCCGCGTGGTGCAGTGGACGCCGCAGTTCCTCTTCGCGCTGGGCTGGCTGGTGCTGGTGCTCTCGCTGGGCGCCATCGGGCTTCTCTACACCATGATCCGGCACGGGGAGGCTTCGCGCGTCTCGAGCCTCTTCTTCCTCACCCCGCCCGTGACCGCGGTGATGGCGTACTTCCTCTTCGGGGAGCGCCTGCCGCCGGTCGCGCTCGCCGGCCTCGCCGTCTCCGCCGCCGGCGTGGCCCTCGTAACGCGGGGCGCTAGAATGGAGAAACCATGACCACCATCGTCGTCGTCCGCAAGGGAAAGCACGTCGCCCTCGCGGCGGATTCCCTCACCACCTTCGGGTCCACGCGACTCGCGCCCGCCTACGATCGCAACCCGCACAAGGTCATCTCCTTCGGCGACTCCTTCATCGGCGTGGCCGGGAGTGCGGCGCACCAGCTCGTCCTCGAGAACCTCCTCACCAAGCATCCCGACCTCGGGCTGCACGGCAAGGATGCGATCTACGAATCCTTCCGGCGCCTGCACCCGCTGCTGAAGGACGAGGCCTTCCTCAACACGAAGGAGGAGGAGGACGACCCCTACGAGTCCTCGCAGATGACGGTGATGATCGCCAACCCCACGGGCATCTTCGCCGTGTACTCGATGCGCGAGGTGTTCGAGTTCGAGCGCTTCTGGGCCATCGGGTCCGGGCGCGACTTCGCCCTCGGCGCCATGTACGTGGCCTACCCGCGCGCGAAGAGCCCGGAGCAAGTGGCGAAGATCGGCGTGGAGGCCGGCGCCGAGTACGACACCGGCACGTCGCTGCCCATGGCCATGCATACGGTGACCCTCGCCGGATGAGCGCGGGCGCCGGGACGCTCCGGCTGGACAAGTTCCTGTGGGCCGCGCGCTTCTTCAAGACGCGAAGCCTCGCGGCGGAGGCGATAGAGGCCGGGCGCGTGAGCGTGAACGGGGAGCGGGCGAAGGCGTCGAAGACAGTGAAGCCGGGCGACGCGCTCTCGATCAGGCGCCCGCCGTGGGAACACCACGTGACCGTGCGCGCTCTTGCGGACAAACGCGGCTCGGCAAGCGTCGCGCAGGCACTTTACGAAGAAACGGCGGAGAGCCGCGCGAAGCGCGAGGCCCTTGCCGCGGAGCTGAAATCGATGCCGCCCCCGGTCTTCAAGGGGCGCCCGACGAAGAAGGACCGGCGCACGCTCGAGCGGTTCAACCGACGACAGGACGAGGACTGACATGAAAACGATCATCATCGCGGCCGCCCTATTCGCACTGCCTGCATTCGCCCACCACGGCTGGAGCGAGTACGACCAGGAAAAGCCCCTGACGCTCACCGGCAAGGTGGTCGCCTCCGGCTACGAGCACCCGCACGGGCACATCCGGCTGGAGACGCCGGGCAAGACCTGGCTCGTGGTGCTCGCGCCGCCCTCGCGCATGCAATCGCGCGGGCTGCCGCGCGAGGACATCAAGCTCGGTTCGACCGTGACCGTGGTGGCTTACGGCAACCGCGAGAAGACCGACGAGGCGCGCGCCGAACGAATCACCGCGGCCGGCAAAACCGTCGAGCTGCGCTAGCCGCCCCGTGACGCCCGCGAACCCCATCGAGGCGCTGGCGATCGCGCGCGCGATGCGCGAGTCGTTGTGGATGTACCCGATCGTCGAGACCGTGCACATCGTCGGCTTCGTGATCCTCGTGGGCTCCGTCCTCATGTTCGACCTGCGCGTGCTCGGGCTCTCGAAGCAGATCCCGGTGCGCGCGCTCTCGCGCCACCTGCTGCCGTGGAGCTGGGGCGCGCTCGCGCTCATCGTCCCCACGGGCTTCCTCATGTTCACCGCGCACGCGGGCGACTTCCTCGTGAACCGCGCTTTCGTGCTCAAGATGGGGCTCCTGATGGTGGCGGGAATCAACGCGGTGATCTTCCACACCCTTCCGTACCAAGGCGTGGATAGCTGGAACACGGACGTGCGCGCGCCTCTCGCGGCCCGGGCATCGGCCGCGGCCTCGATCGCGATCTGGCTCGCAATCATCACCTGCGGGCGCTTCCTCGCCTACGTCTGATTGAAGGAAACTGAAACCGTGAAATCGCGGGATATCGCCAGGATCGTCCTGCTGACCCTGCCATTCCTGGGCGGATGCTACGAATCGTCGGCGCCACTCGGACCGGCGGAGCAGGCAGTGGTGAACCCCGAACTCCTCGGAACCTGGACTTGCCGAGGCACCCACCAAGGAGGAAAGCGCAGGGACGCTCCTCGTGGTGGCTTTCGATTCCTCGCGGTACTACCTGGAATACCGCGACAAGGAGGAAACCACCCGGTGGGCGGCACACTCCTCGGTGGTCGGCGGCGTGCTGCTCCACAACGTCCGCGAGCTGAAGGACGATTCCCGCGCCACGAAATGGGTGTTCCTGCGGACCCTGACGCCCAACCCGTCGACGCTGCTACTGTCGGTGGTGAAGGACGACGACCTGAAGAAGCTGAGCGAGCCGGATGCCCATCGCGAAATCCGGCGGCGCGTGAACGACGAGCCGTTGTACAAGCTTTGGAGAACCTGTGCGCGGACGTAGCGGGCCGGCTCGCGGCGCCGCCAGGGCAAACGAGGGATGGCGCCCCCTTCAATAGCGGAGACACCCATGGCCGATTCCCCGATCCTTCACATCGCCCCTCTCGGCGCACCGCCTTGGGAAACGCCGAACCCCTTCCTTTTCTGCGTGCATCACGTGGACCATTACCCGGCGGGCAACGACGCGCTCGGCCCCGCGGCTTCGCTGGACGGGCGCGCCATCGGCCAGGACTTCGCGGGCAAGGACGGCTGGCGCATGTACCACGGTGCGCGCGTGCCGGGCTTCCCGCAGCACCCGCACCGCGGTTTCGAGACGGTGACCATCGTGCGGCGCGGGCTCGTGGACCATTCCGACTCCATGGGCGCGGCGGCGAGCTACGGCGAGGGCGACGTGCAATGGCTCACGGCCGGGGCCGGCATCCAGCACGCGGAGATGTTCCCGCTGCTGCGGAAAGACGCGGACAACCCGCTGGAGCTCTTCCAGCTCTGGCTGAACCTCCCCGCCAAGGACAAGATGGCGCCGCCCCACTTCGCGATGTTCTGGGCGGACCAGGTGCCGATCATCTCGCCGGCGGCAGGCGTCTCCGTGACCGTGGTCGCAGGCGCGCTGGGAGACGTGAAGCCCCCTGCTCCACCGCCGCATTCCTACGCCGCGCGTGCAGGCAGCGACGTCGCCATCTGGCTCGTTCGCCTTGCGAAGGGTTCGTCCTGGACGCTGCCGCCGGCCGCGGCTGGATCGAGCCGCTTTCTCTATTGCTTCGACGGGCGGGGGCTCGTCATCACTGGACAGGCAATCGCGGAACCCTCGCTGGTCGCAGTCGATGGGCAGGCGCCGCTTGACCTTACGGCTGGCGGAGGCGACATCGAGTTGCTGCTCCTGCA
>JADJEZ010000013.1 GCA_016708825.1 Betaproteobacteria bacterium | reverse complement strand
ACCTGCCCAGGAGCGTGCCCACGCGCCATCCTCCTGGGAACGATTCGCATCGGTGACGTTGCTGTGCCCTCGTGGCAGTGAACGGGGACCAGTCCGGTGTCAAGTTTCCGTCGGCGTCCGCAATGAGGAGTGCGCCTACGTGAATATCGGCACCAGCGCGTTCGTGCAGCGCGCGGTGTCGACGCCTCCGTCCTATGCGCCACGCAGTCTCACGGGAATCATCCTCGAGGACGAAAACTGGACGGTCTATTCCGTCGAGTGCAACGTGAACGGCGCAGGCACCGCCCTGAGTGGCTCGGTTCGAGTTAAAATCGATGCGGCGTTTCATTGACTTCCGAGTGGCTGGAGAAACCGGGCGAGCCGCCCCTGTTCCTCAATGGCATCGCCGGGTTCTGGGCAGTCAGTTCCTGGCAACCCCATTTTCCTCGCGCTTCTGTGGGGAGGGCGAACTCCTGGCAGCAGGCGGCCGTGGTGGAGAAAGAAGGGCCTTCCTGCCGTAAGCCACGTCGACGAGATCGGGCAAGAGCCGGTGCCACCAGCCTGGCGGGGTCGCGCAAGCGGAGGTGTCTCCCGCTTCGACGGCCTCTGCAGGCGCATTGCCTCGGTGAGCGGCCTTCCCGTACTCAGTCGCGACGATGCCGAGTAAGCCACGGCTCGCGGTATCGGGTACCTTGCCGCCGATGCCTGCCTGGGTGGAACGATGCCGCGTCCGAGGAGGTCTTTCGAGCCTTCCTGACGAGGCTATCCGGCGTCGTTACGCGCGCTGGCGGTTTGATGGGAGGTGACGGGCGTCTGACGCGATCTACCGGCGCACGATGAAATCGATCACGATGGCTTCCGGCCTGCGCTGGCGATATGCGATATCCACTGCATCGCCATACTCGCACGCACTGGTCGAGCAGGGCAGCAGGGGATCGGGATCGTTCACGAATCGCATGGTCTCAGTTCCCCGCCCAGCATATGTCGAGCGCGTTGAAGATGGCCGCGTGCCGGAAGCCTGCCCGCCACGCCGCGGGCGTCCAGCGGATAGGATCCGGTCCTCGGAGAGGTGGAGGTGGGCATGTTGGCTCATCGGTGAAGCCTTTCGGGGTCGATCGTGAGTACTGGTTTCCGGCGAGGCGGAGGATTCCCGGTGCCGCGGCCTAGCCCGGGTCGAGCTCGGCGCGTTTGATCTCACACCTCCGCCCATGCGGCTGCATCGGGCAAGGCGTCCTCCTTCTCGGCGATAACGGGCCAGGCTTTCGAGCGGTGCATTCAGCGATGAAGCCATTCTGGCTGGCGGGCACGTCGTCTCTTCACGAAGATCGCATCCACCGGGCATTCAAGCATCGCACAGGGTAAAAACGACGCACCCTCCGGGTCGATCGCGAGTAAGTTGGTGCTCTTCGCGGAAGGCATCGGTCGGGGCAAATCACCACGCAATCGGTGTGCTTGCATCGGATGCAGGATTCGGTGACGACGTAAATCATGCGGGCAATTTCTGCTTTACCATACAATACCGGTTAAAGGACACCCGGGCCGGTCAGCAACCCGGCCGCTCTGGAGACGAGGCCATGATTTAAACCTTCCCTGCTTGGCAGTGCATCGGCTGTGGTCGCCTCGAGGGCACGGCGCAATGCGTCGGAATTTGCCAGGACCGAAAAGTCGAACTCGTGGACGCGAACGATTACCGGAAGGTGGCGGCGGCGGCGGAGCACGCTGCGGAAGGGCCGATGCCCTGAGGACGTGGTCCGCATGATCAGTTTCACGACGCCGCACGAGGGGGAGGCACCAGCCTGGCTGGCTCTTCAGGCGCGGGGCGAAACGCGCGATGCAGCGTGGGCGCCGACGGCTGTCGAGGCGTCCAATACGGCCCGGCAAGGCGAGAACGCCTGAGGCCATCGACTTGGCTCTATTCAGCTCGCCGGCGATTTCCTTGATCCGGTTCTCACAGGCCAAGAAGCTCCGCATCGAGCTCGCCACGCTGGGACTCGTCAGCCTTCTTGAGCGCCGCGTGCAGCTCCTTGATGCGTTCTTCCAGCCTCGCGCGTTCATGCCGAAGGCCCGGAAATCATCTCCGGCCTCGTCCGCTCGTCGAACACCAAGTCCTCGGGCGAATTTTCAGGCTCCGTGGCTCGCCGGGTGCGCGTTTTCGCGCGGATGAATCGCTCGCTCGTCGCCACCGGGCGCTGGGCCATCAACGTCAACGTGGCGATCTCCACGCCAGCCGCGTGCAACGGTCGGATTGCCCGACGCAGCGGGTTCCCGCCGAAACGATGCAGCTAATGTCTTGCGAAACCCGCGACGCGGTAGCTCACGGCGCAAGCTTCCCAGCTCGAGGATTTGCACAAAGGGGCTCGTCGAGCTGGGCCTCGGCCTTCGCTTCCACCAGGAGCGCCTCGATCCGGTCGTGCGAAACGTCGTAGCCGATCGACACTTCGGCGGATACGACCGTGCCGGAGCTTCGCACCACCGTGACCGGATTGCTGACAGAGATAGAGGTTGGGAGCGTTATCAGGTCCCGGTTGGTCGATTGGTTTCGGTATGAAAGAAGTTGCGCTCCGTCACCGCCCGAAGTGCTCCCCGACCCGCATGGAAATCCCCGCTTGAAGCTCCTCACGGAACGCAGCATCGCACCGGCCATCGCCTGGAAATCATCGTGGTCGAGGAAAACGAGCACAGCCGATACGATGAGCCCGAGCAGGCGCAACAGCTCGGGGCGGGTGTCTTGTGGCTGGCAGCGCGATGATACCCATCACCACGCCGGCCGCGCCGATTCCCATGAGCGTGACTTGGCCGGAAAATTCCGACCTTCGCTCGACGCGGCGTGCGGACTCACCCACAGGAACCGGCGCACCAGCCAAACTGCAGCGATCGTCGCGACGATCACGACACAGCTACGGCGAGAATGCTCTGGTACGACTGGTAGATCCCCCCAGGGAGACCCGGGCGTTCTTGAAGGGATCCATGCCACAACCTCCCCTTTCGGGCGTTACCGCCATTCTACCCACGGGGATCGGGAAATCTGGCCGAAGCCTCGAGTGGCAGGCCGCACTCCTCGATGGGTCGCCTATGGCAGGGCGGGCTTTTCGCCCGAAGCAGGGGCAAAAAAAACCCAGCTTCATGGGCTGGGCTCTTTGCTGGAGTGATCTGGCTCCCCGACCAGGGCTCGAACCTGGGACCTGCGGATTAACAGTCCGTCGCTCTACCGACTGAGCTATCGGGGAATCGGTGAACCCGTAATTATAGGTTTCCGGCCGATTCCGGTCAATTCAGAGGAGTGCCGGGAGGCGGCGGGGAGGGCGAAAGCGCAGTGGAATCACGGCCCTGGGCCAGCATTTCCTTGATCTTCGCCCGCGCCCTGAGGAATGGGGAATTGCGGGCCGCCTTGCCGAGGTAGGCGTCCAGATCCGCATTGGTTGCCGCGAGTCGACGGACGAGCGCCAGAAAATGATCCGTAAGCTCAGGGTCGAACTGGCGGCCGCGAAGGCCCGCGATCTGATCGAGTGCAGATTCGATAGGTACGGCCTGCGCGTATGGCCGACCGTGAGTCATGGCGTCGAAGACGTCCGCGAGCGCAACTATGCGGGCGCTCTTCGGAATGGAGGTGCTCCTCAGCCCGCGGGGATAACCGGAGCCATCCCACCACTCGTGGTGACAAAGGGCGATTTCCTCCGCGATCCGGACCTGGGGAATGTCGCTTTTCGAAAGAATCTCCGCACCGACCAGGGTGTGCGATGCAATGAAATGCTTCTCCGCCTCCTTCAGGGTCTTCTCATCGAGGAGAATCTTCTCGGGAATGCCGATCTTGCCGATATCGTGGAGGCGGGCTGCCATGTCCATGGCATTGCAGGCATCTCGATCCCAGCCTATCGCCTTGGCGAGGAGAGCGGAGAGACGACCGACACGATAGCCATGTTCGCCCGAAATGTCCTCCCGAATGTCGGCGGCGACGGCCATTCGCTCGAGCATTTCCTGACGGGAACGGAGAACTTCTCGCTCGGCGACGCGGGCTCGCAGTTCGGATTCTAGCTTTTCGTGCTCACTCAAGTTTCTTCTCATGCTCGATGCCAAGAGATCGTCTTTCATTCCAAGCGTATTCAGCTGCATCGAGACCGACTCTGAAGTAACAATTCGAGAATGGGCTCAGAAGCTCCTAAGAGCGCGGAGAGCGTCCCTGGCCGATCAAGATCGCCATACAGGCGCGCAAGCAGAGAAAGGGAGTCAATATAGGGGGATCATTACCCCCGAAGTCCTTCGGCAACACTTTCAACCAAAGCCAATCCCTTTTCTGCATCGGCACGGTAAACCATTGCAAGCCCATTACATAAGTGCGCTGTTCCGAGAGATCGCGGCGAAGGAAATCGTCCAGCAAGGCAACCATGTACTTGGCGTGCTTTTCTGCTTCAACGTACTTTCCATTGGCCACCAAGATCATGACAAGGTTTAGTTCCCTGACTAGGCGTACTGCTGAAAGCTGATGGGATATTGGGTCACTACTCAATGCAATCGACTTCATCGCACATTCTTCAGCCCGCACGCCCTCTCCAAGGAAGTGCAAAGCTAACGCCGTGTTGTTTAACGCGCGAGCGCGGGAATCATCTGCACCAGGGTCGCATGGGCTGACCAAGTCAAGGGCACGAGAAGCACATGAGATCGCCTCGCGATAGAGGCCAGAATCCACGAACACCACCGATAAATTCGACCATGACACGTGCTGCCCAGTTGGTCATTCAAAGCCACAGAGAGGAAAGGGCCTTCGTATGGAACTTCGATCCCCTCGGCCTCGATCACCAATCTCTGCGGAGGTGATGCCGAGAATGCTAGGAACTTGCGAATATCGGAAGGCCGACTGGCACGTTTTGCCAAGTCCAGCCCACACTCCGCAAGTCCGATTGACTCAACTGTGCTTCCAGTCAAATACAGGTGATGACAGCAGTCCCACAGCAGTCCAAGTCGGAGTGCGGCATTGCCTCCCCCCGTAACCTGATGAGACTGTTTCCTATTCGACGAAAATATGCCGTAGCACTGTCTGACTGACCAACTAGCAGTTGGCGGGAATGCGGCTGGAGACTCGACAATACTTCGCGAACGCGAGGATCGGAAGATTGAGGATGGCTTCGCGAAAGCAACTCAAGCGTCATTGAAAGCTCGGCAATACCCAAGAGCCCCCCCAATGGGTAGTTCGAATCAATAGTTCTGCGACTCTAAGTGCGCTTCAGTGCGACCAAATTGGGTCGGCTAGCGCTGGAGGTCCAGCCTGCTACCGCTTCCAGTATCGTTGCCTTCCTTGCTCTTTCTGAGCGCTTCCCAAATTTTTGACCGTGCTTGGAGGAATGGCGACCCCAAGGCAGCTCTTCCTAAGTAAGCATCAAGATCCGAATGCTGCTTCCGGAGGTTCGCAAGCAATACAAGGAAGACATCAGTCAACTGTGGGTCAAACTGACTTCCTTGAGACGCGCAATTTCTTCGAGTGCGTCATCAATTGGCCAAGCTTCCTTGTAAGGTCGCTTGTGAGTCAGGGCGTCAAACACATCGGCCAACGCAGTGATTCTGGAAGACAACGGAATTGCAGTACCGGATAGATTTCCGGGGTACCCAGTCCCATCCCACCATTCGTGATGATGGCGGGCAATTTCTTCCGCCATTTGCATGTGAGGAATATTGCTCTTCGAAAGAAGCCTGCCCCCACCGTGGTGTGCGTGCGCATTATTTGCCGCTCTGCGTCATTGAGCTTTGCTGGCTTCAGCAAGATCGCATCAGGAACACCGATTTTCCCAATGTCATGAAGTCGTGCTGCCAACTCAACCATGAAGCACGTTTCATGGTCACAACCGTACTCTCGGCAATAAGTCCCGAGAGCATTCCCACGCGGTAAGAGTGTTCACCGGTAGAGTCGTCTCTTAATTCGGCTGTTACCGCAAGTCTCTCGAGCATCTCGATTCGAGACTTGAAGAGTTCTTGCTCGGCGACCTTCCCTCTCAGGGCGGCCTCTTGCCCAGCAAGCCGCGTTTCCTCCGGACCCTGCCCCTCGGTTACCTGCCCGAGATTTTCCAGATGGAGTTTTAGGTGATTTAGGGCGTTTTCCTGCTGAACTTGCCTCGTTACATCCATCATCTCGCGCAGATAGATGAGTGCGCGTTCTGGTTGCCCAACAATCTCAAACGCCTTTACAAGGGCGCCCAATGTATCGCGAAGCATTGAGCGCACAAGACGAGCTCGTTCCAGAGTGGCAGTCAAGCGTGAAATTCCAACGTCCACGTTCCCCGCATGGACCTCGTACAGTCCCTCCGCAATTGAGGCCGCTATCTCTGCTCTGGGAGATTGTGAGTCTCGAAAAGCCTATAGCCCTTGCAATATCGCACCTCTCACGAGCCTTTTCGAGGCTGTTTACTTCGAGAAGGAGGCGCGTGTAGTAATTCTCACGGAGTACTCGAGACAGCTTTTCCGCAGCGCTAACGGGTTCTGGACTTTCCTTGACCGATGTTTCAGCCGCCCTAATTCCTCGACCGAAATCTTCCAGATGAAGCGCGCATAGCGCGATGTTAGAAAAGGCATTCGGGCGAACCGCCGCCAGCGACTTGTCGTGGGATGACATCTCAATCGCGTGTTCAAAACAAGCAATTGCATCGCGATACTGCGCTGCATATAGCAGCGCAACCCCAAGATTTATCCAAACCGCACATTCTGATACGGGATCGCGAAGCTGTCGGGCGATCTCCAGTGCTTTGGCATAGGACTCAACCGCAGCAGAGATGTTTCCAGTGTCGGCTTGGGTTATTCCAAGAAGTGTTAGCGCTTTTCGGAGAAGTGCTCGCTGATCAACGTTCCTAGAAACCTGAACAGCTTCGGTAGCGGGCTCAATTGCGGCAAACCCCTGACCCGTTACGTAGAAGTATTGGGCCGCGTCAAGCAAACACCCAATGCGGACCTCCGCGTTGTCTACACTAGGGAGTCGTTTCAGAACCTCTACCACACGCTTTACATACCCATTTGAAGAGGCCGAACCCGCTTGAAGGCGTGACTTGACCTCAGCCGCAACTCGCCCAAGCGCTGGCAAATAATCGCCAACCCCCGGGTGACCTGAACACCCGGCAAGCAGTTCGAGATCGTCAGTTATTTGATTTCCCACAACTCGTTGTTTTCATAAAATAATTCAATTATGCTTGTCTGGAGTTTGATCCAGTTTTTGCTGCTGTCAATACCTAAAGGGGATGGGGAGATACGATTTTCCCACGTCTCCAATCGAGCCGATTCTGCGCTCGTGCGCATGCCGCGTTCTGCGGCTGCCTGACTTTCTGTCAGGGTAAGTGCTTATTTCGTTTGAAGTTTTAATGTTCATTTGCTCATACTCGGCCATCTTTCGGCTAGGGCTGAGATGGCCTTTATCACAGCACTTCACTTATATAGAGGGAGCCAAACATGGAATTTGCCAAGACCGAAATGAATGTCGTTGAAGAAGCTGTCCAGGAAGCCGCTCGTAACGACATTCGCGAGCTCAACGATCTCCAGCTTGCCCTCGTTGGCGGCGGAATCGGCGACGTGATCTTTATTTGATGCTTTCCTAGTCATACCTACCAGGAGCAAGCCACATGGAATTTGCCAAGACCGAAATGAATGTCGTTGAAGAAGCTGTCCAGGAAGCCGCTCGTAACGACATTCGCGAGCTCAACGATCTCCAGCTTGCCCTCGTTGGCGGCGGAATCGGCGACGTGATCTTTATTTGATGCTTTCCTAGTCATACCTACCAGGAGCAAGCCACATGGAATTTGCCAAGACCGAAATGAATGTCGTTGAAGAAGCTGTCCAGGAAGCCGCTCGTAACGACATTCGCGAACTCAACGATCTCCAGCTTGCCCTCGTTGGCGGCGGAATCGGCGACGTGATCTTTCTTTGATGCTTTCCTAGTCATACCTACCAGGAGCAAGCCACATGGAATTTGCCAAGACCGAAATGAATGTCGTTGAAGAAGCTGTCCAGGAAGCCGCTCGTAACGACATTCGCGAGCTCAACGATCTCCAGCTTGCCCTCGTTGGCGGCGGAATCGGCGACGTGATCTTTCTTTGATGCTTTCCTAGTCATACCTACCAGGAGCAAGCCACATGGAATTTGCCAAGACCGAAATGAATGTCGTTGAAGAAGCTGTCCAGGAAGCCGCTCGTAACGACATTCGCGAGCTCAACGATCTCCAGCTTGCCCTCGTTGGCGGCGGAATCGGCGACGTGATCTTTCTTTGATGCTTTCCTAGTCATACCTACCAGGAGCAAGCCACATGGAATTTGCCAAGACCGAAATGAATGTCGTTGAAGAAGCTGTCCAGGAAGCCGCTCGTAACGACATTCGCGAACTCAACGATCTCCAGCTTGCCCTCGTTGGCGGCGGAATCGGCGACGTGATCTTTCTTTGATGCTTTCCTAGTCATACCTACCAGAGCAGCCACTGGAATTTGCCAAGACCGAAATGAATGTCGTTGAAGAAGCTGTCCAGGAAGCCGCTCGTAACGACATTCGCGAGCTCAACGATCTCCAGCTTGCCCTCGTTGGCGGCGGAATCGGCGACGTGATCTTTCTCTAGCTCTGCTTCTCTTCAGCAACTCTAGAGGATGAAGTCATGTTGCCTTGTAGGTGAACCAGTCGATATCGTTGCGAAGTGGATTCGGGTCTATGGCTAACAATCACCAGCGACTGACCTATTCGAGCAAGCGAATCGGAAATGCTGCGTTCCAAATTGATGTCTAGCTGATCAAACGCCTCATCCAGAAACAAGACCTGCGGCCCCCTGTAAAGAGCCCTGGCAAGTAGAACTCGCTGCTTCTGCCCGCCCGAAAGCGCCGCACCCAGCGAGCCGACGATCGTGTTGTAGCCCATGGGCATTGCGGAGATATCCGCGTCGATCATGGCCAGGCGCGAGCATTCGCGAACGCGCGTGGTGTCGTGTTCGGGATCGAAGAAGCTGATGTTGTCCTCGATCGTGCCGACGAAAAGCTGGTCGTCCTGCATCACGGCGCCGATGCGCCGGCGATACCGGGACATGTCCCAATCCTTCAGGTTTCTCCCGTTTACGAGCACCGCCCCCTCCGTGGGCGCCACGAGCCCCACCAGCATCTTGATGAGGGTTGTCTTGCCGCACCCAGACGGTCCCACGATGGCCACCGTCTCGCCGGGTGCCACGGAAAAGTCCACGTTCCTGAAGACGAATCCCTCGGGCCCGTAGGCATAGCTCACGCCCCTGGCCTCGATGGTTATCGGCACACCCGCGCCGTCTCCCGGCAAGCCCTTCTGGGAAGGTTCCTCCTCCGCGAGCGCGATGTCGGCAATACGCTCGGCGTGCAGGTCCAGCATCCGGAAATCGTTCCACTTCTCCACCAGCGCGTTCAGGCGTCCGAGGAAGACGAGCTTGAATCCGATGAAGGCGTAGAGCATCCCTACGGAAAACTTGCCTTCCATCACCGCCATGGCACCCAGCCAGATGACCGCGACGTTCTCCAGGCCGAAGATGAGCGCGCTCGCTCCACGCTGCGCGATGCCCACGTTCTGCACTTTCACGCCGGCGTTCACCTGGTCGACCACGAGGTTCTGGTAGGCCGCCCGCCGCTCGTTCTCGCGAAGGTTCAACTTGATGGCCATCATCCCGCGCAGCGTCTCGATGAAGTGCGTTCCGCTCTTCGCCTCGTGGGACAGCTGCTCGTCCGTGGCATACCGCTGCGGATAGAAAAGCACCCAGCGCACGGCCACGTAGAGGATGGCCGCCCCGACGACGACGGCGGTGAGGGTCATGCTGTACCACCCCATCACGACCAGCGTGAGGATCACCATCAGGCCGTCGACCACGGTCTCGACGAACGTGGTCGTGAGCGTGCGCTGCACGGCGTCCACGCTGCGGAACTTGGAGACGATATCGCCGATGTTGCGCTTCTCGAACCACGTGAGCGGGAGCTTCACCAGGTGCGAGAAGAGCGTGGAGAGTAGACGCAGGTTCAGGTTGGTCGACAGGTAGACGCTCACCCACGCCCGCACGGCCGTCACCGCCACCGTGATGACGACCAGCGCCCCGAAGGCCACACCCAGCACCGTGAGGAGGTCCCGGTCCCGTCCCACCAGCACGCGGTCCACCACGAGCTGCAGGAAGAACGGCATGGCAATGGCGAAGACTTCCAGGGCGAGCGACAGGACCAGGATCTGCGCGAGCGTTCCCTTCATCCCCCGCGCCACGCCGAGCAACTGGGTCGCGCGCACCTGCTCGCGGTCGTCGCGTGGCTTGAAGCTCGCCGTGGGCGCGAACTCCATCGCCACCCCGGTGTAGTGGCGCGACGCTTCCTCCAAGGGCAGCACCCGACGGCCGCGCGCGGGGTCGTGGACGACGAGCTTGCGGCCCTTGACGGCTACCAGCACCACGAAATGGTTCATGTCCCAGTGCAGCACCGCGGGGAGCTGGAGCTTGCCCAGCGACTCGAGGGGTGCCTGGACGCCCCGCGTGGTGAGCCCCATGCCCTCGGCGATCTGGGCCACGTTCTTGAGCGTCACGCCCTTGAGCGAGGGCGACAGGCGAACCCGCATCGCGGAAAGGTCCGTGAGGTAGCCGTGATACGAGGCCACCATCGCGAGGCAGGCGATGCCGCACTCGGGCGCCTCGCTCTGCAGGATCACCGGCACGCGGCGGCTGAAGATGCCCGCCATCAGAGCCTTCCCCGAAGCTGCAGCACCGGTTCGAAGAGCCACTCGAGGAGGGTGCGGCGCTCGAGGAGGATGTCCGCGTTCACGAGCATGCCGGGGCGCAGCGGGATTTCGTTGCCCAGCGCCGACACGCTCTGTCGTTCGAGCTTCACGTCCACCCGGTAGACGGGCTCCTTCACGGTCAGCGGCCCGATCTTGTCACCCGGCACCCAGACGTTGCGGCTGATTTCCGACACCGTCCCCTTGTACTGGCCGAAGCGCTCGTGGGGGAAGGCTTCGTAGCGCAGGACCACATTTTGTTCCTTGGCGATGAACCCGATCGCGCGCGACGGGACGAGAAGCTCGACGTGAAGGCCGCTGCCGGCCGGAAGCACGGTCGCGAGCGGCGTGTCGGCCGGCACGGACTGGCCCTTCACGACAGCTATGTTGGTGACGGTGCCGCTCACGGGGGCCTTGATGACGGTTTCGCGCTTCGCCTCGGCGCTCGCGAGGCTTTCCTGCAGCTCGGAGAGCTGCCGCGCCACCTGGTCGACCTGCCCGCTGGAGCGGAGCTGGATCGAGGGCTCCTCCATCTTCGTGGCGGAGAGATCCCGGTCGAGCTGCGAACGCGCGCGCCTGAGCGCCTGCAGCTTGATCTCCTGCTCCGTCACCTCGTCCTGCTTCTGCTTGGCGACCAGGTCGGAGACGAACTTCTCGCCGGCGAGCTGCTGGAAACGCGTGGCCTGCTCGCGCGCGCTCTTCACGCGCGTCTCCTGGAGCCGGATCTCGCGGTCGGCCTGGACGAGTTCCCCCGCCAGGTCCTTCACGCGCTTCCTCGTTTGCGCCACCTGCTGCTCGCCCAGTTCCTTCACCTGCGACTGCTCGCGCTCGAGCAGCAGCTTGCGGCTGGCGAGTTCGGTCGCGGAAGTCTCGGCGGTGGAGCGGTCGTAGGTGATCTTGGCGATGGGGTCGCCGGCCTTCACCTCGTCACCCTCCTTGATGAGGAGCTCGGAGACCCGCCCGGGGTCGGTGATCAGCACGCGGGCCGCACCCACGTCCAGGGCGAGGTGGCCTTCCACGCGCTCGCGGCGGGTGTATTCCCCCCAGATGGCCACGGCGAGCAGCAGCACGGCGATGGCCGCGGCAAGCAGCGTGTAGACCCAGTAGGCGACGGGGCGGGCGAGCGTGGTCTCGCCCAGGTACTTCTCGCGCTGGGCGTCGATTGCTTCCTGCCGGAAGAGGTTGCGGCTCAAGGGGCGCGCTCCGTGGCGGGCGGGGTCCGGAGCTTGTCGTCGTGGCGGCGTTGCATGAGCAGCGGATTGTAAGCCATCGCGCTCGGTGGCCGTCCGTCTCGGGGGGGCTTGCGCGCGGGAACCGGTAGGTGATAATGTTTTCACCATGCTGGAAATCACCGCCCGCCAGGCCGAAATCCTCGACTTCATCCGCACCCATCTCGCGCAGGAGGGGCGCCCCCCCACGCGGCCTGAACTGGCCCGGGCCTTCGGCCTCACGTCCACCAACGGGGTGCAGAAGCACCTTCTCGCACTCGCCGCCAAGGGCGCCATCGCGCTCGTTCCCAATGCCGCCCGCGGCATCCGCCTGCTGGAGGAGGCCGGGCTTCCACTCGTGGGCCGGGTCGCTGCCGGCAGTCCCGTGCTCGCCATCGAGAACCTGCTGGGCCGCTACCCGGTGGATCCCTCGCTCTTCACTCCCCGGGCCGATTACCTGCTGCAGGTGCGGGGCCTGAGCATGCGGGACGAAGGCATCCTCGATGGAGACTGGCTGGTCGTCCACCGCACCAGCGTGGCCAGGAACGGCCAGCTCGTCGTGGCGCGCCTGGGCAGCGATGTCACCGTAAAGCGCCTCAAGCTTCGCGGGATGAAGGCCGAACTCGTTCCCGCCAACCCGGACTTCCAGACCCTCCACCTCGACCTCACCCGCGACCCGCTCGAGATCGAGGGGATCGCCGTCGGCGTGATCCGCAACCTCTCGGCGGGGCTCGCCCAGCCGCCGCGCGCGCGCAAGGTCACGCACTCGTGAATGCGATCGTCGATCCCGCCAGGTTTCCCGGCGTCTGGCGCGCGGGGGAGATGGACAGAGCGGCGCCTGCGGGCATCCCCTCGGGCCACGCACGCCTGGATACGGAGCTGCCCGGCGGCGGATGGCCGCGCGGGGCCCTCACGGAAATCCTCCACGAAGGCTCGGGCATCGGGGAGGTGTCGCTCCTCTTCGGCGCGCTCAGGGGCCTGGCGCGGGAGGGCAGCGCCATCGCCTGGATCAATCCTCCGCACCTTCCCTACGCGCCCGCGCTGGCTTCGGCCGGCGTGCCGCTCGACGCTTGCCTGGTGGTCCGCCCCGCATCGGCCGAGGATGCGCTCTGGTCAGCCGACCAGGCGCTTCGCTCGGGTGCGTGCGGGGCGGCTCTTTCTGGCTGCCCGGGAAGACCGGCTATGCCTGGCTTCGGCGCCTGCAGATGGCCGCGGAGTCCGGGCGCACGCTCGCCGTGCTGTTTCGTCCCGCAAGCGATGCGGCATTGGCCACTCCCGCCCAGCTTCGCGTTCTCGTCACGCAACACGAGGGCCGGTTGTCCGTCTCCCTTCCGAAGCGCCGCGGCCCGCCGCTTGCGCACCCGCTGGAGATCCGCATTCCCGGCCGTCCGGGGAAGGGCGGGGGCAGGCAGGTTCGCCCGGCAAGCGGCGCCGATCCCGTCGTCGCCTCGGTTCCCATCAACGTCCTGGCCATCGCCCGCCACGCCGTCCGCGTTCCGGCCTGAGCGGCTTCCATGCTCTGGGTCGCGCTCGAACTGCCCGCATTGCCTCTGCAGCTGGTGGAGCGCGCGCAGCAGGCGCCGATTCCCCTCGTCATCGGCGAGGGTCCCGAGCAGCGCCCGGTGGTCGCTTGTGCCAATGCGGCAGCGCGCGAGGCGGGTGTGCGGGAAGGCATGGCTGTCGCGGCAGCCAAGGTCCTCGCGAACGACCTCCGATGCATCGGCCGCGATACGGTCGCCGAAAGGCAGGCGCTCGAGCGCCTCGCGGGCTGGGCCGCACAGTTCACCCCTGCGGTTTCCATAGAGCCGAGCGGGCTCCTGCTCGAGGTCGCCGCGAGCCTGAAGCTCTTCGGCGGCCTCGCCAGGCTCCTCGCGGTCCTGCGCGACGGGGTTCGCGCGCTGGGCCTGCGGGCAACACTCGGCATTGCGCCCACCCCGCTTGCCGCGCGTGCCTTCGCGCGGGCGGAAGCACGCGGCATCCCGGTGCGAAGCTGCACGACGCTCCCCGAATTGCCCGCGCGTCTCGCAGACCTTCCGCTTTTCCTGCTCGAATGGCCGGGACGAACGCTCGACCTCCTCGCCGACTTGGGCATCGTGCGCGTCAAGGACGCGCTCGGGCTTCCGCGCGGGGGCTTCTCGCAGCGCTTCGGCCCGGAGGCGCTCGCCATGCTCGATCGCCTGGCGGGGCGCGTTCCCGATCCGCGGCTTGCCCACGTGGCGCCCGCGCGCTACCGGGCACGGCTGGAGCTTCCCGCCGAGGCGGAGGGCGTGGAGGCGATCCTCTTCCCGCTTCGGCGGCTGCTGGCGGAGATGGAAGGCACCCTGCGCGGGCGCGGCGCGGGCGTTCTCACGCTCGACCTGCACCTCGAGCACGCAGGCAAGCGCCACACGCGCCTGGCCCTTTCCTTCGCTTCGCCGGAGCGCGAAGCCGAGTTCATCCTCTCGATCGCCCGTGAAAAGCTGGGCCGGCTGGCACTCGAGGCACCCACCATCGGCCTGCGTCTCGCCGCCGACCGCCTGTTGCCCTTCTCTCCCAGGGAGGGAACCTGGCTTCCCGGCCGTGAGGAACGCGCCGTGGGGCGTGCGCGCCTGCTCGAGCGCCTTGCGGCAAGGCTCGGGCCGGGCAGGGTCTTCGGCATCGCGCTCGCCGACGATCACCGCCCCGAGCGCGGCTGGAAGAGCCAGCCCGCCGCCCCGTCCCGTGCAAGCTTCGACGGCGGCGCGCGCCCGGCATGGCTCCTGAATCGCCCCCAGCGGCTCGTGGCCGGGCCCGATGGCCCCGCGTACCAGGGGGCGCTCGCGCTCATCGCCGGCCCGGAGCGCATCGAGACCGGCTGGTGGGACGGCGAGCCCGTGAGCCGCGATTATTTCGTGGCAGCCAATCCCGCCGGTGAAACGGTCTGGGTCTACCGGGAACGCCGAGACCCCGACGCGTGGTACCTGCACGGCCTCTTCGCGTGAAGCCGGGCCGACGACCATGGCGCCCGGCTACGCGGAGCTGCATTGCGTCTCCAACTACACCTTCCTGCGCGGCGCGTCGGATCCGGAGGAACTCGTCCACCGCGCCGCCCAGCTCGGCTACGCGGCGCTCGCCATCACGGACGAATGCTCCGTGTCGGGCATCGTGCGCGCGCACCTCGCCGCGAGAGACGCCGGCATCCGTCTCCTCGTCGGCTCGGAGTTTCGCCTGGCCTGCGGGCTCGGGCTCGTCCTGCTCGCGCAAACGCTCTCCGGGTATGAATCGCTTTGCGGGTTGATCACGCGCGCCCGGCGGGCGGCGCCCAAAGGCGAATACCGCCTCGCGCGCAATGATTTTCCCGCCGCGACCGAGGGTCTTCTCGCGCTCTGGCTGCCGGCGATGGAACCGAGCGCGGAGGAGGGGGCCTGGCTCGATGCGCGCTTCCCGGGCAGGGCATGGATCGCGGTCGAACTGCACAAGGGGCCCGGCGATGCAGCGCGAATCGAGGCCCTGGCCGCACTGGGCGATCGCCTTCGCCTCCCGCTCGTTGCAACCGGCGACGTGCACATGCATCGGCGCCGCCGCAAGCGCCTGCAGGATGTCCTGGCCGCCATCCGCCTTCGCGTGCCCGTCTCCCAGGCCGGCAGGCGCCTGCAGCCCAACGGGGAGCGCTACCTGCGGCCCATCGGCAGGGTCGCGGCAATCCACCCGCCGCGATTCCTGGCGGCCACGCTCGACATCGCCGCGCGCTGCGCCTTTTCGCTCGACGAGATCCGCTACGAGTATCCCCGCGAGCTGGTGCCTGCGGGCGATACGCCCACCTCGCACCTGCGGGCGCTCGCCTTCGAGGGGCTCGCGCGCCGCTATCCGGCAGGCCCGCCCGCATCCGTGGCCGCCACCGTCGAGCACGAGCTGCGCCTCATCGCGGAGATGGGCTACGAGCCCTTCTTCCTCACGGTGCACGACATCGTGGTCTTCGCGCGCTCCCGGGGCATCCTCTGCCAGGGGCGCGGGTCGGCGGCCAATTCCGCCGTCTGCTACTGCCTGGGCATCACCGAGGTGGATCCGGGCCGCATGTCGGTCCTCTTCGAGCGCTTCATCTCCCGGGAGAGAAACGAGCCCCCCGACATCGACGTCGACTTCGAGCACCAGCGCCGCGAGGAGGTCATCCAGTACCTCTACGGAAAGTACGGGCGGGAGCGGGCCGCGCTCACGGCGGTGGTCATCACCTACCAGCCCAAAAGCGCCCTGCGCGACGTCGGCAAGGCGCTCGGACTGTCGCTCGACCAGGTGGATCTCCTCGCCAAGTCGCTTTCGTGGTGGGACGACCGCGACGCCCTGAAGACGCGCCTCGCGGAAGCCGGTTTCGACCCCGGGAACCGGCTCCTGCGGCAGGTGGTGGAGCTCACGGCGGAGCTGGTCGGCTTCCCGCGGCACCTGTCCCAGCATCCCGGCGGCTTCGTGATCGACAACCGCCGGCTCTCGCGCCTGGTGCCGGTGGAAAACGCGGCCATGCCGGATCGCACCGTCATCCAGTGGGACAAGGACGACCTGGACGCCCTCGGCCTCCTCAAGGTCGATGTCCTGGGCCTCGGGATGCTCTCCTGCATCCGTCGCGCCATCGACCTGGTGAACGGCTTCCGGGGAACGGCCCTCACGATGGCCTCCATTCCCGCGGAGGACCCGGCGGTCTACGAGATGGCCCAGCGCGCCGACACCATCGGCGTCTTCCAGATCGAGTCGCGGGCGCAGATGTCGATGCTCCCGAGGTTGAAGCCCGCCTGCTTCTACGACCTCGTGATCGAGGTGGCGATCGTCCGGCCCGGCCCGATCATGGGCGGCATGGTCCACCCCTACCTGCGGCGGCGGCAGGGCCTCGAGGCGGTTTCCTATCCCAGCGAGGCGGTGCGGGGAGTGCTCGAGCGCACCCTCGGCGTGTCCATCTTCCAGGAACAGGTGATGCAGCTCGCGGTGGTCGCCGCCGGCTTCACGCCCGGCGAGGCCGACCGGCTGCGCCGGGCCATGGCCGCCTGGCGCCGTCGCGGCGGGATCGAGCCCTTCCGCGAAAAGCTCGTGGCGGGGATGCGCGAACGCGGCTATGCGCAGGCCTATGCCGAGCAGATCTACCAGCAGATTCAAGGCTTTGGCGAGTACGGCTTTCCGGAATCCCACGCCGCGAGCTTCGCACTCCTGGTCTATGTCTCCTGCTGGCTCAAGCGCCACGAGCCGGCTGCTTTCGCCTGCGCGCTCCTGAACAGCCAGCCCCTCGGTTTCTACAGCCCGTCGCAGATCGTCCAGGACGCCCGCCGGCACGGCGTCGAGGTGTACCCGGTGGACGTCCTGGCGAGCGAGGTCGACAGCACGCTGGAGCGCGGATCGCTGGGGGAGCCCGGGATCCGGCTGGGATTGGGGAGGGTGTCAGGACTTAAAGTGGAATCTTCGAAACTAATCGTAATAGCCCGAAAAGAAATGCTTTTCATATCCGTTGAGGATCTCGCCCGCCGTGCGAGCCTGGAGAAATCCGACCTCGCCAGCCTGGCCAGGGCAGATGCGCTCGCCACCTTGGCCGGGCACCGTCGCGAAGCCCTCTGGTCGACCCTGGCGGTCGATACGGCTACGCGGCTGGCGATACCGGCGGGCGAGGAGGTTGCCGCGGCGAACCTGGAGGCGCCGACCGAAGGGCAGGAGGTCGCAGGCGACTACGCCTGCCTGGGGCTCACCCTGCGACGTCATCCGCTCGCCATCCTGCGGGGTCGCCTGAAAACCCGGGGGTTGCGCACGGCCGAGGAGGTCAGCGCCGCCCGCCATGGGGAATGGATCCGCACCTCCGGTATCGTCACGTGCCGGCAACGGCCGGCCACCGCGAGCGGGGTGCTGTTCGTGACACTGGAGGACGAGACAGGCTACGTGAACCTCGTGGTCTGGAGCGACCTGGTCGAGAAGAACCGCCGTCCGATCCTGGGCTCCCGGCTGCTCGCGGTGGGCGGACAGGTCCAGAAGCAGGGCCTCGTGGTGCATGTCCTGGCGAGGCGGTTCGAGGATCTGAGCCGGTTGCTGGGGGAGCTGAAAACCGCAAGCCATGACTTCCATTGATACATTAGATATACGATGTAACATAATGATAATGATAGATAACCAAAAACCATGATCGACCGTCCTACAGCGCAGCCCGACGAAAGCGGCACAGTTCCCGTCACCCTGCCATCCCTCATCGCCGTGGTGGCGTTCGCGGGGGCAAGCCTGGCTTTCCACTGTTTCGGCGGGGACGCCTGGGTACCGATTCTCGACAGCGCGAACCTCGCCATCCACGAGGCCGGCCACCCCTGGTCGGATTGTTCAGCCATCGCGCAAGTGTCTATGGAGGAACGATCTTCCAGCTCGCGTTTCCGCTTGCCGTGGCCGTGCATTTCGCCCGGTCCGGGCATACGGCGGGAGTGGCGGCCGGTGCCGTGTGGCTGGGCGAGAGCCTGCTCAACGTCGGCCGCTACATGGCCGACGCCCGCGTCCAGGCCTTGCCGCTGGCCGGAGGCGGCGATCACGACTGGGCGGAGATCTTCAGCCGCTGGGGCGTCCTGCACCGGGAAACTCAGGTAGCCGGCCTCACGCGCGCGCTGGCCTTGGCGCTCATCGTCGGGGCGGTGGCCTGGCTGTTCAGGCGATGGAGGGCGGAATCCAGCGGCAATTCGACACCCTGACGGCCCTAAATCACCCACTCGATGTGCGCATAATTTGTATTATGTAAACTCATGTTTGTATGTCCCGATCCGCTCTTGCCCGTTGGTCCGCACCAGGCAATCACCTCCCTTCCGCCCGACGGCCAGAACCAACGCGGGCCTCCCGTGTCCAGCCTCCGGTGCCGCCCACGGCAGAACGCGTCCCGAAAATTCCAGCCCGTTCCATTACGTCACATTCATGAGCACTCGAACCCGGGCTGACTACACGCCCATCGCGATCGGCCTGCACTGGGTCGCCGCGATCCTCATCGCCGGGAACCTGGCCTTCGGGCTGTACATGGTCGATCTCGTGCTTACGCCGGCCAAGCTCCAGTACTACTCGTGGCACAAGTGGGCGGGCGTGACGATCTTCCTCCTGTCGGGCGCCCGCCTGCTTGGGCGCCTGGGCCACCCTGCCCCGGCCTTGCCCGACACCATGCCTGCCTGGCAGCGCCTCGCCGCGAACGCCTCGCACCAGGTTCTCTATCTGCTCTTCTTCGCCGCGCCGGTCACGGGATGGCTCTTCAGCTCCGCCGCCGGCTTCCAGACGGTGTACTTCGGGGTCGTTCCCATTCCGGATCTCCTCGAGAAAAACAAGGAACTGGCCGACGTCCTCAGGATAGTTCACCGCTCGGTCACCTACGCGCTGGCCACCCTGGTGGTCCTGCATTCGGCCGCGGCGATCAAGCACCAGCTGGTCGACCGCGACGATGTCCTGTCCCGCATGCTTCCCTTCCTCAAGCCCGGGCCGGATCGATGAATTCCCGCCTCTCCGTCGCAACAAGCCTCACCGCGCTCCTGCTCGCCTTCCCCGCGTTCGCGCAAGCGCCGCAGCAGCTCGTCGCCGGGAAGAGCCAGATCCGCTTCGCGTTCCAGCAGATGGGCGTCTCCGTCGAGGGACGCTTCCGCAAGTTCGAAGCGTCGGTCCTCTTCGATCCGCGAAAGCCAGAGGAGACCCGGGCTGCGTTCGAGGTGGACCTGGGTTCCATCGACCTGGGGAGCGTCGAGGGCGAGACCGAGGCGAGGCGCAAGCCGTGGCTCCACGTCGAGGCCTTTCCCCGGGCGACCTTCGTAGCCGCGTCGGTCACGGCGGCGGGCCCGGGGAGCTTCGTCGCTTCCGGCCCCCTCACGATCAAGGGCGCCACGCAACCCGTCACGGCCCCCTTCACCGTGACGGACAGCGACGGCGTGCGCACGGTCGAAGGGCAGTTCCCCCTTCGGCGGTTGCAATTTCGCATCGGCGAAGGCGCCTGGTCGGACACGGATACCGTGGCCGACCAGGTGACGGTTCGCTTCCGGTTTGTCATCCCCATCACCCCGTAGAGGATCATTGCCATGAAACGCCTCGTTCTTGTCGCCGCGATTTCCGCCGCCCTGTCGACCGCCACCGCGAGCGCCGCCGAGACCTACATGCTCGACAGCCGCCACACCTTCCCCAGCTTCGAGGTGAACCACCTCGGCTTTTCCATCCAGCGCGGGCGCTTCAACCGGACCACGGGGAAGGTCACGCTCGATGCCGCCGCGAAGACCGGCAAGGTCGAGATCACGATCGACGCCGCAAGCGTGGATACCGGCCTGGACAAGCTCGAGGAGCACCTGCGCGGCGAGGACTTTTTCCACGTGGCGATGTTCCCCACGATCACCTTCAAGTCCGACCGTTTCGCTTTCGAGGGCGGCAAGGTGACGCGCGTGACGGGTGATCTCACGCTCCTGGGCGTGACCAGGCCCGTGAGCCTCGAGGCGACCCACTTCCAATGCGGCAATCACCCCATCAGCAAGAAGCCCCTGTGCGGCGGGGATTTCGCCGCCACGCTGAAGCGCTCCGATTTCGGGATGAAGTACGCCGTCCCTGCCGTGGCGGACGACGTCACCCTGCGCATCCAGATCGAGGCCTTCAGGGACTGAAGGCTGCCGGAGGGGCCGCGCGACGCGGGCCTCAGAAGAGCGGGAAGAACCTCGGCACCAGGAGCGAGAGCGTGGCCCACATGATGACCAGCAGCGGCAGCCCGCCGCGGACGAAGTCGGCGAAGCGGTAGCCCGCCGCGCTCATCACCAGCAGGTTCGTCTGGTAGGCCATGGGGGTCACGTAGCAGAGGTTCGCGCCGAACAGGATGGCGAGCACGAAGGGCTCGGGCGAGGCGCCCAGGTCCGCCGCGATCCTGATCGCGATCGGCGTGCCCACCGCGGCGGCGGCGTTGTTCGACACGAAATTCGTGATCAGCGCCATCAGGAGCATCAGGAGGGAGGCGATCCAGTGGGCCGACAGCCCCTCGACGAGCCGGAGGAAGCCCGCCGCGATGAAATCGATGCCGCCGGTGAACGTGAGCGCCTGGCCGAGCGCGAGGCTCGCCGCGACCAGGAGCACGACCCGGGAGCTCAGCGCGGAACTCGCCTCCTGCCAGTTGATGCACCTCGTCGCCACCAGGATCGCTACGCCCGCAAGCGCGCCGATGGCGATGGGGACCACCTGCGTGGCCGCCGCGGCGACGACGGTCACGATCACGGCAATGGCGATCGGCGCCTTGCGCGATCGCGGAAGGGAAATCGCCTCGTCGAGCAGCAGCAGGCCCGTGAAGTCGCGGACTTCCTTCAGGCGCTCGTCGGTTCCCTGGATCAGCAGCAGGTCGCCCACCTGCAGCACCGTCTCGTCGACGTCCTGCGGCTTGACGGAGGCGCGCCCCGAAGGTCGGTGCAGCGCGAGCACCGCGACCCCGTAGACGTCGCTGAAGCGAAGCCGCCGGAGTGTGGTGCGATTGGGCAGGGAGTCCTCGGTCACCACCGCCTGGACCAGCAACTGGTCGCCGCTCTTCAGCGGATGCTCCTGGTCCACGGGATGCTCCAGGTCCCGCGGATCGTAGAGCGTCGCCCCGAGGAGCTTCTCGAACTCCTTCAGGTTCTCCGGCGTGTCCGAGACATGGATCCGGTCGCCCTCCCGCAGGACGAGCGACGGCTGGCGGGCGAGGAACGTGCTGTCGCCGCGTTCGATGTCTTCTATCCGGATCCGACCGTCGGTCTTCGCGCATACCTCCTCGAGCGTGCGGCCCTTCGCGTAGCCGTCCTCGCGGACGTACATGGACGCCGCTAAGCGCCGGGGAGGCTCCTGCTGGATCGGGCTGGTCCGGCTCGTCAGCAGCCTCGGCAGGACGAGCCAGAGGTAGAGAAGGCCCACGACTCCGGCCATCATCGCGACCGGATAGAAGTCGAACACGTTGAAGCGTCTCATGCCGAGATCAGCGGCGATCGAGACCACGAGCAGGTTGGTGGAAGTTCCGATGGAGGTGGACATGCCGCCGATGAGCACCGCGTAGTTCATCGGCAGCAGCGTCCTGCCGGCCGCGGTGTTCGTGCGCATCGCCACGCCCAGCAGTATCGGCATGAGCAGCACCACGACGGGGGTGTCGTTCACGATGCCGCTCGCCAGGAACGCGAAGAGCAGCACGACGAGGAGTGAGCCGCCCGGCGACTTGGACCAGAGCCGCGCGATGCCACGCGCCACGGGATCGAGCGCCCCGGTCACGACGAGGGACTTGCCGACGATCATGAGCGCGCAGATCGCGACCAGGGCCTCGTGGCCGAAACCGAAGAAGAGTGCCGTGGGGGAAAAGCGCTCCCCGGCGCGTTCGTAGGGAAAGAGCGCGAAGCCCAGGGTGAGCGAGGCGAGGATCCCGACGCTGGTGGTCTGGATGGGAACGCGCTCGCGCATGAAAAACGCGAACGCCACGGCGGTCAGGGCAAGCACGGCGATTGCGTGCGCGTCGAGCGCCGCGGTCACGATTGCGTCTCCATTCGCTGGTGGGGTCGCCGGCTGTCGCCCGCGACCGTCGCGCCTACGCCTTCACCGCCATGACCGGAATCTTGCTCGCGCCTATTACGCTCTCGGTGACGCTGCCCACGGTCACGCGCTCCCAGCCCGTGCGGCCGTGCGTGCCCATGACGATCAAGTCCGCCTCCCGGGCCTGGGCGGTCTCGAGGATCAGCTTGTCCGGGTCGCCGCGCAGCACGACCTTGTCGGCCTCGATCTTCTTCTCCTTGAGGTGGCCATGGACCCGCTTGGCGGCCTCCTCGGCCAGCGCCGCGCGCTCCTCGTTGAAGGATTCCCTGATCATCGAGACGACCGTGACGGGAAGGCGGCACAACTCGGCCAGCCGGGTCGCCGCCACCGCCGCCGCGTCCGAGAAGCGCGAGCCGTCGGTGGCGAGCAGGATGCGGCTGCGCCACATCTTCGCGCCTTCCGGGACCACGAGCACGCTGCACTTCGCGGTTCCCACTGCCTTCGAGGTTGCATCCCCGATCATCCGGCGAAGCAGGCCGCGCTTGCCGCGCCGGCCCATGACGATCACGTCGGCCTTGTGTTCCTCGGCCGCGGCGAGAATCTCCTCCAGCGGATCCGGCCCGCGGCGAAAGACGGTCTCCGCGGCGAGCGCCTTCTGGACGGCCGCACCGTAGATGCGTTTGAGCAGGGCACGCGTCTCCTCCTCCGCGGCCCCGATCGCTTCCGGGGATATCACCTCGGCGGCAGGATTGGTGACCACCACGCTCGCGATGAGGAGCGCCCCGCCGCACTTCTCGACCATCTCGAGCGAGACCTGTTCCGCATCGGCGCAGAACTCCGATCCATCGGTGGCGAGCATGATCCGCTCGAACCGCCCGGTCGGGGAGAGCTGGCTGCTCATGGCTTGCCCCGCGGAGCGCAGGCCCTGCACTGCCGCAACACCTGGAAACGAATTTCGGCCCCCACGCCGGGCCGACGGTCACGAACGATGCAGAACGTATTCTTGCGCACGAATCGACTATAGAACCCGGGCGTCCGGCGGTCAATCCGAGCGCCACGCGACTTGCGCGCTCGCCGGCACCGTCACAGAATCGCGGGCCATGCTCGCCGCCCACTTCTCGAAGTTCTTCGCCGCAAATCCGGGCCTGCTGCATTTCGCTGCGCACAGCCACCATCCCTGGCCCGACGTCACGCAGGCCGCCCACGCCCGCAGCTGGGAGGACGCTGCCACCCTGGCCGATCGAAAATGGGCGCGCATCTTCGGTGCGGTGATTCCCGAGGCACAGGCGCACGTGGCCCGCCTGGCCGGGCTTCCCGACCCCGGGCAGGTGGCGTTCGCGCCCAATACCCACGAGTTCGTCCTGCGCCTCTACTCATGCCTCAACTGGAGCCGGCCGGTTCGCGTGCTTGCCAGTGCCCAGGAGTTCCACAGCTTTCGGCGGCAGACGCGGCGGCTGGCGGAGACGGGGAGGCTCGAGCTGACCGAGATCCCGGCCGAACCCTTCGAAACCTTCGAGGTGCGTTTCGCCGCCGCGGCCGCCTCCGCACCGTGGGACCTGGTATGGATCTCGCACGTCTTCTTCGATTCCGGTTTCGAGGTCCGCGACCTGGAGGCAATCGTGCGCGCCGCGCCGGGCGGCTCGCTCGTGGCCATCGACGGCTACCACGCCTTCTGTGCCTTGCCCGTGGACCTGTCGCGCATCGCCCACCGTGTGTTCTATCTCGCCGGAGGCTACAAGTACGCGATGTCGGGCGAAGGCGCCTGCTTCCTGGCGATTCCCCCCGGTTGCACGCTGCGGCCCGCGGACACCGGCTGGTTCGCCTCCTTCGAAGGGCTGTCAGGCAGGCCTGCGGAGGCCGTGCCGTACGCCGGGGACGCATTCCGCTTCTGGGGGTCGACCTTCGACCCTTCGGGGCTCTACCGTTTCAATGCAGCGATGCGCTGGCTCTCCGGACTCGGCGTCACGATCGGAGAGGTCCACTCCCATGCCCTCGCGCTGCAGTCGCTTTTTCTCGAAGGCCTGGCGGGCCTCGCCCTGGACCGGCTGCCGGTCGCGCGGCTGCGGCCACCCGCGGAGTTCGCGCGCGGGAACTTCCTCGCGTTCGACATCGACGACGCCGAAGAGGCTCAGCGGCGCCTCACCGCGCACGGCGTCTACATCGACCGTCGCGACAGGCGCCTGCGCTTCGGCTTCGGCATTTACCACGACGAGGCGGCCGTGCGCGCCCTCCTCGCGGCCGTGGCGGCGGCGCTGCGATAGAATCGCGGGCATGAGAACCCTGCGCCTTTTCGCCGTGGCGGCCCTCGTGGCCGCTCTCCCGCCCGCCGGTTTCGCAGCGGATCCCTTTCCCGCCCGGCAGATCCGCTTCGTGGTCCCCTACCCCGCCGGCGGACCGCTCGACACGGTCGCACGCCTCCTGGGTCAGAAGGTTTCGGCGAGCGTGAAGCAGCCGGTCGTCGTGGACAACGTTCCCGGCGCAGGAGGAAACATCGGCGCCGCTGCGGTCGCGAAGGCCGCGCCCGATGGCCATACGATCCTCATGGGCGCCGTGGCCACGCACGCGATCAACCCGGCGCTCTACCCGTCGATGCCCTACGACGCCGAGCGGGACTTCATCGCCGTGACCCAGGTCGCGACCACGCCCAACGTGCTGGTCGTCAATCCCGCGCTCAAGGCGAACTCGGTGGGCGAATTCGTGGCGCTCGCGAAGGCCCGGCCCGGCAAGCTCAACTTCGGCTCCGGCAGCACCGGCAGCGCGGGCCACCTCGCCGGCGAACTCTTCAAGTCCCTCGCGGGCGTGGACATGGTCCACATTCCCTACAAGGGCGCGGCCGCCGCGATGCAGGACCTCATCGGCGGACGGGTGGATCTCATGTTCGACAACCTCGCCTCGTCGCTCGCGCAGGTGAAGGGCGGGCGAGTCCGGGCGCTGGCGGTCACCACGGCCATGCGCTCGGGACTCGCGCCGGACCTTCCGACCATCGCGGAATCGGGGATCGCGGGGTTCGACATCAGCACCTGGTTCGGGATCTTCGTTCCCGCCGGCACGCCCCGGCCCGCAATCGAACGCCTGCACGCGGAGTTCGCTGCGGCCCTCGCCGCGCCGGAAGTGCGCGAAAAGCTGCTCGCCATGGGTGCCGAGCCCGTCGGCAACACGCCGGCCGAATTCGCGGCGTTCGTGAAATCCGAGGCCGCCAAGTACGCGAAGCTCGTGAAGGCTTCGGGCGCCAAGGTCGACTGAGCGGCCCCGATGATCCGCAGGCTTGCGTGGTTCCTTGCGGTCGCCGGCGCGGTCCCGGTCCTGCTCGCCACGGGAGCGCTCTTCTTCTCGGAGGCCTCCAGCGTGCGCGTGCCCGCCATCACGGCGCTCGTCACGTACTCGGCGGTGATCCTGTCCTTCCTCGCGGGAATCGAATGGGGCCTCGCGATCCGCGACGAGTCGGGCACCGAGACCACGCGCGCCGTCGCACTGGGCCTGAGCACGGTGTCCTCCCTCGCGGCGTGGGCGATGCTGTGGCTGCCCTCCCCCACGTGGCAGGTCGGCACCGCCCTCGGGCTCTTCGCTGCGGTGTGGGCGGCCGACCAGTGGATGGCCTCGCGCGGCCTGCTGCCGGCGTGGTTCATCGACCTCAGGACCGCCGTCAGCGCGCTGGTGGTGGCGATTCTCGCGATCGCCCTCTTCCTGCTCTAGACGCCGCTACTTCCGGCGCTTGCCGCCGTGCGGTGCGTGGCGCCCGAGCCAGGCGAAGAACTCCCCGTACCAGAGCCTGGAGTTCTGGGGCTTGAGGATCCAGTGGTTCTCGTCCGGGAAGAACACGAGCCGTGCCGGAACGCCCTTCGCCTTGAGCGTGTTGTAGTACGCGAGGCCCTGGGCATCGGGAACCCGGTAGTCCAGCAGGCCGTGCATCACGAGCGTAGGCGTCTTCATCCTCGCGACCCTCGCCCGGGGATTCTGCCGGTCCACCTTCGCCGGATCGTCCCAGTAGTACGCGCCCAGTTCCTTCGGGGCCCAGTACCACACGTCGTCGGCGAACATCGCCACCCAGTCGAAGCAGCCGGCATGGCACACGAAGGCCTTGTAGCGGTCGGTGTGGCCGTTCATCCACGCGACCATGTAGCCGCCGTAGCTCCCGCCCGCGGCCGTGAGGCGACGCCGGTCGATGTAGCCCTCGCGCAGCATGAAGTCCGTTCCCGCCTCGACGTCGGCCAGTTCCCGCTTGCCCCACTCGCCGTCGATCGACTCGAGGAAGCGCTGCCCGAAGGACGACGAGCCGTGGAAATTCACGCACACGACGACGTAGCCCTGCGCGGCGAATGCGTGGTTGTTCCAGCGAAAGTGGAAGTTGTCGCCCCAGATCCCGTGCGGCCCGCCGTGGATATTGTGCAGCAGCGGCCATTTCTTCCGGGGATCGAAGTCCGGGGGGTAGATCGCCCACATCTGGACTTTCTCCCCGTTCCAGCCGCGAACCTGGAATTCACGCACCTCGCCGAGCGCGATGCCGGCCATCACATCGTCGTTGAAACGGTCGATGCGCCGCTCGCCGCGGTCCTCGGATGTGCAGTACACGGCTGGCGGCGTGCTCATGGTGTTGCGCACGAAGCACACGCTTCCCGCGGCCACCGCGAAATCCGTGACGGTGCCGCCCAGCGCGGCGATCCGCGGCAGCTTCTCGCCCAGCCGCCAGCGGAAGGCGTGGGTTCGCGCGCGATCTTCCGCGAGAAACACGACGGATGCGGAATCGCCGTCCCAGGTGACGGGCGCGTTCACGCTCCGGTCCCAGTCCCGGGGGAATGCCTTCATACGGCCGGTCTCTCGCTCGATCAGCGCGATGCGGGCCTCGGCCACGGGGCTGCGGCGCAGGTCGCACACGAGAAGGGCGATGCGCCTGCCGTCGGGCGAATAGCTCGGGCTCCCGTGGCTCAGGCGCGATCCCTTCGTGAGCATCCGGAAGCGCTTGGCGCGCAGGTCGAGCGCGACGACGTGGTACTCGTGGTCGAAGCGCTTCTCCTGGGCCGGGTCGAACGTGAAGGCGATTTCGCGGCCGTCGGGCGCGATGTCGTAGTGATGCGCGGCCGGGTCGTCCGCCGGCAGCTCGTAAGGCGTGCCGGCGAAGAGATCGACGATGCGCCGAGTCCGGACATCCACGATGAAGAGCCGGGGCACGCGCCCGTCCGAGAGCCAGTGGTCCCAGTAGCGGTAGGCCTGGTGCTCGACCACGTGCGCCTTGACCTTGGCGTCCTTGCGATCCTTGCAGCGCGCCTCCAGCGCCGGGTAGCCGAGCGCGTCCGGCCATACCCAGGAGATGAAGGCGACCCGGCGCGAATCCGGGAACCACTTGATGCCCGCCACGCCGGTGGGCATGCGCGTGACGCGTTGCGCCTCGCCGCCGTCGGGCGCGATGAGCCAGAGCTGCGGCTCCTCGTCCTTGTCGCGCTTGGCGACGAAGGCGATGCGCGTGCCGTCGGGCGACCAGCGCGGTTCGCCGTCCTTCTCGCCCGCCTCGGTGAGCGGTCGGGGCTCGCCGCCGAAGGTCGACAGGAGCCAGAGCTTGGAGCTCGCCTTGTTCTCCTCCATGTCGAAGCTCGCGACACTCACGCACGCCTGCGAGCCGTCGGGAGAAAGGGCGGGCTGCGCGGGACGCGCGAGCCGCCAGAGGTCCTCCACCGTGAATCGTCGTGATCGTTTGGCCATGGCGGCCGATTCTACCGGTGCCCGGCGGTAGAATGGGCGGAAAATCCGGAGACGCCATGAAGCCCAGCGACACGAAGCCCGTCTTCCAGTGGGAAGACCCCTTCCTTCTCGACGCCCAGCTCACGGAAGAGGAGCGCATGGTCCGCGACAGCGCGCGCGACTACTGCCAGGAGAAGCTCAAGCCGAGGATCCTCGAGGCGCACCGGCACGAGCGCTTCGACCGCGCGATCCTGAACGAGATGGGCGACCTGGGCTTTCTCGGCTCGACGATCGAGGGTTACGGCTGCGCGGGCGTGAACCATGCCTGCTACGGCTTGATCGCCCGCGAGGTGGAACGCGTCGACTCCGGGTACCGCTCGGCCATGAGCGTCCAGTCTTCGCTCGTGATGCACCCGATCCACGCGTACGGCACCGAGGCGCAGCGCGAGAAATGGCTGCCGCGTCTCGCCACCGGCGAGTTGGTCGGCTGCTTCGGCCTCACCGAGCCCAACCACGGATCCGACCCGGGCGGCATGATCACGCGCGCCCGCAAGGTCGACGGCGGGTGGCGCCTCGCCGGGGCGAAGATGTGGATCACCAACTCGCCGATCGCGGACGTGTTCGTGGTGTGGGCCAAGGACGATGCGGGCGACATCCGCGGCTATGTCCTGGAGAAGGGCATGAAGGGGCTCTCGGCGCCGAAGATCGAGGGAAAGTTCAGCCTGCGCGCCTCGGTCACCGGAGAGGTCGTGATGGACGACGTGTTCGTCCCAGACGACAACTACCTGCCCGATGTGAAGGGTCTGAAAGGCCCGTTCGGGTGCCTGAACAAGGCGCGCTTCGGGATCTCCTGGGGTGCCCTGGGCGCCGCGGAGTTCTGCTGGCACGCGGCAAGGCAGTACACCCTGGACCGCCAGCAGTTCGGACGCCCCCTCGCCGCGAACCAGCTCATCCAGAAGAAGCTCGCGGACATGCAGACGGAAATCGCCATCGGGCTGCAGGCGGTGCTGCGCGTGGCGCGCCTGCTGGACGAGGGCCGCGCGACACCGGAGATGATCTCGCTGGTGAAGCGCAATTCCTGCGGCAAGTCCCTCGACATCGCGCGGACGGCCCGCGACATGCATGGGGGCAACGGGGTGGCGGACGAGTACCACGTCATCCGGCATGTCCTCAACCTCGAGGCCGTGAACACCTACGAGGGAACGCACGACGTGCATGCCCTGATCCTCGGGCGCGCGCAGACGGGGCTGCCGGCGTTCTGACCGCGGCCGGGGCCGCGTGCGGCCCTCAGTGCAGCTTGTCGTCGAGCGCCAGTCCGGGCGGCAGCGGCATCGCCTCGATGCCTTCCTCCTGGAGTTCCCCCGCCTCCTCGGCCGTCACGCGGCCGCGGATGCCGCGCTTCGACTCCTCCCCGTAATGCATCCTGCGGGCGAGCTCCGGGAACTTCCTTCCGACGTTCTCGGTATTGGGCGACCACGTGCGCCCGCAAGGCGGCAATCGCGGCAGCCAGATCCGGCGCGCCTTCCCCGGGCTTCATGGCGACGGGAAGTGCGGCGGATTGGCTCGCGCCGGTGTTCACGTAGGGCGCGGAGGGCAATTTCGTCACGCTCCGGTTGTCGCACAGCGGGCACCGGATCTCCTCGCCCGCCTGCTGGCGGCCGAACTCCTCCGCGGACGCGAACCAGCCCTCGAAATCGTGGCCGTGGGAGCAGGAAAGACGAAAGACTTTCATTTCAGGGACATGGGGGCGCAGCGACCGGCATTCAAGCGGAAGCTCCCCCGAGGGATTCGCTTGCTTCGGCGTCCACGAGCCGGGCGAGCCTTTCCACCGCGGGCGAACAGGCCACGACGTGGCTGTTCACGTAGCGCTCGTGGTTTCGCTCCACGTCGTCCAGGTCGTAGACGTAGTTCACCATCAGGCCCAGCGACTGGCGCAGGCCCTTGGCCGACGGGTCCGCGAGCCAGTTGATGCGCTCCAGCCGCGCGCCGTTTCCGAGGTGGAATCGCGCCACGGGATCGAGCGTGTGGCCGTTGTCCCACTGGTGTGCGAGGTAGTGCGCCGCCAGCGCCTCGAGCGGCTCGCGAGCGTCTCGCCGGGCGTCGCAGCGGGCTCCGCCGCCGCCGCGTACCGGATGGGAGGTGCGGCCGCGATCCCGCCTCCCGAAGACTGGCCGCGCAGCCACGCGCGGAAGCCCGGCAAGGGCGAGAGCGTGGCGAAGAGACGCAGGTTGGGAAGCTCCTCGTGGAGATCCTGCGCAACCTGCTTGATGAGGAAGTTGCCGAAGGAGATGCCCTTGAGCCCGGGTTGGCAGCTCGTGATCGAGTAGAAGACCGCGCAGCGCGCCTTTCTCGGGTCGCCCACGGCGCTTTCCATCGCGAGGATCGGTGCCACCGCCGACGGAAGCTCGTCCACGAACGCCACTTCCACGAACACGAGGGGATCGTCGGGCAGCGCGGGGTGGAAGAAGGCGAAGCAGCGCCGGTCGCGCTCCAGGCGACGCTTCAGGTCCGGAAACCCCTGTATCTCGTGGACGGCCTCGTACGTGATCAGCTTCTCCAGGATCGCAGCCGGCGTTCCCCAGTCGATGCGCCGCAGTTCGAGGAACCCCCGGTTGAACCAAGACCCGAGAAGGTGCGTGAGGTCCGCGTCCACTGCGGCGAGTTGCGGGTTCCTGGCAAGCGAGGCGATCAGGACCCTGCGCAGCCCAACCAGGGTCGCCGTGCCGTCGGGGGCCGTGTTCATGCGGCGAAACACCTCCTGGCGGGGTGGCTCCGTCACGCGCTGCAGCCTCGCGAGCGTGGCGGGCGACGGGTCGCCGCGGTAGGCCTGCGCCGCCGCGAGGACCTCGTCCGGGTTCGGCGAGAAATCCCTCGCGAGGATGTCGAAGAACAGGCGTCGCCCGTCCTCCTCCAGCCCGTTGTAGAGCGCCACCGCACGGCGGGCCATCACCGCGCCCGTCGATTCACCGCGTTCGGAAATCAGGGTGCGCAGGAGCTTCGCCAGTCGCAGTGCCCTGCGCTCGTTGCGGCTCCTGGCCGCCGCGGCGATGGTTCCGACCAGCTTGTCGATGAGCGAACGGGGCGTCGGCACGCTACTTCCCCGGCCCGGAATAGCGGTCGCGAAGCACGTTCTTCTGCACCTTGCCCATGGTGTTCCTCGGCAGCTCCTCGACTATGAAGCCCGCTTCGGGAGCTTGAAGTTCGCAAGCCGCGGCTTGAGCCAGGCGATCACCTCGGATTCCGCAGGCGCCTGGGCGCCGGATCGGGGCACGACGACCGCCGTTACCGCCTCGCCGAAGTCGGGGTGCGGCACGCCGACGACCGCGGACTCCTGCACCCCGGGGAGTTCGTCGATCGCGAGTTCGACTTCCTTCGGGTAGACGTTGTAGCCGCCGGTGATGATCAGGTCCTTCGATCGCCCGACGATCGAGAGATAGCCGTCGGCGGAAAACGCCCCCACGTCGCCGGTGCGGAAGTAGCCGTCGGCGGTGAACTCCTCGCGGGTCTTCTCCGGCATCCGCCAGTATCCGGGCAGCACGTTGTCGCCCTTCACCTGGATCGCCCCGATTTCGCCGGCCGCGCAGGCTTGCCCGGATTCGTCCACCACGCGAACGCTGGTCCCCGGAAGGGGAAGGCCGACCGTGCCGGGCCGCCGCTCCCCGTCCAGCGGATTGGAGGTGAGCATTCCCGTTTCCGTCATCCCGTAGCGCTCGATGATGCGCTGGCCCGTTCTCGCTTCGAAATCGGCGTGCGTCTCGGAGAGCAGCGGCGCGGAACCAGAGACGAAGAGCCGCATGCCCGCGCAGGCTCGCCGGTCGAGGCCATCGTCCGCCAGCAGTCGCGTGTAGAAGGTCGGCACTCCCATGAAAACCGTGCTCCTGCCGAAATCCTCGAGGGCGCGGCGGGCGTCGAACTTCGCGTGGAAGCGCATCGCCGTGCCGTTCATGAGCACGCAATGGCAGGCGACGAAGAGTCCGTGGACGTGGAAGAGCGGCAGCATGTGCACGAGGACGTCGTCCGCAACGAATCCCCAGTACGCGTGCAGCACGGCCGCGTTCGACGCGAGGTTGCGGTGCGTGATCATCGCGCCCTTCGAGCGGCCCGTGGTCCCGGAGGTGTAGAGGATCGCCGCGAGATCGTCGGCCCTGCGCGACACGGTTTCGAAACGCGTTCCGGCGCTCGCCGCGGCTTCGACGAAAGTGCCCTTGCCATCCGCGTCCAGGGAGAAGACGTGCCGGATGCCGAGCCGCGTGAAGGGTTCGAGCCACGGCAGCGATCGCGGCTGGGCAATGACCGCGCCGGGCTCGGCATTCTCGAGGAAGTAGGCCACCTCCCCTTCCTGGTAGGCGCTGTTGAGCGGCAGGAACACGAGGCCGGCACGTAGGCAAGCCAGGTAGAGGAACAGGGCGGCGGGTGACTTCTCCACCTGGACGGCCACGCGGTCGCCGGGAGCGAGCCCGAGCCCGGCGAGGAAGGCCGGAGAATCGCGCACAGGTCGCCTCGGCCTCGCCGTAGGAGATTTCCCGCCCGTCGTCGAGAGTGAAGGAGCGGCCGCGCCCGATCCGCCGGAAAGCGCGATTCGAAGAGGGAAAGAGGTTGTCGTTCATGGTCTGATTCAGGGCACGAGCGCCCAGTCTTCAGGGGTTCGCTCCTCGTCCGCGAGGCCGCGCGCGGTAATCGGCGATGTCGCCCACGCCGTCGCGCCCGCCCCAGTATGCTCGCGACCGCCGCACCCGGGAGCACCTGGATGTCGGCCGCCCTGTAGACCGCCACGCGCGATGCGGGCGCAGCGAGCGCCACGTAGACGCCTCCGCCCCCGGTCGAGGATCGTGAGCTCGATCTTCGTGCCGCGCGAGGCGAGCGCGGCGAGCGCGGCGCCCATGTCCACGAGGTATTCCGAAAGGACGACTTTCTCGTCGTCGAGTCTCGGCGCATGGGATTCGCAGTCGAGCAGCACCTCGAGCCGTTCCGGCGCCTGGATGGAGAGGCGCCAGGCGCTCTGCGCGAATCGCCACGCGCGCTCGGCACCGACCGGGGAACTGCCGACCAGTCCGAGCAACGGCACCGTGGCGCCTTTTACGCTCGCCTCTCCGGTGACGACCCCGTCGCATTCGATGACGCGGTATCCCTCGGGGTAGAGGCGCTCGAGTTCCTTGCGGCGCAATGCTTCGGGCTGGCGCGGCGTGAGCCCCTTCTCGCAGCCGCGCCTGGGCGACCCGTGGCGCTCGTGGAGGCGTCGTCCAGGGCCCGCCGCCGGGGCGAGCGCCTCCCGCAGCCAGGCCGCCAGGTCCAGCTCCGGCGACCATACGGAATTCGCCCCGCTCGTCCTGGCGCGGGACGCCGCGCCGATTGCAGCCTGGGCGATGGCGCGGAACATCTCGTCGAGCGCGTCCGCTCCCGCCGACTGGGCGAGGATCGAGGGCCCGGACATCGCGAGTTGGGTGCCGGGGCTGAAGAGGCGCCGGGCGCCCAGGTGGGCGAGCATGCTCGCGCCGCCGAAGCAGTTCCGCCCGAGGACCACCGCCAGGGGAGCGCCGGCCACGCGCGCGGCAAGACCTTCGCGAAACAGCCGGCGAAACGCACCGAGCGCCTCGAGCCCTTCGGATACGCGGGCGCCGGCGGAATCGAGGTAGAGCACCAGGGCGGATTTCTCGCGCGCGGCGATCGCGAAGAGCGGCACGAGCTTCGCCGAGCTTCCGCCCTGCCGATGGAACCGCTCGCGATCCGGTTCTCCGATCAGCGCCACCCGCACGGCCGAGAGATCGCGCGCGCCCCCTTGCCGATCGTGAGGTTGGCCGCCAGGCGCGTCGAGCGCCTGGGCCGAGCGCGGCGCGCAGCGCGTCGAGGGGGAGCGGCGCCGTGCTCATGGCGCGCAGGGCGCCGGCCAGGGCCACCGCCGGGTGCACGGCCTGCCGCCCGGCCCCATGGTCGATCTGGTGGCGGCAACTCGTGCCCGCCGCGACCACGACCGTCGCGCGCCCGCGCCCGGCACCGCCGGCAGCAGACGCCTCGCCCATCGCCATCGACACGTCGTAGTGCGCTCGTGGCCGAACGAGCCCGCCATGCCGCAGCAGCTCGATTCGACGGCCGACCCGTGCGCCGGGGAATGGCGCGCAGCACCCGCAGGCGTCCTCGAAGCTCCCGAACGCCTTCTGGTGGCAGTGGCCGTGCACGAGGAACTCCGGCGCTGCGCCCTCGCGCCAGGCGATTTCGCGGCCATCGCCGCAGGGCGGCCATGCCAGGAAGCTCTCGAAGGTGCATGGCCAGTTCCGCCAGCGCCTTGGCGCGCGGTCCCCGGGATGCATCGCGAGGAACTCGTCCTTGAGGGAATAGAGGCAGGAGGGCTCCAGGCCAACGACGGGAATGCCGCGCTCGATCCACGGCGCGAGCGCATCCAGCATCCGGCGCGATTCCGACTTGGCGCGGTCGACCATTCCCGCCGACAGGTACGTCCGTCCGCAGCACAACGGGCGCGGGCGAACGCATCGCGGCCACGACGTCGTAGCCCGCGGCCTCCATGACCCGCCGCGCCGCCGCGAGGTTGGCCGGCTCCATCCAGTTGTTGAAGGTGTCCGCGAAGAGCACGGCTTCCCGCCCGCCCTTCGGCTGGTGCGGCGGCTGCGCGGCGAGCCAGGACCGCCGCTGAACGGCGGCAGCGGGCGACGCGCATCGAAGCCGGCCAGCGCGCAGGGCGGCGGAAGCCCCCGGGCAGGCGCTGGGCGGCATTCACGATCGGGGCGAACCGGGATGCCCAGGGCGCATAGGCCGGGAGCATTCCCACCAGGCGGTCCCGCAGGCTGTGCCCGTGCCGTGCGCGGTCGTGGTGCAGGAACTCGATCTTCATGCGCGCCATGTCGACGCCCGTCGGGCACTCGCGGCGGCAGCCCTTGCAGGAGACGCACAGGTCGAAGGCTTCGCGCACCGCGTCCGAGACGAAACCCTCCTCGCCCAGCTGCCCCGAGAGCGCGAGGCGGAGCGTGTTGGCCCGGCCGCGCGTGAGATGGGCCTCGTCGCGGGTGGCGCGGTAGCTCGGGCACATCGTTCCGGCGTCGAACTTGCGGCAGTGGCCGTTGTTGTTGCACATCTCGACTGCCCCCGGCAGCCCGCCCCAGGCGCTCCAGTCGAGCACGGTCTCCGGCGCCTGTGTCCGGTAGCCGGGCCCGTAGCGCAGGAGCGAGCGATCGTCCTGTTTCGGCGGGTTCACGATCTTGCCCGGGTTCATGAGCCCCTTCGGATCGAACCAGCCCTTGATCTCCGCGAGCGCCGCCGTAAGCCGCTCCCCGAAGAAGGGCGCGATCCACTCGGAACGCACGAGCCCGTCGCCATGCTCGCCGGAGTAGGCCCCCTTGTAGCGACGCACCAGCTCGGCGGCCTCCTCGGCGATGGCACGCATGCGCAAGGTCCCGTCGCCCTTCATGTTGAGGATGGGGCGAACGTGCAGGCAGCCGACGGACGCGTGGGCGTAGAAGGTCCCCTCGGTGCCGTGCTTGCGGAAGACCTGCGTGAGCTCCGCGGTGTATTCCGCGAGGTGCTCCAGCGGCACGGCGCAGTCCTCGATGAAGGACACCGGCTTTCCGTCGCCCTTCATCGACATCATGATGTTGAGGCCCGCCTTGCGGATCTCCCAGAGCGCCTTCTGCTGCGCCGGGTCGAGCAGTTCCACGACGCCGCCGGGAAACCCGAGGTCCGCCATCAGCTCCGCGAGCCGCTTCACGCCGCGCACCTGCTCGTCGCGATCCTCACCGGCGAATTCCACGAGAAGGATTGCGTCGGGCTCGCCCCTCACGAACGCGGTCGATGGTGGAGGCGAACGCCGGGATCGCCCGCGAGAGGTCGATCATCGTCCGGTCTACGAGTTCCACCGCGCAGGGACCCAGCTTGACGATGTGCTGCGCGGCGTCCATGGCATCCCAGAAACGCGGGAAGTGCGCCACGCCCAGTGCCTTGTGCGCAGGGATCTCCGCGAGATCCAGCGTGAGCCGCTCGAACCAGGCCAGCGTGCCTTCGCTTCCCACGAGGAGCTTCGCGAGGTTCTGTCCTTCGGGGGCGAGGCAGTCGAGGTTGTAGCCCGCCACGTGGCGCGCGACCTTCGGAAGGCGCCGCGCGATTTCGTCGCGCTCGCGCTCCCAGAGCGCCGCCGCGCTCCGCGCGATCGCGCGGATGGCCGGTTCCGAGATTTCCGCGACCGGGCCGAACCGCCCGCGCGTCCCGTCCGCGAGGCAGGCCTCGATCGCGGCGACGCGATGGACCATGTAGCCGTAGGCGATGGACCGCGATCCGCAGGAATTGTTGCCGGCCATGCCGCCCAGCGTCGCCTGTGCCGCCGTCGAGACGTCCACGGGAAACCAGAGCCCGTGGCGTTTGCGCCGCGCCGACGGTCTGACCGCACTGGGAAGTGCCGCCCCGCGCGGCAGGACCGGCACACCGGCCTCGGCCGCGATCGTCAGCGCCGTGACGGCGGCTTCCATCGTGCGCGGCACCACGACGCCCACCGGTTCGATCTGGTAAATGGAGGCGTCGGTCGCATAGCGGCCGCGGCTCGCAGGATCGAAAAGCACCTCGCCGTCGACTTCCCGGCGAAGGCGCGCGGCGAGGGGATGCGCGGCGGCGTTGCGGTCCTGCGAAAAGCGAATGGGTCTTGTGGCGGTCATCAGGGTTGTTACCGGGTCGGCATGGAGTCCGGCGTCTGCCTGCGGCATTATGGGCAGAAAACACCGGCCGGCCGCAATGACGCGCGCTGGCCAAGCCGCGAATCCTTCGGAGGACTTCCCATGCCAGCCGGCCGCCATTTTCTCCAGATCCCGGGTCCCACCAACGTGCCGGACCGCGTCCTGCGCGCGATCGACCGCGCCACCATCGATCACCGCGGCCCCGAATTCCAGGCTCTGGGCCACGAGGTGCTCTCCGGCATCAAGCGCATCTTCCAGACCCGCCATCCGGTGGTGATCTACCCGGCATCGGGCACCGGGGCCTGGGAGGCCGCGCTCGTGAACGTGCTCTCGCCGGGCGACAAGGTGCTCATGTACGAGTCCGGGCAGTTCGCAGCCCTGTGGTGCAAGCTCGCCAAGCGCCTCGGGCTGGACATCGAGCTCATCGCGGGCGACTGGCGCCGGGGTGCAGAAGCGCCCGCGATCCACGAGCGCCTGCTCGCGGACAAGGGCCACGCGATCAAGGCGGTCTGCGTCGTGCACAACGAGACTTCCACCGGCGCCGTGACCCGCGTGCCGCTGGTGCGCAAGGCGATCGACGACGCGAAGCATCCCGCCCTGTTCCTCGTCGACACCATTTCGTCCCTTGCCTCGATCGACTACCGCCGACGAATGGGGCGTGGACGTCACCGTCGGGGGTTCCCAGAAGGGCCTGATGCTGCCCCCGGGGCTGTCCTTCAACGCGCTCTCGCCCAAGGCCCTGGAGGCCGCGAAGGGGGCCCGCCTGCCGCGCTCGTATTGGGACTGGTCCGAGATGCTGGGCCCCAACGAGAAGGGCTTCTTCCCCTATACGCCCGCGACCAACCTGCTCTACGGCCTGCGCGAGGCGATCGCGATGCTCGAGGAGGAAGGCCTGGCGAACGTCTTCGCCCGCCACGACCGCCACGCCGAGGCCACCCGGCGCGCCGCCGCCGCCTGGGGACTCGAAGTGCTGTGTGCCGTGCCGGAGGACAGCTCGTCGCTGACCGCCCTCGTCATGCCGGCGGGCCACGACGCCGGACCGCTTGCGCCGCGGTGCTCGAGCGCTTCGACATGTCGCTGGGCATGGGGCTCGGACGGCTCTCCGGCAAGGTCTTCCGCATCGGCCACCTGGGCGATTTCAACGACCTCACCCTCATGGGCACGCTCGCGGGCGTGGAGATGGGCCTGGAGCTTGCCGGCGTTCCCCATCGCAAGGGCGGGGTTCGGGCGGCCATGGACCACCTGGCCGCTTGCGCTCGCCCGGCCCAGGGTGCTGCCCGGGCCGCTTGACCGCCGCGGTTTACAATGCCCTCCTGCTTCGCGTAGTTTTCAGGCGACTGCCGCACCAGACGGCACCCATCAACCGAGGAGACCCCATGATCGACCGCATCCTGAAGGGCGCGCTTGCGCTCGCCGCAACGGCCGCCCTGGCCATGCCTGCGCTCGCGCAGGAAATCAAGATCTCGCACCAGTTCAAGGCCAATACCGACGGGCGCGACAAGGCCACCCGGTTCTTCGTCGACGAAGTGAACAAGAAGGACCCGGGGCTCAAGTTCCGCATCTATCCGGGAAGCTCGCTCAACATCAAGCCCGTGGCGCAGTTCGATGCCCTCCAGTCCGGCACCCTCGAGATGTCGGTCTTCCCGATGTCGTACGCCGTCGGCAAGGTGCCCGAGATGTCGATCACCATCATGCCCGGCACGATCACGAGCATCGACCACGCCATGCGCCTGAAGGGCACCGCCTTCCACAAGAAACTCCAGGAAGTCGCCCACAAGAACGGCGTGCACATCGTCACCTGGTGGTGGACGCCGGGCGGGTTCGCCTCGAAGATCGGCGAGATCGGCGGTCCGGCCACGGTCAAGGGCGAGAAGATGCGCGCCGCAGACCCGACCTTCGAGAGCATGCTGAAGGAAGCCGGCGCCTCGGTGATCAACATCCCGTCCACGGAAATCTACCCTTCCCTGCAGTCCGGCGTGCTCACCTCGACGCTCACGTCGGCCGAGACCTTCGTCAGCATGCGCATCTACGAACAGACGAAGTTCGCGACCGTCGGCGGGGACTACACGCTCTGGTGGCTGCTGCAGCCCCTCGTGATGTCCAAGGCCGCCTGGGACAAGCTCACGCCTGCCCAGCGAAAGATCTTCGAGGAGGCCGCCGACAAGTCCGACAAGTACTTCGCCGACGGGCAGCGCGAGGCGGTCACCCGGATGGTCGATGCCTACACCAAGGCCGGCGCCAAGGTCCGCGCACTGACGAAGGCGGAATTCGATGCCTGGATCGATCTCGCCAAGAAGACCTCCTGGCCGGAGTTCGTGGCCAAGTCGGCCGACGCGAAACAGCTCCTGGAGCTGATCACCGCCGTCAAGTAAGCGTGGCGGGGCCGCCCCGGCGGCCCCTGCCCGCTACTGCCATCCGCCTGAAGCGGCCCTCCAGCCGCGGGGAATGTTCGTGCGCCAGTTCGTCCGCTTCGTCGATCGCCTGTCCGTAGCCTGCGCGGTGTTCGCCGCGGTCATGCTCGTGTCCGCGACCCTCATCGTCTGCTGGATGGTGCTCTACCGCTCGCTGGGCAATTCGACCTACTGGGAGATCGAGCTCGCCACCTACCTCATCGTGGCGACGGTCCTCGTCGGATCCCCCTTCTGCCTGAAGACCCGCGGGCACATCGGCGTCGATCTCGTTTCCGAGCTCCTGCCGCCCCGTGGACGCCGCGTTCTCGCACGCGTCCTTGCCGTGCTCGGGTTCGCGGTATGCGTCTATCTCGCGTGGGAGGGGTTCTGGCTCACGCTCGAGGCATGGCGATCCCAGGAGACCAGTGGCTCGGCGTGGGATCCGCCGCGCTGGCCGTTCTTCGCCTTGATGCCCGTGGGGCTGGGTCTCACGGCCCTGCAATACGTCGCCGATTTCCTGCGTCCCGAGGAGACCGACGACGATGCCAGCTCCGCAGTTTCCGGGCAGGGCGCCTGAAGCATGAGCGACCTGCAGATCGGTCTCCTGGTCCTCGTGGTCACCACGACCGTGCTCTTCTCCGGCTTCCCCATCGCCTGGGGCCTCACGCTCGTCGCGGTCGTGTTCCTGGTCGTCTTCAAGGGGCCGACGAGCCTCGCGATCGTCGCCACGCAGTTCATGGACGAGCTCAATTCGTTCGCGCTCCTCACGATCCCGCTCTTCATCCTGCTGGGTGCGGCGATCGGGGTCTCGGCCGCCGGCAAGGACATCTACAACTCCCTCTACCGCTGGCTTGCACGCGTGCCCGGCGGCCTCATCATCGCCAATATCCTCGCCTGCGGCATGTTCTCGGCCGTGTGCGGCTCTTCCCCCGCCACCGCTGCCGCCATCGGCAAGGCGGGCGTTCCCGAGATGATCAAGCGCGGCGTCCCGCCCGCGCTCGCCACCGGCGCCATCTGCGCCGGGGGGACCCTGGGCATCCTGATTCCGCCCTCGATCACGATGATCCTCTACGGCATCGCCACGGAGACGTCGATCGGACGGCTTTTCCTGTCCGGCGTGGTCCCCGGGATCCTTCTCGTCCTGCTCTTCTCGGCCTGGGCGTGGTTCGCCACGCTGGTGGCAAGGAAGGAACTCATCGTCGTCGACGAGCACTTCACCTTCCGGGAGAAGATGGACGGCATGGTCCGGGTCGGGCCGTTCCTCTTCATCATCGCGGCCATCGCCTACTTCATGTACGGCGGCCTTGCCACGCCCTCCGAGAGCGCCGCCATCGGCGCCTTCCTCGCGCTGGTCCTGGTGATCGCGATCTACCGGACGTGGCGCCTGTCGGACCTCTGGCACATCTTCCGCGACACCGTGCGCGAGTCGAGCATGATCCTCATGATCATCGCGGCGGCCGCCCTCTTCTCCTACATGATGTCCCTGCTCTACGTATCGCAGGCGTCCGCGGAATGGCTGGTGGCGATCAAGCTGAACAAGTGGGTGCTGCTCTTCGCGATCAACCTGTTCCTGCTGCTCATGGGCTGCTTCCTGCCGCCCGTGGCCATCATCCTGATGCTGATGCCGATTCTCACCCCGGTGCTCGAAGCCCACGATTTCGACCTGATCTGGTTCGCGGTGCTTCTCACGATCAACCTCGAAGTGGGGCTCATCACGCCCCCCGTGGGACTGAATCTCTACGTCCTGCGGGGCGTGGCCCCGGAGGTGCCGCTTTCCGTGGTCTTACGCGGCTCCATTCCCTACGTCATCATCATGATGGCGTTCATGGTGCTGCTGTGCTTCGTTCCGGGCATCGCGACCTGGCTTCCGGATACGCTGATGGGCCCGGGCCGCTGAATCGCCCACTTCCCGCGAGAGTTCCCATGGCCGACATCGACATCAAGCGCACCCACAACCTCGGCATGAAGGCCGCGCGCAAGGCCGCGGACCAGATGGCGGAGGACCTCGGCAGGAAGTTCGGCTTGAGCGGCGACTGGGAGGGGAGCACGCACCATTTCGACCGGCCCGGCGTGACCGGAAGCCTCGAGCTGACCGACAGAGACCTTCATCTCACCGTCAAGCTCGGGTTCCTGCTGAAGGCCATGCGCGGCCCCCTGGAATCGGCGATCGTGCGCGAACTCGATTCGCTCTTCGCCAGGCACGGCGATGGCGCTCAGGTGCTGGCGAAGGCCTCGCCGAAGAAACCCGTCAGCCCGAAAACGGGCTCGGGTGGCCGGAAAAAAGCCGGTTGAGGATCGCCTTCTCGCGGCCCGAGATCGTTTCCAGGAACTCCTTCGCCCCGCCCATGTGGCGAAACGCCTCGAAGCCCCGCTCGAGGAACGATTGCAGTTCCTGCATGCCGGCTAGTCTCGCCGGCGCGCGCATGAGCTTGAGCGTGGCATAGACCATGGGCTTGCCCACCAGCACGTCCAGGCGCCTGCCGACGTCGTCGATGAGTTCGATCTGGCGCAGGCGCTCCGCCCGGGTTCCCGCCTGCCGGTAGGCGCGCGCGTAGCTCTCCTCGCCTACCGGCCCCGGCTCGACGACGCCAGCCACGCGCCGGTCGAGCGACTCCGACAGCGCGTCGACTTCGATCGCCAGTGCCGCCGTTTCCACCGCGCCGCGCGGGAGCGTGCGCACCAGGAGCGGGTAGATGCGCAGCATCGCCTCGTCCCTGCCGCTGAAATCCTTGGCTCCATAGAGGTCGCCGAGGAAGAAGGCGGTGGCCTTGGCGTAGCGCGTGCTCGCCGCGAGGTCGGCGTAGGTTTGCGCCAGGCGCTTCGCCTGCCAGTCCTTCACCTCCGCCAGGCGCGGCGGACGACGCCCCTTCGATTCGCGCCCACGCAAGTCCCGGAGGTACTCGAGGTGCCGGCGCAGGGAATCCGGCGCGCTGCCTTCGGTCGGAACGGGCATGGTGGGCGGGTTGCTCCGAGGATACGACGGCTATTCTAACGAGTGATTGAAACGCTCGTTTGAATCTCGATCAAGCAAGTATCTCTTGAGTAAATTTCCTTTATTATCAATCTATTGTAATAGATAATTAAAGTGTTTTCAAGATAATGACCCCCCCCGTGTCCCAGCCCCTCGACACCGACTTCGCCCGCCACCGCGAGGCCTTTGTCCGCAGCCCCTTCCCCGCCGCCGGCGACCGGATCGATCTTCTCGGGCGCCTGGAAGCCCTCGTCAAGGAAAACGCCGGTGCCTGGGCAGATGCGATTTCGCGGGATTTCGGCAACCGGTCCCGCCACGAGACGCAGCTGCTGGAGCTCTTTCCCTCGCTGGAAGGCATCCGGCACGCGCGCCGGCACCTGCGTCGGTGGATGCGCCCGGAGCGCCGTTCCACCAGCCTGTGGTTTCTCCCGGGCTCGTCCCGGATCGTGCCGCAGCCCCTCGGCGTGGTGGGCATCGTGGTTCCGTGGAACTACCCCCTCTATCTCGCCGTGGGTCCGCTGGTGGCCGCGCTCGCCGCCGGCAACCGGGCCATGGTGAAGATGTCGGAGACGACGCCCGCGACGGGCGCGCTGCTCGCGGACCTGGCCGCGCGCTACTTCGAAGGCGGGGAGATTTCCGTCGTGAACGGGGGCCCCGACGTGGCGCAGGCGTTCTGCCGCCTACCCTTCGACCACCTGCTCTTCACCGGCTCCACGGGCATCGGGCGCCACGTGATGCGCTCGGCCGCGGAAAACCTCACCCCCGTCACGCTCGAACTCGGCGGGAAGTCCCCCGCGATCGTCGGGCGCGGGTTTCCCGTCGGTGAAGCCGCCGGGCGCGTGATGTACGGCAAGTGCCTGAACGCCGGGCAGACCTGCGTCGCGCCGGACTATGTGCTGGTGCCGCGGGAATCCGAGCAGGCGTTCGTCGAGTCCGCCCGGCTCGCCGTAGCCGCGCTCTACCCGACGCTTGCCCGCAACGACGACTACACGAGCATCGTGGACGAGCGCCACCGGCAGCGCCTCGCCTCGCTGCTTGTCGATGCCGAAAGAAAAGGCGCACGGGCCACGGAGATCAATCCCGCCGGAGAGGATCTCGCCGCGGCGGGCAAGCGCGCCCCGACCCTGCTCACGGGCGTGGACGATTCCATGGACGTCATGCGCGAGGAGATTTTCGGCCCGCTGCTGCCCGTGATCCCCTATGACCGGCTCGAGGATGCCATAGCCTTCGTGAATGCCCGGCCCCGCCCGCTCGCCCTCTACGTATTCGAGAACGACCGAGGCGCCGTCGACCAGGTGATCCGGAACACGGTTTCCGGCGGCGTCACGGTCAACGAGACGATCCTGCACATCGCCCAGGACGACCTGCCCTTCGGGGGCGTGGGCGCTTCCGGCATGGGCCACTACCATGGCCGCGAGGGCTTCGATACGTTCTCGAAGCGCAAGCCCGTCTTCCGGCAATCCGGCGTGAACGGCCTCAAGCTCTTCCGGGCGCCGTACGGAGGGCGATTCGACAGGCTCGTTCGCCTGCTGCTGCGCTAGCCCGCGATGCCGACCCGGCGCCAGTTCCTGAAGGTCGGCCTCGCCTCCGGAGCCGTGCTTGCCGGCACCGGATGGCTCGTTCTTCGCCTCGGTGGGGGCAAGCCCGCGCCCGGCCGCCAATGGCTCGACGAGCGCGCGGCGGTGATCGTGGAGGCCCTCGTCCCGGCTATCCTGGACGGTTCCTTGCCAAGGGAAGGGCCCGACCGCGCCACGGCGGTGCGCGAGGTGGTCGAGGCGTTCGATCGCGCCATCACGGGCCTCGCGCCGGCGGTCCAGGGGGAGATCTCCCAGCTTTTCTCGCTGCTTGGCCTTGGCGCGGGACGCTTCATCGTCGCGGGCGTGCGGTCGAGCTGGCCCGAGGCGACGCCGGAGGAGATCTCGGCCTTTCTCTCGCGCTGGCGCGCAAGCCGATTCGCGTCGTTGCGCGCGGGCTACCAGGCGCTCACGCAACTCGTGATCGCCGCGTGGTACGGCAATGCCGCTTCCTGGAAAGCCATCGGCTACCCGGGGCCGCCGCTCCTGGCATCGAGGTCGCCATGATCGCCGACCCCATTCGCGAGGGCATCGCGGGCGGCTGGAAGATCATCGACGCGGCCGCGACGGAACGCGACCTGACCCTCGAAGCGGATGTCGTCATCGCGGGCAGCGGGGCCGGCGGCGGCGTCACGGCCGAGATCCTCGCGCAGGCCGGCCTGTCCGTGGTGATCGTGGAGGAAGGCCCCCTCAAGAGCTCGAGCGACTTTCGCATGCGCGAGCGCGAAGCCTATCCGCAGCTCTACCAGGAATCCGCCGGTCGCCAGACGAAGGACAAGGCGATCACCATTTTCCAGGGACGAAGCGTCGGCGGCTCCACCACGGTCAACTGGACGTCGAGCTTCCGCACGCCGCCCGGCACCCTCGAGCACTGGCGGCGCGTCCACGGATTGTCCCGCGCCGGCGCGGCCGACCTCGACCCGTGGTTCGCGCGGATGGAGGAAAGACTCTCGATCGCGCCCTGGCCGGTCGCTCCGAACGAGAACAACGACATCCTGCGCAGGGGTTGCGAGAAACTCGGGCTGCCCGCCGCCGCGATCCGGCGCAACGTGAAGGGATGCTGGAACCTCGGCTACTGCGGCATGGGATGCCCCACCAATGCCAAGCAGTCGATGCTGGTCACGACGATTCCCGGGGCGCTATCCCGGGGCGCGACCCTCGTGCATCGCGCGCGGCTGGAGCGCCTCGTCGTGTCGGGCGACCGGGTGGTCCACGGGATCGCGAGAGGCGTGGCCGGTCCCGGCTCCCAGCCCGGCGCCGGCACGATTCGGCTGGTTGCGCGTCACTTCGTCCTGGCCTCCGGCGCGATCGGCAGCCCCGCGATCCTGCTGCGAAGCGCCGTGGCAGATCCGCAGGACCTCGTGGGCCGGCGCACTTTCCTGCATCCGACCGTCGTCTCGGCGGCCGTCATGCCGTGGGCCGTGAAGGGTTTCGAAGGCGCGCCGCAGACGATCTACTCCGACCACTTCCTCGACTCCTTTCCCGTCGACGGCCCCGTGGGCTACAAACTGGAGGCGCCACCGCTACATCCGATCCTCGCGGGCATCACGCTCCCCGGCCATGGAAGCGTCCATGGGAACTGGATGCGGGATTTCACGAACCTGCAGGTCGTCATCGCCCTGCTGCGGGACGGCTTCCATCCCGCCTCGTCCGGCGGGCGCGTGCAACTGCGTGACGACGGCACTCCGGAGCTCGACTATCCCGTCGGCGAAGTCCTGTGGGACGGGATGCGCCGCGCCTACCTCTCGATGGCGGAGATCCAGTTCGCCGCGGGCGCGAAGACCGTGATGTCGCTGCATGCGGACGGGGTACCGATGGCCAGCTGGGCGCAGGCAAAGGCCGCCATCCTATCGCTGCCCATGGCTGCGCTGCACGCCCGCGTGGTGAGCGCGCCCGTGATGGGGGGGTGCGCGATGGGTCCCGACGCGCGCAGCGCCGTGGTCGACGAACGCGGCCGCCACCACCACGTCGGCAACCTGTCGGTGCACGACGGCTCGGTCTTTCCCACGAGCATCGGCGCCAACCCGCAGCTGTCGATCTACGGGCTCGCCGCTCGCATGGCCACGGAACTCGCGGGCGAACTCGCTCCGGCGCGGCCGGCCTGAAGCGCCGCCGGGCCGCGGTTCCGGCAGCCGCACCGATATACTCAAGGGGAAGCGGGCCCTTCGGCCCTCGATTCCGCGCTTGCCACAAGCGAGAAGGGGAACCGCCATGGGCGACATGATCGCTCTCGAAGACCGTTACGCGGCACGCAACTACGATCCGTTTCCCGTGGTCCTCACCGAGGGAAGCGGTGCGTGGCTCCTGGACGACCGGGGCCGCCGCTACCTGGACATGCTTTCGGCCTATTCCGCCACGAGCTTCGGCCACGCCCACCCCCGCCTGGTGGCGGCACTTTCCCGGCAGGCGGCGCGGCTCTCGGTGACTTCGCGCGTCATCCACAACGACAGGCTCCCGCCCTTCCTTGCCCGCCTGTGCGAACTGACCGGCATGGACCGGGCCCTGCCGATGAACACGGGCGCCGAGGCCGTGGAGACGGCCATCAAGTGCGCGCGCAAGTGGGCGCACGAGGTCAAGGGGGTTCCCGACGGAGCCGCGCAGATCATCGTGTGCGAGGACAATTTCCACGGCCGCACCTCGACCATCGTCGGCTTCTCGTCCGAACCGCAGTACCGTCGCGGATTCGGCCCGTTCGGGCCGGGATTCGTGCGCGTGCGCTTTGGCGACGCCGCCGCCCTCGAGGCGGCAATCGGGCCCCATACCGCGGCCTTTCTCGTCGAGCCCATCCAGGGCGAAGGCGGAATCGTGGTTCCCCCGGACGGCTACCTCGCCGAATGCGCGGCGATCTGCCGGCACCACCGGGTGCTCTTCGTAGCGGACGAGGTGCAGACGGGCCTTGGGCGCACGGGCCGGATGCTCGCGTGCGAGCACGAAGGTGTCCTGCCCGACGCTCTGGTGCTGGGCAAGGCCCTGCGGCGGCCTGCTGCCGGTATCCGCCTTCCTCGCCCGCGAGGAAGTCAGGGGTCCTGAAGCCCGGGGACCACGGCAGCACTTTCGAGGCAACCCCTTGCCGCGGCGGTGGCGCACGAAGCCCTCGATCTCCTCGTCGAAGAGCGGCTTTGCGAACGCGCTGCGACGCTCGGGAGCGACCTGCTCGCACGCCTTCGCGCCATCGATTCGCCCGTCGTTCGGGAAGCCCGCGGCCGCGGCCTGCTGGTGGGCCTGGAGATCGATCCGTCCCGGACCACGGCGCGACGGGTTGTCGATGCGCTGCTCGCCGGCGGCGTGCTGAGCAAGGACACGCGCGGGACCGTCGTCCGCTTCGCCCCGCCGCTCATCATCGACCGCGCCCAGCTCGACTGGGCGCTCCCGCGCATTCGCGAGGCCCTGGAGGCTGCGTCTACGATCCCTGCAACGGCGCGTTCTTGACCTCGCGCCGAAGTACCTTTCCCACGTTGGTCTTGGGCAGGTCCTTCCAGAACTCGACGATCTTCGGGAGCTTGTATCCCGTCAGGTTCTTCCGGCAGTGCTCGAGCACCGCCTCCCGGGTGAGCCCCGGGTCCTTCTTCACGACCACGAGCCGCACGACCTCGCCCGATTTCTCGTCCGGGGTCGCCACGGCGCACACCTCGAGCACGCCGGGCATCATGGCCACCACGTCCTCGACCTCGTTCGGGTACACGTTGAAACCGGAGACGAGGATCATGTCCTTCTTGCGGTCGACTATCTTCACGAAGCCGCGCTCGTCCATGTACCCGATGTCGCCGGTGCGAAAGGCGCCGTCGGCGAACATCACCTTGGCGGTCTCGTCGGGGCGGTTCCAGTACCCCTTCATCACCTGCGGGCCGGCGATGCAGATCTCGCCGGTCTGGCCGCCGGGCAGGACATTGCCGTCATCGTCGCGAATCGTGACGATCGTCGAAGGCAGCGGAAGGCCGGCGGTGCCGTTGTAGCGTGCATCCTTCACCAGCGGATTGATGCAGGCCCCAGGCGAGGTCTCCGTGAGGCCGTATGCCTCGATGAGCGGCGTTTTCGTCACCTCGAACCAGCGCTCCGCCACCGCTCGCTGCACGGCCATGCCGCCGCCCAGGGTCATCTTGAGGCCGGTGAAATCGAGCGCCGAGAAGCCCGGTGTGTTCATGAGCGCGTTGAAGAGCGTGTTCACACCGGTGATCGCGGTGAAGCGGTGCTTGCCGAGCTCCGCGACAAATCCCGGCAGGTCGCGGGGATTGGGAATGAGCACGTTCTTCGCCCCGAACTTCATGAAGGTGAGGCAATTTCCGGTGAGCGCGAAGATGTGATACAGGGGCAACGCCGTGATAACGGTTTCTCGCCCCTCCTCCAGGCCCGTACCCACCCAGTTCGACACCTGCAGGAGGTTGGAGACCAGGTTGCGGTGGGTCAGCATCGCGCCCTTGGACACGCCCGTCGTGCCGCCGGTGTACTGGAGGAAGGCGATGTCGTCGAGGCCGATGGGTGGAGGCGCCAGGCGATGCGACCGGCCGGCGGCCATCGCATCGGGAAAGGAGACGGCCCCGGGCAGCCTGAACGGTGGCACCAGCTTCTTCACGCGCTTGACCACGAAATTGGCCAGAAGCGATTTCGGGAATCCGAGCATGTCGCCCACCTGCGTGGTGACGACCGTCTTCACCTTCGTGCGGCCGATCACGTCCTCGAGCGTCTTCGCGAAGTTCTCGAGAATGACGATGGCCTCGGCGCCGGAATCGTTCAGCTGGTGCTCGAGTTCCCGCGGCGTGTACAGGGGATTGCAGTTCACGGCGACCAGTCCGGCGCGCAGCGCGCCGAAGATGGCCACCGGGTACTGGAGGAGGTTCGGCATCATGAGCGCCACCCGCGCGCCCTTGCCAAGGCCGGCGACGTTCTGCAGCCAGCCGCCGAAATCGGCGGAAAGCCGGTCGAGATCCCGGTAGGTGATGTCTGCGCCCATGCAGCAGAACGCCGGGAGGTCCGCGAAGCGGCTGCAGCTCGACTCGAGAATGTCGCGGATGCTCGCGTAGGATCCGAGATCGATCTCGGCCTCCACGCCCGGTGGGTAGGACTGTATCCAGGGACGTTCCATGTTCTCCTCGCTGGGGCTCGGGGCTCGTCTCGTCCCCGATGCCGTGTTGCCTTTGGCGCCGCCGTGCCTGCCGCCTCGTCGCGCGTTGGCCGACATCGGCGGTCCAAGTCTACCTCACGGCCGCCGGCCGCGAAGAATAGTGTGATTGCTCTAATGCTGCGGCCTAGAATCGACTTCATGATCACGGCGGCCCACCCGGTGGGGGTGCGGCGCCTGACTTCCCCAGGAGGAACCATGGCTACCCGCAAAACCAAGGCTCGCACGAAGAAGGTCAAGACCGCCCGCACCGGCAAGTCCGCCGCCGACAACCAACTGTCCCAGGCGGTCACGGCATCGGCACAGAAGATCTGGCTCGCAGGTCTTGGCGCGTTCGCCCGCGCCCGCACGGAAGGCGACAAGCTCTTCGACCTGCTCGTCGAGCAGGGCAAGACGCTGCGTTCCCGCAGCGAACGAGCCGCCGACCAGGCGCTGAAGACGGTGCGCTCGCAGGCCGACGCCACCCTGTCCACGGCGCAGGGCAAGTGGGACAAGCTCGAGCAGGTGTTCGAGGACCGGGTCTCCCGTTCGCTCAATCGCCTGGGCGTGCTCACGAACAAGGACGTCGACGGGCTGGCCCGCCAGGTCTCCGACCTGAACGACAGCGTACGCGCGCTGATGGGTGGCGCGGCACCGAAACGCGGACGCAAGGCGCCGGCGAAGAAGAAGACCCGCGCGAAGAAGTCCGCGCGCCGCACGGCAAAGTGATGCGAGAGGGCGCTGCCCTCCCCTAGTGGCTCCTCCTCATCCTTGCCCGCGCCCCGGCGCCTGCCGGGGACCGAAGGATGTTCCAGGCCCGCCCGAGTACCGGCGGGCCATTTTTTTCAGTCCCGCGTAACGCGCTCCACCAGCTTCACGTAGGCCTTCATCGCGTCCTCGGCGCCGGTTCCCTTCAGCTTCGCCCACGCTTCGTACTTGGCCCGGTTCACGAAATCCGTGAAGCCCGGCTTCTCCCCCGCCACGTCGCCTTCGGTGGCCTGCTTGAAGTGCGCGTAGAGCTTGAGCTTCAGGTCGTTGCCGGGGTCCTTCTTCGCCTTCAGGACCGCGGCCGCGGCCGCCTCGAACTGCTTCTTCACGTCGGCCATGCGGTTTCTCCTCGATGCTTTGCCCCCGGGGCGATGGTGCTAAAGTTAGCCGAAACCGCCCGCCTGCCGCAATGGCGCGGCATCGCCAACGAGAAGCCAGGAGCAGACATCCGATGTCGCAGGTCCGCAGAGAACGCGTTTCCGGCGTCGATACCGCGTGGCTGAGAATGGACCTGCCGACCAATCTCATGGTGATCGTCGGCGTGATGATGTTCGACGGAAAGCTCGAGCTGCGGCGCGTGAAGCGCACGATCGAGAACCGTTTCCTCGCGTTCCGGCGCCTTCGGCAGAAAGCGGTCCAGGACCAGACGGGCGCCTGGTGGGAGGACGACGAGAACTTCGATCTCGACTCGCATGTGCACCGGATCGCGCTGCCGGGCAAGGCCGGGAAGGCGGAACTGCAGGCCTTCGTGAGCGACCTCGCCTGCACCCCGCTCGACACGACCAAGCCGCTCTGGCAGTTCCACCTGGTCGACAACTACGATGGCGGAAGCGCGCTGGTGATGCGCATCCACCACTGCTACGCGGACGGGATAGCCCTCGTGCAGGTGATGCTGTCGATGACCGAGAAGACGGCGAAGGCGAGTCTCACGCTTCCCGGGGAGAACATCGAGACGTCCGCGAACGCCGAATCCGATTTCTGGGAGCAGATCCTGCGCCCCGTGACCGGCGCACTGGAGGGCGCGTCGCGCGTGGGACGCACCCTCATCGACCAGGGCAGGGAAATCGCGGCGAACCCGGCGCTCGCCCAGGAGGCCCTCGAGGGCGTCACGCGCAAGGGAATGGATTTCGCGGGGGAGCTCGCCCGGCTTGCGCTCATGGGGAATGACTCGCCCACGCGCTTCAAGGGCCGGCTGGGCGTGAGAAAGCGTGTCGCCTGGGCCCAACCGCTGCCGCTCGAGGAGGTCAAGGTGATGGGCAAGGCCCTGGGCTGCTCCATCAACGACGTCCTGCTCGCGATGGCCACCGGGGCGCTGCGGGACTACCTGGCGGCACGCGGCGACGCGGTGGACGGATTGGGCATCCGGGCCATCGTGCCGGTGAACCTGCGACCGAACGGCAAGGCCCGGGAGCTGGGCAACCAGTTCGGGCTCGTGTTCCTGGATCTCCCCATCGGCCTGGACCATCCTTTCGAGCGCCTCTACGAGGTTCGCCGGCTGATGCAGGCGCTCAAGGGTTCCTACCAGCCGCTGATCGTGCTCGGGCTCCTGCACACCGTCGGCTACGGACCGAAGATCCTCCAGGAGCAGATCACGACGCTGCTTTCCCAGAACGCGTCGGTGGTGATGACGAACGTCCCGGGCCCGGCGCATCCGATCTATCTCGCGGGCCGCCGGATCGACGAGCTCAATTTCTGGGTCCCGCAATCCGGCGGCATCGGCATGGGCGTGTCCATTCTTTCCTACAACGGGCGCATCCAGTTCGGCCTCATCACCGACGCCGGGCTCGTGCCGGATCCGGACCGGATCGTGGCGCGATTCGAGGAGGAGTTCGACAAGCTCATGTGGCTCACCCTCATGGCGCCGTGGAGGAAGTGGACGCTGCCGCGCCCCTGCGGCGGCCGGCATCGCAACCGCCGCAACGGGCAAGAATGGCCGTCCGAAACGGGCGCGCAAGGACCCGACCGGCACTACGCAGAAGATCCCCAAGCGCTTCCGGGGACTGTAGTTCTCCCGCGCCGGCGGCCGGGCCCGCCGGCCGCGCGCAAATCCCGCCGACTGTTGCCCTCGAGCGACAATGCGCCCCGCGAGCGCGCAACTTTCCCGTTTGCGAACAATGCCTTGCAGAGATGGCATCAAAGTTGCCCTTGTGGGGGCCACGACATGCTTATCCCTGGGAGGACCATCGTGATAGCCACGGGCATTTCCGGCGCGTTCTGGCGCCACGCACTGCGATCGATTCGCGCGTTGATTCCGGCACTGGCGCTGTTCGCGGGCCTGGCCGGACCCGCCCGGGCCGCCAACTTCACGGACATCTGGTGGAATCCCGACGAGTCGGGATGGGGTGTGACGCTCACCCACCACCACGACAAGGTCTTCGCGGTCTGGTACATCTACGACGACGCGGGCAAGCCCCTGTGGGTGTTCATGTCCGACGGAGCGTTCTCGAACGGCGGCCGCACGTTTTCCGGCGACGTCCACCGCACCTCCGGGCCCTCCTATCGGGATGCGAATTTCACCTGGAGCCGCGTGAAGGTGGAGCGCGTCGGAACCGCCCGGATCGATTTCGCCGAAGACGACGTGTCCGCGGCGATCACCTATTCGGTTTCCGGGACGACCATCACGAAGGCGGTATCGCGGCAGCCTTTCGGCAGCGCACCGGCGAACGCACCGCACGACCTGAGCGACCTGTGGTGGAATCCCGACGAATCGGGCTGGGGACTCACCCTCAATCACCACGGGGACAACATTTTCGGCGTCTGGTACACGTACGACACGAACCAGAAGCCCCTGTGGATCGTGATGCCGGGGGGAACTTTCAATGGCAACACCTTCTCCGGAAAGCTCTACACCACGACGGGCTCCCCGATCGGCAAGCCCTTCGTCGCGGCGAACACGAAACTGACCGAGGTCGGCGTGGCCACCATCGTCTTCGAAGGTGCGAAGGCGCGCTTTACCACGACCGTCAACGGCTTTTCGCAGACCAAGACGATTTCCCGGCAGCCATTCGGCACGCCGATCGCCAATGCGCCGCCCGCGGTGACGATCGCTGCGGCCGCCAAGGCGAGCCCCGCCGTGTCGCCGGCCACCTTCACGCTCGAGGCGAAGGCGAGCGACGCCGACGGCCGGGTGGCCAAGGTTTCCTTTTTCCGCAACCACGAGAAGATCGGCGAGGCGAAGTCGGCGCCGTACCGGCTGACGGTCGCCGGCGTCGAAGCCGGCACCTACCGCTTCTCCGCCCAGGCCACCGACGACCGCGGCGCGACCGCACTCGCCACGAGCGCCCCCGTGGAAGTGAAGAAGGGAGGATCGGGCGGGAACCCGGGAACCAACAAGCCGCCGAAGGTCTCGCTCACGGCGCCCGTCGCCAACGCCTTCTTTGCCCAGTCCGCCAGCGTCCCTTTCGCGGCAAGCGCTTCCGATGCGGACGGCACCGTTGCCCGCGTCGAATTCTTCGCCAACGCCGCAAAGGTCGGCGAGGCGACGGGGGCGCCGTGGACCGCGGCGTGGATTCCGGCCGGCCAGGGTACCTACAGCCTCACTGCCCTCGCGACCGACGACAAGGGCGCCACCACCAGCTCGGCCGCCATCCTCGTCACGGTAGCGGGCCCGGCGCCGGTCATCGATGCAAGCACCCGGGATGCCGCACGCTTTCTCACCCAGGCCACCTTCGGCATCAAGTCGCCGCAGGAAATCGCCACGCTCCGGTCGCAAGGCTACGAGACCTGGCTGAACATCCAGTTCGCGATGGCTGCCGCGTCCCATGTCCAGTACGTGAATGCCCGCAAGGCGGCCGGCGAGAAGGCGGACGAGGAAAGGGCCTACGAGGCGATCTGGCAGCAGTGGTTGAACGAGCCGGGACAACTGCGCGCGCGCATGTCCTTCGCACTGTCGGAGATCTTCGTCATTTCCAACATCGCGCCCGATCTCGAGACCTACGCCATGTCCTCGTACATGGACATGCTCAACCGGAACGCCTTCGGAAACTACCGCCAGCTCCTGGAGGACGTGACCCTGCACCCGGCCATGGGCTACTACCTCAACATGATCGGCAGCAAGAAGGAGGACCCTGCCAAGGGCACGCACCCGAACGAGAACTTCGCGCGCGAGGTGATGCAGCTCTTCTCGATCGGCCTCTACAGGCTCAATCCGGACGGCTCCCGGGTGGTCGATGGCCAGGGCCAGCCCGTGCCCACCTATGACGAATCGGCGGTGAAGGGGCTCGCGGCGGCGCTGACCGGCTGGAATTTCGCAGGCAACGACACGAGCAAGCCGTCCGTCTTCGACCCGGCCAAGGAGAATTGGCTCGAACCCATGGTGCCCTGGGAGATGTGGCACGACACCGCCCCGAAGACCCTCTTGGACGGAATCACGCTGCCGGCGAACCAGGGCGCGAGAAAGGACCTGAAGGACGCGCTCGATGCCCTCTTCCGGCACCCGAACGTGGGCCCCTTCGTCGGCCGGCAGCTGATCCAGCGGTTCGTCACGTCGAATCCGAGCGCGGCCTATCTCCGGCGCGTGGCGGCCGTTTTCGACGACAACGGCCAGGGCGTGCGCGGCGACCTGCGCGCGGTTCTCCGCGCCGTCCTGCTCGACCCCGAGGCGCGCGACCCGGCGAAGGCCGCCGAGCCGGGATGGGGCAAGCAGCGCGAGCCCGTGATCCGGTTCGCGAACTTCCTGCGCGGCCTCAATGCCACGAGCCCGAGCGGGCGAAACCGGATCTGGTACCTGGACGGCGCAGACGAGGGGCTCAATCAGAGCCCGCTTCTCTCGCCCAGCGTCTTCAATTTCTTCTCCCCCAACTACCGGCATCCCGGGGCGCTCGCGGCGGCCGGCCTCGTGGCTCCGGAGTTCCAGATCACCACGGAAACCAGCATGGTCGGCGGCCTCAATTTCTTCGGCAAGCTGATCCGCAACGGCTACTACGGCAAGGACGACACGCGACTGACACTCAACCTCGCCGGCCTGAACGCGATGGCCTCGAACCCCGCCGACCTCGCGGACAGCCTGAACCTCCTCTTCATGAACGGGTACATGTCCGCGGCCACGCGCAACGCCATCATCTCGACCCTCGGTGCCATGGCCGCACCGAAGACGGGCACGGGCGCCACCATCACGGACCGGGTCAAGGCGGCACTGATGCTGGTCGCCATATCCCCCGAGTTCGCCATCCAGAAATGACAGGGAGACAGACCGTGACGAATCGACGCGAATTTCTCCGCAGGCTCGCCGTGGCGTGCACGGCGACGGCGGGCATGGGTGCCTGGAGCGACCTGCAAAGGATGGCGGCGGCGGCGAGCCTTGCGCCCGCCAACCCGAAAGCCGCGGGCGAGGACTACCGCGCCCTCGTCTGCATCTTCCTGTTCGGGGGCAACGACGGCAACAACATGGTGATCCCGACAAGCGCCACGGAGTACCTGCAGTACGCGAGCGGACGCACTCCCACCCTCGCCCTGGGCCAGGCGAGCCTCCTGCCGCTGAACGTGCGCAACACGCCCGGCCGCAGCTTCGCGCTTCACCCGGCGATGTCCGGATTCCAGTCCCTCTTCAACCAGGGGCGGGCGGCGATCGTGGCCAACACGGGGCCCTTGCGGGTGCCGACCACGCGCAGCCAGTACCGTGCACGCACGGTGCCCATCCCCCCCGACCTCTTCTCCCACAGCGACCAGCAGGCCCAGTGGCAAAGCTCGATCTCGGACGGGGCGCCACGCTCGGGCTGGGGGGGCCGGCTGGGCGACCTCATGAAGAGCGCCAACGGAGCGAACCAGAGCTCGACCCTCATCTCCGTTTCGGGCAACAACCTGTTCGAGGTCGGCACGACCATCTCCTCGTTCAAGGTATCTCCGGGAAACCTCCTGGGGTTCGACTTCTACAAGGGCGCGACCTCGACGGACCCCCTTTCCCGGGGCATCTCCGAGATGCTCGCGATTCCGTCCGTGAGCCTTTTCGAAGGCGCCTGGAAGGACGTGATCGACCGGGCCATCCAGAACCAGCAGCTTCTCGCCAGCGCGCTGTCGAGCGTCCCGCCCTTCGCCACCGCGTTTCCGGCGACGGGACTGGGCGCGCAGATGCAGATGATCGCCCGGCTGGTGGCCGTCCGCGCCGCCCTGGGCTCAAGCGGCAGGTCTTCTTCGCCTCGATAGGCGGGTTCGACACGCACGGCGACGAGAAGCCGGGGCGGCAGGCGCAGCTCCTGGGCGAAGTCAGCGGGGCGATGTCGGCCCTCTACAGCGCGACCGCCGAACTCGATTGCGCGGACCTTGTCACGAGCTTCACCGCGTCGGACTTCAACAGGACTTTTCCCTCGAACGGCAAGGGGTCGGACCACGCCTGGGGAAATCACCACCTGGTGGCCGGCGGCGCGGTGCGGGGAGGCGAGATGTACGGAAGCTTTCCGACGCTCGTGCGGGGCGGACCGGACGACACCGGCAGCGGCGGTCTCTGGATTCCCACCACGGCGGTTGACCAGTACGCGGCGACCCTGGCCAGCTGGTTCGGCGTCGGTTCCGCGGACGTGAACACGATCTTCCCGAACCTCGCCCGCTTCCCAGCGGCAAACCTGGGCTTCATGGCCTGACCGAGCTTCGGTCGGCACCGAAATGAAACGGGCCGGCAGAAGCCGGCCCGATTCGATTGCCGCGTGCCGGCTGTCGCCGGCACCCGTTACTTCAGGTGCTTGGAAACCAGCTTGGTCATCTCGAACATCGAGACGGTCCTCTTGCCGCCGAAGACCTCGCGGAGCTTGTCGTCGGCGTTGATGTTGCGCCGGTTGACCTTGTCCTGGAGGTTGTTCTTCTTGATGTAGGCCCACAGCTTGCTCGTGACTTCCGTGCGGGGCTGGGCGGCGGAGCCGATCACGGCGGCGAGCGCGGCGCTCGGCATGAGCGGCTTCATGAATGCGGCGTTGGGCTTGCGCTTGGCGCCGGTCTTCTTGGGCGCGGCCTTTTTCTTGGCGGCCGGCTTCTTGGCGGCGGGTTTCTTGGCCGCGGTCTTCTTCGCGGCGGGTTTCTTCGCCGCGGGTTTTTTCGCGGCGGGTTTCTTGGCTTTCTTCGCTGCCATTCGGATTCCTCCAATCAGGTAGTGACGATTAGTTCAGTTGATCTCGCCGGTGAGAGGCGTGACAGGCGAGAGAATGCACACGCCAAAAACCGTTTGTCAATGGATTTTCACTCTGAAAACACGCTTTCCACGCCCCGCGTCGCCGACGCGCAACACACCGAGTATCCGTTCGCGTTCATTCGAGTTCCGCCTTCGCCGCCTCGACGTCGAGCTTCTCCATCGCATCGCGCGGTTTCAGGGCCGCCGCCTTCGCGTAAAGGGCGGATGCCTCCCCCAACGCCTTCTTGCCGTGCATCAGCACCAGCCCGTTGGCGAACTCGATGAGCGCGATCGCGGAGTCCGGCGCGAGCTTGACGGCCAGGCGGAAGTGCACCTCGCCCCGTTCCCTCTTCGCTCCGTAGGTGAGCCCGCCGACCAACGCCCCCACCTTGTCGATGATCTCGGCGTGGTAGGCGCCCATCGCCGAATGGGCCTCGGCGTGCTTCGGGGCGAGCTTGAGCGTTGCCTCGAGCGCGGCCCGTATGCGCCCGCCGAAGCCCTGGGCAAGGGCCTTGGCCACCGATATTCCCTGGCTGTAGCGCCCGGCGGCATAGGCGAACTGGTAGTGCGCGTTCGCGTTCTTCGGCTCGGCCTCGGCCTGCGCCTGCGCCCGGTTCATCGCCTCCTCCAGCAGCGCCATCCTGACCGCCGCCTTCTTCTCGAGACCGTTGGCGTAGATCGACTGCGCCTTGTTCGCAACCGTGAGCCCGGCTCCCCCGGCGGCCAGCCCGAGCGCCACGGCCTCGGCAAAGGCGCCCCGGTGGTACAGCCGCCACGCCTCCTGCACCTTCGGATCCTTCGGGAACGGCTCGCAGTCGCCGCGGTGCAGGCGGGCCCAGTGCTTCTTCAGCGCTTTCCCCGCGTAGGTGAACGCCTTGTCCGGATGGGGGAACGGACTCCATTTCGCCTTCGACATCGCCTCCTCCTCGCTATTCGACGTAATCGCGGCCGAGCCGCTCGAAGTGCCGTCGCGCCTCGCCCGACAGGTAAGGCGCAACCAGGGACATCACCTGAAACGCGCCGGCGCCCGGCACTCCGGCGTCGGCCGACTCCCGCGCGCCTCGAACGGCCCGGTAGTTGAGCCAGTACGTGGCGACGACCAGCACGTTGAGCGCCAGGGCGCGTATTTCCGCCGGGGAGGCGGTCATGAGCCCCGAACGCGCGAGCCCCCGGCACAGTCCTTCCACGGCAACGAGCTTCGCGTCGACGATCCGGTTGAACCGGTCCCGCAGGCGGCGATTGCGCCCGACGATGTCGTCCAGGTTGCGGTAAAGGAAGCGGTAGTCCCAGATCGCCTCGAACATCAGGTGCAGGTAGAGCCACAGGTCCTCGATCGCGCCGGCGCCGGCCACCGGATCCGGAGGCTCCAGCGAGATGCGCTCCTCGAACCGCTCGAAGAGCCGTTCGACAACCTGGTCCTTGTTCCGGAAGTGGTAGTAGAGATTGCCCGGGCTGATGTTCAGCTCGTCGGCGATCATCCCCGTGGTGACATGCGCCTCGCCGCGCGTGTTGAAGAGCTCGAGGCTCACCGCGAGTATGCGTTCCCGCGTGCGCTGGGTGCGCACCGCGTTGCCGTCGAGGACGGGCCGGCCGGCGGGAGCTTTCGCCATGGCCGGAGAGATTATCACGCCGGGGCGCGATCCTTCGCGGCGAGCCAGCGCTTGAGGTCGACGAGCGTATCGCGAAGCTCGGCGGCGGCCAGGGGCAGGCGCCAGACCGCGGGCAGGACGCCGGCGCGGCCCTTCGGGTGCAGGCCGATCCGCCGGTTCGGGTCCTGGAGGACGTCCATGCGCAGCCGTATCCCGTGCCGGGCGAGGATCGGCTCGAGCTCGTGGCGGCGGCGCAGGATGTCGCGCCGGGTGCGATCATAGGCATGCGCGCAGAGCCGCGCCCGCATCGAGTAACTGAAGATATTGGTGAAGAAGATCTCGCTGTCGTCGGCATCCGGCTCGAACAGCACGACGTCGGCGTCGCGGTACTGGCTCCGGTACTTCGAGATGCCGACCGCCATCCGGGAGTGGATGATGGCCCGGAAAGTCTGCGACAGCACCACCGGCAATCCCCCTTCTACGAGCGCCGGTGCCGGCCCCGTCCCTTTTCGGCGGCGAGCCCGGCGTCGTAGGGGACCAGGGGATTGACGCAGATCACGAGCTTCGCGCCGTCGTTGAGCGCCTCGGAGGCGTGCAGCGTCTTCTTGAGCGCCCCGTCCACGAAGCTGCGCCCGTCTATTTCTACCGGCGGGAAGAGCCCCGGCAGCGCAGCACTCGCCTGGACCGCCTTGGAGATGGGTACATGGTCGTGCCCGGGCCTGCCGAAACTCACGCTCTCGCCGCTGTCCAGGTCCGTCGCGACCAGGTAGAGCCGGCGCTGGAGCCTGCGGAAGTCGTCGGTTCGCCCGGGCTGGGTGAAGACGGCGTGCAGGTACTGGTGAATCGTGTCGTTGTCGAAGATGCCCGTGGGAATGGCGCGTCCCAGCGCCGCGAAGGACTCGAGCGCCCCGCGTGCGAAGGGCTGGCGGACGTACTGCCACAGCGAATCCAGCAGGATCGGGGGCACCGAACGCGCCCGCCGCAGGTATTCGCGGAATGCCGGGCGCATGAAGACTTCCGGCGTGAGGGCGCCCTCCTCTTCCTCACCTTCGATGAAGATCCCGTAGATCTCGGAGACGTGGACGCGATTGGCGAGCGCCGCCGCGAGGAAGCTGCCCGCGCTCACGCCGACATAGACGTCGAGATTGTTCAGGTCCACGCCTTCCAGCGATTCGTGCAGCGCCATCAGGGCGCCGATCTCGTAGACGGCGCCGAAGGGCCCGCCTCCGGCCAGGGCGAGCCCCACCAAGGGCTTCGCCTTCCCGGCACGGACCCGCCGCCGCGTGCCCGATCCGGGCTTCGCGGCGGCCTTGCGCGGATTCGGTCCGCGGGCCATTCGCTACCGGGCTGCGCGGACGCGGGCGCGGTGGAGCTTGTCGACGCTCGCCTGGAGCTGGGTCACCTGGCGCGACAGCGCGCGAACGTCGCGGACGGTCGGAACGCCGAGCTTCGAAATCGTCCTCGAAACCCGCTGCTCGAACACCTTCTCCAGGTGGGAGACGGCTTCGACGGTCTTCGCGCGGGCATCCTCTGCCGTGGCGAAGGCCGCCTTGCGGCCTTTTCCGCCTTCGCGATCGCCATGCGACGGCTGCGTGCCTCGAGCGCCGCGCCCTGTTTCACGAGGGCGTCGAACGCCCCGACCGCGGATTGGCGGACGCCGGAAGCGGCCTGGACGCCGGCCTCGAGCGCCTTCTGCGCGGAAGCGCGGATCGTGCGGGCTGCACGGGCGGGCGTGACGGATGCGGTTCTGGTCTTGCGGGTGCGTGTGGTGCGGGCCATTGCTCGTCCTTTCGTCTTCGGTTGCGATCCGCCACTGCCTCCGTGGAGGGGTGGCGGCACCCGGGGCGAAAGTGCCTCGGTGTCAGGAGGAAGCGTAGGCGAAAGCATTAGAGGGGACACACTAAATATGCCGCCCGGGGCACGCGGCCACCGGGGATATCGAGGCGCGCGAGTGTATCATTCGCACCAAAACGCCCGCGTTTCCCCCAGGAGAATCCCATGTCCTACTTCGTGACCGGCGGCACCGGTTTCATCGGCCGTTTCCTGATCGACCGCCTCCTCGAGCGCGAGGGAACCGTCTTCGTGCTCGTGCGCAAGAGCTCGGTCGGGAAACTCGACGCCCTGCGCCCGCGCTGGGGTGGCGAGGCCGGCCGCGTCGTCGCCATCGTCGGCGACCTGGCCAAGCCGAAGCTCGGCGTATCGGCCGCGGATGCCGCGAAGCTCAAGGGGAAGGTGAAGCACCTCTTCCATCTCGCCGCGATCTACGACCTCTCCGCGGACGCGGAAAGCCAGGAGAAGGCGAACATCGACGGCACGCGTCATGCCGTCCAGCTTGCGGAAGCCATCGCAGCCGGCTGCGTGCACCACGTGAGCTCGATCGCCGCCGCGGGCCTCTACGACGGCGTCTTCCGCGAGGACATGTTCGAGGAGGCCGAGGAACTCGACCATCCCTACTTCAGGACCAAGCACGATTCGGAGGCCGTCGTGCGCAAGGAGTGCAAGCGGCCCTGGCGCGTCTACCGGCCGGCCATGGTCGTCGGGCACTCGAAGACCGGCGAAATCGACAAGATCGACGGCCCGTACTACTTCTTCAAGCTCATCCAGAAGATGAGGAAGGCGCTTCCGCAATGGATGCCCACGGTCGGCATCGAGGGCGGGCGCATCAACATCGTCCCGGTCGATTTCGTCGTCGACGCCCTGGACCACATCGCCCACCGCAAGGGCCTGGACGGCGGATGCTTTCACCTCACCGAGCCGGAGCCGAGGCGCGTCGGCGAGATCCTGAACCTGTTCGCGAAGGCCGCGCACGCGCCGCAGATGACGATGCGCCTGAACGCCAAGATGTTCGGGTTCATCCCGGACTTCGTGGTCGACTCCGCGATGTCGCTCGCCCCGGTGCGGCGGATCCAGAAGCAGGTCCTCGCCGATCTCGGCATTCCGAAGGAGATGTTCAAGTTCATCAACTACCCCACACGCTTCGACAACCGCGAATGCGCCAAGGCGCTCAAGGGTTCCGGGATCGCCGTGCCCCCCCTCGAGGACTACGCCTGGCGTCTGTGGGACTACTGGGAGCGCAACCTCGATCCCGATCTCTTCATCGACCGCACGCTCGCGGGCAAGGTCAAGGGCAAGGTGATCGTGATCACCGGCGGCACCTCGGGGATCGGGGAGGCCACCGCCTACAAGATGGCGGAGGCCGGCGCGCAGGTGGTGGTCGTGGCGCGCGACCCGGAGAAGGCCGCGCCGGTCATGGCGAGGTTGAAGACGCTCGGCGGCAAGGCGAAGTTCGTCTCGTGCGACCTCGCGGACATGGCCGACTGCGACCGGCTCGTCGCGACGGTCCTCAAGGAGTTCGGGCGGTGCGACTTCCTCGTGAACAACGCCGGGCGCTCCATTCGCCGCGGCATCGCCTCCTCCTTCGACCGCTTCCACGACTTCGAGCGCACGATGCAGCTCAACTACTTCGGCAGCCTGCGCCTCATCATGGGATTCCTGCCGGCGATGATGAAGCAGAACCGGGGCCAGGTGATCAACATCTCCTCGATCGGGGTGCTCACCCAGGCCCCGCGCTTCTCCGCCTACGTGGCCTCGAAGGCCGCGCTCGACTCCTTCACCGGCTGCGCGGCGAGCGAGTTCAACGACGACAACATCGCCTTCACCACGATCAACATGCCCCTGGTGAAGACCCCGATGATCGCGCCCACGAAGCTCTACAACAACGTGCCCACGCTCACGCCGGAGCAGGCCGCGGACCTGGTCGTCGAGGCGATCGTCTACCGGCCCGTGCGCATCGCCACGCGGCTGGGCATCTTCGGCGCGCTCCTGCACGCGGTGGCGCCCAAGGCCACGCAGATCATCCTCAACACGGCCTTCCGGATGTTCCCCGACTCCACCGCCGCGCAGGGCCGCAAGGAAGGTGCGCGCGAAGTCGAACTCACGCCCGAGCAGGTGGCCTTCGCCCAGGTCACCCAGGGCATCCACTGGTAGGAGGTCAATCCATGGGGGCCCCCCCCCCCCCCCCCCCCCCCCCGGGCGGGGCCCCCCCCCCCCCCGCCGCCGCCCCCCCCCCCCCCCCGCGCCCGGGCGGCCCCCCCCGGGCCCCGGGCCCCCCCCCCCCCCCGGCCCCCCCCCCCCCCCTTCGGGGTGGCCCCCCCCGGGGGGGGGCCGATCCGTGGGCGCCCTCCCGAAGACGGGGGATGCGGCACCCGAGTTCCAGGGCGTCACCACCGACGGCGCACGGGTTTCGCTCGCGGACTTCCGGGGCAGGAAGCTCGTGCTGTACTTCTACCCGATGGACGACACGCCGGGCTGCACGAAGCAGGCGTGCTCGCTTCGCGACCACAACGCGCAGATCGCCGCGAAGGGAGCTGCGATTCTCGGCGTGTCCACCCAGGACGAGGCCTCGCACCAGAAGTTCACGGCCAAGCACCGCCTCAACTTTCCCCTGCTTGCCGACAAGGGCGGCCGGGTGGCGCGCGCGTACGGGACGATCGGCGGCGCCGGAATCCTGTCGGCGGCCAAGGCCCTGGTCGGCATGGCCGACCGCGTGACCTTCATCATCGACGAGAACGGGCGCATCGCACACGTGATCGACCGGCCCGACGTGGCTCACCACGCCGGGGAAGTCCTGGCGCTCCTCTAGGCAGCGCCCCGCCCGGCGACGCGTTCGACTTCCTCGAGCACCGCGCGGTGAACCCGGGCGTCCGCGAGCATCGCCACGTGCGCGACGCCGTGTACCGGGACGTTGCGGGCCCAGGAAAGCCTGCTGGAATCCTGGGGGGCCACGAGATTGTCGTGCACCGTGTACACGGAAAGCCCCGGGGACTCCCGGCCCCGATTCGCCCTCGGAACGGGCGAGATCGCGGAGGAAGTCGCTGCCGGCGCGCATCTGCCGGCCGTTCGTCCCGATGCCGAGCGCGGCGAGCACCGTTCCGTGGTGCGGGCTCGCCAGCGTGATGAGCGCCGCCACCCGGGCCGGGCCGTGCGTACGCAAATAGGCGCGCGCGACGAGCCCTCCCATGCTGTGGCAGACGAGCACCACCCGGGGCTGCCCGGTCGCCTCGGTCACTTCGCGCACGACCCTTTCCAGGTGCGCGGCAAACGACTCGATCGGCGCGAGGATCGCCGGCAGGCTGGGCGCGAAGACCGGGCCGGCGCCGGCTGCGTCGAGAGCGCGCACCAGGCTGCACAGGGTTCCCCGGTTGGAAAAATAGCCGTGCACCACGACGATCGGAACGCGCGGCGAAGGCCTGAACGGCGGATCGGCCCGCAGCACGGAGTTCTCGAGCGGAAGCCACAGGAAATTGTTCGCGAGCATGGCGCGCCATTCGCCGGCGACCAGGGCGGCGGAACCCGCGAGGCCGAGCTGCTCCCCGGGCGCGCGGGCCGAACGCGCCAGCCACGAGATGCCGAGCGAGACGCACACGAGGGCGAGGGGGACCAGCACGGCGCCGCCCACGGCTCCGGCCACGAGCACCGCGGCGGACCAGCCGTGCCTCGCGGAAAGCCACGCGCCCAGCGCGCACCAGGCGAGGAACTCGGCGGCAAGTGCGGCGCGAACGAGGTTTGCGAACATGCGGTTCGAGTATACCTTTCGCGCGCCGCCGCACCCTGAGGTGCGTGATACCATTTCGCGCACTCCACGCACCCCCTCCCAAGAACAGAATCGCGCGATGCCGCTTCACGCCGCAACGATCTTCCTGAGCGCGTTCCTGCTCTTCCTCGTCCAGCCCGTTCTCGCCAAGCTGATCCTGCCCTGGTTCGGCGGGGCCGCCATCGTCTGGACCACCTGCATGGTGTTCTTCCAGTTCGCCCTGCTCACGGGCTACGCGTACTCCCACTGGATCACGACGAAGGTGGTCTCGCCCCGGCAGAACTGGATCCACGTGGGCCTGCTCCTCGCGAGCCTCGCGTTCCTGCCGATACTCCCCGGCGAATCCTGGGCTCCCTCGGGGAACGAGAACCCCGTCGTGCGCATCCTCCTGCTCCTCGCCGCGACCATCGGGCTGCCCTACTTCCTGCTGTCGACGACGAGCCCTCTCGTCCAGGCCTGGTTTGCGCGCGAGTTCCCCGGTTCCAGTCCCTACCGCCTGTTCGCGCTTTCGAACTTCGCATCGATGCTCGCCCTGCTGGGCTACCCGTTCCTCTTCGAGCCCTGGCTCGCGAGCCCGCAGCAGTCCTGGGCCTGGTCCGGCGGCTACGTGCTCTTCGTCCTGTTGTGCGCGTGGCTCGCCTGGCGCAGCCGCGCCCTGCCGCCCCTCGAACGGGCCGCAATGAGCGCGCAGGAGTCCGAGGAGCCGCGCCCCCGGGCCCGCATGCTGCTCGTCTGGCTGGCGCTCGCGTCGATGGGCTCCGTGGTGCTGCTCGCCGTCTCCAACCACCTCACGCAGAACATCTCGTCGATCCCGCTCCTCTGGGTGATACCGCTCGCCGTCTACCTGCTCACCTTCATCCTGTGCTTCGAGGGCACGCGCTGGTACCGCCGCGACGCCACCCTCGGCCTGCTCGTCTGGATCGTGTGCGTGATGGCCTGGTTCCTGGCCGACAAGCGCCTGCAGTTCGAACTCGCGTGGCATGTGGGCGTGTTCGTGGCGGGCCTGTTCATCGTCTGCATGTTCTGCCACGGTGAACTCGCGCGGCTCAGGCCCGGCCCCCGGCACCTGACGCTTTTCTATCTCGTCGTGGCCCTGGGAGGGGTGACCGGCGGCATCCTCGTGGGCATCGTCGCGCCGCTGGCGCTTCCGGGCTACCTGGAGCTCGAGATCGCACTCGTCATCGTGGCGGGGCTCGCCGTGATGCTCAATCTCGACCGCCCGAAGCCCATCGTCGCCATGTTCGCGGCCGTCACCGTGTTCGCCGCGGGGGCGCTCGCCTTTCGCGTCGCGAGCTTCACCGAGGACACGGTGCTCGTCGAGCGCAACTTCTACGGTGTCCTGCGCGTGAAGGAGTTGCTTGCGCGCGAGGACGACCCGGAGACGCGCTACCGTTCGCTGGTGCACGGCGCCATCCTGCACGGCGAGCAGTGGATGAGCGACAAGTACCGCCGGGCGGCGACGACCTACTACAAGACCAGCTCCGGCATCGGCAAGACGATCCTCGCCCATGCGGGCCTTCCCATCAAGGTGGGCGTCATCGGCCTGGGCGCGGGAACGCTCGCCACCTACGGCGACGCCGACGACACCTTCCGCTTCTACGAGATCAACGCGGCGATTCCGCGCATCGCGCGCGAGCAGTTCACCTACCTCGCCGACAGTCCGGCCACGATCGAGATCGTCCTGGGAGACGCGCGGCTGAAACTCGAGCGCGAACCCGCGCAGGGGTTCGATGTCCTCGCCGTGGACGCCTTCTCCGGCGACTCCATCCCGGTGCACCTCATCACCCTGGAGGCCGTCGGCGCCTACCTTCGGCACATGAAGCCTCAGGGCGTGATCGCCTTCCACGTCTCCAACCGGTTCCTGGACCTGAAGCCGGTGCTCCTGGCCATTTCCGAGAAGCATGGCCTGGAGTACGCCTTCCTTCACGAGACGGGCGAGGACGGGGCCACGACCAGCGACTGGGTGCTCCTCACGCGCCACAAGCCGTTCATCCTGCGCCCGGAGATCGTGCTGTCGACGGAGCCGGTCGCGCCCCAGCCCGACTGGCGGCTGTGGACGGACGCCTACAACAACCTGCTGCAGGTCTGGCGTCGCTAGCGCTGGCGGCGAAGGCTCGCGGCCACCCGTTCGGCCACGAGGCCGCTCACGCGCTCGTTCGATTCCTGGGTCACACCCGCGATGTGGGGCGTGAGAATCAGATTGGGTGCGTCGGCGAGCACGCTAGCGGCGGCAAGCGGCTCGTCCTCGAACACGTCCAGGGCCGCGCCGGCGAGCCTGCCCGCCTGGAGCGCCCGGGCGAGCGCGGCCTCGTCCACGATACCGCCCCGGGCGGAGTTCACGAGGATCGCACCCGGCTTCATGCGAGCGATCCGCTCCTCGCCGATGAGCCGGTACGTCTCAGGGACCAGCGGCACATGCAGGGACACGATGTCCGCTTCCGCGAGCAATGCATCCAGGCCGCGCGGTGCAACGCCGCATTCGCCCCATGCGGAGGCATCGCCCGCCACCGCGGGATCGTGCCCCACGAGGCGCAATCCCATGGCCGCGGCCTTGCGGGCGGTCACGCGGCCGATGTTGCCGAAACCCACCAGGCCCATCGTCTTGCCCGCGATCTCGCGACCCTGGGAGAGCATCTGGCGCGGCCAGCGGCCGGCGGCCACGGCGGACGTGGACCGGTACGCCGCACCACGCAGCAGGATCATCGCCATCGCCAGCACGTATTCCGCGACCGACTCGGCATTCGCGCCCGTGGCCGGTATCACCTCTATCCCGCGCGCGGCACACGCCGCGAGGTCGATGTTGTCGAGCCCGACGCCCAGCCGGCCCACGACGCGAAGCCTCCCGGCGCCGGCCAGCGCCTCGCCGCGAACCTGCGACCGGTTGCGCACGATCCACGCATCGGAATCGCCGAGCGCCGCCGCGAGTCCCGCCGGATCGTCGACGAGCGCCGGTCGGTAGTCCACGTCGAAGTCGCGCGCCAGGAGCGCCACGGCGGGCGCATCCATGTTCTCGGAAATGACGATTCGTGGCATGGCTCGAGGAGTTCCTGGAAGGCTCACGGGGGTCGTGGCGAGTCTATCACGCGATCATCGCCGGCCCGCCGCGAGCCAGGCCGTGATCTCCTCGCGGTCGTGATAGAGCTGCTTCATCCCGAGCCGGTACGGGGTTCCGGCGAGCGCTTCCTCGACGATGTCCCGTGCCCGGAGGACCTCCTCCCAGCGCTTCTTCATCGGCAGCTTCAGGTTGAAGATCGCCTCCTTGCACCAGCCGCGCGCGATCCACGCCGAAGCCAGCGTGCAGACCCGCGACGGGCTCTCCACCATGTCGCACACCATCCAGTCCACGGGCTCGGGAGGACGAAAGCGAAAGCCGTCCTCGCGCCGGTGCTTCACCTGCCCGGAATCGACGAGGGCCGCATCCATCGGACCGTTGTCGACGGCGGTCACCATGAGCCCGCGACGGACGAGCTGCCAGGTCCAGCCGCCCGGAGAGGCGCCGAGGTCGACCGCCGTCATTCCCGGGCGCATTCGCTTCGCGAGGGCGGCCTCGCCCACGAAGGTCTCCAGCGCTTCCGCGAGCTTCAAGGTCGAGCGCGATGGCGCTCCCCGCGGCATCCGCATCCGCGCGATTCCCATGGGCCGGGACGAACCGGCGCCTATGCGCGAAACGCCGACCAGGCAGGCTGTGCCTCCCAGGAAGAAGACGTGCAGGCGCTCTTTCGCCGCTTCGGACTCGACGCTCACGCCCGCTTTCGACAAGGCGCGCCGCAGGTGCGGTTCGAGCGGGCGTATGAGCGCGGCCAGCGCCTTGCCGTCGTTGGTGTCGGGCGTCTCGAGGAACAGTTCGCGAAAGGCGCCACCCAGCCGCGCGGCGGCGATCGCGATCGGCCCGACGCGATCGCCCACGGAAAGGTCCGCGAGCACCTCCCCGCAGCGCACGACCTGCCTGGGAAACACGCAGTCGGTCGCATCGAGCCGCCGCGCGAACGCGAGGCCCGCGGCCGCGTCGTGAGGCCGAAAGAGCGCGAAACCGGAATCCGGCCGGGCCTTCACGAAACCCTCGATACCCGCGTCGCGAGCGTGTGCGGTGAGCTCCTGCGCGCACTCCCGCTCGAATCCCGCGCGGCAGCTGGCGAGCAGGCCGGCCGCGCTCACGATCCCGCCATGGCGCCTTCCGGAGGCCGGGCGTCGCGGAAGAGCGCGAAGAAGTTCGCAGTCGTAGCTTCCGCCACCGCGTCGAGGGTGATCCCCCGGAGACGCGCGACTTCCTCGGCAACGTGGCGCACGAAGGCGGGCTCGTTGGTCTTGCCCCGGTGCGGCACCGGGGCGAGGTAGGGTGCGTCGGTCTCGACCAGCAGCCGGTCGAGAGGCACCTGCCGCGCCACCTCCTGGACCGCCTTCGCGTTCCGGAAAGTGACGATCCCGGAGAAGGAGATGTAGAACCCCAGCCGCATCGCGGCCTGCGCGACATCGAGCGATTCCGTGAAGCAGTGCATCACGCCGCCCACCTCGGACGCGCCCTCTTCTTCCAGGATGCGAAGCGTGTCCTGCGCCGCCTCGCGCGTGTGGATCACCAGTGGCTTCGCGCAGGCCCGCGCAGCGCGGATGTGGACCCGGAAACGCTCGCGTTGCCAGGCTGTATCGCCCTCCACGCGGAAGTAATCCAGCCCCGTCTCGCCGATCGCGACGACCTTGGCATGGCTCGCGAGCCCCACGAGTTCCTCCATGCTCGCCTCACGCCCGTCGCGTCGCTCGTCCGGGTGAACGCCGGCGGTGCACCACAGGTTGGGCCGGGACTGCGCGACCTCGCAAACGCCGGGGAAACCCGCGAGCGTGGTCGAAATGGTGAGCGCGTGCGTCACCCCCTGGGCGGCCATGCGATCGAGAAGCTCGGGAAGCGCGGCCCGCAGTTCCGGAAAATCGAGGTGGCAGTGGGAGTCGACGAGCATGACGCGCATTCTACCGGCGCCGCCCGCCCGCGCCCGGCAAGGGAACTAGATCGTGTGCGTCGGTCGCGAGGACTGCAGCGCCCCGGCGAGCAGTCCCTCCACGCGCTTCCTCAGCTCGCGGCAGGGCTCGGTATCCGGCAGCTGCACCCCCACGCCCTGGGGCCGGTTGCTCGCGGCGTGCGGGGGATTGACCCAGGCCACGTGCCCGTGGATGGGGATCTTCACGCTGTCGTCGAGCAGCGACAGCAGGACCAGCACGTCCTCGCCGAGCCGGTGATCCCGGACGCTCGGGACGAATATCCCCCCGCCGCGCAGGAGCGGGATCCACGCGGCGTAGAGCGCGGCCTTCGAGCGGATGACGAGGGAGAACACCCCCGGACGCGCGATCGCCGGATCGTGTGCGGTGTCGTTCATGGTTCAGGCAAGTGTGGCTCGATTGTAGGCCATCATCAAGTGCTCCGCCACGAGCCTCGCATTGAGCGGGTGCGCGACGAGACGGCGGGCTTCGAGCAGTTCGCGGTCGAGGGCGAGCAGCCGTTCCAGGCGCGCGCGGCGCGCCTTGGCGCGCAGGGCCGGGGCCGCGTCGACGTGGTGCCGCGGCTCGCCCGCGCTCTTCACCCGGACCAGGTCGTGCACCCAGGTCTGCATCACGAAGAGCGTGCGCTCGAGGAAGGCGCGGTCGAATCCTGCCGCGAACGCGAGCGCGCGCGCGCCGTCCGGACGCGAAAGCTCGGCGACGACGCGGCGGCGCCAGTCGCGCTCCTCGGGCTGCGCAAGTTCCGCGGCGAGCAATGGCGCTCCCCCGGCGAGCGCGAGGGCGACTTCGGGCTCGCTCGCACCGGCGGCTTCGAGCCACGCGCGGGCCTCGGACGCCGCCGGAACGCGCAGCGTGACCGACTCACAGCGGCTGCGAATGGTCGCGAGAAGCCGCGCCGGGCGGTCGCTTACGAGAACGATCGCGGTGGCCGGCGGTGGTTCCTCGAGCGTCTTCAGGAGCGCATTGGCCGCCGCCGGCTGCAGGGCCTCCGCGGGGTGGAGCACGATGACGCGATGGCCCGCCCGGTGCGTCGACAGCGCGACGAACGCGCGGATCGCCCGGATCTGCTCGATCTTCACCACGAGGCTCTTCCTGCCGGCGTCCTTGCCTGTCGCCGAGACGCCATCGCCCTCGTCCTCCTCCGCGGACTCCGGGACGATCTCGCGGTAGTCCGGATGGTTCGCCTGCCCGAACCAGTGGCACGACGGGCACTGCCCGCAGGAGAGCCGGTCGACCGGCGATTCGCACAGGAGGCTGCGCGCGAACTCGCGGGCGAACTCCCGCTTCCCGATACCGGCGCGGCCGGTCACCAGCAGCGCGTGCGGCAGGCGATCCCGACGTGCCATCAGGCGCGCCAGCGGCTCGCGAAGCCACGGAATGATCACGGGAACGTCCGCTCGAACTCGCGAACGAGGCGATCGCGCACCTCCGCGAGGCCGCCAGAGGCGTCGATCACGTGCACGCGCGCCGGCTCCTCGCGGGCTCTCTCGAGATAGGCATCCCTCACCTTGCGGAAAAATTCCGCCGCCTCGCGCTCGAACCGGTCGGGGTCGCGGCTCTGCGCGCGCTGGCGCTCCAGCGCCAAGCCCGGTTCGAGATCGAAGAGAAAGGTCGCATCCGGATTGCGGTGCGGGTGCACGAGAGACGCAAGCGCCCGGAACACGCCGCGGTCCAGGCCGCGCCCGCCGCACTGGTAGGCGAAAGTCGCGTCGCTGAACCGGTCCGACAGGACCCAGGCGCCCCGCGCCAGTGCGGGCTCGATCACGCGCACCAGGTGCTCGCGCCGCGCGGCGAACATGAGGAGCGCCTCCGTCGTGCCTTCCATCGGCTCGTGCAGGACCAGGTCGCGCAGCCTCTCCCCCAGGGGCGTGCCTCCGGGTTCGCGCGTGACCACCACCTCGGCGCCACGGGCGCGTATGGCGCCGGCGAGCGGCTCCAGGTGCGTGGTCTTGCCCGCGCCGTCGATGCCCTCGAAGGTGATGAATCGGCCGGTCGTCATGGTCTCCCCAATTGGTATCTTGCCACCGCGCGATTGTGCTCCTCGAGCGTCCTCGAGAACTGGTGCGTGCCGTCCCTGCGCCCGACGAAGTAGAAGTAAGGCGTCGTCGCGGGGTTCGTCGCCGCCGCGATCGAGGCCTCGCCGGGCATCGCAATGGGCGTGGGAGGCAGCCCGTCGCGCGTGTAGGTGTTCCAGGGCGTGTCGGCGAGGAGATCGCGCTTGCGGATGTTGCCGTCGAACTTCGTGCCCACGCCGTAGATCACCGTCGGATCGGCCTGCAGGCGCATTCCCTTGCGCAACCGGTTCACGAACACCGAGGCAATGGTGGGACGCTCCGCCGCCTGGCCGGCCTCCTTCTCGATGATCGAGGCGAGGATGAGCGCCTCGTACGGGCTCGCGAGCGGCAGCGCAGGATCGCGCCCTTCCCACGCACGCGCGAGCCGGCCGGCCATCTCGGCATGGGCTCGCTTGAGAATCTGGACATCGGTGGCTCCGGCGAGGAACCGGTAGGTGTCGGGAAAGAACCATCCTTCCAGCGCGCCTTCCTGCACCCCGATTGCAGAGCGCATGTCCTCCTCGGAAATCCCGTCCAGCGTCATGCGGATATGCGGGTGAGCCCGCATTTGCGCCAACCATTGCCTGAGCGTCGTTCCCTCCACGAAGGCGATCTCGATCGGCAGGGCGTCTCCGGAAGCGAGCTTGTCGAGGAGTTCGAGGGGCGTGAGGGGTGCCGCGATCCGGTAGGTCCCGGCCCGCAGCGAACCGGACTTGCCCAGCACACGCCCGAGGAGCCAGAAGGAGTGTGGTTCCGGCAGCAACCCTTCATCTGCGAGATTGCGGGACACGGTCTTCAGGCTCGACCCGCCCTTCACGGTGAAGTCGAACGGGACCCGCGGCGGCTCGAGCGGGCGCAGGCAGAACCAGGCCGTCCAGCCGAGCGCCACCAGCGCCACGACCGTCACCGCGGCAAACGCGGCCCTAGGGGCTGCGCGCATCGTCGTCCTCCACGAGGCGTTGCATCCGGCGTGTCATTGCGCCGGGCTCCCAGCGGCGGTCGTCGAACGACGCGACCGGCCAGATGCCGATCACGCTGTTGGTGAGGAAAACCTCGTCGGCCCGCGCCAGCTCGTCGAAGGCGACGTCCCGCACCTCACAGCGAATCGATCCGGCGCGCGCGAGATCGAGCACGCGCTCGCGCTGCGCGCCGTTCACCCCGCACCTAGACAGCGCGGGCGTCACGAGCCTTCCGTCCAGGCAGAGAAAGACATTGCTCATGGTGGCCTCGACGAGACGCCCATCGGTGTCGGCGAGCAGGCCTTCGCGGATGGCCGGGTCGCGCCACTCGGCGCGGGCCAGGACGTTTTCCAGCCGGTTGAGCGACTTCACCCCGGCCAGGGCAGGCTGGATCGCAAGCGCGAGGTCGCACCTGCGCACCCTCACCCCGATCCTCGACTCCTCCGTGGACGCGGCCGATGCCGCGAAGGCCGCAACGATCCGCGTGGGTTCGGCGTCCTCGGCCACCGCGTAACCCCGCCCGGACGCGCCACGCGTGACGATCACCTTCACGACGGCATCGCCGGGCGCGACTCGGCGGACGTCATCCCGAAGCAGCGCTTCGGGCGGGCAGGCGAGGCCGATGCGACGGCAATCGTGCTCGAGCAGCCGCAGGTGCCGTTCCCAGTTGAGCGCACGGCCCGTGCGCACGACGAGGGTGCGGAAGACGCCGTCGCCGTACGCGAGGCCGCGATCCCCGGCGTCGATCGACTGCGCGGGCCACCCGTTGACGAGGAACGATGCCATCGGGCGCGAGGGGTCGCTCGCCGTCCCGGCTAGCGCAGGCGGCGGAACGCAAGCGTTCCGTTGGTGCCCCCGAACCCGAAGGAATTGGAGAGTCCCACGTCGATCTTCATCTCGCGCGCCGTGTTCGGGACGTAGTCCAGATCGCAGGCCGGATCGGGATTGGCGAGGTTGATCGTGGGCGGCGATACCTGGTGGTGGATGGCAAGGACCGTGATCAGCGCCTCGACGCCGCCGGCCGCCCCGAGGAGGTGGCCGTGCATGGACTTCGTGGAGTTCACCGCGAGGCGCTTCGCATGCTCGCCGAAAGCGGCCTTTACCGCCGCCGTCTCGTTGGCGTCTCCCAGCGGCGTCGAAGTCCCGTGGGCATTCAGGTACTGGACTTCGCCGGGGTTGATCGACCCGTTGCGCAGCGCCGCGAGCATGGCACGGCGCGGCCCATCCATGTCCGGGGCGGTGATGTGGTTCGCGTCCGCGCTCATGCCCATCCCGGAGAGCTCGCAGTACATCCTCGCGCCTCGCTTTCGGGCGTGCTCGTACTCCTCGAGGATGAGGATGCCCGCGCCTTCCCCGAGGACGAAACCGTCGCGGTCGCGGTCGAACGGCCGCGATGCGGTCGCCGGGTCGTCGTTTCGCTCCGAGAGCGCCTTGAGCGAACAGAAGCCGCCCATGCCCGACAGGCAAATGGTGGCCTCGGTCCCGCCGGCGATCATGACATCGGCGTCCCCGTACTCGATGAGGCGGCCGGCCTCGCCCACGCAGTGCGAGCTCGTCGTGCAGGCCGACACCATCGACACGTTCGGCCCCTTGGCGCCGAACCGGATGGAGATGAGCCCGGCGACCATGTTGATGATGGAGCCGGGGACGAAGAAGGGCGAGATGCGCCGGGGCCCTTGGTGCCCATCTCCAGGATGTTCTCCTCGATCATCGGCAGCCCGCCGATGCCCGAGCCGACGATGACGCCGGTGCGCTCGGCGTTCGACGCGTCGATCGCGAGGCCGGCATCGTCGAGCGCCATCTTCGTCGCGGCGATGCCGAAGTGGATGAAGGTGTCGGAGCGCCTGACTTCCTTGGGAGACATCCACTGCGCCGCATCGAAGCCCTTCACTTCGGCGGCGATGCGCGTCGAGATCGCAGCGGCGTCGAACCGGGTGATGGGACCGACGCCGCTCACGCCATGGACCAGGTTGTCCCATGCCTGGGCGATTCCGGTGCCGATGGGGGAAACGATGCCAAGGCCGGTGACGACTACGCGGCGTTTGGTCATGGAGACGCTCCGGGGGGTTGCGGGAGGCGGAGGCGCATCGGGAGCCGGCGCGGCTCCCGGGCGTGCGGGGACGGGCCCCGGGAGCTTATTGCTTGAGGTGGGCCTTCACGTAGTCGATCGCCTGCTGCACGTTGGTGATCTTTTCGGCTTCCTCGTCGGGAATCTCGCACTCGAACTCCTCTTCCAGGGCCATCACCAGCTCGACGTTGTCGAGGGAATCGGCGCCAAGGTCCTCGACGAAGGAAGACTCGTTCTTCACGTCGGCTTCTGCGACGCCGAGCTGCTCGGCAACGATCTTCTTGACGCGCGCTTCAATGTTTTCCATCTGGTTCCTCCACTGTTTTTCGGGGCTTTGCTGAGTGCGAAAAAACGGCACATTTTACCACGGGGTTCACCTCGCCGGACGAGGCGGCGTCAATCCATGAACATGCCGCCGTTCACGTGCAGCGTGGCGACGGTGATGTAGTCGGCGCCGGGCGAGCAGAGAAAGGCGACGGCGGCAGCGACGTCGGCGACGCGGCCGAGCCGGCCGAGGGGCACGCCCTCCACGAGCTTCTTCACCTGCTCCTCGGCGAGCGAGCGCGTCATGTCCGTCTCGATGAATCCCGGCGCAACGCAATTGACCGTGATGTTGCGGCTTCCCACCTCGCGGGCGAGCGACTTGGAGAATCCGACGATGCCCGCCTTCGCCGCTGCGTAGTTCGCCTGCCCGGCGTTGCCTGTGAAGCCCACGACCGAGGTGATGTTCACGATCCGGCCCGCCCTCGCCTTCATCATCATTCGCAGCACCGCGCGCGAGAGCACGAAGACGCTTCTCAGGTTCGTGGCCTGGATCTCGTCCCACTCCTCGTCCTTCATGCGGGCGAGGAGGTTGTCGCGGGTCGCGCCCGCGTTGTTGACGAGGATGGCCACCGGCCCGAACTCCCCGGCCACACCGTCGGCGAGCGCCGCGCAGGCGCCGGCGTCGCGCACGTCGAGGACCCGGCCGGCGCCCTTGCCGCCGGCATCGGCGATCGCCCGGGAGACGCGCCCGGCCCCTTCCTCCGAGGTCGACGTCCCGACCACCGTGGCACCGGCGCGCGCAAGATCGAGAGCGACCGCCTCGCCGATCCCGCGCGAGGCTCCCGTGACGATGGCGACCTTTCCGTTCAGCATGTCGACCTCAGGCTAGGGCTGCGGCAAGTGCCGCCGAATCCGTGACGGCGACGGCCTCCACGCCATCCACGGTGCGTTTCACGAGACCGGCGAGCACCTTGCCGGGAGCGCATTCCACGATGCGCGCAACACCGCGCGCCTGCAGGTGCCGGACCGTATCGGCCCAGCGCACCGGGCGGTACAGCTGCTCGACGAGCGCCTGGCGTATGCGGCCCGGTTCGTCGAAGCACGCCACGTCGGCGTTCTGGACCACCGGTACGTTAGGTGCGGCGATCGCAAGCTCCGCGAGCCGCTCGCGCAGGCGCGCGGCAGCGGGTTTCATGAGGCTGCAATGCGACGGCGCGCTCATGGGGAGCATCTTGGCTATCTTGGCCCCTTTCGCACGCGCCAGGGCCATGCCGCGCTCGACTGCCGCGCGGTGCCCCGCCACCACGATCTGGCCGGGGGAGTTGAGGTTCGCGGGCTCGAGCACTTCCCCCTGGGCGGCCTCCTCGCAGACCTTCGCGATCATCGCGTCGTCGAGCCCCACGATGGCCGCAATGCCGCCCACGCCCTCGGGAACCGCTTCCTGCATGTACTGCGCCCGCAGGCGCACGAGGGGAAGCGCGTCCTCGAAGCGCAGAGCACCCGCCGCCACGAGCGCGGCGTACTCGCCCAGGCTGTGCCCCGCGAATACCGCGGGCATCGGGCCGCCCCGCTCGCGCCACGCCCTCCAGCACGCCACGCCCGCGGTGAGCATCAGGGGCTGCGTGACCACCGTCCGGCTGAGGGCCTCGGCGGGGCCGGCGGAAGCGAGCGCCCAGAGATCCTCGCCGAGAATGCCGGAAGCCTCCTCGAAGGTGCGCGCCACCACGGGCGCGTCCGCGAAGCCGTTCATCATGCCCACGGACTGCGAGCCCTGGCCGGGAAACACCACCGCGATCTGCATTGCCGGAATCACCATCGGATGAGGACCGAACCCCACGTAAAGCCGCCGCCCACGCCCGCGAGCAGGACCAGGTCGCCGCGCTGGATGCGCCCGTCGCGCGCGGCCACGTCGAGCGCAAGGGGGATGGAGGCCGCGGAGGTGTTGGCGTGGACGTCCACCGTCACCACGCAACGGTCCGCGGCAATGCCCAGCTTCTTCGCCGTGTGGGAAATGATGCGCACGTTGGCCTGGTGCGCCACGAACCAGTCCACGTCGGAAACCGAAAGGCCGTTGGCGGCGAGCGCCTCGTGCGCGCTTTCCTCGAGCACCCGCACCGCGAGCTTGAATACCGCGCCGCCGTCCATCTTGAGGGTGGGGTCGCCAAGGACCTTTCCACCGCAGACGTGGCCCGGCGTGGAGAGGATGTCCGCATACGCGCCGTCGGCGTGGAGGTGGGCGGACAGTATGCCCGCGTCCGTCGAGCCCTCCAGCACCACGGCGCCGGCGCCGTCGCCGAACAGGACGCAGGTTCCGCGGTCCTTCCAGTCGAGGATTCGCGAGAAGACCTCTGCGCCCACCACCAGGGCGCGCTTGTGCATGCCGGACCGGATGAACTGGTCCGCGGTCGCGAGCGCGTAGACGAACCCCGAGCACACCGCCTGCACGTCGAACGCCGCGCCATGGCGGATGCCGAGCTTCTTCTGCAGCAGGCACGCGCTGGAGGGAAAGACCATGTCCGGCGTCGAGGTCGCCAGGACGATGAGGTCGATGTCGCCGGCCCGAAGCCCGGCCGCCGCGAGCGCATGACGCGAGGCGGCGAGCGCGAGATCGCTCGTGAACTCGCCGTCGGCCGCGATGCGGCGCTCGCGAATGCCCGTGCGGGACACGATCCACTCGTCGGTGGTCTCCACCATCGCCTCGAGGTCGCGATTGGTGACTATCCGGTCCGGAAGGCGGCTTCCGGTTCCCGCGATGCGCGAACGCATCAGCCTGCCTGCGCCCGGTCCGACGTCATGCCGCGGCCGCGTTCCGGGACGCGCCGTTGGTGCCGGCGAGTTCCCCCAGCCCGTGCAACCGGGCGATCTCGGCGGCGATACGCTCGTTCAGGCCGTGACGCACCTCGGAATCTGCGCGCTCCAGCGCGGTCGAGAAGGACAGGCGGTCGGCCGATCCATGGCTCTTCACCACGATGCCGCGCAGGCCCAGGAGAGTCGCGCCGTTGTAGCGGCGATGGTCCAGGCGGCGGCGGAATGCCTTGATCACGGGCAGCGACACCAGCGCGGCCAGGCGGGTGAAGACGCCGCGCGTGTACTCCTCCTTGAGGAAGTCGCCCATCATCTTCGCGAGGCCCTCGGAAGTCTTGAGCGCCACGTTGCCGACGAACCCGTCGCAGACCACGACGTCCGTGGTGCCGTTGTAGATGTCGTTTCCCTCGACGTTGCCGTGGAAGTTGAGCGTGCTCGCCTTGAGGAGCTCGCCGGCGCGCTTGACCACTTCGCTGCCCTTGATCTCCTCGGACCCGATGTTGAGGAGCCCGACCGAGGGCCGGGCGCGCTCCTCCACGGCCTCCACGAGCGTGGCTCCCATGACCGCGAATTGCAGGAGGTGATCCGGCGTGCAATCGGCGTTCGCGCCGAGGTCGAGCACGTACACCACGCCCTTGCGCGTGGGCAGCACGCCGCAGATGGCCGGACGGTCGATGCCCGGCAGCGTCTTCAGGACGAACTTCGCCGTCCCCATGAGCGCACCCGTGTTGCCTGCGCTCACGCAAGCCTGGGCCCGGCCTTCCTTCACGAGGTCGATCGCCACGCGCATCGAGGAATGGCGCTTGGTGCGTATCGCCGAGCGGATGTCCTCGTCCATGCCGACCACTTCGGTGGCCGGCACGACGGTGAGCCGGGAGCGCGACTGCGCGCCCAGGCGGGACAGTTCCTGCGCAAGCGGTTCGGGGAGCCCGACCAGCAGCAGTTCCGTTCCGGGGTGCGCGTCGAGAAAATCGAGGCAGGCGGGGACGGTGACGGACGGGCCGTGGTCCCCACCCATGGCATCGACGGCGATGACGGATTTCATTGCAGCCACTGCAATGAACAGGGCCGGTCGCTCGGCGCTCAATCCTTCGTCTTGATGACCTTTTTGCCCCGGTACACGCCCGCGGGCGAGATATGGTGGCGAAGGTGCGTCTCGCCCGTCGTGGGCTCCACCGCGGTGGGCGGGTTGGTCAGGAAGTCGTGGGACCGGTGCATGCCGCGCTTGGAGGGCGACTTCTTGTTCTGTTGGACAGCCATGGTGTTCTCCTTGGATTCTGTTCACTGCTTCGCATTCTTCTGCCTGAGCCGGGCCAGCGCCTCGAAAGGCCCCGGCTTGCCCGACCCTTCCCGCTGCGCGCGCGCGTCCGGCTCGGCCCCGGGCTTCCGGGGAACCATGGGCAGGGAAAGCATCACCGCCTCCTCCACCAACGCACGCACTTCGATGGGCGGGTCCGCCACCACGAAATCCTCCCCGTCGCTTTCTTCCTCGATCGGGGGAAGTTCGGCCTCCGAGCCGACCAGCACCAGCCGGTCGTCGATCCTTACCTCGTGCCGGAAGGCCTCGAAAGAACTCTGGCAGGTGAGAAAAACGAAGCCCTCGATTATACGACGACCCCACGCCGCGCGGGTCCGCGCCACTCAGCCGCGCCGGACGCGGTAGCGCAGTTCGCCGTCCGGCGACGCCAGATTCCCCGCAAGGTTTCCGAGGTCTCCCGGCCAGGGTTCCTTCGAACAGGTACCCCTTCGGGTCAGGCGGCCCGGGTCGATGCATGGCGGTCGACATGGTCGGCCAATGACAATTCAGATTAAATCGTCAATAAAAGGTGTTTTGAAAGCATTTTTTCTTGTTCTTGCATCCGCCTCCCGCTACCGTGCCGAGCTCTGGGCCGCCCTGGGCTGCCCTTCGAGGCCTGGTCGCCCGCTCTCGACGAGTCACCGATCGAACCGGCGAGACCTGCGCCGCGACGGCCGGCCGGCTCGCGCGCCCGAAGGCCGAGGCGGCCCGGCGTCGACATCCCGGCGCCTGGATTATCGGCTCCGACCAGGTCGCCGAACTGACGGTCGAGCCCATCGGAAAGCCCGGCACCGCGAAGGGCCCGCGCGCAACTGCGTGCCATGCGCGGCCGGACCGTGATCTTCCAGACCGGCCTGTGCCTGATTGCCGGAGGCGAGCGCGCGAGGCGCTCGTGCCCACGCAGGTGGCTTTCCGGCCGCTCGCCGACGAGGAGATCGAACGCTACCTCGACCGCGAACCGGCGTTCGACTGCGCCGGGAGCGCCAAGAGCGAGGCCTGGGATCTCCCTGCTCGCGCGGCTTCGCGGGGACGATCCCACGGCCCTGGTGGGTCTGCCCCTCATCGCCCTTTCCGCGATGCTGCGCGCCGAAGGCGCGGCCGTGCCGTGACCGTTCCTGCCGCCCTCTACCTCATCCCGGTGCCGCTGGCCCAGGACGAGCGCGCCCGAGCGAAGTCCTGCCCGCACCGGTTCTCGCCGCGTGCGCGGATCCGCGATTTCGTCGTGGAAAATGCGAAGAGCGCTCGCCGCTTCCTGTCCGCCTGCGCCCATCCCGGCCCCATCGCCTCCCTCAATCTGGCGATACTGGACGAGCACACGAAGGATTCCGAGGTTGCCGCGCTCCTCGCCCCGCTTCACGCCGGCCGGCCGCTGGCAGTCCTGTCCGAGGCGGGAGCGCCTGCCGTGGCCGATCCCGGCGCGGCGCTGGTGGCGGCCGCCCACGCGGAAGGGCTGCGCGTGATTCCCCTGCTGGGCCCTTCTTCCATTCTCCTCGCCCTGATGGCCTCGGGACTCGAAGGACAGCGGTTTCGCTTCGCGGGGTACCTTCCCGTTGCCGGCGCGGATCGGGTGGCGGCCATCCGGGAACTGGAGTCGCGATCCGCGGCGGCCCGGGAGACCCAGGTGTTCATCGAGACGCCCTACCGCAACGACGCCCTGTTCGCCGAACTCCTGGGGAGCTGCGCCGGCGACACGCGCCTCGCCGTGGCCGCGGACCTCACGGCAAGGGCGGAGAGGATCCGCACGGCGACGCATTCGCGGCCTGGCGGCGCAAGCTGCGCGCCCCGGGCCGGCGTCCGGCGATCTTCCTGGTGCTCGCGACGCGGCGGGTTCGCGCCAGGCCGCTGGGGACGCGCGCGGGCTCGCGGGCGTAGAGGTTGTTCTGCCTGGAGCAGCAGGTAGACGCCTTCGGCGCGCAGCGGCGCGGAGAAATAGAACCCCTGCCCCACCCGGCAGTCCTTCGAGCGCAGGAGCGCCAGCTGCCCCTGTGTCTCGACTCCCTCGGCGATCGTCTCGAGATCGAGGCTTCGCGCCATGTTGATGATCGCCACCACGATCGCCGCGTCGTTGGGGTCGACCGTGATGTCGCGGATGAAGGACTGGTCGATCTTCAGCTTCTGGATCGGCAGGCGCTTCAGGTACGACAGGCTCGAGTAGCCGGTGCCGAAGTCGTCGATCGCGAGGTGCACGCCCATTTCCGAAAGCCGGTTCAGCAGCAGGATCATTCCCTCGGTCTGGCGCATGACCTGGCTCTCCGTGATCTCGAGCTCCAGCCATTTCGGGTCGAGGCCCGTGTCCTGCAGCACGCGAATCACGGTGTCGAGAAAGGCCTTGTCGGCGAACTGCCGCGCCGAGAGGTTCACCGCCATGCGCCGGGGCGCCAGGCCGCGGTCCTGCCATTCCTTGTTCTGGCGGCAGGCTTCCCGCAGCACCCATTCGCCCACCTCGTTGATGAGGCCGGTCTCCTCGGCGAGCGGGATGAAGTCGCCCGGCATCACCGTGCCGCTGTCCTCCGTCTTCCAGCGCACCAGCGACTCGACGGCGACGATCTCCCCGGTCTCCAGGTTCACCTGCGGCTGGTAATGGAGCACGAAGTCCTTCTGCAGGACCGCGCGGCGCAGCGCCGACTCGAGCGTCATGCGGCGCTTCACCGCGATGTTCATCTGCGAGGTGAAATACTGGTAGGTGTTCTTGCCGATGCCCTTGCCGTGGAACATGGCGGTGTCGGCGTTCTTCATGAGCGTCTGGGCGTCGCGGCCATCCTCGGGAAGACCGCGATGCCCACGGAGCCGCTCACGTGCTGTTCGGTGCCGCCCAGCGGGAAGGCAGTGCGCAGCGTGTTGAGGATCTTCTGCGCCACGACGGAAGCGCCACGGCCGTCGTCGAGGTTGTCCAGCAGCACGATGAATTCGTCGCCGCCCTGGCGCGCGATCGTGTCGCCGGCCCGGACGCATTCCGCGAGCCTGCGCGAGACCTGCCGGAGCAGCTCGTCGCCCACGTCGTGGCCGAGGGTGTCGTTGATGTTCTTGAAGTTGTCCAGGTCGATGAAGAGCACCGCGACCTTTCGGCCGCTGCGCTCGGCGCGCGCGATCGAATGCGCGAGGCGGTCCTGCAGCAGGCCGCGATTGGGCAATCCCGTCAGGTTGTCGTGGTAGGCCAGGTGCTGGATGCGCTGCTGGATGGCCTTCCGGTCGGTCACGTCGCGCGAATTGAACACGACGCCGAGAATGTGCGGGTTGTCGACGCAATTGGTGCCGAGTGACTCGAAGGTCCGCCACTGGCCGTTGCGGTGGCGAATCCGGAATTCGAGGGGTTCGCGGAACTGGCCCGTCTCCACGATGCGCGCAAACGCCGCGCGCACCCCGTCCACGTCCTCCCGGTGCACGAGATCGAAGACGTTGCGCCCGATGGTCTCGGTGGGGTCGAATCCCAGCAGGTTCCCGAGCGCGGCATTCTGGTAGTGGATCGCCCCGTCCACGCCGATCACGGAGATCAGGTCGAGGCCGCTTTCCGTGAGCACGCGGAAGCGCGCCTCGCTCGCCTCGAGCGCCCGCTCCGTCTCCTTGTACTTCGTCACGTCCGTGATGGTGCCGATGAGCCCCGCCAGGCGGCCTTCCTGGTCCACGAAACTCACCTTGTTGTAGAGCATCTCGCGGTCCTGGCCCTCGCGCGTGCGCATCACCGACTCATAGTGCGCCAAAACAGATTACTCGAGCAGGGGCCGGTCGCGCGCGCCGTGGATTTCCGCGACCTCCCGCTCGAACATGTCGTAGACGGTCTTGCCCACCCAGTCCCGCTCCTCTCCCCAGAGCTCGTGCCACGCCCGGTTGTAGACGCGGAATCGGCCCTCGAGATCCTTGAAGTACACCGGGTTCGGAATCGCGTCTATGAGCGCGCGCGTGAAGTGGAGCTGCTCCTTGAAGGCCGCCTCGGCGCGCTTGGCCTCCGTCGCGTCCAGGCACATCACGAGCAGGCCCGCGATCTTGTTCTCGTCGTCGCGCAGCGGCGCCGCCGATCCGTTGATGACGATCATCGTCCCGTCGGCCCGCTGGCGGATCAACTCGAGATTCGTGAGCACCTCGCCCGCCAGGGCGCGCTCGCGCAGCTGGCGGGCCTCTTCCTTCTTGTCCGGCGGCACGAAAGGCGCTCGCCGGCCCAGCGCCTCGCGGCGCGTGTAGCCGAAGGTGCGCTCCGCCGCCGGATTCCAGAGCGTGATCATGCCGTCGAGATCGGTCGCGTAGATCGCGACGGGCGAAGTCTCGATGATCGCGGTGAGGAAGCGGTTGGTCGACTGCAGCGCCCGGTCGCGCGCGCGCTGTTCGCTCAGGTCGAAGAAGGCGCAGATCACGAAGCGCGGTGCGCCCGAGGCGTCGCGCATGAGGCCGGAATTGCGCCTTACCCAGATCTCCTTGCCGTCGCGGCGCAGGAGCCGCTTCTCCGTCACCGGAGGAGGTGCCCCTCGATCGCGCACGCCGGAGAGCGCCGCGTCGTCGGCGCTGCGATCGTCCGGATGGGTGAGCCGGCGGCAGCTTTCGCCCACGAGTTCGTCCTTCGAATAACCCGACATCTCGCAGAAGGCGCGGTTGACGACGAGATAGTCGCCTTCGAGGGAAACCAGCGTGAATCCGACCGAGGTCTGGTCGAACGCCTCGCGCACGAGATCGAGCTCGCCCTCGCGCTCCCCCGGGGCCCGCCTGTCCCGTCCGAGCAGGACGCCGATCGCGCGAAGCACGCGGTTCACGGGAACTACCTCAGTTCCGCGGAGCCGCGGGCGGCCTGTTCGACGAGGGCGCGCACGGCCGACTGGGCGGCTCCCGCACCGAGCCGTTTCGACCACTGTTCGAAGTAGTTCTCCTCCGGCGTGAAATCGACGACGCGCTCGGCCTTGATCACGTCGCGGGCGACCGAATTCAGGCTCCCGTACCCGTCGGCGAGCCCCAGCTCCACGGCTCGCTCGCCGGTCCAGACGAGCCCCGAGAAGATCTCCGGGGATTCCTTGAGCCGCTTGCCGCGCCCCTTCCTCACCACCGCGATGAACTGCTGGTGTATCTCCTCGAGCATCCGCTTCGCGTGCTCCTTGTGCGCCGGATTCTCGGGGGCGAAGGGGTCGAGAAAATCCTTGTTCTCGCCCGCCGCGTAGCTGCGCCTGTCGACGCCGAGCTTCTCCATCGCGCCGGTGAAGCCGAAGCCGCCCATGATCACGCCGATGGAGCCCACGAGGCTCGCCTTGTCGACGTAGATGCGGTCGGCGGCGACCGCCACGTAGTAGCCGCCGGAGGCGCAGAGGTCCTCGACCACGGCGTGCACGGGCACGTCCGGATACTTCGCCCGCAGCCGCCGGATCTCGTCGTTGATGTAGCCCGACTGGACCGGGCTGCCTCCCGGGCTGTTGATCCGCAGCACCACGCCCTGCGTCTGCTTGTCCTTGAATGCCGCTCCCAGCGCCGCGTTCATCTTGTCTGCGCTCGCCCGCGACTCCACGCCGATGATGCCGCGAAGGTCCACGAGCGCGGTGTGCTTTCCCGTGCGCAGCGGCTCCTTGTCCGATCCGCCGATCCACCCGAGCGCCGCCGCCACTATGAGGAAGAGGAGCGTGAGCCAGAGGAGGCGAATGAGGGTGGACCAGTGGCGCGCCCGCCGCTGTTCGTCGAGCGCGCGCAGCGCGATCTTCTCGAGGGTGGCGCGCTCCCAGGCAGGCAGGGTGGGTTCGGTCATGTGTCTTCCGGGAAACCGCTTCCGTTAACCGGCTCGGTGGGTTCGTCTTGAACGAGGATGCGGCCTTCGCGCTCGCGGACGGCTATGGCCTCGAGCCGTGCGCCACGGCAGGGGCCCGCGATGCACCGGCCGGTGTCGGGCTCGAAGATCGCGCCGTGCGTCGAGCAGACCAAGTATAGCCCAGACTCCTCGAAGAACCGGCCGGGCTGCCAGTCGAGTTCGACGCCCAGGTGCGGGCAACGGTTCACGAACGCCCGCACCTCGCCGTCGTGACGAACCGCGAACGCCTTGCCCTCTCCGCCCGCGGGCGGCCAGTCGAAGCGCACCCCGTCGCCGCCCTCGGCCAGGGCGGACGCCTCGCAGATCATGCGTGGCTCGCGAACCACTCGCGAAGACCCTCCACCGAGGCCGCGTAGTGTCGCGCCCGGTGGGCGCGGAGCTCGGTTTCGCCGTGCGCCCCGTAGGAGACGGCCACCGCGTCCACGCCGGCATTCGCGGCGAGCTCCAGGTCGTGCGTGGTGTCCCCCACGAGCAGGGCCCGCGCCGGATCGACGCCGGTTTCCTCCAGGAGACGAAGAACCATGTCGGGGTGGGGCTTCGGAAACCCCTCGTCGGCGCAGCGCGTCGCCTCGAAGAACGGCGCGAGCCCCGTGCTCTCGAGCGCGCGATCGAGCCCGCGCCTTGCCTTGCCGGTGGCCACCGCAAGGCGCCGGTTGCGCGCGCGAAGCTCCGCCAGCAGTTCGGGAATTCCGTCGTAGAGGGGCGCCTCGTGCTCGCGGGCGATGAAGTGGCGCCGGTAGGATCGCGCCAGTTCCTCCTGCCGCTCGCGGTCCAGTCCCGGGGCGACATGCTCGACCGATTCGACGAAGCCCAGCCCGATTACCCACCGCGCCTCGCTCTCGGCGGGAACGGCAAGCCCCATGTCGCGGCACGACTGCTGGATGCAGGCGGCGATGAGTCCCGTGGAATCCATGAGCGTTCCGTCCCAGTCGAAGATGACGAGGTCGTAGCCGCTCACGGCGGGGGCTCCTGGGCGAGGACGGCTCGACGAAACGCCTCGAGCTCCGCGGGAAGGGGGGAAGCGACGCTCACCGGCTCGCCGCTCGCGGGGTGGGTGAACGAGAGCCGGGCGGCGTGCAGGAACATGCGCCGGAGCCCGCGCTTGCGCAATGCCTTGTTGAGCGCGAAGTCGCCGTACTTCTCGTCTCCCAGCACCGGGTGGCCGATGTGCGCGAGGTGGACCCTGATCTGGTGCGTCCGCCCGGTGAGGAGCTCGGCTTCCAGGAAGCTGAACTCGTCGCTGCGCTCCAGGCGGCGAAACACCGTCCTCGCCTCCTGCCCATCGCGCTCGTCCACGGCGACGCGCCGCTCGCCGTCGGCGGTCGAGTACTTGCGCAGCGCGACCGAGACGCGGCGCATTTCGTCGCGCACGCGCCCGGCAACGGCCACGAGGTATCGCTTGTCCATTTCGCGGTCGCGAAGCTCCTCGTGCAGCGCGGTGAGCGCGGAGCGCTTCTTGGCGAGCAGCAGCACCCCCGAGGTCTCGCGGTCGAGGCGGTGCACCAGCTCGAGGAACTTCGCCTCCGGACGCCCTGCGCGCAGCCGCTCTATCGCGCCGTGGTCGATGCCGCTGCCGCCGTGCACCGCGAGGCCCGCGGGCTTGTCGACCGCGAGGACGTGATCGTCCTCGAAAAGCACGGGCAGCTCGAGCGGGGGCGCCGGCGCGTCCCCCGCCTCGCGCTCGGCCACGCGCACCGGCGGAATCCGCACGCGGTCGCCCACGGCCAGCCGGTGCGAGGCGGCCACGCGCCCGAGTTCACGCGCACCTCGCCGCTTCGCAGGATCCGGTAGACGTGGCTCTTCGGCACGCCCTTGAGCCGCGCGAGCAGGAAGTTGTCGATTCGCTGCCCCGCCCCCCCCTCGTCGACCTCCAGCCAGCGCACCGAGCGCTCGGGGACCGCAACGTCTTTGCCTTCGACCATCATGGGGGCTATACTATATCTAGTTGATTCGAAAGCCTCGCGAGCGCAGTCGCACGCAAGGACGCGCCAAGGCGCACCAGACAGGTCAACGCGACCGGGGGCCGCGAAAGGCTCCCGACGCCGGTTAACTTCGCTCACCGGCACAGCCAAGCAGCGATGGCAAACGAAATGACGCGCTCGATTTCACGCTAAAAGATTCCCGGCGTGCCGCCGGATGATGCAGCGGCACGCCAGACGAAAGCCCCTCAGCGACATCGCACCCCTTCACTCGCACGATCCTGATGCAGTCAAGAATCGATTCCTGATATCTCTCGTCCCGGCCCCTTGCGGTACGGGCCTTCTTCCGTGTTTCGAGCGCGGGAGAACATAACAATGAAGCGAATGCTTTTCAACGCGACCCAGGCGGAGGAACTCCGGGTCGCCATCGTCGATGGCCAGAAGCTCATCGACCTGGACATCGAATCGGCCGGCAAGGAACAGCGCAAGAGCAACATCTACAAGGGTGTCATCACCCGCGTGGAGCCCTCGCTCGAGGCGGCCTTCGTCGACTACGGCGCCGAGCGCCACGGCTTCCTCCCCTTCAAGGAGATCGCCAAGCAGTTCATGGTGAACCACGAAGGCGAGTTCGGCCGCGCGAAGATGTCCACGCACCTGCGCGTCGGCCAGGAGATGATCGTCCAGGTCGACAAGGACGAGCGCGGCAACAAGGGCGCGGCGCTCACCACCTACGTCTCGCTCGCCGGCCGCTACCTGGTGCTCATGCCCAACAATCCCCGCGGCGGCGGCGTCTCGCGCCGCATCGAGGGCGAGGACCGGAACGAGCTTCGCGACGTGATGGACCAGCTCCAGGTCCCGGAGGGCATGAGCCTCATCGCCCGCACCGCGGGCATCGGCCGCAACCTCGAGGAAATGCAGTGGGACCTGAACTACCTCCTGCAGCTCTGGACAGCGATCGAGACCGCGGCCAACGAGGAAAGGGGGCCCTGCCTCATCTACCTCGAGTCGAGCCTGGTGGTGCGCGCCATCCGCGACCTCTTCCAGCCCGACATCGGCGAGATTCTCGTCGACACGCCGCACATCTACGAGCAGGCCCTCGCGTTCATGAGCACGGTGATGCCCGCGAACGTGAACAAGGTGAAGCTCTACCGCGACGACGTGCCGCTCTTCTCGCGCTTCCAGATCGAGCACCAGATCGAAAGCGCCTACCGGCGCGACGTGACCCTGCCGTCGGGCGGCGCGATCGTGATCGACCACACCGAGGCGATGGTGTCGGTCGACGTGAACTCGGCCCGCGCCACCCGCGGCCACGACATCGAGCAGACCGCCTTCAACACCAACCTCGAGGCCGCCGACGAGATCGCGCGCCAGCTGCGCCTGCGCGACCTGGGCGGCCTGATCGTCATCGACTTCATCGACATGGAAAGTGCGAAGAACCAGCGCGAGGTGGAGAACCGCCTGCGCGACGCGCTTCGCCACGATCGGGCCCGCGTGCAGGTCGGCAAGATCTCGCGCTTCGGGCTCCTCGAGCTCTCCCGCCAGCGCCTCCAGCCGTCGCTGGAGGAAACCACGCACTCCGCGTGCCCGCGCTGCCACGGCACCGGCTTCATCCGCGATACCGCCTCGACGGCGCTGCACGTGCTGCGCATCCTCCAGGAGGAGGCGATGAAGGAGAGCACCGCCGCGGTGCGCGTCCAGGTCCCGGTGGACGTCGCCACCTACCTGCTGAACGAGAAGCGCTCCGAGATCATCAAGATCGAGGCCCGGCTCAAGGTGGGCGTGCTTCTCATCCCGAACCCGGCGCTCGAGACGCCCAACTACCACGTCGAGCGGCTGCGCCACGATTCGCCCCTCCTGGACGCGATGGTGCCGAGCTACGAGATGGTCGGCATCCCCGAGGAAGAGGAAGACGAGCGCCGGCCGCAGCGCGGGGCGCCGAGCCGCGACAAGGACGAGAAGGCCGCGCGTGCCGAGCCCCTGGTGAAGGGCATCACGCCCGACCAGCCGGCGCCGCAGTCGATGCTGTCGGAAGTCGCCGTGGCGCCGCCCGTCGCGGCCGCGCCCGAGGCGCCCCGAGCGGAATCGCGCGGGGGACTCATCGAGCGCATCTTCGGGTGGTTCCGCAAGCCCGACGTCGCGACGATCGCCGCCATCCCCGCGCCGGCAACAGAAGCCAAGCCCGCCGACGGGATCATCCGGCGGGAGCGTGAGGACAAGCGCGGTGGCCGCGGCGACGGCAAGCGCGGAGATGGACGTCGAGGCGAAGGCCGACGCGGTGAAGGCCGCGGTGAAGGCCGCGGCGAGGGCCGCGGCGAGGGCCGCGGTGAAGGCCGTCGGGGAGAAGGTCGCGGTGAGTCCCGGCGAGGTGGTGGCGAAGGGCGAGGAGAGCCTCGAGGCGAACCGCGCCGCGGCGAAGGCCAAGGCCCAGGCCGCGAGGAGACCCGTGGCGAAGGCCGTTCCGAAGGCAGGCGCGATGAACCGCGCCGCCGCGGCCAGCCGCCCGGCGGTGAGCCCCGCGTGCCCCGGGAAGCCGAGGCACCCACGGCGGGCGCCAACGAACCCGTGGCCGCATTGACGGCGCATGCCGTGATTCCCGGGGCGGATACCCCGTCCGGGGAAGCCGAAGGCGGGCGTCGCCGGCGCCGTGGCCGCGGCCGCGGCCGTGGTGACCGTGCCGAGCGAGCCCCGGAGACCATGGCGGAACTGCGTGCCGACTTCCCTGCGGAGCCGGATGCGGATACGCCGGTCCCCAGCCGCGAACGCTCCCGGGAGCCCGCGGAACGCGAAGCCCGCGAGCCGTACTCGGCTCCTGCAGTGGATGCAGCCCCGTCGCCCGCCGACTACGAGACGCAGGCCCCCCGGTCGCCGGAACCCGTTGCTCCGGCTCCTGTCGTGCCGGCACCACGGCCAGCGACACCCGTCCAGCCCGCGGCGTCAGCGGAGCCGGAAGCGCCGGTCGTCATCCCCGCTGCGATTCCCGCGCGAGTACCGGCGCCGCCCGTACCGGCGACACCGATATCGAACGCACCGCAGGTCGTCGCTTCGTTTGCGCCGCCGCCTGCCACCTACCAGGAGGTCAGCGAACACGGCGAGGCTGCCGGCGCGCCGTCCCGTCCCGTTCGCCGGCGCCACGATGCGGCGCAGGCCGACGCCGGTGCCGAACCACTGAAGCTGGTGGAGACGGCAAAGAACGAGATCGCACCGGTGGCGGTCGTCGAGGAGGAAGCGCCGCGTCCTCCGGTCCGGCGCCGGCGTCGCGATGTCGCGGCCGCCCCTGACGAGCCGTTGCAACTGGTCGAGACCGCGCCGGGCACAGCACCCGTCGGCGGCGGGAACCCGCCAGCCTGACTTAGCCCCATGTCGCAGGCCATCGACTTCTGGTTCGACTTCTCCTCGCCGTACGGCTACATCGCCTCGGAACTCATCGACGGTGTGGCCGCGCGGCATGGCAGGAGCGTCAACTGGCGCCCGATACTCCTCGGGCCCGTCTTCAAGGCGGTCGGCACGGCGCCGCTCGCGATGCTGCCCATCAAGGGGGAGTATTCGAAGCACGATTTCGCGCGCACCGCGCGCCTTCACCAGGTGGCGTTCCGGCTGCCGGAGAAGTTCCCTATCGGCACGCAGGTCGCCGCGCGCGCCTTCTACCTGATAGCCGATGACGACGCCGCGCGCGCGCGCGACTTCGCCCATCGCCTCTATCGTGCCTACTTCGCCGAGGGCCTCGACGTGGCCGATCCCGCCGTGGTCGTCGCACTCGCGTCCGCGGCGGGGGCCGACCCGGCCGCGCTCGCCGAACCCCTCAAGGGCGAGGCGATCAAGGAGCGCGTGCGGGCCGAGGTGGAAAACGCCATGCGCTCCGGCGTCTTCGGTTCGCCGCATTTCGTCGTCGACGGCGAGCCGTTCTGGGGCGTCGATCGCATCCCGATGCTGGAGGAGTGGATCCGCACCGGCGGCTGGTAGCCCCGGCCGGGGTGCGGCGGCACGGCGTGCCTCTCCGCCCGCCTATCGCGCCATCGCGTAGAACTCGTCGTTGGGCCGCATCGCGGTCAGGTTCGCCATGCGGTTGGAAAGCGCGAAGAACGCCGCGATCGCGCCCACGTCCCACACGTCCTCATCGGTGAGTCCGTGGGCGCGCAGGGGCGCGAAATCCTCCTCCTCCACGCGGTGCGCCTCCAGCGCCACTTTCATCGCGAAGTCCAGTATCGCGCGCTCCCGCGGCGAAAGATCGGCCTTGAGGTAGTTGCCGGCCACCTGATCCGCGAGGAGCGGCTTCTTCGAATAGGCACGCAGGATCGCGCCGTGCGCGACGATGCAGTACAGGCAGTGGTTCGCGGCGGAGGTGGCCACGACGATCATCTCCTTCTCGGCCTTCGAGAGGCCGCCCGCGCGCAGCATCAGCGCGTCGTGGTAGGCGAAGAAGGCGCGGAACTCGTCGGGCCGGTGCGCGAGCGCGAGGAACACGTTCGGCACGAACCCCGCCTTTTCCTGCACCTTGTCGATGCGCGCTCGGATGTCCTCGGGCAGCTCGGAGAGGTTCGGGACGGGGAATCGGCTCGGTGCGGGATTGCTCATGGTTCTTCCTCCCAATGCGGTTTCAGCGCGGCATTTCGGCGAGGACCGCGTCGAGGAGCCGCGCGCACGCCTCCTCCACCATGTCCAGCACCTCCTCGAACCCGCGACCGCCCCCGTAGTACGGGTCCGGCACGTCGAGTCCGGCGCGGCTCGCCGAGTGATCCAGGAACAGGGACAGTCGAGCGGGCGATCCCGAAGGCGCGATCGCCTGCAATTGTCGCAGGTGGCTGCGATCCATGGCGAGGATGCGGTCGAAGTCCGCGAAGTCGCCCAGGCAGACCTGCCGCGCCCGCAGCGGGGCGAGATCGTAGCCGCGCCGTGCGGCGTGAGAAACCGCGCGGGGATCCGGCGCCTCCCCCACGTGGTAGTCGTGGGTGCCCGCGGAATCGATGCGCAGCCGCTCCAGCACGCCGCGCCGGCGGGCGAGATCCCGGAAGACGCCCTCGGCCGTGGGCGAGCGGCAGATGTTTCCCGTGCAGACGAAGAGCACGCTTGCCGCCCGCTCAGCCACCGCCCACCTCCATCAGCCGGTCGCGCGCCACGCGCAGTTCGTCGCGCAGGCTCGCCGCGCGCTCGAACTCGAGATTGCGCGCGGCCTCGAGCATCTCGCGCTCGAGCTTGCGCACGCGCTGGTCGAGCTGCTTCTCGCCGAGCTCCTCGATCGCGGCCGCCGCCTTTGCGACCCGCTTCGACTCCTTCGCCTCGTCCGCGTCGTACACGCCGTCGATCAGGTCCTTGATGCGCTTGGAGACGCTGCGCGGCTCGATGCCATGTTCGCGGTTGAAGGCGACCTGCTTCGCCCGCCGCCGTTCGGTCTCGCCGATGGCGGTCTTCATGGACTCGGTCATGCGGTCGGCGTAGAGGATCGCGGTGCCGTTGATGTGCCGCGCGGCCCGGCCGATGGTCTGGATGAGCGAGCGCGCCGAGCGCAGGAACCCCTCCTTGTCGGCGTCGAGGATCGCCACCAGCGAGACTTCCGGCAGGTCGAGGCCCTCGCGCAGCAGGTTGATGCCGACCAGCACGTCGAAGACGCCCTTCCTCAGGTCGCGGATTATCTCCACCCGTTCGACGGTGTCGATGTCGGAATGCAGGTAGCGCACCTTCACGCCGTGCTCGGCGAGATAGTCCGTCAGGTCCTCGGCCATGCGCTTGGTGAGCGTGGTGACGAGCACCCGCTCCCCGACGGCGGTGCGCCGGTTCGCCTCCGACAGGAGATCGTCGACCTGGGAGGTCGCGGGACGCACGATCACGTCCGGGTCCACGAGTCCCGTGGGGCGCACCACCTGCTCGACGACCTGGGCGGCGTGCTTCGACTCGTAGTCGGAGGGCGTGGCGGACACGAACACGGCCTGGCGCATCTGGCGCTCGAACTCCTCGAACCGGAGCGGCCGGTTGTCCAGCGCCGAGGGCAGGCGGAAGCCGTAGGCAACGAGCGTCTCCTTGCGCGAACGGTCGCCGTTGTACATGCCCCCCACCTGCGGGATCGTGACGTGGCTCTCGTCGATCACGAGGAGCGCATTCGAAGGCAGGTAGTCGATCAGGGTCGGCGGCGGCTCGCCGGGCGCGCGGCCCGACAGGTGGCGGGAATAGTTCTCGATCCCCTTGCAGAAACCCAGCTCGTTCATCATCTCGAGGTCGAACCGGGTGCGCTGCTCGATGCGCTGCAGCTCGAGGAGCTTGCCCTCCTTCTGGAAGAAGTCGAGGCGCTCGCGCAGCTCCGCCTTGATCGCCTCGATCGCCCGGAGCACGGTCTCGCGCGGGGTGACGTAGTGGCTCTTCGCGTACACCGTGAAGCGCGGGACCTTCTGCCCGAGGTGCCCGGTGAGCGGGTCGAAGAGCGTGAGCGACTCGATCTCGTCGTCGAAGAGCGAGACGCGAAGCGCGGTTTCCCCCAGCTCCGCGGGAAAGATGTCGATGGAATCCCCGCGCACGCGAAAGGTCCCGCGGCGGAAGTCGATGTCGTTTCGCGTGTACTGCATTCCCGCGAGCCGGCGCAGGAGGTCCCTCTGGGGCACCGGGTCGCGCTCCCGCAATATCAGGCGCATCTCCTGGTAGTCCTCCGGGTCTCCGATGCCGTAGATGCACGAAACCGTCGCCACGATCACGGTGTCGGGGCGCTCGAGCACGCTCTTGGTGGCCGAGAGCCGCAGCTGCTCGATGTGCTCGTTGATCGAGCTGTCCTTCTCGATGAAGAGGTCGCGCGAGGGAACGTAGGCCTCGGGCTGGTAGTAGTCGTAGTAGGAGACGAAGTACTCGACCGCGTTCTCCGGGAAGAACTCGCGCATCTCGGAATAGAGCTGCGCCGCGAGGGTCTTGTTGGGCGCGATCACCAGGGCGGGCCGTCCCGTGCGCGCGATGACGTTGGCCATCGTGTACGTCTTCCCCGAGCCGGTGACGCCCAGGAGCGTCTGGTAGGCCAGCCCGTCGTTGCAAGCCCCTCGACCAGCCGGTCGATGGCGGCGGGCTGGTCTCCTGCGGGGGCGAATGGTCGGTGGAGCCGGAACGGGCTCCCCGGGAAAGTCACGACATCCATGGAGTACGGGGGCGAAAGTCGCATTCTACCGTCCGTCGACCCGGGCCGGATGGCGGTAGACTGATTCACGGAAAGGGCGGCCCGGTGGTGTCGATGGAGAACTCGAAGCATCCGACGTTGTTCGCGCTGGACGAGCCCGGGGGGCGGGACCGCTTCCAGGTGGCGTTCGCGCGCACGGCCAACGTGATCCTCGTGGCTAGCCCCATCCTCGTGAACGGGCTGCTGTTTCTCCAGGACCGGCCCCTGCGGCTGGCGGGCACGGCCCCGTTCACGGTGCTCGGACTGGCGGGGATGCTCCTGCTCCTGGCGGGGCGCACCGCCCTCGCCTTCCGGCTGCTCGTCTTCGGCATCTGGGCCTGCACGGTCAATGCCCTGGCGTGGACGGGCGGCCTGGCGGGGCCCTCGCTGGTCATCCTGCCCGTGGTCATTCTCTTCTCGGGGTGGTTCGCGGGGCCGCGCGCGACGATCGCGCTGACGGTGCTCTCGACCCTCGTCGTCTTCGCGCTCGCGCTTGCGGTGCAGCAGGGTTGGCCCCTGCCTATGGTCCCCGTGAGCACGCCGTTCCACACCGCGCTCGTGGTGAGCGTCACGCTGGCGGCGGCAGGGGCACTCGGCTACTTCGCCACGCGCAGCCTGAACGCGCGCATCGAGCGCGCCGAGGGCCTGTGGCGCAAGTTCGAGGCGATTTTCCGCTCCGGGCCCACGGCGAGCCTCATCGACCGGGCCGACGACGGGACCTTCATCGACTGCAACGAGGCCTTCGCCGAGCTGATCGGGCGCCCGCGGGAATCCATACTCGGGCGCAAGGCCCAGGAGCTCAACTACTGGCAGGAACCCGGGGACCGCGCCCGGCTCTACGGGATCCTGGACCGCGACGGATCGGTGCGCGACTTCGTGACCCGGTTCGTCCGTCCCGACGGCGAAGTGCGCGATTGCCTCGTGGCCGGGCGGATCGTCGAGATCGACGGCGAGCGGCGGCTGGTCTCCCAGGTCGCCGACATCACGCGCCTGAAGCAGGCCGAGGCGGCCCAGCGCGAAGCCGAGCTGCGACTTCGCCTCCAGCTTTCCGTGCACGAGCTGACCGAGCGCGTGGCCCGCGTGGGCCACTGGATCACCACCCCGGCGGAGGACCGCGTGGAGTGGTCCCCCGCCCTCTTCGACATCGCGGGCGTGGAGCCGCGCGGCGCCATGACGATCGCGCAGGCCCGCGCGCTCGCGACTCCGCAGGAGGCGCGGAGTACGAGGCGGCACGCGATCGCCTCGACGGCACGGCGCACGTCTTCACCATCCGCCGGCCCGACGGCGAGATCCGGTGGACGCGGACCTCCGTCCTGAGGTCTCCGGATGGCACCGCGACCGGTGCGGCCTACTTCGGCGTCGTCCAGGACATCACCGAGGAGCACCAGGCCAAGCTCGCCCTCGAGCGGCTCAACGCGGAGCTGGAGCGGCGCATCGCCGAGCGCACCGCCGAGCTTCGCGTGGCCAACGACGAGCTCGACTCGTTCTCCTACTCGGTGGCCCACGACCTGAACGCGCCGCTGCGATCGATCAACGGGTTCGCCGCGCTCCTCGAGCAGGAGTTCGCGGGCCGCCTGGACGACGAGGGCCGCGACTTCCTGGCGCGGATCCGCAGCGCCACGGTCCGGATGGCGGCGCTCATCGAGGACCTGCTGCGCCTCGCCCGGCTCTCGCGCGTGTCCCTGGCACGGGAGCGCGTGGACCTGAGCCAGGTCGCCCGCGAGATCGCGGTGGAACTCCAGGCCACGCAGCCGGACCGCGCGGTCGAGTGGCGGATCGAGGAGGGCCTCGCGGCGAACGCGGACCCCGGTCTCGTGCGTTCGCTGCTGCAGAACCTCCTCACCAACGCCTGGAAGTACACGCGCGACCAGCCGCGTCCCGTCATCTCGTTCGGCGTCTCGACGCTCGCGAGGAGTGCCCCGGAATTCACGGTGCGCGACAACGGCGCTGGGTTCGACATGGCGGGTGCCCCGCGGCTCTTCTCGCCCTTCCACCGCCTGCACTCGGAGCGCGAGTTCGAGGGAACCGGCATCGGCCTGGCGATCGTGCAGCGCATCGTCTTCCGCCACGGCGGGCAGGTGCGTGGCGAAGGCTCCCCCGGCGCGGGCGCGACGTTTCATTTCACGCTGCCGGAGCCGGCCCCCGGCTGAAGCCGGCCGCACCTTTGCTGCGCCGCATCATTAGCCGGTAAAATGGTCGCTGGCGCCCGCCCCAGGCCGCGGCGCCGCGCCTCCCCCCACGCTTTGGAGTTGTCATGTCGCTCGTAGCCACTCGCCTCGCCGCCATCAAGCCCTCCCCCACGCTCGCCGTCTCCGCCCGCGCGGCACGGCTCAAAAGCGAAGGCAGGGACATCATCGGCCTGGGCGCCGGGGAACCGGATTTCGACACGCCCCGGTTCATCAAGGACGCGGCGATCGACGCGATGAACAAGGGCCTCACCAAGTACACGCCGGCAGGCGGCACGGCCTCGCTGAAGAAGGCGATCATCGCCAAGTTCAAGCGCGACAATCGCCTCGACTACACGGAGCGGCAGATCCTCGTCTCCTGCGGCGGCAAGCAGACGTCGTTCAACCTGTGCCTCGCGCTGCTCAACCCCGGCGACGAGGTCATCATCCCGGCGCCCTACTGGGTCAGCTATCCGGACATGGCGATGGTGGCCGACGCCACACCCGTCTACGTCCCGGCCGGGATCGAGCAGGGCTTCAAGATCACCGCCGCGCAGCTGGAGAAGGCCATCACGCCGAAATCGCGCCTGGTCTTCATCAACAGCCCCTCGAACCCGTCCGCCGCGGTCTACACGCTCGAGGAGCTCCAGGCGCTGGGCGCGGTGCTGCGCAAGCACCCGAGGATCGTCATCGCGAGCGACGACATGTACGAGCACATCCTGCTCGACGGCTCGAAGTTCGTGAACATCCTCAACGCCTGCCCGGACCTCTACGACCGCACGGTGGTCGAGAACGGCGTCTCCAAGGCGTACTCGATGACCGGCTGGCGCATCGGCTACTGCGGCGGCCCGAAGGAGCTCATCGAGGCCATGGAGAACATCCAGTCGCACTCGACCTCGAACCCCACCTCGATTTCGCAGTACGCGGCCGAGGCGGCGCTGAACGGCGACCAGGGCTGCATCGCCCCGATGGTGGCGGCGTTCAAGGAGCGCGGGACTTTCGTGGCCGGTGCGTTGAACGCCATCCCGGGGGTGAAGTGCCTGCAACCCGCCGGCAGCTTCTACGTCTTCCCGGATTGCCGCACGGCGATCGCGCGGCTCGCGTCGAGCGGAAAGCTCCAGGCGCCGACCGACGCCGCCCTCTGCGACTACCTGATGGAGCAGGAGCAGGCCGTGGCCGCGGTGCCCGGCTCCGCGTTCGGCATGGAAGGCTACCTGCGGATCTCGTTCGCCACGTCGATGGAAAACCTGAAGAAGGCCGTCGAGCGCATGACGCGCGCGATGGGCTGAGCGGCCGGGTTCAGAGCCGCGCCGCGAGGCGCGTGCCTTCGTCGATCGCGCGCTTGGCGTCCAGTTCCCCGGCAAGCGCCGCGCCGCCGATCAGGTGCACCGAGGCGCCCGCCGCCCGCAGCGGCGCCTCGAGTTCGCGAAGCGACTCCTGCCCCGCGCAGAGCACGATGGTGTCCACCTCGAGCACCTCGGCCCGCTCGCGTTTCTCGCCGAAGCTCACCGCGAGCCCGCCCGCCACCACGCCCTCGTAGTTCACGCCCGCGATCATCTCGACCCGCTTCATCTTGAGCGCGGCGCGGTGGATCCACCCCGTGGTCTTGCCGAGTCCCGCCCCGGTTTCGCGTGCTTCCGCTGCAGCAGGTAGACGGCGCGCCGGAGGCGATGGCTGCGGCTTCACGCCCGCCACGCCGCCGCGCACGTCGGAGGGATCGGCCACGCCCCACTCCCTGCGCCAGGCGCTGATGTCGAGGGAGGGCGAATGCCCGTCGTGGACCAGGAATTCGGCCACGTCGAAACCGATGCCGCCCGCACCGACCACGGCAACGCGCTTGCCCACCGGCTTCGCGTCGCGCAGCACCTCGACATAGGAGAGCACGCGCGGATCGTCCTCGCCCGGGAATCTCGTGGAACTCTTCCTTCCCGGGGATGCGCTTGGCCAGGTTGAACTGGCCGCCGATCTCGGCCGCGCCGTCGAAGAGATCGACCTGGTGGCCACGCTCGGCGAGCGTCGTCGCGCAGGCGAGCCCCGCCGGCCCCGCACCCACCACCGCGACGCGCCGCGCCGCGGCCGCAGGCCAGATCACGAGTTCGGTCTCGCGGCAGGCACGCGGGTTCACCAGGCAGGTGGAGAGCTTGCCGGCGAACACGTGGTCGAGGCAGGCCTGGTTGCAGGCGATGCAGGTGTTGATCTCGTCGGCCCGTCCCGCCGCCGCCTTGATCACGAATTCCGCGTCGGCCAGCAGCGGGCGCGCCATGGAGACCATGTCGGCGCAGCCGTCGGCGAGCACCTGTTCGGCCACCGCCGGGTCGTTTATCCGGTTGGTGGTGCACAGCGGAATCGACACCTCCCCCTTGAGCTTCCTCGTCACCCACGCGAACGCCGCCCTCGGCACGCTCGTCGCGATGGTGGGCACGCGCGCCTCGTGCCAGCCGATGCCGGTGTTGATGATCGTCGCCCCCGCGCGCTCGATCGCCTTCGCGAGCAGGACGACCTCCTCCCAGCTCGCCCCTTCCGGCACGAGGTCGAGCATCGAGAGGCGGTAGATCACGATGAAGTCCCGCCCGACGGCTTCGCGGATCCGCGAGACGATCTCCACCGGCAGGCGCATGCGATTCGCGTAGTCGCCGCCCCAGGAGTCCGTGCGGCGATTGGCCTGGGCGGCGAGGAACTGGTTGATGAAATAGCCTTCGCTGCCCATCACCTCCACGCCGTCGTAGCCCGCGTCGCGCGCGAGGCAGGCGCAGCGCACGAAGGCGCGGATCTGCCGTTCGATGCCGGCCGCGGAGAGCTCCCGCGGCGTGAACCGGCTGATCGGCGACTTGAGCCTCGAGGGCGCGACCGCCAGCGGCGAATAGCCGTAGCGGCCCGCGTGCAGGATCTGGAGCGCGATCCTGCCGCCCTCGTCGTGCACCGCCTGTGCGATCGGCCGGTGCGCCCGCGCCGCCGCGGAGGTGGCGAGGGTGGAAGCGAAGGGCGCGAGCCATCCCTCGATGTTCGGCGCGAAGCCGCCGGTCACGATGAGGCCCACGCCGCCGCGGGCACGCTCCGCGAAATACGCGGCGAGCTTCGGGAAATGCTTCCTGCGGTCCTCGAGCCCGGTGTGCATCGAGCCCATGAGGACGCGGTTGGCGAGGGTGGTGAAGCCGAGATCGAGGGGAGCGAGGAGGTTCGGGTAGGCGGTGGTCACGTGTTGCGGTCAGGCCGGTTGCGCCCGCGAGGCGCAGGCAAGGTCCGACATTGTCTGCCATTCCGAGTGGCGGGGACAGCGCGCGAGGCTGCGAAGCAGACTCCAGGCCTCTTCCATCGCCTCGCGGGCCCCTTCCGAAAGCGGCGTCCCGAGGCCGAACTCTCGCGCGCGCACGCCCAGCACGAATGCCGGCGGAGGCGCTTCCCCCGTCACGCGAAGGTACACGCCGAGGACCGCGCCGGGCGTGAGGGCATGGGTGGAGTGCCCCGCCTGCATGCCGGTGGCGCGCACCGCGCAGAGCCCGCACGGGGCCTCGGTGTCGCGGCAGGCGTCGATGAAGAGCGCGAGGCGCCGGCCCTCGAGGTCGAGCGCGTTCTCCACTTGCAGCTGGTACTCCTCGAAGAGGTCGAACTCGCGCGCGAGCCCCTGGGTTCCGAGCCAGTCGCGCAAACGCTCGAGCAGCAGCGGCCCCGCCGCATCGTCGCCCCGGCTGCGGTTGCCCACCGCGAAGATGGCCACCGGCGCGGTCATGGCTCCGCCCGATTCGCCGTGCCGTCCTCGTGGCGCGCGATCCGGTCGATCTCCATTCCCCCGGCGTCGACGAGGCTCACCTCCAGCGCCATCCGCCCCAGCGCGTGCGTGGCGCACGAAAGGCACGGGTCGAAGGCCCGGATCGCGACCTCGATGTGGTTCAGGAGGCCCTCGGTCAAGCGGTGCCCGCTCAGGTAGCGCTTGGCCACGTGGCGGATGGCCTCGTTCATCGCCTGGTTGTTGTGCGTCGTCGACACGATCAGGTTGCACATCGTCACCAGGTCGTCGTCGTCCACGCGGTAGTGGTGGATGAGCGTGCCGCGCGGTGCCTCGATGACGCCCACGCCCTCGCGGGCGCGCTCCCCGGTTCGCACGAGGTCCGTGCCGAGGATGTCCTCGTCGTGGAGCAGGTCCTTGATCGTCTCGGCGGCGTGCAGCATCTCGATCATGCGCGCCCAGTGATACGCGAGCGGGGCATGGATGGGGGAGCCGCCTGCGTAGTCGACGAACTCGCGCCGTTCCGCATCGGCGAGCGGCGTGGGGATGTGGTCGCAGTTCTGCACCCTTGCGAGCGGGCCGACCTTGTACCAGCCCTTGTCGGCGCCCAGCGCGGAGAGGAACGGGAACTTCATGTAGCTCCAGGGCTTCACCCCCTCGCGGATGTAGTCCTGGTACTCGCGGTAGTCGACGTGGTCGAAGACGATGCCGCCTGCGTCGTCGCGGACGCGCAGGCCGCCGTCGTAGAAGTCGAGCCCGCCGTCGGGGGCGACGAGCGACATCATGTGGGAGCGAAACACCCCGAAGCTGTTGTAGAGCGCGGGATCCTGCGCGTGCAGCTTCTTCACGAGAGCCACGGCGTCGCGCGACCAGGCGAGGATGTCGTAGGCATCGGCCAGGAGCAAGTCCCGCTCCTCCCGGGTGACGGCCTTGTTCACGCCGCCGGGGATCGAGCCCGTGCCGTGGATGCGCTTGCCCGCCGTGACGCGGATCACTTCCTGCCCGAAGCGGCGCAGGAGCACGCCCCGGCGCGCCGTTTCCGGGTGCGCGGCCGCCACGCCGACGACGTTGCGCCGCGCGACCTCGCTCTCGAAGCCGAAGAGCAGATCCGGCGAGCACAGGTGGAAGAAGTGCAGCGCATGCGACTGCAGGATCTGCCCGTAGTGCATGAGCCGCCGGATCTTCTCCGCCGTCGGCGTGAGCCTCGTGGCGCCGACCACGGCATCGAGCGCCTTGGAGGCGGCCAGGTGGTGGCTCACCGGGCAGATGCCGCACAGGCGCTGCACCATCACCGGCACTTCCCAGTACGGGCGGCCCTGGATGAAGCGCTCGAAGCCGCGGAACTCGACCACGTGCAGGCGCACCTGGCGCACCTTGTCGTCCTCGTCCAGGAGGATGGTCACCTTGCCGTGCCCCTCGACGCGCGAGACCGGGTCTATCGCCACGCGGCGAAGCCGCTCGGGATGCTCGGCGGTCTCGAATCCGTAGGTCATGGCCGCCTGCGTCCTGTTCGTTCGTCGGCATCGGGCTCAGTCGAGATGCAGCATGCCGTGGCCGAGGGGTTGCCGCTCGCCCGCGAGCAGCCCCGTGAGAAACGTCCAGATCGCGTCGGCCGAGGGCGGGCAACCGGGGATGAAATGGTCGATGCGCACCACCTCGTGCAGCGGGTGGATCTTGTTGAGCGGCAGCGGCAACTCGGGGTCGTTCGGGATCAGGCCGTACTCGGCCCCCGGCTCGCTGCGATAGATCTCCTGCAGCAGCAGCGGCAGGCTCAGGTGGTTTCGCTGCGCGGGCAGCCCCCGTTGATCGCGCAGGCGCCCATGGCCACCAGGACCTTGCAGCGGCGGCGGAAGTCGCGCAGCACCTCCACGTTCTCGGCGTTGCACAGCCCGCCCTCGATGATCCCCACGTCGCAGTTGCCCACTTCCTTGATGTCCGTGAGCGGCGAGCGGTCGAACTCGACCTTCTCCACCAGCTCGAAGAGCCGCTCGTCGATGTCCAGCAGCGACATGTGGCAGCCGAAGCAGCCGGCCAGCGAGGTGGTGGCCACCTTGAGTTTCGCGGGGGCGGCTGCGTTCATGGGCACTCCTGGCCTCGGTCCGATTCCGGGCGCATCAGCGTTTCTCGATTTCCGCGGAGGCGTCGGCCACCGCGGAGATGGGTTTCAGGTCGAATACGCGCCGCCCGATGGGAATCGCGAACCCGCGGCGCTTGGGCAGGATCGCGCCCACGGGGCACACGTGCACCGCCTTGTCGGCGGCGGTCACGTTCGTGTCGACGAGCCGGCCGGTGCGCGAATTCACGATGAGGCGCGTGCGGATCCCGCGCCCGGCGAGCGCGAAGGCGTTCTTGCGATCGAAGTCGCGGCTCGCACGCACGCACAGCGAGCAGAGGATGCAGCGGTTGAAGTCGAGCAGCAGCCTCGGGTGCGAGGCGTCGACGGGGCGATCCGGGAAGAAATGGTCGAAGTGCGGCGACACCATGCCCAGGTCGCAGGCCGTCGCCTGGAGCTTGCAGTCGCCGCTTTTCTCGCAGGACGGGCAGAAGTGGTTGCCCTCGACGAAAAGCATCTGCACGAGCGCGCGGCGCTCGGCGTTCATGTCCGGCGTGTCGCTCTCCACCGTCGCGCCCGGGACGGCCCGCGTGGTGCACGAGGCCGCGTGGCGCCCGTTCACCTTGACCGTGCACACCTTGCAGGAGCCGTGCGGCTTGAAGTCGGGATGGAAGCACAGGTGCGGGATGTAGGCGCCGGCCGCCACGGCCGCCTGCAGGATCGTCTGTCCCTCGTTGAAGGCGATGTCGCGTCCGTCGAGGGTGAAGGTGGCGATCGCGCTCATGGCGCCGGCTCCTCCTCCATCCGCACGTGCGCCGCGGCATCGTCGCGGCCGGTCATCTGGCGCGCGGCGGCCAGCGCCCGGTCGAGATCGAAGGCGGGCTCGAACTCCTCGTGCGAAAGACGCCGCTGGTACGCCCCGTGGAACTTGGCGATGGTGGTGAGCACCGGGTTGCACGCCGAGTGGCCGAGCCCGCAATGGCTCATGGACTGCAGCAGGAGGTTCATCTTTCCGATCTCGGCGAAGTCGTACGGCGAGCCGTGCCCATGGGCGAGCTTGTCCATCATGTTGGTGAGCAGCGACGTCCCCACCCGGCACGGCGTGCAGAACCCGCAGCTCTCGTGGGCGAAGAAGTGCACGAAGTTGCGTGCCACCTCGAACAGGTGGCGGCCCTGGTCGAACACCATCACGGGCCCCCGCGGTGGGCAGGTCCTCGAAGGCGATGCGCCGGCCGAACTCCGCCGCCGGCACGCACTCGCCGGAAGGCCCGCTCACCCTGCACGGCCTGGGTGCGGATCGCGCCGCAGTCCTCCAGGACCTGGCGCAGCTCGACGCCGAAGGGTACTCGTAGATGCCGGGCCTCGCGCAGTCGCCCGAGACGCACAGGACTTTCGTTCCGGCCGACTCGGCCGTTCCGATCCCCGCGTACCAGGCGCCGCCCTTGAGGGCCACGAGGCATGACGAGGCGAAGGTCTCCACGTTGTTCACCACCGTGGGCTCGCCCAGGTAGCCGTGGGTGACGGGATACGGCGGGCGGCTGCGCGGCGTGCCGCGCTTGCCCTCGAGGGATTCGATCAGCGCGGATTCCTCGCCGCACACGTAGGCGCCCGCGCCCACGTGGATCGCGATGTCGAAGTCGAACCCCTCGCGGCCGAGGATCGACTCGCCCAGCAGGCGCTCGCGGCGGCGGCGTTCGAGCACCGCCTCGAGGTGCTCGAGCAGGAACCGGTACTCGCCGCGCAGGTAGAGGAAGCCGCGCCAGGCGCCCGTCGCCATGGCGCCGATCGTCATGCCCTCCACGACCGCATCCGCCGCCGAGGCGAGGAGCACGCGGTCCTTGAAGTTGCCCGGCTCGCCCTCGTCGGCGTTGCACACGAGGTAGCGCGCCTTTCCGGGCGCGTCGCGGCACGCCTGCCACTTGAGTCCCGCGGGATATCCCGCCCCGCCCCGGCCGCGCAGGCCGGAGGCCTTCATTTCCTCGACCAGGGCATCGGGGCCGCGTGCGAGCGCCGCTTCGAGCGCCTCGCCGGGCCGCCACGCGGCGTCGAGGAGCACGTCGCGCCGCCGGATGTTGTCCTCGACCCGGAAATACTCGGCGGGCCAGTCGTCCAGCGGAACCGATTCCCGGATCAGGTCGCAGATCTCGTCCACGCGCCGGCCCGTGAGTCGCGTGATCGCCCGGCCGTTCACGAGGATAGCCGGCCCCTGGTCGCAGAGCCCCGTGCACGACGCCCTATCCACGCTCACCAGCCCGTCTTCGGAGACCTTGCCGCGCTCGACCCACAGGTTCTGGCACATGCGCTCGAGGAGCGCCGGGGCTCCGAGCATGTGGTCGGTGATGTTGTCGCTGAAGAGGACGCGGTAGCGACCGCAGCGGAAGATGTGCAGGAAGGAGTAGAAAGTCGCCACGCCCAGGATCTTGGTGCGCGGCAGCCCCAGGCGCGCCTCGATGCAGTCGATGGCCTCCGGCGCGATCCAGCCGCAGGCTTCCTGCACTTCGCGCAGCACCTGCAGCAGTTCGTGCGGATCGTGGCGGTGCCGCGCCATCGCGGTGGCGGCAGCTTCGGCGGGATCGGGAATCTCTCGGGTAGTGGCGGGCATGGTGGGGAACCGTCGCTCCGGCGGACGGCCCGGCGGGCCCTCGGCCTTGCTACCCACACTACCCCTTGCGCGCAGCGCTTTCTTGATATCGGTCTAATGCGGGACGCAATTCGCGCGAGCCGAAGGCCTTGGTGCCCGGGGCCGGAGTCGAACCGGCAAGCCTCGCGGCTGCGGGTTTTAAGCCCGCTGCGTTTACCAGTTTCGCCACCCGGGCAACGACGGCCCCCGCCGCCGGGGGGGGGCGGCCGCGCGCGGGCCGGCGGCCGCCCGCGCCGGGGGGCGCGCCGCCCGCGCGGGCCGGCCGCCGGCGCGGGGGCCGGGGCGCGGGGGGGCCGCGGGCGGTGGCGGTGTACACGCGCCGCGGGGCCGGCCCGCACCGGCCGCGGCCGCGCCATAATGCCTGCACCAGCCCGGGCTCCGGGCGATCCCTGAGATAGCCGTGAACGCCCTTCGCCTGCTGCCCGTCGCCCTGGTCCTCGGCATCCTCGCCGCCCATTTCTACCGTTCCGCGACATGGATCGCCTTCGGCGTGACGATCGCGCTGCTGCCGATCCTCCTCGTGCGTGCGCCGTGGGCCGCGCGCGTCCTGCAGGCCGCGCTCCTCGTCGGCGCCGTCGAGTGGATCCGGACCGCGGCGGCGCTGATCGCGATCCGCCAGTCCCTGGGCCAGCCCTACACGAGGCTCTCGGTGATCCTGGGCGCCGTGGCGCTCGCCACCGCCCTGTGCGCGCTGATCTTCCAGTGGGCCCCGGTGCGCCGCCGGTTCGGGATCGCGGAGAAGCGAAGCTCCGTCGGCTAGTCCGCCTGCCCGAAGGCGCGCACGCGGTTTCGCCCGCGGTGCTTCGCGTCGTAGAGCGCCGCATCGGCCCGGTTCAGGAGCGTATCGAGGTTCGTGCCGTCCTCGAGGATCGCCACCCCGATGGACACGGTGACCCGCAGCGGCACTCCCTCCTCGCGCACCACGGCGGATTTCTCGATCGCCTCGCGCAGACGCTCGGCGACTTCCATCGCGCCGTCCAGCCCGGTTTCGGGGAGCAGGATGGCGAACTCCTCGCCGCCCACGCGCCCCACGACGTCGACGTTGCGCAGCACCCCAGGCAGATGAGCGCGAGGCTGCCGAGCACCCGGTCCCCCGCACGGTGGCCATGGGTGTCGTTGACTTCCTTGAAGTGGTCGATGTCGAGCATCAGGAGCGACAGCGGCGCATCGTAGCGCCGGGTCCGCGCGAGTTCCGCCTCCGCCATCTCGAAGAACCGGCGCCGGTTCGCGAGCCCCGTGAGGGGATCGGTGTGGGCCTGCATCTCGAGCAGGCGCGCCACGCGGCGCTGCCGCCGCCACGCCCGGTGGATCATCGCCGTGGCACCTATCGTCACCGCGAAGAGCACGGCGGCCAGCACGGCCACGAAGCCCATGTCGCGGCGCCAGTGGCCGAGGTATTCCGAGGTGGCGCGCCCGACGGTGATGTGCAGGGGATAGCCTGCGATGCGACGGTAGGAGTACATGCGCTCCACGCCGTCCACCAGGGACTTCGCCCGGTACGTCGACGAAACCTGGCCCGCTTCCACGAGGCGACGCAGCTCGTCGGGCACGCCGACTTCCGCGCCGGGCGGATCCAGGGACGGATAGCGCGCGATGATGCCGAGCCCTTCCCCGTGCAGGCTCAGGGCGCCGCTGCTGCCCGCGTCGGCCGCGGCGAGCATGCCGACCAGCTGCTGCAGCGACAACTGCGCCACGACCGCGCCGCCGAACATCCCGTCGGGGTGCTCGAAGCGCCGCGCGACGTCGACCACCCACTCGCCGTGCGGTCCGCCGCGATGCGGCATGGACACCACGACGCCCGATACGCAATCGTCACGGAGCCGGTGGAAGTAAGGCATGGCGTCGATGCGCGCCCGTGGCTCGCTCGCGAAGTCGCGGTTGAGCACGATGCGGCCCGAGGCGTCCGAGACGAGGATGGCCGCGATCTCGGGAAGGATGGCGCCGATGTCGGCGATGTAACCCCGGGTCGCGTCGTCGCTCGCGCGCCTCGTGGCCAGCAGCCGCTCCCTTTCGACGGCCACCGTGTGCAGCGCGAGCCTCGCCTTGCCGAAGAGGCCGGCGAAGTCGCTCTCGAGGACGCGAGCCACGCTGTAGCTCTCGACGACCGCCTGCTCCTCGTGCTGGCGCCAGCTCGTGACGATCGACTGGCCGATCACCAGCGCGAGCAGGAACAGGAGCAGCGCCACGAACCACCAGAGGCGCACCACGAACCGTCCACTGCCCGGTGAACCCAATATCCCTCCTGACACGATCCTGCCCCCGCGTGCAGGGGCGGACTTGTCGGACGTCAGGAAAAGGCGGAATTCAGTAGCACTGCGCGCGGCACTTCCGGGCGATGTCGGCCTCGGTGAGGGGCCCTCCGTCCCAGGAACGGGCATCGGCGGGCAGGTAGCACGAGCACATGCGCACGACCGATGGGCCGCGCGGCCTGGCGTCGTGCTGCGCCAGTCGCTTCGCGGCGGCGTGCCGTAGGTATTGGCCCAGGGCTCTCGTTGGTGGGCTCCCAGGAGCGCGGCCCGGTCACCCGCGTATCGGCTTGCCGCGAAGGCCTCACGACCATGTCGCGCCAGAAGCTCTCGCGGCTCTCCCGGCGCAGCGCCTCGGCGAGCGCGGCGTTGGCGTAGTCGCTCCAGTAGTCGGCAGCCGCAGGCGTGCCTGCCGCGAGGAGCAGCACGGCTGCGGCACGGGCGAGAAACGGCAGGCTTGGCATGATCGGCGACTATTCCATGCGGACGGTTGGCATTGAGCGGGATGCTAGCACCGGGCGCGTGCCGATTCTGTGGCCCAGGTCACAGAACCGGAAATAAAGGGAGGCACCCGAAGGCGCCGCCGGCGCACCCTCGCGCCGCCGTGCGAAATCCTGTTGCCGGGAGCCAGAAAAGGCGCGAATTTCCCGCCGGATGCATCCGGGCACCACGCGACTCGCCAAGCTTGACCCCGATCAAGGCCGCGCGCGGGCCCGGCGGGAAACTGGTCACAGCGGCCCACCCACCGCAATTCCACCGGGAAAACGCCATGGGCACTCGCAGCGCACGCAAATCACCGGCGCGTCGCACGCAACGCGCGAAATCCGAAAAGTGGGTCTACCTGTTCGCCGAGGGCAACGCCCGCCGCAAGGATCTGCTGGGAGGCAAGGGCGCCAATCTCGCGGAGATGACCCGCATGGGCCTTCCCGTGCCGCCGGGATTCATCGTGACCACGCGCGCCTGCAACGCCTTTCTCGCCGCGGGTGGCTTCGCGCCGGGCATGTGGGCGCAGATGGAGCGCGCGCTCGCGAAGGTCGAGCGCGCCTCGGGCAAGCGCCTGGGCGATCCCGCCGACCCCCTCCTCGTCTCCTGCCGCTCGGGCGCCCGCTTTTCCATGCCCGGGATGATGGATACGGTCCTGAACATCGGCCTGAACGACGCGGTGGCCGAAGGGCTCGCGAAGCTCACCCGCGACCCGCGCTTCGTGGCCGATGCCTACCGGCGCCTCGTGCAGATGTTCGGGACCGTGGTGCTCGGCCTGCCCGACGAGCCCTTCGAGGAAGTCCTCGCGCGCCGCCGCAAGGCCGCGCGCGTGGCCAACGACGCCGATCTCCCTGCCGCGGCACTGGCGGAAGTGACCGTGGAGTTCAAGGCGATCGTGAAGGCGCGCGCGAGGCGCGCCTTCCCCGAGGACCCGCGCGAGCAGCTGCGCCTCGCCACGCAAGCCGTCTTCAGCTCCTGGAACGGCAAGCGCGCCATCGACTACCGCAACGCCGCCGGCATCGCCCACGACCTGGGCACGGCGGTGAACATCCAGACCATGGTCTTCGGCAACCTCGGCGATCGCTGCGGCACGGGAGTCCTCACCACGCGCAACGTGACCACGGGCGAACCCAGCCTGGAAGGAGACTGGCTCTCCAACGCCCAGGGCGAGGACGTCGTGGCCGGGACGCGGGAGACGAAGCCGATCGCGGCCCTGAAGCGCGAAATGCCGCGCATCCATGCCGAGCTCGCGCGCAACTGCCGCACCCTCGAGCGTCACTTCCGCGACGTGCAGGACGTGGAGTTCACCATCGAGCGCGGCAAGCTCTGGATGCTGCAGACGAGGGACGCCAAGCGCACCGCGCAGGCGGCCGTGCGCATCGCCGTCGACCTCGCCGGGCAGCGGCTCATCACCCGCGCCGAGGCCGTGCTGCGCGTCTCGCCCGACCACGTCGACACCTTCCTGCACCCGCAGTTCGACCCGAAGGAGAAGACGGCTGCGAAGAAGCGCGGCGACCTGCTCGCGACCGGGCTCAATGTCTCGCCGGGCGCGGCGAGCGGTGTACTCGCCTTCGACGCGGACACCGCCGAAGCCTGGGGAGCGAAGGAGAAGAAGGCCGTGATCATGGTGCGGCCCGAGACCAAGCCCGACGACGTGCACGGCATGCTCGCCGCGAAGGGCATCCTCACCAGCCGGGGCGGGCGCACCAGCCACGCGGCGCTGGTGGCGAGGCAGTTCGGCAAGCCCGCCGTCGTGGGCGTCTCCGCCATGGAGGTCGATGCCGCGAAGCGCGAGTTCACCGTCGGTGGCCGTGTCTTTCGCGAGGGCGAGGCGGTCTCCATCGACGGCACGACGGGCGAGGTGTTCGCGGGCGAGCTGAAGACGGTCGTTCCGGAATTCACCGACCCCGGCCTCGCGAAGCTCCTATCCTGGGCGGACGGCTTCCGGCGGCTGGGCGTGTGGGCCAATGCGGACTACCCCCGCGACGCCGAGCGCGCCCGCGGCTACGGCGCCGAAGGCGTGGGGCTCTGCCGCACCGAGCACATGTTCTTCGAGACCGATCGCCTGCCGCTGGTGCAGGAGATGATCCTCGCCAAGACCGACGAGGAGCGCGCCGGGCCGCTCGCGAAGCTCCTGCCCTTCCAGCGCAAGGACTTCGTCGGGCTCTTCCGCGCCATGGCCGGGCTCCCGGTCACCATCCGCCTGATCGATCCGCCGCTGCACGAGTTCCTGCCCGCCCACGACGAACTCGCGCACGACGTGACCGAGCTCGAGACGCGGCTCTCGCTTGCCGCCGGGCAGGATCCTCTGGGCCTCGCGGGCACGCTCGCGCAGAAGAAGCGCCTGCTCGACGCCGTGAACCTGATGCGCGAGGCGAACCCGATGCTGGGTCTGCGCGGCGTGCGCCTGGGCATTCACTTCCCCTCGCTCGTGCGCATGCAGGTGCGCGCGATCTTCGAGGCGGCGTGCGCGTGCAAGCGCGACGGCATCAAGGTCTACCCGAAGATCATGATCCCGCTCATCGCCCACAACAACGAGCTGAAGGTCGAGAAGGCCATCCTCGCCGAGGAAGCCCGCGCGGTGATGCGCGAGCAGGGCGTTCGCGTGCATTACCAGTTCGGCACGATGATCGAGATCCCCCGCGCGGCGCTCACGGCGGATGTCATCGCGGGCTCCGCCGAGTTCTTCTCCTTCGGCACCAACGACCTCACGCAGACGACCATGGGCATCTCCCGCGACGACGCGGAAACGGGGTTCCTGCGCGAGTACCTCGAGCGTCGCATCCTTCCCGAGAACCCCTTCGCGACCATCGACCAGGCGGGCGTGGGCAAGTTGATGGAGATGGGCGTGCGCCTCGGCCGCGAGGTGCGCCCCGATCTCGAGGTGGGCATCTGCGGGGAGCACGGCGGCGACCCGGCGACCATCGCCTTCTGCCACCGCATCGGCCTGGACTACGTGAGTTGCTCGCCTTACCGGGTGCCCGTTGCGCGGCTGGCGGCGGCCCACGCGGCGCTCGCCGCAAGCTGACCAGGCGACCGCGATCCGTGGCCGTGGACCCGGGGAAATTGCCGTCAGGCCCAAACGCGGGCAGGATCGACGCCATGCCGACCCGCGCCGACGCCATCTCGCCACCTGGCCCGCGGGACACGCCCTCGCGCGGGAGCAGGGGATCGCGCCGCAGTCTCGTGGTCGCGCTGCTGGTCCTGCTCACCCTCGGCGGCTATGTCGCCTACGACATCTGGCGCTCGCGCGTGATCGCCCTCAAGGCGGGCACCTCCCACATAACGGCGCTCAATGGCGCGCTCGGCAGGCAGACGGAACTGAGCGTGCGCTCCATCGATCTCCTCGCGCGCAACGCCGCCGCAGCCGTCGCCGCGGCGGGCGATCCGGGCCGCCCCGGCTTCGAGGGGCGGCTCCGCGCCCATTTCCGCGAGCTCACGGACGCCACGCCCTTCGTGGCGACGCTCCTCTTCGCGGACGCGGACGGAAAGGTCCGCGTGCACTCGCGCGAGGAAAATGTCAGCCGGGTCTCCATTGGCGACCGCCCCCCTTTCCTCGTGCACCGCGACCACGCGACGGCGGGCCTCTACGTGAGCAGGCCCATCGAGCCGCGCATCGGCGAGCGTCGGCTTCGCGTCGCGTTCACGCGCCGGGTCCACGGCCCCGGCGGCCGGTTCGCCGGCGTCGTCGCCGCCACGATGTTCGTCGAGGAGCTCACCCGCCATTACGCGGAGGTGCTCGATTTCGCCAACGCGGCCACGTCCCTCCTGCGTACCGACGGCGCGCTCATCGGCCGCTATCCCCCGGTGGAAGGCATGTACGGACGCGACTACCGCGACCTGCGGTCGCTGCGCGGCTTTCACGAAGGCAATCGCCGGGGAACGGTCCGCGTGAAGGTTTCCGAGAGCCCCTTCGACTCGCGGCCGCGCGTCCTTTCGTACACTGCCGTGGACGGCTCGCCCCTCGTTCTCGCCACCTCGATCGCCGACGAAGACCTGCTGGCCCCCTGGCGGAGCGAGGCGAGGCGTTCCCTCCTGCTCGGACTCGCGGGGCTCGCGCTGCTCGGGATCCTCCTCGCGATGGGCATCCGCCACCAACGCGCGAGCGAACGCCAGGCCGCAGCACTCGCCCTCGGCGAGGAGCGCCTGCGACTCGCGCTCGAAGCCTCCAACCAGGGGCTCTACGACATCGACTACGTGACCGGTGCCATGGAGGTGAGCCCGGAGTACGCGCGAGTGCTCGGCTTCGACCCGGCGACCTTCCGGGAGAGCTGCATCGCGCACGTCGACCGCATCCACCCCGAGGACATTCCCCGCTACGAGCACCTTTTCGAGGCCCACAGCCTGGGCCGCTCGAAGGATTTTCGCGTCGAGTACCGCCAGCGCGCGCGAACCGGCGAGTGGAAGTGGACGCTGTCGACGGGCGAGATCGTCTCGCGAGACGCCACGGGCCGGCCGACGCGCATGGTGGGCACGCTCCTGGACATCACCGAGTTGAAGGCCGCCGAGAATGCCCTGAAGGATCTCAACGCCACGCTCGAGCGGCGGGTGGAGGAGCGCACGGCGCAGCTGCAGCGCAGCAATACCGACCTCGCAGCGGCCCTCGAGGGCCTCGAGTCCTTCGCCTACAGCGTTTCCCACGACCTGCGCGGCCCGTTGCGCGGCATCGACGGGTACGCGAAGCTCGCCCTCGACCGGCTGTCCGAGCTGCCCGACGAAGGCGAGCCGAGGGAGCACCTCGACAAGGTGCGCGCGGCGGTGGCGCGCATGAGCGAAGTGATTTCGGACCTGCTCTCCCTGTCGAGGATCATGCGCGAGCCCCTGCGCGCGCGCGCGGTCGACCTGTCCGCGCTGGCGAGCGAAATCGCCGCGGAACTGGACAGGAAGGATCCCGGGCGAAGGATCGAGTGGCGCATCGCCGCGGGCCTCGCCGCCCGGGGAGATCCCGGCATGCTGCGGATCCTGCTGGAGAAACTGCTGGAGAACGCGTGGAAGTACACGGCCCCGCAGGGACGGGGCGGTGATCGACTTCGGCACCGAGGCCGCCGCGGACGGCTCGCCGGTCTTCTTCGTCCGCGACAACGGCGCCGGTTTCGACATGGCCTATTCCGCCATGCTCTTCGAGCCGTTCCGGCGCCTGCACGGCCCCACGAGTTCGAGGGCACCGGCATCGGGCTCGCGACCGTGATGCGGGTGATCAAGCGGCACGGGGAACGGTGCGTGGCGAGGGCGAGTGGGTCGCGGCGCGGTGTTCCGCTTCAACCTCGGCAAGACCTGAGCGAGGGCCCTGCCGCGCGAACTGTGAACTGGTTCACAGAATCGCGGCCGGATATGGCGCATGGTGGCCCGATGGCGCGGAGACCTCCGGGACAAGGAACGCTCCGGCGCGAGGAGCCACACCGTGAGCCAAGGCGCACCCGCTGACGCAGTCGCAAGCCCCCGGATCGGCATTTACGGTCTTTTCGACCGCATCCCCTTCCTCAAGGGGAAGTACGCCCAGAAATTCGCGGCCGCCACCGTCATCGCGGTGGTTCCCCCCCTCGTGATTCTCGCGGCCTACCTCGCCTTCGCCGAGGACATCACCGAGACCGGGCGCAGGCTGCTGCCCGCCCTGGGGCTTACCTACCTCGGGGGCTTCATGGCCATGCTCTGGCTGCACCAGGGCCTCCTCGCCCCGGTGGTCATGTCCTCGGCCGCCATGAAGGAGTACCTGGACGACGGCAAGGCGCCGCAGATGCCGGTGGGCTTCCGCGATGACGCCGGACGCCTCATGGGCCGCACGCAATACGTGCTCGAGCTTCTCGAGCGCTGGGGCGCGCGCATCGAGAGCCTCACCGACCTGGACGACATGACCGGCGTCTACACGCGCCGCGCCGGGGAAAAGCGCTTGGGCGAGGAGATCGCGCGCAGCGAGCGCGACATGACCACCTTCCACGCGAGCCTCGTGGACCTGCGCGGATTCCGCGCCATTCGCGAGACCCACGGCTACGGCGCCGGCGACCTTTGCCTCGTGCAGCTCGTGGCGGATCTCGTCGCGAACACGCGCAAGGGCGACTGGGTCGCGCGGTGGGGCAACGACCGCTTCCTGCTGGGCCTGCACCGCAACCGCAATGCGAAGCTCGTGACCGATCGCATCCTCTTCGCCATCGACGCCGTTCCGTGCCGCGTCGCACCCGGGAAGGAATTGCCGATCCGCGTCTCCTGCGCGGTGATGCAGTACCGCCTCGGCATGGGAGAGGATCTGCTGCTGAAGCGCCTCGAGGAGGCGCTCGCCGAAGCCAAGTTCAAGGGCGTGCCGGACGGCCCGTCCCAGGCGGTCTTCCGGCTCTCCGCCGAATCCTAGCCGCGCGCGGCCGCCCTCACGGGGCGATGCGCCGCAGGTGCGAAGGCCGCAGCTCTGCGGGATTGCGGATGCCGAGCATCGCCATGTCGCGGTCGATTTCCGCCGCGAGGATGCGCACCGCATGGCGCACACCGGCCTCGCCGCCCACGGCGGCGGCATAGCCGAACGAGCGCCCCAGCAGCACGAACTTCGCCCCCAAGGCGAGCGCCTTCAGGACGTCCGTGCCGCGCCGCACGCCGCTGTCGAAGAGCACGGGCACCGCGCCGCAGGCATCCACCACCTCCGCCAGCACGCGCAGCGGCGCGATGGCGCCATCGAGCTGCCGGCCTCCGTGATTCGAGACGACGATCGCGTCGGCGCCACGCTCTATCGCCTGGCGCGCATCGCGCGCATCGAGGATGCCCTTGACGACCATCGCGCCCTTCCACTGCCGCCGGATGAGATCGAAATGGCCCCAGTCCAGGTTGCCGCGATCGGAGAAGTCGCGAAGCACGTCGGGCGAGAGGATGGGCGCGCCGCGCGTCGCGAAGTTGTTCTCGAAATGCGGCATCCCGTGGCGCGCGATCGTCGCGAGAAACGTGCCGAAGAGCCAGCGGGGATGGGTGATTCCGTCCCAGGCAAGCCTCGGCGTCGGCCGCAGCGGCGTGGAAAATCCGGCGCGCACGTTGTTCTCCCGGTTGCCCGCCGTCGGCACGTCCACCGTGAGCACCAGGGTCCGGAACCCGGCGGCGGCCACCCGCGCGAGGAGTTCGCCGATCACCTTCTCGTCGCCCGGCAGGTAGGCCTGGAACCAGGCGTCCGGCGCGGCCTTCGCCACCTCCTCCAGGCGAATGAGCGAGGAGCCGCTCATGGCCATCGGGATGTTCGCCTCGCGCGCCGCGTTCGCCAGGGCGAGATCCCCCCGGTAGGCGTAGAGCGCGGCGATGCCGATCGGCGCGATGCCGAAGGGATGCGCGTATGGCGTCCCGAGCAGCGTCGTCTTCTGCGACCGTCCCGAGACGCCGGCGAGCACGCGCGGCACGAAGTTCCATTCGCGAAACACCGCTCGGTTGTCCTCGCGCGAGGCGTTGTCCTCGACGCCGCCGGACAGGTAGGCGAAGAGCGGGCGTGGCAGGTGGCGACGGGCCGCCTCCTCGAAATCGTCCAGGGAGAGAATGCCCTTCAGGCGCCGGGGTACTTCGGGAATCGGGATCATCGGTGACGTTCGTGGTCGCGACGCAGGCAGGTTGCGGGGATGCGAATCGGGGTCATGGCTGGAAAACGGGCGAGGAAAAGGGCTTCGGGTGCAGGTTCGAAGCAAGGGGTGCCGGCCGCGCCGGCACCCCTCGCCACCGGTTCATCGATCGTAACGGGCTAGCAGCCCCCGGACACGCTCGACGACACCGGCGTGCCCTGCGACCCGTCGGGGTTCTGCGGGCGGTACGTCATCACGATTGTCCCGGCCTTGAGGGTGACCTGTTCGTAAAACTGGTTGTTCCCCGCGGAAATCGCCTGTTGCACCGAAGTCACGTGGACCTGGCTCAGGTCGAGCACGAGGAACTCCTGCGGCTGCCCGCCCAGCGAGCGCACGGTGAGAACCGCCCTGGGGATCTGGGAACCCAGCGCCGCGGCGCCGACCAGCGGCGGCGAGGAACGGTCGACAAGCTTCGTGAGCGTGAGATCCTGAACGCAGCCGCGCTTGCCGGCCTTGCCCTCGTCGCGGGGGCCTACGCCCCAGGACCACGACATCACGTCGATCTCGTCCTTGTGCCGGTCATCCACCGATTCGCCCTTGATTCCGTCGATCTTGAGGAACATGTTCGACGAAGCCGAGGCGGTGGCCGCGCCGGCCAGCGAAAGGCAGGCGAGGAACAGCATGGAAAGGCACTTCGTGTTTCGTGCAGTCGGCATGGACGTTTTCTCCTGGGGAGCTTGTTGTTGGATTTGTCGTGAGATTCCCGGCACGCGCGCCCCGGAATGCCCAGGGTCGGCTGGCCGGCGCCTAGTCTACCGCCTCGCCGGCCGTCGCGGCCGGGATGGCCGTGCTACGATTTTTGTCCCATGAGTTTCACCGATCCGGAAATCCCGACCGCGCCCGGTGCGACAGCACCCGCCGCCGCGCCGGTGCTGTCCCGGGCCGGAACGCCGCTGCGGCAGGCCATTACCGCGGCGTATCACCGCGCCGAGGCGCAGGCGATCGATGCGCTTCGCGAGGCGGCATCCTTCGACGCGGCCGCCCTCACCCGCATACGGTCGCGCGCCGGCGCGCTCGTCGAGCGCGTTCGCGCGGAGCGCGCGGGCGCGTCGGGCGTCGATGCGCTGATGAGCGAGTTCGACCTGTCGTCGGAGGAAGGCATCGCGCTCATGTGCCTCGCGGAGGCGTTGCTGCGCATCCCGGACGCGCGCACCGCCGACCGCCTGATCCGCGACAAGCTCTCGCGCGGCGACTGGCGCTCGCACGTGGGCGGCAGCGAATCGCTCTTCGTGAACGCGGCGTGCTGGGGGCTGGTGGTCTCCGGAAGCCTCGCCCGCGCGGGGACCAGCCCGCGGGGCCTCGACGGGGCATTGACCGCGATCCTCGGCCGCGTGGGCGAGCCGGTGATCCGTGCGGCGACGAAAGCCGCCATGGGCTACCTCGGCTCCCAGTTCGTGCTCGGCGAGACGATCGGCGGCGCGCTGGAGCGGGCGCGCCGCAAGGAGGCGCGCGGCTACCGGCATTCCTTCGACATGCTGGGGGAGGCGTCGATGACGATGGCGGACGCCGACCGCTATCGCGAGATCTACCTCGAGGCGATAGACGCCGTGGGCCGATCGTCGGCGGGACGCGGCATTTACGCCGGGCCGGGCATGTCGGTGAAGCTCTCCGCGCTGCACCCGCGCTACTCGCGCGCCCAGCACGGCCGGGCGATGGCGGAGCTGCTGCCGCGGGTGAAGGAGCTGATGGCGCTCGCGAAGCGCCACGACGTCGGCCTCACGATCGACGCCGAGGAGGCCGACCGGCTGGAGCTCTCGCTCGACATCCTGGAATCCCTCGCGCTCGATCGCGATCTCGCCGGCTGGGACGGGCTCGGCTTCGTGGTGCAAGCGGTCCAGAAGCGCGCGCCCCACGTGGTCGACTGGCTGCTCGACCTCGCGCGGCGAGGCGGCCGGCGCCTGATGGTCCGCCTGGTGAAGGGCGCGTACTGGGATTCCGAGGTCAAGCGGGCGCAGGTCGCCGGCTTCGACGACTACCCGGTGTTCACGCGCAAGGCGCACACGGACATCGCCTTTCTCGCCTGCGCGAAGAAGCTCCTCGCCGAGCCCCGCCTCGCCTACGCGCAGTTCGCCACGCACAACGCGTCCACCCTCTGCGAGGTGATCGAGCTGGCGGGCGGGCAGCGCGACTTCGAGTTCCAGTGCCTGCACGGCATGGGCGAGACGCTCTACGACCGGGTGGTCGGCTCGCCCGACTTCGCTCTGCCCTGCCGGATCTACGCGCCCGTGGGAACCCACGAGACGCTGCTCGCCTATCTCGTGCGCCGGCTCCTCGAGAACGGCGCCAATTCCTCCTTCGTGAACCAGATCGTCGATCCCGCGGTGCCGCTGGAACGCCTGCTGGAAGATCCCGTCACCACCGCGAGGCCCTTCGGCGGCAGCCCGCATCCGCGAGTGCCGGCCCCGCCCGCGCTCTATCCCGACCGGAGCAACTCGCGCGGCATCGACATCGGCGAGGTGCGGGAAGCGGTGGACTTCTGCCGCTACTACGCAGTGCGCGCGCGGGAGGACGCCCTCGGCGAGCCCCCTGGGCGTCGTCGCCTGCATCAGCCCGTGGAACTTCCCGCTCGCGATCTTCGTCGGCCAGGTGGCGGCGGCGCTCGCGGCCGGCAACGCCGGTTCTCGCCAAGCCCGCCGAGCAGACCCGCTCATCGCCGCCGAGCCGTGCGCCTGCTTCTCCGGGCGGGCGTGCCCGCTCCCGCGCTGCAACTGCTGCCGGGCCGGGGCGAGACCGTGGGCGCGCGCCTCGTGGAGGACCCGCGCGTCGACGGCGTGGTGTTCACCGGCTCCACGGAAGTCGCGCAGGGCATCCACCGCGCCCTCGCCGCGCGTGCGAACCCGAACCTCGTCGCCGAGACCGGCGGGCAGAACGCGATGATCGTCGACTCCTCCGCTGCCGGAGCAGGTGGTGGCCGACGTGATCTCCTCGGCCTTCGACAGCGCCGGCCAGCGCTGCTCGGCGCTGCGCGTGCTGTGCCTGCAGGGAGAGATCGCCGATCGCGTCCTCGCGATGCTCGCGCGCGATGCGCGAGCTTCGCGTGGGCGACCCCGCGCATCTCGCGACCGATGTCGGCCCGATCATCGACGCACAGGCCAAGGCGGGGCTCGAAGCCCACATCGCCCGCCTCGAGCGCAGCGCGCGACTGGTCGCGCGCACGCCCCTGCCGGAAGGGCTGCTCGGCCATTTCATCGCGCCCGTCGCCTTCGAGATCGCCTCCCTCGGCGAGCTGGAACGCGAAATCTTCGGCCCCGTCCTGCACGTGGTGCGCTTTCCGGGCGCGGCGCTCGCCGGCGTGGTCGACGACATCAACGCGACCGGCTACGGTCTGACCCTGGGCATCCACAGCCGCCTCGACTCGACGATCGACTTCATCGTGGCGAGGGCGCGGGCCGGAAACGTATACGTGAACCGCAACATCGTGGGCGCCGTGGTCGGCGTGCAGCCCTTCGGCGGGGAAGGCAAGTCGGGCACGGGGCCCAAGGCCGGCGGGCCGCGCTACCTGCGCGCGCTCGTGCGCGAGCCGGCCCGCGAGGAGGCCGCGACGGCCTTCGAGCCGCCCGTTGCCGAAGGCGGCGTCGCCGCCGACCTCGCCTCCGCGCTCGCGATGCTCGCCACGGCCGAGCCGGGACTCGCGACCATCGACCGCAACGCGGTGCTGGCCACCCTGTCCGGTGCCGTGGGCGGGATCGTCCCGTCCCTCGCGCGCGATGCCGCGCAGGCCATCGCCGACGGGCGCGAGCGCGAGCTTCCCGGCCCCACGGGCGAGCGCAACGCGTGGCGCGCGCATCCACGCGGGCTGAGCGTCGCGCTGGGCGGCGCCGACAACGACGCGCCCGACATGCTGGGCCAGGCCATCGCCGCGATCGCCGCGGGCAATCCCGTCCTGCTCGTGCCTGCCGGCGACGCGGCCCCGGCGGCACGCATCGCGTCGTGGGTCCGGGCGGCGGGATGGCCCGGCATCGC
>JADJEZ010000012.1 GCA_016708825.1 Betaproteobacteria bacterium | reverse complement strand
GTCGTCGTTCGCAAGGCAGCTCCGGGGCGCCATTCTCACCGACGCCGCGCTCGACGAGAGAATCGACCTCGCGCTGGCGGCGATCGCCGCCCCGCCGGGACCCACGAAAGGGGCGCCATGAAACGCGTCGCATCCGTCCTGATCGCCCTCGCCGCCGCGGCTTGCGGAGCGCCGCAGGAGGCGGTGCTCCAGGGGTACGCGGAGGGCGAATTCGTGCGCATCGGCGCGCCGTTCGCCGGGACCCTGGTGAGCCTGGACGTGCATCGCGGCGAGCGGGTGGAGGCCGGAGTTCCGCTGTTCGCGCTCGAGGCCGAGAACGAGGCCGCCGTCCGGCGCGAGGCCGGCGAGCGGCTTGCGCAGGCGCAGGCCCGGCTGGACAACCTGCGCAAGGCGCGCCGCCCCACGGAGATCGACGCCGTGCGCGCGCAGCTCGCACAGGCGAAGGCGGCCGCGAGCCTTTCGATTGCGGACTTCAAGCGCGAGGAGGAACTCGTTTCCAAGGGGTTCCTGAGCCGCCAGCGCCTGGACGAGGCGAGAACCGCAGTGGCGCGGGATCGCGCGCGCGTCGACGAACTCGAGGCGCAACTGGCCACGGCGCAGCTCGCGGCGCGGCCCGACGAGATCCGCGCCGCGCAGGCCGATGCGAGCGCCGCCCTCGCAGCCGTCGAGCAGGCCGATTGGCGCCTGAAGCAGAAATCGGCGGTGGCGACCGTTTCCGGGGTGGTGACCGACACCCTGTTCGTCCGCGGCGAATGGGTCGGCGCGGGCCAGCCCGTGGTCACGCTCCTTCCTCCCGGAAACATCAAGGCGAGATTCCACGTCGAGGAGCCCCGCCTCGGCGCGGTGAAGGTCGGGCAGGCGGTGGAACTGCGATGCGACGGGTGTTCCGAGCCGATCCCGGCCCGCGTGACCTGGATCTCCCCGCAGGCGGAGTTCACGCCCCCGGTCATCTACAGCAAGGACAGCCGCGCCAGGCTCGTCTACCTGGTCGAGGCGCGTCCGCCGCCCGCTCACGCGGAGGGCCTGAAGCCCGGCCAGCCCCTGGACGTGGTGCTCCGGTAGGCGATCGCCATGGAACCGGCCGCACTCGCCATCGACGTCGAAGGCCTCACCAAGCGCTTCGACGACAAGGTCGTGGTCGACCGTTTCGGGCTGCAGGTTCCCCGGGGGCAGATCTACGGCTTCCTCGGCCCCAACGGCAGCGGCAAGACGACCACGATTCGCATGCTGTGCGGCCTTCTCACGCCCGACGGCGGGAGCGGCACCTGCCTGGGCTTCGACATCCTGCGCGAATCCGCGAGCATCAAGCGCCAGGTCGGCTACATGACCCAGCGCTTCAGCCTCTACGAGGATCTCTCGATCGCGGAAAATCTCGAGTTCGTCGGGCGCGTCTACGGCATGGCGGACCGCAGGCGCCGCGTCGACGCGGCGCTCGGGCAGCTCGGGCTCGAGAAGCGGCGCGGCCAGCTCGCGGGAACGCTCTCCGGCGGCTGGAAGCAGCGGCTCGCCCTCGCCGCCTGCCTGCTGCACGATCCGAAGCTCCTGCTCCTCGACGAACCCACGGCCGGGGTGGATCCGGGTGCGCGCCGCGAGTTCTGGGAACACCTGCACGAACTCGCCCACGGCGGCATGACGGTGCTGGTGAGCAAGCATTACATGGACGAGGCCGAACGCTGCCACGCGCTGGCCTACATCGCCTACGGGAAGCTGCTCGCGAGCGGCACGGCGCAGGAGGTGGTCGCCGGCGCGAACCTCAGCACCTGGGCGATCGAGGGCGAGGGGCTCGCGGCCGCCGCGGCGCAGCTGCGCGCGGCCCCCGGCGCGGACATGGTGGTGCCGTTCGGCGCGCGCATCCACGTGAGCGGAACCGATGCCGCCGCGCTGGCCGCGAGCGTGGCGCGCGCGACCGCCCCGCCGGGACTGAAGGCCACACCGATCGAGCCGGGACTCGAGGACGTCTTCATCCACCTCATGCGCAGCGCGCCGGAGCCCGTCTCGGCAGCCCGCCAGGCGCCGGGCTAGCCCATGTTCGCCTGGAGCCGGTTCGCCGCCATCGTCGTGAAGGAATTCATGCAGGTGCGCCGCGACCGCCTCACCTTCGCGATGATGATCGGCGTGCCGGTGCTGCAGCTCGTGCTGTTCGGCTTCGCGATCAACATGGATCCGAAGGGCCTTCCATGGCGGTGGTCGCCGCCGAAGCGAGCCCTTTCACGCGCTCGCTCGTGCGATCCCTGGAGGCGAGCGGCTATTTTCGCGTGGTGGCGCAGCCCGCCAGCGAGGCGGCCGCCGAGTCGCTCATGGCGCAGGGCGAGGTGCAGTTCGTGCTGCACCTGCCGGCGGGCTTCTCGAGATCGCTCGCGCGGGGCGAGCGCCCCGTCGTGCTCGTCGAGGCGGATGCCTCCGACCCCGCCGCCACCGGAAACGCGCTCGCCTCCCTCCAGGCGCTCAATCTCTCCGCCCTCGACCGGGACCTCGCGGGCCCGCTCGCCCACCTGCGCGCGAGCGCGCCCGCCTTCGAGCTTCGCGTGCACCGCCGCTACAACCCCGAGGGCATCACCGCCTACAACATCGTCCCCGGACTCATGGGGGTCGTGCTCACTATGACCATGGTGATGATGACCGCGCTCGCCATGACCCGCGAGCGCGAGCGCGGAACGATGGAAAATCTGCTCGCCACGCCGGTGCGGCCCTTCGAGGTGATGGCGGGGAAGATCGTGCCCTACATCCTCATCGGCTACGTCCAGGTCGTGGTGATACTCGTGGCCGCGAAGCTGCTGTTCCGGGTGCCCATGGTCGGAAGCCTCGCGCTGCTCTCGGCGATCCTGGTGCTCTTCATCGCCGCGAACCTCGCGGTCGGATTCACGTTCTCCACGCTGGCCCGCAACCAGCTGCAGGCCATGCAGATGACGTTCTTCTTCTTCCTGCCCTCGATGCTGCTCTCGGGGTTCATGTTTCCCTTCCGCGGCATGCCGGGCTGGGCCCAGGTCGTCGGGGAATTCCTCCCCCTCACGCATTTCCTGAGGATCGTGCGGGGCATCCTGCTCAAGGGCAATGGCTGGACCGACATCGCTTTCGAGGTCGCGGCGCTTGCCGCATTCCTGCTCGCCGCGGGAGCCGTTGCGCTCACCCGCTACCGGGAAACCCTGGACTGAGGCGCCCCGGCCGGCAAGATGACCCGTTTCGCTTTGCTACAATTCCTTCTTTTTCGGCCCACCTCACCTGGCTGCCATGAACGTCGAACAGGCCCGCTTCAACATGGTCGAGCAGCAGATCCGGCCGTGGGATGTGCTCGATCCCGGCGTGCTGGGACTCTTCTTCGAGGTGAAGCGCGAGCAGTTCGTCCCCGCGGAGCATGCGGCCCTGGCTTTCGCCGACCTGGAGATCCCCATCGGGCACGGCGAGTCGATGATGCATCCCAGGGTGGAGGCGCGGATCCTGCAGGAGCTCGGCGTTCGCCCGGAGGAATCGGTCTACGAGGTGGGCACGGGGTCGGGCTACCTGGCGGCGCTCCTTGCGCGCCGCGCACGGCAGGTGACGAGTGCGGAAATCCACGCGGACCTGCACGCGGGAGCGGCCGCGAACCTCGCGCGCGCGGGCATCGGCAATGTCACCCTGCTGCAGGGAGACAGCGCGCGGGCGCCCCTGGGGGAGCTCGCCTACGACGTGATCGTGCTCACCGGCTCGACGCCGGAACTGCCGCAGGCCTTCATCGAACGGCTCAATCCCCGAGGGCGCCTGTTCGCGATCGTGGGCGTCGCGCCGGTGATGAAGGCCGTCGTGGTAGAGCGCGGCCCGGACGGTGCCATCCGGCGCACGGAAGTCTTCGAAGCGCTCGTGAAGCCCCTCGTGAACGCGCTGGCGCCCGGCCGCTTCCGGTTCTGATGCGCCACATGGGACCCTCCCAGCTCCAGGCATGGCTCGCGGCCGAGAAAGGTCCGGCCCAGCTCCTCGACGTGCGCGAGCCCTGGGAGTTCGAGCGCTGCCGCCTCGAGGGGTCGCGGCTCATCCCGCTCGCGCAGCTGCCAGCGCGGGCCGGCGAACTCGATCCGGGACGCACGACGGTGGTGATTTGCCACCACGGCGTGCGCAGCCTCCGGGCCGCCGCTTACCTCGAGCACTGCGGTTTCGAAGACGTGGTGAACCTGAGCGGCGGAATCGACGCCTGGGCGCGCACGCTGGACCGGAGCATGGCCTTGTACTGACACCCCGCAGGGGCAGCCGGACGCAATCCGGATCGCGTTCCCGCTGCGTCTGAACCTTCACAGGCAACCAACCGAGAGTCCTTCATGAACCCCAAACGCCTCATTCTCCTTCTCGCCGCCGCGGGACTCGCCTTCTCGGCCCACGGCGCGGACCTCCTGGGCGTCTATCGCGACGCCCTCGTGAGCGATCCCGTATTCCAGTCCGCCCGCGCGCAGTACCAGGCCGGGATGGAGCGCCTGCCGCAGGCCAAGGCGGGGTACCTGCCGGGCATCACGGGGTCGGCTTCGGCATTCCGGAATAACCTCGACCGGGACACCGGGGGCGACCTGAACTACGGCAACCAGTCCTATTCCGTGACCCTGTCCCAGCCGCTCTTTCGCTGGCAGAACTGGATCGCCATCTCCCAGGCCGAGCAACAGGTGATCCAGGCCGAGGCCACTCTCGCCACGGCGAAGCAGGACCTGATCGTGCGCGTCTCCCAGGCCTATTTCGACGTCCTGCTCGCGCAGGACAACGTGGCACTCTCGGAGGCACAGAAGAAGGCGATCTCCGAGCAGCTCGCGCAGGCCAAGCGCAATTTCGAGGTCGGCACTTCCACGATCGTCGACACCCTGGAGGCGCAGGCGCGCTACGACCAGGCGGTGGCCAAGGAGATCTCCGACAAGAACGATCTCGAGGTGAAGAAGCGCGCCCTGGAGCAGCTCGTGGCCAAGCCCGCCGGCGCGCTCACCCCCCTGAAGGACCCCTTGTCGCTCGCTACCCCGAAGCCCGCGAACATCGAGGAATGGGTCAGCGCGGCTTCCGGGTCGAGCTACTCGGTGGCCGTCTCCCGTGCCGCGGTCGAGATCGCGCGCCAGGAAGTGGAACGCGCCAAGGCGGGGCACTACCCCACCGTCGACCTCTCGGCGAGCTACACGCATGCCCGCAACCCGAACCTCACCTCCGGCATCGGCACCGTCGCCTCGACCACGGGCTCCGTCGGCGTCGTGCTGTCGGTGCCGATCTACTCGGGCGGCATCACCCAGTCGAAGGTCCGCGAAGCGCTCGCCGGACGCGACAGGGCCGAGCAGGACCTCGAGAACACGCAGCGCACGGTCGCGCAGTCGGTGCGCCAGAACTACCTCAACGTGACCAGCGGCATAGCGCAGGTGAAGGCGCTCGAGCAGGCGCTCGCCTCCACCCAGAGCCAGCTCGACTCGACGATCCTCGGGCGCGATGTCGGCGTGCGCACGAGCGTGGACGTGCTCAACGCCCAGCAGCAGGTGTTCCAGACGCGCCGCGACCTCCAGCAGGCCCGCTACGCGTACATCCTGAACACCCTGCGGCTCAAGGCCGCCGCCGGAACCCTAGCCGAACCGGACGTGGAACTGGTCAACCGCGCGCTGGGCCGCGGCTAGCGTCCAGGCGCGCCGCAAGCCAACCGGCGAGGCGCGCCAGCGCACCGCGGTTCGCGCGCGCGAACGACAGGGCGCACCGGCCCATGTCGGCGCGCCGAAGCGGCTCGTCGAGCAGCGCGAGCGCCATGGCCACCGCCTCGCACGCGTCACGCGCGCGCAGCCCGGCACCCTGCGCAAGGGCGGCTTCCGCGGCGCTCTCGAAATTGAACGTGTGCGGCCCGAAGATGACGGGCCGCCCGACCGCGCAGGCTTCGATGAGGTTCTGGCCGCCGTAGGGCTTGAGGCTTCCCCCGACCAGGACGACGTCCGCCGCCGCGTAGTAGGCGAGCATCTCGCCCATGGAGTCGCCGAGCGCGTAGCGCGCCGCAGCAGGCACGGGCTCGCCGAGGCTTCGCCGGGGCAGGGAAGCGCCGCCCCCCGCGAGCAGCGCTGCGACCTCCTCGAACCGCTGGGGATGGCGGGGCACGATGACCACCAGGACATCGGGTGGCGGATCTGCGGCTTCGATCGCCTTCAGGAGCAGTGATTCCTCGCCGTCGCGCGTGCTTCCCACGACCCAGATGCGCCGCCCGGCCCCGAGCCACGCGCGCAGGGCCAGGCCGCGCGCCTCGATGTCTTCCGGAACCGCGAGGTCGAACTTGATGTTTCCCGTCACGGCCACGTCGCGCGCGCCGAGGGCTTCGAAACGGGCGGCGTCCTCGGGGGTCTGCGCGGCCACCCCGGCAAGGTGCGAGAGCGCGTCGCGGGCGAGGGAGGCGACCCGTGCGTATCCGGTTGCCGAGCGGGCGGAGAGCCTCGCGTTCACGAGGAACACGGGGATCGCGCGGGCATGGCATTCGCGCAGCAGGTTGGGCCAGAGTTCCGTCTCGAGCAGCACGCCGAAGGAGGGTGTTGCGCGGGAGAGGAACCGGCGCACGGCGAAACCGTGGTCCCAGGGCAGCCACGCTTGCCGCACGCGATCGCCGAAGATCTCCCTCCCCGTTGCGCGGCCGGTGGGCGTCATGTGCGTGAGGAGAATCGAGGCGGCGGGGTGGTCGCGCAGCAGCATCGACACGAGGGGCTCAGCGGCCCGTGTCTCGCCCACCGAGACGGCGTGCACCCAGATGACCTGCCCGCTGCCCGAAACCGCGACGGCGCCGAAGCGCTCGCCCAGGCGCTCGAGATAGCCGCGCTGGCGACGCGCGCGCCAGGCGAGGCGCGCGAGGACGACGGGCAGGGCGAGCCACAGCAGGACGTTGTAGGCGAAACGTGCCATCACGCCGTGGGGGACGTACCGAACAGCAGGCGCACCACCTGGTCCACGGAAGGAATGCTTCCCGGGCCCCCGAGGCTCACGGCGCGTTCGGCGCCGTGCAGCCCCGTGAGCCCGGGCTGGGTCGCCACGTACAGGCCGATCGTGGGCGTGCCGAGCGCCACGGCGAGATGGGTGAGGCCGGTGTCGACTCCGACGACGGCGCTCGCATGCGCCATGAGGCCGGCGGCCTCAGGAAGCGTCATCGCAGGGGCGGTGCCGGCCCCTGGACAGGCCGCGGCGAGTCGGGCCGCGTCCTCGCGCTCGGCTTCGGTGCCGCCGGGGTAGACCACGGCGATTCCCTGGGCATGGAGGCTTTCCGCGAGTGCAGTCCACCGGTCGTCGGGCCAGCGCTTGTCGCGGCGGCTCGAGGCGTGGAGCGCGACGACGTACTCGCCCGTCGGGGCCCACCCTGGCGCCTGCCCGGGTGCCACGAGCCCGTAGACGGGCGGTCCGGCCGGCGCATAGCCGAAGACGGCGCCCACGAGGCGGCGGTTGCGCTCGACCGCGTGCAAGGCCTTCGGCACCGCGATGCCCTGGTCGCAGAAGCGCGCGGCCGCACGCTCGCGGATGCTGCGGCGATCGAAGCCGAAGAGCGGGCCGCGGGCGGTTCGCGCCACCGCGACGCTCTTGAGGAGGCCCTGCGTGTCGACGATCCAGTCGTAGCGCTCGTCGCGCAAGGCGCGCCGGGACGCTCCCAGGGCGCCCCACGCGGAAGGGGCCAGGAAACCGGTGCGCAGGCGACGCAGACCGACGGGGATAGCACGGGAAACGGCAGGGTGCATGCGAACCAGGGGCGCGTACGCGTCCTCGACGGCCCAGTCGATCGCGATCTCCGGCCGGTGCGCGCGCAGGTCGGAGACCGCCGGAAAGTGGTGGATCACGTCGCCGAGCGAGGAGAGCTTCACGAACAGGGCGCGCGGCGCAGGCATGGCGCATTCTAGAACGCCCGGGATGCCCGGGACCAAGGCTCGCCCCGGGGTCACGGTAAAATGCCGGTCCCCTCGCCCGCCGCCGCCCCGTGAACGCCGAATCCGAGAAGCTCCCGCTCACCGTCGCCGTCATCGCGCTCAATGCCGAGGCGCAGATCGGCGCGCTCCTCGAAAGCGTGGGCTTCGCGGGCGAGGTGCTGGTGGTCGATTCCGGGAGCACCGACGCCACGGCGAGCATCGCCGAGGCGCACGGCGCCCGCGTGATCCGCAAGGAATGGCTGGGTTACGGCCGGCAGAAGCAGTTCGCGGTTTCGGCGGCGGCGCACGACTGGGTGCTCTGCCTCGACGTGGACGAGCGCGTCACGCCGCGCCTCGCGCAGTCGATCCGGCAGGCGCTGGCCGAGCAGCGCTTCAAGGCCGGGCGCATGGCGCGCCGCAACCGCTTTCTCGGCGTCTGGCTATCCCACGGAGAAGGCTACCCGGACTGGACGCTGCGGCTCTTCCATCGCGCGCATGCGAGCTGGTCCAACGACGAGGTCCACGAGGCGGTGCTCACGACCGCCGAGGTCGGCCGCCTGGAAGGCGACCTGCTGCACGATTCCGCCGAGGACGTGGAAACCTACATGGCGAAGCAGTACCGCTACACTTCGCTGCATGCGCAGGCGCTGTACCGGCAGGGCGTGCGTGCCGGTTATGCGAAGCTCCTCCTGAACCCCCTCGTGCGTTTCCTCAAGTTCTACTTCCTCAAGCTGGGATTCCTCGACGGCGGCCCGGGCTTCGCCCACGTCGTGATCGGCTGCAACAACACGTTTCACAAGTACCTCAAGCTCATCGAAATGCAGAAGGCAGGCAAATGACCATCGTCGTCACCGGGGGGGCAGGATTCATCGGCTCGAATTTCGTGCTCGAATGGCTCGCCGCCGGGGCGGGGCCGGTCGTGAACCTCGACAAGCTCACCTACGCCGGCAACCTCGCGAACCTCGCCTCGGTGTCCGGCGACCCGAGGCATCACTTCGTGCGGGGAGACATCGCGGACGCGGCCCTCGTCGGCCGGCTCCTCGCGAAGCATCGCCCGCGGGCCGTGGTGCACTTCGCCGCCGAGAGCCACGTCGACCGCTCTATCCACGCGCCCGATGCGTTCATCCAGACCAACGTCGTCGGCACTTTCCGGCTGCTCGAGGCCGTGCGGGGCCACTGGCAGTCGCTGGACGGCGCCGGGCGCGAGGCGTTCCGCTTCCTGCACGTGTCGACCGACGAGGTCTACGGTTCGCTCTCCGAGACCGATCCGCCCTTCTCCGAGACCACCGCCTACGCGCCCAACAGCCCCTATTCCGCCTCCAAGGCGGCGAGCGACCACCTCGTCCGGGCGTATCACCACACGTACGGATTGCCCGTCCTCACCACCAACTGCTCGAACAACTACGGGCCGTTCCAGTTTCCGGAGAAGCTCGTGCCGCTGATGATCGCCAACGCCCTGGAGGCCAAGCCGCTTCCGGTGTACGGCGACGGCCGGCAGGTTCGCGACTGGCTCTATGTGGGCGACCACTGCGAGGCCATCCGCCTGGTGCTGGAGAAGGGCCGTCCCGGCGAGGTCTACAACGTCGGCGGCAACGCGGAGAAGCCGAACCTCGACGTGGTCCACGCCCTCTGCGATTCGCTCGACGCGCTGCGCCCCCGCGAGGGCGGCCATCGCGGGCTCATTGCCCGCGTGGCAGACCGCCCGGGCCACGACCGGCGCTACGCGATCGACGCCGGCAAGATGCGCTCCGAACTGGGGTGGTCGCCCCGCGAGTCCTTCGAGAGCGGGCTCGCGCGCACGGTCCGCTGGTACCTGGACAATGCCGACTGGGTGGCGCAGGTGAGAAGCGGGGAGTACCGGAACTGGATCGAGAAGAACTACGGGAAGAGGGCTTAGCCGATGCGCAAGGGAATAATCCTCGCCGGGGGCTCCGGCTCCCGGCTCTACCCGGTGACGCAGGCCGTCTCGAAGCAGCTCCTGCCGGTGTACGACAAACCGATGGTGTACTACCCGCTGTCCACGCTGATGCTTTCCGGGATACGCGACATCCTCGTGATCTCCACGCCCCAGGACGTGGATCGCTTCGCGCAGCTGCTGGGCGACGGGAAGTCCTGGGGGCTCTCGCTTTCCTACGGCGTGCAGCCCGAGCCGCTCGGCATCGCGCAGTCGTTCATCATCGGGCGCGACTTCGTGGGCAGCGACCCCTGCAGCCTCGTCCTCGGCGACAACATCTTCCACGGCCACGACCTGAAGGCGCAGCTGGAGCGTTCCGCAGGCAGGGCGAAGGGCGCGACCGTGTTCGCCTATCCTGTGAAGGATCCGGAGCGCTATGGCGTCGTGGAATTCGACGCCAAAGGGAAGGCCGTATCCATCGAGGAAAAGCCTGCGGCGCCCAAGTCGCGCTACGCCGTGACCGGGCTCTACTTCTACGACAACCGAGTCCTCGATCTCGCCGCGGAGATCAAGCCTTCCGCGCGCGGCGAGTTCGAGATCAGCGACCTGAATCGCCGTTACCTGGAGCAAGGCGAGCTTCGGGTCGAGATCATGGGCCGCGGCACCGCCTGGCTGGATGCGGGGACCCACGAGAGCCTGCTCGAGGCAGCCCAGTTCATCGAGACGATCGAGCGGCGCCAGGGGCTCAAGGTGGCCTGTCCCGAGGAGATCGCCTGGAGGCAGGGCTGGATCGACGCGGAACAGGTCGAGCGACTGGCGAAGCCGATGAAGAAGAACGCCTACGGGAAGTACCTGCGCGACATGCTGCGCGGGCAGGTGTACTGAGGCCGCGATGAAGGCGATCCCGACCAACATCCCGGATGTGCTGATCCTCGAGCCCAGGGTCTTCGGCGACGAGCGCGGCTTCTTCTTCGAGAGCTACAACCGGCGCGCCTTTCGCGAGGCCACGGGCCTCGACCCCGACTTCGTGCAGGACAACCATTCGAGGTCGGTTCGCAATGTCCTGCGCGGCCTGCACTACCAGGTCGAGCAGGTCCAGGGCAAGCTCGTGCGCGTGGCCGCGGGGGAGGTCTACGACGTGGCGGTCGACCTGCGCCGGTCCTCGCCCACCTTTGGCCAGTGGGCGGGCGTGAGCCTCTCCGCGGCCAATCGCCGCATGCTCTGGGTGCCGGAGGGCTTCGCCCACGGCTTCGTCGTGACTTCCGATTTCGCCGAGTTTCTCTACAAGTCGACCGACTACTACGCGCCTCAGCACGAGCGCTCGTTGCTCTGGAACGACCCGGCGCTCGCGATCGCCTGGCCCGTGGAGGGGCTTCCGCTGCTCAAGCCGGGTGACGCCAGTGCGCCGCCGCTTTCGGCCGCGCAGACCTTCCCCTGATGCGCATCCTCCTGACGGGTGCGGGCGGACAGGTCGGGCACGAACTCGCGGCGACGCTCGCGCCGCTGGGAGAACTGCAGGCGCTGGGCCATGCCGCGCTCGACCTTGCGAACCCGGATGCGCTGGTCGCCGCCTGCCGCGCGCATCGTCCCGGGCTCATCGTCAACGCCGCCGCCTACACCGCCGTGGACAAGGCCGAATCCGAGCCCGGGGCGGCGCAGGACGTGAACGGCCGCGCGCCGGGCATTCTTGCGGGAGAAGCGAAGCGCCTGGGCGCGGTGCTGGTGCATTACTCAACCGACTACGTGTTCGACGGTTCCAAGCGCACGCCCTACCTGGAGGACGACGCCACGGGCCCGCTCAACGCCTACGGGCGGTCGAAGCTCGCGGGCGAGCAGGCCATCGCCGCGAGCGGCTGCCGGCACCTCGTCTTCCGGACCAGCTGGGTGTACGGGCCGCGCGGGCGCAACTTCCTCGCCACGATGCTCGCGCTCGCGGCCAGTCGCGACGAGCTTCGGATCGTGGACGACCAGCGCGGCGCACCGACCACGAGCCTCTTCCTGGCGCAGGCCACCGCACGGGCCCTGGCGGCGATTCCGCGGAAGGGAGTGGATTCCGGCGTCTATCACCTCAGCGCAGCGGGAGAGACGACGTGGGCGGGCTTCGCGCGCGCCATCTTCGAGCGCGCCGGCGCTCGCCCCGGGTTCCGCGCCCCGCGCGTGATGCCGATCTCCTCGTCGGAATTCCCCACTCCCGCACGCCGTCCCCGGTATTCGGTCCTCGGCACCCGCAAGTTCGCGAGAACCTTCGGGTTTTCCCCGCCCTCCTGGGAGGAGCAGCTCGACGCCTGCTTCGCCCGGATGCCGGCGGCCTGAGCGAACCCGATAAGGGGAACGCCCCGGTCCGCGCCCTGTCCCACGGGATCGGAAATGCCCCTGGGCTATAATTTTTCCCCCATGTCCGCCCTGCCTGCCGAGAGCCAGCCGCGCCGCCTGGGCGAGATCCTTCTCGCCCGAGGCAAACTCGATGCCTCCAACCTCGAACGCGCGTTGCGCCTCCAGGAGGGGGAACCGCGCGAGAAGCTCGGCGTCATCCTGGGCCGGCTGGGGCTGGTTTCGGCCCGCGACCTTGCCGACGCCCTGTCCGAGAACCTCGGCATCGCCGTGGCCACCGCGGCCGAGTACCCCGAGCTGCCGCTGCTCGAGGAGCGGGTCTCCGACCGCTTCCTGCGGGACGCGAGGGCCTTGCCGCTCCGGGAGACCGACGACGGCATCGTCGTCGCCATGGCCGATCCCGGCGACGAGTTCACGTTGCGGGCGATCGAGATGGTTTGCGGCAAGCGCGTCATTGCGCGGCTCGCCGTTGCCACGGAACTCGACGCCGGCCTCGAACGGCTTTACGGCGCCGGCAAGTCCTCGATGGGCCAGATCGTGGACGACATCTCCACCCGCGACGAGGAGCAGGATCTCGGCGACATCGAGCACCTGAAGGATCTTGCTTCCGAGGCGCCGGTCGTGCGCCTCGTGAACCTCCTCATCACCCACGCGCTCGAGGCCCGGGCTTCCGACATCCACATCGAGCCCTTCGAGAGCCGCCTCATCGTGCGCTACCGCATCGACGGCGTCCTGAACGAGGTGGAGTCTCCGCCGCGGCGGCTTTCGGCGGCCGTGATCTCGCGCGTGAAGATCATGGCGAACCTGGACATCGCCGAGCGGCGCCTGCCGCAGGACGGGCGCATCAAGCTGCGCATCCAGGGCAAGGAGATCGACCTGCGGGTCTCGACCGTGCCCACGATGCACGGCGAGAGCGTCGTGATGCGGATCCTCGACAAGGGCGGCGTCCCGCTGGACTTCGCCTCCCTGGGCTTCGACGGCAAGCTCCTCGAGGCGTTTCTCGCCGCGCTGAACCAGCCGCACGGGATCCTCCTCGTCACCGGCCCCACGGGCAGCGGCAAGACCACGACGCTCTACACGGCCCTCGACCGCCTGAACCAGCCCGACGTGAAGATCCTCACCGTCGAGGACCCGGTCGAGTACCAGATGCCGGGCATCAACCAGATCCAGGTGCGCCCGCAGATCCACCTCACGTTCGCCAACGCGCTCCGCTCGATCGTGCGCCAGGACCCGGACGTGATCATGATCGGCGAGATCCGCGACCTGGAGACGGCCGAGATCGCCGTGCAATCGGCGCTCACGGGCCACCTGGTCCTCTCGACGGTGCACACGAACGACGCGCCGGCCACGGTGAACCGCCTCCTCGACATGGGCGTGGAGGACTACCTCCTCACCTCCACCGTGGTGGGCATCCTCGCCCAGCGCCTCGTGCGCGCCCTGTGCAGCCACTGCCGCAAGCCCTACCGGGCGCTGCCGGAAGTGGTCGAGCAGATGGGGCTCGCGCGACTCGCGCCGCCGGGCGAGGTGACGCTCTACCACCCGGTGGGCTGCGAGCACTGCAGCGGCACGGGCTACCACGGCCGGCTCGGGATCATGGAGATGCTGCCCATGACCGACCGCTTGCGCTCCCTCGTCATGCGCCACGCCAACTCGACCGACCTGCGGGCGGCGGCGGTGGAGGAGGGCATGGAATCGATGTTCGAGAACGGGCTTCGCAAGGCGGTGGCGGGCGTGACCACCGTCGAGGAAGTGCTTCGCGTCACGCGCGAAGACTGACCATGCCGGTCTTCCAGTACAAGGCCGTGACGCCCGCGGGCGAGGTTCTCGAAGGTGCGATGGATGCCGCCAGCCAGAAGGGGGTGATCGAGCGCCTTCGCGACATGGGCTACACGCCGCTGCGCGCGGTCGAGGCCGGAGGCGCGGAGGTCTCCGCCGTCGCCCGCCGGGGCAGCTCTCCCGGGCTGTTCGCCCGCGGCGTGTCGCAGGACGAGGTCGGGGTGATCACGCGCGAGATCGCGACACTCCTCAAGGCGGGCCTTCCCCTGGACCGCAGCCTCGAGATCCTCGTCGGGCTCGCCGAGAACGCCCGCGTGGGAGAGATGCTGCGCAAGGTGAGGAACGAGGTGCGCGGCGGCGCGGCGCTCTCCAAGGCGCTCGACGCGCAGGGCGGCGTCTTCTCGCGCTTCTACGTGAACATGGTCCGGGCCGGCGAGGCGGGCGGAGCGCTCGCCGATGTGCTCGCAAGGCTCGCGGAATTCATGGAGCGCTCGAAGGAGTTGCGCGAAAGCGTCAAGTCCGCGCTCATCTACCCGACGATCCTGCTGCTCGTGGCGATCGCCTCGGTCATCATCCTGCTGGCGGTCGTGGTGCCGCAGTTCGAGCCCATCTTCGAGCAGAGCGGAAAGGCGCTGCCGTGGGTGACGGAGATGGTGCTCGGGGCGGGCGCCTTCATGCGCGCCTACTGGTGGGCGATCGTGCTGGGCGGTGTGGCGGTCGTGTTTCTCGTCTCCCGGAGCCTGCGGTCCGCGGAAGCGAAGCTGCGCTGGGACAGGCGGGTGCTCCGCCTTCCGGTGGCGGGGGATCTGGCGGCGAAGGTGGAAACCGCGCGGCTCGCGCGCACGCTTGGCACGCTGCTGCGCAACGGCGTTTCCCTGGTGAACGCCCTGTCGATCGCGCGCGACACCATGGAGAACACCTGGATGGCGGCGGGCCTGGCCGAAGTGGGGCGGGAGCTGAAGACCGGCCGCGGATTCGCCAAGCCGATGATGGAGACGCGCCGCTTTCCCGCGTTCGCGGTGCACATGGTGCAGGTGGGCGAGGAGACGGGCCGGCTCGACCAGATGCTCCTCGACGTGGCCGACGTCTACGACAAGGAGGTCGCGCGCGCGGTCAAGCGCGCGCTGGCGCTTCTCGAGCCGGCGATGATTCTCTTCCTCACCGGCCTCGTCGGCGCCGTGATCCTGTCGATCCTCGCCGCGATGCTCTCGATCTACGACCTGCCCATCTAGGGCGCCTGAACTCCGGAGTCCCCATGAACAGAAACCCCCGAACTTCGCCGCCGCGCGCGCTCCGCGGCTTCACGCTGCTCGAGCTGGTGATGGTGCTCGTGATCATCGGCGTGATCCTCGCCATGGTGGGCCCCCGTGTCTTCTCCAACGTCGGGCGCGCGAACTCCGAGGTGGCCAAGGCGAAGATCGGCCTGATCGGCGGGCAGCTCGAGCTCTACAAGCTCGACGTCGGCCGATATCCGACCACGCAGGAAGGCCTCGGCGCGCTGCTGACGGCCCCGGCGGGCGTGGCCAACTGGAACGGCCCTTACCTCAAGGACCCGAAGGAGACCAAGGACCCCTGGACCCGCGATTTCATCTACCGCTCTCCGGCGGAGAAGGGCGGCTACGACATCATCTCGCTGGGCGCGGACGGCAGGGAAGGCGGCGAGGGCGACAACAAGGACGTGCACAACTGATGGCTCGACCCCGGGCGGAGCGCGGCTTCACGCTGCTCGAGCTGTTGCTGGTGCTGGTGATCGTCGCCGCGGGCTACGCCATGGTGGTGCGGCTGAATGCAGGCGGCGTGTCGGGCGCCGAACTCAAGAGCGCCGCGCGCGCGGTGGCGGCGGGCCTGCGCGACGCGCGCGGCACCGCGATCGCCACGCAGGAGTCGGCAGCGCTCACCCTCGATCTCGAGAACCGGTCGATGGAGGTGAGCGGCGGCCGGCGGGCGCGCACGCTCCCGCAGCGCCTCGACCTGAAGCTCTACACCGCGCAGTCCGAAATCGTGGACGACAAGCACGGCGCCATCCGCTTCTATCCGGACGGAAGCTCCACGGGGGGGCGGGTGACCCTCGCCTCGGGAGAGCGGAAGTTCCTGGTGGACGTGGACTGGCTCACGGGCCGCGTGACGATCAAGGAGGGGGGCTAGTCCCCGTCGCGGACGAGATGACGCTCCAGCCGGCACGTCCGGATCGCGAGGCGGGTTTCACGATCCTCGAGGTGCTCACCGCATTCGTGCTCTTCGCCGTGGCGCTCGCCGTGATCCTGCAGGTGTTCTCCGGCGGGCTTCGCGACGCGCAGCTCGCGGACGAGTACGCGAGGGCGGCGATGATGGCCCAGTCGCGCCTGTCCGGCTACACCGCGGCCGAGCGTCTCGACGAGGGCGTGAGCACGGGCCGGGACGATCCGTTCACCTGGACATTGTCGGTCACCCTTTACGACGACCGGCAGGAGGACCCCCAGGCGCAAGCGCAGGGCGAGTACCAGCTTCGCGTGCGCCTGCTTCGGGTGGAGTCGAAGGTAGCCTGGCGGGCCGCGGATGGCCGCGACCGGGATGTTCGCCTGGCCACCCTCGTGCTCGGGATGCGCCCATGAACGCTCGTCGGGCAGTGGACGGATTCACGCTCCTGGAGACCGTGGTCGCGCTCACGCTCCTCGCCGTGATGCTCGGGATGCTGTTCGGGGGCCTTCGGGCGGGGGTGCGCGCCTGGGACGCGGGTTCGGGCCGTGGCGACCGTGCCGACCAGGTCATGCTGACGGCAGCCTTCGTGAGAAAGGAGCTCACGGCGGCATTTCCCTGGCGCTTCAAGGACCCGCTCGTGGTGAAGCTCGCCTTCCGGGGAGAGCGGGACGCCGTCCGTTTCGTCTCCATGCGGCCCGCGGAACTGGGCGGTGGCGGCCTCGCCTTCGTGTCCTTTGCCTACGAGCCCGGCAAGGGCGAAGCCGGGGGCCGCCTGGTCATGCGCCGTGAGTTCGCGGATTCCGGGGCGACCGACTTCTCGGCCGTGGATGCGGCCGAGCCCTTCGCCATACTCGACGGGGTGAGCGCGGCCCGGTTCTCGTACTACGGAGCCGAGAACGACGCTGCGGTGCCGTCCTGGAGCGACCAATGGAGCCATGCGCAGCGCACGCCCTCCCACGTGCGGCTCGAGCTCGCGCTGGCCGACACCCGCCTGCCCGACCTGGTCGTGGCCCTGCGCCTGGGCGAGGAAGCCGGCTGCTACGAGTCGTCCTTCCAGCGAACCTGCGTGCCGCGGCGATGAGGGGGAGCGGCCACCGCGAGCGCGGCGTCGCCCTGGTCCTCGTGATCTGGGTGGTGACGCTGCTGCTCGTGATCTCCGGGAGCTTCCTGTACGCGATGCGCACCGATGCGCGCGCGGCGCGAAACGCGGCCCTCATCGCGCGCGGCGACGCTATCGCGCAAGCCGCGGGATCGCGTGCACTCTACGAGCTCTTCAAGCCCCAGGGCGGCCCCGAAGTGTGGAAGCGCGACGGCGCCCCCCGCAGATGGACCTATGACGGCGCCAGCGTGGCGATCAGGTTCGCGGACGAGTCTGCTAAAATCGACATCAATACGGCGAACAACGAACTGCTCAAGGGGTTGTTCCGCTCCGCCGGGGTGGGGGAAGAGGAGGCCGCGAAACTGCTCGACGCGATCCTCGACTGGCGCGATCAGGATTCCCTCAAGAGGCCCAACGGCGCCGAGGAGCCCGATTATGCGCAGGCCGGTCTCAAGGGGCGGCCCGCCAACCATCCCTTCCTGTCCACGGAGGAACTGCAGCTCGTCCTCGGCATGCGCCCCGAGGTGTACCAGCGCATCGCACCCATGATCACCGTGTACTCCCGCCAGGCAGGCGTGAATCCCCATCTCGCGACGCGTGCGGTCCTGCTCGCCATCCCCGGCGTGACCGGGGAGCAGGTGGACGCCTTCCTCGCCGAGCGCGAGTCGGCCCGCGTCGACAAACGCGTTCCGCCGATATTCACCGCCGCAGGACCCTATGCCAGCTACGCGCAGGTTGCCGCCGTCACCATCCGAGCCGACGTGGCGCTCGGCGGGGGCATGGGCGTCTCCCGGGAGGCGGTCGCCATGCTGACACCGCAGTTTCCTCGCCGTCCGAGCGCATTCCTCGCCTGGCGCGAGGTGTCACGCGACCGCGACGCGCAGGCGGACGTCGCCGAGCCGGGAGCCCCCGTTGGCCGCTGAAGCCGATTCCGTGTTCGCACCTCTTGTCGCCGCGGCCGAGCGCACGGGTGTGGCCGATTTCCTGCGCTGGTGGCGCGGCGAGCTGGCCGCCTTCCTGCCCGCCGGCTGGGGGGAGCGACTGGCATTCCGCGACGTGGCCTACCTGTGCGCGGAGGGCGACGAATGGCGCGCCTTTCGGCCCGTGGCCGGGCGGCTGGTGCAGGCCGGACGGCTGAACCTCGCCTCGCTGGATTCCGCGGGACGCCGCGCCGCATTTCGAAGACTCCTCACCGAGGAGCCGGGAGCGGCCGGCAACGCCTGGCTCGTGCTGCCTCCGGAGGCGGTGCTGGTTCGCGACGCGGCCATGCCGCTTGCCGTGGAGGAGGCGCTTCGCGACGCGATCGGATTCGATCTCGACCGGCTCACGCCGCTTGCCGCCGAGCGCGCGTGGTTCGACTATCGGGTCACCGGACGCGACGCCGCGTCGCAGCGCATCAGCCTCACTCGCGGTCACCGAGCGGGCGCCTGTCGAAGCGCGCCTCGCCGAAATGCGCGAGTTCGGCGCCGCGGTCGTGGGAGTGGGCGTGATGAACGACATCGCCTCCGCGTCGGTGCCGCTCAATCTCCTGCCCGCGGAAAGGCGCGATCGGCCTGCCACGTCGCGTGCGGCGATTGCCGCCCGGGTGCTTGCGGTCGTCGCGGCGGCGCTGGCCGCGGCCGCGCTGGTGTATCCGCTCTGGCTCAAGCGCGAGGCGGTGATCGCCCTGCACCCCCGCATGGAAAGCGCGAAGGCCGGCGCGGAGGTGGCCGAGCGCGTGGCACAGGAGATCGAGAAGATCGCCACGGAGCACAACTTCGTCCTAGCCCGGAAGCAGAGCCTGCAGCCCGCGGTCGCGCTCCTCGAGGATCTCTCGCGGCTGCTCCCGGACACCACGTGGGTGCAGCAGCTCGACGTGAAGACGAACCAGAAGGTGCGTGAAGTGCAGCTCGCGGGCGAGACCGGCTCCTCGTCGCAGCTGATCGAGGTGCTCGAGCAATCGGGATCCCTGTCGAATGCGGGCTTCAAGTCCCCGCTCACGAAGGGAGTCACCCCCAACACCGAACGTTTCCTGCTGTCGGCGGAGATCAAGGCCCGGCCGCTGCCCGATCCGATCCCCGAGTCGGCGCTGGTGGAACCGGGCGCCGGCACGTCGCCGGCTTCGCCTGTGCCGCCGCCGGTCGCACCGATCGCTCCCGCCGCCTCTCCGTCCGCCACCGCGTCTCCTTCGGGCACGTCAGCTGCGCCACCCATCGCTTCACCGCCGGGTTCCGGCGTTCCGCCGGCCCCGGCGGCGGCCACGCAGCCGGCTGCGGTACCCGCTGTCCCGCCCCCTGCGACCGGGGTGGCGCCTGCGAAGCCCGCCGGGGGCAGCCCGCCCGCCGCGGCTCCGGCCAGGAGAGGGTAGCCGTGCGAGCCATCCTGGGGTGGACACCGGAAAAGCGCCGCAAGGCGGCGCTCGCATTTCTCGCGGGGGCGGTCGCCCTGCTCGCCCTGGTCGTCGCACTGCCGATTTGGTTTGCCCACCGCCATTACGACGCGGCGCTGGATGACCTGGACCGGCGCCTTTCGCGTTACGAAAGGCTTGCGGCGGCGAGGCCGGCGCTCGAGCGCAAGCTCGTGGCCGTCCGGGCCATGGACAGCCGCAGGTACTTCCTCAAGACATCCGCCGCTTCGCTCTCCTCGGCGGAGATGCAGGAGCGCGTGCGCCAGTTCGTGGAGGCGGCCGGTGGACGCATCGTGAGCGTGCAGGTCGGCCAGCCGCGCGACGAGGGGCGTTTCCGGCAGGTGTCGGTTACCCTCCAGCTGAACGCCAGCACGCCGGTCCTGCGCAAGATCCTGCTCGCGCTCGAGTCGTCGGAACCGTACGTGTTCGTGGATTCGCTCATGGTGCGCGCGCAAGTGCCGCCGGGGTACAAGCCGCCGCCCGGGATGGAACCGGAGATGTTCATCCAGCTCGACATTTCGGCTTACGCGATCGCGGGATGATCATGTCGCTCATGAGGAAACCCGATCATTTCCTGCCGCTCTTCTGGGCGGCCATCGCGCTTGTCCTGGTGGGTGTCCTGGTGCTCGAGGACCAGTTCGGCCGCCCCACGGCGGGCGAAGGCCCGCGCGGCCCTGCGCGGATAGCCGAGGCGCGGCTCCTGCCGGCCTTTCGCTTGCAGCAGGACACCCTGGCGGGAGCGCAGACGGTCGAGCGCCCGCTCTTCGTGCCGGGCCGGCGTTCCGCCCCCGCGGCGGTCGGCGCGGGCCCGGGCACGATGAAGAAAGGGCAGCTCGTGCTCCAGGGAACAACGCTCGTCGGAGCACTGTCGATTGCGATGCTGAAGGATGTCGCCACGGGCACGGTGCACCGCGTCGAGAAGGGGGGCGAGATCCTGGGAATGACGCTCGCGGAGATTTCCGCCGAGCAGGTCGTGCTGAAGGCCGGCGACGACACGGAAACCCTGGCGCTCCTGGTCAACAAGGGGGCGGTCAACGCCGCCGCGGCAGTCGAGAGGGGGCCGTTCGGCTCTTCAGCGGCCCATGCCGCGCCGCCTCCTGCCGGATCGCCGGCTCCGGCCGCGCCCGCTGCCGCAGGCATTCCCGGGATGGTCGGAGGCGTGCCGGGCGCGGCACTCGGCGCGCGCATGGCCCCGGGAGGCTTGGCGGTCACGCCGCCCATGGCAAGCCCGGGATCGGCAGCCATGACACCCGAAGAGATCATCGCGCGCCGCCGCGCGGTGCGTCGCCCGCAACCGCAGAATTGAGTGTGCCAGAATGTCGCCCTTTGTCCGAGCTGTCGCCCTTGAACCCGGAGCAGCCTTGATCCGCAGCCCATTTTGCCGTGCCCGAGGCGCAGCGATCGCGTTGGCGATCGCCGTGTCCTCGTGCTCGCTGCTCCCGGGGCCCCATCCGAACGCGAGGTTGCCGGAAGGCGCGCCGGCCGAGTTCGGCCCGAAGTCGCCTCCCGCATTCGCGCAGGCCCCGGCCCAGACTGCGGTCGTGCCCGAGAAACCGCGCGTGTTTCCCGGCTCGGGCACGTTCGTGAACACCAAGCCTCCGGCGCCGCAGCCCCGGCCGGGCCGGAGGAGGCGAGCCTCAATTTCGAGGCGCTCGACGTACGCTCGGCGGCAAAAGTGATTCTCGGCGACTACCTGCGCGAGTCCTACACCGTTCACCCGGGCGTCACCGGCAACGTCACCTTCCGCACCATCAAGCCGATCCCGCGCTCGGCCCTGCTGCCCACGCTCGAGATGCTGCTTCGGCAGAACAACGCGGCGGTGGTGAAGGAGGACGGCATCTTCAAGGTCCTGCCGATTTCCGCCGTGCGCGGTTCCATCTCGCCCCAGCTCGGCGCGGTGTCCGCTCCCGTTCCACAGGGCTATTCCGTCCTCGTGGTGCCGGTGAAGTTCGTGGGCGCCAGGGAGATGGCTAAGCTCCTCGAGCCCTTCGCCGCGGAGAACACGGTCCGCATCGACGACGTGAGGAATCTCGTCATTCTCGCCGGCAACCAGAAGGAGCTTCGCCACCTCCTCGACACGATCGAGCTCTTCGACGTCGACTGGCTCGCGGGCTTCTCCATCGGCATCTTCCCGGTGAGGAGCGCGGACGTGAAGGCGCTCGTGGCCGACCTGGACAAGGTGTTCGGCGCCACGGCGGCCGGGCCGCTCGCGGGCCTCGTCCGGGTGATCCCGATCGAGCGGCTGAACTCGCTTCTCATCGTGACCACGCAGCCCCGCTACCTCGAGAACGCGCGATCGTGGATGGAGCGGCTCGACCAGATCGGCGGAACGGCGGGTGGCACTCGACTCTTCGTCTACACGGTGAGGAACGGCAAGGCGGAGAACCTCGCCAACCTGGTGAGCGAGCTCTTCACCAAGCGCACCACGACGACGATTTCGCCGCCGAGCCTCGCGCCCGGCGTGCGTCCGGGCCAGATAGGCACGGCTCCCGCTCCGGGCGCCGCGCCGGCAACAGGGGCCGCGCAACCGGGGGCAGCGCAGCCGGCTGCCGCCTCCTTCGCCATTCCCGGCACGGTCACGAACGTGTCGAGCGAAGTTCGCGTCATCGCCGACAAGGACAACAATGCGCTCCTCGTCCTCGCCACGCCGACCGACTACGAGATCATCGAGTCCGCGCTCGTGAAACTCGACGTGATCCCGAGGCAGGTGCTGGTGGAGGTGACGATCGCCGAAGTCACCCTCTCCGACGACCTCAAGTTCGGGGTCGACTGGTTCCTCACCGGGCGCAGCGTAGGCGAAGCGAGCGTGACTTCCGGGGCGCTCAACCTGGGAGGCCTGCCGACCACGCCTGCCGGGGCGGTGCCGGGGTTCTCCGGGCTTCAGCTCATCAACAGCCTGGGTGGCGACGTGCGCGCCGTCCTCAACGCGCTGGGCAAGGACGGACGCCTCCAGGTGCTCGCCACGCCGCAACTCATGGTGCTGGACAACCAGAAAGCGCAGATCAAGATCGGCGATCGCATCTCGGTGCAGACGCAGCAGCAGACCGTCTCGGGCACCACGAACGGACTCATCAACAGCTTCCAGTACATCGAAACGGGCATTCTCCTGTCCGTCACGCCCCGGATCAATTCCGGCGGGCAGGTAACGCTGGAGGTGAGCCAGGAGGTGAGCGTCCCCGGGGCCGCTTCCGTCGCCGGCGCGAACCCGGACATCAGCCAGCGCACCGCCACGACGACGGTGGTCGTGGGCTCCGGCGAGTCCATCGTGCTCGGCGGTCTCATCCGGGAGGACAACACGCGCTCGACTTCCGGGATCCCCCTCCTGTCCAAGATCCCGATACTCGGGGCGGCCTTCGGGACGCAGAGCATCGTCAAGCGCCGCACCGAGACCATACTGCTCATCCGGCCCGTGGTGATCACCAACGTTCGCCAGGCAGCCGAGGCAACCGAGGAGCTTCGCCGCAAGATGCCCTCGCTCGAGGGGTTGCTCCCGGCTATCCCCGAATCCCGGGCGCCGGCAGGAGCAGGCCGGCCCTAGAAGGCAAGCCGGCCCCCACGTCTGCCCCGGCTCGCTTTTTTCTGATACTTCACTGTAGCATTAACGTATAACCTATTGATTGGGCGTAATAGATACGAGTGTTGCAAATACGATACAGTGTTGTAAAAATCTGCAGAATTCGTTTGACGCCCCTTTTGAATTTGAATAGTCTTTGACGGGAGTTGGTCGTGAAGGCACGTATTTTTGGCGGTACCCCGGTGATGACCGGGCGCTTGATTCGGATTCTCGCGGTCTCCCTTGTTTCCGGCCTGGCCGGGTGCGCAAGCCAGACAGGGAGTGTCGCGGTGGCTGAAAAGAGCCGCGAGTCGATTGTTCTGGAGCGGGCCCAGGCCCGCTGGGATGTCCTGCTGAAGAACCAGATGGCAGAGGCCTACCGGTTCTACAGCCCGGCCAGTCGGGCGGTGTTGAGTTACGAGGATTTCATTCGGTCCATGCGGGTGGGCTTCTGGAAGGCGGCCCGGGTGGAGAGGGTGGAGTGCCCGGCGGAAGATGCCTGCGAGGCCATCGTCAGCATCGAGTACCAGCACCGGGGAAGCCAGGTCCGGACGCCGATCCGGGAAACCTGGATCCGCATGGAAGGGAACTGGTGGTACGTTCAAAAAGGTTGATTTTCGGGGGCTGTAACGGCTCCCGGTCCGGAAGGCAGGATGCATTTGTAAATCCCGGGTGACTGGGATAGAATCTCGCCCGTTGTATCCTCTAATAAAGTGATCACTTTCATCTTCACCAAAGGAGTAACCCAGAACATGAACACGTTCAAAAGAAAAGCGCTGGCCGCCGCCGTTTTCGCGGGGCTGGGCGTTGGTTCGGCTCAAGCGGTCTATCAGGACCCGAACGGCCTCGGCCAGGGCCTGATCTTCCCGTACTACACCGTCCAGTCCGTCGACGGCACGGCGTTCAACACGTATGTGTCGGTCGTCAACACGACCGCGACCGGCAAGGTCGTCAAGGTCCGCTTCCGCGAGGGCAAGAACTCCCGAGAAGTTCTTGACTTCAACCTCTACCTGTCGCCCAACGACGTGTGGACCGGCGCCATCGTCCCGGCCGACGCCACCGACGCCTCGCCTGGCCGCCTGGTCACCGCGGACGTGTCCTGCACGAACCCCGCGATCCCCGCCACGGGCGTCGACTTCCGGAACTTCCAGTACTCCGGCACGTTCGATGACGCGGCCGGCACCACGCTCGCCCGTACCCGCGAGGGCTACGTCGAGATGCTGGAAATGGCGACCGTCATCGGCCCGTCCCTGGTTGCGATCACGCACGCCGCCGCGACCAACGTCCCGACCTGCACGGGCGTCCGTGGCCCCGGCCCGAACGCACTGCCGCTCGCCGACCGCGCTCCCCCGACGGGTGGCCTGTCCGGCACGGGCACGCTGATCAACGTGAACAACGGCTCGGACTCCGGCTACAACGCCATCGCCCTGGGCAACGTCACCGTCGCCGACATCTACACGGACATCGGCTCGGAAGTCGGCAACTTCTCCCAAGCCGACCCGGTCAGCATCGTGGTGACCTCGTCCGCGACCGGCACGCGTTCCTACACGTCCGGCTGGCTGGCGGGCATCGACGCCGTTTCCGCGACGATGATGCACCAGAACGTCATCAACGAGTACGTACTGGACGCGGGCACCAAGTCGAACACCGACTGGGTCATGACCTTCCCGACCAAGCGCTTCTACGTGACGACGGCCGCCGCGGCTGCCCCGTTCACCAACAAGTTCACGGCGACGGGTTCCTGCGAGTCCTTCGGCTTCCAGTTCTTCAACCGTGAAGAGCGTGGTGCCACGGCCGCCGGTGGCGACTTCTCGCCGCTGCCCCCGACCCTCGTGGCCGGCCTGTGCTGGGAATCGACTGTCCTGAGCATCCGCTCCGGCCAGACGCACAACCCGACGGGCACGTCTTCCGGCGTCCTGGGCTCGACGAACGCGCTGGCGGTCAACGTGACGTCCGGCTACCAGAACGGCTGGGCCAACCTGTCGTTCACGGGCGCCAACTCGCTGGTCGGCCTCGTGTCGCAGGCGGGTTCGTTCACCCTGAACATCGGCACGGGCGCTGCCGCCGCCGGCGCGCAGACCTTCCTGGGCCTGCCGGTCACGGGCTTCATGGCGCGTACGTTCAACAACGGCACGCTCACCTGCGCCGCCGCTTCCTGCCAGGGCAACTATGGCAGCCTGTTCACGCACAACTACATCGACAACATCCAGCCGCGGCCGTAACGCGGTGGCGATGAGGACGGGGTCCGGCTTTCCGGCCCCCTTCCTTGCAGCAATCGACGGGCAGACTTCGGTCTGCCCGTTTTTTTGCCGTTTATTCGGCAGACCCCGGCGGCCGGTCCGGGGCATCATTGCGTATATAATCGGCGCGGACACGCAAGTCCCGTGCCGGGAGGGCTACGGGCAGGCCACCAAGAGCCATGATTGCGGCGCTGCCTCCGATACCCGATGCACTGAAAGGATTTCCATGCACAGCTTGATTCGATTCCTGAACCCGCGCCGCCTGGGCGCCGCACTCGCGGCAACCCTCGGCATCGCCGCGGGGTTCGTGCCGTTCACGACCGCCACGGCGGGAACCGTGACCCTGACGGGAGGCACTACCTCCTGTACTTACGGAAGCTTCACCGGCGACACCATCGGCAACTTCAACTTCACCTGCACCGGCGGCTCGACGCCGCAGCAGGGCACGCTCGCGCTGAACCTCGCGGGCACCGCCACGAGCCTCGCGCCGAATGGCACGACGAATTTCACCGTGACCCGCACCGGCGTCACGACGGGCGCCAGCACCGCGACGGCGAGCCTCAGTGTTACGGGCGGGGGCAACTGCCTTCTGAGCCAGAGCACGATCACCTTCACGGGTGACACGTCGACGCCCACCCCGACCCCCGTCACGCTGACGGCAGGCGGGGCGTCTGGCTTTAGCTGCAACGTAGCGATGACGGCGACCAACGCCGCCACCGGGTCCCCCGCCAGCCACGCAGTGAGCATCGTCGACCCGAACGCGCCCGTGAGTTTCTCCTTTTCCTCGGGAACCTCGACCGCTTTCTTCGGCGGCAGCGCGGCGTCCCTCACGGTGACGCGCACCGGCGGAACGGTCGGCGCGTGGGATGTTCCGTTCGCGATCGGCGGTACGCTGACCGACGGTACCGGCCTGCTGCTCGCGGGCGGCGGCACGCTTTCGCCACCGATCACCGCGGGTACCCCTAACTCGGGCAAGATCACCTTCCCGGCCGGCAGCGGCGCCTCGCAGACGATCACCTTCACGCCTCCGGCCACCGCGCCCGCGGGGGTAACGCCGCCGGCGAACCTCGGCGTCCAACTTCTTGCTCCCGTCGAGGTCGGCGCGCCAATTCCCGGCCACACCGGCAGCCTCGGCATCACCACGCTCAACGTGATGACCGTGTCGGTCCCGACGGGCTGCACCACGACGGCGACCTACACAGTGCCTTGGAGCGGCGGCCAGACCATCGCAAGCCAGGTGAAGCAGAACGAGACCGGCGCCGTGTCCATCATGCCCACCCCGCAGTTCATCGGGGCGGACGGCATCGTCTCCGTCGTGGTGAGCGAGACCTCGTCCACGGGAGACCAGGCGGACGTCCACTTCACGCTCTCCGCCTGCCCGGGCGACTTCACGCCGGCGATCGGCGCCTGCGCCCAGCACACGCAGTACACGGGCGGCTCGATGAAGTTCTCCATCGGCCCGAAGCCCCCGTCCATCCCCTGGTACCAGCCGGTGTGCGAGCTGCCCTTGGGCACGACGACGGTGTACCTGAACTTCCGCCAGATCAAACGGCCGACGCCGAACCCGCCCAGCGCGCCCGGCGTGCCGAGCTGCCAGTTCACGAGCTGCCCGATCTACGTGCAGTTCAACTGAGCGTCACTTTTCCCCTCGGCCCGCATGCCCCGCGCATGCGGGCCTTTTGTTTGGCACGATAGGAGTCCCCATGAAGTCCCTCTATGCCCTCCTCGCCGCCGCCACGCTCGCCGTGGCCCCCCTCGCCGCGGCCGAGACCCCGCTCGTGACGAGCGGCGACATCGTCGTCACCGACGCCGACTTCGAAGCGTTCATGGAGCGCGTGCCGCCCGAGCTGCGCGTCGAGGCGAAGGCCGACGGCGAGCGCAACAACAAGGTGGTCGACCTCCTCTTCACCAACCGCATCCTCGCCCGGGAGGCGCGCAAGGCCGGCATCGACCAGGATCCCGCGCTGGCCCGGAGGATCCAGCAGCACATGGACGCCTTTCTCGCGCTGCAGTACGTCGCCCACCTCGAGCGCACGGCGCCAGTGCCCGATATCCTCGAGGCCAGGGCCCGCGAGCTCTACCTCACCCGGCCGGCCCGCTACACGGAGCCCGGATCGAGTCGAGCTTCAGCATATCCTTGTGGGGCTCACCGGGCGCACGAAGGAAATGGCGCTCGCGCGGGCTAAGGAAATTCGCGCCCGGGCCCTTGCCGGGGAGGATTTCCTCGCCCTGGCGGCGCAGACTTCCGACGACCCCGGCTTCAAGCGCGACGGCGGCCGGCTCGGGGCGGTGACGGCAAAGGAGATCGACCACCGTATCGCTGCGGTCGCGTTCCGGATGAAGGCGGACGGCGAGATCTCGCAGCCCATCGAGACCAACAGCGGCGTTCACCTCGTGAAACGCACCGGCTTCAAGCCCTCCTTCAAGCGCAAGTTCGAGGAGGTGAAGGCGGCGATCATCGACGAGGAGCGCGCGCGACTGCGCAGCGACGTGTCGCTGAAGCTCCTCGACCGGTGGCGCCGCAGCCCCGAGACGAAGTGGAACGCGCCCGCGATCGCCGCGCTGCGCACGGAAGTGCCGCGGGAGGAGCTGGAACGCAAGCAACGCGAGGAGCTGGAGCGCCGCGCGGCCGAGGAGCTGAAATCCAAGTCGCCCTCCGGCGCCGCGCCCGAATCCGCTCAACCCGCCCCACCTGTGCGCAAGTGATCCAGCGATGCCCGCCACCGCCTACACCCACCGGTGGCTCCTCGCGTCGTTCCTGCGCCGCGAGCTCGGCACGCGTTACGCGGGCTCGGTAAGCGGCGCCGCCTGGGCGCTGTTGCACCCACTGGCGCTTCTCGCGGTCTACGCGTTCATCTTCACGACGGTCTTTCGGGTGCAGCTGCCCGCCGGTGCGGGCGGGGCGAGCTACACGGCCTTCGCGGCCGTGATGCTGTGGCCGTGGATCATGTTCTCGGAGGGCGTGACGCGCGGCATGGAGTCGATCCAGTCCAACGCGGGCTTGATCCGCAAGGTCGCCTTTCCGCACGCACTGCTCGTCTACGCCGCGGTCCTGTCCTCCTTCGCGGTCCATGCCCTGGGATTCATCGCGGTCCTCGTGGTGCTCGCGGCCCTCGGCGAGCCGATCCACCTCCTGCGCGCGCCGCTCACGCTCGCCTTCCTCGCGCCGCTCGCGATTGCCGCGGTCGGCGTGGCTGCCGTTCTCGCTGCGCTCCAGACCCTGCTGAAGGACGTGGGGCAGGTGGTTTCCATCGGCCTCACCGTGCTCTTCTACGGCACGCCCATCCTCTACCCGATGGCGTTCGTTCCCGACTCGATGCGACCGTGGATGGCGGCGAACCCCCTCACCGGGATGGCCGAGCGCCTGCGCGAAGTGCTGCTGACCGGCGGCGGGCTCGTGCCCGCGGATCTCTGGCTCTGGGTGATCGCGCTGGTGGTGGCCTGGGCCGGCCTCAAGTTCTTCGAGCGCCTGTCCCCGCACTTCGAGGACTTCCTGTGAGCCGGCCCTTCGCCCGGGTGAAGCAGGCCGTCGCGAGTGCCGAAGCGGGCGTGCTCGTGGCGCTCGAGGGCGTGGGCAAGGACTACCCGAAGGTCAGCGCCGGGGGCGACCGCCTGCGCACGCTCTGGGGCCTCCTCGCGGGCCGCGCGGACATCCCGCGCTTTCGCGCCCTGCACGGCGTCTCCGCCACTATCCGCCGCGGCGAGTCCCTGGGGCTCGTGGGCGAGAACGGCGCGGGGAAGTCCACGCTCCTGAAGATCATCGCCGGCGTGGTAAAGCCCTCGGCGGGCACCGTGCGCGTGGCCGGACGGATCGGCGCGCTGCTGGAGCTGGGAAGCGGATTCCATCCCGAGTACACCGGGCGCGAGAACATTTTCCTCGCCGCGGCCCTCATGGGGCTCTCGCGGCGCGAGACGCGGGACAAGGTCGAGGCGATCATCGCCTTCGCCGACATCGGCCCGCACATCGACGAGCCCATCAAGCACTACTCCTCGGGCATGGCGGTGCGGCTGGGCTTCGCCGTGGCCACGGCGCTCACGCCCGACGTCCTCATCACCGACGAGGTCCTTGCCGTCGGCGACGAATCCTTCCAGAAGAAGTGCATCCGTTGGCTGGAGAGCTACCTGGCAGACGGCGGGACGCTTCTGCTCTGCTCGCACAGCATGTACCACGTGCAGACCTTGTGCACCCGCGCGATGTGGCTCCACGAAGGTGCGGTCCGCCTGGAAGGCGACAGCTTCGACGTGACCCGCGAGTACCTCACGTACCACGAGGAGAAGAGCCGCACCGGTGCCCCGGCGCCGCGGGCGGCGGAGGGGCTCCAGCCCCTGATCCGCGCCATGCGCACGGAGCGGGCCGATGGAACCGCGACGGAGATCTTCGCGGCAGGCGAGGACATGGTGCTCCAGGGCCTCGCGTGGAGCCCCGACGGCAGGGCGCCGGTCCTGCTCTTCGGCATCGTTCGCGCCGACGGCACGCCGGTCTACGGCGCCCATTCCAACGACAGCGGATACCTTCCCCACCGCGTGGACGAGCGCCACTTCGCATTCGCCGCGCATTTCTCCGCGCTGCCGATCCTGCCGGGCAAGTACACGGTGCGCGCCCACGCGCTCGATCCGGAAGGATTGCGCCTTTTCGACACGGTCGAGCGGGAGATCGTCGTCACCGGCCGCACGCGCGACTACGGGCTGGTGCGCCTCGCCCACGAGTGGAAGCCCGGCACGCTGCGGCCGGAGACGACCTGATGGCGCAGGCATCAATCGACGACGAGGTGCGCGAGGGCTGCGCCCGGACCCTGGACCTTGCGCGGCGCGGATTCGAGGCGCGAGCGCTCGACGAGTGCCGCGCGCTCGCCGAGCGTTTCCCGGACCGGCCCGAGCCCCGCCTGCAGCAGTCCGTGCTCCTGCTGCAATTGCGTGATCGCGAAGGTGCCGAAGGCGCCCTGCGCGCCTGCCTCGCCCTCGCTCCGGCCCTGGCCCCGGCGCTCACGCTCCTCGGCGAGTTGCTCTTCGACAAGCGGGACATGGCGGGCGCCCTCGAGTGCTTCTCCGCGCTCGCGCGACTGCGCCCCGACGACGGCCGGGCCTGGAACAACATCGCCATCACCGAGCTCGCACTGGGTCGCGTCGACGACGCGGAGGCCGCCGCTCGCCGGGCGCGCACGCTGGAGCCCACGAGCGCGGTCGCCTGGCTGAACCTCGGACGGGCACTCGCCGCACGCGGAGCCCGGGACGACGCGCTCGCCGCCGTGCGGGAGAGCCTTCGTCTCTCGCCACGCAATGCCGATGCGCTCGATCTCGCGGGGCGCCTGCTCGCGCAGGCGGGCGCCTACCTGCGCGCCGCGCAGTCGTTTCGCGACGCGCTCGCCGCGGGTGCCGGCGCCATGACGGCGAGCCGCCTGGGCGACGCGCTCATGCAGGTGGGTGACACCACCGACGCCATCGCCGCGTTCCGGGATGCCGAGGGCCGCGATCCCGCGCACGCCGCCGCGAACGGCAGCCGCGCCCTCTTCGCGCTTCACGCGGACGAAGGCGCGAGCCCGGTCGTTGTGTTTGCCGCACACCGCGACTGGGCGCGGCGCCACGCACCGGATTTCGCGCCGGCTCCGCACGGGAATGCGCGCGACCCCGACAGGCGCCTGCGCGTGGGTTACGTCTCGCCGCGCCTGAACCAGTCGTCCGTCGCGTTCCTGCTGCTTCCCGTGCTCGAGCGCCACGACACGGGCGAACTCGAGTTCCATTGCTATGCCGAAGACGTCGCCGAAGACGAGGTGACCCGGCGGATCCGCGCCCGGGCCGCGGGATGGCGCGATACGCGGGCCCTGGACGACGATGCCCTGGCGCAGGCCATCCGGGACGACGGAATCGACATCGTCGTCGACCTCGCCGGGCACACGCCGGGCAACCGCCTTGCCGCCCTTGCCCGCAAGCCCGCGCCGGTGGCGCTCACCTGGCTCGACTACTTCGATACCACCGGCTGCGGGGCGATCGATGCGATCGTGACGGACGCCCTGCACACGCCACCGGGCGGGCCGCAGCAGTTCGCCGAGCGATGCCTGCGCGTGGCGCCGCTGCGCTTCTGCTACGCCGCGCCCGCGTATGCTCCGGAGCCGGTGCCGCCGCCTGGCGCAAGCGGCAAGGCCCTGGTCTTCGGCGCGTTTCACCGCAACGCCAAGATCGGCCCGCGCGTCGTGCGCGCCTGGGCGGAACTGCTCGCGCGCGTTCCCGGCGCGAAGCTCGTGATCAAGAACGACGCCCTGGGCGACGAACGCGAGCGCACGAAGCACGCGGAGCGCTTCGCCGCGGCCGGCCTGCCCATGGCGCGCGTGGAGCTGCGCGGCACCTCGGCCCATCCGGAAATGCTCGAGCAGTACGGTGGCATCGACATCGCCCTCGACACCTTCCCCTACAACGGCGGCATCACCACGCTCGAGGCGCTGTGGATGGGGCGCCCCGTCGTCGCGGTCGAAGGCGACACCATCATTTCGCGCCAGTCGGCCGCGATCCTGCGCACCGCGGGGCTCGACGAGCTGGTCGCCCGCGATGCCGCGGGGATGACGGAGATCGCCGCCCGCCTGGCACTCGAACCGGAGCGGCTGGGCCGGCTCGCCGCCGGCCTGCGCGAGCGTGTCGCGGCCTCGCCCCTGTGCGACGTCGCGGCATTCACGCGGGCCCTCGAGGCCGCCTACCGCTCGGCATGGCGCGCATGGTGCGCGGGGCAGCCGCCGGGAGAGGCACGATGAGCGCGGAGCGCCTGCAGGCCGCCCGGGAGCTTCACGGGGCTGGGCAAATCGAGGAGGCTCTTGCCGCCTATTCGGCGCTGCTCGCCGAACGCGAGGACGATGCCGAACTGTGGCACTTGCGGGCTATCGCGGAGCACCAACTGGGGCGCGCGGAGCTCGCGAGGACCTCCGCCGGACGCGCCATCGCGATCGACGCCGCGCCGCCGGCCTACCACCTCATCGCCGGGCACGCAGCCAGCGACGCGGGCGATCCGCGAGCCGCGGCGGTGCACTACGCGGCCGCCGTCGCGAGGAAACCGGACTGGGCGGCGGCATGGATAGCGCTCGGTTCCGCCCGCATCGAAGAGGCCGATGCCGGCGGCGCGCGCGAAGCCTTCCAGCAGGCCACGATCCTGGAGAGCACCGCGGCACGGGCGTGGAACGGCCTCGGGCTCGCCGAGCTGGGACTCGACCGACCCGAGCAGGCGCAAGCCGCTTTCCGGCGCGCTCTCGAGGCGGAACCCGGATTCGCGCTCGCGCACCTGAACCTCGCCCGGCTCGCGGAGCGCGAAGGCAAGTTCGACGAGGCCCTGGAGAGCCTGGAGTCGGCGCTTCGCGCGGATCCGCGCCTGGTCGATGCGCTCCTGCTGCGTGCCCAGCTCCTGCGGCGAAAGCGCGACCCGCGGGCGGGCGGGGCGCACAAGGTCGCCGTGCAGGCAATCCCCGACGACGCGCGCCTGCGCGCCGCGTGGGCCGATTTCCTCTGGGAGGCGGGGCTCACCACGGAGTCGGTCCGGGAGTTCCAGCGCGCCGAGACCCTCGACCCCACGAGCCTGCGCGCAGCCCTGGGCGCGCGCCTGGTCCTTCCGGCGGTGTATCGCGACGAGGCCGATCTCGAGGCGAATCGCGCGCGGTACGCGCAGGGATTGGACGAGTTGCACGCCGGGATGTCGCGTTTCACGGGCGCGCGGCCCAACGCGGCCCTCGTGGGCGCGAGCTGGACCAACTTCTACCTCGCCTACCAGGGCCGGAACGATCGCGACCTGCAGTCGCGCTACGGCGATTTCGTCGCGGGGGTGCTGCGCGCGAACCTGCCCGAGTTCTTCGCCGACCGGCCGCCGCCGCGCCCGGGAGGGCGGCTTCGCGTGGGCTTCCTGAGCCACTTCTTCTTCAACTGCACCGTCGGACGCTACTTCGCGAGCTGGATCCGCGACCTCGATCGCACGCGCTTCGAGCCGGTCGTCTTCTACACCAACGCCTGGGTGGCCGACGACACGCGCGCCATCGCCGCCGCCGCCGACCGGTTCCACCACGTGAGCGGTTACCCCTTGCACGCGATAGCGCGCCGCGTCGCCGCGGAGGAGCTCGACATCCTCGTCTATCCGGAACTGGGAATGCACGCCGAAACTTTCGCCCTCGCGGCCCTGAGGCTCGCGCCGGTGCAGGTGGCGGGGTGGGGGCACCCCACGACGAGCGGGCTTGCCACGATGGATGCCTACCTCACCTGCGCGGAAATGGAGCCGGAGGGAGCGCAAGCCGCGTACCGGGAGCGCCTCGTGGGGCTTCCCGGCATCGGCACCCGCTACCAGCGCCCGCGCACGGAAAGCACGAAGGACCGCGAGGCGCTCGGCCTGCCCGTGGACGCAACGCTCTATCTCTGCCCGCAGTCGCTCTTCAAGATCCACCCGGCCAACGACGGGCTCTTCGCGCGCGTGCTCTCCGAAGACCCGCGGGCGCGCCTCGTGTTCTTCGGCTACAAGGAGGGCCCGGTCACGCAGAACTTCCGCCGGCGCCTTTTCGAGGCCCTCGCCCGGGCGGGGATCGACGCCGAACGCCGCACGGTCTTTCTCGGGTTCCTCTCGCACGGCGACTACCTGCGCGTGAACGCGGTGTGCGACGTGATGCTGGACACGCTCCACTGGTCCGGAGGCAACACGTCCCTCGATGCGATCGCCGCCGGGCTGCCGCTCGTGACCCTTCCGGGCGAGTTGATGCGTGGCCGCCAGAGCGCGGCGATGCTGCGCAGGCTGGGCCTCGAGGCGCTGGTCGCGAAGGATGCCGACGACTACGTGCGCATAGCGCTGCGCCTGGGGACGGACGCCGCCTGGCGGCGCGAGATCCGGGCAGCCCTCGAGGCGAGGGCCGGCGCGCTCTTCGACGACACCGCGCCGGTCGAGGCCTTTGCACGCGCACTGGAAGACCTCGCGGGGCGCGGGCGCTGAAGGAGTGGATCTCTCGCTCTGGGCAACCTTTGTCTCCGCATTCGTCTCGGCCACTCTCCTGCCGGGGAATTCCGAGATCGTGCTCGCGGCAGCCCTGAAGGCCGGTGCAGCCCCCGGTGCCGCGGTCGCCGTGGCGACCCTCGGCAATACCCTGGGCGGGCTCACCACATACGGCATCGGCCGCCTGCTGCCCTCCCGGATGCCCGAGGGCAAGGCGATCGCCCGGGTGCGGCGCTACGGCGCGGCGATCCTCCTGCTCTCCTGGGTGCCGATAGCCGGCGACGCGCTGTGCGCCGCCGCCGGGTGGCTGCGCCTGAACTGGCTCGGCTGCACGCTCGCCATGGCGGCGGGCAAGGCGGCGCGCTACGCCGCGCTTGCACACGCGGTAAGCCTGCTCTAGTACCCCGGCCGACCGGGCCGGCCCCTGCCGGGGGTCAATGCTGCATTGCGGTAAAATTGCTATTCCCCCCGTGGCGCCCACGGGTTCGCGAAGCAAGTCCATGACCGCCCGCCTGCGCGAGATCCCTTACAACTACACCTCGTTCTCCGACCGGGAAATCGTGATCCGCCTGCTCGGGCGGGAAGCCTGGAACGTGCTGGACGAGCTGCGCGCGCAGCGCCGCACGGGCCGCTCGGCGCGCATGCTCTACGAGGTGCTGGGCGACATCTGGGTCGTCAAGCGAAACCCGTACCTCCAGGACGACCTGTTCGACAACCCGAAGCGGCACGATTCCCTCGTGGAATCCATGCGCCACCGCCTGCGCGAGGTGGAGCTGCGCCGCACGGCAGACGCGTCCGACCCCGAGCGAAGCCGCCGGGTGGAGGCGCTCCTGAAGGCCGCCCACGGTGCCGTGGATGCCTTCGAGCGCGAGTTCGACGAGACGCGCAAGCTCCGCCGCCGGGCGATGCGCCGCCTCGCCTCCATCACGCGTCGCGACAACATCGCCTTCGACGGCCTGGCGCGGGTCTCGCACGTGACCGACGCGACGGACTGGCGCGTGGAATATCCCTTCGTCGTCGTCTCGCCGGATACCGAAGCCGAGTGCGCGCCCCTCGTGGGGGCCCTGATCGAACTGGGGCTCACCATCATTCCCCGCGGCGGCGGCACCGGCTACACGGGCGGCGCCATCCCGCTCGATCGCCTCTCGGCGGTGGTCAACACCGAGAAACTCGACGGGGTGGAAGCCGTGGCGCACGAGGCCCTGCCAGGAGTGGCCGCGCCGGTGCCGGTCGTTCGCGTGGGCGCCGGCGCCGTCACGAGACGCGTCATGGAGGCCGCGGAGCGTGCGGGCCTCGTCTTCGCGGTCGATCCCACTTCGGCGGACGCCTCCTGCATCGGCGGCAACATCGCCATGAACGCCGGCGGCAAGAAGGCCGTGCTCTGGGGCACCGCCGTGGACAACCTCGCCTCCTGGCGCATGGTCACGCCGGAGGCGGACTGGATCGAGATCGAGCGGCTCGACCACAACCTCGGCAAGATCCACGAATGCGCCATCGCGCGCTTTCGCATCCGCCGCTTCGCGGCCGACGGCAGGACGCCCCGGGGCGAGGAGACGCTCGAGATCGAGGGCCGGCGCTTTCGCCGCCAGGGCCTGGGCAAGGACGTCACCGACAAGGTGCTGGGAGGGCTGCCAGGCGTGCAGAAGGAAGGCTGCGACGGGATCATCACCTCGGCCACCTTCATCCTGCACCGCCTGCCGGCGCACACGCGCACCGTGTGCCTGGAGTTCTTCGGCGACGTCGCGCTCGCGGTGCCGGCCATCGTCGAGATCACGAAGCGCGTGGACGGCCGCGGCGGCGTGGCGCTCGCCGGCCTCGAGCACCTCGACGAGAGATACGTGAAGGCCGTGGGGTACGCGACGAAGGCGAAGGCCCACGGGCGGCCGCGCATGGTCCTGATCGGCGACCTCGTGGGCGACGACGAGGATGCGGTGTCCCAGGCCGCCAGCGACGTCGTGCGCATCGCCAACGCGCGCGGCGGCGAAGGCTTCATCGCCGCGAGCCCCGAAGCGAGCAAGCGCTTCTGGATGGAGCGCGCACGCACCGCCGCCATCGCCAAGCACACCAACGCCTTCAAGGTGAACGAGGACGTGGTGATCCCTCTCGAGCGGCTCGCCGACTACACCGACCGGGTGGAACGCCTGAACATCGAGTACTCGCTCGGCAACAAGCTGGCGCTCGCCGCCGCGCTGGAGGAGGTCCTCGCGGGCGATCTGCCCGTCGAGACGGACGGGGAGGCGATCGTTCGCGAGGACCTCCTCGGAGACCGCCCCGCGCGGGCGCTGGAACTGGTGCGACAGGTGCGCGCACGCTGGTCCTTCCTGCTCGGCGCCCTCGACCGCAGGCTCGGGGAAGTGCGCGCGGAACTGGCCGCCCTGGGGCTCGCGGACGCGGTCGCGCAGGAGCCGGACGAGCGGACGGTCTTCGCGCTCGTGCAGCTGCACGCCATTCGCGCCTCCTGGAAGCGCGAGCTTCGCGAACCGCTGCGCCAGGTCTTCGCCGGCCGCGCCTTCGAGCCGGTGCTGGCGGCGATCCAGGCAGTCCACGCGAAGGTGCTTCGCAGCCGCGTGTTCATCGCCCTGCACATGCACGCGGGGGACGGAAACGTCCACACCAACATCCCGGTCAACTCCGACGATTACGAGATGCTGCGCCTGGCCAACGAGGCGGTGGCGCAGGTCATGCGCTTCGCCAAGGAGCTGGGCGGCGTGATCTCCGGCGAGCACGGCATCGGCATCACCAAGTTCGAGTTCCTGGAGAAGGAGCAGGTCGACGCCTTCACGGCGTGGAAGTCGAAGGTCGATCCCGAGGGCCGGTTCAACCGCGGCAAGCTGCTCGCGGGCGCGGATCTCTCGAATGCATACACACCCTCCTTCGCCCTGATCGGGCACGAGTCGATCATCCTGGAGCGAAGCGACATCGGGTCGATCGCCGATGCCGTGAAGGACTGCCTGCGCTGCGGCAAGTGCAAGCCCGTCTGCTCCACCCACGTGCCCCGGGCGAATCTCCTCTACAGCCCCCGGAACAAGATCCTCGCGCTGTCGCTGCTCACGGAGGCGTTCCTCTACGAGGAGCAGACCCGCCGGGGCGTGAGCCTCAGGCACTTCGACGAGTTCGGCGACGTGGCGGATCACTGCACGGTGTGCCACAAGTGCGAGGCTCCCTGCCCGGTCGACATCGACTTCGGCGACGTCTCCATCGCCATGAAGGGCCTGCTCACGAAGCTCGGCAAGAAACGGTTCAACGCCGGTTCGGCCCTCTCGATGGCCTACCTGAACGCGACCGACCCGGCCACGATCAAGGTGCTGAAGAAGCTCATGCTCGACTGGGGTTACCGGGCGCAGCGCCTGGCCCACGGCCTCGCGCGCCGCTTCCTCGTGACGCGCGGCCAGACGCGCCGCCCCCCCGCCACCGTGGGCAAGCCCGCGCTCAAGTCCCAGGTGATCCACTTCATCAACAAGCCCATGCCCGGCAATCTCCCGAAGCGCACGGCGCGCGCGCTCCTGGATATCGAGGACGCCTCGGTCATCCCCATCATCCGCGATCCCGCGCGGGTGACGGAGGAGAGCGACGCGGTGTTCTACTTCCCGGGCTGCGGCTCCGAGCGGCTCTTCGGGCAGGTGGGACTCGCCACGCAGGCGCTTCTCTACCACGTGGGGGCGCAGTGCGTCCTGCCGCCGGGATATCTCTGCTGCGGCTATCCGCAGACGGCGAGCGGGCTGGCGGCCAAGGGCGAGGAGATCACGATTCGCAACCGCGTGCTCTTCCACCGCGTGGCCAACACCCTCAACTACCTCGACATCAGGACCGTCGTGGTCTCCTGCGGCACGTGCATGGATGCGCTGATGGGGTACGAGTTCGACAGGATTTTCCCCGGCTGCCGGCTCCTGGACATCCACGAGTACCTGATGGAGAAGGGCGTGAAGGTGGAGGGCGCGCGCGGCGTGCGCTACCTCTACCACGACCCCTGCCATACGCCGATGAAGACGCACCGGCCGATTGCCGTGGTGAACGAGCTGATGGGGGTTCCCGTGGCCCTGAACGAACGCTGCTGCGGGGAATCGGGCACGCTCGCGGTGGCCCGGCCGGACATCTCCACCCAGGTGCGCTTCCGGAAGGAGGAGGAGATGGTGGCGGGAGCGTCGGCGGCGCGCGCCGACGGTTTCGCGGGGGAGGTGAAGGTCCTCACCTCGTGCCCGTCCTGCCTCCAGGGGCTCTCGCGCTACGAGAAGGACGCGGGCACCAGTGCGGACTACATCGTGGTCGAGATGGCGCGCCACCTCCTGGGAGAGCGTTGGATGCCGGAATTCGTCGAGCGTGCCAACCGCGGCGGCATCGAGCGCGTTCTGCTGTGACGGGCCCCGCAGCGCCAAGGTTGGACGGCGGCGGCCCCATCACCCACAATCGACTTCCCCCTCCCGGCCCGAACCATGAGCCAATCCCTGCCGATTCCGCCCCCGGAATGTGAACTGTGCCATGGAGCGGGCGGGTCGCTCCTCTGGCAGAATGATTCCTGCCGGGTAGTCGCCGTGGACGAGCCCGGCCTCCCGGGGTTCCTGCGGGTGGTGCTGCACCGGCACGTGCGCGAAATGACCGACCTTTCCGAACGCGAACGAAACCGATTCATGGCCGTGGTATTCGCGGTGGAGTCCCACGTGAGGCGGTCGCTGGAGCCCGACAAGATGAACCTCGCGAGCCTTGGCAACGCGACCCCGCACCTGCACTGGCACGTCATCCCGCGGTGGCGGGACGACCGCCACTTTCCGGGGCCGGTCTGGACGGCGGCACGGCACGACTCTCCCGTTGCCCCCGCCCGCCTGGCTGCGGCGGCGAGCATGGCCGCCACCCTGCCCGGGGCGCTCGAGGCCCTGGAGACGTGAGAATCGCATGAGCTCCTCCCCCCCGATCCGGCCCGGAACCGCGCCCGCGTTCAGCGACGCGAAGAGCTGCAAGGAATGGCTGAACGGGCTGCCGCTCACCAACATCCCGCACGCCCAGCAGTTCGTGCTCGATGCGTTGCGCGTGGTCAACCAGGGCGAGCCCGTCGGCATCGAGCGGCTCAAGTGCCTGGAGCTCATGCGCGACAAGATCGCCTTCCTGCAGGGCGAGCAGCGCTCGCGCTACTTCGGCAAGACGCTGCCGCTCTCGCACAACGACCACGCGGCCTGGTCCATCGGCCGCTCGCTCCTCGAGGAAATGGAGGCGGGCTACCGCCAGTGCCTCGCGGTGGCGCAGGTCGACAAGGGGGAACTCGGGCGCCATGCGCCGCTCATGATGCAGCGCATCGCCCGCTACCTCGGCGCGCAGATGCTCTTCCACGCGATGATCTACCGGCGCTTCGAGCCGGCGCTTTGGCTGCGCCTGCACGAGTTGTTTGCGCAAGCCGACCGCGAGGGCATCGCCGACGAGCGCGTGAAGGACAGCATCGAGAGCGAGGACGGCGTCTCCAGCGTCCACGAAGCCTACGTGCACGTCGTGCTCACGCAGGCCGCCTACCTCTCCGAGATGACCGCGCCGCAGATGGACCTCCTCGAGGCGCTGCTTCGCATGTGGTCGCGCAAGGTCCGCATTTTCGTGGACCCTCCCGCCGAGGCCGAGGCAGGCTCGACATTCCCCCTGGCCGTGGACCTGGCCAAGCCCATCGGCGCGCGTCCGCTGCACGCCGATGACCGCAAGGCCACGCACCGCGTGCTGGACGTCGAGGGGCTCTCCAAGAGCATCCGCCGGCGCCTGAAGGGCCTTCAGGGCGGCGAGGAACCGGCAAGCCTGGGCCTTCCGGCCGAGGCGAGCGTCATCGACGCACTGACCCAGCTCGGCCGCCTGCACAAGCTGTGGTGCGAGGGCGCGCCGCCGCGCCCGCCCGCGAAGATCCCCGGGGAGAAGTCCGCGGGGCTCGCCTTCGGGCTGCCGGAGATCCATTTCTTCGTGACCGGCGGGGTTGCCTTCGAGCAGCCGGACAAGTCGAGAGAACTCACGCGCCAGGAAAAGGACGACCTTACGGTGTTCGGCAAGATCACCGAGCGCACGCAGCAGCTGCGGATCGCCGACTACAACTTCGAGCTCGAGTCCTGGGGCGTCGTGGACGAGATGATGGGGGCGTGGCGCCTGCTGCGCCCGCCGACGGCCTCCAAGGGCGTGGCGATCGGGCGCATCCTCGCCATGCGGCTGGGGGACGCGGCGCCGTTCTTCCTCGGCATGGTGCAGGCCCTGGTGCAGGAAACGGACGGCCGCGTCGTGATCACCGTGGCCCTTTTCCCCGGCAAGCCCGTCCCCATCGCGGTGCGCGCCGCCGATTCGCGCAACCGGCACGGCACGCAGTGGGCGCAGGCCTTCCGCCTGCCTGAGCTGGAGCGGCTGGGCATTCCGGAATCCCTGGTGGTCCCCACGGGCATGGCCACCCGCGGGCGCGGAATCGAGACCTGGTCCAGCGGGTCGAAGGAGTCGACCGTCTACGAAGTGCTCGAGCGCGGCACGGACTTCGACCGCGTGACGGTCTTCTAGGCGCGCGGGCGCGCCAGGCGCTCCAGGGCGTCGAGCAGGGGCTTGGCCGCGTTCTCGCCCGTCTGCTGCGCGATCTCGGCGATGCAGGTGGGGCTGGTCACGTTCACCTCGGTGAGGAAGTCGCCGATCACGTCGAGGCCCGCGAAGGTGATTCCCGCCTTCACCAGCTCGGCGCCCACCGTTTCCCCGATCTCGCGGTCGTGCGCGGACAGCGGCTGCGCCACGCCCGTGCCGCCGGTCGCGAGGTTGCCCCTCGTCTCGCCGGCCTTCGGGATCCGCGCCAGGCTGTAGGGAAAGCACTTGCCGTCGATCACGAGCACGCGCTTGTCGCCCTTCGCGATCTCGGTCACGAACTTCTGCGCCATGATCGTGCGCTCGGCCGCGCCCACCATCGTCTCCACGATCACGTTCCGGTTGGGGTCGTCCCGGCGCACGCGAAAGATCATGGTGCCGCCCATGCCGTCGAGCTTCTTGAGGATCACGTCCTCGTGACGGTCGATGAACGCCTGGATCCGCAGGGGATCGCGCGCGACGAGGGTGGGGGGCGTGAACTGCGGGAAGCGCAGGATGGCAAGCTTCTCGTTCCAGTCCCGAAGCGCCCGCGGGGAATTCACCACCCGCGCCCCCTGGCCCTCGGCGTGCTCGAGCAGCAGTGTTGCGTAGTAGTACTCCGCGTCGAAGGGCGGGTCCTTGCGCATCATCACCAGGTCGAAGAAGGCGAGCGGGACTTCTTCGGCGCCGGATTCGCGGTACCACGCCTCGTCGCCTTCGTCGACGGCGATCGGCGTGGCGCGGGCGACGACCGCGCCTTCCTGGACGAAGAGGTCCGGCATGCCGAGCACATAGATCTCGTGACCGCGTCGCGATGCCTCGCGCATCATGGCGACGGACGAGTCCTTCCTCGGCTTGAGATCTTCGAGGGGATCGAGGACGAAGGCGATCTTCATGCGGCGCGGGGCGTGGGAGCGTTGCAGGGGACCATCGGCGGGGGTGGGCGTGCGCGCCCTCGTCATGGGAGTGGAAGTCCAGTTTACCCGCCTGAATGATAAAATTCGCGCCCACGCCTTTCTCTTTCGACCCGCAGGCCGGGCCGCCACTCCCCATGTCCCCCCTGCAGACGATCGCCCCGACCGCCACCCCGCTCGCGCCGGCGAACCGGATCGGCTTCCCGGGCTGATGCGCCTCCACATCCTCGGCATCTGCGGCACCTTCATGGGCGGCCTCGCGAAGATCGCCCGCGAAGCCGGCCATGCGGTGACCGGCTGCGACGCGCAGGTCTACCCGCCCATGAGCGAGCAGCTGCGCGACTTGGGGATCGACCTGCACGAGGGATACGACGCGGAGCAGCTCGAGCGCTATCCGGCCGACCTCTACGTGGTCGGCAATGCGATGACGCGCGGCAAGCCCGTCGTCGAGGAAATCCTCAACCGGGGGCTTGCCTACGCCTCGGGTCCCCAGTGGCTCGCCGATCACGTGCTGCCCGGCAGGTGGGTGCTCGCGGTGGCGGGAACGCACGGCAAGACGAGCGCCTCGGCCATGCTCGCGTGGATGCTCGCCGACGCGGGCCTCGATCCCGGGTTCCTCATCGGCGGGGTGCCGAGGAACTTCCACGTCTCGGCTCGGCTCGGCGGGTCGCCCTTCTTCGTTGTCGAGGCCGACGAGTACGACACGGCCTTCTTCGACAAGCGCTCCAAGTTCGTGTGGTACCGGCCGCGCACCGCGGTCCTGAACAATATCGAGTTCGACCACGCGGACATCTTCCCGGACCTCGCGGCCATCGAGACGCAGTTCCATCACCTGGTCCGCATCGTGCCGGCCAACGGGCTCGTGATCGCCAACGGGGCGGACGCCGCGATCGGAAGGGTGCTCGATCGCGGCTGCTGGACGAGCGTGGAGCGTTTCGGCCCGGGCCAGGCGTGGAGCGTGGGGGCCGTTAGCCCCGACGATTCCTTCGACGTCGTCCTGAACGGCGCGACGCGTGGCATCGTCCGCTGGGATGCGACGGGAGAGCACAATCGCATGAATGCCCTCGCGGCGCTGGCCGCCGCGCGTCACGCGGGAGTGCCGCTTCCCGCGGGCATCGACGCGCTTTCGCGCTTCGAGGGGGTGAAGCGGCGCATGGAGGTGCGCGGCACGGTGGGCGGCGTCACGGTCTACGACGACTTCGCGCACCACCCCACCGCGTTCGAGACGACCATCGCGGGGCTGAGGAGGCGCGTGGGGCGAGGCCGCATCGTGGCGGTCTTCGAGCCCCGCTCCAACACCATGAAGCTGGGGGCGATGCAGTCGCGGCTCGCGAAGAGCCTGGAGGGCGCGGACCTCGTGTATTGCTACGCGAGCCACCTGGGGTGGGATCCGGAGCAGGCGCTCGCGCCGCTTTCCTCGCGCGCGGCCATCTACTCGGAGCTCGACCCGATGGTCGAGGCGCTCGGCCACGTGCTGCGGCCCGGTGACCACGTGCTGGTGATGTCCAACGGCGGCTTCGGCGGCATCCACGCGAGGCTGCTCGCCCGCCTCGCCGCGAAGGCAGGCCCGTGATGGCAACGCTCGCCTATCGCATCGTCAACGTGTTCACGCGGGGCGGCCGTCTCACCGGCAACCCCCTGTGCGTCTTCGAGGACGCGGTCGGCCTGGACGATGCCGCCCTGCAGGCGCTGGCACGGCAGTTCAACCTGTCGGAGACGACCTTCATCCTGCCGTCACGCAAGGCCAGCGCGCGCGTGCGCATCTTCACGCCCGCCTACGAGATGCCCTTCGCGGGGCATCCGACGCTGGGCACCGCGCACGTGGTTCGCGCGCTTCGCGGAGGCGGCGATTCGCTGAGCCTGGAATTGCAGGCCGGGATCATTCCCGTGTCGGCCTCCGGGGATCGGTGGACGCTCAGCGCCAACGCGGCGAGCTGGCGGGAAGTGGGCGAGTCGCGCGCACAACTGGCGGAGATGCTCGGCCTCGAGGCGGCCTACATCGCCGATCGCCCCCTCTGGGTCAACACCGGCAAGGAGCAGCTCGTGGTGCCTCTCGAGTCCGCGGAAGCGGTCCGCCGCGCCCGTCCCCGCATCGATGTCTTCTTCCGCCTGAAGAGCGTGGACGGCCACGCGATGGCCTACGTGTTCGCCGATGCGGGAGACGCCGGGGCGACGGTCGTGTCGCGCTTCTTCTTCCCGAGCGGCGCCGCGATCCTCGAGGACCCGGCCACCGGCTCGGCCTGCGCCAATCTCGGGGGGTGGTTCTGTGCCCTGCGCCCGGGGAAAGACGTCGCGCGCACGGTCCTGCAGGGCGACGAGGTGGCGCGCCCCTCCACGCTCCACCTGGTGGTGAAGGCCGGCGCGGTGAGCGTCGGGGGCGAGGTCGTCGAACTCGCCCGCGGCACGCTCGATCTCTAGGAAGCCGGTGAAGACGATCCTGTACCTGCACGGCTTCATCAGCTCGCCGGCCTCGCGCAAGGCGGTGATGCTGGGCGACTACCTGCGCAGCCAGGCGCCGGATATCGACTACCGCGTTCCGGCGCTGCACCACCGCCCCGCCCAGGCCATCTCGCAGGTGCAGTGGCACTGCCTCGGGAGGAATCCCGCGGACCTCCTGGTCGTGGGCAGTTCCCTCGGCGGTTTCTACGCGACCGTGGCCGCGGAGAAGACCGGGTGTCGCGCCGTGGTGGTCAATCCGGCCGTGCACCCCCAGAACCACTTCGCGCGCTACCTCGGGCCGCAGGAGAACCTCTACACGGGCGAGCGCTTCGACCTCACGGGCGAGCACGTGGCGGAGCTGGCCGCGCTCGACCCGCCGGCGGTCACCCGCCCGGAGCGCTACTGGCTGCTCGTCGAGACGGGCGACGAGGTGCTCGACTACCGCGAGGCGGTGTCGTACTTCGCCGGCGCGTTCCAGACGGTAGTGCAGGGCGGCGACCACGCGTTCTCGAGCTTCGCGGAGTTCGTGCCGGACATCGCCGCCTGGGCGCGCGAAGACGGCGCCGCGGCGCCGCCGAAGGCCGCATCGTGAAGCAGGTTTTCTTCGAGGAGGACGGGGCGTTTCGCGCGGGCACGATCCTCTCCGAGGCGGGTGCCGCGTTCCAGGTGGAGGCCGCCCATGGCAAGCGCTCGAAGGTCAAGGCGAGCGCGGTGCTGCTCCGCTTCGACGGGCAGGCGCTCGCGAACTTCATTCCCGAGGCCCAGGCGCGCGCAGGCGAGATCGACCCGCAGTTTCTCTGGGAAGTGTGCGGCAAGGACGAGTTCGGGTTCGCCGACCTCGCCCGCGACTACTTCGGCCACGATCCCGCGCCCCTGGAGGCCACCGCGGTCGCCCTCGCGCTGCATGCGAGCCCCATGTACTTCTACCGGCGGGGCAAAGGGCGCTACCAGGCAGCGCCCGAGGAGAACCTGCGCGCCGCACTCGCGGGCCTGGAGAAGAAGCGCCGCCAGCAGGAGCAGGTCGACGCGTGGGCCGTGGCGCTGGCGGCGGGCGCCGTGCCGCCGGAGATCGGTGCGAAGCTCGACGACCTTCTCTTCAAGCCGGACAAGATGTCGCTCGAGTGGCGCGCGCTCGACCAGGCCGCCTCCCGAGCAGGTCTTGCCCCGCCGAAATTCCTCGCCGGTATCGGCGCGCTCGCGGGCCCCGAGGAGTACTTCCTGCGGCGCTTCGCCTTCGAGCTCTTTCCCGGCGGCCTCGGGTTCCCGGAGGTCCCGCCGGTGCGTGCGCCGGAAGGGCTCGCGGCCGCGCCGGTGGCGGCGTTTTCCATCGACGACCACGAAACCACCGAGATCGACGACGCCTTCTCCGTGGAGAGGCGCCCGGGCGGTGGGCTGCGCGTCGGCGTCCACATCGCCGCGCCGGCGCTCTTTTTCGGGCGCGATCACCCGCTGGAGGCGCTCGCGCGGGAGCGGCTGTCCACCGTGTACTTTCCGGGCGGCAAGATCACGATGCTGCCGGAGGCCGCCATCGCGCAGGCCACGCTCGGCGAGGGCCGGGTGGTGCCCGCCGCCTCGCTCTATCTCGACCTGGACCCGGACACCCTGGAGGTGACGGGCACCGAGTCGAGGCTCGAGCGGGTGGCCATCGCGACCAACCTGCGCATCACCGAGCTCGAGACGCGGCTGCACGACGACTCGCTCGCCGCGGGCGTGGTGGAGGGCGCGCACGGCGACGACCTCCTCGCGCTGTGGCGGCTGGCGAGAAAGCTCCGCGCCGCGCGCGGCGCAGGCGAGGAAAAGAGCGAGAAGCTCGACTATGCGTTCCGCGTGGAATCCGGGCGCGTGACGATCGTGCCGCGGCGGCGCGGCACGCCCGTCGACCTCCTGGTCTCCGAGCTCATGATCCACGTGAATGCGACCTGGGGACGGCTTCTGGCGGATGCGGGCGTGGCCGCGATCTACCGCAACCAGCGCGGCATCAAGACGCGCATGGAGGTCGAGCCCGGCGGGCACGAATGGCTGGGGGTGACGCACTATGCGTGGTCGAGTTCGCCGCTGCGGCGCTTCTCCGACCTCGCCAACCAGCGCCAGCTCGTGGCGCTGCTGCAGGGCGAGGAGGCGCCCTATTCCCGGGACGAACTGGGTGCGGCCGCGCGCGAGTTCGAGACCGCCTACGAGGCCTACGCCGAGCACCAGCGCCACCTGGAGCGCTATTGGTGCCTGCGCTGGATCGCCCAGGAAGGCCTCGAGGGTGCGCAAGCCACGGTCGTGCGCGACGAGCTGGTGCGCCTCGAGGCGATTCCGCTCGTGTGCCGCACCATCGGCTTGCCGCCCTCGGCTCCCGGGGAGCTCGTGCGCGTGGCATTCGGCGAGCCGGACCCGTGGGAAGTGAACCTGCCCTGCCGCTACGCGGGCAAGCCCGGAGCGGTGTAGCGCTGCTATCATCCGGGCTCATGTTCCGCCCGTTCGCTCCACCCCGCGACTGCCGATGCAGCTGAGGCAGACTCCCCCCGACGCGCTCGTCCATTTTTCCGACTACCTGCTCGAGCGGTTCGGGCTCGTGGTGTCGATGCAGGTGGCGGTCGTGGCCTCCGTGGCCTTCCACGCATTCGCCATCGTGGGGCTGGGCTTCAAGGTCCCCGATCCGAGGGGATTCGACGCGCCGCACAACGTGCTCGACGTGGTGCTGGTGAACGCGAAGTCGGCCTCGAAGCCCGAGAAGGCCGATGCGCTCGCGCAGGCGAACCTCGACGGCGGCGGCAATACCGACCAGAAGCGCCGCGCTTCCAGCCCCTTCCCCGTGATCGATTCCCGCGAGAGCACGCCGGAGTTCAAGCAGGCGCAGGGCCGCGTGCAGCAGCTCGAGCGCGAGGCCACGGAGCTCATGTCGCGGCTGAAATCCCAGGCCGTGGTCGTCGTGCCCGAACCGGTGTCCGACCGCAAGGAGAAGGCCGACAAGACGGCCCAGGACTTGATCGAGAAGAGCCTCGAGATACAGCGCCTCGAGGCCCAGATCCGGCGCGACTACCAGGCCTACCAGGAGCGCCCGCGAAAGAAATTCGTGGGCGCGCGCGCCTCCGAGTACCGCTTCGCCGTGTACGTGGACAACTGGCGGCTGAAGATCGAGCGGATCGGGAACCTCAACTACCCCGACGAGGCGCGCCGGCGCAAGCTCTACGGCTCGCTGCAGCTCACGGTGGGGCTGAAGACCGACGGCGAGGTCGAGTCGGTCGAGATCAACCGCTCCTCCGGCCACAAGGTGCTCGACCAGGCCGCCATCCGGATCGTGCGCCTGGCGGCCCCCTTCGACCGCTTTCCCGACGCGATCCGGTCCGACACGGACATCCTCTACATCACCCGGACCTGGACCTTCACCCGCTCCGACCAGCTTTCCGCGGAATAGCGAAGCGGGCTAGCCGCCTCGCGCGCCCCTGAAGAGGGCGAGCGCCCTGCCGCGCTGCACCGCGTGGTCGACGATGGGTGCCGGGTAGTCGCGGCCGATCACGCAGCCACAGGCCTGCTGGTCGAGCGGCCCCATCGTCCAGGGCGCGTGGATGAAGGCGTCGGGAACGCGCGCCAGCGCGGGCAGGAAGCGGCGAATGAACGCGCCTTGCGGGTCGAACCGCTCCGATTGCGACACCGGGTTGAAGATGCGGAAGTAGGGTTGCGCATCGCATCCCGTCGAGGCGGCCCACTGCCAGCCGCCGTTGTTGGCGGCCAGGTCGAAGTCGACGAGGTGGTCGGCGAAGTACGCTTCCCCGCGCCGCCAGTCGACGAGCAGGTCCTTCACGAGAAACGAGGCGACGATCATGCGCAGGCGATTGTGCATCCAGCCCGTGGCGTTGATCTGGCGCATGGCGGCGTCCACGATCGGAAACCCGGTCCGCGCCTCTCGCCAGGCGGCGAAATGCTCGTCCGTTCCCGGCCAGGCGATGGCGTCGTACTCCCGGCGGAAGGCGCCCGTGGCGGCGTGCGGGTGGTGCCACAGGATCTGGAAGTAGAAATCGCGCCACGCCAGCTCCGAGAGCCACGTCGCCGCGCCCTCGCCCCGCGCCTTCCACGCGGTGCGCGCGAGTTCGCGGATGGAGACCGTGCCGAACCGGTTGTGCGCCGAGAGACGGGACACCCCTTCCACGGCCGGGAAGTCGCGCGCCGACGCGTAGCGCGCCATGGAACCGGCGAAGTCCCCGAGCAGGCGCCTGGCCGCGCCCATGCCCGGCGGCACGGGCAACTGCGCGGAGGCGGCCGGTCCGAAGCCCAGGTCCGCAAGGGCCGGCAGATCCGCCGCGAAAGCGGGCGCGGCGAGGCGAGCGGCGTGCTTCGCGACGGGGTAGGCCTTCAGGTAATAGTCGTCGAGCTTCGCGAGCCACGCCCGCTTGTAGGGCGTGAACACGACGAAGGGCTTTCCCGTTTTCGTGAGGAGCTCGTCCTTCGCGTAGACGGCCTGGTCCTTGGCCAGGTGCAGGCGCCGGCCCTCGCCCGCCAGGAGGCGCTCGATCTGCGCATCCCGGGCGATGGCCGCGGGCTCGTAATCCTCATTGGCGAAGACCGCGTCCACGCCGAGCCGGGAGGCGAGTGCGGGAATGGCCTCCCGGGACCGGCCCTCCAGCACGAGGAGCTCGCCGCCCTTTCCCCGGAGGGCCTCCCGGAGCTCGCGCACGCTCGCGTGGATGAAGGCGACGCGCCGGTCCGCCGGGGAAGGCAACGCTTCCAGGATGTCGCGGTCGAAGACGAACGCGCAGTGGACCTGCCGGGACGAGACCAGGGCGTGGTAGAGGCCGGCGTTGTCCTCGTCGCGCAAGTCGCGGCGGAACCAGAAGAGGCTGCGGTCGTAGGCGGTCAACGGGGGCTCGCGGGGGCCGGCCGGCCTTGTCCGATGGCGGCCGGAGGGCGTTCCAATTAGAATATGGGGCCGGTGGCAAATGCAAACGATCAATTTCACCAGCCACTTCCTCATCGCCATGCCGGGCATGGTCGACCCGAATTTTTCCAAGAGCCTCACCTTCATCTGCGAGCACAACGAGCGCGGCGCCCTCGGGCTCGTGGTCAATCGCCCCACCGACGTGACCCTGGGCACACTCTTCCGGCAGGTGGAGATCGCGTTCGACGACGAGCCCCTGGCGGAGCAGCCGGTGTTCTTCGGCGGGCCCGTGCAGATGGAGCACGGCTTCGTCCTGCACCGGCCACTGGGGGAATGGCGATCCACGCTTCCGGTGGGCGATATCGGGCTCACCACTTCCCGCGACATCCTCGAGGCCATGGCCCGGGGCGATGGGCCGAGCGATCGGCTGGTGGCGCTGGGGTACGCGGGCTGGGCGCCGGGGCAGCTGGAGGACGAGATCAAGCGCAACGGATGGCTCACGGTGCATGCGGATCTCGACGTGGTCTTCCGCGTGCCCCCCGAAGGCCGCTACGAGGCCGCGCTGGGCGCCCTCGGCGTCACCACCGTGAACCTCTCCGAAGACGCGGGGCATGCATGAGCCCGGCGGCCGTGGAGAATCCGCCGCTTTCGGGAACGCTGCTGGGCTTCGATTTCGGCGAGCGGCGCCTGGGCGTGGCCGTCGGGGAGACCGAGACGAGGCTCGCGCATCCCGTCGCAGCGATCGCGCAGGAATCCACGCAGGCGCGCCTTGCCGCCATCGAGAGGCTCGTGGCCGAATGGCGCCCGGCCGGATTCGTGGTGGGATTGCCGCACCACGCCGACGGCGGCGACCACGAGGTCGCGCGGCTCGCGAGCAAGTTCGCCAGGCGCCTGCAGGCACGCTTCGGCCTGCCGGTCGCGTTCGTGGACGAGACACTGACCTCGGTCGAGGCGGGGGCGCGGATTCGCGAGGCAGGGGGCGTCGCGCGAGGCAAGGGCGAGATCGACGCGCACGCCGCCGCCGTGATCCTGCAGAGCTACCTGGACGAAACCTTGCAAACGAACGCGAAAGGCGCCCATGGCCGTACCCCTGCCTGAGCCGGAACGCCTCCTCGAGGCGCTGGTGGCCCGCATGAAGCCGGCGACCGACCCGCAGGCCGCGGGCATCGTCGGCATCTACACGGGCGGTGCATGGGTGGCCGAGCGCCTGCATCGCGCCCTTGGCGTAGCCGCGCCGCTCGGGCTCCTCGCCGTGACGCTGCATCGGGACGACTTCGGCCGCATCGGCCTGCACCGGGAGGCCCGGCGCAGCCACCTGCCCTTCGAGATCGAGGGGCGCGACATCGTGCTGGTCGACGACGTGCTGCACACGGGCCGCACCATCCGCGCGGCGCTGAACGAGCTGTGGGATTTCGGCCGGCCGAAGAGCGTGCGCCTGGCGGTGCTGGCGGACCGCGGCGGGCGCGAGCTCCCCATCGCGCCGGACTACGCCGGCGCCTTCGTCGAGATCGACCCCGAGGAGGAACTCGTGCTCACCAACGAGGCCGGCAGGCTGCGGCTTGCCGCCGTGCGGAGGCCCTGATGGGCGCCGGCCTGCAGGTCGATTCCCAGGGCCGCCTGGTTCACCTCCTCACCACGGAGGGATTGTCCGCGGAGATGATCCTGCACATCCTCGACACCGCCTCGCAGTTCGTGAGCGTGAACGAGCGCGAGGTGAAGAAGGTGCCGCTCTTGCGCGGGAAGTCGATCTTCAACGTCTTCTTCGAGAACTCGACGCGCACCAGGACCACCTTCGAGATAGCCGCCAAGCGCCTCTCGGCCGACGTGATCAACCTGAACATCGGGTCCTCGTCGACCACCAAGGGGGAGACGCTGCTCGACACCGTGTGGAACCTCCAGGCGATGGACGCGGACATGTTCGTGGTCCGCCACGCCGAGGCCGGGGCGCCCCACCTCATCGCGCGCCACGTGAAGCCGGGCGTGCACGTGGTGAACGCCGGGGACGGCCGCCACGCCCACCCCACCCAGGGGCTCCTGGACATGTACACGATCCGCCACTACAAGCGCGACTTCACGCGCCTCGTCGTGGCGATCGTGGGGGATGTGCTGCACTCGCGCGTGGCGCGCTCGCAGATCCATGCGCTCAAGACGCTGGGCGTGCCGGAGGTTCGCGTGATCGGGCCCAAGACGCTCCTGCCCGCGGACGTCGAGCGGCTCGGGGTGAGCGTCTTCCACGACATGGCCGCCGGCCTTCGCGACTGCGACGTGGTGATCACGCTGCGGCTGCAGAACGAGCGCATGAGCGGCCCGCTCCTGCCCTCGGCCGGGGAGTTCCACAAGGCCTACGGGCTCACGCCGGAGAAGCTCGCGCGCGCCAAGCCCGACGCGATCGTGATGCATCCGGGGCCGCTCAATCGCGGCGTGGAGATCGATTCCGGCGTGGCCGACGGGCGCCACAGCGTGATCATGCCGCAGGTCACCTACGGCATCGCAGTGCGCATGGCGGTCATGGCCATACTGGCCGGGAACGCGTGAGACGTGACCGAGGACCTGGCCGCTGACATGAAAATCGACATCCGCAATGCCCGCGTGATCGACCCCGCCTCGGGCCGCGACGAGACGGTGCCCGTCTTCATCGCCGACGGCCGCATCGTGGCCCTCGGAGCGGCCCCGGACGGCTTCCGCCCCGACCGCACGATCGACGCGACGGGCCTCGTGGCCTGCCCCGGGCTCGTGGACCTCGCGGCGCGGCTGCGCGAGCCGGGGCTGGAGTATCGCGCCACCCTGGAGTCCGAGATGCAGGCCGCGGTCGCGGGCGGGGTCACCTCCCTTGCCTGCCCGCCCGACACGGACCCGCCGCTCGACGAGCCCGGACTGGTCGAGATGCTCAAGCGCCGCGCCGAGAGCCTGCGCCAGGCGCGGGTCTATCCGCTCGGCGCGCTTACGCTGGGACTCAAGGGGCAGAAGCTCTCGGAGATGGGAGAGCTCGCGGAAGCCGGCTGCGTCGGGTTCTTCCACGCCGATGCGCCGCTCACGGATCTGAACGTGTTGCTGCAAGCGATGCGCTATGCGGCCACCTTCGGCCACACCGTGTGGCTGCGCCCGCAGGACGCGCACCTGGCGCACGGCGGCGTCGCCCACGAAGGCGAGGTGAGCACGCGGCTGGGGCTTCCGCCGATTCCCGCGGTGGCCGAGACGGTGGCCCTCCACGCGATCCTCGAGCTTGCCGAGGCCACCGGCGCGCGGGTGCACCTGGCGAGGCTCTCGACGGCGCGCGGGGTCGCCCTGGTGGCGGCTGCCCGGGCGCGCGGCCTTGCGCTCACCTGCGACGTGGGCATGCATCACCTGCACCTGTGCGACCGGGACGTGGGCGATTTCAATCCCCACATGCGCCTGGTGCCGCCGCTGCGCGACCAGCGCGACCGCGACGCCCTGCGCCGCGGGCTCGCCGACGGCACCATCGACGCGGTGTGCTCCGACCACGCGCCGGTCGACGACGATGCGAAGCAGGTGCCTTTCGGCGAGGCCGAGCCCGGCGCCACGGGGCTGGAGCTGCTGCTGCCGCTGGTCCTCCAGTGGGGCGCGCAGATGAAGCTGCCGCTCGCCGCCACGCTCGCCTCGGTCACTTCCCGCCCGGCCGGGGTCCTGGGCATCGAGGCCGGCACGCTGGGCGAGGGCCGTGCGGCGGACCTGTGCCTCTTCGACGAGGCGCGCCCCTGGATCGTCGATCCCGCCTCGCTCGCGAGCCAGGGCCGCAACTCTCCCTTCCTCGGCCTGGAAGTCACGGGCCGCGTGACCACGACCCTCGTCGACGGCCGGATCGTCTACTCCGGCTGATCCTCCAACGCCCTCCCGAACGGATTCCCATGGCGAACCCGCTGCTCGACTTTTCCGCGCTTCCGCGCTTCGCGACCATCCGCCCGGAGCACGTGATTCCCGCCATCGAGACGCTTCTCGCCGAAGGTCGCGCGGAAATCGAGCGTCTGGCCACGGCGCAGGACGAACCGACCTGGGAGGCTTTCGTCGACCCCCTGGAGAGCGCCAACGAACGCCTGTCGCGCGCCTGGGGGCAGGTATCGCACCTGAACGCCGTGGTCAATTCCGCGGCACTTCGGGAGGCCTACAACGCGGCCCTGCCGAAGGTGACGCAGTTCGTCTCCGAGCAAGGGCAGGACCTGCGCCTCTACCGGCGCTTCCAGGCGTTCTCCGCCTCGCCCGCGTTCGCGCGGCTTTCGCCTGCGCGACGCAGGCTCGTGGAAAACCAGCTGCGCGACTTCCGCCTGGGGGGCGCGGAGCTTCCCGAGGCCGGCAAGGCGCGTTTCAAGCAGCTCCAGGAGGAGCTCGCCGCGCTGTCGGCGCGATTCCAGGACAACGTGCTCGACTCGACCGACGATTTCGCCCTCGTCGTGACCGATCCCGCGCAGCTCGCGGGCCTGCCCGCGGACGTGGTGGAAACGGCGAAGGCGGCGGCCGGAAAGAACGGCCTGGAGGGGTGGAAGCTCACGCTGCACATGCCGTGCTACCTGCCGGTCATGCAGTACGCCGACCACCACCCGCTTCGCGAGCGGATGTACCGCGCGTACGCCACGCGCGCGGCAGAGTTCGGCAGGCCCGAATGGGACAACACTCCCCTCATAGCGCAGATACTGGAGAAGCGCGGGGAGATCGCCGCGCTGCTCGGTTTCGGCTCCTACGCCGGCGTGTCGCTCGCCACCAAGATGGCGAAATCCCCGGCGGAGGTGGTGGCCTTCCTGGAGGACCTGGCCGCGCGCGCGCCGCCGTTCGCGCAGGCCGACATGGCCGAGGTCGTGGAGTTCGCGCGCGCCGAGCTGGGCCTGGCCGAGGTACGCGCCTGGGATGTGCCGTGGGCGAGCGAGAAGCTGCGGCAGAAGCGCTACGCGTTTTCCGACGAAGAGGTGAAGCGCTACTTCCCCGAGGAGGCCGTGCTCGCGGGGCTCTTCCGCGTCATCGAGACGCTCTACGGCGTGCGCGTGAAGCCCGCCGAGGCCGAAACCTGGCATGAGGACGCGCGCTTCTTCGCGATCGAGGACGCGAAAGGCGCGCCCGTGGGCCATTTCTACCTCGACCTGTACGCCCGGGACGCCAAGCGCGGCGGGGCGTGGATGGACGATGCGAGAAACCGCCGCCTCCTGCCCTCCGGGGTGCAGACCCCGGTCACCTTCCTCACGTGCAATTTTTCGGCCCCCGTCGGCGGCCGCCCGGCCTTCTTCACCCACGACGAGGTGATCACGCTGTTCCACGAGTTCGGCCATGGCCTGCACCAGCTCCTCACCCGCGTGGACGAGCTCGGCGTCTCGGGTATCGCCGGCGTCGAGTGGGATGCGGTCGAGCTTCCCTCGCAGTTCATGGAGAACTTCTGCTGGGAGTGGGACGTGGTCTCGCGCATGTCGCGGCACGGCGACACCGGGGAGGCGCTCCCGCGCGCGCTCTTCGACAAGATGGTCGCGGCCAAGAACTTCCAGAGAGGCATGCAATTCGTCCGCCAGATCGAGTTCGCGCTCTTCGACATGCACCTGCACCACGACTTCGACCGCGCGGGCGACTCGGTGCAGGACCTGCTCGCGCGCGTGCGACGCCAGGTGGCGGTCGTCCACCCGCCGGACTGGAACCGCTTCCCGAACCAGTTCTCGCACATCTTCGGCGGCGGCTACGCGGCCGGATACTACAGCTACAAATGGGCCGAGGTGCTGTCGGCCGACGCTTTCGGCGCCTTCGAGGAGGAGGGCGTCCTCAATCCGGCCACCGGCCGGCGCTTCCGCGACGAGATCCTGGGTGTCGGCGGCAGCCGGCCGGCCCTCGAGTCCTTTGTCGCCTTCCGCGGCCGCGAACCCCGGATGGACGCGCTCCTGCGGCATAATGGAATGCACGCCACTGCCTGACGGAGGATCCGAATGCCCGCTCCCTACCGACTTGTCGCGCTGGTCGCCGCGGCGCTGATGCTGCCGGCGATCGCCGTCGCGCAGACGAACGTCTATCGCTGGGTCGACAAGGACGGCAAGGTCCACTACTCCGACACGCCGCCGCCGGAGCCGGCGAAGAGCCTCACGCAGAAGCGCGTGGGCGGCGGTTACGGCGAGGCTTCCCAGCTTCCCTACGCCACGCAGATCGCCATGCAGAAGTCGCCCGTCACCCTGTTCACGGGCGCCGACTGCGGCGATCCGTGCAGGCAGGGCAAGGAGCTCCTCGGCAAGCGCGGCATCCCGTACAGCGAGCGCGACGCGCAGGCCAACGCGGATGACGCGGAGGCGCTCAAGAAGCTGGTGGGCGCGATCGAGGTTCCCGTGCTCACGGTGGGCGCATCCCGGGTGAAGGGATTCGAGGAGGGCGCGTGGCACTCGGCGCTCGACGGCGCCGGCTACCCCCGCACGGCGCTCCCCGGGCAGGTCCCGCCGCGCCCGCCGGCCGCCCCGAAAAAGGCCGAGGTCCCGCCCGCGCCGGACACGGTCGCCGCTCCCAAGTAGCGTCCGCGCGAATCCCCTGCCGGCCTTCGGGAAGACGACCGGCCATGAAGCTCGCCACCTGGAACGTCAACTCGCTCAAGGTGCGCCTGCCCCACCTGCTGGAGTTCCTCGCGCGGCATTCGCCCGACGCCCTGTGCCTGCAGGAGACGAAGTGCGAGGACGCCGCGTTTCCCGCCTCCGCCGTCGAGGCCGCCGGCTATCGCTGGGTCCATGACGGCCAGAAGACCTACAACGGCGTGGCGATCCTCTCCCGCGAGGAGCCGCGCAACGTCACGCGCGGCATTCCGGGTTTCGCCGACCTGCAGAAGCGCGTCATCGCCGCCGACGTGGGCGAAGCGCGCGTCGTGAGCGTCTATTGCCCGAACGGGCAGAGCGTGGGCTCCGACAAGTACGACTACAAGCTGCGGTGGTTCGAGGCGCTCGCGGGCTGGCTCGCCGGCGAACTTGCACCCGGGCGGTCCGTGGCCGTGCTCGGCGACTACAACGTCGCGCCGGAGGACCGGGACGTGCACGACCCCGAGGCATGGCGCGGGCAGGTGCTCGTGAGCGATGCGGAGCGCGAGGCGCTCGGCGCGCTCCTGGGGCTAGGCTTCAGCGACGCCTTCCGGCTCTTCGAGCAGCCCGAGAATTCCTTCAGCTGGTGGGACTACCGCATGGCGGCCTTCCGCCGGAACATGGGCCTCAGGATCGATCACATCCTGCTCTCGCCGGCGCTCGCGGGGCGTTGCCGATCGTGCACGATCGACGTCCTGCCTCGCAAGCTCGAGCGACCGTCGGACCACGCGCCCGTGCTCTGCGAAATCGGCGCCTGAGGGGCCGGCCGTGTCGACGCGCCCCTCGGCCCGGGAAGAAGAGCGCCTGGCGAGGCTCGCGGGCTATCGCATCCTCGGCACTCCCGCGGAACCCGCTTTCGACGACCTCGCGCGCCGTGCGCAGGAAGCGGCGCGCACCCCCATGGCGTGGCTCGCGTTTCACGACGGCGCGCGCGAATGGGTCAAGGCGGGTGTCGGCATCGCGTTCACGGAGCTGGCGGGGTCGCGCCGTATCGTGTTTCGGGGAGAGCCCCCGTTCGCCGCCCTCGAGGTCGAGGATGCGGCCGCCTCGGAACTGAGCGCGCACCCGCTCGTCGCGGGAGAGCCGCGCGTGCGCTTCCTGTGCGCGGTCCCGCTGGTCACTCCCGACGGGCACGCGGTTGGCGCGCTCGCGGTGGCCGACCGCGTGCCGCGGCGCCTGGATTCCGCCGAACGCACGGCGCTGGAGAACCTCGCCACCCTGGCTGTGGCGAGGCTCGAGGCGAGGCGCACGGCGACACCGATGGACGACGCGCTGGCGGCGGGGGAGCGCGTGGGCGAGGTCGAGGAGCTTCTCGCGCGCGAGCGGGAGTTCTCCGATGCCGTGATCCAGAATCTTCCCGGCGCGTTCTTCCTCTTTTCCCGCGAGGGCGAGATCCTGCGCTGGAACGCGCGCATGCTGGGCGCGACCGGATACACGACCCTCGAGATCGCGGCCATGCGACCGCAGGACTTGATCGCGCCTGCCGACCGCGCCGCGGTCGAGGCGGCCATTCGCGAGGTGTTCGATCACGGCCGGGAGGTCACGATCGAGGCGCAGATGCTGGACAAGGCGGGCGCGGTCCGGCCCTACGTGTTCCACGGCAAGCCGCTGCGCGTGGCGGGCGAGACCTACGTGATGGGGTTCGGCCGCGACATCACCGAGCGCAAGCGAGCCGAGGAGCAGACGCTACGCGCCAAGAGAGCGCCTGGACCTCGCGCTCACCGGCTCCTCCCTCGCCCTGTGGGACTGGGACCTGCGGTCCAACCGCGTCTACTTCAACGAAGGGTGGGCGGCGCTGGTCGGCGAGCGGCGGCGCGAATCCACGGTCGCCTGGGAGGAGGTGCGCGGCTGGAACCACGTCGAGGACGCGAACCTCTACGACGCGGCGGTCGCCAACGCGGTGCGCGGCGTGAGCGAGGAGTTCGAGTGCGAGTATCGCGTCCGCCACGCGGGCGGCGACTGGATCTGGGTGCATTCGCGCGGCAAGGTCACGCAGCGCGACGGCGCGGGACGGGCGCTGCGCATGACCGGCACGTCGACCAACGTCACGAAGCGCAAGGAGGCCGAGGAGCGCGCGGAGTACCTCGCCACGCGAGACCCTCTCACCGGGCTTCCCAACCGGGTGCTGCTGCACGACCGCCTGGAGCAGGGGATCGTGAACGCGGCACGCCACGGGGGCGGTTTCGCGTTCATGTTCATCGACCTGGACCGCTTCAAGACGATCAACGATTCCCTCGGGCACGACGTGGGCGACGAGCTGCTCAAGCGGGTCGCGGCGAGGCTCGTCTCCTGCACCCGCGCAACCGACACCGTGGCGCGCCTCGGGGGCGACGAGTTCGCGGTCATTCTCGAGAACCTGCGCGACACCGACGACGAGGGCGCCCAGCAGGTGGCCGACAAGATGATCTCGGCGATGGGCGCTCCCATGCTGATCGGCAGCCAGCACCTGAACACCTCGTGCTCGATCGGCATCAGCCTCTTCCCCGCCGACGGGAAGGACAGCGCCACGCTCATGAAGCATGCGGACGTCGCCATGTACTTCGCCAAGGAGAAAGGGCGGAACAACTACCAGTTCTTTTCCACGGAGATGAACCTGCGCGCCCAGGAGCGGCTCTCGATCGAGAACTACCTGCGCCTCGCGCTGCGCAGGAACGAGCTGGTGCTCCACTACCAGCCGCGCATCCGCATGTCGGACGGCGCGCTGACCGGCATGGAGGCCCTGGTGCGCTGGTCGCATCCGCGCCGCGGGCTCCTTCCCCCCGCGAAATTCATCGACGTGGCGGAGGACTCCGGGCTCATCGTGCCGATCGGCGAATGGGTGCTTGCGAGGGCTTGCCAGCAGGCGCGCGACTGGCAGGGCGCCTTCGGGAAGGACTTCCGGATCTCGGTGAACCTGTCCGTGGGCCAGGTCGCGGACGGCGAGCGCCTGTTCCGCGCGATCGGGGGCGCTGTCCGCGCGGCGGGCATCGATCCGTCCAGGCTGGAGCTGGGGATCACGGAAAGCATCCTCATGCAGAACCTCGAGGAGAAGGCGCAGCTCCTCAACCGGCTCGGCGCGCTGGGCGTCGGATTCTCGATCGACGACTTCGGCACCGGCTATTCCTCGCTTTCCTACCTGAAGACGCTTCCCGTGGACGCGATCAAGATCGACAGCTCCTTCGTGCGCGACATCGGCCGGGAGGCCAACGACGAGGCGATCGTGCGCGCCATCATCGCGATGGCGCACTCCCTCGGCCTTTCGGTCATCGCGGAGGGCGTCGAGACCGAGTCGCAGTTCAAGTGCCTGAAGGCCCTGGACTGCGACGAGTTCCAGGGCTTCTACGCGAGCCCCGCCCTGCCGCCCGCGGAATTCCAGCGCCGCTTCGCGAGCTAGGCCGCGCAGGCGAACGAACCGTTCCGCGCGGCGTACCCGAGACGGCGCTCGACGCGACGGCCTCCCCGGCGCAACCACGGCTCTATCGAGAGGGACTGGCCTCCCCCGGGGGCCGATGGGCTATTCCCGCGTGTCGATCTGCAGTTCCTGCACTTTCCGGGTGAGCGTATTGCGCCCGATGCCGAGGAGACCGGCGGCCTCGATGCGCCTGCCGCCGGTGTTGACGAGCGCGCGCGTGATGAGCGCCGCCTCGAAATCGCGCGTGAGCTTTTCGGCGATGCCGGACTCCCCGCGCGCAAGCCGTGCGGTGACCTCGCGCTCCAGGGCGCGTCGCCAGTCGGATTGCCCTTCGCCCGTAGCCGCCGCCACCGGCACCTCCGCGCGGATCTCCGGAGGAAGGTCGACCACGTCGACGGTTTGGCCCGGGGCCATGACGCTCACCCAATGGCAGATGTTTTCGAGCTGGCGCACGTTGCCGGGCAATTCCCGCGTCGCGAGGAACGCCATCGCGGCATCGGTGAGGCGCTTGCCCTCGACGCCCAGCTCGCGCGCGCTCTTCGCGAGGAAGTGACGCGCGAGCGCGGGAATGTCCTCGCGGCGCTCGCGAAGCGCCGGCAGCCGCAGGCGGATCACGTTCAGGCGATGGAAGAGGTCCTCGCGGAACAGGCCCTGGCGGACACGCGCCTCGAGGTCCTGGTGGGTGGCCGCGATAACGCGCACGCTCGCCGTGATCGGGGTGTGGCCGCCCACGCGGTAGAACTGGCCGTCGGAGAGCACGCGCAGGAGCCGCGTCTGGAGATCCGAGGGCATGTCGCCGATCTCGTCCAGGAAGAGCGTCCCGCCCTCGGACTGCTCGAACCGGCCGCGTCGTGTCGCCTGGGCCCCGGTGAAAGCCCCTCGCTCATGGCCGAAGAGCTCGCTTTCGAGGAGATCCTTCGGGATCGCGGCGGTGTTGATGGCGATGAAGGGCTTGGCCGAACGGGGGCTGTGGCGGTGCAGCGCCCGCGCCACGAGTTCCTTGCCGGTGCCGGACTCGCCCGTGATCAGCACCGTCGCGTGCGACTGCGAAAGCCGGCCGATGGCGCGGAAGACCTCCTGCATGGCGGTCGCCTGGCCGAGGATCTCCGGGGTGTCGCCGTCGGCCACGGGAGCGTCGAACCGGCGCCGGCTTTCCTCGAGCGCACGGCGCACCAGCTCGACCGCGTGATCGACATCGAAGGGTTTCGGCAGGTACTCGAAGGCGCCACCCTGGAAGGCCGCCACGGCGCTCTCGAGGTCGGAGTAGGCGGTCATGACGATCACCGGCGTCGAGGCGAGCCGCTCCTTCAGCTCCTGCATGAACTCGAGACCGGAGAGCCCCGGCATCCTGATGTCGCTCACCACGACCTGGGGTGACTCGTCGGCCAGCCGATCGAGCGCCTCGCGCGCTGTGGCGAAGGAGCGGTGCTCGATGCCTTCGCGAGACAGCGCCTTCTCGAGGACCCAGCGGATCGAACGGTCGTCGTCGATGATCCAGACGGGATTCATGGCGTCGCCTTCCCTGTGGAGTGTCGCGCGAGCCCCGCCTGCTCGGGGCTGCGCACGGGCAGGAGGATCGTGAAGCAGGTGCGCCCCGGGGCGGTCTCGAACTCGATCAACCCGTGGTGCTGATGCACGTAGTTCTGCGCGAGGGAGAGCCCCAGCCCCGTGCCGCCGTCTCGCCCGCTCACCAGCGGGAAGAAGATATTGCCGGCGAGCTCGTCGGGAACGCCGGGGCCGTTGTCCTCGACCTCCAGGGACACCGCGTGCCGGTAGCGCGTCTTCGCGATAGTCACCTGGCGCGCGATGCGCGTGCGCAGCGTCATCTCGCCGCGACCGTCCAGGGCCTGCGCGGCGTTCCTCGCCACGTTGAGGACCGCCTGGAGCAGGCTTTCCCTGTCGCCTGGCAGGTCCGGCAGGCTCGGGTCGTAATCGCGGCGCACGCAGAGCCCGCCGGGGTACTCGGCCAGCAGCAGCGTGCGCACGCGCTCCATCACTTCGTGCACGTTGAGGAGCTCGATCCGCGGCAGGCGGTGCGGCGTGAGCATGCGGTTCATGAGCGACTGCAGGCGGTCGGTCTCCTTCACGATCACCTGGGTGAACTCGCGCAGCTCCGGCTCCGGAAGCTCGCGCTCGAGGAGCTGGGCTGCGCCCCGGATGCCGCCCAGGGGGTTCTTGATCTCGTGTGCGAGATTGCGGACGAGCTCGCGGTTGGCCTGCTGCTGCTCGAGGAACTTCGCCTCGCGGGCGATGCGGATCTGCTGGTCGAGTTCGCGCAGCTCGATCAGCAGGCGCGCGTCCCCTTCCTCGACGGGCACGGCCACGCAATGCACCATCGCCGGCTGGCCTGCGATCTCGAGCGCGAGTTCGTTCTCGTTGAACCCTGTGTCGTCCGCGACGGCCTGCGCGAGCCTGGCGATGAAGCGGTCGTTTCCAGGGAGCATCCTGCCGAGCGCCGAGCCGAGGAGGTGCTTGCGCCCGTGGGAAAGGAGCGTCTCCGCGGCGGGGTTGGCGTAGGTCACGTGCAGGCGGTCGTCGAGCACGAGCACGGCAGTCGCGAGCAGTTCCAGGCCCGGAAACGGGGACGTCACGGGCGCGGGCCCGCGAAACGTGCAGCAGGGAACGCGCCAGCGAGAGCCGCTGGCGCGTCGGCAGAAGGGGTGTGCCGGAAGGGGAGACTGCGCGAGGCTAGGGCTTCAGCGCGCCGAGCTCTTTCTTGAGCGCCTCGATGTTCTTCTCGTGCTCGGCGACGGTGGCCTGCAGCCCGCGGATGCGACCGGACGCACGGTCGATGTTCGCGCGCATTTCCGCCTGCTGGGCGGGAGTCGGATCGGCGGCCTGCTGCGCGACGCGCACCGCGGCGATGAGCGTCGGATTCTGGCGTTCCTCGAGGAGCGACTTGCGCAGCGTGGCGAGGGATTTCTCCTCCTGCGCGAGCTCGTCGTCCAGTATCCGGCGGCGCACGTCGTCGCGACCCTTCTGGGTCTCGCGGTCGATGGAGGCAATCGTCGTGGGCATCGTCCTGGGCGTCACGACCGCCACCGAAGGCTTCACGGCGAGGCGCTCTGGCGACTTCGCCGAGGACTTCTCCGGCGTGATCGCGGGCCCGGCGGATCCTGGGATGGTGCTCAGGGGCTCGAGATCCATCACGACCGCGCCCTTCATCGGGCGATTGGTGTACGTGACCCGCCCGTTCTCGTCCACGTGCTTGTAGATCATCGCCTGCGCGAACGCCAGCGGCGAAGCGAGACTCACGGCGAGACCGACCCAGAGAGCTTTCATGACCTACTCCTGCGCACGACAGGGGACGGTCAGAATAGGGAGGGGACATTTGAAAAGTCAACAAGATCAATGGCCTAGCCGCAATTTGTGCCATACCTTGTGGTTGGGATGGGTTCGGACCACAAGACCGGGCCGGTCGTGAAACAAAAAGGGGCGGTCGACGCCGCCCCTTCCCGCTCGCGGCCGATGGCTCAGGCCGAGAAATACATGTCGAACTCGACGGGGTGCGTGGTCATTCGGAAGCGCTGCACCTCCTCGTACTTGAGCGCGATGTAGGCGTCGATCATGTCGTTGGTGAACACGTTGCCGCGCGTGAGGAAGTCGCGGCCCTTGTCCAGGCTCACCAGCGCCTCGTCGAGCGACGCGCAGGGATGCGGCACCTTCGCGGCTTCCTCGGGCTCCAGGTCGTAGAGGTTCTTGTCCAGCGGGTCGCCCGGGTGGATCTTGTTCTGCACGCCGTCCAGCCCCGCCATCAGCAGGGCGGCGAAGGCGAGGTAGGGGTTCGCCGTGGGATCCGGGAAGCGCACCTCCACCCGGCGCCCCTTCGGGCTCGAGACGAAGGGGATGCGGCACGAGGCCGACCGGTTGCGCGCCGAGTAGGCGAGGTTGATCGGCGCCTCGAAGCCCGGGACGAGGCGCTTGTAGGAGTTGGTGCCGGGATTGGTGATCGCGTTCAGGGCCTTCGCGTGCTTGATCACGCCTCCGATGTAGTAGAGCGCGAACTCCGAGAGACCCGCGTAGCCGTCGCCCGCGAAGAGGTTCTGCCCGCCCTTCCACACCGACTGGTGCACGTGCATACCGGAGCCGTTGTCGCCCACGACGGGCTTGGGCATGAAGGTCGCCGTCTTGCCGTAGGAGCGGGCCACGTTCCACACGGTGTACTTGAGTATCTGCAGCCAGTCGGCGCGCTTCACCAGCGTGTTGAATTTCGTGCCGATCTCGCACTGGCCGGGTGCCGCCACCTCGTGGTGGTGCACTTCGACCTCGACGCCCTGCTCCTCGAGCGCGAGGCACATGGCAGAACGGATGTCCTGCAGGGAGTCCACCGGAGGAACGGGAAAGTAGCCGCCCTTCACCGGGGGGCGATGGCCGAGGTTGCCGCCCTCGAACTTGCCGTCCGTCGACCACGGCGCCTCCTCGGAAAAGATCTTCACGAAGCTGCCCGACATGTCGACCTTCCATTCGACGGCGTCGAAGACGAAGAACTCCGGCTCCGGGCCGAAGTAGGCGATATCGCCCAGCCCCGTGCTCTTGAGGTACGCCTCCGCCTTCTTGGCGATGGAGCGCGGATCGCGCTCGTAGCCCTTGCCCGTGGAGGGCTCCAGCACGTCGCAGGAGAGGTTCAACGTCGGCTCGTCCATGAACGGGTCCATGCGCGCGGAATCCGGGTCCGGCATCAGCAGCATGTCCGAGGCCTCGATGCCCTTCCAGCCGGCGATCGACGAGCCGTCGAAGGCGTGCCCGTCCTTGAACTTGTCCTCGTCCAGGGCCCTCGCGGGAACCGTCACGTGATGTTCCTTGCCTTTCGTGTCGGTGAAGCGCAGGTCCACGAACTTGACCTCGTTTTCCTTGATCATCTTGAAGACTTCGGCCGCTGACATGACTCTTTCTCCTGGTTGAGGGATGACGCCCCAGTTTGGGGAATGGATCGGGTAGGGATCGGTTGGAATCTATGGAATAGCAGAATGCATGCCACGGCATTGCGTTCGCAAGTCGTTGATCTAAAAAGACCTGTTCGAATCGCCCCCGGTGCGGCGCACGAATGCGGTGCATAAGCGTTTTGCCTGCACCAATATAGCGCATCGACCGGCGGACCGATTCTCCCGCGGCCACTATATATACGGTTCGCGAACGGCCACATCCGGCGGCTATCATGGCGCGGGGCACGGGGCCCCGGCCCGCGAGGACCACGAAACGCCTGCTGCTGCCATGGACCACTACGTCGTCATAGGAAATCCGGTCGCCCATTCGCTCTCGCCCGAGATCCATGCGCGGTTCGCGCGGCTTACCGGCGAGGCGATCGCCTACGAAAAGCTGCTCGTTGCGCCCGGCGATTTCGCCAGGGCGGCCGGCGCTTTCTTCGATGCCGGTGGAAGTGGTGCGAACGTGACGCTGCCCTTCAAGATCGACGCTTTCGAGTTCGCACGGGAGCGCACGGAGCGCGCCCACCGCGCCGGCGCGGTGAATGCGCTCGTCCGGCGGGGAAGCATGATCCTCGGCGACAACACCGATGGCGCGGGGCTGGTGCGCGACCTCACGGCGAATCTCGGGCTCGAGCTGGGCGGCAAGCGCATCCTCCTCCTGGGCGCCGGGGGAGCTGCACGGGGCGTGATGGGGCCGCTTCTCGCGCTGTCTCCGGAAGTGCTGGTCGTGGCGAACCGGACGCGTGCGCGCGCGTTCGACCTGGCGCGCGCATTCGACGGCGCGGGCCGCATCGAGGCCGCCGGGCTCGACGGGCCGGGAGGCGATTTCGATCTCGTCGTGAACGCGACCGCCACCTCCACGCTGGGGGAGGCGATCGCGCTGCCCCGCGGGGTCTTCGCGCCGGGTGCGACGGCCTACGACATGGCCTATGGCCCGGCGGCCCGGCCCTTCCTGGACCAGGCGCTCGCCGCAGGCGCGCGGGCGAGCGATGGTCTCGGCATGCTCGTGGAGCAGGCCGCGGAGTCCTTCTTCCTCTGGCGCGGAATATGGCCCGAAACGACGGGCGTCATCGCGGCGCTCCGGCACGCATGAGGCGCCTCGCGCGCGTTGCCGGATGGGTCGCGCTCTTCCTGGCGATGGCCTTCGTCGTCTACGAATTGTCGATTCTCGTGCGCCTGGCATGGTGGCGCGACCACGACCCGGCATCGACCGCGTTCATGGAAGCAAGCCTCGAGCGGCTTCGCGAAAAGCGTTCCGATGCGCGGCTCAGGCAGCAGTGGGTTCCCTACGGCCGGATCTCCGTGCATCTGAAGCGCGCGGTCGTGGCCGCCGAGGACGCGAAATTCGCCGATCACGAGGGCTTCGACTGGGAGGCGATGCAGAAGGCGTGGGAGAAGAACCAGAAGCGCGGCAAGGTGGTCGCGGGCGGTTCCACCATCACGCAGCAGCTCGCCAAGAACCTCTTCCTGTCCGGCAGGCGAACGCCGTGGCGCAAGGCCCAGGAGGCGATGGTCACCGTCATGATGGAGAGCGTCATGGACAAGCGGCGCATCCTCGAGATCTACCTCAACGTGATCGAGTGGGGCGACGGCGTGTTCGGCGCGGAGGCCGCGTCGCGCCATTATTTCGGCGTGAGCTCGGCCGCGCTCACTCCTGCACAGGCCGCCCGCCTGGCCGCGATGGTCCCCAACCCGCGCTTCTACGATCGCAACCGGGGAGCACCCTGGCTCGAGAAGAAGTCGCAGATCATCCTCGCGCGAATGGGCTCGGCGGAATTGCCCTGAGCCGAGCGAGAAAATAATGGCTGCCGGGCGGCCGCGGCGAGGGCCCACGGCCTAAAATACCCGCGACCCGCCCGGGTCCGCGAGCCGCTCCCATGCCTCTTTCCGACACCGAATCGCGCTCCTCCAGTCCGCAGGAGCACCTCCACGCCGTCTACGGCCTGCTCGCGAAGCAGCGGTTGGTGGAGAAACTCGTCCAGCGCCGGGACGAGGAGGATTCGAGCAAGCCCGCCCCCGTCGAGTCCCTCGTCGACGAGGCCAATCTCGTGGAGCTGCAACGGCGTCTCGACGGCCTGCACCCGGCCGACGTCGCCTACATCCTCGAGGGCCTGCCCCTGCCCGAGCGGCTCGTGGTGTGGGGCCTCGTGCGCAGCGACCGCGACGGCGACATCCTGCTCGAGGTCTCCGACGCCGTCCGCGACACGCTGCTCGCCGACATGGACTCGGCGGAGATCGTGGCCGCGGCCCGCAACCTCGATGCCGACGAGATCGCGGACCTCGCGCCGGATCTTCCCGACGAGGTCGTGCAGGACATCATCGAGGCGCAGGACGCGCAGGAGCGCGCGCGGCTGCAGGCCGCCCTTTCGTACCCCGAGGGCAGCGTGGGCGCGCTGATGGATTTCGAGGTCGTGAGCATCCGCGAGGATGTCACCTGCGAGGTCGCCCTTCGCTATCTCAGGCGCTTCGACGAGTTGCCGGGCCAGACCGACGCGCTGTTCGTGGTGGATCGCGCCGACCACCTGCGTGGCGTGCTTCCCTTGAAGCGCCTTCTCGTGAGCGACCCGGAGGTCGAGATCGCCACCCTGCTCGACCGCGACATCGTCTCCTTCCTGCCCGACAGCGACGCCGACGAGGCCGCCCAGGCCTTCGAGCGTTACGACCTCGTGAGCGCGCCGGTGGTGTCGACGGACGGGCGAGTGATCGCCCGGGTGACGGTGGACGCCGTCCTCGATTTCGTGCGCGAGCGGCAGGAATCCCAGGAGTTCGCCAAGGTCGGCCTGCGCGAGGAGGAGGACCTTTTCTCTTCGGTGTGGTCTTCGGCCAAGAACCGCGCGCCCTGGCTCGCGCTGAATCTCTGCACCGCCTTCGTTGCCTCCCGGGTCGTGGGCGCGTTCGAAGGCTCGATCGAGAAGCTCGCCGCCCTCGCTGCCCTGATGCCGATCGTCTCGGGAATCGGCGGCAATTCCGGCAACCAGACGACCACCCTCATCGTGCGCTCGCTCGCTCTGGACCAGATGAGCGCCATGAACGCGCGCCGCCTCCTCGCCAAGGAGCTGGGCATCAGCGTGCTCAACGGGGCCCTGTGGGGCGGCGTGCTGGGCTTCGTGGCCTGGCTCCTCTACCGGAACGTGGCTCTCGGCGGCGTGATGGCGCTCGCGATGATGCTCAACCTCGTGGTGGCGGCGCTGGCCGGCCTCTTCATCCCGCTCGCGATGGAGCGCTTCGGCAGGGATCCGGCCATCGGCTCGAGCGTGTTCCTCACGTTCGTGACCGACAGCATGGGGTTCTTCATCTTCCTCGGGCTCGCCACCCTCGTCCTGCTCTAGGGTCCGATGGCGAGGCTTTTCTTCGCATTGTGGCCGGACCTGCCGGCCCGGCAGGCGCTTGCCGCCCACGGCGAGCGCCTCGCCCGGCTGGCCGGCGGAAGGCCCGTGCCCGCCTCGCGCCTGCATCTCACGCTGGTGTTTCTCGGGGAGATCGAGCCGCCGCGGATCGATTCCCTCCGTGAGGCGGCGCAGGAGGTCGAGGCGAATCGCTTCGGGATGGCCCTGGACGAAATCGGCAGCTTTCGGCACGCCCGGGTCGCCTGGGCGGGACTGCGGAAGCCGTCGCCGGCGCTCCTCACGCTGCAGGCCGCACTCGCCGGCAATCTGGCGCGGCGGGGAATCGAACTCGAGCCCCGGCCGTTCGCGCCCCACCTCACCCTGGTGCGGGGCATCGGAGAAACGATGGCGCGGGAGGAAATCCAGGCGGTTCAATGGACCGCGAAGACGTTCTCGCTGGTGGAGACGCGGCGGGCCGGCGGCGGATACGACACCGTGGCCGACTGGTCACTGCGGGAGAGTTCGGTCTAGCGGAACGGGCGCCGGGCGGGCACCGGGGGCGATCGAGGCGGCGGAAAGGACCCGTTTGCGAGGCGCTTCCCGGTTGGTGTCTCCGGCCGTTTTCACGGCCGATCCATCGGGTCGCGCCTCGTATTCGGGTTCAGGCCGCGAGGCCCGGAAGCGGGAGCTTCCGGTCAGCTCATCGGCTTGATCAGCGGCGTGATGACCGGCATCACCGACGGAGCCATGGGCTTCGCAGGGGCCGCCTTCTTCATCGCGGGCTTCTTGGCCTTCTTTTTCGCAGCCTTTTTCTTGGCCGCGGGCTTCTTTGCAGCCTTCTTCTTTGCTGGCTTCTTTTTGGCCTTCTTGGCGGGCTTCTTCGCAGCCTTCTTCTTCTTGGCCGCGGGCTTCTTCTTCGCTACCTTCTTCTTCGCGGTCTTTTTCGCCGCTTTCTTCTTCGCAGCGGGCTTCTTCTTCGCAGCGGGCTTGCGCTTCGCCGCAGGCTTCTTGGTGACCTTCTTCTTGGCGGCCGGCTTCTTGGCGGCCTTCTTCTTCGCAGCAGGTTTCTTTTTCGCGGTTGCCATCGTGGTGCTCCTTTCGATTGTTGGACCGAATTGTCTTTCCGTGGCGGGCGGCAGGCTTCGCCGTTGCTCCCGACACTACCAAGCGCTCGGATTTCGCGATCGAACGGGGAAGCCTGGTGGCTCTTGTCCGGCACACCGCGCCGCTTTCGCGACTTCGATGCACCAGCTTGGTGAAGGCGATGATATGCGAAAAAATCGCGCATACCCGGTTTCGCGGCGTGTCAAGCGCGTCTAATTGAACGGACTCGCGCCCGATTGGTGTCGAATCGACACCATAGCGACCCGCAGGTTTTCTACGTGGCCGCCTGGTCGAGCGTGCGCTCGCCGGCGTAGAGGGCGGCGACGGTCTCGCGCGGGCGGACCTGCACCGAGCGCGCCCCGTCGACCATCACTTCGGCGGGCCGGGGACGGGAGTTGTAGTTCGAGCTCATGACCATGCCGTAGGCGCCGGCCGAGAGAATGGCGATGCCGTCTCCGGGCGCGATGGCCAGGCGCCGGCCGGTGCCGAGGACGTCGGCCGACTCGCACACCGGGCCGACCACGTCGTAATCGGCGGCGGGACGGTCGAGGGTGGCGAGCGGCTCGATTCCGTGCCAGGCCTCGTAGAGCGCGGGTCGGATCAGCTCGCTCATGGAGGCGTCCACGATGGCGAAGCGCTTGCCCTTGTCGAGCTTCAGGTACTCGACCCGGGAGAGGAGCGCGCCCGCGTTGCCGACGATCGCGCGGCCGGGCTCGAGCACCAGCGAGAAGCCGGTTCCCGCGATGCGCGCGGCGACGGCCCGGCACCAGCGCCCGATGTCGAGCGCCTCTTCCTCCTCGCGGTAGCGGATGCCGAGGCCGCCGCCGAGATCCACGTGGCGGATCGGAATGCCGCGGACGGCGAGTGCGCCGGCCAGCTCCAGCACGCGTTCGAGCGCCTCCTCGAGCGGCGCCATGTCGAGGATCTGCGAGCCGATGTGGCAGTCGATGCCGGTCACGTCCAGGTTCGGCAGGCTCGCGGCGAGATCGTAGGCCGCGAGCGCCCGGTCATGGGCGATGCCGAACTTGTTTCCCTTGAGGCCGGTCGAGATGTACGGGTGGGTGCGCGCATCCACGTCGGGATTGACGCGCAGGGAGACGGGGGCGCGGCGGCCCAGGCCGCCGGCGACGGCGTCGAGCCGCTCGAGCTCGGGCTCGCTCTCCACGTTGAAGCAGCGGATGCCGGCGGCGAGCGCCGCGCGGATCTCCTCCTCGCCCTTGCCGACCCCGGAGAAGATGACGCGCTCGGGCCTGCCGCCGGCGGCGAGAACCCGGGCGAGCTCGCCGCCCGAGACGATGTCGAACCCGGAACCCAGGCGGGCGAGAATGCCGAGGACGGCGAGGTTGGAGTTCGCCTTGACCGCGTAGCAGATGAGGTGTTCCGTGCCCGCGAGCGCGTCGTCGAAGGCGCGCCACGCGGATTCGATGGCGGCGCGCGAGTAGACGTAGCAGGGCGAGCCGAAGCGCTCCGCCACCTCCGTGAGCCGCACGCCCTCCATCCACAGCTCGCCGTCCTGCCGGCGCACGGCGTTCATGGGGAGGTGGCCAGCGCAGCCTTCGGCGGCTCCGGGAGCTTGAGCGGACCCTTCTGGCCGCAGGCGCCGACGGCGATCGCGAGAGCGATCCAGGCGAGTGCGCGTATCATGTCCGGCAGCGTAGCACAGGCATTCAGGCCCCCATGAACGAGAGCGAATTCCACCGCACCGTCGAGGCAGTCCTCGCCCGCATCGAGGCTGCGGCGGAGCGCACCGAGGGCGTCGATGCCGATCTCGAGGCGGGAGTTCTCACCCTCGAATGCCCCGACGGCAGCCGCATCATCGTCAACCGGCAGACGCCGAACCGCGAGCTCTGGATCGCGGCGCGGTCGGGAGGGTTCCATTTCGCCTGGAAGGACGGCGCCTGGCGCGACACGCGCTCGGGCGCGGAATTCTTCGCCTCGCTGCGGGAAATCACCCGCGCGCAGGCGGGCGAGGACCTCCCGCTCGACTGATTTGCGCACCGCGCGGCACTCGATTTCGGGTAAGGTATCGAATCGACACGAATTTGCGCAAACGCGAATCCCTGACATTGTAGTGTCGATTCGACACTGATTTGGTGCGCGCCCGAGGCGCGAGGAGACGAATTCGTGGACAAGAACCCGCTGGTGCTGCTGGAGCTGGTGGAGCGCCTGGCGAATCTCATGCGCGCCGAGATGCGCAAGGCGGGCTCCGACGAGAACCTCCAGCCGGTCCACCTGCACGCGCTCATCTACCTGAGCAAGGCCAACCGCTATTCCAACACGCCGCAGGCGCTCGCCGCCTACCTCGGGCTCACCAAGGGCACGGTCTCGCAGACGCTCCTGATCCTCGACCGCCGGGCCCTCATCGAGCGCTACCAGGACGAGATCGACCGGCGGGTGGTGCGGCTGCGCCTGTCCACCGCCGGCGAGCAGCTCCTCTACGAGGCGCAGCCGGCGCTCGCCTGGCAGAACGCGACGCGCAACATCAGCCCCAACCGCATCCGCAACGCCACCTCGGCGCTTCGCGAGACGCTCGCCACCTTCCAGGAGGACAACGAGGGGGCGATGTTCGGGGAGTGCACGGACTGCGCCCACTGCCACAAGCTCTCGCAGCGCGTCTTCCGCTGCGGCCTCATGGGCGACCGCCTGTCCGGCCCGGAAACGCGGCGGCTGTGCTGGCTCTACGAGGCGAAGCGGGAAAGCGAGTAGGCCCGCCGGGCCTAGAGCCGGGCCCTGCCCCGGGCGATGGCCGCCCGGACCGCGTCGGGGGCGGTGCCGCCCGTGTGCCGGCGCGAAGCGACGGATCCCTCGGGGGTCAGCACCTCGTAGACGTCCGGCTCGATGAGGGGCGAGAACGCCTTCAGCTGCCCGATCGGCACTTCGGCCAGATCCACGCCGGCGCTCTCCGCCTCCCGCACCGCGCGCGCCACGATCTCGTGGGCGTCGCGAAAGGCAACGCCCTTGCGCACGAGGTAGTCGGCGAGATCGGTCGCGGTAGCGAAACCCTCGGCGAGGGCCGCGCGCATCCGCTCCGGCCTCGCGCTCACCCCGCCCAGGAGCTCGGCAAGGATCGCGAGGGTGTCGGCCAGGGTGTCGGCCGCGTCGAAGAGGGGTTCCTTGTCCTCCTGGTTGTCCTTGTTGTAGGCGAGCGGCTGCGCCTTGACCAGGTGAGGAGGGCGACGAGCCCGCCGTAGACGCGGCCCGACTTCCCGCGCATGAGCTCCGGGACGTCCGGGTTCTTCTTCTGCGGCATGATCGACGAGCCCGTGCAGAACCGGTCGGCGATCGCGACGAATCCGAATCGCGGGTTCATCCACAGGACGAGTTCCTCGGACAGGCGCGAGACGTGAACCATGGCGAGAGCGGCCGCGGCGAGGAATTCCACGGCGAAGTCCCGGTCCGAGACGGCGTCCAGCGAGTTCTCGCACACGCCGTCGAAACCGAGCTCCGCAGCGACCGATTCCCGGTCGATGGGAAAGCCCGTCCCGGCGAGTGCCGCCGCGCCCAGCGGCAGGCGGTTGACCCTGCGGCGGCAGTCGGCGAGTCGCTCCGCATCCCGGGAGAACATCTCGAAGTAGGCCATCAGGTGGTGGCCGAAGGTCACCGGCTGGGCGACCTGCATGTGCGTGAACCCGGGCATCACGGTGGCCGCGTTCGCCTCGGCGAGGTCGAGCAGCCGCCCCCGCAGCGTCCGCAGCAGGGCCGTCAGGGAATCGATCTGCGCGCGCAGCCACAGGCGGATGTCGGTGGCGACCTGGTCGTTGCGCGACCGGGCCGTGTGCAGGCGCTTGCCGGCGTCGCCCACGAGCTCGGTCAGCCGGTGCTCGATGTTGAGGTGGACATCCTCGCGCTCGATCGACCAGTCGAAGCGGCCTTCCCGGATCTCGTCCGCGACCTGGGCCAGGCCGCGCTCGATCGCCTCGAGATCGGCCTTGGGAAGGATCGCGCAGCGTGAGAGCATGCGGGCGTGGGCGAGGGAGCCCTGGATGTCGAACTCGGCGAGGCGCCGGTCGAACGGGACCGAGGCGGTGTATCGCTGGGTGAGGCGGTCGACGGGCTCCGCGAATCGGCCCGACCAGGCCTTGCCCGGCGCTGGCGCGCCGTTGTTGCGGTCATCCTGTTGCATGGAGTCGGCGGCGTTGGGGAGAATGGCTGCGTGGCGAGTATAAATCAGACGGGTGCGGGCATCCGGTTGCCGAACTTCTGCAACCTCGGCGTGATGCTGCGCGTGATGGTGATCGCGAACCTCTTCGTGCTGGCCGCGGCCGTCATGCGCTCCCGGCAGGTCGCCGACCTCGGCGGGCAGTTCCTCGTGGGCGCCGCTTTCGCCGAACCCGTGCTGATCGTCTCCCTGACCCTGCTGTGCGCCGGCCGGCGGGCGCTGCACTCCCTCACCTACCCTGCGGCCATCGCCGTTGTCCTGGCTCTCGAGCTGGCGCTCGCCTGGGCGTGGGGGCTCGTCTTCGGCGAGATGTTCCCCGACCAGGCACCGGCTTCGTTCGCCCGCGCCGGATTCTTCGTGCTCTTCGTGACCGGCGTCCTCCTCGTCTACTTCGACCTGCGCGCCCGCGCCCTTTCCCCGGCGATCGCCGAGGCGAGGATCCAGGCGCTGCAGGCGCGGATCCGCCCGCACTTCCTGTTCAACAGCATCAACGCGGTCCTCTCCCTCATCCGCTCCAATCCGAAGCGGGCGGAGCGTGCGCTCGAGGATCTGGCGGACCTCTTCCGGGTGCTGATGGCCGACAACCGCGCCCTCACCCCGCTCGCCAAGGAGGTCGAGATCGCCCGCCAGTACCTCGCGATCGAGGAACTGCGCCTCGGCGGGCGGCTGCAGGTGACCTGGCGGGTGGAGGAGATGCCCGCGGACGCCCTGGTCCCCGCGCTGCTGCTGCAGCCGCTGGTGGAGAACGCCGTCTACCACGGCATCGAGCCCATCGACACGGGCGGGGAGATCTCGATCGAGGTGGGCCTCGCGAAGGGCGAGCTCCTCATCCGCCTCACCAATCCCTTCCGCGCGTCGGGCGACCGCCACGCGGGCAACCGCATGGCGCTCGCCAACATCCGCGAGCGCCTCCAGCTGCACTTCGACGTCGAGGCCGGCATGCGCTCGCGCATCTCGGGCGACACCTACGAAGTGAGCATCCGACTGCCCTACATCATGGCCCCCCGATGACGCTAGCCGACTCCCGCGTGCCCCGTGTGCTCATCGCCGACGACGAGGCGCCGGCCCGCTCCCGGCTTCGCGACCTCCTGGACGACTGCCGCGCGGACTATCCCCTCGCCGTCGTCGACGAGGCCCGCAACGGCCGCGAGGCGCTGGAGATCGTCAACCGCGAGAGGGTCGACATCGTGCTGCTCGACATCCGCATGCCCGGGATGGACGGCATGGAGGCGGCCCGGCACATGGCGGGGATGCCCCATCCTCCCGGCCATCATCTTCACCACCGCCTTCGATGCCTACGCGCTGAAGGCCTTCGAGGTGAACGCGCTCGACTATCTCCTGAAGCCCATCCGCGCGGAGCGGCTCCTGGCGGCGCTGCGCAAGGCGAGCGCCTCGGCGCCCAGCCGCGAGGCGCTCGCCGCCGCCGCGAACCAGCCGAGAAAGCACCTGAGCGTCCACGAGCGCGGCAAGATTCACCTCGTGGCCGTGGCCGAAGTGCTCTACCTGCGGGCCGAGTTGAAGTACGTCACCATCCGCACGGCGGCCCGCGAGTTCCTGGTCGAGGAATCCCTCACGCGGCTGGAGGAGGAGTTCGGCGAGGCGTTCCTGCGCGTGCACCGCAACTGCCTCGTCGCGCGCACGGCCATCGAGGGGTTCGAGCGCAACGCCCAGGAAAGCGAATCGGGCTGGGCCGCCGTCATCCGCGGCACGGGCGAGCGCATCAGCGTGAGCCGGCGCCAGCAGCACGTGGTGAAGGCCTTCCGGTAGGGCGCCGCGCCGGGCTACTCCCAGTACGGAGGGTCCCCGAACGCCTGCTTCAAGTGGTCGATGAAGAAGCGCACCTTCGCGGGCAGGAGGCGGCGCTCGGGAAACACCGCGTAGATGTTGTTGCCCGGCACCGCGTACTCGTCCAGGACCGTGGCGAGGCGCCCTTTCTTCACCTCCTCGCTCACTTCCCAGGCGCTGCGCAACGCGAGGCCCTCGCCGGCGATGGCCCAGCGGGTGAGCACCTCGCCGTCGTTGCACTGGAGGTTTCCGTGCACCTTGAGCGTGACGGGCTTTCCGTTGTCGTGGAAGGACCACGCGTCGACCACGCCGTCGTCGGTGCTCGTGACCAGGCAGTTGTGCCGCGCGAGATCGGCCAGGGACTGGGGCCTGCCGGCCCGCTTCAGGTAGGCGGGAGAGGCGCAGACCACCCGGTGGTTGCGGGCGAGCATCACGGCCACGAGATCCGCGCTCTTCAGGTCCGCGATCCGGATGGCCAGGTCGAAGCGCTCGTTCTTCAGGTCCACGATGCGCTCGGACAGGTGGAGCTGGACGGCGAGATTGGGGTGCAGGGAGAGGAACGCCGGCAGGTGCGGTGCGATGTGCCGGCGCCCGAAGGAGGTCGGCGCGGTGACGATCAGTCGCCCCGCGGCACTCTTCGCGCCGGCGGTGAGGGCGTCCTCGGAGGAGCGCAGCTCCTCGAGCACGCGGTGGCAGTCCTCATAGAAGGTGGCCCCCTCCGGCGTGAGCGTCACCTTGCGCGTCGATCGCTTGAAGAGCTTCACGCCGAGGCGCTCCTCGAGCTGGTCGATGCGCCGGCCGACCATCGCGGGGGTGATGCCTTCCTCGCGCGCAGCCGCCGACAGGCTGCCGCGCTGCGCGACATCCACGAATGTGGTCAACTCCTTGAACTTGTCCATGGCGACGTGAAGTATAAAACCTTTTCTTGATTTAGACGATTACCACCATTCCTGTGACGTAATAAAATAAGTGATTGTCGTCACGGGATCGTGCCAACCGGAGGGCCGGCCGCGCGACCCCACGCCCCGCGAAAGGTGAAACATGGAATCCAGGACCGCACTTCCCGCCGGCATGCAGATCACAGGCGCGCTCAGGCCCGAATACGGCCACGTGCTCACCCCTGCCGCGCTCGAGTTCGCGGCGAAGCTCGTGCGCCGGTTCGACGCGCGCCGCACCGAGCTGCTTGCCGCCCGCGCCGCCCGCCAGAAGGAATTCGACGCCGGCCGCATGCCGGACTTCCTGCCGGGCACGAAGTCGGTGCGCGAGTCGGACTGGAAGGTCGCCGACCAGCCGAAGGACATCCAGGATCGTCGCGTGGAAATCACCGGGCCGACCGACCGCAAGATGGTGATCAACGCCCTCAACTCGGGTGCGTCGACCTTCATGGCGGATTTCGAGGATGCGAACTGCCCCACGTGGGAGAACATGATCGAGGGCCAGGCGAACCTCATGGACGCCGTTCGCCGGACCATCACCTTCGAGCAGGCGGGCAAGCGCTACGAGCTAGCCGAGAGCACCGCGGTGCTCTTCCCCCGCCCGCGGGGGTGGCACCTGGACGAGAAGCACGTGACGCTCGACGGCAAGCCCGTCCCCGGGGGCATCTTCGACTTCGCGCTGTATTTCTTCCACAACGCGAAGGAGCTCCTTGCACGCGGCTCGGGGCCCTACTTCTACCTGCCGAAGCTGGAATCGCACCTCGAGGCGCGGTTGTGGAACGACATCTTCACGGTGGCGCAGAAGGAAGCTGGGGTGCCCCACGGCTCGATCAAGGCCACGGTGCTCATCGAGACGGTCGTGGCCGCCTTCGAGATGGACGAGATCCTGTGGGAGCTGCGCGATCACTCGGCGGGGCTCAACATCGGCCGCTGGGACTACATCTTCTCCTGCATCAAGAAGTTCCGCTCGCAGCCGGATTTCTGCCTCGCCGACCGTGCGCAGGTCACCATGACCGCGCCCTTCATGCGCGCCTATGCGCTGCTCCTGGTGAAGACCTGCCACCGGCGCAACGCCCCGGCCATGGGCGGCATGGCCGCGCAGATCCCCATCAAGAACGACCCGGCGGCGAACGACGCGGCCATGGAAAAGGTGCGCGTCGACAAGCTGCGCGAGGTGACCGACGGCTGCGACGGCACGTGGATCGCCCACCCCGGCCTGGTGCCGATCGCCCGCGAGGTGTTCGACAAGCACATGCCGGGGCCGAACCAGTACGGCAAGCAGCTCCCCGAGGTGCAGGTGGGCGCGAAGGACCTCCTCGACTGCAGGCCCGAGGGACCGATCACGGAAGCCGGCCTGCGCAACAACGTCCAGGTGGGCATCCAGTACATCGGCTCCTGGCTGGGCGGCAACGGCTGCGTGCCCATCTTCAACCTGATGGAGGATGCCGCCACGGCGGAGATCTCGCGCTCCCAGGTGTGGCAGTGGATCCGCTCGCCCAAGGGCGTGCTCGACGACGGCCGCAAGGTCACCCGCGCGCTCTTCCACGAGATCCTCGTCGACGAGCTGGCGAAGACGCCTGCCATCGTGGGCGAGGAGGCTTTCGCCGCCGGCAAGTACGCCGAGGGCGCGAAGCTCTTCGAGGAGATCACGGCCTCCGACGACTACGTGGAGTTCCTCACGCTGCCCGCCTACGACGCGCTGGCCTGAACGGCGCGTCGCCTCGCCCGCAAAGCCCGCCCGCAAGCGGGCTTTTCCGTTTCGCGGGAAGGAATATCCTGCAGGATCCGCGCGTACCAATGCATGGAAAGCATCGGGCGGCGGCGGCAGGATGGCGTCATCCCTCTGGGAAGGAGGCGACGATGAAACCGGGCGAAGTGACGGAGTTCTTCTTTGCGGGCGCGGGCCTGATGCCGGGACTGCTCGTTTTCCTGGGCGATCCGGGGCTTGCCGTGATCACCCTCGTGGGGCTGCTCATCGCGGCCTGCCTGGGGGCGATGGCCGATCCCGAGGCACCCTTCCGGACGATGCCCGCGCCCGAGCCGCGGGACGACGGTTCCGCCTAGTCCGGAAGGCGCCAGGCGGTTGCGCATTTCCGGCAACGCACGCGCAGCCACGGGTAGGGCAGCGCGGTTTCCTCGGGGTCGAGATACGGTCCCTGCGTGCCGCTTCCCGAGGCGAGAATATCGAAGCGCGCATACGTCCTGCAGGCCGGGCAGCTGGACCGGCTTCCGTAGGTTTCCGCCCGCTCGAGAACCGTGAGGTAGCGCCGCCAGGAGTAGGCGCACAACAGTGCGGCCGCGAAGACGATCGCGAGCAGGGCCGTCGTCCTCCACCCGGTCTCGGCAAGGCGCACCTCTTCCAGGCAGGCCGCGATCGTGATTCCCGACAGGAAGCAGGTCGTGAGCGAAAGATGGCTGTCGATGAGCTGCCGCTCGTACCACTTGCGGAAGCCCACGAGGCGGATGCGCGCGGCGATGTCCATGCGGCGAGAATACTCGCGCCCGCCCGTTCCGGATTCAGTACCGCGCGGATCAGGAGCCCGGCTTGGCCTTCGGTCTCGCGAGGCCCGGCGGCCCGGGCCAGCCCCACGGCGTCACCCAGGCGGGGGGCTCGTCCGCCGGGCGGATTTCCCGAAGCCGTTCCCGGCGCACGCGTTCCGCGCGCTCGGCGCGCTCCTCGCGCTCCAGTCGGTCGCGTTCCCGCGCTTCCTCGACAAAACCCCGGGCGAGGCGGTTGCCGCGGCGTGCCTCGCGCTCGAGGAGGGCGCGCGCCACGGGATCGGGAAGCGCACCCCCGTGCGAAGTGTCGACCGTCCGGCGCTCGCCCGGCCCCATGCACGGCGTCTCCTGGTAGGTGATCGATCCTCCGGGGTTCACGCACTTGTGGACCTGTTGCGCGCTCGCCGTCGCGGATGCGGCGAGCAGCGTGGCCAGCAGCGCCGCGGCGGGGAGCCTCACGCCACCCCCGAGCCCGCTGCCTGCCGGTCCGCGTGGTAGCTCGAGCGCACCATCGGCCCGCAGGCGGCGTTGGCGAAGCCCATGGCGGCGGCTTGCTCCTCGAACCAGCGGAACTCGTCGGGATGGGCGAAGCGGGCGACGGGCAGGTGGCTGCGCGAAGGCTGCAGGTACTGCCCGAGGGTGAGCATGTCCACGCCGTGGGCGCGCAGGTCCGCCATCACCGCGAGGATTTCCTCGTTCGTCTCGCCCAGCCCGAGCATCAGGCCCGACTTGGTCGGCGTGCCCGGGTGCGCGGACTTGAAGTCGCCGAGGAGCCTGAGCGAATGCGCGTAGTCCGAGCCCGGCCGGGCCTGCGCGTAGAGGCGCGGGACCGTTTCCAGGTTGTGGTTCATCACGTCGGGCGGCGCCGCGGCGAGGATCGCGAGCGCCCGGGCCAGGCGCCCGCGGAAATCCGGCGTGAGGATCTCGATTTTCGTGGCCGGGGATTGCGCGCGCACCGCGCGGATGCAGTCGACGAAATGCTGCGCCCCGCCGTCGCGCAGGTCGTCGCGGTCCACGCTCGTCACCACGACGTAGGCGAGCTTCATCGCGGCGACGGTCTCGCCCAGGTGGCGGGGCTCGTCGGCGTCGAGCGGCTGCGGTCGGCCGTGGGCCACGTCGCAGAACGGGCAGCGCCGGGTGCAGAGCTCCCCCATGATCATGAAGGTCGCGGTGCCGTGCCCGAAGCACTCGCCGATGTTGGGGCAGGAAGCCTCCTCGCAGACCGTGACGAGCTTCGCATCCCGCAGGATCTTCTTGATCTCGTGGAACCGCGCGCCGCCGCCGGCGCGCACGCGGATCCAGTCGGGCTTGCGCAGGGGCTCGGAGGCGACCACCTTGATGGGAATGCGCGCGGTCTTCTCCCCGCGCTTGGCGGCGAGCTTTGCTTCCGGGGTGCGGGTGTCGGCCATGGCGGGTTTCAGTCGGCGCAGAGCGCGGCGGAGAGGATCGGCCGCCAGCGGGATTCGACTGCGGCGATCCTATCACGCACCCCGAGGTCGGCCAGCCGCGTGGCCGCGAGCCCCGGGTAGCCGCAGGGGTTGATCCGCGCGAACGCGGCCAGGTCCGTGTCCACGTTGAGCGCGATCCCGTGGTAGCTGCAGCCGCGCGAGATGCGCAGCCCGACCGCGGCGATCTTCGCGCCGCGGACGTAGACCCCCGGCATGCCCGGCTGCCGCGTTCCTTCCACGCCGTAGCCCGCCAGGAGATCGATCACCGACTGCTCGAGCCGGTGCACCAGCGCCTTCACGCCGTAGCCGGCGCGCCGGAGGTCGAGGAGCACGTAGGCCACGAGCTGCCCCGGCCCGTGGTAGGTCACCTGGCCGCCGCGGTCGATGCGCACGACCGGGATCGAGGCGGCGTCGAGCACGTGCTCCGGGCTTGCGGCCAGCCCGAGGGTGAAGACGGGCGGATGCTCGACGAACCACAGTTCGTCCGGGGTCGAAGCGTCGCGCGACGCCGTGAAGTCGCGCATCGCGCCCCACACGGTTTCGTATCCGGCGAGTCCCAGGCTGCGGATGGCGGGATTCACGGCTGCGCGCTCAGAGCACCATCATCACCATCGGGTGGCCGGAGAGGTCCTGGTACAGGGCGTCCAGCTGCTCGCGCGAGCGCGCGGTGATGGTGACGGTGAGCGAAAGGTAGTTGCCCGCCTTCGAGGGGCGCATCTCCAGCGTGGCGGGGTCGAAATCGGGCGCGTGGCGCAGCACCACCTCGAGGATGGCCTGCGCGTACCCTTCCTCGCGCCGGCCCATCACCTTGATGGGAAACGGCGTGGGGAAGGTGAGGAGGGGCTTTGCCTGCGCCCCGTCGCCCGGCATGGCCGCGACCGTTCAGGCGACGGCCGCAGGTGCTGCGGCGAGCTTCGCCTTGTAGTCCTGGAAGAGCGCGTGCATGCGGCGAAACACGGGCCCTGGCGCGCCGCCGCCCACGGGCTTGCCGTCCAGCGTCGTGACGGCGAGCACTTCCTTGGTGGAAGAGGTGAGCCAGATCTCGTCGGCGGAGCGGACCTCGGACTCCGGGATCGGGCGGACCGCGTAGCGCAGCTTGCCCTGGGCCGCGAGTTCCGCGAGCAGCTCGTAGGTGATCCCCAGCAGGATGTGGTTGTCCTGCGGCGCGGCGGCCACGGCCCCGTCCTTCACGACGAAGACATTGGAGGCCGATGCCTCGGTGAGGAAACCGTCGCGAAAGAGGATCGTCTCCGTGGCGCCGGCGTCGGCCGAGAGCTGGCGCGCGAGCACGTTGCCCAGGAGCGAGGTGGACTTGATGTGGCACTTCTCCCAGCGGAAATCCCTGGCGCTCACGCAGGCGACTCCCTTCTCCACCATCTCCGGCGAGGGGGTGGCCAGCGGGCTCGCCATCATGAACACCGTGGGGATGAGCCCCCGCGGGATCACGTGGTCGCGCTTCGGCGGCACGCCGCGCGTGACCTGGATGTACACCGACTGGTTGCCGGGGTGGTGGGAGAGCAGGCGGGCCACCTCGCCGATCCACTCGTCGACGGTATGCGGGTTGGCGAGCCCGATCTCGTCCATCGATCGCTGCAGGCGCCGGAAATGCTCCCGGGCGCGCAGGAGCGAGCCGCCGTAGGCGGGGATCACCTCGTATACGCCGTCGCCGAAGATAAAGCCGCGGTCGAGGGGCGAGATGCGGATCTGGTCCAGGGGCAGCAGCTCGCCGTTGAAGTGCGCGATCGGAGCGGTCATGGCGGTCACCGGAAGAGGAGGCGGATCGTGTCCCACCCGCGGGAAAGGAAGCCGGCCGTGGGCATGTCCTCGAGCGCCACGACGGCGAATTCCGCGACGGGGGCATTGTCGCGGACGAGCTTCATTATCCCCGCTTTCTGCCCTCGGGAGTAGGGCGCCAGGAAGGGCTGGTCGGTGCGCAACTGCGCCTTCACGCCCTGGAAGCGGTCGCGCGGGAGCGTGAGCCACACGTCGCGGTCGAAGCCCAGCCGGATCGTGGCCCCCGTGCCCTTGAAGATCTCGGGGGTGGCGACGACCTCGCCCTTGCGGTACAGGCGCTGCGTGTCGTAGGCGAGGAAGCCGAAGTTCAGGAGCTTCTGGTTCTCGGACATGCGCAGCGCGTCGGTCTGGGCGCCCATCACGACGGAGACGAGGCGGCGCTCTTCGCGCTTCGCGGAGGCGACCAGGCAGTAGCCCGCGGCCTCGGTGAACCCCGTCTTCACGCCGTCGACCGTCGGGTCGAGCCAGAGCAGGCGGTTGCGGTTGGCCTGCGTGATGCCGTTCCAGGTGAACTCCTTCTGCGAGTACAGGGCGTACTCGGCGGGGAAGTCGCGGATCAGGGCCGCGGCGAGCACCGCCATGTCGCGCGCGCTCGCGTAGTGGTTCGGCGCGGGCAGCCCCGTGGCGTTGACGAAGTTCGTGTTGCGCAGGCCCAGGCGCGCCGCCTCGCGGTTCATGCGTTGCGCGAACACCTCCTCGGTCCCGGCGACCGCCTCCGCCAGCGCGATCGTGGCGTCGTTGCCGGACTGCACGATCATGCCGCGCAGGAGGTCGCCCACGGTGACCGGCTTCTTCGGCTCGATGAACATGCGCGAGCCGCCGGTCTTCCACGCCTTCTCCGAGACCGTCGCCGCCTTTGCAGGATCGAGCCCGCCGTCGCGCATTGCCGCGAAGACGAGGTAGGCGGTCATGAGCTTGGTGAGCGAGGCGGGCTCGAAGCGGTCGTCCTCGGATTGCGCCACGAGCGCCTGCCCCGACAGGGTGTCCAGGAGGTAGTACGCCCGTGCCGCGACGGGCGGGGGCGTGAGGGACTGGGCGATGGAGGCGAGCGGAAGGCAGAGGGCGAGGAGGAGGGCAGGCAGGCGGATCATCGAGGGCGTTCTATCGGGTTGCGGGAGTGATGACGGGTGCGAAATCGAGCGTGGCGCGGATCTTGTCGGCAATGGCCTGTGCCTCCTCGCGCGTCTTGTAGGGGCCGAGGCGGACGCGGTGCAGGCTACCGGCCTGAATGACCTGGATCGGCTCGAAGAGCCAGACCAGCTCGCGGGCGACCTTGTCGCGGAAGCTCTCGGCATTGTCGACACTGGAAAACGCGCCGAGTTGCAGGTAATGGCCCGCGGACTCCGCTGCCACGAGCGGTGTCGCGACCTCGGCCGGCCGCGGCGCCGGCATTTCGACGGCTGCGGGTGCGGGCGCCGCGGCGAGCGGCGTGGTCACGGTGGCGACGGCCGGTGCTGCGGGCGCGGCGACAGGCGGCGTGGTCACGGTGGCGACGGCCGGAGCCACGGCCGGCCTCGGGGCGGAGGCGAGCTGCGTTCCCGCATCGCGCGCGAACACCCGCTCCACCTCCACGGGTCCGCTGCCCGGGCCTGCGATGCCCAGCTTCACCGCCGCGGCGTACGAGAGGTCGATCACGCGCCCTTCGTGGAAGGGGCCGCGGTCGTTCACCCGCACGACGATCGACTGGCCGGACTTGAGGCTCGTCACGCGCGCGAAGCTCGGGATCGGCAGCGTCTTGTGCGCCGCGGTCATCGCGAACATGTCGTAGACCTCTCCCGAGGCGGTCTTGCGGCCGTGGAACATGCGCCCGTACCACGAGGCGAGGCCGCGCTCCTGCATGGGGTCGTCGTTCACCACCGGCGCGTAGGAGCGCCCGAATACCGTGTAGGGGCGGTTGGCGTAGCGGTGGTAGGGCTCGTCGCGCGGCACGGCGTCGGGGATCGCGGCGATGTCCTCGGGCACCTTGTCGGGCGGCCCGTCGTCGGCATAGTAGACGGGCTTGCCCGGGGGCGCCTTGGGCGGGGCGCCGCAGGAGGCGAGCAGCGCGGCGGCGGCGAGGAAAAGGAGCGCGCGCCTCAACTCGACACCAGCTGCTTGTGGGTGGAGATCGACATGAGGATGCCGAATCCCACGAGGATCGACAGGAGCGCGGTGCCTCCGTAGCTCACCATGGGAAGCGGCACGCCCACCACCGGCAGGATCCCGCTCACCATGCCCATGTTCACGAAGGCGTAGGTGAAGAAGGTGAGCGTCACCGCGCCCGCCGTGAGGCGCGCGAAGGTGGTCGAGGCGTTCGCGGCGATCATCAGGCCGCGCGCGACGATGAGGACGTAGAGGGTGATGAGCAGGAGGTTGCCCGCGAGGCCGAACTCCTCGCCGAACACCGCGAGGATGAAGTCGGTGGAGCGCTCGGGCACGAAGTCGAGCTGCGCCTGGGTGCCGTTCAGCCACCCCTTGCCCAGCACCCCGCCGGAGCCGATCGCGATCGTGGCCTGGATGATGTGGTAGCCCGCGCCCAGCGGGTCCTCGGAGGGGTCGAGGAGCGTGAGCACGCGCCTGCGCTGGTAGTCGTGCAGCATGCCCCAGAGCAGGGGCAGGCTCGCGAGCCCCGTCGCGAAGAGGGTCGCCAGGACCTTCCAGGAAAGCCCCGCGAGGAAGATCACGAAGAAGCCCGAGGCGAAGATGAGGAGCGCGGTGCCCAGGTCGGGCTGGCGCACCACCAGGCCCACGGGGAGAGCCAGCAGGATGGCGGCGACCGCGTAGTCGCGCAGCTTGATGGCCTCCTGGTGGCGGTGGAAGTACCAGGCGAGCACGAGCGGCACCGCGATCTTCATCGCCTCGGAGGGCTGCACGGTGGTGAAGCCGAGGTTCAGCCACCGGCGCGCGCCGTTTCGCACCTCGCCGAAGAGGGCGACGCCGATGAGCAGCACCAGGCCCGCCGAGTAGATCGGCACGGCCAGGCGCATGAGGGCCTGCGGCGGGATGTTGGCCACCACCCACAGGGCGGTGGCGGCGATCGCGATGTTGCGTCCCTGCCCGAGCACGCGGTCGAAGGAGGCGCCGCCGGAGGCCGAGTACACCACCGTGAGGCCGAGGGCCAGGGTGAGCACGAGCGAGACCATGAGCGGCCCGTCGATGCGCCGCGAGAGGAAGTCGAAGGCGCGGCTAATCACCCTCGGCCTCCGGGTCGCCCGCGGGCAGCCTGGGCGCGGTGCGCTTGCCCAGCAGGTGGAAGTCGAGCACCGCGCGCGCGATCGGCGCCGCGGTGGATCCGCCGTGGCCGCCGTTCTCTACCAGGACGGCGAGCGCGATCTTCGGGTCGTCGGCGGGCGCGTAGGCGATGAAGAGCGCGTGGTCCCGGTGGCGTTCCCGCACGCGCTTCTCGTCGTATTTCTCGCCGGACTTCATGGCCACCACCTGGGCCGTCCCGGTCTTGCCCGCGATCAGGTAGGGCGCGCCCTGCGCGGCGCGCGTGGCGGTGCCGCCGGGCCGCGTCACGTCGATCATCGCCGCTTTCACCAGCTCGAGGTGCTCGGGCTTCACGGCGACGGCCTCGCCTTGCGCGACGGGGATCTCGCGCACCTCCTGCGTCCGCGCGTCCTGCACGGCCCGCACCAGCCGCGGGCGGACCGAGGTGCCGCCGTTGGCAAGCGTCGCCACGGAGGCGGCGAGCTGCAGCGGCGTGGCGAGCCAGTAGCCCTGCCCGATGCCCACGCTGATGGTGTCGCCCGCGTACCAGCGCTGCTTGAAGCGCTGCCACTTCCAGTCCGTCGAGGGCTGCAGCCCGGCAAGCTCCCCGTCGATGTCCACGCCGGTGCGCGAGCCGAAGCCGAACTGCGTCATGAAGCGGTGGATAGCGTCCACGCCCAGGTCGTTGGCGAGCCCGTAGTAGTAGGTGTCGCACGAGACCACGATGGACTTGTGCAGGTTCACCGTTCCGTGGCCGCCGGGCTTCCAGTCGCGGAACGGGCGCGAGACGCCGGGAAGCATCCAGTGCCCCGGGTCGAAGATGGTCTGCTCGGGCGTGCGCTTTCCGGTGGCGAGGGCGGCCAGCGCGAGGAAAGGCTTGATGGTGGAGCCCGGCGGGTACTGGCCGCGCAGCGCCCGGTTGTTGAGCGGCTTGTCCGCGGAGCTGTTGAGCGCGTCCCAGTTGGCGGGGTCGATGCCGTCGACGAAGAGGTTCGGGTCGAAGCCCGGCTTCGAGACGAGCGCCAGCACGTCGCCCGTCTTCGGGTCGAGGGCCACGAGTGCGCCGCGGTACTCCTGGAACGCCTCTTCGGCTGCGCGCTGCAGCTTGATGTCCAGCGTGACCATGAGGTTGTTGCCCGACTGCGGCTCGGCGCGCGACAGCGCCCGGATCGCGCGGCCGCCGGCGTCGATCTCGACCCGCTCGCTGCCCGTGGTGCCGTGCAGCTCCTTCTCGTAGGCCCCCTCGATGCCGAGCTTGCCGATGTGGTTGGTGCCCTTGTAGTTGGTCGTCGCGCCCTGCTCCTCGATCCGCCCGACGTCGGCCTCGTTGATGCGGCCGATGTAGCCCACGGCGTGGGAGGCGATGTCGCCGTGGGGATAGGAGCGGAAGAGCCGCGCCTTGATCTCGAAACCGGGGAAGCGGTAGCGGTTCACCGCGAACTTCGCCACTTCCTCCTCGGTCAGGCGCGTGCGGATCGGCAGGCTCTCGAAATTCTTGCTCTCCTCCTGCAGGCGCTTGAAGCGCCGGCGGTCCCGCGGGGCCACCTCGATCACCTTCGACAGCTCCTCGATGGCGCGCTCGACGTTCTCCACCTTGCTCGGGGTTATTTCCAGCGTGTAGGCGGAGTAGTTCGCGGCGAGCACCTCGCCGTTGCGGTCGAGGATGAGCCCGCGGTTGGGCACCACCGGCACCACCGAGATGCGGTTCGCCTCCGCGAGCGTGTGGAAGTGCTCGCTCTGGATCACCTGCAGCCAGACGAAGCGCACGACGAGCACGCCCAGCGCGGCGAGCGCGAGGAGCCCGGCGACCATCAGGCGCTGGCGGAAGACGTTGAGTTCCGCCCGCTGGTCCCGGAGCGTGAGGCCGACGCTCACGCCGCGCGCTCCCGCCGCATGCGCCGCAGGGCCGGCAGGTGGAGGATCCAGGTGAGCGGCCCCCAGGCGATGGCGGCGAGCACCGGCGAGACCGCCGCGGCAAGGCCCGGAAGCGATGCGCCGAGCACGAGGTTCAGCAGCACCACCACGATCGACGCACCGACAAGCAGGCCCAGGACGTGCAGGGACTGCTCCAGGATCGGGAACGCGAGCACCCGCACGCGCAGCACCTGCGCGCCGTAGGTGGCGATCACGTACGCGAGCGCGTGCTGGCCGAGGAGCATGGAGTCGCCCACGTCCATCGCGAGCCCGAGGGCGAAGGCGAGGCCCTGCCCGATGGAGTTGGGCTGGTGGATGGCCCAGAAGACGATGACCACCAGCACGAGGTCCGGCCGCGCGAGCAGCGCCCACCCGGACCAGGGCAGCGAGTTGAAGAGGTAGGCGGCCACGAACGAGGCGAAGATGAGCCCCGGCCCGGCCGGAATGCGCATCACGTCGCGTGCGACGGGGGTGAGGTCGGCCGGTCTCATGGCTGGCGCCGCCCCTTCCCGGGCGGACGTTCCTTTACGGGTCGTCTCTCGTCGGCCTGCGTCGGCGGGGGCGGGCTGGCGGGCCGCGTGGCCGTGAGGATGCGCACGAAGCGGTGGTTGTCCACGCCGGCCGCGGGCTTCGCGGTGATCTTGGCGAAGACGTAGGCCGCGTTCTTCTCCACTGCCGTCACGCGTGCGACCACGAGCCCGGCGGGGTAGGTGCCGTCGATGCCCGAAGTCACGAAGAGATCGCCGTTCTGGATGTCCGCCGAGACCGGCATGAAGGGCACGTCGATGGAGCCGTCCTTGCCGGATCCCACGGCGATCGCGCGCAGGCCGTTGCGCGTGAGCATCACCGGCACCGACTGGTCCTTTTCCGTGAGGAGCGTGGCCTCGCTCGTGAAGGTGCCCACCGCGGTGACCTGCCCGACCACGCCCGCGTCGTCGATGACCGGCATGCCGGACTTGATGCCCTGGGTGAGCCCCTTGTCGAGGACGAGCTTGCGCACGAAGGGGTTGCGCCCGTGGGAGAGGATCTCCGCGAGCAGGCCGTCCGCGGCGAAGCGGCTCCGCGCGGGCGTCATGGCGAGGAAGTGGTCCTGCTCGGCCTGCAGCAGCTTCGATTGCTGCGCCGCGGCCGCGAACTCGAGGAGCTTCGCCTTCAGCTCCTCGTTCTCGCGCAGCAGCCGGTCCTGGGAGGAAAAGTACTCTCCCACGCGCGCGAGAGCGGTGGCCGGAGCGCCGGCGAGCTGCTGGACGGGGTGGACGAGGACGGAGAGCGACAGCCGCACCGCCTCCAGGGCGCCGAAGCGATGGTCGGCGATCATCGTCGCGATCGCGAGCAGCGCGAAGAACGTGAGGCGCGCGAGCGGGCTGGGCCCGCGGTGGAAGAACGGAGGCGGCTCGCGGTGCACGCGATCGCTTCGGCGTCAGTCGTTCGTGAACACCGTTCCGAGCTTGTCCATCTCCTCGAGCGCGCGGCCGGAGCCGCGGACCACGCAGGTGAGCGGGTCGTCGGCGACGATCACCGGCAGGCCCGTTTCCTCCATGAGCAGGCGGTCGAGCTCGCGCAGGAGCGCGCCGCCGCCGGTGAGCACCATGCCCTTCTCGGCGATGTCCGCGCCGAGTTCGGGCGGGGTCTGCTCGAGGGCGCTCTTCACGGCGGAGACGATGGAATTGAGCGGATCGGTGAGCGCTTCGAGGATCTCGTTCGACGAAATCGTGAACGAGCGCGGGATGCCTTCGGCGAGGTTGCGGCCCTTGACTTCCATCTCGCGCACTTCCGAGCCCGGGAAGGCGGAGCCGATGGTCTTCTTGATGTTCTCCGCCGTCGATTCCCCGATGAGCATGCCGTAGTTGCGGCGGATGTAGTTGATGATGGCTTCGTCGAACTTGTCGCCGCCGACGCGCACGGAATTCGAGTAGACGATCCCGCCGAGCGAGATCACGCCCACCTCCGTGGTGCCGCCGCCGACATCGACCACCATCGAGCCCGTGGCCTCCGCGATGGGGAGGTCGGCGCCGATGGCCGCCGCCATGGGTTCCTCGATGAGGAACACCTGGCTCGCGCCCGCGCCGATGGCGCTCTCGCGAATCGCGCGTCGCTCGACCTGGGTGGAGCCGTAGGGCACGCAGATCACGATGCGCGGGCTCGGCCGGAACCACTGGTTGTCGTGGATCTTCTTGATGAAGTACTTGAGCATCTGCTCCGTGATCGTGAAGTCCGCGATCACGCCGTCCTTCATCGGGCGGATGGCCGTGATGTTGCCCGGCGTGCGCCCGAGCATCTGCTTGGCGCCCAGGCCCACCGCCTGGATGGTCTTCTTGCCGCTGGGCCCGCCTTCCTGGCGGATGGCGACGACGGAGGGCTCGTCCAGGACGACGCCCTTGCCGCGAACGTAGATCAGCGTGTTGGCGGTGCCGAGGTCGATCGCGAGATCGGTGGAAAAGTACTTGGAAACGAATGAGAACATCTTGATCCGTAAAGGAATTCGGGCTGCCGACTATCCCCGGGCTGCGGGGGTCGCCTATAATAGCCCAAAATCACGATGAATTAAGGCCTTAGAGCGCATTTCGCATGCTGTCCCACGATGAAGTCCGCCGCATCGCCGACCTGGCCCGGATCGAGATCCCGGACGCGGGCCTTGCTGCGGTGCAACATCAACTCAACGCCATCTTCGAACTGATCGAGCGGATGCGCGCCATCGACACCACCGGCATCGAGCCCATGGCGCACGCGATCGACGTGACCCAGCGCCTGCGGGAGGATCGCGTCACCGAGTCCGACCAGCACGGCGCATTCCAGTTCACCGCGCCGCAGGTCGAGGACGGGCTCTACCTCGTGCCGAAGGTTTCGAGTAGTCCTGCCGGCGGCCGCGGCCGGTCGCCGCGCCCCGACACCGCGCATGTTCGATCTCCCGCTCTCCGCCCTCGCTGCCCGGCTTCGCGACCGCAAGGTCTCGAGCGAGGAACTCACGCGGCTCTTCCTCGGGCGCATCGCGAGGCTGGACCCGGGCTTGAACGCCTTCATCACCGTCGACGAGGACAAGGCGCTCGCCTCGGCGCGCGCGGCCGACGCCCGGCTGGCCGCGGGGAAAGCGGAGGCCCTGACCGGCATCCCGATCGCGCACAAGGATCTTTTCTGCGCGAAGGGGTGGAAGACCACCTGCGGCTCGCGCATGCTCGCCGACTTCGTCTCGCCCTACGATGCCCACGTGGTCGAGCAGTTCGACCGTGCCGGCGCCGTGCTGGTGGGCAAGGCCAACATGGACGAGTTCGCCATGGGCTCGTCCAACGAGAACTCGTTCTTCGGCCCGGCGCGGAACCCCTGGGACACCACGCGGGTGCCGGGCGGGAGTTCCGGCGGCTCGGCGGCGGCGGTCGCCGCGCGCCTCGTCCCCGCCGCCACCGGCACCGACACCGGCGGGTCGATCCGCCAGCCGGCTTCGCACACGGGCACCGCGGGCATCCGGCCGACCTACGGCGCGGTGTCGCGCTACGGCATGGTCGCCTTCGCCTCGTCGCTCGACCAGGGTGGCGCCCTCGGCAAGTCCGCGGAGGACCTCGCGCTGATGCTCAATGTCATGGCCGGGTTCGACGAGCGCGACTCCACCAGCATCGAACGGCCGAAGGAGGACTACGCCCGCGATCTCGCCAAGCCCCTGGCGGGCCTGCGCGTGGGGCTGCCGAAGCAATACTTCACCGCCGACCTCTCGGCCGATGTCGCCGCTTGCGTGAATGCGGCGATCGCCGAGCTCGGGCGCCTGGGTGCCACGACCGTCGAGGTGAGCCTGCCCAACCAGGCGCTCGCCGTCCCGGTGTACTACGTGATCGCGCCGGCGGAAGCCTCCTCGAACCTCTCGCGCTTCGACGGCGTGCGCTATGGCCACCGCGCGTCCGGCTACGCGGATCTCGACGACATGTACCGCAAGAGCCGCGCCGAGGGGTTCGGCGCCGAGGTGCAGCGCCGGATCCTCGTGGGCACCTACGTGCTTTCCCACGGCTACTACGACGCCTACTACCTGCAGGCGCAGAAGGTGCGCCGGCTCATCGCGCGCGACTTCACCGAGGCGTTCCGGGACTGCGACGTGATCGCGGGGCCGGCGGCGCCCGCGGTGGCCTTCCCGATCGGGGCGAAGTCGAGCGACCCGGTGCAGATGTACCTCGAGGACCTCTACACGATCTCGGTGAACCTCGCGGGCCTGCCGGGCCTGTCGGTGCCCTGCGGATTCGGCGCGGGGGGCCTGCCGGTCGGCCTGCAGGTGATCGGCAGGCATTTCGACGAGGCGCGGATGCTGAACGTCGCGCATCAGTTCCAGCAGGCGACCGACTGGCACCGCCGCCGGCCGCCGGGGATCGACTGACCATGGTGTGGGAAATCGTCATCGGGCTGGAAACCCACGCGCAGCTCTCGACCGTCTCGAAGATCTTCTCGGGGGCATCGACGGCATTCGGCGCGGCGCCCAACACGCAGGCGAGCGCCGTGGACATCGCGCTCCCCGGCGTGCTTCCCGTGCTCAACAAGGCGGCCGTCGAGCGCGCCATCCGCTTTGGCCTCGCGGTGGGCGGGCGGATCGCGCCGAGGAGCGTGTTCGCGCGCAAGAACTACTTCTACCCGGACCTGCCGAAGGGCTACCAGATCAGCCAGTTCGAGCTGCCCGTGGTGGTCGGAGGCGAGGTGCTCGTGGCGGTCGATGGTGCCGAGAAGCGCGTGCGCCTCACGCGCGCCCACCTCGAGGAGGATGCGGGCAAGAGCCTGCACGAGGACTTCCACGGCATGAGCGGCATCGACCTGAACCGCGCGGGCACGCCGCTGCTCGAGATCGTCACGGAGCCGGACATGCGCAGCGCGAGGGAAGCGGTCGCCTACGCGAAGACGCTGCACGCGCTGGTGCGCTGGATCGGCATCTGCGACGGCAACATGCAGGAGGGCTCCTTCCGCTGCGACGCCAACGTGTCCGTGCGGCCCGCGGGCTCGCAGACCCTCGGCACGCGCTGCGAGATCAAGAACCTCAACTCCTTCCGCTTCCTCGAGAAGGCGATCGAGTTCGAGGCGCGCCGCCAGGTCGAGCTGATCGAGGATGGCGGCAAGGTCCGCCAGGAAACCCGCCTGTGGGACCCGCAGAAGGGCGAGACCCGCGCGATGCGCTCCAAGGAGGATGCGCACGACTACCGCTATTTTCCCGATCCGGACCTGCTGCCGCTCGAGATCGCGCCGGAATGGATCGAGTCCGTCCGGGCCGCCCTGCCGGAGCTGCCCGCGGCGATGCGGGCCCGGTTCGCGGCCGACCACGGCCTCCCGGAGGCGGACGCGACGACGCTCACCTCCTCGAAGGCGCTGGCGACCTACTACGAGCAGGTGGTACGCGGGGTCGGAGGCGAGCCGAAGGCGTGCGCCTCCTGGGTGCTCGGGGAACTCTCCGCGCTCCTGAACCGGCTGGAAGTCGAGGCCGACGCGAGCCCGGTCGGGCCCGCCGCGCTGGCGGGGCTGGTGCAGCGGGTACTCGACGGCACCGTGTCGGGCAAGACGGCCAAGGACGTCTTCGAGTCGATGGCCGCGGGCGAAGGCGCGGCCGACGCGATCATCGAGAAGCGCGGCCTGCGGCAGATTTCCGACGCGGGGGCCATCGAGGCGATCGTGGACCAGGTGCTCGCCGCCAACGCGAAGCTCGTCGACGATTACCGGGCGGGCAAGGAGAAGGCCTTCAACGCGCTGGTGGGGCAGGTGATGAAGGCCTCGCAGGGCAAGGCGAACCCCGCGCAGGCGAATGCGATCCTGAAGGCGAGGCTGGGCTAGGCGCGCGCCCGGTCAGTTCGCCGGAACGAGGTAGAGGTTGTATTTCTTCACGCCCGTCTTCGTGGGCTCGCCCTTCCGGGACGCCTCGACCTCGCGGGGGTCGCGCAGGTCGAGCCTGCCCTCGCGGTGCATCTGCTTCAGCTCCACCCAGCGCTTCTTGTCGGCGTCGTAGCGATCGCGGACGTCGAGCAGTTCCCGCTGGTAGCTCGCGACCGCCGCGGCGAGCGAAGCCTTTTCCTTGGCGGTGCGCTCGAGGTCGGCCTTCAGCTGCGGGGGGATGTCCCGGACCTTGCTCGCGGACTTGCTCTTGCCGGCCTTGTAGAACTCGAGCTCCGCGTCGAGCTCCTTCTGGCGTTCCTCGACGGCCGCCGACCTTTCCTTCGCGCTGAGGATCCGCGCATCGATCGGCTGGAGGTTCAGGTCCCGCGAGGTGTCGATGTCCTTCTCGGAGGTGTAGGTGGCCAGCAAGGCGATGTCCTTGCGGCGCTGCTCCGCGGCGAGCTTCGCCGCCTCCTTCTGGCGCGCCGCCTCCTCCATCCGCGCCTGGATCTCCTCGCCCGTGGGCGTGGGGTCGATCTTGCGGAGGATGTTTCCGGAGCGCGTGATTTCGTACATCACCACCTTGGCGCAACCCGCCGGGGGCGTGTCGCCGATGTGGGTGATGCCTTTTTCGTCCTTGCACTTGTAGGCCGCGTGAGCGGCCGGTGCCACGAGCATTGCCAAGATCAGCAGGATCTTCATTGCCTTTTCCTTTGCGCCTGGCGCCGGGCGTCTAACGCGTCCGTGCACCGAAAAGCCTGTTGTGGGGTCATGCCCCGTATTGCCGCCGGTACTCCTCGATGGCGGGGATGCGATCCTTCAGGTCCGCTCGCGATCGCAGGGTGGCGAGCAGGTCGTCCAGCGTTGCAATCGCTGTAACGGGGATGCCGTGGTTTCGGCTGACTTCCTGGGTGGCGGACATAGCCCCCTGCCCCCGTTCCTGACGGTCCAATGCAATTAGCACGCCAGCCGGCTCGGCGCCGGCGGCCCGGATCATCGCCTCGGACTCCCGGATCGAAGTTCCGGCCGAAATCACGTCGTCGATGATCAGCACACGGCCCCGCAGGGGGGCGCCGACGACGTTTCCGCCTTCACCATGGTCCTTGGCCTCCTTGCGATTGTAGGAGAACGGCACATTGTGACCCATTTGGGCCAGTGCGATCGCGGTGGCCGCGGCGAGCGTGATGCCCTTGTAGGCCGGCCCGAAGAGGAGGTCGAAGGCGATTCCCGAGGCTAGGGCGGCCTGGGCGTAGTAGCGGGAAAGCTCCCCGAGGCTCGCCCCGTCGTGGAAGAGCCCCGCATTGAAGAAGTAGGGGGAAAGGCGTCCTGCCTTGGTCTTGAATTCCCCGAAGCGCAGCACCCCCACGCGGATGGCGAATTCGAGGAACTGGCGGCGGAATTCCTGGCCGGCGGCGGGGTTGGCGGCGTCCATGGGGGTCGGGGCCATTAGAATGCTGGCTATTTTCACCCAAATCCTCCCTCGGAAACGAACTTCAGCGTGCGCATCGTCACCCTCAACGCCAACGGCATCCGCTCGGCCACCACCAAGGGCTTCCTCGACTGGATGAAGCGCCAGAAGGCCGACCTCGTCTGCGTCCAGGAGATCAAGGCGCAGGAGGCGGATCTCCCGAAGGCGATCCTCGCCCCGGCGAAGCTCCACGCCTTCTTCCACCCCGCCGAGAAGAAGGGCTACAGCGGTGTGGCGATCTACGCGAGGAAGGAGCCCGACCGCGTCGTCATCGGGCTGGGCATCCCCGACATCGACGCCCAGGGCCGCTACCTCCAGCTCGACTACGGGAACCTCTCCGTGGTCTCGGTCTACGTGCCCTCGGGGTCGTCGTCCGAGGAAGCGCAGGCGCGCAAGTTCTCCTTCATGAAGCGCTTCCTGCCGAAGCTCGGGGAAATGCGCGCCTCGGGGCGGGAATTCGTCCTGTGCGGCGACTGGAACATCGCCCACCGGGAGATCGACCTGAAGAACTGGCGCGAGAACCGGAAGAACTCAGGGTTCCTCCCCGAGGAGCGCGCCTGGCTCACTGAGATCTTCGACCGCGTGGGTTTCGTCGATGTCTTCCGCGCGCTCGACCCCCGCCCGGAGCAATACACCTGGTGGTCCGCCCGCGGGCGCGCACGGGAAAACAACGTCGGCTGGCGCCTCGACTACCACATCGCCACGCCGGGGATCGCGCGCACGGCCGAGGCGGCGCGCATCTACACGGCGCGGCCCTTCTCCGACCACGCGCCGCTCACGATCGACTACGGCGTGGCGCTCTAGTGCTGCGCCTCGCCGACATCACGCTGGCCCGCGGCGCGCGCGTGCTGCTGAAGGATGCCTCCGCCACGGTGTTTCCGGGCCACCGCGTGGGGCTCGTGGGCGCCAACGGAAGCGGCAAGTCGAGCCTCTTCGCGCTGATCCTGGGCGAGCTGCACCAGGACGCGGGCGCGCTGGAGCTGCCGGCGCGCTGGGTTCTCGCCCACGTAGCCCAGGAACTGCACGATACCGACCGCGCCGCGCTCGACTTCGTGATGGACGGAGACGCGGAACTGCGCGAAGTCGAGGCGGCGATCCAGGAGGCCGAGAACGCGCACGAGGAGGGCGAGCGCGCCGCGCACCTGCACGCGCACTACGACGAGATTGGCGGCTACACCGCGAAGTCGCGCGCGCAGGCGCTCATGTCGGGGCTGGGCTTTTCGCCCGAGGCCGAGGCAGCCGCGGTCGCGACCTTCTCCGGCGGCTGGCGCATGCGCCTGAACCTCGCCCGCGCCCTCATGTGCCGCTCGGACCTCTTGCTCCTCGACGAGCCCACCAATCACCTGGATCTCGACGCCGTGATGTGGCTCGAGGACTGGCTGAAGGCCTATCCCGGCGCGCTGCTTCTCATCACCCACGATCGCGAGTTCCTCGACTCCGTGGTGGGCGCGATCGTGCACGTGGACGCGCAGAAGCTCACCACCTACGCGGGCAACTATTCCGCCTTCGAGCGGCAGCGCTCCGAGCGCCTCGCGCAGCAGCAATCGGCCTTCGAGCGCCAGCAGCGCACCGTCGCCCACCTGCACGCCTTCATCGACCGCTTTCGCGCCAAGGCCACCAAGGCGCGCCAGGCGCAGAGCCGCATCAAGGCGCTGGAAAAGCTCGAGATCATCGCCGCGGCCCACGTCGATTCTCCCTTCACCTTCGCCTTCCGGCCGCCGCCCGTGAAGCCCAAGCTCCTCTTCCGCGTGGCCGAGGCCGACGCGGGCTACGGCGACAAGGCGGTGGTCTCGGGCGTCGAGTGGAGCGTGTACCTCGGGGAAGCCATCGGGTTGCTGGGTCCCAACGGCGCGGGCAAGTCCACGCTCCTCAAAACCATCGTCGGCGACCTGCCGCCGGTGGCAGGCGAGATCATCCGCTCGCCGGACCTGCGCATCGGTTACTTCGCGCAGCACCAGGTGGAAAAATTGCGGCTCGAGGAGAGCGTGATGTGGCACCTCGCGCGCCTCGCCCCGGGAGTTCGCGAGCAGGAGCTGCGCAACTTCCTCGGCGGATTCGACTTCCGCGGCGACCAGGTCTTCCAGCGCGTGGCGGACCTCTCCGGCGGCGAGAAGGCGAGGCTGGCGCTCGCCCTCATCGTGTGGGAACGGCCCAACCTCCTGGTGCTCGACGAACCCACGAACCACCTCGACATCGAGATGCGCGAGGCCCTCGCGCAGGCGCTCCAGGATTTCGAAGGCACGCTCATCGTCGTCGCCCACGACCGGCACCTGCTGGAGTCGGCGACCGACCAGTGGTGGCTCGTGGCCGACGGGAGCGTGGCGCCGTTCGACGGCGACCTCGACGGCTACCGCGAATGGTCGCGGCAGTACCGATCTCGCGGCTCGAAGCCGGCGGAGGCGGGCAAGAGCGTGGACCGCAAAACGCAGAAGCGGGCCGAGGCCGAGGCGCGGCAGAAGCTCGCCGACGCGAAGAAGCCCTTCGAGAAGAGGATCCGCGCGATCGAGGCGGAGCTCGCGAAGCTCCAGCCCGAGAAGGCGTCACTCGATGCGTGGCTCGCCTCCGGCCAGGCCTACGAGGGAAGCGAGATGCGGGAAGAGCTCACCCTGCGCTCGAAGCGCCACGGCGAGCTGGCTGCGCGCATCGCCCAGCTCGAGGAGGACTGGTTGTGGGTAACTGCGCAGGCGGACGCCGCGGCCGCTCGGTGACCCGCCCTCCCAATATTCAAGGGTGCCCGCGGGACCGGGATGGGATCAAACAACGGCTGGGACCACACTGAAAAGGACGAGCACGAATCCCGAAGCGCGGGTCCTTGACGGCGTGCCATAGAAGAACTTCATTCCGATCCATTGGCTCCATCCTGGAAGCCCGACCATATACGCGCTGACGTGCGTTGGAAACAGGACACAAGCCAGTCCCAATACCGCAAACAGCACTAGTATCGCCTCCGCAGTCATCGCTCGTCTCCCCTGCTTTCTACATTCCGCCGACAGGCATTGTCAGACGCGCGGTGGATCATCCTTCGAAGATTGCCCATCCTTTCGCTCTGCCGTTCCCAGTAGTTCATCCCATCGCGACTTCGCAATCGCAGCCAACCTCGGAAGATTTGCGACTACTCCTCTTGTCGCCGGGATGATGTTTCTCGCCATGCCCAGAATCACACAAGACCAAGCAACGGCGCCGGCTATGGCAGCAATCGAGAAGCCGACCCATACAAGCCAGGCCATCCGAAAATGTTGGCCTGCGAAAACTATCCCGACTCCACCGACTGCGATCAGGAAAGCAATTACGCCAATGCGAATGAAGATGTTCATCGCAGGATCAAGTCCCACAGCCGCCCCAAAGCTACCCGGTCGGCCACGAACCGGTTTGTGTGACTCCAGTCGAGACCTGGAGTCCAACGAGGTCGGCGGGCGTGTGGCGGGGCGAGGTCGCGTCCCCGGCGCAAGGGTAGGCGATGGTGAATCGGATCACGAGGGACCTTGGATATTCCCGCTTGAGTGACCGCCTCCGGGCTTGCGTTCCGGCCGCGAATGGTCGGGTTTCGACGATCTCCCGTAGAGCGCCACGGTGACAAGCGTGCAGATCAAACCGAACACAATTGCGATCAACCACCGCCAGGCGCCGGCGCGATCCCAGAAGGAGATGATCGCGACCAGTGCAAGCGTCAGAAATGCGTTCTGGGCAATCGCGATATCACGTCGTTCAAGAGTACGAAACTCGATGTAAACCCCAAGAAAGAAGATGAAAGCGATCGCAAGGGTTACGAGTTCCCCGTATTCGTCGGAAATTCCCTTCATGATCTCTCTCAAGGAGCATCTCCTTCAATCCGGGGCGGAACGCGGAGAGTTATCCAGAATGCTTCGCCAAGCCACCAAGAGCCGCGCACCACACGATTCAACAGTATCCGTCGAGCCGGGATCGAATCAAATGACTCCCAGGACACCGAGGAGGACAAGTGCAATGCCCGAAAGTCGGGTCCTTGCCGGCGAGCCATAGAAGTACTTCATTCAGATCCAGTGGCGCCATTCTGGCTGCCCAACCATGTACCCGCTTATCTGCGTTGGAAACAGGATACAAGCCAGTCCCGAAACCGCTAGCAGGACCAGTATCGCCGTTGCGGTCATTGCGCGCCTCCACTGCTTTCGACAATGCGGCTGACCGATTCCATCGGGTTGGGGCCTACGAGTACCTTCCCGCAAGCAGCAGCACGATGGGCAAGACAACGAGGGCGACCCCTGTGCCTCGCGTCCGTGATGGCGTGCCGTAGAAGAGGTTTCCCTTGAGCCAGGGAATGCCCGTTGGCCTCCCGGCATGGAACCGGCAAATCTTCTCCGGAAAGCATAGGCAAGCCAATCCGTACGCAAGCATGAAGAAGAGCAGGAGAATCGCGAAGATGGCGTCGAGGTACATCATGTGAGCCGTGTGATTGGCCACGGATGTCCTGTACCGCACACGGAACCGAATTTGCTCATTCACCCTCCAGTGGACGGCTTCCGGAACTGCGTTCCGAACGCAAGCGGTCGGCTCTGGACGATGTCCCGTAGAGCGCCACCGTGGCAATTGTGCAGATCAACCCGAGCGCAACCGCGATCAACCACCGCCAGGCGCCGGCGCGATCCCACCACGTGACGATCACGACCAGCGCAACCGTCACAAAGGCGTTCCCGGCGATTGCGAGATCACGTCGTTGGTTGGAACGGAACTCGATGTAGTTCCCCAGAAAGAAGATGAAAGCGAGCGCAAGGACTGCGAGCTCCCGATATTCGTAGATAAGTTCTCTCACGATTCTTCCTCACGGCTCCGCGGAATTGCGCATCGAACGGGCTTCGGCCAAGCGCGACCACGCGCGGCTGCCGCTCGAACGGAACCAGGCGGGGCTGGCCTGTGGCTGCCGTGTGAATCTTACCTTGTGAAGCCCAAGGTCAACCGCGCTCGGCCGTGCGCGTTTTCGGGAATGCGGCCGCGCACGTCGACGCGGCCCCACCCCACCGGAGGCCACCATGCAGCTCGAATCCGCATTGCCCATCGTGAAAGCGCTGGCGGACGGCGTGAACCCCGTCACCGGCGAGCAGTACCCCGAGGACAGCCCCTACGCCGAGCCGCGCGCGCTTCGCGCGCTCTTCTCCGCGGTCGACCTCATGCAGCGCGAGGTCGAGAAGGAAAGGCGCCGCGAGCGGCTCCCCGCCAACTTCGGCAAGCCCTGGAACGAAGGCGAGGATCGTGCGATCGCCGTCGCCTTCGACGCGGGCGTCACCCTGCAGGAGATGGCGCGCAAGCACGCGCGCACCCAGGGCTCGATCCGCCTGCGGCTGGAAAAGCTGGGCAAGCTCCCGCCCTCGGGCGACGCGCGGTATGCGGGGTCCGCGCCCTCCGCCGCGCCTGCGCTCACTCCTTCGGCTTGAGCTTCAGCGCCGCGGAGTTCATGCAGTAGCGAAGCCCCGTGGGCTTCGGGCCGTCGTCGAAGACGTGGCCGAGGTGGGCGTCGCAGCTCGCGCACACCACCTCGGTTCGCTTCATGAAGAGGCCGTTGTCCGGCACTTCGTCCACCGCGCCGGGGGAGACCGGCTGCCAGAACGAGGGCCAGCCCGAGCCGGAGTCGAATTTCGCGTCCGAGACGAAGAGGTCCTGCCCGCAGCACACGCACTGGTAGGTGCCGGGGTCCTTGCAGCTGTCGTACTTGCCGGTGAAGGCCCGCTCGGTGCCCTTGGCGCGCGTCACGTTGTACTGCTCCGGGGTGAGCTGCGCCTTCCATTCCTGCGGGGTCTTCGTGATCTTGGCCATGGCGGTCCTTCGTGGTGTCTCGAGGCAGCCCCGGGCGGGGCGACGATCGCTGCATTCTAGCCGCGGAGAGGCGAAGGCGGCGCAAAGTCCGCTGGGCGAAATGGCGCGACGCGCGGCATCGGATGGCGGTCGTCGCGATGGCGCGTCGGTAGAATGCACCGATGAAAACGATCTCCATCCGTGCCGCTTTCTCCTGTTTCGCCCTGACCCTGCTTCTCGCCGCGACGCCGCAGGCCGTGGCCGCCGACGACGTGCAGCCCACGAAAGTGCTCGCGCACACGAAGCTCATCGCGCCGAAGCCGCCGAGCCTCGGCGGAAAGATCGAGGCCACGCCGTCCTTCAGGACGGACCCGGCGCTCGGCGGAATCTGGGTCGCCTACTACTACGTCGGCGCGCTGGTCGACGAATCGAAGGACGGCGCCACGAGTTTCGACGTGGGGCCCACGAACGTCCCCAAGCAGATCGACGGCACCTTCGTCGCATTCGAGGCCTCGACGATGGCGCGCCCCGTCACGCGTCCCGAGCTCGCGATCGAGTACGCGGGCGTCACCCTGCGCCTGGACAAGGAGGACCTGAAGCGCCTCCTCGGCGACGAAGCCTACCGGGAATACCTGAAGTCGCTGGAGCATCCGTCGAACCTGCGCCACCTCGTGGAGGTCCGGCGCTACCCGCTTCGCGAGAGCGTCGAGTCGGAGGTGCTCGCAAGCGTCATGCGGCTGGAGAACATGCGGCCGCTCTCGCTCGAAATCCTCGTGGGCCAGGGCGCCCTGCCGAAGGAACTCGCGGACTTCATGGCGAAGACGAACGGCAGCTGGCTCGTTCGCCATCGGGGCAAGCTCCTGATCGTCGTCACGCTCATCGTCATGTGCGGCGAGGTGCTCTGCCGCCTGCGGCGCGGAACTGCGGGACAGGCCTCGCGCATTTCACCGGGCATCGCCACGCGGTTCCCCGGCGCGCGCTGCGCGGCAATGCGCGGCCCCGCCGGCCGCTTCCGGTATCCTCTAGCGCACCTTGGCGCCCCACGACTACTCCGCCGTCTTCCGCGACCGCCGCCTCGCGGTCATCCTGGTTCTCGGCTTCGCCTCCGGCCTTCCGCTCGCGCTCACCAGCGGCACGCTCCAGGCGTGGATGACGGTGGAGGGCGTGGATCTCTCCACCATCGGCATCTTCACGCTGGTGGGCCTGCCCTACACGTGGAAGTTCCTCTGGGCGCCTTTCATGGATCGTTTCGTGCCGCCTTTCCTCGGCAGGCGGCGCGGGTGGCTCATCGTGACGCAGCTCTCGCTTGCCGCGGGCATCGCCGCGATGGCCTTCGCCTCGCCCAGGGCCGACCTCGCGTGGCTCGCGGCCCTCGCGGTTTTCGTCGCCTTCGCCTCGGCCTCGCAGGACATCGTCTTCGACGCCTACCGGACGGATGTGGCGAAGCCCGAGCAGCGGGGCCTCGCCGCGGCGTTCACCGTCGTGGGCTACCGCGTGGCGATGCTCACCTCCGGCGCGGCCGCACTCGTGCTCGTCGCGGGCTCCGGCTTCATCCCGGCGCTGGGCTGGAAGAACACCTACCTGGTCATGGCGGCGCTGATGGGCGTGGGCGCCGTCGCGACACTCCTCGGCCCGGAGCCCGACAGCGCGCCCGCCGCGCCGAGGACGCTCGACGAGGCGGTGTGGGCGCCGCTGAAGGAATTTTTCTCGCGCCCCGGCGCGTGGGTGCTGCTGGCACTCATCGTCCTCTACAAGCTGGGGGATGCCTTCGCGGGCTCGCTCACCACGGCATTTCTCCTGCGCGGCATGGCCTTTTCGCTGGACGACGTGGGCTACGTGAACAAGGGCATGGGGTTCGCGGCGACGATCTTCGGCGCGCTCTTCGGCGGCGCGCTCATGGTGCGGCTCGGGCTCTATCGCGCGCTCATGGCCTTCGGCATCCTGCAGGCGGTCTCCAACCTCGCCTTCATGGCGCTCGCCGCCGCGGGCAAGAGCTGGCCGCTCATGATCTTCGCCGTGGGCTTCGAGAACCTCTCGGGCGGCATGGGCACGGCCGCGTTCGTGGCACTCCTCATGGCGCTCTGCGACCACCGCTTCACGGCGACGCAATACGCGCTCCTCTCCGCGCTCGCCGCCTTCGGCCGCGTGTACGTGGGCCCCGCGGCGGGCTATGCCACGGACCCGAAGTACCTCGGGCTCTCGTGGACGGTGTTCTTCTTCCTCACCTTCCTCGTCGCGCTACCCGGGCTCGTGCTGCTGTGGTGGAAGCGCGGGACGCTCGAGGAACTGGACCGGCGCTCCGAGCCGAACGCGGGCTGACGGTCGCGACGGACTCGATCACCGAGTAGTCGAGGCCGGTCGCGCGAATGCGCGCAAGCCGCAGCCCCGCGCGGGAAAGCAGCTCGCGATATTCCTCCCGCGTGCGTTCCCGCCCGGCGTGCCCCACGAGCATGTTGAGGTCGCTCCTCAGGATGGCGCGGTCGCGGCGCGAGGCCACAGGGTTCGCGGGCAGCAGCCGCTCGACCACGATGAGGCGTGCGCCTGGCCCCATCGCGCGACGGCAGGTCGCGAGGATCGCCAGGGCCTTCGCGTCGTCCCAGTTGTGCAGGATGCTCTTGAGCAAATACGCGTCCGCACCGGCGGGCACCGCCTCGAAGAAGCTGCCCGTGACCACCTCCACGCGATCGGCGACGCCGGTGCCGGCCAGGCGAGACGGTGCGTCGCGGGTGGCGTGCGGCAGGTCGACCACGGTGCCGCGAAGCCGCGGGTGCGCCGCGAGAATTTCCGCGAGCAGCTCGCCATAGCCGCCCCCGACGTCCACCACGTGGGACGCGCCGGAAAAATCGCACACGCGCGCGACTTCGCGACCCACCAGGCGCGAGAGCTCCGCCATGGCGTTGTGGAAGATGCGCGCCTGCGCTCCGTCGCCCGCGAGGTGGCTGTAGCCCGCTTGCCCGACCGCCCGGCTGCGCACGCTCCGGCCCGTGCGAACGCTGCCGGCAAGGTCGCTCCACACGGACCAGGAGTGGCGACCGCACCAGAGCGCCCACCAGCGGACCGTGTCGCTGGCACCTTCCCGCAGCAGTTCCCCCGCCGGCGAAAGTGCGTAGCGGTCGTTCGCGCGCCGCGTGCACACGCCGATCGAGGCGAGGGCCCGCAGCAGCCTCTCGAGGCCGTCGCCGTCGCACTTCAAGTCGCGCGCGAGGTCCGCCGCCTTCGCGGGTCCTCGGCGAGGCGCTCCGCGATGCCCAGCTCCACGGCGGTCGCGAGGGACTGGGTCGTCAGTTGGCGCCGATCAGGTCGAGGAGGGCGCGGGCGTTCGCGAGGCGCCGCGCCCCGGTTTCGCGCTCAATCCGGCTCGATCCCGTAGTCCTTCACGAAGCGCGCCCACAGGCTGGCATCGTCGCGCATGAGGGTTACCAGCGCCGCCGGCGACGAACTGGCGGGCTGCACGCCGATTCGCTTGAACATCGCCAGCACCTCGGGATCGCCAAGCGCCGCCTCCAGCGCGCGCGAAAGCCGATCGACCACGCCGGGCGGCGTCTTGGGCGGCGCGAGGAGCGCCTGCCAGGTCGGGACCACCAGGTCGGGGAAGCCCGATTCGGCGGCGGTGGGCACATCGGGCATGAGGGCGCTCCTGGCCGGCAGCAGCGTCGCGATCACGCGCAGGCGCCCGCCGTTCACGTAGGTCATGCCGGTGGACGCCGGGCCGAAGTTCATCTGCACGCGGCCGGCCACGAGGTCCGGCATGACCTGCGCGCCGCCCTTGTAGGCCACGCGCTCGACCTCCGCGCCGGCCGTCTTCACGAACTGTGCGCCGGCCATGAACTCGCTGAGCGACCCCGTCGCGTAGTTGAGCTTCCCGGGATTGGCGCGGAGGTGCGCGGAGAGTTCGGCCATGGTGCGCGCCGGAACCTCGGGGTTCACGAAGAGCGCGAAAGGCAGGCGACCCACCGTCCCGATGGCGGAGAGCTCTCCCATGGCGGCGAAGGGCGGCTTCTTCAGGATGAGCGGCAGCGCGACCATCGAGGCCGAGCCCCACAGGATCGTGTAGCCGTCGGGCGGCGCGGTCATCACGGATTGCGCCGCGATGCCGCCGCTGGCGCCCGGCCGGTTCTCGACCACGACGGGCTGGCCGAGGCCCTTGGCGAAGCTCTGCCCGATCGCGCGGGCCGCCGCATCGGAGGCTCCGCCGGCGGGAAAGGGCACGATGATCTTGATCGGCTTCTCGGGGTAGGCGGCCCTCGCCTCGACGAGCGTGCCGGCGCCCGCAAGCGAGAGCGCGGCCAGGCACAGCGAGGGGATGAGCGTCAGGCGTCGGGCGTTCATGGCGTTCTCCTGGGTGGGTGGGACGGCGCCACTGTAGGCAAGGCGCGGCGACCGCGGAATGCCCGGCCCGGACAGGTTGGCATGAACTTCCGGTTAAAGCACAATCCGCCGACCCTTCCCCGGGAGCCCGCCTTGGACAAGCTTCGCGCGCTGCAGTACTTCATCGCCGCCGCCGACGAGGGCAGCCTTTCCGCCGCGGCCCGCCGCCTCGAGGTGAGCGTGCCCGCCGTCGGCAAGATGATCACCGCGCTCGAGCGGTCGATGGGCACCACGCTCGTCGAGCGCAGCTCCCGCGGCCTCGTGGTCACGGCGGACGGCCGCGCCTACCTCGACCAGTGCCGCCCGCTGCTGGAGCGCCTGGAAGCCGTGGACGCCGCGATGACGCGCACCGCATCGCGGCCGCGCGGGACCCTGGTGGTCGGCGCGCCCCGTTTCGTTCTGCAGCACTGGCTCCTGCCCGCGATGCCCGCCTTCCACGCGAGCTACCCGGATATCCAGCTGGACTTCCGCGTGATCACCCGCCTCGCGGACGCCGAGCCGCGCGGCGTGGACGTGATCCTGCTGCTCGGCTGGCCGCTCGCCACCGGTCTCGTGCACCGCTGCATCGCGCAAACCCGCGTGCTCGCCTGCGCTGCGCCGGCCTACTGGGCGAGGCACGGCTTTCCGCAGCATCCGCGCGACCTCGCGCACCACAATTGCCTGCTCTTCCGCAATCCCGAGGGCACGGTGCTGGACCTCTGGGAATTCGCGCGCGGCAAGCACCGGGAAGGGGTCGCCGTTCGCGGCGACCTCGTGAGCGACGATCGCAACGTGATCGTCGATGCGACGCTCTCGGGCCGGGGCGTCTCGCGGCTCATGAACATCACGCAGAAGATCCCC
>JADJEZ010000011.1 GCA_016708825.1 Betaproteobacteria bacterium | reverse complement strand
AGTCCCAGCTCAAAGCCCCCCCGTCTGATACTCGATCACCCGTGTCTCGAAGAAGTTCTTCTCCTTCTTCAGATCAATGAGTTCGCTCATCCAGGGAAACGGGTTAGTAGCCCCCGGGAACATCTGATCCAGCCCGATCTGCTGCGCCCGCCGGTTCGCGATGAACCGCAGGTACTCCTTGAACATTGAGGCATTCAAGCCAAGCACACCCCGAGGCATCGTGTCCTCCGCATAGGCGTACTCCAGCTCTACCGCCTTGTGGAACAGCGCCGTCAGCTCCCGGCGCAGCTCCGGCGTCCACAGGTGCGGGTTTTCCATCTTGATCGTGTTGATGAGATCGATGCCGAAGCTGCAGTGCATCGACTCGTCCCGCAGGATGTACTGGTACTGCTCCGCCGCCCCCGTCATCTTGTTCTGCCGGCCGAGCGAGAGGATCTGCACGAAGCCGACGTAGAAGAAGAGCCCTTCCATGATGCAGGCGAAGACGATCAGGCTCTTCAGGAGCCGCTGGTCGTTCTCGGGCGTGCCGGTCTTGAAATCCGGATCACAAAGCGTCTCGATGAACGGGATCAGGAAGTCGTCCTTGTCCCGGATGCATTTGACTTCCTTGTACGCGGCGAAGATCTCGCCCTCGTCGAGGCCCAGCGACTCCGCGATGTACTGGTAGGCGTGCGTGTGGATCGCCTCCTCGAACGCCTGGCGCAGCAGGTACTGGCGGCACTCCGGGGCGGTGATGTGCCGGTAGGTGCCCAGCACGATGTTGTTTGCCGCCAGCGAGTCTGCGGTCACGAAGAAGCCGAGGTTGCGCTTCACGATCAGCCGCTCGTCCTCCGTGAGCCCGTTCGGGTCCTTCCACAGGGCGATGTCGCGGTTCATGTTCACTTCCTGCGGCATCCAGTGGTTGGCGCAGCCGGCGAGGTACTTCTCCCACGCCCACTTGTACTTGAAGGGCACGAGCTGGTTCACGTCCGTCTTCGCGTTGATGACGCGCTTGTCCTCGGCCTTCACGCGGGTGAAGAGGCCGTTGACGCCCATCTCGGGGGCGGGCGTCGGGGCGTGGTCGGAATCGGAGTCGGCGGACTGCTTCGGCAGGGGCTCGGCGCGCCGGTAGCCGAGGGGGGGAATGGCGGGGGGCAGATCGTCGAAACTCAGCATCGGGCTTGCGCTCCTCGTTTCCCTGGCGCCATGCGGCGCCACTTTTTGTTTGGGCATCCACCCCCCGTGCCGCGCCCCGGGGGGAGTAGGCCCCGGGGGCGGTGGGTGGCGATCACTTCACCTCTAACGCAGTCATGGAGTGAGTCATCCCTCACCCCAACCCTCTCCCAATGGGGAGGGGGGAAATCCCTAGGCCGCCAGCCTCGGCGATGCGGGGCTCGCGACGAGTGCGGCCGGCACGTTGGCGCTGCGGGCGGCGGTGGCGCGCCAGTGCAGGGCCTGGAGGTTCGCCGGGTCCGTGGAGCCGCCCAGCGCCCGGGGCTCGATGAAATCCAGCTCCCAGCCGAACGGCGACTTGCGGTTGCCGAAATCGGCGTAGCGAACCATGTTGCCCAGCCTGTCCTTGCGGAACTCCCAGGAGTTGGCGTGGGTGCCTACCGGGGAAGTGCGCGCCCAGGCGGCGCGCTTCAGGTCCTCGAGCAGGATCATGTGTTCGTGCTTCGCCATGGCGCTTCCCCCGTGATTGGCCGCCAAGCCGCAACCTGTTGATTTTGTTCTTGTAATCCAGCCATCCCGACCCCGGAAACCGCATCCCGGGCAGGCGCCTGAACCGTGCGGAAGGATGCACCCGGCCGGGGGGCGACGTCAAGTAAAAAGCACTACATCTGGTGGCCCCTTGACCGCCGAACCGGACCTATTGTGGAAAAAGTGGATAAGTTGTGGATAAGGGGGGAATAAGCTTGTTGACGGGGGTCAACCGGGAGGGAAGTTCGGGGGCCACGATGGATCATGGTCTTCGAGGATCGCATCGACGCCGCGAGGCAGCTTGCGCGCGCGCTCGGCAAGTACCGCGGGAAGAGCCCCCTGGTGCTGGCCATCCCGCGCGGGGCGGTGCCGATGGGGCGCGCACTCGCCGACGAGCTGGGAGGCCAGTTCGACGTGGTGCTGGTGCGCAAGCTCGGCTCCCCCGGCAACCCCGAGTTCGCGGTGGGGGCCGTGGACGAAGCCGGCTGGACCTACATTGCGGACTATGCAGACGACGTGGGCGCCTCGCGCTCCTACCTGGCCGACGAGACTGCGACCCAACTCGCCACCATGCGCACGCGCCGCGCGCACTACACGCCGGCCCGCCCGCCCATCGATCCGGCCGGGCGCATCGCGATCGTGGTCGACGACGGCCTCGCCACGGGGGCGACGATGATCGCCGCACTGCATTCGGTGCGCGCGCGTCACCCGAAGCGGCTGGTGTGCGCGGTGCCCGTCGGTTCCCCCGACAGCCTGGAGCGCGTGCGCGAACACGCCGACGAGGTCGTGTGCCTGAGTTCCCCGCCCGGCTTCGGCGCCGTGAGCCAGTTCTACCGCGTGTTCCCGCAGGTGGAAGACGAAGAGGTTGCGGCGATCCTCGCGCGGAAGTAGCGCTCCCCGCGCGCCCTACACCGCCGCGATTCCCATGCGCTCGGCGAGGCTTTGCACCAAGCGGGCGGTCGCTTCCCTCGCCGCGGCCGCATCGACGATCACGGCGGAATCCAGCTCCTCCCCGGTGAGCGGCTCCACGTTCGCGAGCTGGCGTTCGAGCACGGCGATGCCGGCTTCCGATGCGTCGCTGCCTTCGCGCTCGCGGCGCAGGATCCGCTCGCGAAGCGTCGCCTCCGGCGCAGCGCAGGCCACGAGGACAAAGGGCGCGCCCCGCTCACGGGCGAACTCCCGGAAGAGCAAGCGCCAGTCGCGCCTGAGGAACGCCGCGTCCACGACCGCCGGACAACCCGCCGCGAGGATCTCGCCCGCGAGTGCGGCGAGCCGGGCGTAGGTGATGCGATCGGCTTCCGGCGTGTAGATGCCGCCGCCGGGTTCGGCGTGGGTGCGCGCGTCCTTCTCCAGCCCGTGCAGGCGCTTGCGCTCCACGTCCGAGCGCAACCGCACCGCGCCCAGCGCCTCCACGATCGCCTGCGACACCGTGGTCTTGCCGGAACCGGAAAGGCCATGCATCGCAACCAGCGCGGGCGTGGCTTCGCGGGAAAGCTCGCTTGCCAGCTCCAGGTGACCACGGTACGCACGGGACGAGCGCTCGCGATCGTCGGCACCGACGCCCGCCTGGTGGGCGCGGATGCAGCTCACCTTCGCGCGCACCATGGCGCGGTAGACGAGGTAGAAGCGCAGCACCCGGAGCCCCGCGTAGTCGCCCGTCTCGTCGAGGTAGGCGTCGATGAAGCGGTGCGCCAGGCGCGGCAGCCCGTGGTGGAAGAGATCCATCACCGGGAAGGCCACCTCGTTCATCACGTCCACCCAGCGGAAGGCGTCGTTGAACTCGATCGCGTCGAAGGCCACGGGCTCGCCTTCGAGGAGGGCCACGTTGCCCAGGTGCAGGTCGCCATGGCACTCGCGCACGAAACCGTCGTGGCGGCGGCGGGCGAAGTCGGCTTCCAGGCGGTTGAATTCCCGCAGCGTCCAGGAGCACAGCGCCTGCCTCGCCTCGCGCGTGACGCGGGACTCGTCCAGGCTCTCGAGCTGCGTGAAGTTGTCCACGGCCTCGGCGAGTATCTCGCGGGGCGCGCCGAAGGCCGCGTCCGCCCCCGCGCGCGCGACGCGCCCGTGGAATGCGGCGACCGTGCGCGCGAAGGCGTCGATATGCGCCTCGGTCAGCGCGCCCGCCTTCGCCACGCGGTCGAGCAGCGCCTCCTGGGGGAAGCGGTGCATCTTCACGGCGTGGTCGAAGGCCGCGCCGCTGCCGCCGACTCGCGGCGCGTCAGGCGTTCCGGTGATGGGCACCACTTCGAGATAGAGCTCCGGCGCGGTGCGGCGGTTGAGCCGCAGCTCTTCTTCGCAGTAGTGCAGGCGCGCCTCGCGCGTGGAGAAATCCACGAAGCCCAGGCTCACGGGCTTCTTCAGCTTGTAGGCGAAGTCACCGGCGAGCAGCACCCAGGAGATGTGCGTCTCGAGGAGATCGATCGCGCCCGTCGGGTGCGGGTAGCAGGCCGGGTTGCGGAGCTTTTCGACGAATCCCGCGCTGGCCGCGGTCTTGCTCCCGTCCGGCATGGTCTTTCGCCTCCCTAGTGCTCCTCGATGTGCGGGACGTGGTCCTCGGCGGGCTCGGAGGTCTCGGGGTCGATCCAGTCGCACACGCCGAGTTCCGCCTCGACCTCGGCCAGCGCGTTGCCCGGCTCGAAATCCTCCTCGTCGCCGATGCGCTGGTCGTCGATGGCCTCCACCAGGCTCGCGTAGGGGCCGCGATCCGGTCCGCCCTGGCGCGGCTGCGCCCAGAAGCCGTCCGCCCGCTCAATGACACGCATGTCCTCGAGTTCCGCGGCCACTTCGGGTGCGGAAGGCGGGGGGCGCTTGGGCTCCGGTGCGGTTCGGGTGCGTCTCACGGTCCCTCCATCGGTGGCAGGTGCCCGGCGGCGGCGAAAACCGCCTCCCGGCAACTCCAAAGTACGCCCGGAAGGGGGCCCATGGTTGACCCGCGTCAAAAAGAAAATCCGGCGGGCAGCCGAGTCGAGAAGTCATGCCGGGACACTGCCGCGTAATATTGGCCTGTCCCAAGCTCGCGTCCGCGGGAATCGGCCCCGACGCCCCATGTCCCGCCCAGGCGAATGAACCCCGCACAGCCCTTTTCCGATGCCGACGTCGCCCAGCTCGTCGAAGCCGAGCGGGTGGCGATGCTCTATCGCCTGGTGCCGAGGACACTCGCGACCGCGGTCTTCTTTTCCCTCGTGGTGTTCTTCACGCTTCGACCGGTGACGCCGCTGCCACTGCTGGTGACCTGGCTCGCCGCGAACAATTTCATCTCGGTAGTGAGGCTGCTCGACGTCGCCGCGTACCGGCGCGCGAAGCCCGCGGCCCGCGAGGCGCGGTCCTGGCACTGGCGCTTCGGCTCGCTCGCGCTGGCGGCCGGCATGACCTGGGGCATGATGGGCACGCTGCTCTTCCCGCCGGACATTCCGCAGTACCAGGCCGTCTGCACCGTCTTCCTGGTCGGCATCGTCGCCGTGGGCCTCTTCACGCTGAACAGCAGCTGGTTCGCGTTCCTCGCCATGGCGGTTCCGGTGCTCCTGCCCGCCGCGCTCGTCATGCCCTTCACCGGCGGGGCGCTGGGCCTGCCCTTCGGCGCCCTGATCGGGTTCTTCCTGCTGGTGGTCGTCAGCAGCTCGCGGGCCAACGTGAGGAACATCGAGGAGCTGCTCACGCTTCGCTTCGTGAACGCGAAGATCGCCCTGGAGCGCGAGGCGGCGCTTCTCGCCGCGGAATCCGCGGGCCGGGCGAGGGTGCAGTTCCTCGCCAACATGAGCCACGAGATCCGCACCCCGCTCAACGGCATCCTGGGCATGACGCAACTGCTGCGCGAGGCGCCCGCGGACGAGGTCCAGCGGCAGCGGCTCGACGCCGTGCTCGCCTCCGGGGAGCACCTGCTCGGGCTCATCAACGACGTGCTCGACTTCTCCAAGATCGAGGCCGGCAGGCTGGACGTCGACGATCGGCCCTTCGAGCCCCACCGCGCGGTGCGGGAGGTGACGGAACTCCTCGCAGCGCGCGCCCAAAAGCGCGGCCTCACGCTATCCACCGAGATCGCGGACGGCGTGCCGCCGTGGGTGCTCGGCGATTCAGGGCGCCTGAAGCAGGTGCTGAACAACCTGATCGGCAATGCGATCAAGTTCACGGAGCGCGGCAGCATCACCGTGCGCGTGGGCGTGGCGCAGGACCCGTCCTGCTTGCGCTTCGAGGTGGCCGACACCGGCATCGGCATCGCGACGGCGGACCAGGAGGACCTCTTCGAGCCCTTCCGCCAGGTGGATGCCTCGGCGACGCGAACGCACGGCGGCACGGGCCTCGGGCTCGCCATCTCGCGCCAGCTCGTGCAACTGATGGGCGGCTCGATCGGCATCGACAGCGCGCCGGGCCGGGGTTCGACGTTTCGCTTCACCATCGCATTGACACCCGTGCAGGCGCCTTGCGAATTTGCGCCCGCGGAGTCGATGCCGGGGTCGCCGCTTGCCGGCCGCGTGCTGCTGGTGGAGGACAACGCGGTCAATCGCGAGATCGCGCGCGCGATGCTCGCTCGGGGCAATGTCACCGTGGACTGCGCGGAGGACGGCCTCGAGGCGGTGGAGCACGCGGCCGCCACGCGCTTCGACCTGATCCTCATGGACTGCCAGTTGCCGAAGCTGGACGGCTACCAGGCCACGGGGCAGATCCGCAAGTACGAGAAGGCCTCGGGATCGTCGCGCGTGCCCATCATCGCCCTCACGGCGAACGCGATTCGCGGCGACCGCGAGCGCTGCCTCGAGGCCGGGATGGACGACTACCTGTCCAAGCCGTTCCGCCTGGACGAACTCCAGGAGATGCTGCGGCGCTGGCTGCCGGCCGCGCCGCACTGACGGGCCCGTCTGCACACCGCAATCCCGACGGAATCGAATCGCCCTACTGGCAGGCCTCGCAGTCGGGGCTATCAATGGAGCAGAACTTGCCCGCAGCCTCGGCCGCGCCGTCACCGGCGCCCTCGCCCATGCCGCCGTGGGAGGGAACGGAATTCAGCTCCCCGCCCTTGCCCGTGGATTTCTCCGCGGAGGTCGCGGCGAGCGTGCGCAGGTAGTAGGTGGTCTTCAAGCCCCGCAGCCACGCGAGCTTGTAGGTCTCGTCGAGCTTCTTGCCCGACGCACCCCCCATGTAGATGTTGAGCGACTGCGCCTGGTCGATCCACTTCTGGCGGCGCGCGGCGGCCTCCACGATCCAGCGCGGCTCGACCTCGAAGGCGGTGGCGTAGAGGTTGCGCAGCTCCACGGGGATGCGGTCGATCTTGCCCACGGAGCCGTCGAAGTGCTTGAGATCCGAGACCATCACGGAATCCCATAGCCCCAGCTTCTTGAGATCCCGCACCAGATGCTCGCTCACCACCGTGAATTCCCCCGAGAGGTTCGACTTCACGTACAGGTTCTGGTAGTTGGGCTCGATGGAAGCCGACACGCCGATGATGTTGGAGATCGTCGCGGTCGGCGCGATGGCCACGCAGTTGGAGTTGCGCATGCCGTGGGTGGCGATCCGCGCGCGCAGGCTCGACCAGTCCATGGATTCGGACATGTCGATCTCCACGTAGCCGCCGCGCTCCTCCAGGAGGAGCTTCAGCGTGTCCTGCGGGAGGATCCCGCGCTCCCAGAGCGAGCCCGCGTAGGAGCTGTAGCGACCGCGCTCCTCGGCGAGTTCCGTGGAGGCCCAGTACGCGTAGTAGCACACGGCCTCCATGGAACGGTCGGCGAAGTCGATCGCCGCGTGCGAGGCGTAGGGCACGCGAAGATCGTGCAGCGCGTCCTGGAAGCCCATGATCCCCAGGCCCACGGGGCGGTGCCTCAAGTTGGAGTCGCGCGCCTTCTTCACCGCGTAGTAGTTGACGTCGATCACGTTGTCCAGCATGCGCATCGCCGTGGCGATGGTGCGCTTGAGTTTCTCGTGGTCGAGGGTCTTGCCGCCCCGCCCGTCGTCCTTCAGGTGCGCGACCAGGTTCACGCTGCCCAGGTTGCAGACGGCGATCTCCTGGGCGTTGGTGTTCAAGGTGATTTCCGTACACAGGTTGGACGAGTGCACCACGCCCACGTGCTGCTGCGGCGAGCGCAGATTCGACGGATCCTTGAACGTGATCCACGGATGCCCCGTCTCGAAGAGCATCGAGAGCATCTTGCGCCAGAGCGTGAGGGCCGGGATCTTGCGGAAAAGCTTCAGCTCGCCGCGCGCGGCCATGTCCTCGTAGCGCGTGTAGGCCTCCTCGAAGGCGCGGCCGAACTTGTCATGGAGATCCGGGCAGTCCGAGGGCGAGAAGAGCGTCCACTCGCCGCCTTCCATCACGCGCTTCATGAAGAGGTCCGGGATCCAGTTGGCGGTGTTCATGTCGTGGGTGCGGCGGCGGTCGTCGCCGGTGTTCTTGCGCAGCTCCAGGAATTCCTCGATGTCCAGGTGCCAGGTCTCCAGATAGCAGCAAACGGCCCCCTTGCGACGCCCGCCCTGGTTCACGGCCACCGCCGTGTCGCTAACTACCTTGAGGAAGGGAATCACGCCCTGGCTCTTGCCGTTGGTGCCCTTGATGTAGGCGCCGAGCGCGCGCACCGGCGTCCAGTCGTTGCCCAGCCCCCCCGCGTACTTCGACAGCAGCGCGTTTTCCTTGATGGCCTCGTAGATGCCGTCGAGGTCGTCGGCCACCGTCGTGAGGTAGCACGAGGAGAGCTGAGAGCGCAGCGACCCGGAATTGAAGAGCGTCGGCGTGGACGACATGAAGTCGAAGGACGAGAGCACGCCGTAGAACTCGATCGCCCGGTCTTCGCGGTTCACCTCGTTGATGGAAAGCCCCATCGCCACGCGCATGAAGAAGGCCTGCGGCAGCTCGATCCGGCGGTCCTGGATGTGCAGGAAGTAGCGGTCGTAGAGCGTCTGCAGCCCGAGGTAGTCGCACTTCAGGTCGCGGTCGGCGTCGAGGGCCGCGCCCAGGCGCGCGAGGTCGAAGGTGCCCAGGCGCTCGTCCAGGAGTTGCGCCTTGATGCCCTGCTGGATGAAGGTGGGGAAGTACTCGGCGTAGCGGCCGGCCATCTGCTCGTGCGCGACCTCCTCGCCCAGCACTTCGCGGCGGATCGTGTGCAGCAGCAGCCGCGCGGAGACAAAGGTGTAGGCCGGGTCCTGCTCGATCAGCATGCGCGCGGCGAGGATGGCGCACTTGTGCACCTCCTCGATGGGCACGCCGTCGTAGAGGTCGCGCAGCGTCGCGTCGAGGATCTTCCTGGGCTCGACCGCGTCGCCGAGGTTCTGGCAGGCGGAGACGACCAGGGCCTCGAGCGTGGCGAGTTCCAGCGGCACCTTGGCGCCATTCACCAGCACGTTCAGGCGCGGCTCGCGGGATTCCGCGGCTTCCAGCGCGCGGGTGGCGCGCTCCCGCGCGCGCTCTTCGCGATAGAGCACGTAGGAGCGGGCGACCTGGTGCTCGCCGGCGCGCATGAGGGCGAGTTCCACCTGGTCCTGGATGTCCTCGATGTGGTACGTGCCGCCCGTCGGGTGGCGGCGCACGAGGGCGCCGACCACGGACTGGGTGACGAACTGCACCTTCTCGCGCACGCCCGCGCTCGCCGCAGCGCCGCCGCCGGCGACCGCGAGGAAGGCCTTGGTCACGGCGACCGCGATCTTGTCGGGCTCGAAGCCCACCACGGAGCCGTTGCGGCGGATGACCTTGTAATCCGAGAACCGTTCCGGTGAGGCGCCGCCCTCTTCGTTGCGTCCCGGGTTGGCGAGGGGGGCCTTGGGATCGATATCGGAAGAAAGCCGCATGGGTCCACTCCTGGTTGGGTCTGCCGTCTTTGCCGGCCGGTGCCCCGGAAGCTCGTCCAAGGCCCTGATTGTTTTGTGAATAACCGGAAAGCATCCCCCCGGTTATGCACAGCTTGTTCACCAGCCTGTCCACAAGATCTAGTGCTTGCTTGCAGGCGTGGCCACAAAGTCTAGTAAAGGAAGGGGGCAGGCGCAAGCGCCGGCGAAGACATTTTTTTCTTGCGGGATTGCGGGCGCCGGGGAGGCGCCGGCTCAGAGGCGAACGAGGGTCGGCAGGCGGTCCTGCAGGATGTCTTCGAGGCGCGCCTTCACACCGGATTTCGAGTTGCCGTGGGTGAGGATGTAGAAGCGGTTCGCGGCGACGGCCTCGATGACGGCGCGCGCGGCCGCGGCGGGCTCGATGCCTCCGGCCACGGCCTCGTGCACCGCGCCCACCAGCTTCGCGGCGACGGGGTCGAGGGATTCGACGCGCGTCACCTCGCCCGCGGTGCGGTTGCGCTCGGAGAGCGAGATGCGCGTCTTCACCCAGCTCGGGCACAGCACCGAGGCGCCGATCGCGGCCTTCCGCAGTGCCAGGTCGTGGTGCAGGCCCTCCATCACCGTCACCACCGCGTGCTTGCTCGCGTTGTAGGCGGCCATGCTGGGCAGGGAGAGAAGCCCCGCCATCGACGCGGTGGCCACCACGTGGCCCTCCTCGCCGCCGGAAAGCATGCGCGGCAGGAAGGCCCGCAGCGCGTTCGTGACACCGTAGAGATTCACGCCCATCACCCACTCCCAGTCGCCGGGCGTGGTCTCCCACACGGGCTTCGCGCAGGCGACCCCCGCGTTGGCGACGACCAGGTGCACGCGGCCGAAGCGCGCGAAGGCGAGGTCCGCCAGGTCGTCGACCTGGCTCGGTTTCGCCACGTCCGTGCGCAGGCCGTCGGCGTCGGCGCCCTTCGCGCGCAGCTCCGCGGTCGCCGCGTCGAGCTTCGCCGCGTCGATGTCGGCGAGCACGAGCTTCATGCCGCGCGCGGCGGCCTCCTCGGCGATCGCCCTGCCGATGCCCTCGGCCGCCCCGGTAATCACGGCAACCTTGCCTTCGAATTCCTTCATGACGTTTCCCGGTGGACCATGGCGCGCTGCACCTGCACGGTGTCAGGCGCCGGGTTGCGAAGCGGCGACGAGGCGCCGGCAGCGCCCGTCGAGGTAATTGACGAGCGGGCCGAAGGCGGCGAACTGCGCATCCTTCGTGTGCCCCTCCCGGTAGCGGCGCCAGATCTGCTGCACGATCACGGCCACACGGAAGAGGCCGAACACCTCGTAGAAGTCGAAGTTCCCGACCGCGAGCCCGGTGCGCGCCGCGTAGTGCGCGACGACCTCGGCGCGCGTGAGCATGCCCGGCGCGTCGGTGGGCTGGCGGCGGGTCCTGCGGAAGTACTCGTCGTCGTCGGCCTGCACCCAGTAGGCGAGCGCGTTGCCCAGGTCCATCAGCGGGTCTCCGAGCGTGGCCATCTCCCAGTCGAGCACGCCGATCACCGTGAACGGGTCGGCGGGGTCGAGCACCACGTTGTCGAAGCGGAAGTCGCCGTGGATCACGCGGATGGCGACCTCGCGGGCGGGCCGCCTCGCAGCGAGCCAGGCCATCACCGCCTCGAAATCGGCGACGTCTTCCGTGCGCGCGTCACGGAAGCGCCGGCTCCAGCCCTCCACCTGGCGCTGGACATAGCCCTCGCCCTTGCCGAGCGACAGGAGTCCCTCGCCCCGGCTCTCTCCCAAAGGAGAGGGGGAATTCCTCGCACTGCGGTCCTCGCTCTCGGGAGAAGGGTCGGAGGTGAGGGCAATGGAATGCAGCTCCACCAGCTTGTCCACCACGTTCACGCAGAGCCTTCGCGTTTCCGCTTCGCCGAAACCCAGCCCCGCCGGCAGGTCCTGGCGCGGGATGATGCCGGCGATGCGCTCCATCACGTAGAAATCGCAGCCCAGCACGGCCGGGTCGTCGCAGGTGGCGAGCACCGCGGGAACCACGGGGTAATGGGGCTTCAGCGCCGCCATCACGCGCGCCTCGCGCAGCATGTCGTGCGCGCCCTTCGCCTTGTGGCCGAAGGGCGGGCGGCGCAGCACCAGCTCGCGCCCGGGGTAGCGCAGCAGGTAAGTGAGGTTCGAGGCGCCGCGCGCGAACTGGCCGATCTCCGGTGCGCCCTCGAGCCCCGGAATGCGCGGCTTGAGGTAGGCGTCCACCTGCGCTGCGTCGAGTTCCTCGCCCGCGCGACAGGGGCCCGCGCGGTCGACGAAGGAATCCGCCCCGCTCAAGGCATGCCGCCGGCGGCCTCGCGCCGGGCGCGCTGCCTGCGCAACTCGAGCTTCGCCACCAGCGCGCGGTGCACCTCGTCGGGCCCGTCGGCGATGCGCAGGATCCGCGCGTATCCCAGGAGCGCGGTGAGCGGGAAGTCCTCCGAGACGCCCGCGCCCCCATGCACCTGGATCGCCGCGTCGATCACCTGCTGCGCCATGTTGGGCGCGACCACCTTGATCTGCGAGATCTCGCTCATGGCCCCCTTCACGCCGACGGTGTCCATCATCCACGCGGCCTTGAGCGTGAGGAGCCTCGCCTGCTCGATGCCCATGCGGGCATTGGCTATCACGTCGGCGTTGCCGCCCAGTTGCGCGAGGGGCTTGCCGAAGGCGACGCGATCCTCGGCACGCGCGCACAGCAGTTCCAGGGCGCGTTCCGCCGCGCCGATCACGCGCATGCAGTGGTGGATGCGCCCCGGGCCGAGCCGCCCCTGGGCGATCTCGAAGCCGCGGCCGAGGCCGGCGATCACGTTCTCCTTCGGCACGCGCACGTTCTTGAAACTCACCTCGCCGTGCCCGTAGGGCTCGTCGTAGACGCCGAAGCTCGGCACCATGCGCTCGATCGTCACACCGGGCGCGTCGAGCGGCACGAGCACCATCGAGTGGCGGTGGTGCTTGTCCGCCGCGGCGTCGGAAAGCCCCATGAAGATCGCCACGCGGCAGGCCGGATGGCCGAGCCCGGAGCTCCACCACTTGCGCCCGTTCAGGACCACGTCGTTGCCGTCGGCCACGGCGGTGGCGCGCATGTTGGTCGCATCGCTCGAGGCGACCTCGGGCTCCGTCATGCAGAACACGGAGCGGATCTCGCCCGCGAGCAGGGGCTTCAGCCACCGCTCCTGCTGCTCCGCGGAACCGTACATCGCCAGCACTTCCATGTTGCCGGTGTCGGGCGCGTTGCAGTTGAACACCTCCGGCGCGATGAGCGAATGCCCGGTGAGTTCGGCGAGCGGCGCGTAGTCCGCGTTCGTGAGGCCCGCGCCGAGGCCCGCGTGCGGCAGGAACAGGTTCCACAGGCCCTCGCGGCGGGCGCGCTCCTTGAGCGACTCCATGATCGCCGGCTGCTTCCAGCGGCGCCAGTCGGCCCCGCCCGCGAGCTCGTCCCGGTAGCCCTCCTCGGCGGGCAGCACGTGGTCGCGCATGAAGGCGGACATGCGGGCGATGAGTTCGACGGCCTTGGGAGAGTGTGCGAAGTCCATGTGCGTGGTCCGTTTCGTGTTCAGGCGCCGACGGCGGCGCGGTATCGCTTCCAGTCGAAGTGCGCGCCCGGATCGGTCTTCCGGCCCGGCGCGATGTCGGAGTGTCCCGCGAGCTCCAGCTTGCCGTAGCGCGCGAAGATCGCCGTGGTGAGGGGCACGAGCGCCCCGTACTGCGCCTCCGTGAAGGGCAGCTCGTCCGTGCCCTCGAGCTCGATACCGACCGAGAAGTCGTTGCAGCGGCTGCGACCGTTCCAGCTCGAAGCGCCCGCGTGCCAGGCGCGCTTCCCGCAGGGCACGTACTGGATCACCTCGCCGTCGCGGCGGATGAGGAAGTGCGCGGAGACGTGCACGCCCGCGAGCCTCGCGAACCAGGGGTGCGCACCGGGGTGGAGCCTGTCGAGGAAGAGGTCCGTGATCCACTCACCCCCGAACTCCCCCGGTGGCAGGGAGATGTTGTGGATCACGAGCAGTTCCACCTTCGCGCCTTCCGGGCGCTCGTCGTGGTTGGGCGAGGCGATCCAGCGGGCGCCCGAGCACATGCCGGCAGGGTCCACGAGGAAGTGGGAGGGTAGGGTTCAACGTAGGGGTTCGCCAGTCGTCGTGCATGGAGCTGTGATTCTTATCGACAGTGGGTCAGGTGGGTTGGGTTTTTTTTGGTTTTTGGCCAAATTAAATTGCGTCGAGGATCGACTTTGGGGAGATCGCGATGGAGTCCCCGTGACGACCTCGGCAATTTCATTTGGCCAAAAACCAAAAAGAAATCCAACCCACCTGACCCCATGGTGGCATCGGTCCGATCTGACCGCACTCCACCACTGCCTCTTCGTTTCGCGGCCGTGGCATCGCACCGACCTGACCGCACTCCACCACTGCCTCTTCGTTTCGCGGCCGTGGCATCGCACCGACCTGACCGCACTCCACCACTGCCTCTTCGTTTCGCATCACCGACGTCGATCCGCTGGCGATTCTCGATCACGGCAGCAGGTGGTAGAAGAAGGTGGTGCCGTTGAGCGTCCCGTCGCGCTCGATCGTGTAGCCGGGAATCTGGGCCGCGCGGGTGTAGCCCATGGACTCGTAGAGATTCTCGCCGGTGTCGCCGGTGCGCGTGTCGAGGATGAGGAGCTTGCGGCCGAGAAAGCTCGCCTCGACGTGGGCGGCGGACAGGAGCGCGCGCCCCAGCCCCAGCCGCGCCGGGAGGTGTGGACCATGAGCTTGCGGATTTCGGCGCGGTGGCGGCCGTTCTGCCGATCGGAGAGGAGCAGCTGCACGCTGCCGACGACTTCCCGCCCGTCCTCGGCGACGAGAAGCAGGAGGTTTTCCTCCACCATGCCCTGCATCACCTCGCGCCAGTAGAGGAGCGCCTCCGACTGCGGCAGCGGCGCCCAGAAGCCGAGCGAGCCCCCGGACTCGACCGCGTCGACGAGGAGGTCCGCGAGCCGCGGGAGGCACTCGGCGAACTGGTCGAGGTTCACCTTGCGGATGCGTGCCGTCATCGCGCGACCTTTCCGCCGAAGGCGATGCGCCCTTTCGCGGCGGGCTGCACGAGGACATGGACGTTCTCGGGCGAACGGTCGGCGAGATGCGCCACCGCTTCGCCCACCTGCTGCACGACGTGGTCGAGGTGCTCGCCTTGCGGCGGCGCGGAGGCGGTCAGTTCCACGAAGACGGGATACGGGCGGTCGGCGCCCTCGAGATTCTCGGCGTAGGCCTCGGGTGCGAGCGCACGCAGCCGCACCCAGACCTTGCCCGCGTCTGCGCCCAGGACGGCGCCCAGGGCGTCGGCGAGGTCGTTCGCGAGCCGCGGCGCAAGCGTCTCGCCGTGGCGGGTCGCGATCTCGATGTCGAATATGGGCATGGCGCCTCCTTCGTGGTCTCCATGCGGCGGGCTAGTCGATGCCCAGCCGGTCGAGTCGGTAGCGAAGGCTGCGGAAGGTGATGCCGAGCAGCTTCGCGGCCGCGGTCTTGTTGAAGCGCGTGGCCTCGAGCGCCTTCTGGATCGCCTCGCGCTCCACCTGGTCCAGGAAATCGTGCAAGGGAAGCCCGCGCGTGCCGAGCGCTCCCTCGAGGGCAGCCGCCCTCTCCTTGGGCGCGGCCTGCGTGAGGTAGAGGTCGCCTTCGCGCACCGTGGCGTCGCTGCACAGGGCGAGCGCGCGCTCGAGGATGTTCTCCAGCTCGCGCACGTTGCCCGGGAAGTCGTAGCGCCGCAGCGCCAGCAGCGCCTCCTCGGACACGGTCGGCGGGCCCACCTTGTTCTGCCGCGCCAGGCGCTCGACCACCTGCGCGACCATGAGCGGGATGTCCTCGGGGATCTCGCGCAGGCTCGGCATCTTCATCTCGATCACGTTCAGGCGATAGAAGAGGTCCTGGCGGAACTGGCCGGCCACCACTTGTTCGGCGAGCGAGCGGTGCGTGGCGGAGATGATGCGCATGTCGGTGGCCTCCTCCACCGTGTCGCCGAGGCGGCGGAAGGTCTTCTCCTGGATCACGCGCAGCAGCTTCACCTGCATTGCGAGGGGGAGGTCGCCCACCTCGTCCAGGAAGAGCGTGCCTTTCTGCGCCGCGTGCAGGTAGCCGGCGCGGTCGTTCTCGGCCCCGGTGAAGGCGCCCTTGCGGTAGCCGAAGAACTCGCTCTCCATCAGGTTCTCGGGAATCGCGCCGCAGTTGACCGCGACGAAAGGCGCGTCCGCCCGCGCGGAGCCGGCGTGTATCAGGCGCGCGGCGACTTCCTTGCCGGATCCCGATTCGCCGGTGATGTAGACCGGCGCCTGGGACCGCGCCAGGCGCCCGATCATCTCGCGCGCCCGCTGGATGGGCGCGGATTCCCCGATCATCCGCGGCACGCCGGGCTGCGCCACCTCGCCGATCGAGGCGCGCCGCGCCTGCGGGTGGCGGGCGAGCTTCAACGCGCTCATCACCAGGGGGCGCAGCTCCTCCAGCTTGATGGGCTTGGCGAGGTAGTCGAAGGCGCCGGCCTTGAGTGCCGCGACCGCGTTCTCCGTCGAACCGTAGGCCGTGATCACCGCCACCGGCGTGTTGCCGTAGTGCTCGGCGATGTGGCGCAGCACGTCCAGGCCCTCGCCGTCGGGCAGGCGCATGTCGGTGAGCGCGAGGTCGTAGGCCCGCTTCTCGAGGAACTCCTTCGCCTCCGCGACGCTCGAGGCGCTGTCGGCGTCGACACCCATCCGCGAGAGAGTGACCACGAGCAGCTCGCGGATGTCTGCTTCGTCGTCGACGATCAGGACGGCCTTCGCGCTCATCAGGTACCTTTCAGGGTGATGCGGAAACGGCAGCCGGGGCCGCCCTCCAGGTATTCGATGTGGGCGCCGTTGCCCTCGCAAAGCTCGCGCGCGATGTAGAGGCCGAGACCCGTGCCCTGCGCCTCGGTGGTGAAGAACGGCTCGAAGAGGTGGCCCTGCAGCTCGACGGTCACCCCCGGGCCGTCGTCGGCCACCTCGAGCAGGAGCATGCCCGGCAGTTCGGCGGGCGAGAGCGACACGCGCACCGACCCCGGCTGCCGGCGGCCGTGGCGCCAGGCGTTGCGCAGCAGGTTCCACAGGATCTGGTGCAGGTGCTGGCGGTCGAAGGCCATGCGAAGCGTGGTGCGCACCTCGATCGCGACGCACTCGGCAGGCACCTTCTCCGTGGCGCAGAAGTCGGCGGCGAACTGCTCGAGGAAGGCGCGCGGGCCGATCGCCTCGGGCTGGGCGCGGTCGCGGCGGTTCAGGTACAGCACCTCCTCCACGATGCGGTCGAGCCGGTGGACGTTGTCGCGGATGATGTGGACGAGCCGGTCGTCGCCCGCCTGGGCGCGCTCGCTCTCCGCCAGCAGCTCCGCGGCGTGGTTGATCGACGAGAGGGGATTCCTGATCTCGTGGGCGATGGAGGCGGTGAGGCGGCCGAGCGCGACCAGCTTCATCTGCTGCGCCTGCTCGCGAAGCCTGCCCACGTCCTCGACGAACACCACGGTCGGCGGCGGGTCGTCGGTCCCGATGGCCACGAAGTGCACGGAGAGCTCGGCGGCGGAACGGGGCGAGCGGAAAGTGCGGATCGCGGCGCCCGGGGAACGCCGCCACGCGGCGATCATGCGCGCGACCTCCGGGGAGTACTCGGCGAGGAGGGGGCGCCGGCCGGTCGGCAGCGCGCCCAGGAGCTCGACCGCGCGCGGGTTGCTCTGGCGGATGGTGCCCTCGGGGTCGACGACCAGCATGCCGTCCTGCATGTCCCGGATCACCAGCTCGTTGATCTGCGAGAGGTTCGCGAGGTCGATGGTGCGCTGGCGGGCGATCGTCTCGCTGGTGCGCGCGTAACGGGCGAGCGTCCAGCCGAGCCCCGCGGTGGCGAAGAGCGCGATGCTGGTCAACCCCGACTGCAGGAAGTCGCTCGCCGGCGCGTCGAAGCGCCACACCTGGAAGGCCTGCTCCACCAGGACCGCGATGGCCGCCACCGCCGCGTGGAAGAACGCGAGCCGGCCGCGCGTGATGAGGCCCGCCGCGGCGAGCGAGATGAGGAGCGAGACCCCGATCCCGGAGCGGATGCCCCCGCTCGTGTGCACGAGGACCACGATCGCGAGCACGTCGACGAAGACGGCCGCCGTCACCTGCATCGAAATGCCCGGCTCGCGCAGCAGCGCCGGCACCATGAGCAGCACGGAGGCCACGCCGTAGGCCACCAGCGCCGTCACCGCGAGCCCGGGCTGCTGGATGCCCAGCTGGAAGAACGCATTGAGGAACGCGTAGGCGGCCGAAAGGCCCAGGGCCAGGACGACGCGATAGGCCGAGAAGACGACGAGCGTGCGCCAGGCGGTGTCGTCGCCCACCGCGGCGATCCGCGCACGCCCGCCCGGTCGCGGGCCTTCGGCCAGGGGGGCGCGTGCGATCGCGGCAGGTGTCATTGCGCGTGCTTGCAGGTGGCCGGGTCGCGGCAGGTGATGCGCCCGCCTTCCTCCCGGGATTCGCTGCGCGGCAGGTTCACGCCGCAGTGGGCGCAGGCGACCATGTCCTCGATGTCGCGGGGCTCGGACGACTCCGCATCCTTCACCTGGGCCTTGAAGAAGCCGCGGAAGACGAGCCAGATGACGAAGCCGATCGCCAGCAGGAGGAGGATTCGGGCCAAGGACTTGGTTCCTGAAGTGGTTCCCAGCCTGCAAGTTTAGCTCAGCCGGGGTGCCTCGATCCTCCGGAAGGCAGCGTCACCTCGAAATGCGCACCGCTGCCGCCGGGCAGGTTGATCGCCCGGGCGGACCCGCCGTGGTACTCGGCCACGAGACGCACGATCGCGAGCCCGAGGCCCAGGTGGCCGCCACGTCCCACGCCCTCGGCGCGCGCGGTGACCATCGCGTCGAAGAGGCGCGGCAGCATCTCGGCCTGGATGGGCGGCCCGTCGTTGGCCACCGAGAGCCTCGCGGCGCGGCCGTCGGCGGCGAGGCCGATGCGGATCGCGCTGCCCGCGGGCGCGAAGTCGAGTGCGTTTTCCACCAGCTTGTCGAGCAGTTGCGCTATCGCGTCGGGCACGCCGTGCATCGGGACGGGCCCGCCGGGCGGCTCGAAATCGAACGCGCGCCCCGGGTAGGCGCCGCGGTAGCCCTCGACGCAACCGCCCACTACCGCCGCGAGGTCGAAAGGCTCGCGCTCGGCGCTCTCGAGCATCTTCTCCAGCCGCGTGCCCTCCGAGAGCCGCGAGATGAGGCGCGAGAGCCGCTCGACGCCCTCCTCCGCGCGGTCGAGGTAGACGCGCGCCTCGCCGTCCGGGGACTGGCTGCGCAGGTTGTCGAGGGAAGAGCGCACCACGGCCACGGGCGTGCGCAGCTCGTGGGAGAGCCGCGAGGCCATCTGCTCGAGCCAGGCGTTGTAGTCGCGAAGCCGGCCGAGCATCGCGGCCATCGTGCGCTCCAGGTCGCCGATCTCGTCGCGGGCGCCCGTGGGCGCGATGGCGCCGCGGATGCGCCCCTGGCCGTCGATGGCCGCCTCGGCCTCGGTGTGCAGGCGCCGGATGCGGGTGGCGAGCCGGCTCGCGAAGAAGAGCAGGATCGCGAACGCGGCGAGGCACACGGCGAGCGTCAAGGCGATGAGGTTCTCGAGCGCGGACTGGCGCAGCAGCAGGATCGACGCGGTCGTCTCCTCCACCACCACCGCGCCCACGATGTCGTCGCCCACGAAGATCGGCTGCGCCGCCGAAAGGATCGCGGCCTCGCGGTCGCGCGTGCCGCGCCAGTGGGTCGACGACACGCCGATCAGCGCGCGGTCGATCTGCGAGCGCACCGGCTTCGACTCGTCCCCCGCGGGGACCTCGGGCGAGGACACGACGAGGGAGACGACGGGCTTCAGCCACGAGGCGATCGCCGCGCGCGAGGATTCCGCGCGCTGCGCCGGCGGCTCCCGCAGCGACCCGGACAGCCCGCGCACGCGCGAGCGCGTGTCCACCACCCACAGCCGCGAGGCCCGGCGGCCCATGATGTCCAGGAAGCGCTCGATCTCCTCCGACGGGGCGTAGGCCGTGCCCAGGCTCGCGGCGGCCTCCGGGTCGGCGGCGGCGAAGAGACCGACGATGCGGCGGCGTTCCTCGTCCTCGGGATCGAGTGCGACCGTGCCGCTCGGGGGAAAGAGCGCGTTGCGGTCGGAAAGCGCCGAGGCCACGGCGCGCGCGGTGACCGCGATGTCCTGCTCCTGTGCGGCGCGCAGGAAGGTTTCCATGCGGTTGATGAACTGCGCGGCGAGCGCGGGAATCGCCAGGAGCACCAGCGAGGCGAGCAGCAGCCGGAAGCGTATGCCGTGCGGAAAGGACGCGCCCATGGTCGCGCTCAATCGACGGGGAGGGAGACGGTGAGGGAGCCGAAGCGGTGCGGCGCCTGCTGGCCCTCGAACTCGCGCGAGTCCTGCGCGAGGCCCAGCGCGACCTCGCCCCAGGGGCCGGACCACGCGAGCCCCACGGCGAGGCGGGCAACACCGCGCCGGTGAGCCGCCTCTGTGCGCGGATCGTCGTCGCGCCGCTCCAGGAGGCGATTGCGGGCCACGGCGCGCACTCCGGCGCCGCCGAAGAACGACCACCCGTGGGTGGTTCGCGGCAGCGGCGGCGTGGCGGCGTAGCGAAGCAGCGCATTGGGCGCCTGGGCCGGCGACTCGCTTCGCCATTCGATCCCGGCGTGGCCGAAGGCGACGAGCGTGCCGGCGACCGCGCCGCCATGGATCACCAGCGAACCGGGCAGCGCCTTGGGACCGAAGCGGCGCGACCATGCGCCCGCCACCTGCAGGTCGGCGCGGTTGGCCACCTGATGCGACCAGTCGGTGGCCGGCGCGGGGGCGATGCGGTGGATTGCTTCCTGCGTCTGCCTGCCCAGGGCCGCGGGGCCGGAGACGCCCGCGTCCACCTCCCAGGTGGCCAGCAAGTCGGGCCCGAGATCGTGACGCGCCACGGAAAGGAGCAGCCGTGCGGCGTTGGGGCGGTCGACGCGCGCGGGATCGGCACGGCCGTCGCCCGTGTGCACCTCGTGCACGAGGCCCACGTCGATCCGGTAGGGCCGCGCGGACGGCAGTCGCAGGAACGCGGCAAACGGCGAATCGCCCTCGGCTGGCGTCGAGCGATAGATCCGTACCCCGCTCGTGTACCAGCGGTCGGTGTGGAAGGCGACGTCATTGTCGACCTGCGCGTGCCAGAGGTTTCCCGGCGCGCCGGTGGCACTTCCCGCAGCCAGTGCCGCGAGCGCCAGGGCGGCGCGCCTCACGCCCTTTCCGTCCAGCGGTAGCCCATGCCGTAGACCGTCTCGATCGCGTCGAACGCCGGGTCGACGGCCTGGAACTTGCGGCGGATGCGCTTCACGTGCGAGGTGATGGTGCCGTCGTCGACGACCATCTCCGCGTCGCGCATGAGTGTGTCGCGGTCCTTCACGTGGCCGGGGTGGCGCGCGAGCGAGCGCACCATCCAGAACTCCGTCACCGTGAGGTCCACGGGCCGGCCGTGCCAGAGCGCCGTCATGCGCGCGGCGTCGAGCTCGAGCGGCCCGCGCACCAGCCGCTCGTCGTCCTTCGCCGGCTCCCGCCCCGCCTCCACGCGCCGGAAGAGCGCGGCGATGCGGGCGAGGAGATGCGGCAGGCTCGCGTCCTTGGTGAGGTAGTCGTCGGCGCCCAGGCGCAGGCCCGAGACGATGTCGAAATCCGAATCGCGCGCCGACAGGAAGATGATCGGAAGCGTGGCCGAAAGGGCGCGCAGCTCGCGGCACAGGGTGAAGCCGCCGTCGATCTCCGCGCCCAGGCCGATGTCGATGATCGCGAGATCCGGCAGCCGCGTGGAGAGCGAGCGCATCGCCTGGGGCCGGTCGGCGAAGGCCTGCACCTCGTAGCCCGCGCGGGCGAGCGCCTCGGCGTAGTTCTGGCGGATGGTGGCGTCGTCCTCGACGAGCGCGATGCGGCGCGGCATGCGCGAATTATAGGGGACGCTCCCCTATTTCCCGGGAATGGAGGAGCGTCCCCGCTTCCGCGTCATTTTTCCGCCCGAATTGGTCGGCGCCCTTCCCGCTTTCCCCAAGCATGGCGCCCTCCCGCCCGCGCGTAATGGGCCTGCCGAATGGGTCGGCACACCAGGGGAAAGAACATGGCGGGCAAGTCAGGCGGATACCAGGGCGGGCTCCAGTCGTTGCGGGCCGACTTCATCGAACTGCTGGGCAAGGCGATCGTCTCGGGAATCGCCGCGAGCGTGGTGTTCGGCCTCGTGGCCCTGGGGCTCGCGACCTCGGCGCGGGCGCAGTCGAAGCCCAACGACGCGCGGACCGGCACGCTCCTCTTTCGCACCGGCGAGGCGGGGGCCTTCGCGCCGGCGCCCAAGGTGGAGACCGAAGTCACGATCCACGTGACCGGCATCGTCGCCCGCACCCGCGTGTCCCAGACCTTCCACAACCCGGGCGAGGACTGGGTCGAGGGCGTCTATGTCTTTCCGCTCCCGGAGAACGCCGCGGTCGACCGGCTGCGGCTGCGCATCGGCGAGCGCGTGATCGAGGGGCAGGTGAAGGAAAAGGAGGCGGCCCGGCGCATCTACGCCGAAGCGAAGCGCGAGGGGAAGAAGGCCGCGCTCGTCGAGCAGCAGCGCCCCAACCTCTTCACCAACGCCGTCGCGAACATCGGCCCGCACGAGTACGTGCGCGTGATGATCGAGTACCAGCAGACGCTTGCCATCGACAATGGCGAGTACCGGTTGCGCTTCCCGCTCGCGATCACGCCGCGCTACGAGCCGGCCGGCGCCGCGATCCCCGATGAACCGAAGGCGATCGAGGCGTATCAGGCGACCGTGGACTCCCTGGGCGCACCCCCGGCGACCGGGCCAGACCCCGTCCTTCACCCGGATTACGCGCCGGCCGGCGCGGGCGCGGTGAACCCGGTGGCGATCGGCGTGGTGATCGACTTCGGTGTCCCGCTCGCGAAGGTGACCAGCTCCTACCACGACGCGTGGATCGAGAAGGATTCGGGCTCGCGCACCGTGCTCTACCTCAAGAAGGAGCAGGAGGAAGCCGACCGCGACTTCGAGCTCGTGTGGTCGCCGGCGGGCGGCTCCGCGCCCCTGGCGGCGGCGTTCCTGGAGACGCGCAACGGCACCGACTACGCGCTGCTCCTGGTGATGCCGCCGCAGCCCACGGCGCAGGAGAAGGCCGCCATCGCGCCCCTGCCGCGCGAGACCGTGTTCGTGATCGACACCTCCGGCTCCATGCAGGGCACCTCGATCCAGCAGGCGCGGGAAGCGCTCCTCACGGGCCTCTCCACCCTCACCGCGCGCGACCGCTTCAACGTGGTGGAGTTCAACTCATCCACGCGCCCGATGTGGCCCGACGCGCTTCCCGCCACCGCCGAAAACCTGCAGTACGCGAGGGCCTGGGTGTCGAAGCTCCAGGCCAACGGCGGCACGGAGATGGCGGGCGCACTCGCCTTCGCGCTGAACGGGCGCGACACCGCCGGGTACCTGCGCCAGGTGATCTTCATGACCGACGGCGCCGTGGGCAACGAGGACCATCTCTTCAAGCTGATCGCGCAGCGCCTGGGCTCCACGCGGCTCTTCACCGTGGGCATCGGCTCGGCCCCCAACAGCCACTTCATGACCAAGGCCGCGCTCTTCGGCCGCGGCAGCTTCACCTACATCGGCGATCTGCGCGAGGTGGAGGAAAAGATGTCGAAGCTCTTCGCGAAGATCGAGTCGCCGGTGCTGAAGGACGTCTCGATCCGCTGGCCCGACGGCACGCCCGTGGAGACCTATCCGGCCCGCGTGCCCGACCTCTACCTCGGCGAGCCGGTCGTGGTCGCCGCCGCCCATGCCTCGCTCAAGGGGACGATCGTCGTCTCCGGGATGCGCGGAAACCAACCCTGGAGCGTGGCGCTCACGCCGACGGCTGCCGAAGAGCCGACCGGCGTGGGCGCCCTCTGGGCCAGGGCGAGGATCGCGTCCCTGATGGACGAGCTGCGCCTGGGAGCCGACGAGGCGCTGATCCGCCCGGCCGTGGTGAAGGTCGCCCTGGAGCATCACCTGGTCTCGCGCTACACGAGCCTCGTCGCCGTGGACGTGACGCCCACCGCGCCCGGCGGCGAAAAGCGCAGCGCGCTCGTGAAGACCTCCGCGCCGCGCTCGATGATCGCCGGCGAGCTTCCGCAGACCGACACCGCCTTCACCCTGCAGATCCTGCTGGGTCTCCTTGCGCTGGCAGCCGCCGGGGTGGGCGCCCTTATCGGGCGATCCATCCCGGCAGGAGGTGGCGAACACGCCGCGCAACCGGCGGAGGGCGCGCGATGAGCGCCTGGCACGTGAACGGCACTTCGAGCTACGCCTTGCGCGGACGTGCCTACGGTACGGAGCCGTCCGCGACACCGGGCCGGCCCGTGCGCAACAGCCGGAGGGCGCCCGTCGTCGCGCTCGTCCTGCTCCTCGTCGCCCTCGCCGGCTGGCAACTGGGCGGCGCCGTGTGGATCCAGGCCAAGGCCGCGCTCGCGCAACGCCTCATCGCCTCGTCGTGGTCCGGCATGCAGGAGGACGGTGCGAAGCGCCCGTGGCCGTGGGCCGACACCCACCCCGTGGCGCGGCTCACGGTGCCGTCACGCCACGTCGAGCTCTTCGTGCTCGCCGGCACCAGCGGGCGCTCCCTCGCCTTCGGCCCGGGTCACGTGGACGGCACCGCCGCCCCGGGCTCGGAGGGCAACAGCGTGATCGTCGCCCACCGCGACACGCACTTCGCGTTCCTGCGCGACCTGCACGAAAACGAGGAGATCCTGGTCGAGGACGCGCGCGGGCGCGTGAGCCGCTACCTCGTGCGCGAGGTGGCCGTCGTGGACAAGCACGACACGCGGCCCCTCGATCCCGCCGACTCGCCGCAACTCACGCTCATCACCTGCTGGCCCTTCGACGCCGTGCAGCCCGGCACCGACCAGCGCTACGTCGTGATCGCCGACCGGACGCGGGGCTGAGGCGCGCAACTCGTGCGCTCCCGCCACGGGGGCGCATCCGCGCCCGGCGGCAGGATCGCGTATTGCAGCGCAGCACTCCGGCCAAATGCAGGCGCGTAAAATTGCGCCCATGAACCTCTTCGACACCCCCGCGGGATTCGACGACCCCATCGGCATGTGGATGGGATGCCACCGCAGGATCGAGAAGCAGCTGAAGACGCTCGCGAAGCTCCCCGCGCACCTCGCGGACAAGGGCGTGGACGCGGACGCGAGCAACGCCGCCCTCGCGGTGCTGCGCTATTTCGAGAAGGCGGCGCCGCACCACCACGAGGACGAGGATCTCGACCTCTTCCCGCTTCTCGAGAACCGGATTCCCCCGGGCGCGGAACTCGAGCAGTTCCGCGCACTGCGCGCGCGGCTCGAGGATGACCACGGCCGCATGGCGCCGGCGTGGGCGAAGATCCGCAAGCCCCTGCAGGCGATCGCCGACGGCATGGCCCGTTCGATGGACGCGGCCGACATCGCCGCGCTGCAGGCGATCTACGACACGCACATCCCGGCGGAGGAAGGGGCGATTCCCGGTCTCGTGAAGCGCCATTGCTCAGCCGCCGACCTGGAGGCCCTCGGGCGCTCCATGGCGGCGCGGCGCGGCGTCGCGTTTCCCGCGTAACGCGCCGGGCGGGCTGCCGCGCGAGCTAGCCGGGCCGGGCGTCGCGGCGCGGCTGGAGGTACAAGGGCACGAAGCGCACCGCCCAGCTCGTCACGACGACGATCCAGGCGAGCGCGGAGACGCCGAGCAGCGCCGCCCGTGGCGCGCCGGCCAGCGGCGCGAAATCCGCGGCGGCGCGGACCACGCCCACGCCGATCAGCGCGAGGAACCCGTACCAGGTCATCGCGTCCGCTTCGAGCGCGCGCCCCGCGTGCCCGAGGGAGACGCGCGAGACCATGCCCAGCGTCATGGCCGCGATGTAGCCCACGGCGAGCAGGTGCAGCGGGCCGCGCCCGAAAAGGCCGGGGTATCCCGCGAGTGTCGCGAGGCTCGCGACGGCCGAAAACGCGAGCGCCGCGGCGAGCACGGTGAGCGAGACGTGCAGCATCGCGAGGAGCCGCGCCCGAAAGCTTTGCGCGAGCCCCCACTTCCACACGAGCCAGCCCACCCACGCGGCCATGGGCGCGTCCGCGATCCACGTCCAGCCCGTCGCCGAGGCGCTCTCGAGGAGGTAGTGGGTGACGCAGGCCGCACCCAGGAACGGCAGCGAGAACGACGGCCGGTACATCGCGTAGCCGGACAGCACGCGGCTCGAGAAGAACGGGATCATCCGGTGGCCCACGACCAGGAAGAGCGGCAGCAGGAAGAGCCACAGGCCGGCGTTCGCGGAAAGGGCTACGCAGTCCGCGTCCAGGCGCGCGATGGCCGCGAGGAAGAACGCCGCCGAGAGGCCGCCGACGAAGAGCAGCACCACGATCGATATCGCCTGGGCATCGCGCCCCGCGCCCGCGAACACGATCCGCGCGAGCGCAACGCAACCCGCGAGCCAGCCCGCGAGCTGCAAGGCGCCGCCCGCCACCACGAGTTCACGGTGCGCGACGAGCCCCGCGTGGAAGAGCACGAGCCCGGCGATCATGGGCAGCGCGCAGGCGAGCCACGCCCCGCGCGCGATGCGCACGTTCGTCCAGTTCGGGATCGCGGTCATCGCGAATCCGAACACGAACCACGGAAACAGGCCGAAGAGCATCAGGTACGCGTGGCTCCAGGCGGGAGGCACGGTCCAGGCCGGCGTGGCCCAGAGCCCCAGGCTTCGCCCGCCGACTTCCCAGGCGACGAGCGCGATCGCGGCGATGAGCTGGAGCGCGCCCGGCAGGAACATCACGCGGTGCGGGCACGAGGTCCAGACGGCCCAGGTCGACTGCGGCCCGGTGGGCGAAGGACCGGCGCGGGAAATGGGAATGACCATCCCGCGATGATCGCCCGCCGGGGATGTCGGGCGCCTTGAAACAGTTCAAGGATTCCCGACGGCTACTTGGCGCCCACCGCGCGATGATTCTGGCAGACGCCGTCGACGCTTCTTCCCTCGAGACGTTCGCCATTGACGGCAAGCCGGAAACCCCCGCTGTAGAAGACGCAGCTGCTCGACAGGGTCTCATCGACGAAGGTGCGGAAGTAGCCGTCCGGCTCGAGCCTGCCCGGTGCGGAAAGCGTGCATCGCGTGCCGTCGTCCAGCAGCGACGCGAGCGTCAGCCTGCCCTCCGCGATCGCCACCGAGAACTGGGCCTTTCGTGGCGCCTGGGCGGGCGCCGTGGAGCACGCCGCGAACTGGTCGACGAATTCGGCGCCGTAGTAGACGCCCGAAAGCGAGGGAGCGGCGTCCCTGCCGGCGATCGAGAAGTTCTGGGCCTCCTCCGACCAGCCGAGGTGGATCCGCTCCCCGACGTTCGGAAAGTTGAGGAGCTGCGTCATCGACTGCCGCCCCGTCAGGAAGTCGGCCCCGAGATTGCGGGCGTGGAACTCGTCGACGCGTGCGAACTCGAGGCCATCCGCGTAAACCACGATGCGGTGCGGTCTCGCCGGGTCGAGGCGAATTGAAATTCACGAGAAGCGAAAAGCCCGTGTCGGCGTGACCGCAGACCGGAACGGTATCGTTGCGTTGCGTGCGGGTGCCGGCGCTCAAGGGCGCGGCATCGTCGATCCGAACCTGGATCGTCGTGGCGGTGCAGTGCCATCCGCTCACGACCCCGATACCGGACTGGAAGGAACGCGGTTGCGGGGTTTCAAGGTACCCGGTCGCGTGGGCCGGCGCGACGGACAGGCAGAGACTCGCGAGGAAGAAGGAAATATTCCGGAACATGCAAACCCTCCCGATCAACGCATTGGGATAATTGTACGCCGCGCCCGGAGAGAGCCAATCGACCACGGTGCTGCGGACGCGGTGAACCGGCTCAGGCTCATCCAGCGCCTGACTCCCACGGGCTACCGCCAGAAAACGACCGAGTCGACGGCGGCCAGCGCATCCAATACGGCGTCGTAGGGCTCCGCGCAGGGGCGCAACACGACCTCGTCGCCCAGGGCGCGCATCGCCTCCGCGATGGCGTCCAGCCCCTCTGGAGCATCGCCCGCATCGTGGAGGAGGAGGATCTTCCGGCCCGCGCTCATATCAGGTAGACCACGTCGGCCTCGTGGATGGCGCCCGCGAGCCGCTCGCCCAGGGCTGATCGTCCACGACCTCGCAGGGCACCTCGGCGAACTCCAGCAGTTCGCGGTGCTCCGCGATGGCGGGCGTGTCCTCGAATGCACCCAGCACCGCGACCTGCACCGGGTCGCTCAAGAGCGTGAGGCCCGCCGCGACCCGCAGCGCCTCGGCCTGGTTGTGGCGCGCGATCACGAGGATGCGCTTCATGCGCCGCCCGGGAGCACCAGGACGCGGTCGCACTCGCGCACCAGTTCCGCGTTCTGGAACTGGCTGCCGAGGGTGGCGCCCTCGGGCGCTTCTCCCATCCCCAGGTGCTGCCAGCTGTGCTCGCAGACGTCGAGCCGGAGCTTGCCGGATTGCGCGAGCGCGAGGAGCGCGCCGTTCGCGGCGAGCTTCACGCCGGAATCGGTGAGGAAGCAGCGCAGGGGCCAGCCGCGTGCCGCGGCGGCGGCGGCGAGCCCGGCCAGCTGCGGGCCCGCCGATTCGTGCGTGGCGACGATGCCGAGGCGCATGGGTGCGTTCGCGCCGGTCTCAGTGCTTGCGGATGGTCCAGCGCATCGTCTTGCCGGCGTCCTGCACCCGCTCGACGATGTCGTTGCCCTCCGTCTCGCACATCGCGTGGATCGACTCGCCCGAGGCCGGGTTGTCGAACAGCAGCTGCAGCGTATCGCCCGACTTCAGCTTCTCCAGCGCCTTCTTCGCGTAGATCTGCGGATGCGGGCAGACATAGCCCTGGACATCCAGTTGGTAGTTGCCCTCTTCCAGCTTCTCGAACTTGGCTGCCATTTCCACTTGCCTCCGTTGCCGTGATTTCGATACCGCCCGGTGAAACTAGAACCCGAGCGGCGTGTCCTTTGCCATCTTGCGCTCGATCCACCAGTTGAAGAACTTCACCCCGATGTAGCCGCCGCCCGTCATGCCCAGCCCGAAGAGCCAGCCCGAGGGGTCGCCGTTGGTGACCGTCGCGAAGAACGCGCCGATGTTGCAGCCCAGGCCGACGCGCGCGCCGATGCCCATGAGGATGCCGCCGGAGATGGCCCAGAACGCTATCTCGCGCGTGGGCATCTTCAGCTTGAACTCGTTGGCGAGCAGCGCCATCACCATCGCCCCGCCGATCACCGAGAACGACATCCACAGCACCGGGTTGTAGAGCGGGTTGGGAATGCCGTTCTCCAGCCCGAAGAAGATGTTGTCCGTGATGTCGATGCCCAGCTTCGCGAGCACCCAGGCCGCGCCCTGCGCCTCCTGGGTCGTCACGTAGAAGTAGCCGGGGTCGAAGACCGTGTCCTGCAGGCTCAGCCCCTCGGTATGGCCGAGCGCCTGGAGCAGCTCGCCCGCGTTCGAGATGCCGAACTTCTGCTGCAGGGTCTGCACCACCCACATCTGCAGGCCGGCGGCCACGCCCAGGATGAGGCCCGCGATCGCCGTGCGCTTCGAGGCGGTGACCATGCTCCACCAGCCGGCCAGCTCCACCGAGGCACCGCGCGCGCCGTCCTTGCGCTTGCGCAGGTAGCCCTTCCGGTACCAGATGGCGTAGATCACCGCGAGGATCACGATGGCCGGCAGGATCGCGTTGATGAGGGAGTTGCCGATGAAGGCTTTCGCCATCGGGCTCGTGAAGCCGAGCGCCTCGCCCACGGTGAGGCTCTTCAGGTCCCACACGTAGCCCGCGAGGAACTGGTCGTACCAGCCTTGGGTGGCCGACACCGCGGCCGGCATCCCCTTCGCGGCGGCCGAGGCGGCCCACGAGGCGGGAACCAGCGCGTCGAGCGCGCCCCCGATGTCCACGAAGTACGCCTGCGCGAAACTGAGCGAGAGCACCACGAGGAGCGCCGAGACGCTGCCCTCCCCGTCTTGTAGAGGACCCGGTGGCGCAGCCGCCGGTGAACACCATGCCGAACCCGAAGATCGCGCCGCCGACCACCGAGTACAGGCCGATGGGGGAGGCGTGGAAGGTGCTCTTGCCGGCGACGGTGACGGCGGCGGACACGAGGCTGAAGAGCACCACGGCGATCATGATGCCCACCGCCATGCGTGGCACGCCCACGGCGAAGAGGTCGCGGATCGCCGAGGCCATGCAGAACCTGCCGTACTGCAGGCTCATGCCGTAGACGAACCCGAACCACAGGTAGGCGGAAAAATAGAGGTAGCGCGTATCGACGGCGAACGTCCACGCCGTGACCAGCACGAAGAATCCCACCACGGCGGAAGCCCGCAGGGCATTCGCCCGGCCCACCGCCGAACCCACCCCTTCGGTGGTGTCGACCACGCCTTCACTCATCTTGCCTTGCCTCCTTCGTCGTCAGGTCCGTCGCACGCGCCCTCGCCGGCGCCCTTGCGCGCATAGATCTTCCAGCCGCTCTCCAGGTGGAGCGTTCCCAGGTGGACGCAGTTGTGTCCCGCCAGCATGAAGGGGATCGTTTCCACCGAACTCAGGTTGTCCGAGACGATCTCGATCACCGAGCCGGGCAACGCCGCGTCGAGCGCCCGCTTCGTGACGAGGTTGGTCCGCAGGCATGTCGCGCCCGTGAGATCGACCGAGTTGTCGGCGACCATCGCGCCGTGCCCGGGGATCTCCACGGTCTTCGCCGGGCCGGAGCGTGCATCGCCGCGGCCGCGAAGGGACGGCAGGAACCAGCCAAACGGACCGATCATTCTGTTCAACACCCTTGCCCACCTGCGTGCAGTCTACCCGTGAAGCAAGGTAGCAAGTTGCGTGCCGCGGGCCCCGAAGCGTGGTTTCCCTGCGCGGCGCGCGGGCAGGGAGAATGCGACGCGCGTGCATGTCGCAATCGGGGCGCACCACGTCATGGGCGGATTGGATAATGCAATCGGCCGCGCGTCTCGCGGAAGGCGCGATCCGGAACTTGCAAAATGTCGACGGACCGCCCCGGCCGATGAAATGTGCAACGGGCCGCGTCCGCCCGGCAATACTCAAGGGCTTGTTTTCCTTCGGGAATCGGGTTCGGCACGCAATGTGCTAGCGCATGTACGGACGGGCTTGACCCGCGACAACCGGAATGCACAGTGAAGGAGGCCAGAAAATGACGAGGCAACATCACGGCAGCACCCTGGGTGAAATCGTGAATCCGCGCATGGCCCTCGCCGCCGCGACCTGCCTCGCACTGGCGGCTTGCGGCGGGGGCGGCGGCCGCGAGGACACGTCCGCCGGCAACGTGGTGAAGATCACCGTGAACACGCCGCACACGATCGCGCAGGCGTCCGCGGACAACTACGAGGAGAACGTGAACGGCCTCGTCACCGCCGCCACCCTCAAGCGCTGGATCTCTAACTGGGGGGCCAACCGCCCGGCCGGCATCAGCGGCAAGCTCGTGATCTTCCAGGCCACGACGGGGCCCGCCGGCGCGGAGTACGTGAAGCCGAACAACTCCACGGTCTTCACCTACCTCTCGCCCTCCTCCGAATGGGTCCAGACGCGCTCCAACGGCGTGATCGAGACCGTGAGCATGGTGCCGGACGGGGCGTCGATGGACGCGCTCCTGAAGAAGTACGGCATCGATCCCGCCAACGACATGATCGTCTGCGGAATGGGAACGGGCAGTACCGGCAACGCGATGGCGCAGGGCCGCTGCTGGTACGCGCTGCGCTACTGGGGCGTCGACAAGCGCAACGTCGCCGTCCTGAACGGCGGCAACCAGTGGATCAACACCAACGGCATGGCGGCCGCGGATTTCACGGCGACGGCGAGCACGCCGCCCAACAACGGGACCGCGAGCGTGAAGGACATCCCCGTCGACAACACCGCCCTGCAGGCGACCTTCGAGGACCTGCTCGCGGTGCTTCCCTCCACGGACGTGAACGTGCGCGACGACGGCGTGTTCATCTGGGATGCGCGCAGCGTCGGCCAGTTCAGCGCCGGCGAGCGCCTCGAGGCGGGCGACTCCGGGTACACCGCCTGCGGCGCGGCGGTCTGCGCGCCGCCCACGGGCTACGATTACATGCGCACGTTCCAGAACAGCGGCTCGCGCCAGGGTCATCCCCGCGGCACGCTGCAGCTCCAGTTCACCAACCTGCTCGATTCGACGAAGGGCTTTTCCTACAAGCCGAAGGCGGCGATCGCGACGTACATGAGCGGCGGCGCGGACGCGGGCGGCTACCGCTTCGTCGACGCCACCTACGGCGGCGTCGGCGACGGTGCGGGTTACCAGGCCGGGGACGTGGTCTATTCCTACTGCGAGACGACCTTCCGCGCGATGATCACGGGATTCGCTTCCGCGGGCATCATGGGCTACCCCGTGCGCTTCTATGACGGCGCCATGGTCGAATGGCATTCGCTTTCCAGCCTGCCCGACTCGACCGGCAACCCGATCCTGCCGGCCGATTCCCCGTGGCGCACGGACGTGAAGTCGTTCTTCCGCCCGGCCGCCAATCCCGCGAACGTGGCCAGGCGCACGATCGTGAACCCCTACGCGATCCACGCCAACAAGATCATCCTCGACGACAAGTCGTACAAGCGCGGCGGCACCGGCGCGAGCGACAGCGGCGGAGGCGGCGGTCCCGGAGGCAACCCCTGCGGCTGAACCTGCGCCGGGCCGGCGGGGCGGCGCTTGCCGCCCTCGCCGGCCTTGCCCTGTGGGCCGGGATCGCGGTTTTCCGTGAGCACCGGGCCGACAAGGCCATCGCAGCGTTTCTCGCGCGCCACTGGGCGCAGCCCCTCGCGCCGCAAGGCGATCCTCCCGCCACGCACACTCCCGAAGAAGCGGCCCTCTCGCCGGAAGCCTGCGGCGTGTGCCACGCCGCGCAGCTCGCCGACTGGAAGACGAGCCTGCACAGCCGGGCCATGGGCCCCGGCATCCTCTGGCAGTTGCGCACCATGGACCAGCAACACGGCAACGACTGCCTGCGCTGCCACGCGCCGCTCGCCGAGCAGAAGGCACTCATGGCGATAGAACGCGGCTGGCCCAACGCGCCCGCGTCCGCGCCGCCGCCCTGGGTGTCCGGCGACCTGCACCTGCGGGGCCTGGTGTGCGCGGCCTGCCACGTGCGCCGGCACCAGCGCTTCGGGCCCGCGATCGCGGCGACCACCGGTGCCGGAAGCGAACGCCAACCCCATGGGGGATTCGTCGCCGAGGCCGCGTTCTCCGACAGCCGGTTCTGCTCGACCTGCCACCAGTTCGCACCCGACGGCCGCCAGGTGAACGGCAAGCTCCTCGAAAACACCTACGAGGAATGGCGCGCCAGCCGCCACGCGCGCGAAGGCCGCCACTGCCAGTCGTGCCACATGCCTGGGAGGCGCCACCTCTGGCGCGGCATCCATGACGCGCAGATGGTGCGCGGCGCGCTCGGCCGCGAGATCTCCGTTTCGCGCGTGGACGAGGGCCGGCTTCGCGTCACCGTCGTCCTCGCCAACCGGGACGCCGGGCATTACCTGCCCACCTATGTCGTTCCCCGGATCCTCGTTCGCGTCTACCTGCTCGGCCGGGGAACGCACGTCCTCGTCGGGGACCACACGATCGGCCGGCAGCTCACGGTGGGGCTCGACAAGGAAATCGCCGACACGCGCCTCGCGCCCGATGCCCGCCACGAGATGCAATTCGATGTCCAGGTCGCGCCCGGCCAATGGCGCCTGCGGCTGCGAACGGAAGTCGCTCCCGGCGAACACTACGAGCGCATGTTCGCCGACATGCGGCGTCGCAACCCCGGGCTCGACGACGCAACGCGCGCGACCCTGGACGAAGCGCTCGCCCGGGCCGTGAACGCGCGCTATTACCTGGAGGACGTGGAAGTCGCTGCGCCCGCCGCGACGGGAAGCGATGCGCGCGCGGTTGCAAATTGAAAGCCCCCGGACGCCGAAGGGGGTAATGCAATGCCGTGATGGCGGCGGCGCGCATTAACTCCCTGTTTATAAAACGGTCCGCGCCAGTGGCACGCAATCTGCTGATGATCGCGGGTCGGACCTTGTTCACCGGAGGCCCCATGAGAATTTCCAGCTGGTTGCTGCTCGCCGCGATGCTCGCGCCGGCGGCCCACGCCGAGGAAGCGCCCAAGCGCGATGCCGGGGCGGCCCGGGAGGGCGAGGCGGCGTCCGGCCCGGCCGTGAAGAAACGGCGCCTGAAATTCAAGGGCGACAGGCCCACCTGCACCTGCGTGAGCGCATTGAGCGAAAGCGATATCCAGTCCGCCGCCGAGCAAAAGGCGGCAGCCGAGCCACCACCCCGGAGGAACGAGAAATGAAGGAAAGCAAGACGACCCTGGTCGACAGGCTTCGCGGACTCGCGCGCGGCATCCTGCGCACCGCTGCGGGAACCGCCGCATGCGCAGCCGTGGCGCTCGCGTGGTCGCTGGCGGCATCGAGCCCGGAGCGGTTCGACGGCCCCGAGGCGAGCCGCGCGCAACCCGCGGGATGGGGAGCGGAGGCCATCGCGGACGTTCGCGACGCGCTTCGCACCTACTCCCCGATCGCCGAGGCGAACGCCTGCGGCATGGGCGCCTCGTCCTGCTTCAAGTGCCACAACGGCACCCGCGCCGCGGCCCCGAGCACGCAAGTGGCACACCGACCACAAGAGCGTCGACAACTCCTGCGCCGGCTGCCACAAGGGCAACGCGCGGCTGATCAAGAAGGAACTGGCGCACACGGAGATGGTGAAGGACCCGCGGCCCCGGTCCTCCGAGCTGTGTGCGAACTGCCACAAGTCCGAAAACGCGGCGCAGCTCGCGAACGCGTACAAGAAGTGATCCTTAGGAGGAGGGGAACACCATGAAGCGTGCCACCATCGAATCGAACCGCGGCAAGCGCCGCACTGCCCGCCTCGCGACGGCCTGCGCGTTCGCGCTCGCGGGCTTCGCCGGCGCCGCGGCCGCGGGCCCGACGCTCACCTTCGGCAAGGAAGGCAGTCTCACGTTCAACTACTCCGTGCAGGGCTGGGCGCAGGACCGCGGCTACACCTCCTCGTCGGACTCGGGCCGCTCCACGGACTTCTTCCTGCGCCGCAACCGGCTCACCTTTTCCGGGCAGTACAACGACCTCGTGGGCTTCTACGCGAACCTCGACGCGCCCGCCGACAGCCGGGGAGGCGACGACGACAAGAGCATCTTCTTCCGCGACGCGTACATCACGGTCGACCACAGCGACGCGATGCGATTCATCGTGGGGCGGTTCAAGAACACGTTCACGCGCGAGAACCTCGAGGCGTGCTTCGACGCACTCACCATGGACCGCGCGGAGGTGCTGTCGTACACGCCCTGGGGCGGCAGCCGCGACACGGGCGTGGCGATGTGGGGCAACCTGGCCGACGCGAAGTTCCAGTACCGCGTCATGGCTTCCGACGGCCGCGAGGGCAACGAGGTGGTGAAGGACTCGCCTCGCCTGACCGCGCGAGTCCACGTGAGCCTGCTCGACCCGGAGTACGACTTCGGCTACCGCGGCACCTACCTCGGCACGAGGCGCGTGCTCACCATCGGCGCGGCCTACGACTACCAGCAGAAGGTGGCCTACGGCGACTTCGTCGGCAAGGACGACGCGAAGGACACCAAGGCGTGGACCGCCGACATCTTCTACGAGCAGCCGACCGCGGCCGGCACCATCACCGCATCGGCCGCCGTGATGCGGCGCGACACCGGCAAGGCGCATTTCGGGCTCTCGCCCGACCCGAACCTGCCGACCACCACCGACCTCGAGGGCTGGTACGTGAAGGCCGGCTACCTGCTGCCCAGCAAGATCGGCCCCGGGCGGCTCCAGGTGTTCGGGCGGCACGAGCGCTCCGAGTACAACCTCCCCTCGGGTATCGCGACCAGAAGTGGGACGGCGTCGGCTTCCACTACCTCATCGACGGCCAGCTGCTCAAGCTGAGCTTCGAGTACGCCGACGTCCGCTTCGACGTGCAGAATCCCGTCAACCCGTCGCAGCGCGACTACAAGCAGTATTCGCTCGGCCTGCAATTCATCTTCTGAAGCGCGGAAGGCGCGGACCTGACCGGGATCAAGGGCCCCGGTCGGGTCCGTGGCATCATCCCCGAGGGAAGTGCTGCGCCTCGCGCCGGAGTGTTTCGGCGAGAGCGCGAATGGGGAAGGAACAGGCAGCGTGGAGATCACGGCGAATCCGGCGGAAAGCGAACACGACGACGGGCCGCGCGTGCGCGCGCATGCCGGAGCCGGGTCGCGCGTCTTCGCGGGAGTCGCCCTCGGCGCCGTCGCATCCCTGTCGATTGCGGCACTGCTCGCGGCGTTTCACGGACTGGGAACGCCCCACGATGCCTTGCTCGCCGCCCTCGTGGTCGCCGGCATCGTCCTGGCCGGTGCGGCGGTTGTTCTCCGCGGATACGCCCGGGGCTTCGCCGCGCTGCACGAAGCCGTACACCACGCCAACGAGGGATCGCTCGAGCCGATCCGGCTGCAGGGCGTCGCGCGCCCGCTCCTCGCGCCCCTCGAGACGGAATACAACACCCTCGCGGGAAACCTGGGATCGCTCTTCGGCGAGATGGAGCAGGCGCAACTGTCCATCATCGCCGAACGCAACCGCCACGAGGCCATCCTGCAGGGGCTGCCGGGCGCGCTGCTCGCCGTGGACGGCGATTTCCGCGTCACGCTCTCCAACCGCCAGGCCGAGGCGCTCTTCGAGGTTTCCGGCGAAGCACTGGCCGGGGCCAACCTCTTCGACCTCCTGGAATCCGACGAGCCGGGTCGCGAGGTGCTGCGCGAGGCGTTCCTCTACGAGCAGCAGGTGAGCAACCAGGTGCTCGCGCTCAACATCGGCGCGCGGGTGCGACAGGTATCGCTCAACCTCACCTTCTTCCGCCAGAATCCGCGTTCCGCGCAGGCAAGCGCGGCGATCATCCTGCAGGACATCACCGACTGGCGGCGGCTCGAGGAAATCTCGCAGCAGGCCGAGAAGCTGGTCGCCATGGGCCAGCTCGCCGCCGGCGTCGCCCACGAGCTCAACACGCCGCTCGGCACGATCCTGGGCTACGCGAAGCTCCTCAATGAAGGCAACGCCGACGCGGCGAAACGCGCCGAGTATGCGAGCGTCATCCATGGGGAGACACGGCGCTGCGCGCGAATCGTCGACGACCTCCTTGCCTATGCGCGCCGGGACGTGTGCCACGCGGAGACGTGCGAGATCAACGCGTTGATCCGGGAGTCCGTGGAGGCGGTCGCCAACTGCCAGGGACGGCGCTACAGCGCCGCGGTCGAAACGGACGTGCAGGGAGAGCTCCTCGTGCGCGGCGGCCCGGGCCAGCTCGACATCGTGCTCGTGAACGTGATGGTGAACGCGGTGCAGGCAGCCGCGGCGGCGTCCAGCCCCCGCGTGGACGTCTCTTCCGCGGTCGAGGGCGGCTTCGCGGTCGTCTCCGTCACGGACAACGGGCCGGGCGTCGCCCCGGAGAACCGCGGCAAGCTCTTCGACCCGTTCTTCACCACCAAGACCGAGAGCGCCGGCACGGGGCTTGGCCTCGCGATCAGCCATTCCATCGTCTCGCGGATCGGCGGCAGCATTCACTGCGACGCCGCCTACCAGGGCGGCGCGCGTTTCGTGATAACGCTCCCCCTCGCGGCCTAGGACCGTGGACGAGAGCATCGCCAAGGCGCAGCAGGGCGCCGCCCGCGCGACCGTCCTGCTGGTCGAGGACGATCCCGCCATGCGTCGCATGATCCGCGAGGTCCTTGCGACGGCCGTTGCGGAAGTGGTGGAAGTCGACAGCTCCCAGGACGCGCTCGGCTACCTCGAGGACCACGAGGTCGCGGTGGTGGTCACGGACCTGCGCATGCCGCGCATCGGCGGCCTGGAGGTGCTGCGTTTCGCGAAGGCGCGCGACGCGATGACGCAGGTGATCCTGCTCACGGGGCACGCCACGGTCGAATCGGCAGTGGAAGCGCTCAAGGGCGGCGCCTACGACTACCTGCGCAAGCCCTTCGAGCCCGATGACCTGCGCCGCATAGTCGACCGGGCGCTCGAGTTCCACCAGCTCAATCGCGAGAACATCCGCTTGCGCGAGACGAACCGCGCCTACGCCGACCTCGACGGCCTGGTCGGCAAGAACGCGGCCGTCGAGCAGGTGCGCCGCATGGTGCGGGCGTCGGCTGGCTACGACTGCTGCGTGCTCATCACCGGGGAGTCGGGAACCGGCAAGGAGGTGGTCGCGCACAGAACGTGATCGAGAGCGAGCTCTTCGGTTACCAGCGCGGCGCCTTCACCGGGGCGGACCGCGCGAAGGCCGGGCTCTTCGAGTCCGCCGACCACGGGACCCTCTTCCTCGACGAGGTCAACAACGCCTCGCCCGCCTTCCAGGCGAAGCTCCTGCGCGTGCTCCAGGACGGAACGTTCTACCGGATGGGCGACACCGAACCGAGGCGAGCCGACGTTCGCCTCATCGCCGCGACCAACCGTCCCCTGCCCGCGCTCGTGGAAAGCGGCGCTTTCCGGATGGATCTCTACTATCGCCTGCGCATCGTGGAAATCGTGATGCCTCCGCTTCGCGACCGGCGCAGCGACATTCCCCTCCTGGCCAATTATTTCCTGGCGCGCCACTCGGTGCGCCTGGGCAAGCCCGTGAAGGGGATCACCACGCGGGCGCTCGCGGCCCTCATGCGCCACGACTGGCCCGGCAACGCTCGGGAACTCGAGAACGCCATCCAGTCGATGATCGTCCTCACCGAGACCGACATGCTCGACACCGACGTGCTGCCGCCGGGGCTCGCGCAGGAGGGCACCGGCCCGGGCCGGGCCGTGGAGCTGATCGAGCCGCAGAGCCTCGAGGAGATCGAGGCCTACTTCATCGCGAAGACGCTGAGGGAGACGCAGGGCAACCGGGCGAGCGCCGCCGAGATCCTCGGCATCGACAAGTCCACGCTGTGGAGGAAGATAAAGCGCTACGGCCTCGAGTGAGGCCGGCGCCCTGCGGGGAGGGAATGGTCGGGGTGAGAGGATTCGAACCTCCGGCCTCTACGTCCCGAACGTAGCGCTCTACCAGGCTAAGCTACACCCCGAGGCCGCGACGGGCGCTTTCGCGCCCGTCGGAATTCCGTCGCCTAGTACTTCCTTTCGACGGAAAAGTGCGCCAATTGTAGCAGACTGTCCTTGCACGCGGAACGGGGAAGGCGCTCCAGCCGGGCGGTCGCAAGGGCTGCTTCCCATCGGCTTTCCCGCCCTCCACGATCGCGCGTCGCACGAGCGCTTTTTCCTCGGCGTTTCCCACCTGGATGGCGCGGATGAGCGGCAGCGTGGGCTTGCCTTCGGCGAGGTCGTCGCCCAGGTTCTTCCCTGTCTCGGCCAGGTCGCCCGAATAGTCGAGGACGTCGTCGATGACCTGGAAGGCGGTGCCGAGGTGCATGCCGAATTCCGCGAGCGCCTGCTCGATATCCGCCGGCGCATTGCCGAGGATCGCGCCCACCTGGGTGGCGGCCTCGAAGAGCTTCGCGGTCTTGTAGCGGATGACACGCAGGTAGCTCTCCTCGTCGGTGTCGGGGTCGTGGACGTTCAGGAGCTGCAGCACCTCGCCCTCGGCAATGACGTTGGTCGCGTCCGAGAGCACCTGCATGACCCGCAGGTTCCCGGCCGACACCATCATCTGGAAGGCGCGCGAATAGAGGAAGTCCCCCACCAGGACCGAGGCGGCATTGCCGAACTCGGCATTGGCCGTGCGCCGGCCGCGCCGCAGGCTCGACTCGTCCACCACGTCGTCGTGGAGGAGTGTGGCCGTGTGGATGAACTCGATGACGGTCGCGAACTCGTGGCGGACGGGGCCGGTCGCGCCCACCGCGTTCGCCGAGAGCATCAGGAGTGCGGGGCGCAGGCGCTTGCCGCCGGCGGCAATGATGTAGTCCGCGATGGTCCGGACGAGGACCACCTCGGAGAAGAGCCGCTTCCGGATGACCTCGTCCACGGCCTGCATGTCGGCCGCGATGGGCGCCCGGATCGATTCGAGGCTCACGGGGATGTGGGACTGGTTCAAGTCGGTTCCGGGGGCCTTCGCGCCCGGCCGGGGGCGAAGACAAGTCTTTGACGTTGCTGGATATTTCGCGTATTATAGCGGGTTCGCGGTGCAAAAGGCCGCGAATTGTCAAACCAAAACAGGAGTATCAGACATGTATGCGGTCATCAAGACCGGCGGCAAGCAGTATCGCGTTTCCCCGGGCGAGAGCATCAAGATCGAGCAGGTTGAGGCCGACGTCGGCGCCACCAGCGTGCTCGACCAGGTGCTCATGGTGGCCGAAGGCGACGCGGTAAAGGTCGGAACGCCCACGCTCACCGGCGCGAAGGTTTCCGCCACCGTGGTCTCCCACGGGCGGGGCCCGAAGATCCGCATCTTCAAGATGCGCCGCCGCAAGCACTACCAGAAGACGCAGGGCCACCGGCAGAACTACACGGAAATCCGTGTGGACGCCATCAACGAATAACGGGAATCGAACATGGCACACAAGAAAGCAGGCGGCTCATCCCGCAACGGCCGCGATTCCGAATCGAAGCGCCTGGGCGTCAAGGCCTACGGCGGCGAGAGCGTGAACGCCGGCTCCATCATCGTCCGCCAGCGCGGCACGACGTTCCATCCCGGCCAGCACGTCGGGATCGGCAAGGACCACACCCTCTTCGCGATGGTCGACGGCAAGGTGAAGTTCGCCCTGCACGGCCCGAAGAACAAGAACACCGTGAGCATCGAGCCGGCCCAGGCCTAGAGGCTCCTTCTCTCCCGGAAAGAGCCCCGTCCTCGCGCGGGGCTTTTTTGTTTCCGGTGCGATTTCCCTCGACACCCGACGTGATTCGCCACCCCGCATGCCCGACATCGCCCTCTTCCTCGTCGCCAGCGCGCTGCTTACCGTAGCGCCGGGCCCGGACATCGTCTACGTACTCACGCGCGGCGTGAGCCAGGGGCGCCGGGCGGGGCTCGCTGCGGCCCTCGGGTTCGCGACGGGCTGCCTCTTCCATACGGCTCTCGCCGCGCTGGGCGTGGCCGCACTCATCCGCTCCTCGGATCTCGCGTTCAACGCCGTGCGCTAGGCGGGCGCGGCCTACCTCGTGTGGATCGGCGTCCAGGCGATTCGGCACCGGGCGTCGTTTTCGCTCTCGAGCGGCGGCGGGACGAAGGCACTCGTCGCGATCTACCGGCAGAGCGTGATCGGCAATGCGCTCAACCCCAAGGTGACGCTCTTCTTCCTGTCCTTCCTGCCGCAGTTCGTGGACGCCTCCGCCGGGGGCGTGGCCTGGCAGATGACGCTGCTGGGCGCGCTGTTCATGGCGCAGACCGTGGTCATCTTCGGCGCCGTGGCGCTCTTTTCGGGCTGGATCGGCGAGCGCCTTCGCGCCCACCCGGCCATCGGCGAGCGACTGGGCCTCTTCGCCGGGCTCACCTTCATCGCACTGGGCGTGCGCGTGGCGATGCCCGACATGGCCGAGGCACGAGCCGCTATGGATATCGTCCGGACATGAAATTCTTCGACGAGGCGAGGATCGAGGTGATCGCGGGCGACGGCGGCGACGGCTCGGCGCACTTCCGGCGCGAGAAGTTCGTGCCGCGAGGCGGGCCCGACGGCGGCGACGGCGGGCGCGGCGGCTCCATACTCGCGGTGGCGGACACCAACCTGAACACGCTCATCGACTACCGCTACACGCGGATCTTCCGCGCGAAGCACGGCGATGCGGGCAGCGGCCGGGACCGCAATGGGCGCGGGGCGGAGGACGTGATCCTGCGCGTGCCGGTCGGCACGGTGATCCGCGACGCCGACACGGGCGAGACGATCGCCGACCTGGCCAGGGATGGCGACCAGGCCACGCTCGCCGCCGGCGGCAAGGGCGGCCTCGGTAACCTCAACTTCAAGTCGAGCACCAATCGCGCGCCGCGCCAGTTCACGCCCGGCGCGGAGGGCGAGCGCCGCAATCTCGAGATGGAGCTTCGCGTGCTGGCCGACGTGGGCCTCGCGGGCATGCCCAATGCGGGCAAGTCGACCCTGGTGCGCGCCGTTTCCGCCGCGCGCCCGAAGGTGGCGGACTACCCCTTCACCACCCTGAACCCGAGCCTCGGCGTGGTGCGCGTCGACATGAACCGCTCGTTCGTGATCGCCGACATCCCCGGCCTCATCGAGGGCGCGGCCGAGGGCGCGGGCCTCGGGCACCAGTTCCTGCGCCACCTGCAGCGCACGAAGCTCATCCTGCAGCTGGTGGACTTCGCGCCCTTCGACGAGGCCGTCGACCCGGCGAAGGAAGCCAGGGCCATCGCGCAGGAGCTGAAGAAGTACGACCCGGGCCTGCACCGCAAGCCGCGCTGGCTGGTACTCAACAAGGCCGACCTCCTCGACTCGGCGGAGCGCGACAAGCGCGCCCGCGCCTTCGTGAAGAAGATCGCCTGGAAAGGGCCGTGGTTCCTGGTCTCCGCCGTGAAGGGCGAGGGCACGCGCGAGCTGTGCTTCGCGATCATGGAGTTCCTCGAGGCGAAGCGCCGTGCGTAGCGAACTCGCCGCCTGCAGGCGCGTGGTCGTGAAGATCGGCTCGAGCCTGCTCACCAATGCGGGCGCCGGCCTCGACCGCGACGCCGTCGCCGACTGGGCCGGCCAGATCGCCGCGCTCCGGGCGCGCGGCGTCGAGGTGCTGGTCGTCTCCTCCGGCGCGATTGCCGAAGGCATGAAACGGCTCGCGTGGACGAAGCGCCCGCGGGCGGTGAACCAGCTCCAGGCCGCCGCCGCGGTAGGCCAGATGGGGCTCGTGCAGATGTGGGAGTCGTGCTTCGCCGAGCGCGGGCTGCACACGGCGCAGGTGCTCCTCACCCACGAGGACCTCGGCGACCGCCGCCGCTACCTCAATGCGCGCACCACGCTGAAGACGCTCGTCTCGCTGGGCGTGGTCCCCGTCATCAACGAGAACGACACGGTGGTGGTCGACGAGATCCGTTTCGGGGACAACGACACGCTTGCCTCGCTCGTGACCAACCTGATCGAGGCCGACGCGCTGGCGATCCTCACGGACCAGAAGGGGCTCTTCTCCACCGATCCGCGCAAGGACCCCTCGGCGCGCCTGGTCGAGCGGGCCACGGCTGGAGATTCCGCACTGGAGGCCATGGCCGGTGGAGCGGGCAGCGAGATCGGAAGCGGCGGCATGATCACCAAGGTGCTGGCCGCCAGGCGCGCGGCCCGCAGCGGGGCGCACACGGTCATCGCCTGGGGGCGGGAGCCCGACCTGCTTACGCGCCTATTTTCCGGCGAGTCGATCGGCTCGCTCCTCGTCGCGGACACGCCACCGGTGGCCGCGCGCAAGCAGTGGCTGGCGGACCACCTGAAACCCGCAGGTCACATCACGCTCGATGCGGGCGCGGTCAAGGCGCTCGTCGCCGACCGCAAGAGCCTCCTCGCCATCGGCGCGACGGCGGTCGCGGGAGACTTCGAGCGCGGGGAGGTGGTCAGCGTGCACGGCCCCGACGGGCGCGAGATCGCGCGCGGGCTCGTGAACTACGGGGCCGCCGAGACCGCGCGCATCCTGCGCAAGCCCACGGCCGAAATCGAGCCCATCCTGGGCTACCTCGCCGAGCCCGAACTCATTCACCGTGACAATCTGGTCGTCCTTTAGGACGACCAGATTGCGGTGGAGGCTAAATGCTGCCTCTGGCAAGTCAAGCGGGCGCGACCGGGAGCGGGCCAGGCCACAATCGGTACACTCTCCCCCAACAACAACAGCCTTGGGAGGCAAACGTGAACCTCGTCGAACGCGCCAAGAACCTGATCCTCACGCCGGCCGCGGAATGGGACAAGATTTCCGCCGAGACGCACACCGTGCAGGACCTGTACACCGGCTGGATCATGATCCTCGCCGCCATCCCGGCGCTCGCCACCTTCGTCGGGTTCTCCCTGGTCGGCGTGGGCGCCTTCGGCCTTTCGTACCGAGTCCCCGTGATGAGCGGCATCGCGCACGCGATCGCCTCGTACCTGCTCGCGCTCGGCAGCGTCTACGTGTTCGCGCTGGTGATCGATGCGCTGTCGCCCACGTTCGGGGGCGAGAAGAACTTCCTGCAGGCCTTCAAGGTGGCGGCGTTCGCGCCCGTGGCATCGTGGCTCGCGGGCGTGTTCCACCTCCTGCCCGCGCTCTCCATCCTCGCGATCCTCGGGCTCTACAGCGTCTACCTGCTGTACGTGGGCCTGCCCCGCCTCATGAAGACGCCCGCCGAAAAGGCGATGCCCTACACGGCCGTGGTGATCGTCGTGGGCATCGTGATCTCGATCCTGGTCGGAGTCGTCTCCGCTCTCCTGCTGCCGGGCCGCGTCGGCGCATTCTGACCGGGGCGGAGTCAGTCCGAGGCGAGCCCCGCAACCGGTCCCGGACGCGGGCGGGGCTTGCGCCGCCGCCCGTAGGGGGAGAATCCGACGGGGCGCCGGGCACTCACGTCGAGGTGGATGGCGAGCTGCTCGAGCGCCATGCGGTAGACGTCGCGCTTGAAGTCGATCACCGTCTCCAGGGGCACCCAGTAGTCGTGCCAGCGCCACGCGTCGAACTCGGGATGGCCGCTCGCGCGCAGCGAGACGTCCGTGTCCCGGCCGACGAGGCGCAGCAGGAACCAGATCTGCTTCTGGCCCTTGTAGGTGCCGCGCCACTCGCGCTTCACCCAGTGGCTGGGCACGTGATAGTGCAGCCAGTCGCGCGTGCGGCCGAGGATCTCGACGTGCGCGGGCTTGAGACCCGTTTCTTCCTCGAGCTCGCGGTACATCGCTTGCTCGGGGGATTCCCCCGGCTTGATGCCGCCCTGGGGGAACTGCCAGGCGTGCTCCTTGATCCGCTTGCCCCAGAAAACCTGGTTCCTGTGGTTGACGAGCACGATGGCGACGTTCGGGCGATAACCGTCCCGATCGATCATGGCAGTCACCATCCAATCCGTTGAGTTGGAGCCATTTTTCCACAGTTTGCGAGCGCCCGCCAGCTTCGGTTCGGTCGCCGGCCGTGTAGAATACGGGCTCGCAAGCCAATGATTTGATTCCGAAAACCGCCTCCCAGCCCCGCCAGAACCCGGAGATTGCATGCGCGCCAGCCAGTTCTTCCTCGCCACCCTCAAGGAAGCCCCCCAGGAAGCGGAGCTTCCCAGCCACAAGCTGATGCTGCGGGCGGGGCTCATCCGCAAGCTCGGCAGCGGGCTTTATTCCTGGCTGCCCACCGGCATGCGCGTGCTGCACAAGGTAGAGCGGATCGTTCGCGAGGAAATGGACCGCGCCGGCGCCCTGGAGGTCATCATGCCGCCCGTGCAGCCCGCGGAACTCTGGCAGGAAACGGGCCGCTGGGATCTCTACGGCCCGATGATGCTGCGCATCAAGGACCGGGCCGAGCGCGAGTTCTGCTACGCACCGACCGCCGAGGAGGTCATCACCGACATCGCCCGCAAGGAGATCAAGAGCTACCGCCAGTTGCCGGTGAACTTCTACCAGATCCAGACCAAGTTCCGCGACGAGATCCGGCCGCGCTTCGGCGTGATGCGGGCCCGCGAATTCTCGATGAAGGACGCCTACTCCTTCGACGCGGACGAGGCCGGCATGCTCGCCTCGTACCAGAAGATGTTCGACGCCTACGTGCGCATCTTCACGCGCCTGGGCCTGAAGTTCCGCCCGGTCGCGGCCGACAGCGGCGAGATCGGCGGCAGCGCCTCGCACGAGTTCCAGGTGCTGGCCGACTCCGGCGAGGACCAGATCGCCTATTCCGACGGCTCCGACTACGCGGCCAACATCGAGCGGGCCGAGGCACTCGCACCCGAAGCCCCGCGCGCCGCGCCCGCCGAGCCCCTGAAGAAGGACCCCACGCCCGGCACCGCCACGTGCGAAGGCGTGGCCAGGCTCTGGAAGGAGCCGCTCGCGCGCACGGTGAAGGCGATTCTCCTCACCGCGAACGATCGCGTGCACATGCTGCTCATCCGCGGCGACCACAGCGTGAACGAGATCAAGGTGGGCAAGATCCCGGGGCTGAAGGGGTGGCGCTGGTCCACCGACGAGGAGATCCTCGCCGCCGCCGGCGGGCCGGCCGGCTACCTCGGGCCCGTCGGGCTCGAGCGAGCGAAGATCACCGTGGTGGCCGACAGGACCGTGGCGGCGATGGCGGATTTCATCTGCGGCGCGAACGAGAAGGACTTCCACCTGCGCGGTGCGAACTGGGGGCGTGACTGCCCCGAGCCGGACCTCGTGGCCGACGTGAGGAACGTCGTCACCGGGGATCCCTCCCCCGACGGCAAGGGCGGCCTCGCCCTGGTGCGCGGCATCGAAGTGGGCCATGTGTTCGCCCTGGGCAGGGTCTACTCGGAGGCCATGGGCGCGACCTTCGCGGCCGAGGACGGCACGCAACGCGCCTTCGAGATGGGCTGCTACGGCATCGGCATCACCCGCATCGTGGGCGCGGCCATCGAGCAGAACCACGACGAGCGCGGCATCATCTGGCCCGACCCGATGGCGCCCTTCGCGGTGGCGGTGATTCCGCTCGGATACCACAAGAGCGAGGCAGTGAAAGCGGCCGCGGACAGGCTCTACGCGGAATTCGCGGCGGCCGGCATCGAGGCGTTCCTCGACGATCGCAACGAGCGCCCCGGCGTCCTCCTCGCCGACCAGGAGCTGGTCGGCATTCCGCACCGCCTGGTCATCGGCGAGCGCGGGCTGAAGGACGGAGAGGCCGAGTACCAGCACCGCCGCGATGCGCAGGCGACCCGCGTGCCGCTCGCCGGCGCCGCCGCCCACGTGCGTGAGCGCCTCGCGACCTGAGCGGCGCTTCCTCGCGGCAGCCGCGATCGCCCTCGTGGCGCTGGCGGGCGCTTGTGCGGCCTGGGCCGGCGCGCAGAAGCGCGAACCCCTCTCGGCGGCCATCCAGGCCACGCTCGCCAAGGCGGTGACCGACCGCGAGCGCACCCTTCCCGACGACCACGAGGCGCGGGCCTGGATGCGGGCCATGTACGACCGCGTGCACCGTCGCGTGCGCGACGAGCGGATCGCGCGGGATCTCCTGGAGATGGTTCGCTACGAGGCGCTGCGCGCGGGCCTGGACCCGCGCCTGGTGCTCGCGGTAATCGACGTCGAGAGCGGATTCCGGAAGTACGCCGTGTCTTCCGCCGGAGCTCGCGGCTACATGCAGGTGATGCCCTTCTGGGTTCGCGAGATCGGCATGCCCGGGCAGAACCTCTTCCACCCGCGCACGAACCTGCGCTACGGCTGCGTGATCCTGCGCCACTACCTGCGCATCGAGGATGGCAACCTGCACAACGCCCTCGGCCGGTACAACGGGAGCCTGGGCCGACCCGAGTACCCCGAACGGGTGCTGCGGGCGCTTCGGGAGCGCTGGTCGCCCGGCGCCTAGGCTTTCGGCCGGGCCGCGAGGCCCGTCGCCTCCTCGAGCGACTTGCGCGTCACGGTGCCGGTGCGGTCCCAGGCGCGCCGGCCCGCGGGATCGAAGATCACGGTGGTGGGCAGGCCCTTTACCTTGCCGAATTGTTTCTCCGTGCGCTCGTCCTCGAGCACCAGCGGGTAGGCGTGCCCCACCTTCTTCGCGAACTGCCGCGTCTTGTCCTCGTCGTCGACGTCCAGGGCGATGCCCAGGACCACCGCGCGGTCGGGCGCGTGGGCGCGCTGGAATTCCGCGATCTCGGGGATTTCCTTGATGCACGGCGCGCACCAGGTCGCCCAGAAATTCACGACCACCCATTTGCCGCGGTAGTCCTCCAGGCGATGGCGCTTGCCCGAGGTGTCGGTGACTTCGAACGCGAGCGCAGCCGGCGCGGCCAGGGCCAACGCAAACGCGAGGATCGGCGCCGGACGCCGAATCGCGGACATGGAGAGGAAAGCTTTTGTTTTCAAAAACATTGGTGTCGTCTATCCTGTTTTCCTGCCCGGCGGACCGGGTTGCAGCCTCGCGGCGGCCGAGTTAAATCCCTTCAAAATCAAAGATTAACATAATAGTGGCTCTCGAACTCCGCATCCCCACCGAGCGCGTCGCCCCTCCACGGGACCTCGAGTTGCGTCCCAGGCAGGCCAAGGCGTGGGTGGAATCGCTGCCGCTCAGCCAAAGTGCCGAAGCCGGCCGGGCGATCCTCGCGAACCTCTGCGCCATCAATCGCGCGAAGGTGGAGTTCGACGACCGCGTGCAGATCCTGGAGGCCTACCGGCCCGTCATGCTCGTGATTTTCGACGAGCTCGACGCGGTGTTCGGCAAGGCGCTCCTGCCGCTGCCGCCCAAGGCCCGCGAGGCCCTGGCACTCGCGCGCGAGCTCGCGACGGAGCTCGCCTACGGCTACAAGATCCTCATCCTGGAGAAGACCGGCAAGCTCCTCGCGTTCGGTGCCAAGAAGCAGATGCCGCTGCTCGTGCATCGCGCAATGGATGCGCTCGTGCAGCTGCTGGGCGCGAGCTACCGGTCCTATTCGCCGATCCCGCAGGGCGTATGGCGTGAGATCCACCTGCTCTACCTGCACGCGGAAAAGGAGGGGTTCGTGGGCGATCCCGCGGACCCGGAGTCGAAGGCGAGCATCGCCGACCTCTACGCGGAAACGCTGCTCGTCGCGCTGACCGATCCCTACCGCCTCATTCCCGGCGACCTCGAGCGGATCGAACTGGTGATTCGCGGCCAGCGCGGGGCCTACACGCTCGGGCAGGCGCGACCGGCGACGCGGCCCGGCGGGCACTTCCTCGTGCCCTGCGACCAGGACAAGCCGCCCAAGCCGCTGCTGTCGGCGAACGACGATCCGGGCGGGCCCAACTGGCGGCTTCTCGACGCCAACCCGATCGTGGAACGCCTGCGTGCGCGCCGCCAGGCCGTGGAAACCGGAAACGTTTCCGCGACCACGAGCAAGGCGGTGGGCCCCGAGATGCTTCTCCTGATCGCCAAGCTCACGACGCTGTGGGGAGACCCGCCGAAGCGCGCATCGCGCCGCGACCCCATGGACACGAGCGTGGCGATCTGCGCGGGCATGCGCGCGATCACGCACTTCATCTCCGTCGCGCCGAAGGTCGACTCGCGCAAGGAGGCCGAGGCCATCGAGAGCGGCATCACCATTCCGCTCGTCTCGGTTCCCGACGACGAGGTTTCGAAGGGCATGAACGTGAGCGAGTGGGACGTGGTGAACCAGAGCGCGGGCGGGCTCAAGGTGCGCCGGACCGGGACCTCGGCGCACACCGTGACGGTGGGCGAAGTGGTCGGCATCAAGTTCATCGGCAAGGCGAACTGGACCGTCGGCGCGGTTCGCTGGCTCACGATGGTCGACGAGGGCGGGATGGAATTCGGCATCCAGTTCCTCGCCCCGGCCGCGCGGTTCGTGGCCGTGCAGCCGACCATCAGCGCGGCGGGCCAGGTGCGCCCGGGGCTCCTGCTCTCGGAGGACGAAGGCGTCGACTCGGCCGACATGCTGCTCACGTCACCCGCGACCTACAGCGACCTTCGCGAATTCGAGATCGACGACGACGGGTTCATCACGCGCGTGCGCGCCACCAGCCTCATCGAGCGCACGGGCCGCTTCGACCTCTTCCACATCGCGCCGTCCTGATCAGGGCGGCGCCTCCCGGTTCCCTTCACGCGACGCGAGGGCCCAGCCCTTGCGGGACCTGCGAACCGCGCCCGTCTGCACGAGGTCGCGCAGGATGTCCTCGAGCCTTTCGTCGGGAAGATCCACGGTCTGCCGCAGTGTCGCGAACTCCACGGGCTCGCCGCCGGCGGTGGCGAGCGCTCGCCCGATCTCGAACGCCCCTTCCAGGCCCGGTTGCGGCGCGTCCCCGCCGCGCCACCGGCGCCCGCGCCACCAGGCGAGGGACGCGGTGAATTCCGCCCCGAACAGCACGACCAGCCAGGAAAGGTATATCCACAGCATGAAGATCGGCAGTGCGGCGAAGGCGCCGTACACCAGACGGTAGGCCGGCACCGCGCGCAGGTACCCCGCGAATGCCGATTTCATGAACTCGAACGCCACGGCCGCGAGGATCCCCCCCGCCAGCGCATGACGGGCCGGCACATGGCGGTTGGGAATGATGCGGTAGACGAGAAAGAACGCGAGCGCGGTTCCGGCAACGGGCACGGCCCGCAGCACGAACGATTCCAGCTGGGAGGGCATGACGAGCCGGTCGAGCGAGGCTGTCACCACCCACGAACTCGCCCAGAGCGACAGGCCCATGAGCGCGGGCCCGAACGCGAGGAGCGCCACGTAGCCCGTGACCGATAGCCACAGGGGCCGGTGGCGCTCGACGCGCCAGATCACGTTGAGCGACCGGTCGACGGTGAAGAGCATGGCGATCGCCATCACGAACAGGGCCACGAGGGACACCGAGGTGAGGCGCCCCGCCGCCTCGGCGAACTGCCCCATGTAGACGGTGATGATCTTCCCGGCGATTTCGGGAACGAGATTGAGCAGCAGGAAGACCTTCACCTGCACCATCGCGTCCTCGAAGAACGGCAGCGCCGAGAGCACCACCACGACGACGGTGAAGAGCGGCACGAGGGCGAGGAGCGTGGTGAAGGTGAGGCTGCCGGCGATCTGCAGGCAGCGGTCCTCGCGCCATCGACGAAAGACGAAAGCGAGGAACCCCGCGGGGTCCCGTATGAAGGCGGGGAGCGGCTTCAAGCGGCAGGTATCATAGCACCGCGAAATGCGGCGCCCGTCGGCGCTCTGCCGTGAAAGGAGCCCCGTGGCGGATATCCTCGTGCTTTTCTACAGCAGCAACGGCTCGGTCCGGACCCTTGCCGAAAGCGTTGCGCGCGGCATCGAATCCGTGAAGGGCATGCGAGCCCGCGTGCGCACCGTGCCGCGCGTCGCACCCGTGACGGAAGTGGCCGCCCCCGCCGTGCCGCCCTCGGGCTCCCCCTACGTGGAAGCGCGCGACCTCGAGGAATGCGCGGGCCTCGCGCTCGGTTCGCCCACCCGGTTCGGGAACATGGCCGCCCCGGTGAAGCACTTCCTGGACACACTGGGCAGCGAGTGGAAACGCGGCACCCTCGCGGGCAAGCCCGCAGCCGTGTTCACGTCCACCTCGTCGATGCACGGCGGACAGGAGGCCACGCTCCTCACGATGATGGTGCCGCTCCTGCACCACGGCATGGTGCTCGTGGGCATTCCCTACACGGAGCCCGACCTGAACACGACCCGGGGCGGCGGCACGCCCTACGGGGCTTCGCACGTCGCCGGAGCGCTCGGCGACCTGCCCGTGAGCGACGAGGAGAAGCGTCTCGCCCTCGCCCTCGGCAAGCGCCTCGCGAGCACTGCGGCCAGGCTCGCGCCGTGAGCGCACGCGCCGCCTGGCTCGTCGCCTGCGCGGCGTGGATCGGCCTGATATTCCTCGGCCTGGCGTGGGAGCTTTTCCTCGCCCCGCTGCGTCCCGGAGGTTCCTGGCTGGTGCTGAAGATCGTGCCGCTGCTCCTGCCGCTCATGGGCCTGCTGCGCGCCCGGCGCTACACCTTCCAGTGGAGTTCGCTCCTGGTATGGGCCTACGTGGCCGAGGGCGCGGCTCGCGCCTTGTCCGATCCCGGCGCGTCGGCCCGGCTTGCGATCGTCGAGATCGCGCTCTGCGCGGCGTTCTTCGCGGCCGCCGTGGCTTTCCTGCGGGCCCGCTAGCGCAACGTCACGCGACGAAGCGGGCGCGATCCGTGGCGGCGGCGAGGAAGACCTCGCGCAGGAACGCGAGCAGGCAGAGCGTGAGCACGCCGATGGCCAGCACGAAGAGGATCGCCACGGGGCGGGAAAGATCCAGCGCCACGAACGCGCCGAGAAACGCCGTGCCGATGAGCAGGCACACCAGCAGCGCCGAAAGCACGGCCGAAGCCATGGCCCAGAGCACGAGCTTGATGCGCGTGGCGAGTATCGCCAGCTCGCGCACCATCGATGCCCGCGTCTCTCCCTCGAATGCGGACAGCAGCTCTTCCAGCGTGCGGCGACGGTCCACCGCCCGGCCCAGCCGGCCCGTGAGCGCGTTGATGAGCGTGCCGATCGCGGTGAGCAGGAACACGGGCGCGACCGCGAGCTGGATCGCGCGCGTGATGTCGAAGACGTGGGAGTCGAGAACCGGCATGGGAGGTCTCCGGGCGCAGTCGGCCGCGAATGTCAGGTCCCGGCCGCGCGGCGCGACTTCCACGCGGCCAGGGCGAGCGGCACGAGGCTCGCAATGATGATCGCCACGATCAGGAGCGAAAGGTTCGCCCGTACCCAGGGGAGGTTGCCGAAGAAATAGCCCGCGTATGCGAGCGAGGCCACCCAGAGCACGGCGCCGCCCACGTTGTAGGCGGTGAACCGGCCCGGCCCCATCCGGGCCAGCCCCGCCACGAAGGGCACGTAGGTGCGGATGATCGGAACGAACCGCGAGATCACCACGGCGACGCCGCCGTGGCGCTCGTAGAAGGCGTGGGTGCGATCGAGGTACTCGCGCCGCAACCAGCGCGAGGCGCCCGCGTCGAAGTAGCGCCGCCCGAGCCAGCGCCCGATCGCGTAGTTCGTGGTGTTGCCGAGAATGGCCGCCGCGGTGAGCGAGGCGGCGAGGATGTGCACGTCCAGGCCTCCCAGGGCGGCCAGCGCCCCGGCCACGAAGAGCAGCGAGTCGCCGGGCAGGAAGGGCGTCACCACGAGGCCCGTCTCCGCAAAGATCACCGCGAAGAGGATCGCGTACACCCACGCGCCGTATTCGCCGACCAGCGCACCGAGGTGGACGTCCAGGCGAAGGACGATGTCCACGAGCCCCGCGATCAGCTCCACGCCGTCACGGCACCACGGGCTCGACGGTCTTCTTCTCGGGCTTCACGAAGTCCTCGCGCGAGGCGCCGAGGTACTTGGCGAGCGGGGCGGCGACCAGCACCGAGGAGTAGATCCCGAAGCAGATGCCGATGGTGAGCGCGAGCGCGAAGTAGTGCAGGCTCGCGCCGCCGAAGAAGAAGATCGCGAGCACCATCATCTGCGTGGAGCCGTGGGTGATGATGGTGCGCGAGATCGTCCCCGTGATCGAGGCGTCCATGATCTCGTCCACGGAGGCGCGGCGCATCTTGCGGAAGTTCTCCCGCACCCGGTCGAAGACCACCACGGACTCGTTCACCGAGTAGCCCAGCACCGCCAGCACCGCCGCGAGCACCGGCAGGGAGAACTCCCACTGGAAGGCGGAGAAGACGCCCAGGATGATCACCACGTCGTGCAGGTTGGCGACGATGGTGGCAACCGCGAAGCGCCATTCGAACCGGAAGGCGAGGTAGATCATGATGCCCACGCACACCATGAGGAGCGCGAGCGCCCCGTCGGTGGCGAGCTCCTTGCCCACCTGCCCGCCCACGAACTCGGTGCGCACGAGCTTCGCGGAGGCGTCCACGCCCTTCAACACCTCGACGGCGGCGTTGCTCTGCTTCTGCATCTCCTCGTTCTGCACCTTGGGGTCCGGGCCCGCCTTCAGCGGCAGGCGGATCAGCACGTCCTGCGACGAGCCGAACTTGAGCACGTTGATGTCCTTGAAACCCGCAGCACCCAGCGCATCCCGGATCTTCTCGGGTTGCGCGGGCTTGTCGTGCGTGACCTCCATCACCGTCCCGCCGGTGAACTCGATGGAAAAATGCAGCCCCTGCGTGGCGAGAAACCCCACCGACACCAGGAACGTGACGAGCGAGATCACGTTGAACACCAGCGCGTGGCGCATGAAGGGGATCGTGCGCCGGATCTTGAAGAATTCCATCTGCGGGTCCTTTTCGGGGCGTCTCGGTGCCGGGCCCTAGGCCGCGGCCTTCTTGTGCCACTCGGTGTTGCCGATGGACACCTTCGCGACTTTCCTGCGGCCGCCGTAGACCAGGTTCACGATGCCGCGCGAGACCATCACCGCGCTGAAGATCGAGGTGAGGATGCCCAGGCAGTGCACGACCGCGAAGCCGCGCACGGGGCCGGAGCCGAAGGCGAGTAGCGCGAGGCCCGCGATGAGCGTCGTGATGTTGGAGTCGAAGATCGTGTCGAAGGCGCGCTCGTAGCCGGCCTGGATCGCCATCTGCGGGCTCATGCCCGCCCGCAACTCCTCGCGGACCCGCTCGTTGATGAGCACGTTCGCGTCGATCGCCATGCCGATCGCGAGCGCGATGGCCGCGATGCCGGGCAGGGTGAGTGTCGCCTGGAGCATCGAGAGCAGCGCTATCAGGAAGAGCAGGTTCGCCGCCAGCGCCACCACCGAGATCACGCCGAAGAGGGCGTAGTAGGCGATCATGAAGAGGCCGATCGCGATGAAGCCGTAGACCACCGAGCGGAAGCCCTTGGTGATGTTCTCCGCGCCGAGCGAGGGGCCGACCGTGCGCTCCTCGATGATGTCCATGGGGGCTGCGAGCGCGCCGGCGCGCAGCAGGAGCGCGAGGTTGCGGGCCTCCTGCACGTCGCCGATGCCCGAAATCTGGAAGCGGTTGCCGAACTCCTCCTGGATCACGGGCCAGGTGAGCACGACGACGGAATTGCGCTCCACCAGCATCATCCCCATGCGCTTCTTCAGGTTCTCGCGCGTGGTCTGGCGCATGATGCGCCCGCCCGTGTCGTCGAGCTGCATGGACACCACGGGCCGGTTGTCGCGCTGGTCGAATCCGGGCTGCGCGTCCTTGATGCGATCTCCCGTGATGACAACCGTCTTCTTCACGAGCACCGTGGCGCCCTCGGCATCGAGGTACTTGTCCGTGCCGAAGGGCGCGGGCTGGTTCTGGTAGGCGGCGAACGCGTTCTGCCCGGGGCCCGAGGCGTGCTCTTCCGAGACCATTCGCACCTCGAGCGTGGCGGTGCGGCCGAGGATCTCCTTGGCACGGCCCGGATCCTGCACGCCCGCGAGCTGCACCACGATGCGATCCGCTCCCTGCTGCTGGATGATGGGCTCGGCCACGCCCAGCTCGTTCACGCGGTTGCGAAGCGTCTGGATGTTCTGCTGGAGGGCGAGTTCCTGCTCGCGCTTCACGACCTCCGGCCGGATGGTGGCGACGATGACCGACTCCTCGCCGCCGTCCTGCTCGCGAAGCGTGAGATCCGGCATTTCCTTCACGATCAGCTTCTGCGCCGCGTCGCGCTGGTCGCGCTCGCGAAAGCGCATCGTCACGCGATCGCCCTCGCGGGCGAGGCCGGAGTAGTAGATCTTCTTGTCGCGCAGCAGGCTTCTCACGTCGCCCAGGTAACGCTCCACCGACTTGTTCGCGGCCGCGCGCATGTCGACCTGGAGCAGGAAGTGCACGCCGCCCCGGAGATCCAGCCCCAGGTACATGGGCTTGGCCCCGAGCGCCTGCAGCCACGCGGGCGTGGACGACTGGAGGTTCAGCGCCACCACGTAGCCCGGCCCGACCTTGGCCTGGATGATCTCGCGCGCCTTGATCTGCGTGTCGGTATCGGCAAAGTGGAAGGTCGCCTGGCCCTCCGCGACATCGACGCCGGCGAGCGCGATGCCCGCCGCCTTGACGGCGGCCTCGAGTTGCGCGCGCAGGGCGTCGTCCACCTTCACGGAGGCGCGCGCCCCGGAGACCTGCACCACGGGCGCCTCGCCGAAGAGGTTCGGCGTCGCGTAGACGATGCTCACCAGCAGCGCGACCGCGATGATGGCGTACTTCCAGATCGGGTACTTGTTCATGCGAGGCCCTCCGCTACAGCGTCTCCTTGAGGGTTCCCTTGGGAAGCAGCTGGTTCACCGCCTGCTTCTGGACCTGGATCACGACGTTGTCGGCCACTTCGAGGCTCACGTAGTTGTCGTTGAATTTCGTGATGCGACCGACGATGCCGACGGCGACCACCTCGTCGCCCTTCTGCAGCCCTTCGAGCATCGTCTTGTGCTCCTTCGCCTTCTTCATCTGCGGCCGGATCATGAGGAAGTAGAGGATCACGAACATCAGGATGATGGGCAGCAGGCCCATCAGCGTGTCGCCCTGGCCGGGCTGCCGGCGGCCTGGGCGTAAGCGGTTCCGATCATGGGGGGGTCTCCGGGCGGAATGTCTTGATGCGGCAAGGACTTGGCTTGCCGGAAAACACGTGATTCTAGCACGCGCGAGTGCGGCATTCGACCCGACATGGGGCCGGAAACCGGGAACGCAAGGCCCGCTCAGGAGTCCGGGGGCAGGTTCGCGCGGTCGCGGTGAAAGCGGCTGCGGAACGCGGCGAAGGCGCCCGAGGCGATCGCTTCGCGCATCTCCTGCATCAGCACCTGGTAGTAGAAGAGGTTGTGGAGGGTGTTCAGGCGCGCGCCCAGGATCTCGTTGGCGCGGTGCAGGTGGTGCAGGTAGGCGCGCGTGAACCGGCCGCAGGCGGGGCAGCCGCAGGTCTCGTCCAGCGGGCGCGTGTCGGCGCGGTGGCGGGCGTTCTTGATCTTCACGTCTCCGAAGCGCGTGAAGAGCCAGCCGTTCCTCGCGTTGCGGGTGGGCAGCACGCAGTCGAACATGTCGATGCCGGACGCCACGGCCTGCACGAGATCCTCGGGAGTGCCCACGCCCATGAGGTAGCGCGGGCGTTCCGCGGGGAGCCTCGGCGCGGCGTGGGCGAGGACGCGCGCCATGTCTTCCTTCGGCTCGCCCACGGAAAGCCCCCCGATCGCGTAGCCGTCGAAGCCGATCGCCTCGAGGCCCGCGAGCGACTCGTCGCTCAGGTCCTCGTGCATGCCGCCCTGGACGATGCCGAAGAGGGCGTTCGGATTGCCCTCGTGCGCAGCCTTCGAGCGCGCCGCCCAGCGAAGCGAGAGCCGCATCGAGTCGGCCGCCTGGTCGCGGGAGGCCGGATAGGCCGTGCACTCGTCGAAGATCATCACGATGTCGGCGTCGAGCACGCGCTGGATGCGCATCGACTCCTCCGGCGTGAGGAAGAGCTTGTCGCCGTCGACGGGCGACTGGAAGGCCACGCCCTCCTCGCTCACCTTGCGCAGCGGCCCGAGGCTGAAGACCTGGAAGCCGCCGGAATCGGTGAGGATGGGCTTGTCCCATCCCATGAACCGGTGCAGCCCGCCGTGCGCCGCGATGACCTCGAGCCCGGGCCGCAGCCACAGGTGAAAAGTATTGCCGAGCACGATGTCGGCGCCCACCTCCACGAGTTCCGCGGGCGACATCGCCTTCACGGTGCCGTAGGTACCCACCGGCATGAAGGCGGGCGTCGGCACGTCGCCGTGCGCCAGCGTGAGCGTGCCGCGACGCGCGGCGCCGTCGGTGGCGTGGACCTCGAACTTCACGTGCGCCAGTGCGGGGGAAAGGTTTTCTCGAAGTACGGCAGCGCCTCGATGCGCGCGGCCCATCCGGCAATGGGGCCCGGCAGGATGCCCTCGAGCTTCGACGCCGGTTTCTTCGCGCCGATGCGCTTCACGTAGGCGATCTCCGGGTAGAGGACGAAGTCCGCCGCCGAGGGCGCGTCGCCCGCGAGGAACGCCCCGCGCAGCTCGCGGGCGAAAAGATCCAGCTCTTCGACCAACTTCGCGCGCGCCGCATCGAGGCGGGCCTCGTCGGGCGCCTCGCCTTCGGGCTTGTGGTAGAGCTCCTCGTAGATGGGCGAGAGGCCCTTCTCGTCCAGGTCCGCCTCGTCCTCGCGGATGAGGCGGCGGATGCGTGCGCGATCCTGCGCCGTGCCCGGATAGAGCCTCGCCTTCGGGCCGCCGAACCGCTCGTCCAGGTACTCGAGGATGGCAAGCGATTCCCAGAGGACGAAACCGTCGTCCACGATCGTCGGCACGCGATGCCGCGGGTTGAGCGCCACGAAGCCGGGCTTCAGGTGGTCCTTCTCGGAGAACGACAGCACCTTCAGCTCGTAGGGGATGCCGAGGTGTTCGAGCGCGAGCCAGACGCGCCAGGAATAGGGCGACCCGTGGCCGTGGTAGAAGTCGAGGGACATGGGAAATCTCCGCTGGCGAGCGCCAAGAAAAAGGCCGGCGGGAAGCCCCCGCCGGCCCGTAGTCTACGTCGAACCGCCTAGAGCAGCGGGACGATGAGCAGCGCCACGATGTTGATGATCTTGATGAGCGGGTTGATAGCGGGACCAGCGGTGTCCTTGTAAGGGTCGCCCACCGTGTCGCCCGTCACCGCCGCCTTGTGGGCCTCCGAGCCCTTGCCGCCGTGGTTGCCGTCCTCGATGTACTTCTTGGCATTGTCCCAGGCACCGCCCCCGGTGCACATCGAGATGGCCACGAAGAGGCCGGTCACGATGGTGCCCATGAGCATGCCGCCGAGCGCCTGCACGCCCGCGTCCTTGCCCATGAGGAAGCCGACGACGAGCGCGACCGCGACCGGCGAGAGCACCGGCAGCAGCGACGGGATCATCATCTCCTTGATGGCGGCCACGGTCAGCATGTCGACCGCGCGCGAGTAATCCGGCTTGGCCGTGCCTTCCATGATCCCCTTGATCTCGCGGAACTGGCGGCGCACTTCCTCCACCACCGAGCCGGCGCAGCGGCCCACCGCTTCCATCGCCATGGCGCCGAAGAGGTAGGGGATCAGGCCGCCGATGAAGAGGCCCGATGATGACCGCCGGGTTGGAGAGGTCGAAGGTGATGTGCCGGCCCATCTCCTCGAGCTTGTGCGTGTAGTCGGCGAAGAGCACCAGGGCCGCGAGGCCCGCGGAGCCGATGGCGTAGCCCTTGGTCACGGCCTTGGTGGTGTTGCCCACGGCGTCGAGGGGGTCGGTCACGTTGCGCACTTCCTTGGGCAGCTCGGCCATCTCCGCGATGCCGCCCGCGTTGTCCGTGATCGGGCCGTAGGCGTCCAGCGCCACGATGATGCCGGCCATGGAGAGCATGGAGGTCGCCGCGATCGCGATGCCGTACAGGCCCGAGAGCGCGTAGGCCGCCCAGATCGCGAGGCAGACCGAGAGCACGGGCCACGCGGTCGAGCGCATCGACACGCCGATGCCGGCGATGATGTTGGTGGCGTGGCCCTTGGTGGAGGCCTCGGCGACGTGCCGGACCGGGCCGAAATCGGTGCCGGTGTAGTACTCGGTGATGATCACCATGAGCGCGGTGAGGACGAGGCCCACGACGGAGGCGCCCCAGAGGTTGATCACCGACAGGTTCGGATAGGCGGCCACGACGTCCTTCATCATCCAGCCGGTGACGAAGTAGAACGCCACGAGCGATATCGCGCCGGCGACGATGAGCCCGCGGTAGAGCGCGCCCATGATCTTGCCGCCCTCGGTCGTCTTCACGAAGTAGACGCCGATGATGGAGGCGATGATCGACACGCCGCCCAGCACCAGCGGGTAGGTGACCACGTTGCCGACGAAGCCCGGGCTGGGCATGAGGAGCGCGCCCAGCACCATGGTGGCGATGATCGTCACCGCGTAGGTCTCGAAGAGGTCGGCGGCCATGCCGGCGCAATCGCCGACGTTGTCGCCCACGTTGTCGGCGATCACCGCGGGGTTGCGCGGGTCGTCCTCGGGAATGCCGGCTTCGACCTTGCCCACGAGATCGGCGCCCACGTCGGCGCCCTTGGTGAAGATGCCGCCGCCCAGCCGCGCGAAGATGGAGATCAGGGAGGAGCCGAAAGCCAGGCCGATGAGCGGCTTCACCACGTCGCTCATCCTGGTCTCCGCTCCCGAGGAGCCCTGCAGCAGCATGAAGAAAGCGGTGACGGAGAGCAGCCCCAGGCCGACCACCAGCAGGCCCGTGACCGCACCCCCCTTGAAGGCGATGTCGAGCGCGGGCGCGATGCCGCCGCGGGCAGCCTCGGCCGTGCGCACGTTGGCGCGCACCGACACGTTCATGCCGATGTAGCCCGCCGCACCGGAAGCGATCGCGCCGATCGCGAAGCCCAGGGCCGTCAGCCATCCGAGCACGAGCCAGATCACCACGCAGAGCACGGCGCCCACCATGCCGATGGTCGTGTACTGGCGGTTCAGGTAGGCCTTGGCGCCGGCCTGGATGGCGGCGGCGATCTCGCGCATGCGGTCGTTGCCGTCCGGCTGCGCGAGGATCCACCGGGCCGTCCAGGCGCCGTAGAGCAATGCGATGGCGGCGCAGGCCAGCGCCAGGATGATTGCCGAGTTCAACATCTGCTTCTCCTTGCTTCGTGAGTGCGGGTTGGTTGCGGGCGCCGCGCGCGCTCGGCGCGGTGGCGTTCTTCGTCTTCTTGCGGACCGGCGCGTTCCTCAGGCGCACGTAGCGCGGCAGGCCCCTCTCGAAAGGCGGGAAGGCTTCGCCCGCGATCAGGGGCTCGAGGTAGCGCCGGCACTTCGCGGTGATGTGGAAGCCGTCGGGCGTGATGAAGTCCCGCGGGAGCTTCTTCTCGACGTTGGCCACGTCCTCGAGCTTCGCCACGCCGATCTTCCAGCGGTAGGGCCGGCTCGAGGCCCGGATGATCGTAGGCATCACGCCCGACATGCCCTTGAGCGCGAGCTCCACCGCGGCCTTGCCGACGGCGTAGGACTGCTCGAGGTCGGTCTTCGAGGCAATGTGGCGCGCCGAGCGCTGCAGGTAGTCGGCCACCGCCCAGTGGAACTTGTGGCCGAGCTTCGCCTTCACGAGGTTGGCGACCATGGGGGCCACGCCGCCGAGCTGGGAATGGCCGAATGCATCCTTCAGGCCCGACTCCGACAGGAACTTGCCGTCCGGGCCGTGCAGGCCCTCGGAGACGCCGACGGCGCAGTAGCCGAAACGCTTCACCGCGTCGTCGACCTTCGCGAGAAAGGCCGCCTCGTCGAAGGCGATCTCGGGGAAGAGCAGGATGTGCGGCGCCTCGTCCGGCCGCGATTGGGCGAGCCCGACCGCGGCCGTGATCCAGCCCGCGTGGCGCCCCATGACCTCGAAGACGAACACCTTCGTGGACGTCTTGGCCATCGAGGCCACGTCGATGCCCGCCTCGCGCATGCTGGTCGCCACGTACTTGGCGACCGAGCCGAACCCGGGGCAGTTGTCCGTGACCGGCAGGTCGTTGTCGATCGTCTTGGGCACGTGCACGGCGACGAGCGGATAGCCCAGCTCGACCGCCATGCGCGAGACCTTGAGGCAGGTGTCGGCCGAATCGTTGCCGCCGTTGTAGAAGAAGTAGCCGATGTCGTGCGCGCGGAAGACCTCGATCAGCCGCTCGTACTGGGCGCGATTCTCCTCCAGCCCTTCAGCTTGTAGCGGCAGGAGCCGAAGGCGCCGCCGGGCGTGTGCATCAGCGCGCGGATGGCCGCCGCCGGCTCGCGGCTGGTGTCGATCAGGTCCTCGGTGAGCGCGCCGATGATGCCGTTGCGGCCGGCGTAGACCTTGCCGATCTTCGCCTTGTGCTTGCGCGCGGTCTCGATGACGCCGGCCGCGCTCGCGTTGATCACGGCCGTGACGCCGCCGGACTGCGCATAGAAGGCGTTGCGGGGCATGGCGGCTACTCCAGCGCGGCCAGGAGCCGGTCGCGGACCTGCTCGACCGACCCGTCGCCGGATACGCGGTGGCAGTGCGGCGCGCGCACGTCGCCCGTGGCCTCCCACTGGCTGTAGTACTCGACGAGCGGCATGGTCTGGCGGTGGTAGATGCCGAGTCGCTTTCGCACGGTTTCCTCCAGGTCGTCGTCGCGCTGGATGAGGGGCTCGCCGGTGAGGTCGTCCTTGCCCTCCACCCGGGGCGGGTTGTGCTGCAGGTGATACGTGCGCCCCGAGGCGAGATGCACCCGCCGGCCGGACATGCGGGCGATGATGGCCGCGTCCTCCACCGCGATCTCCACCACGTGGTCGAAGTCGATGCCGGAGTCGCGCATCGCCGCAGCCTGCGGAATCGTGCGCGGAAAACCGTCGAAGAGGAAGCCGCGGGCGCAATCGGGCGCGAGGATGCGCTTCTTCACGAGCGCCACGATGATGTCGTCGGAAACCAGCTCGCCCCGGTCCATGACTACCTTGGCCGCGAGGCCCGCGGGAGTCCCTTCCTTGACGGCCGCGCGCAGCATGTCGCCCGTGGAAACTTGCGGAATCCCGAACTTCTGCACGATGAAGCCGGCCTGGGTGCCCTTTCCGGCGCCCGGTCCGCCCAGCAGTATCAGGCGCATGGGCCTGCCTCCCTCCAGGGGGTTTCTTTGCGACAAAAGCGGTCGATTATCGCCGCCCGGGGGGAATCGGGTCAAACCCGGGGAAACCCGGAGGGGGGGTATTCAGCCCCTGCCCGGCCAAGAACGCGCCGCACGCGCTTCAGGTCTTCAAGCGTGTCCACGCCCGCCTCCACCGGGCCGTTCCAGAAGACGATCGCGATGCGGTGCCCGTGGCCGAGGGCGCGGAGCTGCTCCAGCGCCTCGAAGCGCTCGGCGGGCGTTTGCGAAAGCCCCGGGTACTTGCGCAGGAATCCCACGCGATAGGCATAGACGCCGACGTGACGGAGTGCCGGGAACCCCGGCGGAAGCTTGCCCTTCGTGGCGGCGAATGCGTCGCGCGCGTAGGGGATGGGTGCGCGCGAGAAGTACGTCGCATACCCGTCGGTGTCGTGGACGACCTTCACGACGTTCGGGTCGAAGAAGGCCTTCGCGGTGGTGATCGGGTGCACGGCGGTCGAGATCGACGCCTTGGGACGCAGGGCGAGTTCCTTCGCCACCGCGCGGATGAGGCGCGGGTCGATGAGCGGCTCGTCGCCCTGCACGTTCACGACGATCTCGCCGTCGCCCAGACCGAGGAGGTCGACCGCCTCGGCGAGGCGGTCCGTTCCCGTCGGGTGCGCCGTAGAGGTGGTGCACACACGCCAGTCGAGCGCGGCCATCGCGTCGGCGATGTCCGCATGGTCGGTGGCGATCACCACGTCCTCCGCGCCGCTTTCCGCGGCCCGCTCCGCCACCCACGCGACCATGGGCTTGCCGGCGATGTCGGCGAGCATCTTCCCGGGCAGTCGCGTCGAGCGAAGCCGCGCGGGGATGATGACCTTGAAGGTGAACGCCTTCATGGGCCCGCGCCGGCCCGCCCCCGCCGTCAGGCCTCCTCGTCGGGCGCGAGCTTCCTGGCTTCCTCCTCGAGCATGACCGGGATGTCGTCGCGGACCGGGAAGGCGAGGCGGTCGGCGCTGCAGATGAGCTCATGGGGCTCGCGACGATGCACGAGCGGGCCCTTGCAGATCGGGCAGACGAGGATCTCGAGGAGCTTGGGGTCCATCAGGGGCGGGTCCGGGCGGCAAGGCGTTCGAGGAGAAAGGCGTCGAAATCCGGCGGCAGCACCGCTTCGACGCGAAGGAACCACATCCGCGCATCGGCGAATGCCGCGCATTTTACGGCATCCTTCTCGGTCATGACGACGAGTTCCGCGCCCGGCAGGCGCAGCTCGGCCGGCTGGAACTGGTGGTGGTCGGGAAAGGGATGGCGATCGGCAGCCAACGCCCAGCCGCCCGAGGTGGGCAAAGAAGCGCCCTGGGTTGCCGATGCCCGCCACGGCCGCGATGCGACGCCCCCGCGCTGCCGGAACGAACTCCTCGGGCGCGAGGTCCTCGCCGGAAAAGGAGACGAAGCGCTCGCCTGCGAGCGTCATCGCGAACTGTCGCGGAGCCGGAACCCGGTCGGAGTACCCGCCGTTCACCACCGCCGCGTCGACGCGCCTCAGGCGCGAGACGGGCTCGCGAAGCGGCCCCGAGGGCAGGGGCAGGCCGTTGCCGAAGCCGCGCTCTCCGTCGACGACCGCGATCTCGATGTCCCGACCCAGCGCGTAGTGCTGCAGGCCGTCGTCGCTCACCAGGACGTCGGTTTCCGGGTGGGCGGCCAGGAGCGCGCGCGCCGCCGCCGGACGGTCCGGCGAGAGGTAGACGGGCACGCGCGTGCGCCGCGCGATGAGGACCGGCTCGTCGCCGAAGTATTCCGGGGTGGCCACGCCGGGCAGGACGCGCACCACGCCGTGCGGATCGGCGTCGGTGGGTGGCACGCGCCCGTAGCCCCGCGAGACGACGCCCGGCTTCCTTCCCGCACGGCGCAGCGAGTCGACGATCGCGATGACCAGCGGGGTCTTGCCCGTGCCGCCGGCCGTGATGTTGCCTACCACGATCACAGGCACCGGCGCCCGCCACGACGGCAGGATGCGGGCGCGATAGAGGGCGGCCCGCAGGGTGGTCAGCAGGCGGAAAGCCACTGCGAGCGACAGGAAGATGAGCGCGCCGCCGCCGAGGCGCTGCCATTCCCCTCGAGCCAGGCGCGCATGGGTGAACCGCGCCGGGAGCCCGCCCCTACTTGCGGGACTGGGTGGTGAAGGAGATGTGGTTGTAGCCCGCGAGCCGCGCGGCCTCCATCACGTTCACCACGGACTGGTGCGTGGCCACGGCGTCGGCGCTGATCGCGACGACCGGCTCCTTTGCGCCCTTGGCGGCGTCCTGCAGGCGGCTCGCGAGCCCGGCCGGGTTGTCGAACGCGACCGCCGTCCCGTTGATCGCGTAGCGGCCGTTCGCGTCCACGGCGACGGAGAGCACCTGCGGCCGGTCGGGAGACTTCTCCGCCGCCGATTCCGGCAGGTTGATCTGCAGCTCGGCAAAGCGGCTGTAGGTCGTGGTGAGGAAGAGGAAGATCAGGATGACGATGAGGATGTCGATCAGCGGGATCAGGTTGATCTCCGGCTCCTCGCGCGCGCGCCCGCGGCGAAAATTCATGCGCGCCGTTCGCCCCGGAGTATCTCGACCAGCTTGATCGCCTGGCTCTCCATCTCGACGACCAGCACGTCCACGCGATTGCGGAAGTGGCGGTAGAAAATCACCGCCGGAATGGCCACGCCGATCCCGAAGAGCGTGTTGTAGAGGGCCACCGAGATGCCGTGCGCCAGTTGCCCGGGGTTGCCGCCCGTCGGCGTCTGCGAGCCGAAGATCTCGATCATCCCGACGATGGTGCCGAAGAGCCCGAGCAGCGTGGACACCGTGGCGACCGTGCCGAGCGTGTTGAGGAAGCGCTCGAGTTCGAGGGCGACGGCGCGTCCCGCGTCCTCGATCGCGTCCTTGATCACCTCGCGCGGGCTCTTCTCGTTGACCAGCGCCGCGGCGAAGATGCGGCCGATGAGGGGCCCCTGCAGCAGGCGGTTGAGCAGGTCCGGGGTCACGCCCTTCGCCTGGTACTCGCGGATGGTCGCCGGGAGCAGCTCGCGCGGCGCGATGAGCGGCGTGCGCAGCGACCAGAATCGCTCGATGATGATGGCCAGGGCGACGATGGAAGTCGCGATGATGAACCAGATCGGCCAGCCGGCCGCTTCGATGATCGACAGCACGCGTGGAGTTCCTCTGCGAGAAATCGCACGGCATTTTCGCCTGCCGACACGCGTTCCACAAGCCCTAGTGCCGCAAGGCTCGCACGGACACAAGAGCGCTCACAAATCACTTTAAGCCGGGGCGGACCCGCGGGCCCCGAATCGAGGCCCGGCGCGACTTCGCGGCCGAAATCCCCCGGAAAGTCGCGTCGATTCTCGCGTGTCTCCGGGCCGCGACAGGTGCAGGCGGGCGGTGTGGCGAATCATCCACAGAGCCTGTGGATAAGCCTGTGGATTCCTCGCGGGGGGCTTCGGCAAGTGGCCTTCTCATAAGGCTTTTTTTTCCGCCGCTCATTTTTTGAGCGCAATCGCTTAAAGCAATTTAATCAAACACTTAAGGTTTTTTTCGGATGTCAAGCGGCGTTCGAATCGCGGGCGCGCGCCTCCCTCCCGGCGAGGCCCTCGGTACGGTGGATAGCCGGCCCTTCCGTGCCTCCCGCTTTCCCTCTGAAATGCACCGGATTTCCCTCCCGTCCTCCCGGAAGCGCCCCGCCCACGGTCCACCCCGCCCCCCCCCCCCCCGCGAGGACCGGCGCTCGCGCCAGCTGCTCGAGAACCAGATCGGCCTGGTGTGGGTGACGGGGGAGATTTCCCGCGCCACGCTCGCGAGCTCCGGCCACTGGTATTTCGTCCTGAAGGACGAGGCGGCGGCGGTCGACTGCGCGATGTTCAAGGGCCGCGCCCAGCACCTGGACTTCCGGCCGGAAAACGGGCTGAAGGTGGAAGTGCGCGCACGCGTGACGGTCTACGAGCCCCGCGGCGCCTACCAGCTCGCCGTGGAGCAGATGCGCCATGCGGGCCTCGGCGCGCTGTTCGAGGCTTTCGAGAAGCTGAAGGCCCGGCTCGCCCGCGAGGGCCTCTTCGACGAAGCGCGCCGCAAACCCCTTCCCGCCCATCCGGGGACGATCGGCATCGTCACCTCGCCCGCGGCCGCGGCGCTGCGCGACATCCTGGCCACGCTCGCGCGGCGCGCGCCCATGATCCCGGTGATCCTCTATCCGACGCTCGTGCAGGGCGAAGGCGCGGCCGCGCAGGTCGCACGCGCGATCGAGAAGGCCAATGCCCGGCGCGAGTGCGACGTACTCATCGTGGCGCGCGGCGGCGGCAGCCTCGAGGACCTGTGGGCCTTCAACGAAGAGCGCGTCGCGCGCGCCATCGCCGGCTCGGCCATTCCCGTGGTGAGCGGCGTGGGCCACGAGACCGACTTCACCATCGCCGACTTCGTGGCCGACCTGCGCGCGCCCACGCCGACGGCGGCCGCAGCGGCGGCGAGTCCGGACCGGGAAGTGCTTGCCTTGCAGCTGCGCCGCGCCCGAACGAGCCTCGCGCGCGCGGCGATCCGCGCGGTCGACGAGGCCGCCCAGCGGCTGGATCTTTCGGCGCGAAGGCTTCTCACGCCCGCGGAACGCCTGGCACGCGGCCGCGAACAGGTGGCGGCCCTGGCGAAGCGCCTGGGCCTGCAGGTTCGCCAGGCCGTGGGCCTGCGCGCCGCCGCGATTCGCGGCCTCGCACCGAGAATTCGCGCCGCCGCGCCCGAGCTGCGCGAAGCCACGCGCGACCTGGACAGGCTGCGGCGCCGTCTCGCCGCTGCGGCCTCCCGCGTGCAGCGCGACCACCGCGCGCGGCTCTCCGCCGCGGCGGCTTCCGTGTCGCACCTCGATCCCGCGCAGGTGCTTTCGCGCGGCTACGCCATCGTGCGGGCCGACGACGGCACGGTGATCCGATCGGGGACAGCGGTCGCCCGGGGCGACGGGCTCGACATCACGTTCTCCGAGGGCGGCGCGAAGGTCACGGTGGACTCTCCGCGCTGATTCCTCGCGGCCCGCCCCGGGCGTATAGTGGATTGGCCACCCAACCCCAGGAGGAAAACAGCATGGCCAAGAAGGCGAAGAAAGCGCGGGCGTCCACGCCCGCCGTCTACAAGATCACCGAGATCGTCGGCACGAGTCCCTCCTCGTTCGCCGATGCGGCAGCCAACGGCATCAAGGCGGCCTCGAAGAGCCTGCGCGACCTGCGCGTGGCGGAAGTCGACAAGCTGGACGCGAAGGTCGAGAACGGCAAGCTCATCTACCGCGCGAAGCTCAAGGTGAGCTTCAAGTACCACGGAGACGACTGATCCCCCGCTGGCCCAGGAATCGCTCCACGCGCCCCGCCACCTCCTTCGCGAGGTCGGGGCGCAGGCAGTCCACCCGTTCCACCTCCCGCATTGCCCGCAACCACGTGAGCTGGCGCTTGGCCAGTTGCCGTGTGGCCGCGATGCCGCGCGCGGGCAGCGTCGAAGCCGGCGCGGCGCCCTCGAGCGTTTCCCACACCTGCCGGTAGCCCACCGCCCGCATCGACGGCAGGCCCGCCGCGAGCGCGTGCCGGGCGCGCAAGGAGACGACCTCCTCGACCAGTCCCGCGCCGAGCATCGCGTGGAAGCGTTCCTCGATCCGGCGGTGCAGCACGGCACGGTCCGACGGCTCGAGCGCGATGGCGAGCGCGGAAAAGGGCGGCGGCGGTCGTCCCTCGCCCGCGATGATCGCGGTGAGGGTGCGCCCCGCGAGGCGAAACACCTCCAGCGCCCGCTGGATGCGCTGGGCGTCGCGGGGATCGAGCCGGGCCGCCGCGACCGGATCGATGCGCGCAAGCTCGGCGTGCAGCGCCGGCCAGCCGCCTTCTGGCGCCTCGCCTCCAGCTCCCGGCGCAATCGCGGGATCGGCCGCCGGCAAGCTGCGCCAGGCCGCGCATGAGGGCCCGTTCGTAGAGCATCGTGCCGCCCACGAAGAGCGGCACCCTCCCGCGCGAGGCGATCTCTTCGGCGATGCGGAGCGCGTCGGCGCGAAAACGCCCAGCCGAGTACGCCTGCGTGGGTTCCACGATGTCGATGAGGTGGTGCGCCGCCGCGGCCCTCGCCGCCGCGTCGGGCTTGGCCGTGCCGATGTCCATGCCGCGGTAGACGAGCGCCGAATCGACGCTCACGATCTCCACGGGAAAGCGGGCGGCGAGTGCCAGGGACACCGCGGTCTTGCCGCTCGCGGTGGGCCCCAGGACGAAGACGGCGGGAGCTTGCCCCGGCATGGGAAGACTAGCGGCCGCGCAGGAACAGGCGGTCGAGATCGGCCATCGAGAACTGCACCCAGGTCGGCCGGCCATGGTTGCAGCTGCCGGCCCGCTCGGTCTCCTCCATCTCGCGCAGCAGCGCGTTCATCTCCGGCACGGTGAGGCTGCGGTTGGCGCGCACGGCCGCGTGGCATGCCATCGTGGAGAGAGTTCGTTGCGCCGCTCGACGAGCGCGCGGCTCGCCCCGAACTCGCGCATCTCGGCGAGGACCGAGCGCAGCATGGCCGGCGCATCGAGATCGGCGAGCATAGCCGGCACCGCGCGAATCACCAGCTCGCGCGGACCCGCGGCGCCCGCCTCGAATCCCAGGCTTGCGATCGCCTCGGCGGAACGCTCGGCCTCCTCGATCTCCTCGGCCGTCGCGGGCATCGCGATGGGCACGAGCAGCGGTTGCGCGGGCAGGCGCGAGACGTCCAGCGCGCCCTTGAGCTTCTCGTAGACGATGCGCTCGTGGGCCGCGTGCATGTCCACCAGCACGAGTCCGGCCGCGTTCTGCGCGAGCACGAAGACGCCATGCAGTTGCGCGAGCGCGTAGCCGAGCGTGGCCGGGGCGCCGGGATCGACCTGCGCCGGGGCGCCCGGGCGCTCGCCGCCGCCGCGTCCGGCCGCCGCGGAGAGCGCCTCGTAGCGCCCGGCGGCTGCGAAACGCCGAGGAGGCCTGGGAGGCCCGCTGGCGCCCGCCGGCGGCGGCGGGGCGCGCCCGGCGCCCGCGAGGGCGAGGCGAGCGCCCGCGAGAGCGCGTGGAAGACGAACTGGTGGATGGCGCCCGCGTCGCGGAAGCGCACCTCGCTCTTGGCCGGGTGCACGTTCACGTCGACGAGGCGCGGGTCCGCGTCCAGGAAGAGCACGTAGGCCGGATGCCGGTCGTGGTGCATGACGTCGCGGTAGGCCTCGCGGATGGCGTGGGCGAGCAGCTTGTCGCGCACGAAGCGGCCGTTCACGAAGAAATACTGCGCGTCGCGCGTCGCACGCGTGAAACCGGGGGCCGCCACGAGGCCGGCGAGCCTGACCGCGGCGCCGCGCGCGTCGACCTCGACCGCGGAACCGGCGAAATCCTCGCCCACCACGCCGCCGCGCCGCTGCCGCGCGGTGCCGGGCGCGAGATGGGCCACGCGCCGGCCGTTGTGCGCGAGCGAGAAGGCCACCTGCGGGCGCGAAAGCGCCAGGCGCGAAAAGGCGTCCTCGCAGCGGGCGAACTCCGTGGCCTCGCTCTTCAGGAACTTCCGCCGCGCCGGCGTGTTGTAGTAGAGCTCCTCGACCTCGACCGTGGTGCCCGCCGCGAGTGCGGCGGGTTCGACCGGCGGAGCGCGCCGCCGTCGCAGGCGATGCGCCAGGCGTGCCGCTCGCCCGCGCGCCGGCTGGTGAGCGCGAGGCGCGAGCAGCGCGCCGATGGAGGCGAGCGCCTCTCCGCGGAAGCCCAGGGTCGCCGCGCGCTCGAGGTCCTCGAGCGTGGCTATCTTGCTGGTGGCGAAGCGCGCGAGCGCGAGCGGCAGGTCCGCCGCGTCGATTCCGGCCCCGTCGTCGGCCACCCGGATCCGGCGCATCCCGCCCTCGGCGAGATCGACCGAAACCGACTGCGCGCCCGCGTCGAGGCTGTTCTCGACCAGCTCCTTCAGCGCGGAAGCCGGGCGTTCCACCACCTCGCCGGCGGCGATCTGGTTCACCAGCAATTCGGGTAGCGCGCGGATGTGGCCCATCGTGGAATCGCGGTCCGGAGCCGGTCCGCGGCAGGGGAGGAATCGGCCTCGAAAGCAAGGCGAATGTTACACTCAACCTGGAACCAGGGGCGCCCCCGATTCCCTGCCCGCAGGCTGCGGGCCGCATGAGCGCAAAGGACCCCTGCACAGTCCCCGGGGCCGCCGGCCGGAGCGCACCTCCCGGGGCCGTGCGCGAGGAACAGGTCCGGCTGCTCTACCGGTTCTCCTGATCGGCTATCTCGCCACCCTGCTCGTCGTGTTCGTGCTCGGCGCGATTCTCTGGGAGGAGCTCGCGCAGCCGGCGCTCTTCGCCTGGTTCGGCGCGATCTCGGCCGTCACCCTGGGCCGCTATGCGCTCTACAAGGTCTTCATCAACCGGGAGCCGCCGGGCGCCGAACTTCCCCGGTGGGAGCGCCGCTTCCTCGCCGGCTCGCTCCTCGCCGCGCTGTGCTGGGCGGCGATCGCGAGCGGGCTCTTTCCCGACACCGCGCACCTGGCGCAGCGCCTGACGGTCGTCATGCTCGTGGCGCTGCTCGTCACGGGCGCAGTGGGCTACGACGCGCCCCACCCCTACGCCTTCAAGGTCACCGCCTTCGTCGCGCTGGTCCCGCTCTCGGTGTCGCTCGGCGCCTCCGGAGACCGCATCCAGATGTTCCTCTCCGGCGCCATCCTCGTGCTCGCGGTCGTCCTGCCGTACGTCCACGATCGCCTGCACCGCGCGCTCGTCGAGTCGCTCGCGAGAACGCGAGGAAATGGTGACGATCTCGAGCGAGCGCGCGACCGAGCGCGAGCGACTGGAGCACGCCAACGACGCGCTGGCCGAGGAGATGGTCGGGCGCCTGAAGGCCCAGCAGGCCGAACTGCTCGCCGCGCAGAAGCTGCGCATGCACGTCGAGCGCACGCCGCTCGGCGTGGTCGAGTGGGACCGCCAGCACCGCGTGACCGCATGGAATCCCGCGGCCGAGGCGATCTTCGGCTTCCCCGAGCACGAGGCGCTGGGCCGGACGGCGACGGAGTTCATCGTTCCGGCTTCGGGCGCAAGGCGTGACGCCATGTGGCGCGAACTCGGCCTCTCGCGCGACGGCACGAAGATCACGCTCGACAACGTGACGCGCGCGGGCCGCTCCATCCAGTGCGAGTGGTACAACACGCCGCTCGTGGACCCGGGCGGGCGCATCGTCGGCTTCGCCTCGCTGGTGCAGGACGTCACCGAGCGCCTGAACACCGAGCGCACCATCCACTACATGGCGCACCACGATGCGCTCACGGGGCTGCCGAACCGGCGCCTGATGCAGGACCGCCTGAACCAGGCGATCATGCAGGCCCGGCGCAAGCAGCGCCACGTTGCGGTCCTCTTCCTCGACCTCGACCGCTTCAAGCTGGTGAACGACACGCTGGGCCACGACAGCGGCGATTACGTGCTCAAGGACGTCGCCAGGCGCCTGGCCTCCTGCGTGCGCGAGATCGACACGGTATCCCGCGAGGGCGGCGACGAATTCGTGGTGATCCTGCCTGATCTCGAGCGCCCTGAGAACGCGCGGATCGTCGCCGAGAAGATCCTGCGCGAGTTCGCGAGGCCCGTGGAGATCGGCTCCCAGGAAGTCCACATCACGACTTCGATCGGGATCAGCCACTACCCCAACGATGCCACGGACGTGAACCAGCTCCTGAAGCACGCCGACGGCGCCATGTATCAGGCAAAGGACTCGGGACGCAACACCGCCCGCTTCTACACGAGCGACCTGAACTACCTGCTGTCCCGCCGGCTCGAGATGGAGGGGCGCCTGCGCAAGGGCATCGAGCTCGAGGAGTTCTTCCTGCGCTACCAGCCGCAGGTCGACATCGCGACGGGACGCATCGCGGGGCTGGAGGCGCTCGTGCGCTGGAACGACCCGTCGAAGGGCGAGGTGCTCCCGTCGGACTTCATCCTCGTGGCCGAGGAACTGGGTCTCATCGTCCAGCTGGGCGAGTGGGTGTTTCGCACCGCCTGCCGGCAACTCAAGGCCTGGGAAGCCGAGGGGATCGGCGACGTGGTCGTTTCGGTCAACCTCTCGCCGCGCCAGTTCATGTCGAGAAGGCTCTCGGCCTCGCTCCTCGCGATCGTGCGCGAATCCGGCGTGGATCCGCGCAGCGTCGCCGTGGAGATCACGGAGTCGATGGTGATGCGCAGCATGGAGCAGTCGATCGAGATCCTCGCCCAGCTACGCTCCGTCGGCATCGGCGTCTCGATAGACGACTTCGGCGTGGGCTATTCCTCCCTTGCGCAGCTGAAGCGCCTGCCGGCCTCGGGTCTGAAGATCGACAGGTCCTTCATCGCCAATGTCCCGGAGGACGCCTCGAGCGGCTCGATCACCGAGACGATCATCGCCATGGCGAGGAGCCTCAAGCTGCGGGTCGTGGCCGAAGGCGTGGAGACCCGCGCGCAGCTCGATTTCCTGCGCGCGAAGCACTGCGACGCGTTCCAGGGCTATCTCTTTTCCAGGCCTCTCACGGCGCTGGAGGCCTCCGCCATGCTGCGTGCGCAGGCGGGCTCGCGGGCAACGGCCACCGGCTGATCAGGTGCCCTGCGCAAGCCGCGTCCGGGCGAGCGGCGGATTCTGCGCGAGGTAGGTGCGGATGCCCTGGAAGATCGCATTGGCCATCTTGTCCTGGTAGGCGCCGTCCTTCAGGCGCTTCTCCTCCTGCGGGTTGGAGATGAACGCCGTCTCCACCAGGATCGAGGGCACGTCGGGGGCCTTCAGCACCGCGAAGCCCGCCTGCTCGACCGCGCTCTTGTGCAGCCGGTTGATGTCGCCCAGCTCCCCCAGCACGGCCTTGCCGAGCTTCAGGGAATCGTTGATCTGCGCGGTCTGCGACAGGTCCAGCAGGGTCTTCGCGAGCACCGGGTCCTTCACGTCCAGGTTCACCCCGCCTATCAGGTCCGACTGGTTCTCGCGATTGGCGAGCCAGCGCGCCGCGGCGGAGGTCGCGCCGCGCTCCGAGAGCGCGAAAACGGAGGAACCGTGCGCGTGCGACTGCACGAAGGCGTCGGCGTGCACCGACACGAAGAGATCGGCCTGCACGCGCCTCGCCTTCTGCACCCGCTGCGCGAGGCCGATGAAGTAGTCGCCGTCTCTCGTGAGCACCGCGCGCATCCCGGGTTCCCGGTCGATGCGCTCCTTCAGGCGCCGGGCGATGGCGAGCGTGACGTCCTTCTCCAGCGTACCCCTGCGCCCGCGCGCGCCGGGATCCTCGCCGCCATGGCCCGCATCGATGACGATCGTCACCATGCGCACCACCTTCGGCGCGGCGCCCGCCGGCTTCACCGCGGTGTTCCTGCCGGGTTCGAGCTTCACCACCGGCAGCCCCGGCTGCGTCGGGACGGAGAGTTCCGGCGTCAGGATTCCCGCGACGGCCCCGGCTGGCAGGGAGGGCGGGAGTTCCAGCACGGGCGCGTTCGCGATTTCGCCGATCGGGTCCGGGCCGGGCTTCAGGAGCGCGAGCAGCGGATCGCGCGGCGTCTCGGGATAGAGATCCAGCACCAGCCGGTGCCGGTATGCGCCCGCAGGCGCCAGCGGGAACACCGAGGGCTTCACCGCGCTCTTCAGGTCGAAGACCACGCGCACGACGTTCGGGCGATTGATCGCCACGCGCACCTGCCGGATGTAGGGATCGTCCTCGCGCACCTTGGCGACGATGCTCTTCAGTTCGTCGTCGATGTCCACGCCCTCGAGGTCGAGCACGAGACGCTCGGGATCCTGCACGGAAAAGAACTGGTGGCGCACGGGCTTGGCCGTCTCGAAGGTGACGCGCGTGTACTCCTGCGCCGGCCAGACGCGGGAGGCGAGGATCGCCTGCCCGGCGAACGCCGCGGACGAGGCGAGCGTCAGGACGAGGCTGGCGGCAAGGCGGCGAGCAAGCGCTCTCCAGCGGGCGTGCGGGCGGTGATCGTGGCGTGGCGTCCCGGGTCGGCCATTTCGAGCGCAATTTCCAGGTCCGCAGGCGGCAGCCGGCCCGCAGCCCGCTCCGGCCATTCGATCAGGCAGACGTTTTGCCCGTTGAAGATGTCCCGGAAACCGGTGGAGTTCCATTCCGATGGGTCGTGGAACCGATAAAAATCAAAGTGATACAAGTTTAACCTCGAAACCTCATAAAGTTCAACCAGGGTATAGGTGGGGCTTTTCACCCGCCCCCCATGGCCCAGCGCCCGGACCAGGCCCCGCACCAGGGTGGTCTTCCCGGCGCCCAGCTCGCCCCGCAGCGTGATCACCAGCCCCGGCACGATCGCCGGCGCCAGGGCGGCACCCAGCGCGAGCGTGGCGTTTTCGTCGGGAAGGATGGCGGTGGTCACGGGGACGGATTGGCTTCGGATTACCATCGGCGAAATGGACACGGGCCGATCACGCGCCGCCCTGGCGCAACACGTCAAGCGCTGGGGCCTCGAGGCGGGCTTCGATGCCGTCGCGGTGTCGGGCATCGACCTCGCCCGGGAGGAAGCGCGTCTCCTCGAGTGGCTCGGCCGCGGCTGGCACGGCGCGATGGATTATATGGCACGCCATGGCACGCGCCGCGCGCGGCCCGCCGAACTGGTGCCCGGCACCGCGAGCGTCGTGACCGTGCGCATGAACTACTGGCCTGGAGGTGCGCGCGGGACCGACGAGGTCCTGGCCGATGCTTCGCTCGCCTATGTCTCGCGCTACGCGGTCGGGCGCGACTACCACAAGGTGATGCGCGCGCGCCTGCAGGGCCTCGCGGAGCGCATGGCCGGCGAGCTGGGCGAATTCCCCTACCGCGTCTTCACCGACAGCGCCCCGGTGATGGAAGTCGCCCTGGCGGCCCGCGCGGGACTGGGCTGGCAGGGCAAGCACACGCTGCTCCTGTCCCGCGACGCGGGCTCGTACTATTTCCTCGGGGAACTCTTCGTGGGGCTCGACCTCGCGAAGGACGAGCCGGTGTCCGGCCACTGCGGCACCTGCGAGCGCTGCATCGCGGCGTGCCCGACGCGGGCGATCGTGGCGCCCTATCAGCTCGACGCGCGCCGCTGCATCTCCTACCTCACCATCGAGCACGACGGCTCCATCCCCGAGGAGTTCCGCGTCGCGATGGGCAACCGCATCTACGGCTGCGACGACTGCCAGCTCGCCTGCCCGTGGAACAAGTTCGCGCACCTGGCGGTGGCGCCCGATTTCGCCGTGCGAAACGGGCTCGATGCGGCGTCGCTCGTGACGCTCTTTTCCTGGACGCGCGAGGAATTCGAATCGCGGCTGGAGGGATCCGCCATCCGGCGCATCGGCTACACGCGGTGGCTGCGCAACATCGCCGTCGCGCTGGGAAACGCGCCCTCCTCCCCGGCGGTCGGAGGCGCCCTGCTCTCGCGCGCGGACGATCCCGAGCCGCTGGTGCGCGAACACGTGGCCTGGGCGCTTTCCCGTCATGGATGGCGAGGCCGCGAGCCCGCGCAGCGTCCATCGACGCCGCCTCCGGACGCTCCCCGCAGGGTAGACTCCTGACCATCGAAGCCCCCGGGACCTGCCCGCAGGCGGCAAAGGGAGCCTTCATGGATTTGCCCGTGCGGAGCCGGTGAAGTTGGAGAGCGAGAATCGCGACCAGTCCGGCCGGGAACCGCCGCCGCAGCCGCAGCCGGAAGGGCAGGCTCCCGTAATCCGCAGCGCCGGGATAACCCTGGCGGGAAGCGCGCTCGGCGGGGCGCTGGTGATCCTCGCGGAGTTCCTTGCGGCGCGACTGCTGCAGGTCCAGGCCTACGGGTTCTACGCGTCCGGAAAGGCGGTCGCGAGCATCGGCGAAGCCGTATCCGTCTTCGGCATGCCGGTCGCCATATTTCACTTCATTCCCGCGTATCGCCAGAAGGCGCAGACCGAGCACGTGATCGGGACGGTCTATGCCGCCGCGTTGCTGCCCCTGGTCGTCGGGCCGCGTTCGCGATCGCGGCCTGGTTCCTCGCGCCATGGCTCGCGCTCAACCTGTTTCACGATGCGCAGGTCGTGGACTTCATCCGCCTGCTCGCCTTCGCGGTTCCGTTCATGGCCGGTTCGGAGATCCTGGGGGCGATCACGCGGGGATTCGGGCACGCCAAGTATTACGTGATCGTGAAGAACCTCACGCCGCCGCTGGTCTTCCTGTCGGCACTCGGGGCGATGGCGCATTTCCGGGCCCAGGCGATATGGATCGCCGGCGCGGTGGCCGCCGCAAGCCTCCTCGCGTGTGCGGTGGGAATCGTCGCGATCGTGCGCATCGCGGGTCCTGCCCTGTGGCGCACGAGCCCCAAATACGGATTCCGCGCCCTCTACGGGTATGCGGCCGGAATCATGGCGAATTCCGTCTTCTACATCGTCTTTGCGTTGACGGGCCTGTTCGCCGTGGCGTTCTTCCTGGGCAGCGAGGCCGTGGGCATCTACCGGTTCTGCCTGCAGATCGTCCTGCCCCTCGACATGATCCTGCTCGCTTTCCATGCCGCGATGGGGCCCGTCTACCCGATACTGTCGAGGGAGAACCGGATCGTGGAGCTCGAGGAAGCGTACGGCACCGCGATTCGATGGATGGTGATGCTCCAGCTTCCGATCGGAATCGCCATCGCCTGGAACCGCGGCGACCTCCTCGCGCTGGCCGGCCCCGCGTTCGCGTCCGGCGCGCAAGCCCTGATGATCATGTCCGTAGGCTATTCCCTGTGCACCTGCTTCGGAACGATCGCCTACATCCTCATGCTGAGCGGGCGCAGGACGGTCGAGACCTGGAACGCGGCGCTCACGACGACCTCCAACATCGTGCTGGCGATCGTCCTGATTCCCCGCTTCGGGCTGGCTGGTGCCGCGGCCGCCGCGACATTCTCGTTCATCCTGCTCAACGTGGCGCGAATCCTCGAGGCGCGCCATCTGATGGGCCTTCGCACGTTCCGGCCCTATTTCCTCAGGATCATCGCGATCAGCGCCGGCAGCGGCACGGCCACCTTCTACGGCCTGGAACTGGCCGGCATCGCGCAGGGCGGGGATGTGTTTTCCGTGGCCCTTCGCATTGCAGCCGCGCTCGCCGTGCATGCGGCGGCGCTGTGGACGCTCGGCCTGAACGCCCAGGACAAGGGTGTGCTGGGTTCGCTACTGCGCTCGCTCGCGCAAAGGGGCGCGGCGCGGGGCAAGAGGCCATGACGACCATAGGGATATTTGCATAGTATGCTGGCGGCTCGCGATTGCCCGGAACGGCAGCCCCGCCTGTCCACACCCGGGCGCCGCGGGATCGGCAACGGCCCCGCTCCCCGCATACTGGGACCTCTGCATGGCATACAAGAACAGTTATCGTGACGTCATCGCCTACAAGCTCCGCCACGTCGGGCTGCGGGAGCTGGTCAACATCGCCTTCCTGAATATCGTGGAAATGGCGCTCATCCGGGCGAGTCAGGCGTTTCCGTCCCTCAATTTCTCGCCGCGCTCGATCCAGATCGAGTCCACGACGCGGTGCAATCTCAAGTGCACGCATTGCGAGCTGTCCTATTGGACCGAGCCCGCCGCGGACCTTCGGGTATCGGATTTCGAGAAGGTCCTGGACCACCTGCCGAAGCTCAAGCGCGTAGAGCTCACGGGGATCGGGGAGCCGATCATGAACCGGGACTTCTACAGGAACCTCGCGCTGATCAAATCCCGCGGAATCCGCATCTCGATGACGGACAACTTCACGATGATGACGGAGAAGGCGGTGCGTCGCATCATCGACCTCGACGTCGATCGCATCGCGATCTCCCTTGACGGCGCGACCAAGGAGACTTTCGAGAAAGTTCGGATCGGAGCCAACTTCGATGTCGTCACGCGCAACGCGCGCCGGCTTGTCCAGATGCGAAGGGAGTCCGGCAAGCTCAAGCCGGAGCTACTCGCCAATTTCGTGGTCACCTCCAACAGCTACGTCGAGGCCACCGCGATCATCGAGCTCGCCCACGACATCGGGATCGGCCTGGTCCAGTTCGACTGCGTGAAGACGTTCGAGAAGACCGAGGGGCTGGAGGCCGAGTTCTTCGACGAGCGCTTCAACGCGAGCCTCGAGAAGGCCTTCGAGCGCGCCAGGCAGCTCGGCGTCATCGTCAAGTGGACGTTCTTCGAGAAGAACGTGCCGGTGGAGCATTGCACGAGCCCCTGGAACCGGGCGTTCGTCACGCGCGATGGCTACGTCCACCCCTGCTGCCTCACCACGCAGACCGGCGACCGCCAGGCGCAGAACCGGCGCAGCCTCGGCAACCTCATCGAGTCGCCGATCGCGGAAATCTGGAAGGCGGCGGGCCTCTCGACGCTGCGCAAGAACATGAAGGACGGCGTTCTGCCGCATGCCTGCCACCAGTGCCCTTCCTATTCCGGCCGCCCCGATCCGGTCGGCAAGGCGCAGGAAGCGGCGTGGCGTCCCTCGCCCAGTGTCGCGACGATAGTCGTGTCTCCCCGCAAACGCGGCGAAGAAAAGGAACGGGCGACCCACTCCGACTGACCGCCGGCCGCAATGCCCGGCGGCCGATGGGCGTCAGAACGCCGGGTTTCTGGTCGCCGTGAAAATGATGCGCGCCGCCGGGGAAGAGCCTTCTCCCGGGAAGAACGTGGCATGGCCGAACATGTAGCCGCGCGGCAGCGGAACCCGCTTCCGGTTCCTGCCGTCGGGCGTCATCGTGTAGAGGCCCGTTTCCCCGAGGTTCTTCAAGTCCACGTGCATGTACAGCAGGAGCTTTCCGTCCCCTGACCAGGTCGGAAGCCACTGCATGACCCCTTTCTTCGTGAGTCCGGACGGCGTGAGGAGCCTCTCTTCGCCAGTCTTCAGATCGAGCACCACGACCCGCCAGCTCGTGCCGCCGGCAATGCGCATGAAGGCCACCTTGGATCCGTCGGGCGAGAGCTTGGGATCGAAGTCGCCGTAGAGACCTGGCGAGAAGAGACTTCGCTTCTCGGGGGGGTTGGTGACCTGCCGCGCATGGCTTCCATCGGCGTTCATGACCCACAGCGCGTCCACGTCCTTGCCCTTGACGGGAAACACCATCTGGTTACCGAGCCAGTGCGGATCCGTCGTCTTCAGCCCTCTCGGCGTCGGCACGCGCGTGATGCGCCGCGTCGCCACGTCGATCTCGCGGATCGTGGGATCGCGCTCGGCGTTGTCGGTGGAGAGGTAGATCAGGGATTTCCCGTCGGGAGACCAGAACCCATTGGCGGCGATAACGCCGGACTTTCCCGGCACGATCGTCTCCAGTCCCGTGCCATCGAGATTCACGACCATGATCTCCGTGTCCTCGTAGCCCTTTTCCTCGGTGGCCTTTCCGTCCTTGCCCTTGCGGTTGTAGCGCGTGAGGACGATGCGCGTGCCATCGGGGGAGACCCGCGGATGGGTCATCTCCTGGTCGTCGCTCGTCATGACCGGCGTCATCTCGCTTCCGTCCAGCCTCGCGGTATATATGCCGAAGTGGGCGGGCTCCCGGTTCGCCTTGGCGAGCCGGGATCGCGGCGCCGATGAGGCTGCGGAAGACGCGGCCGCGGCCGCGACCGGAGCCGGCACCGTCCCGCCCAGGTCCCGGAAGGCGCTGAAAGCCGGCTTGGGCCTGCCGTCGGCGTCGAGAAGGCCCGAGCGAAACGTGAAGATCAGGACCTTCACGTCGTGCAGGAAGTTCCACACCAGCATCGAGGGCTTGAGCCCGCCCATCAGCCGCGGAAGGTCGCGCACGAAAGCCAGCTGATCCGCCTCGCCCGTACTCCCGTCAGTGGGCCACGTCACCTCGACGAGGAGCTCCTCGCGTGTCGCCCGGTACCTCGCCATCCGTTCGTAGTAATCGCCCGGAATTCCCGAAGGGCCATGGCTTTCGTGGAGCTTCCGGGGATCCGAGGTGAAAGCCAGGAGGTCCATGTGCGAGCGAACCGCGTCGACCTGCCTCCGGTTCTCCCTTTCTCCCTGCCCCTGCATCGCCTCCCACTGGAAGGTCACGAACACCTTGGTGCCCGGCGAAGTCCGCTTGATCTTCTCGTAGAGTCTTCGATAGAGCGCGGTGAACGCGGCGTATTCCCCGGGCGACGACAGGGCGAGGAGGTTCACGTCGGTGGCCACCGCCAGAAAGGCCGGTTTCAGCTCGGCGAGCTCCAGGGCGGCGCGCTCGAAGGGCCCGGAAACCTCCGGATTCGCAAACGACATCCGGCGAGCGGAGGCTTCCTTCGGTGGATCGATCTCGGCGCCCTTGATGCCGTCGGCCTTTAGCGGGTTGAGTTCCACGACCGCCTTCAGGTTTCGCTGCGCCGCCAGCGCCATGAGGGCCCGGACGGCCTCCAGCCGGTTGGAATCCTTCCAGTCGATGCGAATGACCGCGAGAGATCCCAGCTCCGCGTCGAGCCGGAACATGTCGGTGAGTTCCGCGGCGCCATGGTCCGGGAAGTTTCGCGGCGTGACCACCGCCCCCGTGAGCCACGGAGTGGTTGTGGCCGCGGCCGTCGTCCCTGCAAAGGCGAGGCAGGCCGCAAGGCCCGCGACGGACTGGATCAGTCTTCTCATGATTCCTCCTGCTGCAACACCGCCCGTCGATTGCCACGGTGTTCGTTGTCGATTCGGCCAGCTTCACCGGAGCCCGGTGCGACTGGCCGTCGTATTCCTAGCGTTCCTCCACCGGAAGCGACCGCGGAATCTTCCCCACCCGGCGCGCGCCTTCCTCGAGCCCCTTCAGGAAATGGTGCGTTACCACCCCACGGTACATCCCCGAGCGCACGAGTGCAGCGATCCACCGGTGGCGCTCGGCTGACGCAAACAGCGGCATCCATGCCGCCCTCACCATCCACCGGTTGAAGAGAACCCGGCGCAGCACGTGGCGCATCGCGAGTCTCGGAATGCTTCTGTCATCATCCAGGAGATAGGGTCGGCGCGTGCCGGAAAGCTCGCCTCGCCGGGCCCACAGCGTCCCGAGATCGTAGACGCGATAGGCGATGTCGATCTCCGGGTGCGGAACCCGGAGCCGGAAATCGTGCCAGTTCAACCCGCGCTCGCGGCTGCGCCTGAGCGTGCCCTCCAGGGTTTCGACATGATGATGGTATCCGAACGCGCGCCGGCCGTAGTGGATCCGCAGGCCGTGCTGGTGAAGACGGTACCCGAGTTCGACGTCCTCGTGCGCGGCGGCGCCGGCGCGGCCCATTTCGTCCTGGAACATCCCGTGCCGGAGCATGAAACCCCGCTTGAACGAGATATTGCAGGCCCAGAATAGGAGATAAGGCAGGGGCTTTCCGTCCTCAAGATCGCCCAGGCGCCACGGGTCCCACTTGGACAGGAAGACGGTGTGGGTGAGCCCGGGAGACTGCACGACGCGCCCCAGTATGGCGGCGCCTTCTTCAGGATGATTGCGGTGCCCTTCCAGATGCGCTTCGAGGGCGCCCGCGTCCAGGAAGATATCGTCCGCGATCAGCAGCGCGATGGGCGCGCGGGCCGCCCGAAGGCCCTGGTTCTGCGTGTATCCCGGGCCCCGGTTGGCGTGGTGCAGGTAGCGCAAGTCGCTGCGGAAGTGCTGCTGCGCCGCCTCCACGACCGAACGCGTATCGTCGGTCGATCCGTCGTCGACCACGATGACTTCGAAGCGCTGCGCATCGAGGCTCTGCGCCATGAGGTGCGCGAGGGTCTCGCGAAGCGTGTCGGCCCGGTTGTAGGTCGCCACGACCACGCTCAATTCCGGCATGCGTTCCATATCGCGTTCGTCCCGATTGTCAGGGGGTGCTCACCCGGCGCTGCGCGGTCGGCCGGGTCTCGGCCGCGAGCGCCACGCCGATCGCCACGGTGATCCAGAAGCACATGTAGACGGTCGGCTCGCGAAAGAGGGGATTGCTCATGCCGTCGAACACATAGGCCAGCAATCCCGCGAATGCGGCCATCGCAACGCGGCGGACGAGCGGATCCTGCCCCCGGGCCAGATGCCACAGGCGAACCAGGGCCGACAGGACCAATCCGTAGTACGCGACGACCCCGAAGAGGCCCATCTCGGCGCCGATGAAAAGCGGCACGTTGTGCACGGGCTCCGGCAGCGACCAGTTCACGTTGAGCCGGTACATCCGCTCCATGTAGTTCCCCGCGCCGGAACCGAAGAGGAAGTTCTCGCGCCAGATGCTCCAGGCGACGGGGAACTGGTCGAAGCGCGCGGTGAGCAACTCCCTCGGCGCGTCGACCAGTCGCGCCAGAAACCTGCTGAAGATCCATGGCGCACCGACGATTCCGGCAATGGCCAAGCCGATCAACCCCTGTATCACGTAGCGCTCCCTCCAGGCGAGCATCGCCCCCACGACGATGCCGAGCGAGATCACCGAGCCGAGCCAGGCCGAGCGCGAGAACGTGACGAGCATCGTGGCCAGCCCCAGGAGAAGAATCGCGCCGTTGAGGAGCCGCATGCGGACGGATAGCGCCCGGTGGAACAGGAACACCAGCGGGGTCGGCATGAGCATCGCGAGATAGATGCCGAGGGAATGGGAGTCGTACGTGAGGCCCGTGGCTCGACTCACGTCCTCGATGCCGGGAACGCGATACTGTTTTTCCAGCAGGTCGCCGCCGGCGCCCTTGTCGAGGATCAGTCCGGGCGGCAAGGAGCCCTGGTACTGCAGGAGGCCGGTGGCGGCCTCGGCCAGGATGGCCACGGCGACGGAAGCCAGGTACCAGGGGAGGTGTTCGCGACGGAAATGCCGGGAAACGTAGAAGTACACCAGGACGTGCTTGAGGAGGTTCTGCAGGGAGTAGGCACCGAGCTGGAGGAACTGCGCTCCCCACAGCGAAACGACGCAGGCCAGCGTGTACAGCATCACCCACGCGTCGGCCTGTCGCGGCCCGGGCAAGGGGGTGGAACGCAGGACGAAGATCCTGAACGCCCAGGCGAAATACAACCCGGCTATGAGGAAGTCGAGTACGCCGATGCCGAGGGTACCGGTATAGAGCGACGCGCTGCGGACGTCTTCCGAATAGTAGCCCTCGTCCAGGAACGACCATTTGGCGAATCCCGCCAGCGGAACGCACAGCAGCAGCAGGATCAGCAGCAGTTCGGAGAACCGTCCCGCAAAGGCCATGGACAGGGAAACGAGACAGATCCCCGCGATCGTGACGATGAACCAGCGGCCTTCCAGGTCCCAGACCGCGTAGAGGCAAGCCGCGAAGAACGCGCCGAGAAGGGCCGGCAACGCCGACCTGGGGAACGCGAATGCCGTCACTTCATCCGCCCTTTCAAGGCGGAGGAAACTCCATCCCCAGCGCATCGAACCACGCCGGCTTGGGATTGCCGTACCCGTCGCGCAGCCCCATCGCGTTGAAGTGCCCGAACAGCGCGTCGATGTCCACGCCCAGGCTCTCGAGGAAACGGGTGGATTCCTCGTTCAGCAGGCTGCGGTTGTAGAACTCCATGTCGTGCATGACCGCCCAGGTGACAAGTTCTGGGCGCGCGGTCGAAAACATGCGCGGAATATTGCGCACGAATTCCGCCTGTTCCTCGGGAGTGCCCTGGACCTTGCTCGCCCAGCCGACTTCGGAGAACACGATGCGTGCGTTGGGGTACGCGGCTCGCGCGGCGCCGTGGAATTCCGGCGGGATGTCCGCGATGCTCGCGTAATGCCCTTCGCGAACCAGCCATTCCGGATAGGTCGTGAACGCGATGAAGTCCAGCGGCCAGAACATCGACGGGACGTCCACCTTCTCGATCTCGTAGTTGAAGTACCAGAGCGAGTAGAGAAAGGAAAGGCCGACCTTGGTCTCGGGCGAAATGGACCTCACCGTCATGGCGGCAAGGCTGTAGAGCGCCCGGAATTTCTGGAACTCCGCCGGATTGAAGCGGTGCAGGAGGTTGATCTCCGTGGCGAAGACCATGTAGTCGGGCTTGGTCCGGGCAATCGCCGCCACGTCGTTCAGGTAGAGGATGCGCGTCTGCGTATCTCCGAAGCTCTTCACGTATCCGTCGGGCGGCCCCGGCGCGTTCAGGAAGATCGCACCGATCTGAATGAAACTCTTCAACCCGGCATGGCGCATTCCCGAGACCAAGGACGGAATCGCATCGAAAGCAAACCGGTCGGACCAATGCCATACGAACGAGGAGTGGCCACCGACCTGCGCGGAAAGCTCGAGCGCGTCGATGGCGTCCTGGTTGGTGCTGTCGGGAAAGTGCGCGGGAATCAGCTCCATGCCGAAGGGGGTGTTCTTCGCCCCGACGGCTGCGCCGGCCAGCAGGGAGAGGGCCATCGCGAGCGCGCACTGCGCCAGCGCCCTGCGGGGCAGGGCAGTCGCGCATGCGAAAGTCGAAACACTCACCATGGGTCTCTCCGTTGAATCTCCCGGCGTCCGCACTCGCTCATTGCCGCACTTGCCGGGCGCTCCTGACGTGTTCGATCACGTCGCCGATTCTCTCCGAGAGGCTGGTTGCGGGTCGATAACCCAACGCGACCCCGATCCGCCGGATGTCCGCTATAGAGTAACGCAATTCGCCCGGATGGGGTTCCCGGTGCTCGGGCATGCACCCGGGGGCGATCCGATCGCACAGGAGCCGGGCGATCTCGTTGACCGAGGTCGCCCTGCCCGTGCCGACATTGAAGACCCCGCAATCTGCAGGGGAATTCATGGCCAGGAGGTTCGCCGCCACCACGTCGTCGACGTGGACGAAATCTCGCCGCTGCTCCCCGTCGCCGAAGATGACGGGTGCCTGGCCCTCGAGGAGCCTGCGCACGAAGATCGTGACCACCCCGACATACGGGGTGAAGGCCTGGCCCGGGCCGAAGGTGTTGAAGTAGCGCAGCACATGGCAGGCGATGCCCAGGTCCCGGCAGATCTGCAGGCAGTACCGCTCCGCGGCGAGCTTGGCGATCCCATAGGGCGAGATCGGCTCCGTCGGATGGTCCTCGGATACGGGGTCGGGCGCGGGGCTGTCGGCGTACACCGCCATGGACGAGGCGAACACCAGCCTTCGCACGTCGCTCTTCGGCAGGCACTGCAGGAGGTTCAGGGTGCCCATGAAATTGACATCGGCGTCGTCGTGGAATGCCGCGAGGGACGCGCGGATGCTCACGCGGGCCGCCTCGTGAAAGACGATGTCGACGCCCTGCAGCGCGCGGCGCACGTCCTCGCCGGAGCGCACGTCGCCCTGGAGGAACGCGGCACCCCCGGGAACGTTTTCCCTGCGGCCCATCGAGAGATCGTCGAGGATCACGACCTCCAGCCCCTGCGCGAGGAGTGCGCGTGCGAGGCGCGAGCCGATGAAGCCGGCGCCCCCGGTGACCAGCGCCTTGCGGTGCATCAGTGGTTCTTGCCGAGCGCGATGGCGCGGCAGTCGATCTGGACCTCGGGCGTGACGATGAACCGCTCGAAGTCGGCCTCCGAGGTGACGACGGTATCCGGGAAGATCACGCTGTCCGTGATCGCGATCGGATGCTCGATGGTCGCGCGCTCGCCGATCACCACGTTCTTCAGGCGCGCTCCGGGGTGGACGACGGCACCGCTGCCGACGAGCCTGTCCAGGCCCCTTCGCCGAAGCTCGAAGAGGTTGCAGGTCAGCACGTCGGCCGGCGCCGTGAGGTTCACGTCCCACTTCACGACGTCCGCCGTGAAGACGGGAAGACCGTCGTCGACCATGATCTGGATGGTGTCGGTGATCTCGTACTCGTCGCGCATGGCCGTGCGCGGCGTGCGGCGAATCGCGTCGAACACCGGAAGACCGAAGAGATAGAGCCCGCAGCCTTTCACGTTCGAGTGGACGTAGCGGGGCTTCTCGATCACCCGCTGCACCCGGCCGTCCTGGTCCTCGTGCACCGTGAAATTGCGCCGGATCGATTCCGGGTCGGTCTCGTGCTTGACCGCGAGCACCGCCCCCGCCTTGCGCTCGTCCATCCTGTCGACCATCGACGACAGGTTCCCGGCCTGGAAGAAAATGTCGCCCAGGACGACGAACATCGGCGACGAGACGTAGGGTTCGAGCTGCCCCAGCGCGGAAGCAATGCCGAGGATCTTGGCCTGCTCGATGTAGCGCAGCTTGACGCCCAGCGCGGCGCCGTTTCCGAGCGCCTGCGCAAGTTCATGGCCGAGATGCCCGATGACGACGAAGATCTCGCGAATGCCCAGCTCGCGGAACACTTCGATAGAATACTGGATCAGGGGCTTGTTGCAGATCGGCAGTCCGGGCTTCGGGTAGAAGTCGCTGAAGGGATGCATCCGCGTCCCCTTGCCGGCCGCCAGGATAACCGCAACGAGTTTTTCCATGACTGAAGGATTGCAGGACCGCGAGTAGGTGGAGGTTTGCCGGGCCCGCTGCGCGCCCGGCCGCGGGCCTCGCATTGGCCGGGGATCGGGTGCCGTGTTGCCAGGGGCTCGCGGCATTATACCCGGCCCCGTCGGCACGGCGACCGTGCGCGGCGCACATTCGGAGACACGCATGAACCCGGAACTCACGATCCTGATCGTCACCTGGAATTCCTGGGCGGACCTGAAGCGGTGCCTGGAGTCCATCCGGAAGGCCTCCGTGCCCGCGTGCGAGATCCTCGTGATCGACAACGGCTCCGAGGACGGAACTCCGGAGAAGTTGCAACGGGAGTTCCCCGAAGTCCGCCTCGAGCGCAACGCCACGAACCTGGGGCTGCCCGCGGCGGTCAACCGCGGGCTGCGCGAGGTCCGGGGCGATTTCGTGATGCTGCTCGACGTCGATACCGAGGTGAGGCCCGAGACGCCCGGGCTCCTGCTGGAGTTCCTCCGCGCGCACCCCGAGGTCGCGCTCGTCGCCCCCCGGATCTACACGCCCGAGGGTGAGATCGAGCAGACGGCGCGCAACCTTCCCTCGATGATGAGCGGCCTCTTCGGCCGCCAGTCGCTGCTCACGCGCCTCTTTCCCGGCAACCCCTACACGAAGCGCTATCTCCTGCCCGAGAACCTCGGCCGGAAGGATCCGTTCGCGGTGGGGCAGGTTTCCGCCGCCTGCATGTTCATGCGCCGCGGGCTCGCCGACGAGGCCGGCCCCTGGGACGAAGGCTACCGGTGCTACTGGGTGGACAGCGACTGGTGCGCGCAGGTCCATCGGACGGGAAAGGCCATCTACTGCTTCCCCGCGGCCAGCATCGTCCATTACGAGAACAACCGGGCGCACAAGAAGAAGAGCCCCTGGCGCATCCGTCACTTCCACATCGGCGCCTATCGCTTCTACCGCAAGCACCGCACGCTCGGGGTGCTCGACCCCCGTGCGATCGTCGCCGCCGTCGCGCTCGCGATCCGGGCGGTCGTGATGATGGTGCTGAACGAGCTGAAGGGGGATTCCCCCGCTCGCGCGCCGGTGCAGCCGACGCGCTGACCGCCCGTCGCCGGCGCGCCGCGTTCAGCCCCGCGAGCCGCCGAACAGTCGCTTGAGCGAGCGCACGATGCGGCGGCGCGTGAACGCGAGCCAGATGAGGAAGGGCTTGAGTCTCAGCCCAAGGCGCACGTAGGGATGGCTCATGATATTCATGAGCTGCTGGCGGTTGGTGGCGAGCTGCTCCTCGAGCATGACGATGCGCCTGGCATCGGTCGCCTCGGCCAGGGGGATGCGTACGCCGGGGTGGTGGATCAGGATCCACTGCTGCGGATCGGGGTGCCGCCACTCGATCGGCGACATGGCGAGGCCCTGCTCCTCGACGAGCTCGCGCATCCGGTCCCTCGAGTAGGTCGCCTTCGCCACCCAGTTGTTTCCCTCGTAGTTGGCCGGGGATTCGAAGAAGGTGGCCGCGAAGATGCCCTCGGGCTTGAGCACCGTCTTCGCTTCCGCCAGGCAGCGCCGGATCTGCGCCTGCGAGGTGTGGGAGAAGATCGACTGGGCGATGATGAAATCGAACTCCTTGCCGAAGGCGCTCAGCGTGAAATCCTCGTCGTGGACGAAGGTCGGGCGCTTTATCGCGACCATCGCCGCGCCGATTTCCTTGTCGATGCCCTCCTGCACCAGCCACTGGAGCGGCTCGATCCCGAAATAGCGGCCGGGGCGCAGGTACGGAATGAACAGCCGGCCCGCGCGCAGCGAACCGCAGCCCACGTCGAGGAGCGCATGTCCTTCGCGAAGCCCCAGGGCGGTGAGCAGGTTGAACTGGATGGCGGTCAGGACATCGTAGTGCTCGATATGGCCGATATGGGCCCGGTATTCCTCGAATTCGCGCCCGCGCTTGCGGGCCTCTGCCCTCTCAGCCGCGCTCCCCTCGCCATCGCCCAGCTGGACCGGCTTCTCCGCACCCACCGCCATCGATCGTCTCCTCGGCCGCGGACGCGGCGCAGCCGTTGATTATCCGCTACTGGAAGTGATTTTGCGCGCCGTGAAATCGCCTGCGGGCCAAGGCCCCAACGAGGACGCAAACGGCAGGTTCGCCCGGTCCCGCACGCGATGCATCCCGGGCGGCGCGATCAATCGCCGTAGATTCGCCTCGCGTCGCGCACGCCGCGAAGGAAGTGGAAATAGAGGAAACCGCGGTACATCTTCGGGGTCACCAGCGAGGCCACGCGCGGGGACCGCTCCGCGAGATCGAAGAGCGGCCGCCAGATCCAGCGCGTGGTGAGGCCATTGATCGTCACCCTGCGCACCAGTTCCCGCACGAGGTGCCAGGCGAAATGGCGCTCGGTGCCCCTGAACCAGTTCGGCCCGCGCAGGACGCGGTAGTACTCGCCCACGGTGTGGCGGTCGAGGATGTGGAACCACACCGTGAGATCCGGCAGCGGCGCATGGCGGCGGAATTCGCCGTAGTTGAGCCCCCGCTCGTACCAGCGGGTGATCGCCTGGTCGAGGCTCACCACGTGGTAGTGCCGTCCCAGCGCATCGGGGCAATAGTGCAGCCTGAGCCCGCGCTCGTGGAGGCGGCATCCGAGTTCGAGATCCTCCAGGCAGGACGCCCCGCCACGACCCTTGTGTTCCAGGTACATCCCGTTGCCGACGAGGAACTCGCGCTTCGCGGAGAGGTTCATCGCCCAGAAGCGGAAGGGGGGCAGCTCCGTGAGCCCCTCGAGGTCCCCGAACCGGAAGGGATCCCACTTGCCGAGGAAAACGGTCTGCGTGAGCTCCGGCGACTGCTCCACCCGGCCCAACACGGCCACTTCCGGATCGGGATTCGCCAGATGATGCTCGAGGTGGGTCCGGAGTGCGTGAGGCGCGAGGAATATGTCGTCGGCAATGAGCAGCAGGAGGGGCGCTCGCACGCGCTCGATTCCGCGGTTTTGCGTGTATCCGGGGCCGCGGTTCTCGTGGCGCAGGTAGCTCAGGGCAAACGGGACTCTTTTCGCGTACTCGGCGACCACCTGCGTGGTTTCGTCCGGCGAGCCGTCGTCGACGACGATGACCTCGAAACGCTCCGGGGACAGGTCCTGGGCCACGAGGTGGTCGAGCGTGCGGCGAAGCGTGTCCGCGCGCCGATAGGTCGCGAGAACAACGCTGATCTCCGGCAGCGCTGCCGACTTGCCGGTCGCGCCCATCGTTTCGGCCGAGGTGGCGGTGGTGTCCAAGGCGAACCCCTTCAGAAGCCGATCGTGCGCAGCAGGTAGGAAGTCAGGCCCGCCAATGCCGCGCCCAACAGGATGATGCTCGCGAAACGAACAAGCGCCGGCAGCCGCGCCGGTTCGCGTTGCGCCGGCATCGCCGTCCCGGCCGGGTGCTCCATGGGATCGGTGCCCGACTCAGCCATCGCGCCGGTCCTTTCCCTGGTCCGCGGGCGGCGTCGTTTCCGTCGCCTGTCCTGCGGGAGCGGGCTGACCCATCGACGGGCGCCGGGAAGCGAAGAACATCCGGATGCCGAGGAAATCGAGCAGGTAGACCAGGCCGATGGCGACCAGCAGGCCCAGGCCGCCGGCGAGCGCCACGTGGTAGACCTTGATGGGTGCGGCCGGGCTCGCGGGCACCACCGCCGGGTTCAGGACGCGAACCTCGCTCACCGAGGAGGTGGCGCGCACCGCGGCTTCCTGGACGCCGTCGTTCAGCAGCCTGAACTCGTGTTCGAGCGCGGCGAGCGACAGCTTCAGGGTGTCCATCCGGTTCTGGACGCCCGGGAGCCTGGCCAGGCGCGCGGAGTACTTCTCGATCGACTCGCGCAGCGCCGCCTGCTTGGCGAGCAGGCTCTTCAGCTCCACGCCGTCGAACACCAGCTGGGAGGCGAGTTTCTTGAAATCCTCGGGCGGGATGTGCTCGGCGGATACCGCGCTCGATCCGTCGGCGAGAATATTCTGTTTCACCCGCAGCTTCGCCTGCACGGAGGCCAGCCGTTCCTGCGCTCGCGCAATGTCGCCCCCGAGCCGGGACTCCTCGAGCCGCAGCGCCGCGACGCTTTCCGTCAGCCTCTCCGTTTCGAGCGGGACGGACGCGACCTGATTGTCATTGAGCAGCTTCTCGATCTCCTGGCGCCGCTGCTGCATTTCCCGCAGCCGCTGCTCGATCAGGACGTCGAGCTGCCCGGCCCGCGCGCGGCCGGGATCGCGGTCGTACTCCAGGAGCCATTTGGCCAGCACGCGTCCGAGCTGGTCCGCGATGCGCGCCGCACGGTCCGGATACCGGTCGCGCACGTAGAGGTGGAAGATGTAGGAATCCCGGTTGACGATCTTCACGTTCTTGCGCAGCTCCTCGACGGCCGAGCGCGTGGGATCCTGCTCGACGATGCGGCCGAACTTGAGCAGCGACCAGGCCTCGCCCGCCACCTCGCGCAGCCAGTCCTTCGTCTTCCGGTACCAGACCACGTACCAGGGGCCCTCGTACACCGTGCTCTTCTCGTCGAGGCGCTGCTCCTTCACGACGTCGAGGAGGATCACGTCGCTCTTGAGTACTTCCTGGAGCGTCTGGCTGATCACCTTGAAAGGCGCCTGGGGCGCGGGAGACCCCATGGCCTCGTTCTGCTGGGGCTTGAAGCGCGTGACTTCCTGCACGCGGTAGGAGATGGCCGTGTACGACTCGTACTTCTCCGCGAAAAGGTAGGTCAGCCCCAGGGCCGTGAGCGAGGCCGAGAGCACGAAGACGATGACGAACCAGCGCTGCTCGATGAGCAGGCGCAGGTAGTCCGGCGGTTCCCCGGGCGCCGTCCTCGCGCCGGACATCGGTTCGGGGCTCGTCATGGCCGGTCGTCCATGGCCGGGCTCAGAACGCCCCGCGCCTGACGATCACCATCCAGACCGTCGCGAAAATCGTCTTCAGGTCGAGCAGGACGGAGCGCTCCCGCACGTAGGTGAGGTCCCAGTCGATCTGGCCGCCGATGTTGAGCTCGCCGCGCCCGTTGATCACGGCGAGCCCCGTGATGCCGGGCCGGACGGTGAACTTCTTCATCTCCTCTGCCGAGTAGAAGGGAAGATAGACCGTGTTCTCCGGCCGCGGGCCCACGAGCGCAACCTTGCCCGTGAGGACGTTCCACAGATTCGGCAGCTCGTCCAGGGTCGACTTGCGCAACCACCGACCCACCCGCGTCACCCGCGGGTCGTTGTCCAGCTTGTAGAACGCCGCGCGGAACTCCTCGTGGCTCGCGAACTCGTACCGGTAGAGGTCGGGGGTGCGTTCCTTCGCATCGGCGTACATCGTGCGGAACTTCACGAACCGGAAGGTCGTCGGCACGTGGTAGCGCTTGTCCGGCTCGAAGCGGCCGGTGGCGGAGATGATGTCGGTGCGGCCGGCAAGCTCGGCGCCGCGCATGATCCGGCTGCGCCCGAAGCGCGTCTGGAAGAAGAACGCCGGGCCCGGGGAGTCGAGCCGGATCACCAGCGCCTCGACCAGGATGATCGGCAGGCTCACCACGATCGCGACGGCCGTCACCGCGATCTCGAGGGCGCGATAGAGGAACACGCCGACCGGGTTGCGCACCGGCGCGTTCTCGTCGACCTCGATCGCGATGAGGGGATGCGCGGCCGACTTGCGCGCCGGCTGCTCCGCGACCCGGGCTTCCTGCGGCGCGCTTGCCCGGGCGCTCATGGCGCAATCTCTACCACGGGGTTCTTGTTGGTGACCCGGGAATTGAACCACCCGAACTGCAACTGCACGAAGCGCGGCACGATCGCGTTGATGTACTGGTCGACGAACTGCCCGGCCTGCGCGATCTCGCTCTTCGGGACGTAGACGACGTCGCGCCGCCTGAGGAAGACGTCGGGAGACTCGCCACGCAGGATGCGCTCGAGGTCCACCTTGCTGACCGTGAGCCTGCCGTCGTCTTCGCCGCGCACCAGCAGCACGCTCGCCGGGTTGGCCGAGGCGAGGACGCCACCGGCGCGAGCGAGCGCCTGGAGCAGCGTGAGGTTGCCGTCCATCTGCAGCAGCGAGGGAGTCCGGATCTCCCCGCTCACGTAGACGCTCATCCCCGCGCTCTTCACCAGGGCGACGGTGAGGTCGGTGTTTCCCACGAGCCGCTTGTAGGGCTCGCGGATCCTCTCCGCGACCGCCTCGGGCGCGAGACCCGCCACCTCGAGCTCGCCTATCAGCAGCACGGAGATCCGGCCGTCGGGCCTGACGACCACTTCCTGGTTCAGCTGCGAATCGAAATAGGACCGGATGGCGAGCGTGTCGCCGACCTGCAGCCGGTAGGTCTGCTCGAGCGGCGGCGCGTAGTAGGCGGGCGCCTGCGCCGGAGGCGGGATCGGCGGCGCGGGGTATTCGACCGCAGCGCATCCCGCCGCCACGGCGAACGACAAGACCAATGCCCGTGCCGGCGTCATCCGCATGCCGGTTTCAGCCCTTCGATTCCTGGTCTTCGCCGCGCCGGCCCAGGGACTTGCGTCGCTCGGGCCCGTTCCATGCGATGGCCTGCTTGCGGCGCTCGGTGCGCACGCGCCGGTCGGACGCGGCCTTCTGCTGGCCGGCGATCGCGTGGGGAAATTCCCGCCCGACATAGTCCCGCAGCGCATCCCGCCACGGGCGCATGTGGTTCATCTCGAGCGCACGCAGGTTGGCGTTGGTCATCATCTCGGATACGGGGCGCGGCGCGAAATAGTTGCTGGCGAAGTACGAGGATTCGACGGGCACCAGGTCGATGCTCTCCTGGCCGCAGATCTCCAGGATCGCCTTCGCCACGTCGTAGCGCGTTCCCGAGCCCTCGCACACCATGTGGTAGGTGCCGTAGCGCCGGCTGTCCAGCAGGCGGAAGAGGTTCAGCGCGAAATCGTGCGTGTACGTGGGCGTTCCCCAGCGATCGTTGACCGCGTGGATCACGCTCGCACCGGAGACGATCTGGCCGAGCACGCTCTGCACGAACTTGTGGTCCTTGGTCGCGCCCCCGCCCACCATCCAGCCCGCACGCACGATGAAATGGCGGCTGCACAGCCGGGCGACGTGAAGCTCCCCGTCGTACTTCGTCTGGCCGTAGACCATGATGGGCCGCGGCTGGTCCTCTTCCGTGTAGAACCCCTCCTTGGTCCCGTCGAACACGCCGGCGGTGCTGATGTAGACCAGGGTGGAGCCGTGCTCCTCGCACAGCGCGGCGATGTCGCGCGTGGCGGCTTCGTTGGTCTCGGTCGCCACGTCCGGGTGCACCTCGCAGAACTCGAGGTCCGTGCACGCCGCCAGGTGGAGCACGAGATTCGGCTTCACCTCGGCGAACGCCTTGCGCAGCGCCGCGCCATCGCGGATGTCGAGCAACTCGATCCACGATTCGTTCTGATCCTTGTCGGTGGCGAGGATCGACTGGTATCTGGAGGAAAAGTACGGAAACACGGCATTGCCGAGCATGCCGCCGGAACCCGTTATCAGGACACGATCTGTGTTCATCGCTTGTTCTCTAAGAAAGGACTCACCTGGCCGCGGGCCCCGGATGCTCGGATCCCGATTTCTCCAATGGCTCCCGCCCGCGGACGAACCTTTTGCGTTCGTGGCTCGAAGGCTCGGGCCGCTGTTGCGCTATTATAAGCGCTGGCGTGAGAGGGCTAGAAGGTCGAGGGAGAAATTGCGCCCGACGCCATGTGGATTTCGGCAAAGCCGTTCGCCCGCCGTGTCGGGGATCGACGCAGTCCGGGGTCATCGATGATTATCCTTTCGTGCGGCCCCCCGCGTATGCCGAATATTCCGCACATCCGGAGGGCAGGATCGTGTCGCGTGAGCGGCATGATGGGATGGAAAATCCGGCCAGGTCACGAAAGGTCGGCCGACATGCGCCCGCAGGCGCACTTGAGGAGAAGGATGCAGGAGCAGGCGCACATCGCCCGGAACGGGCCCGTAGTCATCCTGGGCGGCGGATTGACCGGCCTTGCCGCGTCGATCGCGTCCGGTGCCGAGATCTACGAGGCCGACGAGGCGGTTGGGGGCATTGCCTCTTCGGATCACAGCGAGGGTTTTGCCTTCGACCGCGGCATCCACGTCATGCAGGCGGTGCCGGCAAGGATCCGCAAGCTCCTGGACGACGCCGGCGTGCGGCTGAACGTGCGCAACCGGCGGGCGTTCATCTATTCGCACGGCACCTACACGCCCTACCCCTTCCAGGTGAACACCGCGGGGATGCCCTTCGGCGTGCGCGTCCGCTGCGTCGTGGACTTCCTCACGCGGCCCCGCGGCTCGCGACCCGAAAACTACGAGGAGTGGATCTACCAGAGCGTCGGGCGCGGGTTCGCAGAGAAGTTCCAGATTCCCTACAGCGAGAAGTTCTGGACCGTCCACCTCGCGAAATGACCCACGAATGGACGGGAAACCGGGTGCCGCAGCCCTCCACGCTGCAGGTGATCCGCGGAGCGCTGTGGAGCCGCCAGACGCGCATCGGGACCAATTCCCAGTTCGAATACCCGATCCACGCGCCGGGCTACGGCTCGATCGCCGAAGCCCTGCGCTCGCGGGTGGAAACGGTCCATTGCGGCCACCGCGCGAACCGGCTGGACGCGGCCGGGCACCAGTTGCATTTCGAGAACGGCGCCGTGGTTTCCTACGGGCAGCTCATCAGCACCATCCCGCTTCCCGAACTCGTGCGCATCTGCCCCGAGGCGCCCGAGGAGGTGCGCAAGGCCGCAGCGCTCCTGCGCACCAACAGCATCGTCGTGGTAAATCTCGGCATCGCGCAGCCCGGCCTCACCGACTGGCACTGGGTGCATTTCCCCGAGCCGGACGTGAGCTTCTTCCGCATCAGCTTCCCCAACAATTTCGCCGACAACGTGGCCCCGGCCGGCATGTCCTCGATTTCCGCGGAAGTCGCCTATTCCCCGGAGCGGCCCATCGACAGGGCCGGCATCGTCGAGAGGGTGGTGGAGGACCTTCGCCGCGTGCGCGTGCTCCGGCCGGAAGACCGGATCGCGTTCTCGGCGACCCGCGACATCCCCTACGGCTACTGCATCCATGATTTCCACCGCAAGGCGGCGGTACGCACCGTGCGCAGCTGGCTGCTCGAGCGCGACATCGTCGCGACGGGTCGATACGGCCTGTGGAATTACTTCTGGAGCCACGAGGCGATGATGTCCGGCCTGCAGGCCGGCGAGAAGGCTCGGGCGACCTCCACCATGCCCGACGGGCACGCTCCGGAGGAACACGTTGCAGCCCACTGAGCCGGCGAAGGAGGGGCCGCGCTACGGCGAGTTCCGCCACTGCCCCCGTTGCGGCACGCCGTTCCGCCCGGAGGACTTCCACGAGGCGGAGTGCATGTTCCTGTGCTCGAACTGCACGTTCGACTTCTACCAGAACCCGCTGCCCGCCGCGGTGCTCGCACTTACGCACCCCGAGCGGCCCGGCGCATTGGTGTTCCTCAAGCGCCGCACTCCTCCGGGGATCGGCCTGTGGTGCGTTCCCGGGGGCTTCATCCGCTACGGCGAGGTGCCGGAAGTCGCGGCCGCCCGCGAGGCGCGCGAGGAAGTGGGGATCGAGGCGCGGATCGGGCCGGTCCTGCGCGCGGGGCTGGTCGACTACCTGTATCGCGGCCGCAGGCTCTGCATCGTCGAGATCGCCTTCCTCGCGCGGCCCGCCGGCCCTTTGCCGGTCGCCATGCCCGAGACGCCGGAAGCCTCGGAGATTGCCTACCTCGAGGCGTCCGAGGTGCTGGCGAAACCCGAACTCCTCGCCTTCCCGGAACAGGCCGGCATTCTGCGCGCCTTCCTCGCGCTCGAGGGTCGGGGCGCGAATACCGGGCGCGGCTAGGCGACCGCCGCGAGGTCCTCGGCGAGGTTCTCCTCGGCGAGATCCTCCTCGGCGAGGTCCAGCAGGTACTTGCCGTAGTCGTTCTTGGCGAGCGGTGCGGCGAGCTGGACGAGCTCCGCGGCGTTGATGTAACCCATCCGGTAGGCGACTTCCTCGGGACAGGCGATCTTGAGCCCCTGGCGCTTCTCGATCGTGCTCACGAAGACCGCCGCCTCGATGAGGGACTCGTGGGTGCCGGTATCGAGCCAGGCGTGGCCGCGGCCGATCACCGAGACCTCGAGCTCGTTCCACTCGAGGTAGCGCCGGTTCACGTCGGTGATCTCCAGCTCCCCGCGCGCGGAAGGCTTGAGAGAGCGCGCCACGTCGACCACCCGGTCGTCGTAGAAGTAGAGGCCGGTCACGGCGTAGCGCGATCGCGGCTTCGCGGGCTTTTCCTCGATGCTGATCGCGCGGCCGGCCGCGTCGAACTCCACGACGCCGTAGCGCTCGGGGTCGTTCACCGGGTAGGCGAAGACCCGTGCGCCGCGCTTGATCGAGGCCGCGCGCTGCACGTCGGCCGCAAGCTCGTGGCCGTGAAAGATGTTGTCGCCCAGAATCAGCGCCGAGGGCTTGCCGTCGAGGAACCGCTCGCCGATGAGGAAGGCCTGCGCGAGGCCATCCGGCGAAGGTTGCACGGCGTATTGAAGATCCAGGCCCCAGCGGCGCCCGTCACCCAGCAACTGCTGGAAGCGCGGCGTGTCCATGGGCGTGGAGATGACCAGGATCTCGCGTATCCCCGCCAGCATCAGCGTGGACAGCGGGTAGTAGATCATCGGCTTGTCGTAGACCGGCAGGAGCTGCTTGGAAACCGCGTGGGTCGCCGGATGCAGCCGCGAACCCGATCCTCCCGCGAGAATGATTCCCTTCATGACGTTCCCGGTTCTTCCTGGCGTGGTGGATGGCGGCCGGGAAGGCGGTCGCTCGGGCGGCGGGATGGCCCGCCGTCATTCGCGCACTGCCTGATCGACCGGACCTCGTCCTACAGTACGGCCAGCTGCGTGGGCGAAACCATTGGCCTTTCGGTACCCTTGTCCAGCTCCGGCTGCTTGACCCGCATGCCGATCTTGTAGCTCACGAAGTCGGTCGAGTTGACCGTGAGCCACGCGAGCTGGCGCAAGTGCTCCAGCGTGTCGGCGGGAACCGCGAGGCCCTTCATGATCGACTTGGTCCATTTCATCTGGTCGGTGTCGAAATTCGGGTCGAGCTGGCCGTTCTGGACCACCATGTCGTAGACCTTGGTGCCCGGGAAAGGCACCACGGCGAAGAGCGCGGCATGGTTCATGCCCGACTCGACGTGCATCTTGGCCATGAGGATGGTGTTGTGGATCTCGCCGAGCGTCTCGTCGGGGTAGCCGATCATGTAGTTGCCGGCGGTCATGATCCCGATCTTCTCGCACTCCTTGATGAGCTTGGTGGTGTCGGTGTTCTTCATGTTCCACTTGCCCGACGAGTACTTGTCGACCAGCCGCTGGTTCGCGGACTCGAACGGCAGGTGGAGCATGTGGAACCCCGCCCCGGAGAGGATCTCGAGGAACTCGGTGTCGATGTCCAGGCGCCCGCTGTAGTTCTTCAGCAGGTGGACGATGTTGATGCCGTTCACGTCCGAGAGGTGCAGGTCCATCTCCGCGACCTTCTCGAAGAGCGTGTAGGCGCGCTTCTTCTTGGCGAAGAGGCTGTCGTCCTCGAAGAAGATGTACTGCGCGCCCAGGTCCTTCATGGTCTGCAGCTCGCGCAGCACGCGGTCGATGGACTTCATGCGGAAGTTGCCCACCGGCCCGGCGACTTCGCCTTCGACTTCCTTCGAGATGTGGCAGTACAGGCACTGGAACGGGCAGCCGCGGGAGGTCTGGAGCGAGGCGTACTGGATGCGCGCGCCATCCGGGAACTGCCCGCCGTGGGGCCGCGACAGGTCCCAGTACTTCTTCAGGGGCAGCAGGTCCCAGGCGGGCATCGGCAGCTCGTCCAGGTTCTCGATCGGCGGGGCGCTGCGGTTGACGACTTCCTTGCCGGACGCGTCGAGGAAGGCGATGCCGGGCACCTCGGAAAGGCTTCGCTTGCCGCGCAGCGCTCGGCGATCTGCACGATGATCCGCTCGGCCTCCGACAGGACGATCAAGTCCACGCCGGCCTTGAAGAAGCGGTCGCGCATGTTGCGGGCGTTCACGCCGCCGGCGATCACGAGCTTGCTCGGGTCCGTGCGCTTGGCGAGGCGGATCAGGTCGAGCACCATCGTCGTCTGCGTCGTAAAGATGGACGAAATGCCGATCACGTCGAAATCGGCCATCTGCTCGACGATCTTCTCCGGCGTCATGCCGCAGCGGATGAGGCCGCTGGGCAGGACCTTCGTGTTGAAGAAACTGTCCTCGAGCGGCTCGTCCTTGTCGCCGACGGAGACATCGAGGATCTTCACGTCGTAGCCCGCCTCGCGGATCGCGCCGGCGAGGTAGGGCAGGCTCAGGGAACCGTCCGGTTTCGCCATTTCCTCCGGGCCGAACTGCAGCGCCGAGTACATCAGCAGGAAACGCGGATTCTTGAATTGGAACTCGTCCAGTTTCGTCTTCATCGTTTTTCTCCGGTGCTCGCGCAGGTTTTGCCTGCATTGCGCGGGTCCATCGGCGGTGCCCCAGGTGCCGTTGTGCGCGGGTGAGCGCCCGATACTACGGTGCGCCTCCCTGTGAGTCAAAGGTAACCACCCCGAAAGTAAGGGAATGCGCGAGGGGGTCGAGGAGCACCCAGTGTAGGCGGCGTCTCATTGCGGCGACACGGCGTATGGCCGACGAACTCTGCGTAATTTTCCGCGCTTTTGCTGTGCGGCAACGCACATTTTCCGTGCGCCGCACCGTGGAGGCGCGCCGCGGGCGCCTCGCCCGGAACTTCCCCGTCAGCCGCCCTGGCGTGCGCCGACGGACACGAAATCGCGCAACTGCGCCGCCAGCCGCTAGAGCGAGGGCCGGTGCACGTACATCATGTGCCCCGCCTCGTGGTATCCCACGACGAAGTTGCCGCGCGCCTTGGCATCGACGCCGAGGTGGTCGAACGTGTAGTCGCTCGCGAAATAGGGCGTGGCGAAGTCGTAGTAGCCGTTGGCCACCAGCACCCGCATGTGCGGGTTCATGGCGAGCGCCTTGCGCAGCGTCTCGCCCACGGAGGCGTAGCGGTTGGAGAAATCCTTCCAGCCCCAGTTGAGGTACAGGCCCCGCAGCACTTCGTAGGGAGCGTCCGCCTCGAACCCGAGCGTGCGCCGCACGTAGTCGTTCATCGTCGAGGCGTACGCGCCGAAGATCTCCGAGAAGCCCGGATCGAACTCGAAGCGCTCGCCCGCGGAGTCGCGGTCGACGCCGGTAAAGCGGCTGTCCAGGCGCCCCACGGTGCGGCCCTCGTCGCGGAGGAGCTCCTTGCAGAAGCGGAAGATCTCCACGCGCAGCCCCGAGCGCTCGACGTAGGCCGCCGAGAGCCCCGTGTAGCGGGCGACCTTCCCGGCGATCGCCGCCCGCTCCGCCGCCGGAAGCGTGTCGCCGCGGAAGAGCGCGGCGGCGTATTCGCCGCCCGCGAAAGCCTCGACTTCGTCCAGCACCGAGCGCAGGTCCTTCGCCTGGAGTTCCGCCGGCAGCTTCCCGTGGTACCAGGCGGTCGCCGCGTAGGTGGGCAGGAAGAGCACCGGCGGCAGGTCGTTGTTGGCCTCGAAGCGCAGGACGGTGAAGTCGAGCGCGCAGGAAATGAGCATCAGCCCGTTCAGGTACAGGCCGAAGCGCTCGAGCAGGTGCCCCGACAGGCCCGCGGCTCGCGTGGTGCCGTAGGACTCGCCGATCAGGTACTTGGGGCTCGCCCAGCGCGCGTAGCGCGAGCAATAGAGGCGGATGAACTCGCCCACGCTCTCCAGGTCGCGCTTGTAGTCGTGGTACTCGGCGATTTTCTCGCCCGCCATCATGCGGCTGTAGCCGGTGCCCACGGGGTCGATGAACACCAGGTCGGAGCAGTCGAGGAGCGAATGCCCGTTGTCGACGAGCCGGCCCGGCGGCGCAGGCGCGCGGCCCTCGTCGTCCAGCTCCACCCGCTTCGGACCCAGGAGGCCGAGATGGAGCCAGACCGAACTGGAACCGGGCCCCCCGTTGAACGAGAAGGTCACCGGGCGCGATTCGGGCTCGGCGCCGTCGAGCGCGTAGGCCACGAAGAAGACGCTCGCGCGCGCCTTGTCGCTCTCGGCCTTGCCGTCCTTCTCGGATTGCTCCTTCAGGACGATCGTACCGCAGGTGACGGTGTAGTCGAGATCGCGGCCGCCGATGCGCGCGCGATGGCGGGTCACCACCAGGTTGTCCTTCGGCGGCGCTTCCTCCGCGGGCGGCTTCTTCTCCTCGGCATCGGCTTCCGGCATGCGGCTCTCCCCACCTTTGGTCTTAACGTTTATCGTAACCGAAGCGAAGGGATTTCGCTGGCCGGGGCGAAGCCTTGCCTGCCCGGCGACTTAACTTTTGTCGGGCCGCGGAAGACCGTGCCGCACCTCGTCACGAAAAAGCCCGTCGGCTACGATGCGCCTGGCCGATCCTGTCCTTGGCGAGATGAATCCCCCTTCCGCGCTGCCGCGAACCGTCTGGATCCTGGGTTTCGTGAGCCTGCTGATGGACATCTCCTCGGAAATGATCCACAGCCTGCTGCCGCTCTACCTCACGGTGGGCCTGGGCGCGAGCGCGCTCGCGGTGGGCCTCATCGAAGGGGCGGCCGAGGCCACCGCGCTGGCGGTGAAGGTCTTCTCCGGCACGCTCTCCGACGCCCTCGGACGCCGCAAGTGGATCGCCGCGGCGGGCTACGGCCTGGGTGCGGCCGCGAAACCGCTTTTCGCGCTCGCTTCGGGACCGGGGCTTGTCTTCGCCGCGCGCTTCATCGACCGGATCGGCAAGGGCATCCGCGGCGCCCCGCGCGACGCCCTGATCGCGGACGTCACCCCCGCTGCCTCGCGCGGAGCCGCCTACGGGCTTCGCCAGTCCCTCGACACCGTCGGCGCGCTGGCGGGCCCGCTCCTCGCCCTCGTGCTCATGCTCGCGTGGTCGAACGATTTCCGAGCCGTGTTCTGGGTCGCGGTGCTTCCGGCCGCGGCGTCGTTCCTGCTGCTGGCTTTCGCCGTGCGCGAGCCCGCGCGCCCGCGCAACACCTTGCCGCGCGTGCCCTTTTCCTGGCGCGCCGCCCGCGGTCTGGGCCGCGCGTTCTGGGGGGTCACGGCCGCCGGCGCGGCGCTGTCGCTCGCGCGCTTCAGCGAGGCGTTTCTCGTGCTGCGCGCGGAAAACGTCGGCGTGGCGCTCGCGTGGGCGCCCCTGGTCATGGTGGGCATGAACGCCGTGTTCGCGCTGGTCGCCTTCCCGGCGGGACGGCTCGCGGATCGCCTCGGCCCGCGCGGGCTGCTGGTGGCCGGCACCGCGGTGCTCGTCGCGGCCGACCTCGTGCTCGCGTTCGCCTCGGATGCGCGCTCGCTCGCGGCGGGCGTGGCGCTGTGGGGACTGCACATGGGGCTCACCCAGGGGTTGCTCGCCACCCTGGTCGCGGCGAGCGCTCCGGACGATCGGCGCGGCACCGCCTTCGGCGTCTACAACCTCGCCTGCGGCGCGGCCCTCCTGGCCGCGAGCGTGCTGGCGGGCGCCCTGTGGCATTTCGTCGGGCCGCAGTCCACGTTCCTCGCCGGCGCGGCGCTCGCCGCGGCCGCCATGGCGCTCATGCGCGCCGAGGCGCGCTGAGCATCCGCTAGGGCGTTTCTCCGAAGAACCGGAAGTTGCCGCGGCCGCCTTCCTTGGCGAGATACATCGCCGCGTCCGCATTCTTGATGAGCGTGTCCGCACTCGTGCCGTCCCGGGGATAGACGGCGATGCCGATGGAGGCGCTCGGGGAGATGCCGCGCCCCTCGAGGACGGCGGGCTCGCGCACGGCTTCGATCAGCTTTCCGGCCACCGCCACCGGCGAGATCTCGCTCTCCAGGTCCGGCAGGATCACCAGGAACTCGTCGCCGCCGATGCGCGCCACGACGTCCACGGACCGGATGGTCGACTCGATGCGCCCGGCCACGAGCCGCAGGAGGGCATCGCCCGCGGCGTGGCCCAGCGAGTCGTTCACCGTCTTGAAGTGGTCCAGGTCGAGGAACAGGACGCCCACGCGGGACCCGCGCCGCTGGGCGGAGGCGAGGATGAACTCCAGCCGGTCCATGAGGAGCACGCGGTTGGGCAACCCGGTCAGGGTGTCGTGGTGGGCGAGGAAGTGGATGCGGGCCTCGGCCTCCTTGCGGTCGCGGATGTCGCGGATCACCGTCATGCGGTATTGCCGGCCCTTGTAGGGCATCACCTTCCCGGTGAACTCCACGTCGATGCGGCCTCCGTCCCTGTGCAGGATCGCGCCCTCGTAGGGGCGCTCGTAGCCCATGCGGATGTTGTAGAGAACCGCGTCCCGCGAATCCGGCGCCACGAAATCGATCACCGGACGGCCGACGAGATCCTCGTAGCGATGCCCGATGATGCGCAGCGCGGCGTCGTTGCAGTCGCTGATCACGCCTTCCTCGTGGAAGACGATCCCCTCGTGGGTGGCGTCGGCGAACTTGCGCAGCCGCTCCTCGCTGTCCCGCACCGCCTGCTCGGCGAGCCGGTGGCGCGTGATGTCCGAGATCAGCACGAAGGCGGCGAGCACCGCCCCGTCGTCCCCGAACCGGGGCACCAGGTTCACCTCGATCACGCGCGGGCCGCCGCCCGACTCCGGGAGCGCTCGCTCGTAGGTGACGGTCTCGCCGCGCATCACGCAGCGGATGTGCGGCTCGATTTCCGCGTACCCCGGCTTGCCGATGATCTCCTCGACGGTGCGCCCGAGGACCGAATCCACGGTGAGCCCCCACATCTCGGCGTAGGCCTTGTTCGCGAAGAGGCAGCGCAGGTCCCGGTCGAAGTGCGAGATCAGCACCGGCACGTGGTCGGCGAGGAGGCGCACTTCCTGGGCCCGCGCGCGGGCGGAAATCTCCGCGGCGCGCCGTTCGCTCACGTCGTGGCAGGCGCCGAGGTAGCCCGCGAGGCGTCCCGTATCGTCCGTGACGGGATCGGCGGCGTGGTGCACCCAGCCGTGCTCGCCATCGGCGCGGCGCAACCGGTACTCCGACTCGAAGCGTCTCCTCAATCCGAGCGCCTGCGACCACTCCCGCTGGAGCCTCTCGCGGTCCTCGGCATGGACCGACTCCAGCCACCCCGCCCCGCGTTCCTGCACGAGACTTCGGCCGGTGAAGTCCGCCCAGGCCTGGTTCACGAAGCTGCACCCGCCCTCGCCGTCCGCGCACCAGACCAGGTTCGGGAAGGCATTGAGGAATGCGGCGTGCGCCACCGGATCGTCGAGAACCTCGGCGATGCCGCGCTTGCGGGTGTCGTTCGTCGTGACTGCCATGGATGCGGGTGAATGACCTCGAATGTCCTGATCCGAGGCTAGCACCGCGGTCGGCGACGCCGATGTGGCGCCGCGCACACGCGATGTTTCAGGCGAAACCAAGGACAACGCGACGATTGCGGGCGCCTTCGCTGCGGATCTTCACCACGGCGAGCGGCCCGACCTCGCGGGTGTTGGCGACGTGGGTGCCGCCGCAGGGCTGCAGGTCGACCCCCTCTATCTCCAGCACGCGAACGCCGCCCTGCCCGCGCGGCGGTTGCACCGACATCGTGCGCACCAGCTCCGGCTGCGCGTCCAGCTCGGCGTCGGAGATCCACCGCGCGCGTACCGCCAGCGCCTCGCCGACCAGACGATTCAATTCCGCTTCGATCGTCTCCTTCACGAGCCGGTCCATGTCGATGTCGAAGTCGAGCCGCGCCTTGTCGTGGGCGACCTGCCCGCCGGTGACCGGCGCGGGCACGACGGCGCACAACAGATGCAGCGCGGTATGGAAACGCATGTGGCGGTAGCGGCGCTCCCAGTCGATCGCCGCCTCGACTTCCTCGCCGGGCGCGGGGAATTGCTCGCCCGGTGCGGGCACGTGCAGCACGGCATCGGCCCCTGCCCCCTTCACCGCGCCGGCGATCCGGATCCGGGAGCCGTCGGCTCGGGCAAACGTGCCGCTGTCTCCCGGCTGCCCGCCTCCGGTCGGATAGAACACGGTCCGGTCGAGCTCGATCCCGGCCTCGGTCACGGCCACGACACGCGCCCGGCAGTCCCGGGCATAGGGGTCTTCGCGGAAAACGAGCTCGGCCATGGTCGCGTCCGGTGGTGGCGTTTCGGCTGCTAGAATCCCTGCAAAAGCCGTCGAAGTCCACTCCAGGAGGAACACCATGAAGACCCCCGTCGCCCGCGCGCTCGCGCTGGCCTTCGCCTGCCTGCCGTTCGCCGTCCTCGCCGACACCGTCACCGTCGTGACCTCCTTCCCGAAGGAGCTCACCGCGGCCTACAAGAAGGCCTACGAGGCGAAGTACCCGAACGACAAGCTCGAGATCCTGAACAAGAACACCGCCGCCGGCATCGCCTACGTGCGCGAGCAGGCCGCGGGCTCGCGACCCGAGGTCTTCTGGGCCTCCGCTCCCGACGCCTTCGAGGTGCTCTCCGGCGCGAAGCTCCTGCAGAAGATCGGCCCCGGCAACCCCGCCATTCCCGCGAAGGTCGGCAACTACCCGGTGAACGACCCGGAAGGCTTCTACCGCGGCCAGGCGCTCGCGGGCTACGGCCTCATGTGGAACACGCGCTACCTGAAGGCCAACAACCTGCCCGAGCCGAAGGAATGGGCGGATCTCGTGAAGCCCGCCTACTTCGGGCACCTCGCGATCTCGAGCCCGTCGCGCTCCGGGACCACCCACCTCACCGTGGAGACGATCCTGCAGGGCGAGGGCTGGAACACGGGCTGGGAGCACCTTCTCGCCATCTGCGCCAACAGCGCCGCGATCACGGAGAGGAGCTTCGGCGTGCCCGACGGCGTCTCCAACGGCCAGTTCGGCATCGGCCTGGTGATCGACTTCTTCGGGCTCGCGGCGAAGAACTCCGGCATGCCGGTGGAATTCGTCTATCCCTCCCAGACGGCCATCGTGCCGGCCAACATCGCGCTCATCGACGGCGCGAAATCGAGCGAGGGGGGCAAGCGCTTCATCGAGTTCACGCTCTCCGAGGAAGGCCAGACGCTTCTCCTCGACCCGAAGATCAGCCGCCTGCCCGTGCTGCCGTCGATCTACGCGAAGGCGCCCGCGGGCTATCCCAACCCCTTCGGCGGCTCGATCCAGGCGAAAGTGAACTTCGACTCCACCCTGTCGGAATCGCGCTACTACGTCGTGGTCTCGCTCTTCGACCAGATGGTCACCTTCCGCCACAAGGAACTCGCGGCCGCCATGAAGGCGGTCATCGAAGCCGACAAGCGCCTCGCGGGCAGGAAGAGCGCGCAGCTCGACGAGGCGCGCAAGCTCGTGCTGACGCCCGTGGTCGACGAGAAGATGGCCGCCGACAAGCAGCTCCTCGCGCTCTTCAAGGCGAAGAAGACGGACGTCGACGCCTCCAAGGCGAAGGCGAAGGTCGAGGAGGAGTGGGCGACGAAGGCCAAGGCCAACTACGCGAAGGCGATCGAGCTCGCGAACGGCGCGAAGTAAGGCACGGGCCGGGGCAAGGGCCGGATCCCGGTGCGAACCAGCCCCTCGATAGCGGCGGTCGCACTCGCGATCGTCGCCTTCCTCACCGCCTTCCTCGTCATCCCCGTGGTGACGGTGGTGTACACCGCCTTCTCCGACGGCCAGGGCGGCTTCACGCTCGCGCATTTCGCGGCGTTCGCGGGGATCTCCCTCATGCGGGAATCCTTCGCCAACAGCCTCTTCGTGGCCGCGACGACCGTGGGGCTCGCAACACTCATCGCCGTGCCGCTCGCCTACCTCACGGTGCGCTTCCAGTTTCGCGGCGCGATCCTGATCCAGACGCTGGGCGTGCTGCCGCTGGTGATGCCGGCCTTCGTGGGCGCGGCGGCGATGCAGCTCCTGTTCGGGCGCTCGGGCTCGGTGAACCTGCTCCTCAAGGACGCGTTCGGCGTCACGATCCCCCTCATGGAGGGCTTGAACGGCGTGATCTTCGTGGAGACGCTGCACTACTTCCCGTTCATCCTGCTGAACCTCTCCGCCTCGCTCGCGAACATCGATTCGTCGATGGAGGAGGCGGCGCAGAACCTGGGCGCCTCCGGGTGGCGGCTCTTCCGCAAGGTGGTCTTCCCGCTCGCGATGCCGGGCTACATCGCCGGAGCTTCGCTCGTCTTCATCAAGGTCTTCGACGACCTGGGCACGCCGCTCGTGCTGAACGTCACCAACATGCTCGCCCCGCAGGCCTACCTGCGCGTCACCTCCATCGGCATGGAGGACCCCATCGGCTACGTGATCTGCGTGATCCTGGTCGCCTTCTCCGTAGGCGCCATGGGCGGCTCGTGGTGGTTCGTGAAGCGGCGCGACTACGCGCTCGTCTCCCGCGGCGGCGTGCAGGCCCCGAAGCGCCGTCTCACGCCGTGGCAATCGGTGCTCGCCTACGGCTGGATCGCGGGAATGCTCTTCCTCGTGCTCTCCCCGCACATCGGCATCCTGCTCATGTCGCTCTCCAAGGTGTGGAGCTTCACGGTGCTGCCGGAGCAGTTCACGCTCGCGCACTACGCGACGGTGTTCACCGACGCGAAGCAGATGATCTGGAACACCTTCCTCTACTGCGGCCTCGCGGCCCTGATCGACGTGGCCATCGGCACCGCCATCGCCTACATCGTGCTGCGCACGGCGCTGCCCGGCCGCCAGCTCCTCGACCACCTCGTGACGGTGGCGCTCGCGATGCCCGGCCTCGTGCTCGGCATCGGGTACCTGCGCACCTTCAAGGGCGTGGACCTGCCCTTCGGCGGGGGCGCGCTCACGGCGAGCTGGGTGATCTTCGTGCTGGCGTACTCGGTGCGGCGCCTGCCCTACGCGCTGCGCTCGTGCATGGCGGCGCTCACCCAGGTGCACCCGGCCCTCGAGGAGGCGGCGCAGAACGTGGGCGCCGGGCGCTGGAGCACCATCCGGCGCGTGGTCGTCCCGCTCATGATGGGTGGCATCCTCGCCGGGTTCGTGACCAGCTTCATCACCGCCGCGGCGGAGATCTCGGAGACGATCCTGCTCACCAGCCGCGAGAGCCTGGCGCCCATGTCCTACGGCATCTACCTCTACTTCCAGTCGGTGCTCGGGCGCGGTCCCGGCGCGGCCCTGGGCGTCATCGCCGTCTCGCTCGTGGCGCTTGGCACCTACCTTTCCCACCGTCTCGTGGCGGCCAGCTCGCCACACCAGTCCTCCGGAGGCCACGCATGAAGCCGGTCGGCGTAGACATCCGCAACATCGCGCTCTCCTTCGGCGCCACGCAGGTGCTCAAGGACATCACCGTCTCGGTGGAACCCGGCGAGTTCTTCGCGCTCCTCGGCCCCTCGGGCTCGGGCAAGAGCACGCTCCTTCGCCTCATCGCGGGCTTCAACCAGCACCAGCACGGCGAGGTGCTCATCGACGGCCGCGACGTCACCGGCACCCCCCCGTGGAAGCGCAACGTCGGCATGGTGTTCCAGAACTACGCCCTGTGGCCGCACATGACGGTGCAGCAGAACGTGGCCTTCGGGCTCGAGGAGCGCAAGTTCCCGCGCGACGAGATCCGCGAGAAGGTGGCCGCGGCGCTCGAGTTGGTGGGGCTTTCCGCCCTCGGCAAGCGCCGCCCGGGCCAGCTCTCCGGCGGCCAGCAGCAGCGCGTGGCCATCGCGCGCACGCTCGCCATCGAGCCGCAGGTGCTGCTCCTGGACGAGCCGCTCTCCAACCTCGATGCGAAGCTGCGCGTGCAGACGCGCCAGGAGCTGGTGAAGCTGCAGCGGCGCCTGGGCATCACCACGATCTTCGTCACCCACGACCAGGAGGAGGCGCTCACCACCTGCCACCGCATCGCGGTGATGGACGAGGGCGTGATCCAGCAGGTGGGCACGCCGATGGATCTCTTCGACTTCCCGGTGAATCGCTTCGTCGCCCAGTTCGTGGGTTCCGTGAACCTCTTCGCGGGCGCCTTCCGCCGGGAAGGCGGCGCGCTGCGCTTCTCGTCGCCGAAACTGGGCGAGGTGACGCTGCCGGCTGGCATCGTCGAACCCCCTTCCGGGGACTTCGACCTCGCCTTCCGCCCCCACGCCGTGCATTTCGTGGAGGGCGACGCCGCGCCCCCCGGGCTCGCGCTCGACGGCGCCGTGGAAGGCGCGGAATTCCTGGGCGAGTTCCTGCGCTACGAGATCCGCGTGGGCGCGGCCGTGGTGACCGCGGACATACCCCACGCCCGCGGCCGCGCACCCATCGCCCCGGGCACGGCGGTCGCACTTTCCGTGCCCGCCGCCGAACTGCGCTTCGTGAGCGCGTAGGATCGCGGAAAGCCGCGGCCGACCGAACCCCACACTCCCGGAGCAATCCCGATGACCGCACGCCTCTTCCTCGCGCTCGCCCTGGCCGCCGCCCCGGCGCTCGCCTCCCCTGCCGCTCGAGCGCGTCAAGCTGCCGCCCGGGTTCGAGATCACCGTCTTCGCTGCCGACGTGAAGAACGCACGCTCCATGGCGCTCGGCGAGAAGGGCTGGCTCTTCGTCTCCACGCGCACCGCGGGAAATGTCTACGCCATACGCCACGACGGCGTAAAGGCGCTGGAAACCGTGACCATCGCCACGGGCCTGAACATGCCCAACGGCGTGGCGGTGCAGGGCGGCGCGCTCTTCGTGGCCGAGGTGAACCGCGTCTGGCGCTACGACGCGATCGAGGCGAGCCTGCCGAAGGCCCCGCCGCCCGTACTGGTCTACGACCAGTACCCCACGGACCGCCACCACGGGTGGAAATTCATCCGCTTCGGGCCCGACGGCTGGCTCTACGTGCCCGTGGGCGCGCCGTGCAACGTGTGCGAGCGCGAGGACCCCTACGCCTCTATCACGCGCCTGAAGCCCGACGGCTCGGCCATGGAGGTCGTGGCGCGGGGCGTGCGCAATACCGTCGGCTTCGACTGGCACCCGCAGACGAAGGAACTGTGGTTCACCGACAACGGCCGCGACATGATGGGCGACGACGTGCCGCCGGACGAGCTGAACCACGCGCCCCGGCCCGGCATGCACTTCGGCTTCCCGTTCTGCCACGGCGGCGACGCGGCCGACCCCGACTTCGGGCGCGCACGCCGCTGCGCGGAGTTCACGCCGCCCGCGCAGCGCTTCGGCGCCCACGTGGCTTCGCTGGGCATGCGCTTCTACACGGGCGCGATGTTCCCGCCCGAGTATCGCAGCCAGAGCTTCATCGCCGAGCACGGCTCGTGGAACCGCTCGAAGAAGAGCGGCTACCGCGTGATGCGCGCGAAGGTGGAGGGCGGCAAGGTGGTCGAGCACGCGGTCTTCGCCGAGGGTTTCCTCGATGCCGGGAACGACACGGCCTGGGGCCGGCCGGTGGACGTCCAGGTGATGCCCGACGGTGCGCTGCTCGTCTCCGACGACCACGCGAACGCGATCTACCGCATCGCCTACCGGCGGCGCTGAGCGCGGACCGGGCGGCGGTGCAGGCGGCGCCCGATGCTTCCGGGCGGGAAGTCGCGCCAGCCGACGGCCCCGGGCCCGCCTATTTCGCTGCAGGTTGACCTGGAGCAGGACAGGCACCGGGGCGAAGGTGAGCATTCAGAGTGAGGGGCGCTTCAGGCGCGCCCCGGGGCAGGGCGGCAGGTCGAGCGCCGAGCCGGACACCACCGGCCCCAACATGGCGGATACCCGCCCTGGCGTGGAGGTGCATCATGTCCGGATCCATTCCGTTTCATCCCCGGCTCCGGCAAACACGTCTTCTGGGGTGCGCTCGCAGGATTGGCGCTGGGTTGGCTGACGATCTTCGTGATCTCCCTGTTCCACGGAAATGCGCTGGGACTTTCGGGGAGCGAATGCCTGGTCCTCGGCTGCACGCTCACCCTGTCCTCAGCCAGCCCGCAGGGCTGGGCGGCATGGTGGTCGGCGCGCTGGCAGGCGCAACGATCTGCGGCTTCTCCTACCGCGCGCGCAAGTCCGGGCTGCCTGCGTCTCCGGAGCATCGCACGTCTTCATGAGGTCTTCGACGACCCGGGCACGCCGCGGCGAGTTTGCGCCGCTCGAGCAGCACATGGGCGCACGCGATCTGCCGCGTCGAACGGCGCAAGTTCCCCGGTAGTTGATCCTCGTCAACCCTTCGCGCACCGCCCCCCTAGCCTCGACGCGTAGGAGGAGCACGCCATGTACAGCCAGCGGGTAAGGAGCGTCATGGACCGCAAGCGCCGCCTCGTGGCGCCGCCGGAGACCACCGTGGCCAAGGCCGCGAAGCTCATGGCCGAGAAGAATGTCGGCGCGGTCATGGTGGTGGAGAAAAAGCGGCTCGTGGGGATCTTCACCGAACGCGACGCCGTGTTCCGCGTGGTCGCGGCGGGCCTGGACGTCGCCACGACGCGTATCGGGGAGGTGATGACGCGGGACCCCATCGCCGTCGATCCCGACGAGATCTTCGGCAGAGCGCTGCTGCTCATGCACGACAACGGCTTCCGGCACGTTCCCGTGGTCGAGAACGGCGAGCCGATCGGCATCGTCTCCTCGAGGAGCGCGCTCGACCCGGAAATGGAGGAGTTCGTTTCCGAGACCCAGCGCCGGCTTAGCCTGCGCTAGGGTATTCTCGCCGGCAGCGGGCCCCGGGCGGGGCCGGCTTCCACCCGCCCCGGACCCGACGATACATGGCGCTGCTGCAACTCGACGAAGGACAGGTCCGCACCTGGACGCGGGCGCAGAAGGACCAGTGGTGGCTCGCGAACGTGTTCCGCGGCGACATGCCGCAGCTCACGATCCGCTCGGCCGCGACCGGGTTCCTGCTGGGCGGCGTGCTCGCGGCGACCGGGCTCTACATCTCCGGCAAGACCGGCATCACCATCGGCGTCGGCCTCACCTCGGTGATCCTCGCCTTCGCGCTCTTTCGCGCCATGCACGGCGCGGGGCTCGCCACCGACTTCACGATCCTCGAGAACAACTGCACGCAGTCCATCGCCACGGCCGCAGGCTACGTGGTCGCCCCCCTCACCTCGAGCCTCGCGGCCTACATGCTGGTCACGGGCCGGATCATCCCGTGGTGGCAGATGGTGGTGTGGATGGTGGTGGTCTCCATGATCGGGGTGCTGCTCGCCTTCCCCATGAAGCGCCGCTTCATCAACGAGGAGCAGCTGCCCTTCCCCGAAGGCCGCGCCTGCGGCGTCGTGCTCGATGCCCTCTACACAGGAGCCGCCGCAGCGGGATGTACAAGGCGCGGCTCCTGGGCTACACCGCGCTCTTCACGGGGCTCTACCAGATGATCGTGAGCGACGGCTGGATGAAGCTCGTGCAGCTGAAGCTCCTGCGCATGGATCTCTGGGCGGGTCTCAAGGAAGCGTGGGTCTTCCACGACCGCCTGGACGCCTACTACTACGCCGCGGCGGCGCAGGCGAACCTGTGGATCCCGAAGATCCTCGGCACCGACATCCGCCAGCTGGGGCTGCGCCTCACGCTGGACGCGGCGATGCTCGGCGTGGGCGGGCTCATGGGCATCGTGGTGGCCACGAGCTGCCTGCTGGGCGCGTTCGTGAACTTCGTGATCCTCGCCCCCCTCATGATCCAGGCGGGCGACATCGTGCAGCGCGTCTCGGCCACGGGCGTGCCGATCCCGATCTCGCGCGCCGAGATCGTGAACCAGTGGTCGCTGTGGTGGGGCGTGACCATGATGGTGGTGGGCTCGCTCGTGAGCCTCTTCGGCCGGCCGGAGCTCTTCCGCAGCGTGTTCAAGTCGCTGCGCGGCAGGAAGGACGCCGGAGCCGACGTGCTCTCCCACATCGAGTTCCCGATCTGGATTTCGGCGGCGGGCATCCCGCTCTTCAGCGTGCTCGGCGCGTGGGTCACGCACGCGTTCTTCGGCGTGCCGTGGCTCCTCGCCTTCGTGTCGCTGCCGCTCATCTTCGTGCTCACGATCATCTGCACCAACTCGATGGCCCTCACGTCCTGGACGCCCACGGGGGCGCTCTCCAAGATCACCCAGTTCACCATGGGTGCGATCGACCGCACGAACCCGGCGAGCAACCTGATACCCGCCGGCATGACCGCGGAGATCGCCTCGAACGCGGCGAATCTCCTCTCCGACATCAAGCCCGGCTACATGCTGGGAGCCAAGCCGCGCCAGCAGGCCATGGGCCACGTGATCGGGCTCTTCGCAGGCGCGCTCGCCTGCGTGCCGCTCTACTTCCTGCTCTTCCTGCCCGCGGACGCGAACGGCGTGCGCACGACCGCGACCATCGTCTCCGAGCAGTTCGCGATGCCCGCGGCGCTGCAGTGGAAGGGGGTGGCCGACATCATCACCAAGGGCCTCACGAGCCTGCCGGATTCGGCCATCGTCTCCATGGTCGTGGCCGCGGTCTCCGCCGCCGCCATCGAGATCGCGCGCCTGGCGACGAAATCGCGCTTTCCCCTGTCGTCGGTCTCCGTGGGGCTGGGCGTCGTGCTGCCGCCAGAGGCCACCTTCGCCATGTGGGTGGGCGCGATGATCTTCTGGATCGCGGGGCGCCGCCACCGCACGCCCGGCACGAAAGGGCACACCTTCTGGGTGGAAGGCTGCGAGCCCATCTGCGCCGGCCTCATCTCCGGGGCGGCGCTCGTGGGGATCGGAAACGCCATCGTGAACGTGATGCTGTGAGCGCGGGGAGCGCCGCGTGAACGTCACGATCGACTCCGGCCGCTGTGCGGTGGTGCTGGTGGACTACCAGCAGCGGCTGCTGCCGGCGATCCGCGGCGGATCGGTGGTGGTCTCCGAGGCCGAGCGCCTCGCCGATTGCGCGCGCGCACTCGGCATCCGCGTGATCGGCACGGAGCAGAACCCGGACGGGCTCGGGCCGAATGCCTCCGGCATCCGCAAGCGATGCGAGATCACCCACGCGAAGATGCATTTCGACGGCTGCGAGGACGGGCTCGCCGAGGTGCTGCGCGTGCACGGCCGGCCCGCGCCCACGGACATCGTGATCGCCGGCTGCGAGACGCACGTGTGCCTGCTGCAGACCGCGCACGGGCTCCTGCGCGCGGGGTTCGGCGTGTGGGTGGCCGCGAACGCCTGCGGCACGCGCAACGCGGTCGACCACGAGTTCGCCCTCGCCCGGCTGCGCCAGTCGGGCGCGGTGCTGGCGACGGTCGAGATGATCGTCTTCGAGTGGCTGCGCGGCTGCGAGAACGCGCGCTTCCGGGAAGTGCTCGAAATCCTGAAGGCCCGGCGCGACTGAAGCCGGGCAGGCCGGGGCCTGCGCCCCCGCCCTACCCGATGTCGAACGTGACGCCCTGGGCGAGCGGCAGGTCCCGCGAGTAGTTCACGGTGTTGGTGGCCCGGCGCATGTAGGCCTTCCACGCGTCGCTCCCGGATTCGCGCCCGCCGCCGGTCTGCTTCTCGCCGCCGAAGGCGCCGCCGATCTCCGCGCCGCTCGGGCCGATGTTCACGTTGGCGATGCCGCAGTCACTGCCCACCGCGGACAGGAAGAGTTCCGCCTCTCCGAGGTCCCGCGTGAAGATGCTCGATGCGAGCCCCTGCGGCACGTCGTTCTGGATGGCGATGGCCTCGCCCAGATCGCGCCACGGCACCACGTGCAGGATGGGCGCGAAGGTCTCCCGCCTCGCCACGTCGCCCTGCACGGCCGCCTCGCAGATCGCGGGTTCCGCGTACCAGGCGTCGGGAGCGCCGGGCATTTCCCGCCGCGCGCCGCCGGAGACGACCGCGCCCTCGGCCCTCGCCGCCGCGAGCGCGGCTTGCATCGCGTCGAAGGCGGCGCGGTCGATGAGCGGACCGACCAGCACGCCCGCATCGAGCGGGTTGCCGATCGTGAGGCTCGCGTAGGCGCGTTTCAGCCGGGCGACGAGGTCGTCGCGGATCGACTCGTGGACGATCAGGCGCCGCAGCGACGTGCAGCGCTGCCCGGCGGTGCCGACCGCGGAGAACGCGATCGCGCGCACGGCGAGGTCCAGGTCCGCGCTCGGGGCCACGATCGCGGCATTGTTGCCGCCCAGCTCCAGGATCGCGCGCCCGAAGCGCGCCGCCACGCGCGGGGCCACCGCCGCGCCCATGCGCGTGCTGCCGGTCGCACTCACGAGCGGCACCCGGGGGCCGTCGACCAGGGCCGCGGCCGCGGCGGCATCACCGATCACGATTTCGCCGATCCCCTGCGGGAGATCGGGGAAGGCCGCGAGCGTGCGTTTCCACAGCGCGTGGCAGGCGAGCGCGGTGAGCGTGGCCTTCTCCGAGGGCTTCCACACCACGGCATCGCCGCAGACGAAAGCGAGCGCCGCATTCCACCCCCACACCGCCGCGGGAAAGTTGAACGCGGTGATCACCCCGCACACGCCGAGCGGGTGCCAGGTTTCCATCATGCGGTGGCCCGGGCGCTCGGTGGCGATGGTCAGGCCGTGGAGCTGCCGCGACAGTCCCACCGCGAAGTCGCAGATGTCGATGATCTCCTGCACCTCGCCGCGCCCCTCGGAGAGGACCTTCCCGGTCTCGATCGAGACCATCTCGCCGAGTTCGTCCTTGTGCGCGCGCAGGCGCTCGCCGAAGGCGCGCACCACCTCGCCGCGCCGGGGCGCGGGGACCGGGCGCCAGTCGAGGAAGGCGCGGTGCGCGGCCTCCACGGCGGCGGCGGCCTCGGCCGCGGTGTGCGCCCGAAGCTCGGCGAGCGTCTCGCCGGTGATGGGCGTGCGGGCGCGCACGCCCTCGCCCGCCAGGGCGCGCAGGTCTACGCCGAGCGCGAGGGCGATGGCGCGCGCGCGCTCAGGCAGCGCGGAGTGTTTCGGCATGGTCATGGTGCTTCTCCGGCGAGAGGTTTGCGTCGCCCGCGTAGTGGCGGCCGAAGCGGTTGGCGAGGAAATCCTCGAGGGAGGCCTCTTCCTGGCGCACGAAGCCGCGCTGCGGAAGCCGGCCTTCGCGCTGCAGGTCCACCATCGCGCAGATCCCGGCCGCGGTGGTGAGCTGGATGGCCGAGAGAAGGTGCCCGTTCACGCGCTTCGCGTAGACCTTCCTCACGAAAGTCTCCTGCGTGAGGCGGCCCTCCTTGTGACCCGTGACGGTGACGAACACCAGGACCAGGTCCTGCTTGGTCATCGGGATCGCGGACTCGAAGACGCTCTTCAGGACGTCGCGGTGCTGCGCGAGGCGCAGGTCGCGCACGAGCATCTTCACGATGTCGCGGTGGCCGGGATAGCGCACCGTCTTGTAGTTGAGGTTCTCCACCTTCCCGCCCAGCGTCTCGCAGAGCGTGCCCAGCCCGCCGGAGGTGTTGAACGCCTCGTAGCCCACGCCGTCGAGGGAGAACTCCTCGATCTCCTCGAGCGCCGGCACCTCGCGCACGGACCCGTCGACGATCGCCTCGCAGGGATTGCAGTACTCGTTGATCAGCCCGTCGGTGCTCCAGGTGAGGTTGTACTTGAGGGCGTTGCTCGGGTAGATGGGGAGCGCGCCCACGCGCATGCGCACGTCGCGAAGGCTCTCGAAACCGAGGGTGGCAGCGTGCGCGGCGATCGAGATGAAGCCGGGCGCGAGCCCGCATTGCGGCACGAACGCGGTTGGCGCCCCGTCGGCGAGCTTCTTCACCACGCGCGTGGAGGCCACGTCCTCGGTCAGGTCGAAGTAGTGCACGCGGGCCTCGCGCGCGGCACTCGCGACCAGCGGCGTGAGGAAATAGGGGCACGCGGAGATGACGGCGTCCTGGCCGCGCAGCACCTTCACGAGTTCGCCCTCGTCGCCCAGGGCCCCCGCGACCGCGCGAACACCCGTGCCCTCGAATTCGCGAAGCCGCTCCGCGTCCTGCTCGAGGACCGTGATCTCGAAGTCGCCGGCCTGCGTGAGCAGCGCCACGATCGCCTCGCCGATCTTGCCGGCGCCCGCCAGTACCACCTTCGACTTGCCCATGACCGCTCCCCTCGATGCTGAATCACTCACTTTACCAACCGGCAATGTCAGAGTGAAGCCCTTATATTGACGGTATGGCGCAGTAATTGATACATTATGACGACATCATGCGACGAAACGACCAAATCGATGAGGCGGACCGCAAGCTCCTCGCCCTGCTGCGCGAGGACGCGCGCATGAGCACGGCCGCGCTCGCCCGCAAGCTGGGCGTCGCCCGCACCACGGTGCTCGAGCGGATGAAGCGCCTGGAGCGCGACGGCGTGGTGGCCGGCTACACGGTGCGGCTGCATTCCCGCGTGCAGGGCCGGATGCTGCGCGTGCACGTGCTCCTGAGCGTCGACCCGCGGCAGGGCGAGGCCGTCGTCGAGGCCCTGCGCGCGATCCCGCAGGTGCACGGCGTCTACGCGATCAGCGGCGCCTTCGACAGCCTCGTCTTCGTCGAAGGCGAGACGACAGAGGAGATCGACGGGGTGCTCGATGCGATCGGAACGCTGCCCGGCGTGGGCAGGACCCAGAGCTCGCTGGTACTTTCCGTGAAGTTCGACCGGCGGTAGGTGCCCGCGGAAAGGCGTATGCTGGCGCGGCGTTTCGGCTCGCACACGGAGGAAAACCATGAGAATCGCGAGAGCGCTCCACGCAGCGGCGGTGACGGCAATTGCCTGCATCGCCTGTCTTTCGGCTTTCGCCCAGACCACCGGATCGGAGCCTCGCCTCGTCATGAAGGGCCACGATCCCGTGGCCTATTTCACCGAAGGCAAGCCCGTGATGGGATCGGCGCGCTTTTCCCATGACTGGGATGGCGCCCGCTACCAATTCGCGAGCGCGGCCAATCGAGACCTTTTCGCCGGCGACCCGGACCGCTACGCACCGCGCTTTTCCGGCTACTGCACGGGCTCGATGACCAAGGGCATCCGCAACGAAGGCGATCCGGATATCTGGACCATCGTCGACGGCAAGCTCTTCCTGTTCGGGTCCGGCAAGAGTCGCGAAGTGGGTCTCGCGGCGAGGGAAAGGATGCGCGCGGACCCCGCCGGAATGCAGGCACTCGCGCAGAAGAACTGGGACGCGCTACGGAGGTAGCGCTTCCCGCAGCCCCGCGTTCCTCAGGCTGTCGTGGAAGCCCGCTGCCTGCGCGCGATCGCGCAGCTGGGAGGCGAAGAGATCCGCCCGGGCGAACGGGGCCACGCGTCGAAGCCGGGCAACCGCTTCCCTCGCCTCGTCCTTCATGCCCATCCGGCCGAGCGTCGCCGCGCGCACCGCGTGCAGCAGGGGCACTTCCGGGCTTTGGGCGATCGCCGCTTCGACGCTGGCCAGGGCGTCGCGATCCCTTCCCGCCAGGTAGTAGGCAAGCGGCAGCATGATGTCGTCGAGACTGGGATCGAACCGGCGCACCGTCTCGAGAACGGCGATCGCTTCCTGCGTCCGGCCCAGCCAGACCAGCGCGGAGCCCTGCGAATAGAGCGCAACGGTATCGCTCGGGTTGAGGGCGATCGAGAGATCCGATTCGGCCAGCGCCTGGTCGAGATCGCCCCGCTGGGCATACATCCGCGAGAGCTGGGCGTGGGCGCGCGCGTGGGCGCCCGTGTCGTCGAGGCTCAATGCCTTTCGCGCATAGGCCTCGACACGACGTGTCGCCTCTTCGGGATCCTCCACCCATCCCTGATCGGCGCGCCGGTACTCCGCATGGGCGAGCGCCACGTACGCTTCGGCGTAATCGGGCTCGAGCTGGACAGCCCGGGCGAGCAACTCTCGGGCCTGGCGGTTGTTTTCCCGGGACACGCGATAGATCAGCGCGCGCGCCCGCAGCACGAGATCGTGGGCCTCGAGGTTCCCCACCGGCCGTGAGGAAGCGCGTTCCTGCTCCACCCGGCTCACCTTGACCGCGAGAGCCCCGACGATGTTCGTCGTGATCCGGTCCTGGATGTCGAACACGTCCTTTCCCTCGCCCTCGTAGCGGTCGGACCAGATCACCGTCCCCTTTTCCGTGTCGCTCAGCTCGACCGCGACCCGCAGCCTTCCGCCTGACTCGCGCACGCTGCCCTTCAGGACGTAGCGCGCGCCCAGCTCGCTGCGAAGGGCCTTCGGCGCGACCGGCCGGTTCCGGAACGGCTCGACGGCGGCGCGAGACATGACCCTCAGGGCTGAATAGCGCCCGAGCGCGGCGATGATGTCCTCCGTCACGCCGTCGCTGAAGTAGTCGCGGGCCGCGTCGCCGCTCAGGTTGGCGAGCGGAAGGACCGCGATCACCGGCCTCGCGCGCGCCGGCCCTCCATCGTTCGCGACCAGCGGCCAGGACAGGCCGAGCGCCCCGCCGATCTCCGGGAAGCCGCGGATCACGCCTGCGGTGGCGAGGAGGATGGCGACCGCGGCGGCGAGCCAGAGGGCGCGGCGTCTCGACGGGGCCCGGGGCTTCGCGTCCTTCGCGGTTTCCGCGGGACCCGCTTCCCCGCCGCCGACCGGAGCGAGCAGGCGGTAGCCGCGTTTCGAGATCGTCTCGATGTACCGCGGGCTGTGGGCCTCGTCGCCCAGCGCCTTGCGAAGCTTCGCGATCGCCTGGGTCAGCGCATCATCCCCGACCACCACGCCGGGCCACACGGCCGAAAGCAGCGCTTCCCGTCCGACCACGTCCCCCGCCTTCCCCGCGAGGTAGACCAGCACTTCGATCGCCTTCGGCTCCAGGCGAATCGCCTCGTCGCCGCGCCGCACCTCGTTCAAGGCCGAATCCACGAGCCAATCCCCGACCCGAAGCTCGCGCCTGGCCTGGCCTCTCGTCTCCGGCTTCTGGTTTTCCATGTCGAAAGCACCGCCAGGAAAGTCGTAACGTCTTGTTTTATAGACGCAATTCTTTGTTCGTCGATCCTTGAGCTTTTCGTCAGTACCTTCTGCCGGCGGTCTCCTTTGATGCGCCTACACGCATCGCCGGGAGATCGCCGTGAACCTCGCCAGATTCGTTGCCGCCGCCGCCCTCGCCCTCCTCCAGGGCTGCACGCTCCTGAAAACCGTCGTCCACAATACTGCCGACCTGGACGACTACAAGATCTTTCCCAACCGCTCCGTCGCCACGGCCGGCGCGCCCTCCCGGCTGGGAACGCTCGCCCGGATCCCCCCTTTCCTGGCGAACCTCCGGGTTCCCGACGAGCGCGGCGCCCTCCATGAGCTGGGTCGGCACCTGGAAGACACGCGAACCGTCGCCTTCGTGGTGATGCGCGAAGACCGCATCATCTACGAACGCTACTCCCGTGGCTACGACGAGCGTTCGCTCCTCAATTCCTTCTCCATCGCCAAGGCGATCGTCGCGACACTCGTCGGCATCGCGGTGGGCGACGGCGTCCTCGCGCTGGACGCCACGGTCGGGAACTACCGGCCCGAACTGGCGGAAACCGCCTATGGCGCGGTCACGCTGCGAAAGCTCCTCACCATGACTTCCGGCGTCGGGGACGCGCCGTCGTTGCTGCCCGGCCGCGCGCAGTTCTACTACGGCGACGACCTGTACGACGTGGTCGCGCGCTCGGTTCCCGCGCAGGGGCTCTCGGAAGACTGGCGCTACAGCGAGGCCGACGTGCAGGTGCTCGCGTTCGTGCTCGAGGCTGCGACCGGCATGACGCCCTCCGCCTACCTGGCGGAGAAGCTCTGGAAGCCGCTCGGTATGGAATCCGAGGCGCTCTGGGCGCTCGACCGGGAAGGCGGCTCGGAGAAGGCCTTCTGCTGCATCAGCGCCCGCGCCCGCGACTTCGCCCGCTTCGGCCGCCTGTATCTCGACGCCGGGCGGTGGGACGGAGCCCAGTTGGTTCCCGAGCCCTGGGCGGGCCGCCGCGTGCTGCACGGCATCCGCACGAAGGACGGCTACCGCCACCAGCACCTCTGGTGGACGCCGCCGGCGAGCCAGGGCGACTTCTACGCCTACGGCCACCAGGGCCAGTACGTCTTCGTGGACCCGGAGTCGCGCACGGTCATCGTCAAGTTCAGCGAAGGCGACCGCGAGGACCCGATCGGGATGTTCCGGGCGATCTCCGCTTCGCTGCGCTCGCCCGCGAATCTCGCGCAGATCGAGCAGATCGACGCGACGGCGGTCGCGTCGCGCTGACGCCGTCCCGGCGCCGGCCGGTTTCCGGGCCCTAGCGCGAGAGCCGCGCGGCAAGCCTCGCCGCGACCCGCGCCGTCCGGCCGTCGAGGTCGAACGCGGGATTGAGCTCCGCGATGTCTGCGAGCGCGAGCTTGCCGCTCGCCACCACGTCGCCCACGATCGCCTCGACGAGTTCCAGCGCCACGCCGCGCGCCGCCGGCGCCGAGACGCCCGGCGCCACGGCTGCGGGCAGCGCGTCCAGGTCGATGGACAGTTGCACGCGATCGACACCGTCCACGAAAGCGGCGAGTCGATCACGCACTTGCTGGAACTGGCCCGCTCCCATGTTTTCGTCGAGTTGCCACTGCGCGCCCAGCCTTTGCGCCGTCTCGAAGAGCGCGCGCGTGTTGGCATCCCGGTTCACGCCAAGGCAGAGGTAGCGAAACGGCCGGCCGGCGGCCGCGCAATGCTCGGCGATCTCGCGAAAAGGCGTGCCGGAGGTCGCGCGTTCCCCGGCCCGCAGGTCGAAGTGCGCGTCGACGTTCACCACGCCGATCGTCGCGCCCGGGGACGCCGTGTGCCGCGCGAGCCCGGAGAAGCTTCCGAACGCGAGCTCGTGCCCGCCGCCCAGCACGATCACCCGGTGGCCTTCGTCGAGGAGATCCGCGACCGTTCCGGCGAGATAGGCCTGCCCACCCTCGAGGTCGTCGCCCGCCTCATTCACGTGAACGTCGCCCGCGTCCCACACCGGAAGCTCCTGGTGCCACGCGAGGCTCGCGAGGACGCGCCGGATGGCCACCGGCCCCGCGGCCGCGCCGGGACGCCCGTGGTTCCTGCGCACGCCCAGGTCGCAGGCGAAACCCACGAGCGCCACGCCGCGGGGCGATCCGCGCAGCCACGGCTTCACGTGCTGGTGCCAGCGCGTGGCGTCGCCCTCCTCCCCCGTGTCCACGCGGCCGCGCCAGAGCGCCGGGTCAGTGGGCAGCAATTCGAAGGACATGGCTTTCCTCCCCGGCAACGAAGGTGTGCAGGAGCGCGTTGAACCCGAGGTGCGCGGCGAGCCCCGCGGGATGGTCGAGCGCCCAGACCGCGATATCGGCGCGCTGGCCCACGGCGAGTCGCCCGCGGTCGGCAAGCCCCAGGGCTCGCGCGCCCACGTGGGTCGCACCGCGCAGCGCCTCGGCGGGCGTGAGACGGAAGTGCGTGCAGGCGAGGCTCATCGCCGCGAGGAGCGAGGCCAAGGGGGACGTGCCGGGATTGAGATCGGTCGCGACCGCCATGGGCACGCCCGCCGCGCGGAGCTGCTCGATGGGCGGCGCGCGCGTCTCGCGCAGGAAATGAAACGCGCCGGGCAGCAGCACCGCCACGGTGCCCGAGCGCGCCATCGCGCCGATGCCCTCCGGCGAGAGCCATTCGAGGTGGTCCGCGGAAAGCCCCCGGTAGCGCGCGGCAAGCGCGGCGCCGCCCTGGTCCGAGAGCTGCTCGGCGTGGAGCTTCACCGGCAGGCCGAGCGCGGCGGCGGCGTCGAAGAGGCGCGCGACCTGCGCGGGCGTGAAGCCGATCGTCTCGCAGAAGGCGTCCACCGCATCGACCAGCCCCTCGGCCGCGAGGGCCGGCAGCATGTCGGAGCCGAGGTGGTCGATGTAGGCATCGGCACGGCCTTCGTACTCCGGCGGCAGCGCGTGCGCGCCCAGGAACGTGGTGCGCACCGTGCGGCCGGACTCCCGGCCGAGCGCGCGGGCGACGCGCAGCATCTTCGCCTCGCTCGCCCGGTCGAGCCCGTAGCCGGACTTGATCTCGATCGTCGTCACGCCTTCGGCGCAGAGGCTCGCGAAGCGCGGGCGGCTCTGGGACAGGAGCTGCGCCTCGTTCGCCGCCCGCGTGGCCCGCACGGTGGAAGCGATGCCGCCCCCCGCGCGCGCGATCTCCTCGTAGCTCGCGCCCTCCAGGCGGCGCTCGAACTCCCCGTAGCGGTTTCCCGCGTAAACGAGATGCGTGTGGCAATCGACCAGGCCCGGCGTCACCAGCGCGCCCGCGAGGTCCACTTCGCGCAGCACCTCCCCTGCGGGCAGCGCGGACTCCGGGCCCACCCAGGCAATGGCGCCGTCGCGCGCCGCGAGTGCGCCCTGCTCCACCAGCCCCCAGCCGGTGTCGCCCGCGAGCGTGACGAGCCGCGCGTTGCGCAGCAGCAGGTCGGCGTCGAGTCGCGCCAAGGCTCGCTACCCCTCGCCCAGCATCGGCAGGTGGAGGCCGGCCTGCTTCGCGGTCTCGATCGCGAGCGGGTAGCCCGCATCGGCGTGGCGCATGACGCCGCTGGCCGGGTCGTTGAAGAGCACGCGCTCGAGGCGCCGGTCCGCGGCCTCGCTGCCGTCGGCGACGATCACGAGCCCGGCGTGCTGCGCGAAGCCCATGCCGACGCCGCCGCCGTGGTGGATCGACACCCAGGTGGCGCCACTCGCGGTGTTCAGGAGCGCGTTGAGGAAAGCCCAGTCGGAGACCGCATCGGAGCCGTCGCGCATCGCCTCGGTCTCGCGGTTCGGGCTCGCGACCGAGCCGGTGTCCAGGTGATCGCGCCCGATCACGATGGGGGCCTTGAGTTCGCCCGTGCGCACCATCTCGTTGAAGGCGAGGCCGAGTCGAAAACGATCGTTCACGCCCACCCAGCAGATGCGCGCCGGCAAACCCTGGAACGCGATCCTTTCGCGCGCCATGTCCAGCCAGTGGTGCAGGTCCGCGTCGTCCGGCAGCAACTCCTTCACCTTCGCGTCGGTGCGGTAGATGTCCTCCGGGTCGCCCGAGAGCGCCACCCAGCGGAACGGCCCCTTGCCCTCGCAGAAGAGCGGGCGGACATAGGCGGGAACGAAGCCGGGGAAATCGAAGGCGTTCGCGACACCCATCTCGAGCGCCATCTGGCGGATGTTGTTGCCGTAGTCGAGGGTCGCCGCGCCGCGCGCCTGCAGTGCCAGCATCGCCTCCACCTGGTGCGCCATGGACTGCTTGGCCGGCTGCACGATTGATTGCGGGTCGCTTTGCTGGAGTTCGCGCCACCGGGCCACGGTCCAGCCCTGCGGCAGGTAGCCGTGCACGGGGTCGTGGGCGGAGGTCTGGTCGGTCGCCACGTCGGGCGTGATCTGGCGGCGCACGAGTTCGGCGAAGACATCGGCCGCATTGCCGAGGAGCCCCACGGACACGGGCTTGCCGTCCTTGCGCGCCGCTTCGATGAGGCCGAGCGCCTCGTCCAGCGTCGCGGCCTCGCGGTCGAGGTAGCGCGTCTTCAGGCGCATGGCGATCCGCGTTGCGTCGCATTCCACCGCGAGCATCGAAAACCCCGCCATCGTCGCCGCAAGCGGCTGCGCCCCGCCCATGCCCCCCAGCCCGCCCGTGAGGATCCAGCGCCCCGCGGCCTTGCCGCCGAAGTGCTGCTTCGCGACCGCCACGAAGGTCTCGTAGGTGCCCTGCACGATGCCCTGGCTCGCGATGTAGATCCACGAGCCCGCGGTCATCTGGCCGAACATCATGAGCCCCTTGCGGTCGAGCTCGTTGAAGTGCTCCCACGTCGCCCAGTGCGGCACGAGGTTGGAATTGGCGATGAGCACGCGCGGCGCGTCGGCGTGGGTGCGAAAGACGCCCACGGGCTTGCCGCTCTGGACGAGGAGCGTCTCGTCGTCGCCCAGCCGGCGCAGCGTCTCGAGGATCGCGTCGAAGCACGCCCAGTTGCGCGCGGCCCGGCCAATGCCCCCGTAGACGACGAGTGACTCGGGGTGCTCCGCCACCTCGGGGTCGAGGTTGTTCTGGATCATCCGGTACGCGGCCTCGGTGAGCCAGCTCTTGCACGTGATTTCGGTGCCGCGCGGCGCGCGGATGCGACGGGTCGTGTCGACGCGCGGATCGGTGGTCGGGGTCGCGTTCAGGTCGTTCATGGGCGTGTCGTTCCGGATTGGGGATTCATGCGGAGGCGGCGGAAGAAGTCGATGCGGATCCTGGGCACGCAAGCGTGACCGTCGGATGGGTGCCCGGAAATCCGGGGCCAGGCAACACACGCCAGGCCCCGGATTTCCACCCATCTACAGACGGGGGCGCTTCGCTCACCCGCCCGCGACGGTCGCGTGCCAAGGATCCGCATCGACTTCTCCCGCCGCCTCCCCTTCGCGCTCCGTGGAAACGGCGTCGAGTGGCCGAACGCCGGACCGTGCACGTTCGATGCCGAGGTGGTCTGGGCGCCGATCACCGCGACACCGCAACGCGCGCGTCCGCAGCCCGATGCGCCACGCTGCCCAGCAGCAGGGGCCGGGGATGGCAGAAGCGTTTCCAACTCCTTGGCTCGCGACCGTCGGGATGGCACAGCGAAGCGGCGCCTTCCGCCAATGGGTAAGAAATCGGGGCCTGGCGTGTGTTGCCTGGCCCCGATTTCTTGGGCACCCATTCGACGGTCACGCTTGCGAGCCCAGGAGTTGGAAACGCTTCTGCCATCCCCGACCGCCTCCCCTTCGTCGCTTCCCGCAGCGCGCAGCGTCGCATCTGCGCATTGGCCCGCTATCCCCGCGACATGGACACGCATATCAGAACCTACCCGTGAACTGGTGCCGGTTGCCGGGATGCCACAGCCGCGCCGCCGAGGCCACGCGCCCGCGGGACCAGGTGCGCCGGCGAAGCAGCAGGCAGGGCTCGTCGCGGCCCATGGCGAGGCGCCGGCGGGTCTCGGCGTCGGGCTGGCGCGCCTCGATGCCGTATTCCACCTGCTCCAACGGTGCGGCGCGCGTGAGGTACTCGTTGGGCGTCGTGCGCGTGAAATCCTGCGCGAGGAAATCGGGCGCGAGCGCGGGGTTCACCCAGCGCTCCTCGAGCTGGCGCGGCACGCCGTCGTCGCGGTGCAGGAGCCGGGAATGGAAAAGCCGGGCGCCGCGCTTCACGCCCATCAGCACGGCGAGCGCCGCATCGGCCGCGGACTTCTCGAGCAGCAGGACCTCCGTCTCGTGGCGACGCCCGCTGGCGGCGATCTCGTCGGCGATGCTGCGGATCTCGACCACGGTCGCATGGTGGCGCGGCGGCGCGACGAAGGTGCCCGCGCCCTTCACCCGCACCACGACCTGCGCGGCTACGAGTTCGCGCAGCGCGCGGCCCACGGTCATGCGCGCCACACCGAAGCGCTCGCAAAGCTCCGCTTCCGACGGGACCCGGTCGCCCTCGACCCAGCGGCCCGCGCGGATCTTCGCGAGGACGTGGTCGTGGATCTTCTTCCAGGCCGGGGCGCTCACGGGGGGGCGGCGGCCTCGGACTCGAAGCGCAGCGGCGAGTGCTTGGCGTAGGCGCCCGCGCGCACCTGCGCGGTGACGGTCTCGATGTCCGGGGCGAAGTGGCGGTCGAGGTCGTAGTGGGGAACGGCCGCGCGGATCGCGGACATCACCTCGAGGAGCGCGGGGCTCGTGCGCAGCGGCGCGCGCAGGTCCACGCCCTGGGCTGCGGCGAGGAGTTCGATGGCCAGTATCGCGGCGGTGTTCTCCGCCATTTCGCCCAGCTTGCGCGCGGCGAAGGCGGACATGGACACGTGGTCCTCCTGGTTCGCGGAGGTGGGGAGCGAATCCACCGAGGCCGGGTGGGCGAGGGTCTTGTTCTCGGAGGCGAGCGCGGCCGCGGTCACGTGCGCGATCATGAAGCCGGAATTCACGCCGCCGTCGCGCACGAGGAAGGGCGGCAGGCCCGAGAGCGTGGCGTCGATCAGGAGCGCGATCCGGCGCTCGGCGAGCGCGCCGATCTCGGCCACCGCCAGCGCGAGATTGTCGGCGGCGAAGGCCACGGGCTCGCCGTGAAAGTTGCCTCCCGAGAGCACCTCGAGCGTGTCCGGAAACACGAGCGGATTGTCGGAGACCGCGTTCGCCTCCCGGTGCAGCACGCCGGCCGCGTGGCGCATCTGGTCCAGGCACGCGCCCATCACCTGCGGCTGGCAGCGAAGCGAGTACGGGTCCTGGACCTTGCCGCAGTCGCGGTGCGACAGGTTGATGCCGGAGCCGTCGAGAAGCTGGCGGTAGGCCTCGGCGGCGTCGACCTGCCCGGGCTGGCCCCGCAGCTCGTGGATGCGCGAATCGAAGGGCTTTACCGAGCCCGCGGCCGCGTCCACGGAGAGCGCGCCGGAGACGAGCGCTGTGCGGAAGAGGTCCTCGATCGCGAAGAGGTTCGCGAGCGCCATCGCGGTGGAGGCTTGCGTGCCGTTCAGGAGCGCGAGCCCCTCCTTCGCGGTGAGCGTCAACTGCGTGAGCTTCGCGGCCGCCAGGCCCTCGGCGGCGTTGCGGCGCTCGCCGCGCACGAACGCCTCGCCAATGCCGAGGAGAACCGCGCTCAGGTGCGCGAGCGGAGCCAGGTCGCCGGAGGCGCCGACGGAGCCCTTCTCCGGGATCACCGGAAGGACGTCGGCGTTGAAGAGCGCGACGAGTGCGGCGACCAGGGAGGGCCGCGCGCCGGAAAACCCGCGGGCGAGGCTCGAGATTTTCGTGGCAAGCATCAGCCGCACCACGCCCGGCGGCATCGGCCGGCCGACGCCCACGGCGTGGGAGAGCACGAGGTTGCGCTGCAGGAGATCGATCTGGTCGTCGGGGATGTGCTGGGTCGCGAGCCGCCCGAAACCGGTGTTGATGCCGTAGGCCGGCTCGCCGCGGGCGACGATGGCCTGCACGGCGCGGGCGCCCTCCTCGAGGACCGGCGTCGCGGCGGGATCGAGCGAGAGGCGAACGCCTCCGCGGGCGATGGCGCGCAGCTGCGGGAGCGTGAGGCGCCCGGGGACGAGCACGAGGTCGGGCATGGGGCATCCTGTCTAGACAACTCGGGGCAGGATACGGCGCGGCGATGGCCCGGTCAACGGGCGGGAGGGGAACTACCAGCGCAGCAGTCGCGGCCCGAGGATGGCGCCTGCGGTCGCCGGTATCGCCATGCCCAGCAGGTACCACGTGCCGAGGAACGCGGGCGACATCTCCGGGCAATGCAGGCAGTAGACGAGCGCGCCCGCCGCGCCGGCCATGAGCCCCGCGAAGCCACCGGCGACCGCGAGCCGCGTGGGCGCCAGGCCCTTCATCGCCCAGAACGCGCCGGCGAAGAACGGCACGGACAGGAACGCGATGTTGAACGGGCAGGAACTCCAGGTCCGGCCGAAGAGCAGGACGACGCGCTCGGCCGGCGCAGCCCCGAAGAGGACAACGGCGGCCAGCGCCCAGACGGCGAGGATCGGCAGCGGAATTGCCGCGGCAATCCGCCCGAGCGCGATGCCGGGGCGCGACAGGCGCATCGCCCCCGCGACGGACGCGGCGAGCAGGGCAAGCGGGAGGGCGAGCTTCATCCAGAACATCGATTGCTGCGAAGCCTCGCGCAGATCCGGCCTCACGCCGAGGAAGACCGCCATGAGGAGCGCCGATCCCGCGAGACCCCAACCCAGGGCCAGCGCGTGGCGGCGGCGCACGGCGCCGGCCGGGACCGGTTCCGGGTCCCGCGCGAGCATGTCGATCAACTGGTCGGTTCTCATGGATCTATTCCCGGACGTATGCGGCGAGGACCTTGAGCCCGCGGTGCACGCCCACCTTCACGGCCGATTCGCTCATGCCCGTCACCTTCGCGGTCTCCGCGACCGACAGGCCCTCGATCTTCATGTGCTGGATCGGCAGCCGGTAGCGGTCCGGCAGCCGGGCGAGCAGCGTGGCGATGTCGCGGCGGGCTTCCCGGGCCTCGGTCTCCGAGGCGCCGAGCAGTTCCTCGACGCTTTCCAGCGGATCGTCGAGGGCCTCGCGGCCGGCGCGACGGCGCAGGAAGTCGATCATCTTGTAGCGGGCGATCGCGTGGGCCCACGCCGTCAGCGGCTGCGCCGCATCGTAGGTGTGTCGCTGGTTGTGGATCGCCAGAAGCGTTTCCTGCACGAGATCCTCCACTTCGTCGGGCACCCTGGCGAGCCGCGCCCTGAGGAACGCGCGCAGGAACGCGCTCAACGCCTTCAGGAACGCATGGTAGGCCGCGCCATCGCCGGAAAGCCCGCGAACCAGGAGGTCCTTCAGCAGTTCTTCCTGTGCGCTCACGCGCTCCCTGTTCCTTATTCGAAGGTCCGGCGGCTTTGGTTACGGGGGCTGGCGGCTTTTTCCGGCGAATGTCGAATTTTGCCCGACCTCGTAACCGCGCGCCAAATCCCATCGAATTACCGGCAGGACCGGAGAGCCCCGCCGCAGCGCCTTATCCGCCCGGGGCACGGTACCTCCCACCCACCCTCAGGAGATTTGCCGATGAATACCCGCAACCTTGCCGTAACCGCCGTCGCCCTCGCCGCGCTCGCTTCCGGCGCCGCACTCGCCCAGGACAAGAAGGAAATGAACAAGGGCGCCGTCGAGAAGTGCTACGGCGTCTCGCTCGCCGGGAAGAACGACTGCAAGGCCGGCCCCGGCACGAGCTGCGCCGGCACCTCGAAGGTCGACTACCAGGCCAACGCCTGGAAGCACGTGCCGAAGGGGACTTGCACCGCCATGAAGACCCCGAAGGGCATGGGCACCCTCACGGAAATGAAGGGCTAGGTTTCCGGCCCTCTCCGGGACGCCACGACCATGGACCTCACCGCCGGGCTCGGCCTGAAGCCTGAGCACTACGAGCAGGCCGAGGCCTGCCCGGCGGCGGGACTGTGGTTCGAGGTGCACTCCGAGAACTACCTGGTCGACGGCGGGCCGCGCCTGCGCTGGCTTTCCGCCATCCGGGAAAGCCACGCGATCAGCCTGCACGGCGTGGCGCTGTCGCTCGCCGCCGATGCGCCGCCCGATGCCGCGCACTTGCGGCGGCTGGCCGCGCTCGCCGATCGCATCGAACCGGCGCTCGTTTCCGAGCACCTCGCCTGGTCCACCTGGCGCGGCGCCTACCACCCGGACCTCCTGCCCTTTCCGCGAACGGGCGAAGCGCTCGCGCGGATCTGCTCCAACATTTCCATAGCCCAGGACAGCCTGCGCCGGCGGATCGCCATCGAGAACCCGTCGCACTACCTGCGCATCGACACCCACGAGTGGGGCGAGATCGACTTCCTCGCCGAGATCGCGCGGCGCACGGGCTGCGGGCTGCTCCTCGACGTGAACAACGTCTTCGTCTCCGCCGCCAACCTCGGCTTTTCCGCCGCGGATTACCTGGACGCCTTTCCCGGCGCGCCGGTCCTGGAAATCCACCTGGCGGGCCATTCCCGCGACGCCGCCCTCGGCGAGCGCCTGCTCATCGATTCCCACGACGCGCCCGTCTGCGCCGAGGTGTGGGCGCTCCACGAGCGGCTGGTCCGGCGCATCGGTGCTCGCCCGACGCTCATCGAGCGCGACGACAAGCTGCCTGCGTTCGAGACGCTGCTCGCCGAGCGCGACCGCGCCCACGCCGTGCTGGCCGGCAGCGAGGCGATCGCCGCATGAACACCGTTGCGTCACCCGTCGCGCTGGCGCGCTTCCAGGACGCGTTCTCCCGCGCCTTGCTCGCACCGGACGCGGCTCCCGACGAGGCCATCGCCGGCCTCGTGGTACAGCCCGCCTTCGCGGTCTACCGCAACACCGTGATGAAGGGCTGCATCGACGCCCTCCAGGCGAACTTCCCGAGCGTGGCGCGGCTGGTCGGCGAGGAGTGGTTTCGCGCAGCGGCAAGCGTGCACGCAGCGACGGCACTGCCCACCGAGGCCTCGCTGCTGCGTTACGGCGACACCTTTCCCGGCTTTCTCGCAGGCTTCGCACCTGCGGCGGAACTCCCCTACCTTGCCGACGTGGCGCGGCTCGACCGCTTCTGGACCGAGGCGCACGCGGCGGCCGACGAGGAAGTGCTGGACCTTGCCGCGATCGCGGCCGTGGGACCGGATCAGCTCGCGGACGCGACCCTGCATCCCCACGCCGCGGCGCGGTGGGCGTGGTTCGCCGACGCCCCGATCTACACGATCTGGCGGCGCAATCGCGAGCAGAGTGACGACGCGTCCGAATTCGAATGGCGCGGCGAAGGCGCACTCCTCACCCGTCCCGGCGACGCCGTGCGCTGGACCGCGCTCTCCGCGGCCGGATGCCGGTTCCTCGACGCGTGCGCAAAAGGCGAGCCCGTCGCCACGGCACTGGACGCCGCGCTCGAGACCGACGCGGGCCTGAACCCGCTCCCGTTGCTTTCCGCGCTCCTGGAAACCGGCGCCTTCGGCCGGCTCACGGTGCCGCCACACGAACTTCCCGAAAGGATTTCCCGATGAACGACGCCACCGCCCTCGCCGCACCCGCCGCCACCGGCATCCGCGCCCCTATGGAACCGCGTCGCCGACGCGCTCTCCGCGTTCCTGAGCCAGGACCTCCTCGCGCTCGTTTCCCGATTCGCGCTGGCCGCCATCTTTTTCCTTTCGGGCAGGACCAAGGTCGACGGCTTTCTCACCGTCACCGAAGGCACCTACACCCTCTTTCGCGAGGAGTTCAAGGTGCCCGTCCTGCCACCGGAATTCGCGGCGCACATGGCCACCTACGCCGAGCACCTCTTTCCGGTGCTCCTCGCCATCGGCCTGCTTACCCGGCTGTCCGCCCTCGGGCTCCTGGGCATGACGGCGGTGATCCAGGTCTTCGTCTACCCCGATGCCTGGGCCACGCACCTGTCGTGGGCGGCGATCGCGCTCTACCTCGTCGGTCGCGGGGCCGGACGCGCCTCGGCCGATCACGCCCTGGGGATCCGCTAGGCGCCGGGACCACGGCAGGCAACCCGCCGCAGTTCCCCACCGAGAACATGAACATGGATCCCGAAGCCGTCGCGCTCGTCATCGTCGACATCAGCGGCTACACCCAATTCATCCGCTTTCACCGGACGACGCTGCCCCACGCGCAGGAAGTCACGTCCCAGCTCCTGGAAAGCGTCATCGACAAGGCCTCGCACCCGCTGGTACTGAACAAGCTCGAGGGCGATGCGGCGTTCCTTTACGCCGCGCTGGGAGACGATCCGGCCGCGGCCGCTCGCGACATCGCCGGCCAGGTCGCCGGGTTCTTCGCCGCCTTCCACGGCCGGGCCCGGGACCTGTCGGCCGGCAGGGCCGGCTGCGCCTGCGACGCCTGCCAGCGAATCCGCGACCTCCAGTTGAAGGCCGTCCTGCACGTGGGGGAAGCGTCGTTTCGCAGGATCCGCCAGTTCGAGGAACTGGCCGGCGAGGACGTGATCCTCGTGCATCGCCTGCTGAAGAATTCCGTCGCGGCCCATGAATACGTCCTCATGACCGAATCGTTTCACCGGCTGCTCGGGGATGCGGGGGCTGCCTGGGGCGAGGCCCGCGTCGAGGCCTATGACGATCTCGGCCCCGTCGCCGTCAGGGTGTCCTATCCGACAGCCTCCCCCGGGATGGCCGATCGAACGGACTCGAAGGGGATGCCTTTTGTGATTTAATCGTCCTGCCCTGCGGCGTGGCTGGCACCGTCCGGGGCACTGGCACGATTTCCCGGAGAATCATGGAAGCCTATACGCTCCCGACCTACGCCTACCTCGTCGTCATCGCCGTCGTGCTGGCGAACCTGGGGACGGCCTGGATCCTGGTGCTCACGATGGGAGAGAACAACGGCAGCATCATTTCCGGCGGTCCGCCGTTGGTCGCCGCGCTGAGCGTCCTGTGTCTCGTGCTGAGCCAGTACAACATCCTCCTTCCGCTCGACGTGTCCTTCTGGGGGTCGGCCTTTCTCGCCGCCCTGGGCCTGTGGGGCGCGTGGGTGGACTACGCGCACATCTCGGACCGCCGCAAGATCCTCGAGAAAGCCCGCAGGGAACGCAAGTCGGCTCAGTAGGGCCCGTCGTCGAAACCTCCCTGTCGCCTGCACGCGTTCTGGCACCGCACCCGCGCCGGATGAACGAGCCGGCCGCGCCGCCTGCCTTGCGGCAGCCCCCCTGCCGGGGCAAGATGCCGTCATGAGCTCGTGGTCCTGTCCGCACGATTCCGAAGGCGTGTGCCAGCTGGTGCGGGGCGCCCGCTGCGATCCCGGCATGCGCGGCTGCATCCTCCACGGTCGCTACCGGTTTCTCCGGGACGAACTCGAGGGGCCACGCAAACCGGAAAAGGCGAAGCCCGCCAAGCCTGGGAAGCCCCGATAGGCGGCGACCGGCGGTTCGCTCCGGCAACGCCCGCCGATCGCGACGAAGGGCTTCGCGGCGATCGACCACAGGTTCCGGCCGCGTGCACGACACGATTCCTGTCCAGGAGAGCGACACCATGACCCCCCCTGAAAGACCATCCTCCGTGCAGGTCGCCGTCGTCCAGGCTGCGTCGATCCCGTTCGACGCCGAGGCGTGCGTCGACAAGGCCGTGCGGCTCATCGGCGAGGCGGCGGGGAAGGGGGCGAAACTGGTCGTCTTTCCCGAGGCCTTCATCGTCGGCTACCCGAAGGGGCTCGACTACGGGCTCGTGGTGGGCGCGCGCGACCCGGCCGGCCGCGAGGAGTTCCGGATCTACCTCGACGCCGCGATCGCCGTGCCGGGCCCGCAGACGCAGCGCCTCGGCGAGGCCGCGGCTACGCACGGGTGCTACGTGGTGATGGGCGTGATCGAGCGCGAGCTGGGCACCTGCTACTGCACCGTGCTCTTCTTCGGCCCGGACGGGCAACTGCTCGGCAAGCACAGGAAGCTCATGCCGACCGCGCTCGAGCGGATGATCTGGGGCTTCGGCGACGGCTCGACGCTGACCACCGTCGACAGCCCCTGGGGCCGGATCGGCTCGGTGATCTGCTGGGAGAACTACATGCCGATGCTGCGCATGGCGATGTACGCGAAGAACGTCGCGCTCTACTGCGCCCCGACCGCGGACGATCGCGACACCTGGATTCCCTCCATGCAGCACGTGGCTCTCGAGGGCCGCTGCTTCGTGCTGACCGCGTGCCAGTTCCTGCGCCGCGGGGACTTCCCCGATACCGTGCGCGTCCGCCTTGGCGATTCCCCGGATGCGGTCCTGATGCGCGGCGGCAGCGCCATCGTGAGCCCCTCGGGCAAGGTGCTCGCGGGGCCGAACTTCGAGGGCGAGACCATCCTCACGGCCACACTCGACCTGGGCGACATCGGGCGGGGCAAGTTCGACTTCGACGTGGCCGGCCACTACAGCCGGCCGGACGTTTTCCAGTTGCACGTGAACGAAGCGCCGATGCGCCCCGTCGCCACGAAGACCGGCGATTCGAGTCCATGACGGCCTTCGAGCGCTTCCTCGCCGAGCATCCCGCCTACGCCGCTACCGGCGCGCTCGACGAGCTGCGCGCGCGCGAGTACGCCCGCCTCGACGCCCAGGGCCAGGTGTACCTGGACTACACGGGCGGGGGCCTCTACGCCGATTCCCAGGTTCGCAGCCACGCGAAGCTCCTCGGCGAGCACGTCTTCGGCAACCCGCACTCCGCGAACCCGAGTTCGCTGGACACCACGCGGCTCGTCGAGCGGGCGCGCGCGGCGGTGCTCGCCTATTTCAACGGCACGGGGAGTACACCGCCGTATTCACCCTGAACGCCTCCGGGGCGCTCAAGCTCGTGGGCGAGTCCTATCCCTTCGAGCCCGGCGGGCGCCTGCTCCTCGCGGCCGACAACCACAACTCCGTCAACGGCATCCGCGAGTTCGCGCGCGCGAAGGGCGCGCTGGTCGACTACGCGCCGCTCGCGGCGACGGACCTGCGCCTGGACGCCGCCGCCCTGGAGGCGCTTCTCGCGAAGGCCGATCCGTCGCGGGCGAACCTCCTCGCCTTCCCCGCGCAGTCGAACTTCTCCGGCGTGAAACATCCGCTCGAACTGATCGACTCCGCGCGCGCGCGCGGCTGGGACGTGCTCCTCGACGCCGCGGCGTTCGTGCCCACCAATCGCCTCGACCTGCGAAAAGTCACGCCCGATTTCGTGTCGGTTTCCTTCTACAAGATGTTCGGCTATCCCACGGGGGTGGGCTGCCTCCTGGTGCGCAATGCCGCGCTGGGCAGGCTGAAGCGCCCATGGTTCGCCGGCGGCACGGTGAACTTCGTCACCGTGCAGGGGCGGATGCACGTCCTTTCGCCGCGCGAGGCCGGGTTCGAGGACGGCACGCTCGACTACCTCGGGATTCCCGCCGTGGAGACCGGCCTCGCGCACCTCGAACGGGTCGGCATGGAGACGATCGGCGAGCGCGTGCGCTGCCTCACGGGCTGGCTCATCGCGCAACTGCTCGCGCTGCGCCACGGAAACGGCCAGCCCATGGTGCGGCTCTACGGGCCGGCGACGACTGCCGGGCGCGGGGGAACGGTGACGATGAACTTCTACGATCCCAAGGGGCGGCTTCTCGACTACCGGCGAATCGAGGAGCTCGCTGGCGAGGAGCGCATCTCGCTTCGGACCGGCTGCTTCTGCAATCCCGGCGCCGGCGAAACCGCCGAGGGGCTCACCGAGGAGGACATGCGCGCCGGGGCGGCGCTCGGCGCGGAGATCTCGCTGCCGCGTTTCCTCCAGGTGGTGCAGGGCCGCGGCGGCAAGAGCGTCGGCGCGATCCGCGTGTCCTTCGGGCTGGCGAGCAACTTCGCGGATGCCGAGTGCTTCCTGCGCTTCGCCGCGGGCTTGCGTGACCAGGAGACGCTCGCGATCGGCGCGGCCTCCTTCGACATCGAATCGTGCCGCGTCGTGCGCGACGGAAGCTGAGCGAATCCCCCCGTGCGGCTACTGCTTCTTCGCCGCTGAGCCCGCCGCGCGAATCGCGTCCAGCGTCGTCGCCGGCGTGATCGCCTGCGGGTCGATCCGGATCTCGATCACCGCGGGCTTGCCGCTCGCCACGCATCGCTCGAACGCCGGCCCGAACTGCGCCGTCTCCTCCACGATCTCGCCCGCGGCGCCGAAGGCGCGCGCGTAGGCCGCGAAGTGCGGGTTGACGAGATCGGTGCCGCAAACGCGCCCGGGATAATGCTTCTCCTGGTGCATGCGGATGGTGCCGTACATGCCGTTGTTCACGATGACGATGATCACCGCCGCCCCGTACTGCACGGCGGTGGCGAGTTCCTGCCCCGCCATGAGGAAGCAGCCGTCGCCGGCGAAGGCGACCACGGTGCGTTCGGGCTCGGCGATCTTCGCGGCGATGGCCGCGGGCACGCCGTAGCCCATGGCGCCGGAGGTCGGCGCGAGCTGCGTGCGCAGGCCCGTGTAGCGGTGGAAGCGGTGCAGCCACGTCGCGTAGTTGCCGGCGCCGTTGCAGAGGATCGCGTCCTCCGGCAGGTGCTCGTCGAGCCAGCGCACGATGTCCCACATCTGCACCTTGCCGGGAATCTCGCGGCGCGCGGTCCACGCGATGTAATCCGCCCGCGCCTCCGCCACGCCCGCCTTCCAGGACGAGGCGTCCACGGGCTCCATCGCGGCGGCGGCGCGCGCGAAGCGGCCCATGGAGGAGAGGATCGGCAGCTCCGCCTGGAAGACGCGGCCGAGTTCCTCCGCGCCGCTCATCACGTGCACGAGCTTCTGCCGCGGCACCGGGGAGTCGAGGAGCGTGTAGCCCGAGGTTGTCATCTCGCCCATGCGCGCGCCCACGACGAGCAGCACGTCGGCGGTGCGCACGCGCTCCGCGAGTATCGGGTTGATGCCGATGCCCACGTCGCCCGCGTAGCTCTCGTGGCGGTTGTCGAAGAGGTCCTGGAAGCGGAAGGCGCAGGCGACCGGAAGGCTGTTCGCCTCGACGAAGCGGCGCATGTCGTCGCACGCGTCGGTGGTCCAGCCGCTGCCGCCCAGCACCACGATCGGGCGCTTCGCGGCGGCCAGCAGTTCCCGCAGGCGCTCCAGCTCGCCGGCACCGGGCGCGGCGAAGGCCGGCGTGTACATGCGCGCGTCCGCCACCGTCGCGACGGCCGAGAGCATGTCCTCGGGCAGCGCCAGCACCACCGGGCCTCGCCGCCCGGACATCGCCACGGTGAAGGCGCGGTTCACGTACTCGGGAATGCGTTCGACGGAGTCGATGCGCGCCGCCCACTTGGCGAGCGGCGCGAACATCGCGGCGAAGTCGACTTCCTGGAACGCCTCGCGGTCGCGGAAATCCGAGCCCACGTCGCCCACGAAGAGGATCATCGGGGTCGAATCCTGGAACGCGGTGTGCACGCCCACGCTCGCCTGGGTCGCACCCGGCCCGCGGGTGACGAAGCAGATCCCCGGCCGGCCGGTGAGCTTCGCGTGCGCCTCCGCCATGTTCGCCGCGGCGGACTCGTGGCGGCAGGTCACGAGCTTCATCCGCGCGCGGTGCTCGTGCATCGCGTCGAGCACCGGCAGGAAGCTCTCCCCGGGTACGCAGAAGGCCGTGTCGGCTCCGTGCACCAGGAGCTGGTCGACGAGGATGCGCCCGCCTTCGCGCTCGATGTTCATAGCTGCCTCACGACGTAGCCGCGCGCGCGGAGCATCTCCACCAGCCCGCGCGGGCCGGCCAGGTGGAGCGCACCCACGGCCACGAAGACGCGGTCGCGGCCATTGAGCAGCCAGGCCTCGATCTTCGCCGCCATCTCGTCGTGCCGGGACCAGATGAATTTCTCCTCCATCGCCTTCGCGCCCGGCACATTCTCGTTGAAGGCGCGCATCACCTCCAGGAGCAACGCCGCGTCGCCCGACTGCCAGGCGTTCACCAGGCCCGTGATCTGATCCCGCGCCACGCCGCTCTCCAGCGCGGAAACGGTGCCCTCGAAGGCCTGCAGCTGCTCCTTGTCGGTGAGCGAGTTCATGAGATCGGTCTGCACCTTGGCCCCCTCGAGCTCGACGAGCTTCTTTTTCTGCTCGCGTGCCCGGCTGATGAGGTAGACGTCCACGCCGTACTGCGGCAGGTAACCCTGCCTTCCCCATTCGGCGAAGGCGAGCATCGAGGAGGCGATGAAGGGCTTCAACTTCGCCACCTGCGGCTCCGGGATGCCGAAGCGGTCGAGCTGCCGGCGAAACCTCCCGTAGAGCGGCGCGGGCACCATCGTCGCGAGCGTGGCCGGCGGCGTGAGGAGCATCGACGCGGCCCCTGCCTCCATGGCCTGCGCATCGGTGATGTCCGCCTCGACCGCGAGGACGGTCGCATCGGCGAACGCCTTCCGCACGGGTTCCGGCAAGGGAAAGAAGTCCGCCTTTCCCGCGTGCACGGTTCCGAAGAGATAGACGCGGTTGGTGAGCGAGGACACTTCCCAGAGGAAGTTGCGCGCGGGCGGCGCGGCCGCGGTGGCGGGTTGCGCCAGGGCGATCCAGGGAGAGGCGAGGAAGGTGGCGGCAAGGAGGCCAGGCGCATGGGAGTCCGGGGGGAGCCTGATTCTGCCCCCGTGCTGTCCAACGGCCCACAAACCAGGAGGACAAGACCCGTCCCCGTCCGCTCGCTCGCCGCTCCCCCCCCGCCCCCCGGCCCCGGCGACCCCCAAACGACCGCCCCCCAGACAAGAAGACCCCAACACCCCCCCACCGCCCCCCAAAGGTCTTCAGCTCCCGCTGAGTCCCAAGGGGCTCCGCCGCCCGCCCGGCCATCGGCCGGCCCGATCAGGGTGAAGGACTCCGGGAACTATCGTCATGTAAGCAGCGCCAGCCGCGACTCCAGTCGCCCACTCCCCTCAACCGGCATGGCGCCCGGCGCTCTCCGCTCCCAGGAAAAGATCCTCTTCTCCGGCAAGCACGTGTTCCCGCAGATCGAGCTCCGTGGCCAAGTTCCCACTCGTCCCCCCCATGCTCAGGCTTCCTCCGCTACCCAAAAGAGGCCGGCCGCCCTCTCCCATCAACTAAGGGCATGGGCGGTGTGCGACGTGGCGGAAGCCGGGGCGACAAGTTCAACAAGACCTCCTACGACAAGGAAACAAGCGCAGGAGGAAGCGCGCAGAAGAAGGCCAGCAGAGAGAGCGGGGCCCCCGCGCTGAGATCCCGGCCTGTGATGGCCGGAAGCGGCGCGGACCTCGCGTGGCACGGTCACGCCGTCTGGCCCCTCGGCAGCCACCTCTCCTAACCGGGTGATCCCCCGGAGATCCTGGGACGCGGCCCCCCCCGACTGGTGGCGCCCGAAAACGTCCCGGCGCCTGACCGCCCAAGCGCCCGGCTGACCCCGCCACTGGCCTCGCCATCCAACCAGCCGCGGCAGCCTCCGGCCAGCCCACGGTCGGATCGCCCGATGCAGCGCCCGCTTGCTCGCCCGGCCCACCTCCCTGATCCCAAGACCTGTAGATCGGGCCTAGCGGGCGCGGCATCCGGTGATGTACAGCACGTGGGCTCGCCCCCCTCGCAGGCTGCCGCAGCTTCGACGGCCGCCCGCCGGGCTACGGGCCCTCATCTGGCGGCAGGTGGTGCTTGCCGGGCGCCTTCCGCCACTGTGCCGGTGGGCCGCGCCGTGTGCCCCCTTCCTGAAGCCGCTTCATCGCCGTCCCGTATCGCCCGCCCCCCGCTGTGTCTCAGATCCCTCGCGTGGCGCTGCCCTGGGGCCTGCTCGAACCTGCCGGTGGGCCCCTGGCCGCCCCGGATGGCCCTCCTTCCACCCGGTGATCGTGCATCTGAAGGCGGTGGGTTTCGGGGCCTGGCCGGCATCTCGCTCGCGTCTGCTTCATCGGCAAGCTCTTCGCCGAGGCGATCGAGGAGATTTCGCTCAAGCAGGTCGAGGCGGTGCGCGCCACCGGCGCCTCCTTCGCCAACGTGATCACCTACGGCGTGTTGCCCCAGGTCTTCACCCGCTTCATCGGTTTCGCGACCTACCAGCTCGACTCCAACCTGCCATCCACCATGGTGGATCTGGCGCCGGCGGCATGGCGGCACGCCTTCTCGGCCTTCCAGCGCTTCGTACGACTTCGTGGCGGCGATTGCTTCATCATCGCCATGATCTGGTGGGCAGTGCTCGCCGGCTGGGGCGCGGTCCTCGGGCAGGTCAGCATAGCGCGGGGCGCCGCCCGCCCGGCTGGCGGCGCTTCACCTTCGCCGCGCCTCGCGCTTCTGGGTACCTGCTGCGGCCTGCTGGTGGCCCCCGAATCCCGTTCCTCGACGCGCCGGAACAGATGCAGGACCTCCTGCGGCGCATGTGGCCGATCGCCTTCGACCATTACGCCGACGGGGTGCACGACGCCCTGGTGGACACGCTGCACATCGCCTCCCTGGGGACGATCCTCGCGGTGGCGATGGCGCTGCCCATCGGCGTCCTCGCGGCGAGGAATGTCGTTCCCTTCGCGCCGGTCAATTACCTGGAAGCTGTCTGGCTCCAGCGGTGGTGAACTCCTCGTCTGGGCGCTGCTCTTCGTCGCGATTTCGGCCCCGGGCGCTGCGGCCTCGCCATCGCCCCGCTCACCTGCAAGCTTTGAGCCTAGGAAGCACCCGGCACGATAGGCCCGGAGGGCGCGCCCTGGCTCGGTTCGCGGGCTCTGGCCCGGCCGGTCTGGTCGATCGTGCTCTTCCGTGGGACATCAACGTGCGCAGTCCGCGTGCTGGGCTCGTGGGCGCGGCGGCATCGGCATGGCGCTCGACACGCGATGAACCTCTTCCAGTGGGAACGGTGGCGATGGTCCTCTTCGCGACTTCCGGTGTGGTGATCGCCGAGATCGTCGTGACGCAGATCCGCAAGCGGATCCTCTAGGCCCTACTTCGCGTTGGGCGCCCAGCCGTTCGCCGGAGGCGTGAAGGGCGCCATCGGGATCTCCTCGTAGCGCACCTCGAGGATGTCCAGGACTTCGCGCCCGCCGGGTGTCGCGAGCGTGACGGTGTCGCCGTCGCGGGCCTTGATGAGGGCGCGCGCCACGGGCGAGATCCAGCTCACGTAGCCCTGCCCGAGGTCGGTCTCGTCCAGGCCCACGATGCGCACCGTCGTCTCCTCGCCGGCCGCGTTGGCGTACAGGACGGTCGCGGCAAAGAAGACCTGGTCGGATTCCTCCCGCGTGGCCGGGTCGACCACCTCCGCGTTCTCGAGGCGCTTGGTGAGGTAGCGGATCCTCCGGTCGATCTCGCGCAGGCGCTTCTTGCCGTACTGGTAGTCGCCGTTCTCGGAGCGGTCGCCGTTGGAGGCGGCCCAGGAGACGATGCCGGTGACCTCCGGGCGCTCCACCTTCACGAGATGGGAGAGCTCATCGCGCATGCGGCGCCAGCCGTGCGGCGTCATGTAGTTCTTGCTGCCCTCCGGGATCGGCATCGCCTCGTCGGCGTCCTCGAGGTCCTCTGCCGCTTCGCTTTCCTTGGTGAATGCCTTGCTCATGGAAGTCCTTTCACGAAATCCCGTATGCCCGCGAGGAGCATCTCCACGGCGATCGCCGTGAGGATGAGGCCCATCAGGCGCTCGATCGCCTGCATCGCATGCCCGCCCAGCCAGCGATGCAGCTTCGTCCCCGCCAGCAGCACGATGGTGGTGAGGACCATGGTCACGGTGATCGCCGCCGCCCACATGCCGACCTTGTCGGGGTCGCGCGTGGCCATGAGCATGACGGTGGCGAGCGCGGACGGGCCGGCGATGAGCGGAATCGCGAGCGGCACGATGAAGGGCTCCCCCGCAGCCTGACCGCCGAAGGTGCCGGAGGTCTTCGCGAACACCATGCGGATCTCGATCATGAAGAGGATCACGCCGCCGGCGATCGAGAGCGAAGTCTGCGACAGGTGCATGAGGGTGAGCAGCGTCTGCCCGCCGAACATGAAGGCGATGAGAAGCCCGTAGGCGATGAGGCATTCGCGCACGACCACGAAGCGGCGGCGGGGCTCGGGAACGCCACCCAGCATGACGTTGACCAGCGGCATGTTGCCGAAGGGGTCGGCGACCAGGGTGAGGAGGACGACCGCCGAGAGGAATTCGTTGTTCATCGATTGCGCGTTCGGAAGCCCGCTATTTTACGCTTCGCGGGGCGCCACCGCCCCGCGTGCGAAAATGCCGCCGTGAACGCACCGGCCGCGCCCGCCCCCACCCGAGTCGAAACGCTCGCCTTCCTGGGGCTGCTCGCCGGCGGCTGCGCCATCGCCTTCGCGCCGATCTTCGTGCGCCTCTCGGACGCCGGGCCCGTGGGAAGCGCCTTCTGGAGAACCGCGCTCGCGGCCCCGCTCCTTTGGCTGTGGACCCTGCGGGCGGACCCCAGGCCCGGCCCGCTCCCCCTGGGGCCCCTCGCAGGCGCCGGCCTCTTCTTCGCCTGCGATCTCGGCGTGTGGCACTGGTCGATCACCTATACTTCGGTGGCTAACTCGACGCTGCTCGCGAACCTGGCGCCCATCTTCGTGACCCTCTCCGGGTGGTTCCTCTTCCGCAAGCGCGTCACGCGCACCTTCCTCGTGGGCATGGTGGCCTCGATCGCGGGAATGTTCATCCTCGTGGGCCCGAACTTCTCCATCGGCGGCACGCGGCTCGCGGGCGACGCGCTGGGCGCGCTCACCGCCGTCTTCTACGCGGGCTACATGCTCACCATCAAGGCGGCGCGGGACGCGGGCACCTCGACCGCGCGGCTGATGGCGTGGAGCACCACCATCACCGCGGTCGCGCTGCTGCCGGTGGCGTATTTCTCCCCGCAGCCGATGCTTCCCCAGGGCGCGAACGGGTGGCTGGTGTTGGCCGGTCTCGCGCTCGTCTCCCAGGTCCTGGGGCAAGGGCTCATCGCCTATGCCTTCGCGCACCTGCCGGCGTCGCTCTCCTCGGTGAGCCTCCTGATCCAGCCCGTGATGGCCGCGCTCTTCGCGTGGGCGCTCTTTGGCGAAGCGATCGGGGCGCCGCAGTTCGTGGGCGGTGCCGTGGTCCTAGTCGGGATCTGGCTCGCGAAGCGGGGGAGCTGACCCGCCCTGCGCCAAGTGGCAACCGCGCGCCCGCCCCGCGAAGGAGCGACTGGCGAACCTCAGGCGACGGCGCGCTTCACCGGGCCGATGCCGACCACGTTCCCCGTCGCCTGTGCTTCACCGCCGGAAACTTTTCCGGAGGGCATCCAGCGCGCGAGCATCTTCGCGAGTTCGTCCCGCGAGAAGGGCTTCGAGAGGTAGTCGTCCATGCCGGAGGCGATGCACTGCCCGCGGTCGCCGTCAAGGCTGTCGGCCGTGAGCGCGATGATGGGCAGGTGGCAGTCGATGCCGTTCTCGCGGCGCCGGATCTCCGCCGTGGCGGCGAGCCCGTCGAGCCCGGGAAGGTGGCAGTCCATGAGCGCGAGGTCGTAGCCCCCGGCCGCGGCGCGGTCGAGCGCCTCGAGGCCGTCGCAGGCGATGTCGACGGAAAGCCCGAGCGTCTCGAGCATGCCGACGGCCACCGCCTGGTTCACGGGGTTGTCCTCGACGAGGAGAACGCGCCCGGAGAAACGGCGGTTCGCGACGGTGCCGCCGGCGCCGGCGCGCTGGCCTGCACGCCCTGGATGGCGCGGACCATGGCCTTGCGCAACGGGTCCTTGCGGATGGGTTTGCTGAGGCACTCGGCCACGCCCGCGTCGCTCGCGGCGGCGACTTCGGCTTCCTTCCCCAGCGTGGTGAGCAGCACGACCGGCATGCCGGCGTGGGACCGGTCGGCATGGATGGCCCAGGCGAGGTCGAGGCCGTTCATGCCCGGAAGCTTCATGTCGACGAGCGCGAGCGCGAAGGACTCGCCGCGCACGGCCGCGTCGCGCAGCACCGCAAGCGCGCCGCCGCCGTCGCCCGCCGTGACGACCTGCATTCCCCAGGCGCGGGCGTGTTGCTCGAGGATGCCGCGATTGGCCGGGCTGCTCTCCACGATCAGCACCCGCTGCCCGAAGAGATCCAGGGCGAGCGGCTCGGGCTTCGCGGACCGTTCGGGCTTCGCCACGCGCACGGTGAACCAGAAGGTCGACCCCTGGCCGGGCTCGCTGTCCACCCCGATGCCGCCGCCCATCAGCTCGGAGAGCTGCTTGGCGATCGCCAGGCCGAGCCCCGTGCCGCCATAGCGGCGCGTCGTCGAATCGTCGGCCTGCACGAAGGCCTGGAAGAGCCGATCCCGTTCCTCGCGCGAAATGCCAATGCCGGAGTCGGTCACCGCGAAACGCAGCATCGTGGACCCGACCTCGCCCTCCGCGGCCGAGCAGTGCACGACCACCTCGCCCACGTCGGTGAACTTGATCGCGTTGCCCACGAGGTTCATGAGGATCTGGCGCGTGCGGTTCGGGTCGCCGCGCACGCGCGCCGGCACGGCGGCGTCGGCGCACACGATCAGCTCGATGCCCTTTTCCTGCGCCCGGGGCGCGAGGATCTCGGCCATTTCCTCGATGACCTCGAGCGGCGCGAAGTCCACGCTCTCGAGATCGACCTTGCCGGCCTCGACCTTGGAGAAGTCGAGGATGTCGTTGATGATCGCGAGCAGCGCCTCCCCCGAGGAGCGGATCGCGCCCGCGAAGCGCTTCTGCCGGTCGCTCAACTCGGTGTCGAGCAGCAGTTCCGCCATGCCCAGCACGCCGTTCATGGGTGTGCGGATCTCGTGGCTCATGTTGGCGAGGAACTGGCTCTTGGCGAGGCTCGCGGCTTCCGCGACTTCCTTGGCCATGCGCAGCTCCGCCGAGGCGAGCCGTTCCTGGCGCACGTGTTCGTTGGCTTCGGCGTGGCGGAAGTAGAGGTGCAGCGTCGAGAGAAACATGACGATGATGGGCACCGCCGAAATGAGCACCGGCGCGCCGTAGCGGTCGAAGCTCACGAAGACCAGCCCCGCGATGGATGCGCTCGCGGCATAGACCAGGCCCATCCACGCGTTGTCCCTGAGGAGGGCCACGGGGTCGACTCGCTCGCCGCGTTTGAGCGTGATGAGCGAGACCATGAGCAGCGCATTGGCCGCGAAGTAGGCCAACGCGAACACGATGAGCCCGCCGAAGAGCGCGGTGTTCTCCCAGCCCGCGGCCCACGGTGCACCGCGGGTGACGAGGAAGAACGCCGTGCCGCAGCCGTAAAGCGCGAGCGCGGCCATGGCGGGGCTGCCGAGCCGGCTCGTCCACCGGCGCGAGGTGCGCCACGAGGCAACGGCCGCCTCGCAGGCGGCCGCGAGGGCCGCGGCCGCGGGGCCGTGCAGCAGCAGCAGAAGGAAGATGAAGATCTCGGCCCCCGCGAAGGAGGTCTTGCCTCCCGGCACGCGCACCGGGAAGAGCCCGGTGATGCCGGCGATGGCCACCCCCACGAGGACCTGCAGGATCGCCACCCGGTCGAGCGCGGCCACCTGCAGGAGCGCGATGGCGAAGATCGCCGCGCCCAGGCTCGTGGTCACCCACCAGTAGACCTTCGCCTCGGGGCGGTAGTCCGCCATGTCGAGCCACGGAAGGGCGTGTACGCCTGCGTTCGTCACGGGATGATTCGCGATGTCTGCGGCCATGTTCTTTCTCTCCCCCTTCGATGCGCGGGAATGCCTGCGCCTACGCGGCGATCCTGTCCGGCGAAACGCTCACGGCTCGCCGCCCATGGAGAACTGGTAGGTATGCACCGGCGCACCAGCCTCGCTCAGCACGAGCCCCTCGGAGAGCACGAGCCCCTCGGAGAGCACGAGCCCTTCGGAAAGCACCAGGCCTTCGGAGAGCACGAGCCCCTCGGAGAGCACCAGGCCTTCGGAGAGCACCAGCCCCTCGGAGAGCACCAGCCCCTCGGAGAGCACCAGCCCGCTGCCGGCGATGAGCGCTTTCGAGAGCGCCTCGGTCGGGTAGAAGACGCCCTTCCTCGCCATGACGGAACTCGTGCCCGCGAGCATTTCCGCGCGCACCACGTACTTGGTGAGCAGCGTCAGGTTCGGCGCAGTCGTCTCGACGATCGACTGCGGGAAGGTGTTGCCCTGGCTGCCCGTGGGCCACCAGGTGATGGTCCGCTTGCGTACCGTGTTCCCACCCCAGGCGATGCTCGGGTCCCAGATCGACTGGTACTTCCGGAACAGCTCGGTCCCGCTGACCACGTACCGGCCACCGGCATAGACGATGCGCGACCAGTTGAACGTCTGGCCGTTGATCGTGGACGAGGGCGTGGGAAAGCTCGACGAGTTGATCGTATCGCCCGCCTTCAAGCTGTTGGCGGCGACCTTCGTCGCGATGTCCGTCTTCAGCGACTTGGCGAGGCGCACGGCTCCGTCCAGGTTCACGAGCCCCGCGCCCTGCTGCACCAGGTTGTGGTCCGACAGCGGCTGGGCGGTGTACTGGAGGATGGCCTTGACGAGCGGCGGCGTAAGGCCCGGGTTCGCCTGCAGCATGACGGCCGCGGCGCCGGCGACCACGGGTGCGGCGATCGACGTGCCGCTCAGGAGCATGTGCGTCTCGAGGTACGGCTGCGGGATGTTCAGCGGAGTGACGAGCGCCGCCTGATAGGTGCGAGCGAGAAAATTGCGGGAGGCGCTCGACGAATCCGTAGAGGTGGCCATGGCGCTCACGAGCTTGTTCCCCGTCGCCACGAGGTCGGGCTTGAGGAAGTTGTCGACGACGCGGGCGCCGTTCACGCCGACCGCGGCGCTTCGGGTCGGCCCGCGCGAGCTGAAGAAATTGACGCTGTCGTCGTCGCGGGCGACGGTATCCTTGTAGTTTACGGACCCGACGGTGATCACGGTCGGATCGTTGCCGGGCGAGCCGATGGCACCGTGCACTTCCTGGCCGTGCACAGAACGGCCGAAGTTCCCGGCGGATACCACGACGGTCACGCCGACCGCCGCGGCGCTTCGCACCGCCCGGCAGAGCGGGTCGGTGAGCCAGCTTTCGGTGGAGTCCGCCGCGATGCTCAGGTTCATCACGCGGATGTTGTATTCCTTCGCGTGGTAGACCACCCACTGGATCCCCTCGAGGGCGTCGCTCACGGTCCCGTAACCCAGGTGATTGAGCACCTTCACGGAATAGATGTCCGCATTGGGCGCGATGCCCGTGGTGTCCGGGACGCCGCTGCTGAAGTACTTGGCGCGGCCCGCCGCGACGGAAGCCACGTGCGTGCCGTGCCCGTAGGCGTCCTGCGTGGTGAGGCTCGCCTGGTCGATCTGGCTCTCGTAGGTGGTGAGCTCCGAGCTTCCCGGCGTGAGCGAGGCCGTTGCATCCGCGCCCGAGGACCAGCTTGCGAGCGCGTTGTTGAGCATGTTGACGTTCTTCTTCACGCGCGTGACACCGCTCGCGTTGAAGAAGGACTCGTGGGTGCCCATGACGCCGGAGTCGAGAACCGCGATCCCCACGCCGCTGCCGTCGTAGCCCGAATAGCTCGTCTGCGTGCTGCCCGAGCGCACGTTCGCCGTGATCGCCCCGGTGATCGCCTCGAGCGTGCTCGCGGTGCGCTGGATCTCGCGGTTGGGCGAGACGCTCACCACGTCCTTGCGCTTGGCGAGGTTGTCCAGCTTGTCGGCGCGGATCGAGACCGTGAGGGCGTTGATGCCGGGGTGCCGGGCGAGCACGGAGCCCTTTCCGGAACCGGTGATGAACTTGCGCAGGTCGGCGAGCTCGGGGTCCCGGGAATCGCTCACCACGATGACCTGGGCGTAGCGGCCGTCGGACTGGTCGCGCAGCCAGCTCACCTCGGCCTTGCGGGTGGCCTTGAGGGCGGCCTTCAGGTCCTTGGCTACCTTCTTGTCGTCGTCGGCCGCGGCGGCGGGCGCGGGCGCGATGGCAAAGGCGATCGCGAGCCCCGCGGCCAATGCAGCGGCGAGGCTGCGGTGCAGGAAACGCGGGAGGATTCGGTCGGGGCGCATGGCGAGGCTTTCCTTTGGTGATTCCTGGTATCGGGATGTCCGGGCGTCTGGCGTGGGCCGTCGCAGGGGCTGGCGCGTGGTCCGGGAGACGTCGGGTTCGAGAGGGGTAGTGGCCGCTAGCGCGGATCGACTTCGATGCCCCGGGCCGCTTCCGGCCGGGAAAGCGTCGGCAACGGACCCGCCGGTTGGGCAAGCGCGGCAGGATCGCCGGCATGCGCCAGGGGCCCCCCGGGCAGGAGCCCGAAAGGCGACACCCCGAAGAGCAACGTCGGAAGCACCATTCGCCCGAACAGGGGCGCCCAGCCGGACAGCGACGGCGGGGACCAGGGGGCGGCGGTTTCGGAGGCGGCCGTCGTGCTCCGCGGCGGGACGGGCTCGCCGGGTACGGCCTGCAGGGGGTGCGCGGTTCTCATCGTCAAGTGCTCCTCTCGCGGGAACATCCAGTGCAGATTCTGGGAATGGCCGGTCCGGTCCCAACCGGAGAACAGGGGGGCAAGAACCCCTCTATTCCCCGGTTCGGAACGCCGGAAACGGCGCCCGGGAGCGCCGGCGGCTAGCGCCATTGCAGGGGTTGCGGTCAGCTGGCTGTCGGTCTTCATTGCCTCTCCTCTTCCAAGGGCCGGGTATTCGGATGGAAGACGCTGCGTCTTGCGGCCGATTCGCTCTTCGCCCGGCAGGGACGCAGCATCCCTGCGGGAACATCGGCCGCAAACGCGCGGACTTTAGGCCGCGGCAATAAATTTATTCGGGGGGGTGAAGCGGGAGGGAGGAGCGGGGACTTGCGAGGCGATCATGCACCGCGAAAGCGGCCATCGCCTGTGAAGCAGCGCACAGGTCGCGCAAATATTTCACGCGACGGCATTACAGCGGTAACGGCGCCCCTCAGCGCCCGCGCTTCACCAGCGGCGTGCCGAAGAACTCCCGCATGAGGTAGTCCTCGAGTTCCCCGTTGTCCTCGGGAGCCGCCGAAAGGACGACCACGTGGCCGGCGCGCCGGGACTCCCAGTTGAAGTTGCCCGTGTAGTGCGTGCGGATGAGCGCGATCATGCGCCGCACGATGGCGCGCTCGACGTCGCCCCCGGGCCCGGCATCGACCTCGATCACCTCCCGCCACTTCCGGTGCGATTCGGTTCGCCAGCCGTTGAAGGAAAACTCCGCGGTGCGCGCGCCGACGCGCAGGACCCGGAAGACACCTCCGGTGCCGTCGCTGTCGGAGAGCGAGGCGAGGTTTCGCGCGAGACCCCCGGCCACCGCGCTTCCTGCACCTCCACCGGCCGCGGCGGGATCACCCGCGAGGCTCTCTTCCCACGCGCGGCGCCGCGCCCGGTTCGCCGCGATGAGCCGTGACATGTCGAATTCGGGTTCGCGACGGGGCTCCGCGGCGGGGACGGGCTCGGGTGGCGGCGCGGGAGCGGTCCGCGCGGCCTGCGGCGGATGCGGTCTCGGAGGCATTGCGAGAATCTCCCGTGGCGGGGCCGGGCTCGGCACCGGCGTGGCCCGTGGCGGCGCTTCGACCGCTTCCGACGGCGGCGCGAGCGGCTCGAGGCGCACCGTGAGCGGGCCCGGCACGCCCCCGGCTGGTGGCAACGGCACGCGCTCGCGAAGGGGCACCAGGACGAGGATCACGTGCAGGAGCACGGAGTAGCCGACCGCGAAGCGGATGGCGAGGCTCGAGCGCTCGCGCGCATCGGACGGGAAAGCCTGTGCCGGCATCGGCCGCTCGGACGGAAAGGGACTAGCTGGGTTGGACGGGATGGGGGGCCGCGGCAGGCGCAAAGCGCCCGCGGCCTCCCGACGGCATCACTTCGCGGCTGCCGGTGGCGCCTGCGGCGTCACGACCTGGTAGAAGACCTCGTCCTTGCGGATCATGCCGAGGTCGGTGCGCGCGCGTTCCTCGATCGCCTCCAGCCCCTGCTTCAGGTCCCGCACCTCGGCGTCGAGGGCGTCGTTGCGCGCCTTGAGCCCCGCGTTCGCCACCTGCTGCGCCGCCACCTGCCGGTCGAGGGCGCGCACCTTGAGCCAGCCGCCCTTGCCGAACCACAACGGGTACTGGAGCACCACGATGAGGGCGGCGAGAACGGCGGCGAGGATCTTCATTTGAGCTGGTAGAACGCCCCGCGCCCGGCGTAGGAGGCGCCCTCGCCCAGCTCCTCCTCGATCCGCAGGAGCTGGTTGTACTTGGCCATGCGGTCGGAACGCGACAGCGACCCCGTCTTGATCTGCATGGCGTTCATGCCGACCGCGATGTCGGCGATGGTGGAATCCTCCGTCTCGCCGGAGCGGTGCGAGATGACCGACGTGTAGCCCGCGCGCCGGGCCATCTCGATCGCCTCGAAGGTCTCGGAGAGCGTCCCGATCTGGTTGATCTTGATGAGGATGGAATTGGCCACGCCGCGGCGGATGCCCTCCTCGAGGATGCGCGTGTTGGTGACGAAGAGGTCGTCGCCCACGATCTGCACGCCCTCGCCCAGGCGCTTCGTGAGGATCTCCCAACCCTCCCAGTCGCCCTCGGCCATGCCGTCCTCGATGGAGACGATCGGGTACTTGTCGCACCAGGTGTCCAGGAGGTCGGTGAGCTGCTGCGAGCTGTAGGCGAGGTGCTCGCTCTCGAAGCGGTACTTGCCGTCCTTGTAGAACTCGCTCGCCGCGCAGTCCAGGCCGATCAGGACGTCGCTGCCCGCGAGGTAGCCCGCCTCTTCCACGGCCTTGAGGATCCACTGGATCGCCGCCTCGTTGCTGGGCAGGTTGGGCGCGAAACCACCCTCGTCGCCGACGGTCGTCGACATGCCTTCCTTGTCGAGCATCTTCTTCAAGGTATGGAAGATCTCGGCGCCGCAGCGCAGCGCGTCGCGGAAGCTCGGCAGCCCCGCCGGGATCACCATGAACTCCTGGATGTCGAGCGAGTTGTTCGCGTGCGCGCCGCCGTTGATCACGTTCATCATCGGCACCGGCATCTTGCGCGGCGCGCTGCCGCCGAAATAGCGGTAGAGCGGCAGCCCGCATTCCTCGGCGGCCGCCTTCGCGCAGGCGACCGACACCGAGAGGATCGCGTTCGCGCCGAGGCGCGACTTGTTCTCAGTGCCGTCAAGCTCGATCAGCACGCCGTCCAGGTGCGCCTGCTCGGAGACGTCCAGCCCGATGATGGCCTCGCAGATCTCGGTGTTCACGTGCTCGACCGCCTTGAGCACCCCCTTGCCGAAGTAGCGCTGGGCGTCGCCGTCGCGCAGCTCGATGGCTTCCCGCGAGCCCGTGGACGCCCCGGAAGGCACGGCCGCGCGGCCCATCACGCCGGACTCGAGCAGCACGTCGGCCTCGACCGTGGGATTGCCGCGCGAATCGAGGATCTCGCGGGCAATGACTTCGACGATGGCGGTCATGCGGATTCCCTTTTCTTGTTGGCGGCGCCGCGAGTTCCACGCGGCGGCGCGGCGCGTGGGCGATATTCTAGTCCAACGAAGCGCCCGCCGCCCCCGCGCGGGGGTCGTTCAGAGCTTCTTCTCGAGCACCTCGGCGAGCTTCTTCGACGCTTCCGCGTCACGCTCCGAGGGCTTGGCCCCGCCCACCGCGACCACGATCCAGGTGCGCCCCTTGAGGAGCTGGAGCACGCCCTGCTTGGCGCTCCAGAAGGCCATGCCGTCGCCGATCAGCATCGGCTTGGTCTGGAACTTGAGCTTCTCGTCCTCGAAGGCGCGCTGCAGCTCCGCTTCCGTGCGGCCGAAGCGGAACGTGACGGCCGCGGAGACCGCCTTGCCTTCCTTCGTGCCCCACCAGGTGCAGGTCGGGATCACCTTGGGCTTGCGGGCCTTGGGGTTCACCGGCTCGGCCTCCGCGGCCCCGCCGAGCGCCTTCTGCGCCTCGGCCTGCGTGAACACGTCGCAGGCGTCGAAGCCCTCCTGCGCCGAAGCGCTCGCCATGCCCGCGGCTGCCAGCGCAACCGAGGCCATCATCAGGATCGTTCGCATGTCGCCATCCCCTTTCGTCGAGATTTCCGAACGTGCGCCACGCGCCGCGTGGAGCCGCGCCGCCGGCTCATCCGGCGGTGTTGCGCGTGCCCCCGAAGCGTCCGTTGTAGTTGCAGAACTGGTCCTGCCCGGTGAAGGTCGCGTGGAAACCGTTCAGCTGCGCGTCGAGCGCGGTCATGGTGAACACGCCCGCGTTCGCCTGGAACCCGCCCACGATGCAGGAGAAGCTCCCCGAGGGCACCGCCGCCATCCGGCCCTTCTGCACGTAGTTTCCCACGAAGGTGCAGGTGGCGGGCTGCCCCGTGGGCGAGCCGAAGGCCACGGTGAAGGTGACCTGGGTCGCCGTTTGCGCGACCGTAGTGGTCCCCAGCATGTCCGTGGAGCCGTTGTCGGCGGCGCTGCCGCACTGCGAGGCGGTGGCGACGAGGCCCCCGGCGTACGAGCCGCCGACGGAATTCACGCGGTAGTTCTGGCGCTCGATCGCCTTCACCACGGGGGTGCCGCCGATCGTGTAGGAGAGCGTCCCCGTGTCCGACGTATCGAAGGTGAGCGTGACGGCGCCCACCTCGGAGTGCCCCACGGCGTTCGGGTCGAACGGCCCGCCGAACCAGGGGCCGGTGGTCTGGTACAGGGGGCCGGAGAAGCGCACGGCGCCCACCGGCTGCGGGTTCGCGGGCTCGACCCGCGAGCCCACGTACCAGCGCGGCGTTTTGTCCGGGCCGTAGAGGAAGAAGGTGAGGAAGAGGATCTCGTTCTGTTGCACCACGTTCATTCCCCAGCCGCTCTCGCTCTCGGCGGGCGAGGCCCACCACAGGTCCGTGAAGTCCGCGGAGTACGAGGTGGCGCGGGCCGGGGCCGCGACGAAGAGGCAGGCGAGGATGGCGGCGGCGAGGTGGCGAAGGGCTGGGGGCATCGGCGTCGGTTGCGGGCAGGGGGTTCGTGCATTTTACCCGCCCCCCGCCTCACTCGAGCCCGAAGAGCTCCGCGCCGTTCTTCCAGGCGATGCGCGCGGCCACGTCGGGCGGCAGCTCTCCCAGCCACTTCCGGTACCCGCCCATCGTCGCCGGGTAGGACTGCCAGCGCTCGTTCACCCAGGTGTCCGACCCCAGGAGAAAGCGGCGCGGATGCTTCGTGAAGAAGGCCTTCCACTCGCGCGAAAGCCCGCCGTCGGCGGCCACGTCCCCGCGGTACGAGAGTTCGCCCCAGAGCTGCGGGTAGCGGGCGAGGAGCTCCTCCAGGCGCGCGAGCGGCGTGGAAAACCCCGTGTGCGCCCAGATCACGCGCGCCTTCGGGTTGTGGGAGAAGAGGATCTCGAGCGCCTCCTCGTCGCAGTGCGCGTGCAGCACGAGTCCCTTGGCGACCGCGAAATCGACGATCCGCTTGACCACCGGGTGGGCGGCGTCGCGCCCGAAGAGGTGGAACTCGCCCACGCCGCGGTAGTAGCCGCGCCGGTGCTCATCCTCGATCATCGCGGCGATGTCGGGGTTCGCGTGCCAGGTGCCGTAGTCGGCGCGGTCGCGGTAGACGCGGATGAAGGGCACCACGGCGAAGCCCGAGCGCGGCGCCTTGCGGGCCGCCTCGAAGAGCGCGCGCGTGCCGTCGTTGGGACGGCTGTTGGCGAGAATCGCCTTCACGCCGTTCTTCGCGAAGAGCTCCATCACGGTGCCGACGGGAAAGCGCTCGACCGCCTCGACGTTGTAGTGCAGGTGCGCGTCGAAGATCGGCCCCTCCCAGGCGGCCGACGCGGCCACGGGCGCGGCAAGCGCCAGGGCCGCCGCGAGCGATCGCGCGGCCTTCATCGCGACTTGCTCGTGCGCACCGAGAGCATGCTCGGGGGCTCGGCGAAGGTGTCGGGGCGCGCGCTCTGCCAGAACACCTGGTAGACGGGATGCTTCGGAACGCTCGCCAGCAGCTCGCCGGGCTCGAGCCAGGGGTGCAGCGTGGAGAGCGAGCGCACCTCGTTGGAGGAGACGCGCCGGATCACGTGCTCGGGGCCCAGCTCGCTGGGGTGGGAGAGGCCTGCGGCGCCGAGGAGTTCCTTCAGGGCCTTGAGCGTGTTCTGGTGGAAGTTGAAGACGCGCTCGGCCTTGTCCGGCACGACGAGCGCGCGCATGCGGCGCGGATCCTGCGTGGTGACGCCGGTGGGGCAATGGCCGGAGTGGCAGGTCTGGGCCTGCAGGCAGCCCAGCGCGAACATGAAGCCGCGCGCGGAGTTGCACCAGTCCGCCCCGATCGCCAGGGTGCGCGCGATGTCGAAGGCGGTGACGATCTTGCCCGCCGCGCCGATCCGCACCCGCTCGCGCAGGTTCACGCCGACGAGCGAGTTGTGCACGAGCATCAGCGCCTCCCGCAGCGGCGCGCCCACGTGGTCGGTGAACTCGAGCGGCGCCGCGCCGGTGCCGCCCTCGCCGCCGTCCACCACCACGAAGTCCGGCGTGATCCCGGTCTCGACCATCGCCTTCACGATGCCGAACCATTCCCAGGGGTGCCCGACGGCGAGCTTGAAACCGGTCGGCTTGCCGCCCGGAAAGCGTGCGCAGGCGCTCGACGAACTGCAGCAGCTCGATGGGCGTGGAGAACGCCGAATGGCTCGCGGGCGAGATGCAGTCGGTGCCGACCGGCACGTGGCGCGCCTCGGCGATCTCGGGCGTGACCTTCGCCCCCGGCAGCACGCCGCCGTGGCCCGGCTTCGCGCCCTGGGAGAGCTTCACCTCGATCATGCGCACCTGGTCGGCCGTGGCGTTGGCCGCGAAGCGCGCCTCGTCGAAGCGGCCGGTCTCGTCGCGGCAGCCGAAGTAGCCGCTGCCGACCTCCCACACCAGGTCGCCGCCGCGCTCGCGGTGGTAGCGCGAGATCGAGCCCTCGCCCGTGTCGTGGTAGAAGTTGCCGCGCTTGGCCCCCTCGTTCAGCGCGAGGATCGCGTTGGCCGAGAGCGCCCCGAAGCTCATGGCGGAGATGTTGAAGACGCTCGTCGAGTAGGGCTTCGCCACCCGCCCCTCGCCCACGGCGATGCGGAAGTCGTGGCTCTCGATTTCCACCGGCGCGATGGAGTGGTTCATCCACTCGTAGCGCGGCTCGTAGAAATCCATCTGCGTGCCGAAGGGCCGCTTGTCGACCACCCCCTTGGCTCTCTGGTAGATGATGGAGCGCTGCGCGCGCGAGAACGGCGTCTGGTCGGCGTCGGACTCGATGAAGTACTGCCGGATTTCGGGCCGGATGTACTCGAAGAAGAAGCGGAAGTGGGCGATGACCGGGTAGTTGCGGCGGATGGCCTGCCGCGGCTGCGCGAAATCCACGAGGCCCACGAGCGCGAGGAAAGCGAACGCCCCCGCCGGCCACAGCCACAGCACCGACAGCGGCACGGCCGCGAAGCACGCCGCCGCGACGAGCGCGCAGGCCGCCCAGGCCCAGTAGCGCTGCGGAACGATCCGGTCGATCAGGCTTCCCAAGTGCCTCTCCTCGCTCACGGGCCCCTGGCGGCCTCGCCGGCGACTCTACGGAAAGCCCCCGCCCTTGTAAATCGCGCCGTGCCTAGCGGACCAGGCCGCGCAGCGCGTCGATCGCGCCCTCCACGCCGCCCCGGCGCAGCGCGTCCATGTTCGTGAGCACGCTCTGCGCGATTTTCGAGAGGATCGCGCCGGCCACGAGGGACGCGGCCTCGGCGGCCGTAACACCGCCGCTTCGCTTTCCCACGTCGCGCAGGTCCACGTCGGGCAGGCGGAACGTGAGCCCACCGCCCTTCAGGAGCGGATTGGTCATCGTCACCTGCGCGCCGCGGATCGTGATGCGCCCGATCGCATAGCGCCGGCCCGACGGCCGCTTCTCGGCCCCGCCGGGGCTCGCCGGCTCGGCGCCGGAGTGCTCGAGGTAGGCCGCGATGTTCCTGCGGATCGCCTCGATGTTGTTCGTGCCGCCCTGCAGCTCGTACGAGATCTCCGGCCCGTCGACGAGGATGTCGCGGATCACCACCACGTCCCGGCCGAGGGAAGCGGGTTCAAGCCCCACGGTGACGGTCGCCGCGCGAAGCCGCGCTCCGCGCGGAGTAGCCCGGCGGATTGCCGATCGCGATTGCGCGGATCGTCCCGCGGCCGTCGGCGGTGGAGATGCTCACCTGCTCCACGCTTACGGTCGTTCCCAGCATGTCCGGCCCGAATCGCTCGATCGCGGTCTTCACGATGAAGTCGAGCGAGGTGACGAACCAGTACACGCCGCCGCCCGCGAGGGCGAGGACCGCCAGGATGCCGAAGGCCCAGCGCTTCATCGCGCGGGGTCCCTCATTCCAGCGCCGCCAGCGCCGCGCGCAGCCCCATGGCATCGCCGCCCGCCGGCCGCCCCGGGCGCGAGATGTCGTTCCACGCGAAGGTGTCGAAGTGCGCCCACGGCGTCGCCTCCGGCACGAAGCGCTCGAGGAAGAGTGCCGCGACGATGGCGCCGGCGAAGCCGCCCTTGCCGGAATTGTTGATGTCTGCGACGTCGCTATCGAAAAGGCGCCGGTAGCCCCTCCACAGCGGCATGCGCCAGACCGGATCTTCCACCTTCACCGCGGCGGCGAGGAGCTTCGCGGCGAGCTTCTCGTCGTTGGCGAAGAGCGCCGGCAGCTCCGGGCCGAGGGCCACGCGCGCCGCCCCCGTGAGTGTCGCGAAGTCGATCATCACCTTCGGCTCGTCCTCGGCCGCGTAGGCGAGCGCGTCCGCGAGCACCACGCGCCCTTCCGCGTCGGTGTTGCCGATCTCGACGTGCAGGCCCTTGCGCGTGCGCACCACGTCGCCGGGGCGGTAGGCGTTGCCGCTGATCGCGTTTTCCACCGCGGGCACCAGGAGCTGGAGCCGGTACGGGAGCTTCCTCTGCATCACCAGGCGCGCGAGCGCAATCGCATGCGCCGCACCCCCCATGTCCTTCTTCATGAGGCGCATGCCCTCGGCGCCCTTGATGTCGAGGCCGCCGGTGTCGAAGCACACGCCCTTGCCGACGATGGCCAGGCGCGGGTGCTTCGCGTTGCCCCAGTTCAACTCCAGCAGGCGCGGCTCGCGCGCCGCGGCGCGGCCCACGGCGTGGATCGCCGGGAAGTTCTGCGCGAGGAGCTCCTCTCCCACCCATTCGTCGAACTCCGCGCCGAAAAGCTCGGCCTGCTCGCGCACGATGTCCGCGAGGTCCGCCGGCCCCATGTCCTCGGCCGGCGTGTTCACGAGGTCGCGCACCAGCTTCACCGCCTCGGCGAGCCCCAGCGCCTGCGCCACCTTCGCCGAGGCGCCCAGTTGCAGGTCCGCGGGCTTGCGCCGCGCCTTCTTGTAGCGCGTGAACTGGTAGCTGCCGAGCGCCCAGCCGAACGCGGCCGTGTCATCGCCGAGCGCCACGCCTCCCTTGCCCAGCCCGTAGCGCCCGGGCGGGAGCTTGAGCGGCAGGCTCGCGAGCGCCCACGGGTCGTCGGCATCGCGCACGCCGGCGAGCACGAGGTCGATCTCGCCTTTCGTCCCGGGAACCGCGCAGTGCGTGTTCGGGCGGCCTTCCGAAATCGCTCGAGGCCACCCAGCGTCGCTGCGCGGGGGTGAGCTTCTCCAGGAGCTTCGGCAGGCGCTTCTCGTCGGTCGCGAGGATCGGCGTGGCGGCCTTCGAGAAGGCCTTCTTGTCGGTGATGACGGTCATGGGGCGTTCTTCGGTTCGTGAAGGCGCGATTTTACCGGGTTGCGGGTCCGAGGCCGGGGATGGGGAGAAGGCCGGGGTATCAGGAATGGGCCGGGGATTCAGAAATCGGCCGGGGTATCAGGAGTGGGCCGAGGATGGGGAGAGCGATTCCGGTTCCTGGGCATGCAGGCGTGACCGTCGGATGGGTGCCCAGGAATTCGGGGGCAGACAACACACGTCAGCCCCCGAATTCCTACTCATTGAGAGATGGGACCGCTTCGCTGTCCCATCCCGACGGTCGCATGCCAAAGGAACCGGAATCGCTCTCCCCATCCCCGGCCGTCCCGTGGACGCGCCGTGCCGGTGCCAAGCCGCTGACCCTTCGGTCCGCCGCGCCCGAACTCGGCACCGCGTCCACGGAGTGCGGAAGGAAGCGGCTGCCGACGTCGTTCACGATCCTTGGCACGCGACCGTCGCGGAAGAGGCAGCGCTAGCGACCTCTTCTGTAGATGGGTGGAAATTCGAGGCCTGGCGTGGGTTGCCTGGCCTCGAATTTCCGGGCACCTATCCGACGGTCACGTTGCGTGCCCAGGATCGTGAACGACGTCGGCAGCCGCTTCGCCCGGCGGTTCACTTTCGAGACGCTACCTCGCCCTCCGGTAGTCGATCTCCCACGTGGTCTTCCAGGACTTTCCTGCGTCGTCGGAGCGCTGCCACAGCCACTTGAGCGAGTCCTTCTTCACCTCGCGAAAGACCATGCGCAGCCGGATCGTCTTGCCGTCCTTCTCGTAAGCGCGCTCGAAGGTCGGGTCGCCGCCGTCCTCGCCGCCCGTGAAGTCGAGATAGCTGCCCGTGTTGTCCACCCAGGTCTGCTTCCAGCGCTTCGCGGCGCGGTCGTAGGTGGACACGCTGGTGCCGTCGAGCTTCGTGCCGGGCGCGCCGCGGAAGTGCTCGACGATCACGCAGCCGTCGAGGGTCTTCTCGATGCGGTTGCGGCCCTTCCCGCCGGCGAATTCGAGCTCCCAGTCGCCGACCCAGAAGTCGAAGCGCTTCGATTCCGGCGTGTCGCACCCGTAGACTGGTTGCGCCTGGGCGTGCGCGAAGAGGGGCACGACGGCCGCGACCAGGGCGGCGATGCGAAGGGTGGAGTGCATGGGCGTTCTCCCGGTGGACCTGGCGCATTGTCGCAGCATCCGGCCCCGCGCCGAGATTGCGCGGGCTTTCCGCCCTTGACGCCGCGCAAGGCAATCGGGATACCGCGCGCCTAGGATGGATGCGGAGGAGTACGACAATGCCCTGCGCCTGGATAACCCACCGGGACTGCCTGCTCCACGAGATGGGGCAGGGACACCCGGAATGCCCCGAGCGACTGGACGCGATCTCGGATCACCTGCTCGCGCAAGGCGTCATGGGGCTGCTGATCCCCTACGACGCCCCGCCGGCGACCGTCGAGCAGCTCGAGCGGGCGCATACGGCGCACCACGTCCTCGAAATGCTGGCCGCCTCGCCCGCGGAGGGCTACGTGCACGTGGATCCCGACACGTCGATGAACCCGCACACCATGAATGCGGCGCTGCGCTCGGCGGGCGCGGCGGTGCTCGCGACCGATCTCGTCCTCAAGGGCGAAGTGCGCAGCGCCTTCTGCGCCGTGCGCCCGCCCGGCCACCACGCCACGCGCGATGCGCCGATGGGTTTCTGCTTCTTCAACAACGTCGCCGTGGGCATCCGCCACGCGCTCGACGTGCACGGGCTCGAGCGCGTGGCCCTCATCGACTTCGACGTGCACCACGGCAACGGCAGCGAGGACATCCTCGCCTCCGACCCGCGGGTGCTCATGGCGTCGACCTTCCAGCGCGGCCTCTACCCTTTCCAGGGCGACGAGCCCAAGGGGCTCAACATGGTGAACGTGGGCCTGCCTTCGGGCGCCACGGGCGAGGAGCTGCGCGCCGCCGTGCGGGAGTACTGGCTGCCGGCGCTCGAGGCCTTCCGCCCACAGCTGGTCTACATCTCCGCCGGCTTCGACGCCCACCAGGCCGACGACATGGCGGGGCTTCGCTGGCAGGAGAGCGACTACGCCTGGGTCACCGCGGAGATGGTCCAGGTGGCGCACCGCCACTGCGGCGGGCGCGTCATCTCGATGCTGGAAGGCGGCTACCACCTGCACGCGCTCGCGCGCAGCGTGGCCGCGCACGTGCGGGAGCTGGTGGCGGCCTGACCGGCCCGCGCCCTAGTTGTGCGGGCGCACCTCGGCCTTGATCTCGAGCGTCGATTTCTTCCCGCCCTTGTCCACGAAGGTGAGGGTGATCGGACCCTTGTCGCCCTTGACGAGGGGCTTCACGAGCTCGACCAGCATCACGTGGTAGCCGCCGGGCTTGAATTCGACCGTCTTGCCTGCGGGAAGCGGCACGTCGTCCACGGCGCGCATGGCCATCACGTTGCCGCTCATCGTCATCTCGTGCACTTCGACGATCTTCGCGGAAGGAGAGGCGGCGCCCACCAGCTTCACGTCCTCGCTGCTCTTCAGGTTCATGAAAGCCCCCGTGGCCTTCTGGGCCGGCACGGTGCCGCGCACCCACGCCTGGGTGACCGTCACCTCGGCCCAGGCCTGCACCGCGACGAAGGCGAAGCCCGCCACGCACCACGACTTCAGATGCCTCTTCATTGCCGTTTTCCTCTGCTGGGTTGATACGAAAAGCACTGTGTCCGCGCCTCACGCCTTGCGCAGGTCGCCGGGCTTGATCGGCAGGCTGCGGATGCGCTTGCCCGTCGCGGCGAAGACCGCGTTCAGCACCGCGGCCTGGAAGGGCAGGATGCCCGGCTCGCCGTGCCCGCCCCAGAAGCCGCCCGTGGGAACGAGCACCAGCTCCACCCGGGGCATGTCGCCGATCATGGGCAGCGGGAAGTCGTGGAAATTCGATTCCTGGATACGCCCGTCCTTCACGGTGTTGGCCTCGAAGAGCGCGCCGAGCCCGTAGATCGCGTTGCTCTCGGCCTGCGCCGCGCAACTGTCGGGGTTCACCACGTGGCCCGAATCGATGGCGACCACGTAGCGCAGCACCTTCAGCGCTCCGCCCGCGTCCACCGAGACCTCCGCCACGCCCGCGGCGTAGCTGCCGAAGCCGTTCACCACCGCGAGGCCGCGGCCGACACCTTCGGCGAGCGGCGTGCCCCATCCCGCTGCCTTCGCGGCCGCCTCGAGCACCAGCCGGTTCTTGTCACCCGCCGGGAGCATCGCCAGGCGGAATTCGAGCGGATCCTTGCCCGCGGCCTGGGCCAGCTCGTCCAGGAAGCACTCGCGGTACACACCGTTCTGCTGCCCCGGCGCCCGCCAGAACCCCACGGGAACGTGGCCGTTGCGCATCGCGTAGTCGACCTGCTGGTTGGCGATCCCGTAGGGCATGTCGTGGAGCGTGCGCACGGCCGTGAAGTCG
>JADJEZ010000010.1 GCA_016708825.1 Betaproteobacteria bacterium | reverse complement strand
CCGGTGCCATCCTCGACGGCGTCGTGCCGGTCGACTACCGGGGCTTCGTCGACCTCGTGACCCAGAACCCCCGCGTGCAGTCCTGGCTGTAGCGCAGGCATCAAGACGCACAAGCCGAAGCGAAACTCGAAAGGAGAAGAAATGAGCAGCATCGAAGTCAGCGGCAAGTCCTACGAAACCGACGAGGAAGGCTATCTGGTCAACCTCTCGGAGTGGAACGAGGATCTCGCCGGCGAGATCGCCAAGGCCGAGAAGATCGACATGACCCAGAACCACTGGGAAGTCGTGAACTTCCTGCGCGAGTACTACAACGAATACCAGATCGCGCCGGCCGTTCGCGTGCTCACGAAGGCGATCGACAAGAAGCTCGGGCCGGACAAGGGCAGCAACTCCTACCTCTACGAGCTCTTTCCCTACGGCCCCGCCAAGCAGGCCTGCAAGATCGCGGGCCTGCCGAAGCCGACCGGCTGCGTCTAGAGCTCGCCGCGGGCGCGGGCAACCCTCCCGCGCCCGCAGCCGACAGCCCGCCGATGGCCGCCATCCTCGCCACGCTCTTCTACGTTGCCGCCACCGTCCTGGTGGCCGGCCTCGCGTGGCGCGTCCGCCAGTACGCGGGAACGCCCGCGCCGCTGAAGATCCCCACCACGCCCGCGCCGACCACGGGCGGCGGGGTGGCGTTGCGGCTCGTTCGCGAAGTGGTGTTCTTCGAGAGCCTGTTCAAGGCGAATCTCTGGACCTGGGTCTTCGGCTGGATGTTCCACGCCGGTCTCGCCCTCGTCCTCGCGCGCCACCTGCGCTACTTCATCGATCCGGTGTGGGCATGGGTCGCCTTCATCCAGCCTTTCGGCGTCTACGCGGGTTTCGCCATGGTCGCGGGCCTTGCGGGCCTGTGGGCGCGCCGCTTCCTGGTCGACCGGATCCGCTACATCTCGACGCCGTCGGATCACCTCATGCTGGCGCTCCTCATCGCGATCGCCGCGAGCGGGCTCGCGATGAAGTACGTCGCCCACGTCGACATAGTCACGGTGAAGTCGTTCTTTCTGGGCCTCCTGGTCCTGGAGGTGCGCCCACTGCCCGCGGACCCGATCCTCGCCGTGCACATCGGGCTCGTGTCCGCCCTGATGATCGTCTTCCCCTTCTCCAAGCTCCTGCACGCGCCGGGGCTCTTCTTCAGCCCGGGCCGCAACCAGGTCGACAATCCCCGCGAGAAGCGGCACCTCGCCGAGTGGGCCTCGCGCCTCGAGGCCGATCGCTAGCATGGCCGACGTCACCGCCCCTGCGCTGCGGGAATTCCCGGTCGCCCCGGCCATCCAGCCCGACGCCATGGCCGCGTCGAAGCCGTACGTGGCGACCGACAAGATGCAGGAAGCGCTCGGCTTTCCCGGCGCGCTCGTCGAGGACTGGCACGACAAGGCCATCGGCAAGATGGGGGAGCTGCTCGGCAAGCACCGCTCGCTCAGGGTCTACCTCGATTCCTGCGTGCATTGCGGCGCCTGCTCGGACAAGTGCCACTACTTCCTCGGGACGGGCGATCCCAAGAACATGCCGGTGGCCCGGCAGGATCTCATGCGCGGCGTCTACCGCCGCCACTTCACCCTTCCCCGGAAAGCTCTTCCCGAAGCTGGTCGGCGCGACCGAGCTCACGCGCGAGGTCCTGGACGACTGGTACAAGTACTACAACCAGTGCTCCGAGTGCCGCCGCTGCTCCGTGTTCTGCCCCTACGGGATCGACACGGCGGAAGTGACCATGGCCGCGCGCGAGATCCTGGACACCGTGGGCTACGGCGCGAAGTACACGAACGAGATCATCGGCAAGGTCCACCGGATCGGCAACAACCTGGGCCTTCCGGCGCCGGCGCTCGCCGACACGCTCCTGGGCCTCGAGGAGGACGTGCTGGAGGAAACCGGCGCCGACGTGAAGTTCCCGCTCGACCAGAAGGGCGCCGAGGTGTTGCTCATCACGCCGTCCGCGGACTTCTTCGCCGAGCCGCACGTCGACAGCCTGATCGGCTACGCCAAGGTCTTCCACGCCGCGGGCATCTCCTGGACGCTCTCGTCGCACGCGTCGGAGGCGGCAAACTTCGGCCTCTTCATCGGCAGCTACGAGCAGATGCGGGCCGTGGCGCTGCGCATCCGCGAGGCCGCTCTCGAGCTGGGCGTGAAGCGGATCGTCGTGGGCGAGTGCGGGCACGCCTGGCGCGTCGCCTACAGCTACTGGAACACGCTGGCCGGCATCGGCTCCGGCGCCGAGGACAAGTTCGCCCGGATGCTGCAGGACCAGCTCGACCACAACCACCGCCAGCCGATGCACATCTGCGAGCTCACCTGGGACCTGGTGCAGAAGGGCGCCCTCGTGCTCGACCGGGAGGCGAACGACCACCGCGTCGTGACCTTCCACGATTCGTGCAACGTAGCCCGCGCCTCCCGCATGGGAGATGATCCCGGCGGCCAGTTCGAGATTCCCCGCGCGCTCATCCGCTCCGTGGTGAACAAGTACGTCGACATGCGCGAAGGCACGACCCACGAGGCCACCTTCTGCTGCGGCGGGGGCGGAGGTCTCCTCACCGACGAGATCCTCGACCTGCGCGTCAAGGGCGCGCTGCCGCGGATGGAGTCGCTGCGCGAGGTGGCCGACCGCCATGGCGTGAATTTCATGGCGACGATATGCGCCATCTGCAAGGCGCAGTTCACCAAGGTCCTGCCCTACTACGGCTTCAACCGGAACATGGTCGGCGGCATCCACCAGCTGGTGAGCACCGCCATCCGCCTCGGCGCGAAGCAGTAGCGCGCCACCTCCACCCCTTACGAAACGAAACCGAGGATCCCGTGGCCACCAATCCCCAGGACACCAAGTCGGGCACCGCCCTCAACTACCGGCGCTACCAGGAGGGCGACTCCAAGCCGCCCGCCTGGCAGGAAGTGATCTTCCAGGCGTCGTGGTCGCACAAGTGCCCGACCTACATCCAGACCACGCCCCCCTGCCAGGGAAGCTGCCCGTCCGGCGAGGACATCCGCGGCTGGCTGCAGATCGCCCGCGGCACCGAGAAGCCCCCGCAGGGCGTGCCGTGGCAGGAATACGCGTGGCGGCGCCTCACGGAGGCGAACCCCTTTCCCTCGGTCATGGGGCGCGTGTGCCCGGCGCCGTGCGAGACGGGATGCAACCGCAACGTCGTAGAGGACCACGTCGGCATCAACTCCGTCGAGCACTTCCTCGGCGACTATGCCAATGCGAACCAGCTCGCCTACGTGAAGCCGGAGAAGTCGACCGGGAAGAAGGTCGCGGTGATCGGCGGCGGGCCGGCGGGCCTGTCGTGCGCCTACCAGCTGGCGCTCAAGGGGCATGCCGTCACGATCTTCGACGAGCACGAGCACCTGGGCGGCATGATGCGCTACGGCATCCCGGGATTCCGCACACCGCGCGACGTGCTGGATGCGGAGATCCAGCGCATCCTCGACCTCGGGATCGAGGCCCGCATGAAGTGCCGCATGGGCACGGACATCAGCCTGGAGGACATCCGCAAGACTTACGACGCCGTCTTCCTCGGCATGGGGGCCCAGGGCGGGCGGCCGCTGCCGGTGGCCGATTCCCAGGCGCCCAACGTGGTGACGGCGACCTCCTTCCTGCGCGCGTTCAACGACGGGCGCCTTCGCCACGTCGGCAAGCGCGTCGTGGTGGTCGGCGGCGGCGACACGTCGATCGACGTGGCCACCGTCGCGCGCCGCCTCGGCCACATCGAGAATTCGAAGCCCACGGATTTCGAGGGCGCGATCGCCGGCCACATGGCGAGCGACGTGGCCCACGTATCGGCCAAGCAGGGTGCCGAAGTGACGCTGACCTCCGTGTTCGGCATCGACAAGATGCAGGCCAACAAGCACGAGATCGAGCAGGCGGCGGCCGAGGGCATCACGATCCGCGGCAGTTTCGCGCCAGTCGGGGTCGTGAAGGGCTCCGACGGCCGCGCCACGGCCCTGCGCGTGGCCCAGTGCGAGGCGAAATTCGTGGGCGGGCGCCTGCAGATCGACATGGTGCCCGGCTCGGAGGAGGACATCCCCTGCGACCTCATCGTGTCGGCGATCGGGCAGTCGGTGGACTTCACCGGCCTCGAGGAATTCGACAACGGCAAGGGCGCGGTCAGCGCCGACCGCAACTACAAGGTGGCCGGCAAGGAGGGGGTCTTCGCCGGCGGCGACGTCCTGCGCCCGCACCTGCTCACCACCGCCATCGGCCACGGCTCGATCGCGGCCGACGGCATCGACCGGTTCCTGCGCGGAGAGGATCCCGAGAAGCGCCCGAAGATCGACGTGCACCAGTTCGACCTGGTGAGGAAGATGCTGGAGAAGGGCCTCAAGGTGGAAAAGGCCGTGGAGCCGATGCACGGCACCTGCGATTCGACCGCCGCCGTGCACAACTACGACAACCAGTCCGAGCGCCACGTCGTCACCCACGAGGAGCTCTTCCTCGGGCACTTCGGCTACACGCCGCGGGTCAAGCGCAAGTTCATCACGCTCACCAAGGAAACGGCGCTCGGCAACTTCGAGGAGCGCCTGGGTACCCTGGGCGAGGCCGAGGCGGTGGCCGAGGCCAAGCGCTGCATGAGCTGCGGCCTGTGCTTCGAGTGCGACAACTGCGTGGTCTACTGCCCGCAGACGGCCGTGTTCAAGGTGCCGAAGGCGAAGTCGACCACCGGGCGCTACGTGGACACCGACTACGACAAGTGCATCGGCTGCCACATCTGCAGCGACGTCTGTCCCACGGGCTACATCCAGATGGGGCTGGGGGAATAGGCGCGGGGCACCGGATGACGGCTCCCACCTTCCTGCGGCCGCTCCTCGCCGCGGTGCTCCTCCTGGCGGGGGTCGCCGCGGGCGAGGTGACACGCGCCGCCGGACCTGCCCTTGATCCGGCACGCGCGGGACCGTGCGTCGAAGATCCCAAGCTCATGCGGCGCCTGCACATGGAGTTCCTCAAGCACGACCGGGACGACACGGTCCGCCGGGGCATCCGTCCGGTGAAGCACAGCCTCTCGGCGTGCGTCGACTGCCACGCGAGCGCGAAGGACGGCCGGGTCCTCGGCTCCGAGCGGCATTTCTGCCAGGGATGCCACACCTACGCGGCGGTGAAGCTCGATTGCTTCGACTGCCATGCCGCCACCGCCCGGCAGCCGGTGACCGCGTCCGCGCCCACGACGGGAGTGCGCCAGTGAACCCGGTGGACAAGCGTCGGCGCGATTTCCTCGGTGGCGCCGCGGCGGTTGCCGGCGCGATGATCGCGCCGGGCGTGTTCCTCTACGACTACGCCCAGGCAGGAAGCGCGTCCAGCGCGCCCGCCAGCGGCAAGGTGCGCTGGGGCATGCTCATAGACACCACGAAGTGCGCGACCGGCTGCAACGACTGCGTCGTCGCCTGCAACACGGAGCACGGCCTTCCGCCGGCGGCCAGCCCGACCGACGCGCAGTGGATCCGCAAGGTGGAACTCAAGGACCTGCGCACGGGCGCCGTGCGCTCCGCGCCGGTCATGTGCCAGCACTGCGCCGAGCCGCCGTGCGTGGACGTCTGCCCGACGGGGGCCTCCTTCAAGCGGGCCGACGGCATCGTGCTGGTCGATCGCCACACCTGCATCGGCTGCCGCTATTGCATGATGGCGTGCCCGTACAACGCGAGGAGCTTCGTCCACGAGCCGACCACGGGACAGAAGCCCGATGTCCCGCGCGGCAAGGGCTGCGTGGAGAGCTGCACTCTCTGCGTGCACAAGGTCGACCGCGGCGGCACGCCCTCGTGCGTCGAGGCCTGCGCGGCCGCGGGCCACGAGGCGATCCTCTTCGGCGACCTGAACGACCCGGCGAGCGAGATCTCCCGGCGCATCCGGGAGGCCGCCACCACGCAGCTTCGCGCCGACCTGCGCACGGACAACGGCGTGCGTTACCGGGGGCTCTAGGCCATGGGCGCACGACCTTCCGCCCGCGCACGCGCCTTCTGGGCCCTGGCCGCGGCTGGGGCCGTGGTGCTCGCCGTCGCGCTGGGCGCGGCGCATTACATGGAGGAACACGGCCACGTCGTGACCGGGATGAACAACCAGGTCGTGTGGGGCCTGCCGCACGTGTTCGCGATCTTCCTGATCGTGGCGGCCTCGGGCGCGCTGAACGTGGCCTCTATCGGCTCCGTGTTCGGGGAAGCGGACTACAAGCCGCTCGCGCCCCTGTCGGTCCTTCTCACCGTGGCCCTGCTCGCCGGCGGCCTCATGGTGCTGGTGCTGGACCTCGGCCGCCCCGAGCGGCTGATGATCGCAGCCACGCACTACAACTTCCGCTCGATCTTCGCGTGGAACATGATCCTCTACAACGGGCTCTTCGTGATCTGCGCGCTCTACCTCTGGTCGCTGCTCGAGCGCCGGTTCGGCGCGTTCGCGAAGCCCGTGGGGCTGCCGCCTTCGCCTGGCGCATCATCCTCACCACCGGCACCGGGTCCATCTTCGGCTTCCTGGTGGCGCGGCAGGCCTACGCCTCCGGGGTCATCGCGCCGCTCTTCATCGCGCTGTCGCTCGCCTGGGGCTGGCGGTCTTCCACCTCGCCCAGGGCGGGCTCGCGCGGCTGGACGGGCAGGAGATGGATGCGGCGATGCTGGCCCGCATGCGCCGCCTCCTCGGGATCTTCGTGATCGCGGTGCTCTACTTCGTGGCCGTGCACCATGTCACCAATTTGTACTGGGCGAAGCAGGCCGCCTTCGAGCGCTTCATCCTCGTCGCCGGCGCGCCCTATCCGCTGCTCTTCTGGGCGGGCTTCGTCGGCCTGGGGAGCGCGGCTCCCCTGGTGCTGCTCTTCCACCCGCGCTTCTCCAGCCCCCGTGCGACGGCGATCGCCGCGGCGCTGGTCGCGCTCGGGGCGTTCGCCTTCCTCTACGTCTTCATCATCGGCGGACAGGTGTTCCCGCTCGAGATCTTCCCCGGCTACGAGGCCAGGAGCGCGTTCCACGACGGCCGGGTCGGGGCCTACGCGCCGAGCCTCGCGGAATTCCTGCTGGGCGTGGGGGGCTGGCGGCCTCGTTCCCTGATCGCGCTGGTCGGCGCGCGCGTGCTGCCGATTCGCCCGCCGAGGGATATCGGCGCGCCTTTCGCTGCATCGGTCGCCGCGCCCGTCGCCGCGCCGGTCGCCGCGCCGGCGAAGTGACCCCGACGAAGTCGGCCCCTTGAGCGGGCTCCTGATTTCCGCGGCCTGGCGCTCGTCGGGCAAGACGAGCGTCGCCACCGGCCTTCTCGCGGGGCTTGTCGCGCGCGGGCTGCGCGTACAGCCCTTCAAGAAGGGGCCGGACTACATCGACCCGCAGTGGCTGGGGCTCGCCGCCGGACGCGCCTGCCGCAACCTCGACCCGTACCTGCAGGGCGATGCCGAAGTCGCCGCCGACTGGGCAAGACACGCCGGCGGCTGCGATCTCGCGATGATTGAGGGCAACCTCGGCCTGCATGACGGCATGGATCTCGATGGCGGCGACAGCAATGCGGCGCTTGCGCGCCTGCTCGACGTTCCCGTGATCCTGGTGCTCGACGCACGGGGCATGGGCCGCGGGGCGGCGGCGCTGCTCCAGGGGCTGGCGCTTTTCGATCCCGGTGTTCGCATCGCGGGCGTGATCCTGAACCGCGTGGGCGGGGCCCGGCACGAGGGCAAGCTGCGCGCGGCCATCGAGCGCTTCACCCGAATTCCGGTGCTGGGCGCGATCGGAGAGGATCCGCGCGTTGGTGTGCGCGAACGCCACCTGGGTCTCGTCCCGGCGGGCGAGCTGGACGATTCCCGAGAGCGCGTGGAGGGCATGCGCGAGGCCGTCTGCGCCCGCGTCGACCTCGATGCCATCCTCGCGATCGCCCGGACCGCGGCGCCCATCGTCGCGCCGGCGCCCGGGCCGGCGCCGCCGGCGCCGGCGCTTCGCATCGGTATCGCCCGGGACCGGGCCTTCGGCTTCTACTACCCCGACGACCTCGATGCCTTCCGGGCCTGCGGCGCCGAACTCGTGACGGTGGACACCTTCGCGGATAAGCGCCTCGCGGAGGTCGACGGCTTCTTCATCGGCGGCGGCTTTCCGGAGGTCCACGCCCGGCGCTCGCGGCGAACCGGGCGTTGCGCGAGAGCCTGCGCCTGGCGATCGAGGCCGGACTGCCCGGTCTACGCGGAATGCGGCGGCCTCATGTATCTCGCGCGCTCGCTCACGTGGCGAGGGCAGACCTGGGAAATGGTCGGTGCGATTCCCGCCGACATCGTCATGCAGGCGAAGCCGGTGGGGAAGGGGTACGTGCGGCTCGCGGAGACCGGCGAACATCCCTGGGGCGCGGGCGAGGGCACGCGCATCCGGGCGCACGAGTTCCACTATTCCACGCTCGCGCATGCGGACCCCGGGCTTCGCTTCGCCTGGCGCATGGAGCGTGGCGAGGGCGCCGGGGCCGGACGCGACGGCATCGTCCATCGCAACGTGCTCGCCTCCTACTCGCACCAGCGCGGCGTCGGCGGCAACGACTGGGTCCGGCGCTTCCTGCGGCACGTCGCCCGCGTGAAGGCCGCGCGCGCGGACGCCGCCGCAGTTGCGGCCCGCTGAGGGCCGGACCATTCACGAGGAAACCGACGCATGATCACCATCACGCAGAACGCCGCCGAGCGGATCCGCCAATCGGCCACGGAATCGGGCATGGAGTCGCCGGTGCTGCGCGTGGCCGCCAAGCCCGCAGCGGACGGCACGCTCGAATTCGGCATGGGCTTCGACCAGGAGCGCCCCGGCGACACGACCGTGAAGCTCGACGGCATCGTGGTGGTCGTGGCCGAGCCCAGCCGGGAGTACGTCGAGGGCACGCGCATCGACTTCGTCGAAATGGAGCCCGGGGACTTCCGCTTCATCTTCGCCCCGGCGGGCGAGGCGGGCGAGCCATGAGCGCGCGCGGCGAAGTCTTCCTGGTCGGGACGGGGCCGGGCGACCCGGAGCTCCTCACGGTCAAGGCGCTCAGGCTCATCCGCGAGGCCGAGGTCGTCCTCTACGACAACCTGGTCTCCGCCGAAATCATGGCGCTCGTGCCGGCTGCGACCGAGCGCATCTATGTCGGCAAGAAGAGAAGCGACCACACGATGCGCCAGGAGGCGATCAACGAGCTCCTCGTGACCCAGGCGCGCCGGGGCCGTCGCGTCGTTCGCCTGAAGGCGGGAGACCCCTTCGTCTTCGGCCGCGGCGGCGAGGAGATCGAGACCCTCGGCGCGAGCGGCGTTCGATTCGAGGTGGTTCCGGGGATCACGGCCGCGCTGGGCGCGGCCTCCTATGCCGGCATCCCGCTCACGCACCGCGACTACGCCCAATCGTGCGTGTTCGTGACGGGCAACACGCAGGACGGCTCGCTCAACGTCGACTGGGCGGCCATCGTGCGGCCGCGCCAGACGGTCGTGATCTACATGGGCTTCCAGAACCTGGCCGAGCTCTGCCACGAGCTCGTGGCCCACGGGCTGTCGCCCTCGACGCCCGCCGCGCTGGTCCAGCAGGCCACCACGAGCGCGCAGCGGGTGGTGAGCGCGGACCTCGCGACGCTGGCCGACCGCGCGCACGAGGCCGGGCTCAAGCCGCCCACGCTCATCATCGTGGGCGAGGTGGTGAAGCTGCGCGAGCGCCTGGAGTGGTTCGAGGCGAACCGGGCCCAGCAAGCCCAGCAGGGGAGCCCCGCTGCGGGGGAGCGGCCCCGTCAGTGCGTCGAGCCGGAGAACTTGCGGCCGACCGCGTAGACGGCGGCTTCGACGCGCGAACTGAGGTTCAGCTTCGAGAGGATATGGCGCACGTGCAGCTTCACGGTGTCGTGGCTGATGTCGAGCGCCTTGGCGATGCCCTTGTTGCTCAGACCCTGGGCGATGTAGCCCAGGATCTCCAGCTCGCGCTCGGTGAGGGCGCGGCCCTCCTCGCGACCGGAGTGGGCGCCCAGCAGGTGGGTGAGCTTGGTGGCCATGGCCGGGGCCACGACGAGCTCCCCGCGCAGCGCCCGCCGGATGGAGTCCACGACATCATCGGGATCCATGTCCTTCAGCAGGTAGCCGCGCACGCCGGCGCGCAGCGCGTTGGCCAGGTCCTCGTGCGAGTCGCACATCGTGAGGATCACCACCGGGGTCTCGAGTCCCTCGTCCCGGATCCGCTTCAGGAGCGAGAAGCCGTGCATGGCGGGCATGCGCAGGTCCATGATCAGGAGATCCGGCTTCAGCTCGTGCACCAGGCGAAGCGCGGCCTCGGGCTCGCCGGTCGCGCCGACCACGCGGATTCCGGCGCGGTGCTCGAGGAGTTCCGCGAGCCCTCGGCGGCAGAGCCCGTGGTCATCGATCAGTACGACGCGGATGGGTGTGTCGCTCATGGCTCAGTCCGGGGCCGCGGGGCCCTGGGGAATGGACAGGCTCACCTGCGTTCCCTTGCCCGGCGCGCTCACGATGCGCAGGCGCCCGCCGATCCTCCGGGCGCGCTCGCGCATGATCTCCACCCCGTAATGCTCGTCCGGCGCGGAGCCCGAACGGCGCCGGGCGATGCGTGCGCCCGTCCCGTCGTCCTCGACGCTCACCCTGAGCGACGTGGCGGTGCGCTCGAGCACCACGCGCGCGTTGCTCGCTCCCGCGTGCTTGATCACGTTGGCCAGGGCCTCGCGCACGATCTGGAAGACCTGGGCCTCCTGCTCGGCGGGCAGGCGCAGGTCGCGTGCGCGGTTCTCGATGCGCAGGGCCACGCCCGTGCGATTGTGGAAGCTGCGGGCGGTGTTCTCGAGGGCGTGCACCAGCCCCTGGCTGTCGAGCGGCTGGCGGAAATGGGTGATGAGCTCGCGAAGCCCCGCGTGGGCCTCCCCGAGGGACTCCTGGATGTCGCGGAAATACTTGAGCGCGTGGCCCGTGTCGCGCTCGCGGATCGCGTCCTGCAGCAGGCTCATGCGCATGCGCATGAAGGCGAGCCCCTGGGCGAGCGAGTCGTGGATCTCGCTCGCGAACATCTGGCGCTCGGCGGAAAGGGAGCTCTCGAGGCGTTCCTGCTCGAGGAGCGCGTTGTCGAGGACCAGGTCGAGCATCTCGGAGACCGGGCCGAGCAGCCCCATGATGTCGGAGGGCAGGCGCGCGGACTGGCCGAAGAACAGGTTGAAGACGCCCATCGTCTCGCCCCGGCAGTGCAGGGGAATCGCCAGCATCGGGCCGGTATCGGGCCCCGTGGCGAAGACGCCCATGCGCCGCGCGCAAGCGAGCGAGGCATCCTCCACCTGCACGTCGTCCGTGCGCAGTGCCGCGCCGCACATGCCGCAGCCGGCATCGACCAGGTCCTCGTGGGCGAGGGCATCGTCCGGCAATCCGACCGAGCAGACGAGCTTCATGGGCCCGCCGGCGGGAGGCACGAGGCGGATGACCCCCCCGCGGGCGCCCGTGAGGGCGACGATCGCCTTCAGGCCGCGTTCGAGGAGGGCGTGAAGCGCCGGGCTGGCCACGATGTCGCAGACCATGTCCGTGGGCGTGCCGAGCGGCGCCAGGGCGGGCCCTGGGGCGCACCCCTTGACGGGACTGGATTCAGGCGGCTTCCTCGTCACGCGCTGGCTTTCTCCGGGTGGGAGCCGCCGGGCCGTGTTTCGCGGGCCTCGATCTGTTGCGGCAATGACAATTCTACGAGAAATCGGGCACGATGGCCCGGACCCCCACCCGCGGACTCCCCCCATGTGGGTAGGGGGACGTTCCCCCTTTCGGTAATAGACAGTGCAAGCCCCTAGCTGCGGTAATAGACGATCTCCCCATAGGGTTTTCCCGGAAGGTCCGTTCCCCATGCGTGCGCGCGCGAGCCGGATGCCATGACGCAGCTCGCCCTGGTCATCGACCTGAACGTCTGCGTGGGCTGCCACGCCTGCGTCACGAGCTGCAAGGAGTGGAATACCTCGGGCTCGGCCGGGCCGCTCCCGGACACGCAGGCCTACGGCGAGCAGTACGCGGGCACGTTCTTCAACCGCGTGCAGACCTACGAGGTGGGCACCTTCCCAGCCACGGAGACGGTGCACTTCCCGAAATCCTGCCTGCACTGCGAGGACCCGCCCTGCGTCCCGGTCTGCCCGACGGGGGCGTCCCACAAGCGCAAGGAGGACGGCATCGTCCTGGTGGACCTGGACAAGTGCATAGGCTGCAAGTACTGCGCCTGGGCCTGTCCCTACGGCGCGCGCGAGCTGGACGACCGGAACAAGGTGATGAAGAAGTGCACCCTGTGCGTCGACCGCATCTACGACCAGTCGCTCGAGCCCCGGGACCGGAAGCCCGCCTGCGTGATGGCCTGCCCGACCTCCGCGCGGCTCTTCGGCGACATCCACGATCCGGAGAGCGAAGTCTCCCGGGCGATCCGCGAGGAAGGGGGCTATCCCCTGATGCCCGAGTGGGGCACTCATCCCGCCAACCACTACCTGCCGCGGCGCAAGACCCGCGTGAACATCCACGCCGACGAACTCGAGCGCGCCGACAACCCCCTCAAGGTCGACCGCCAGCAGCCCCGTCCCGCCAAGGGCGAGCCTACGCTAGACGACGCGGTCACCTGGTAGAGGCTCGCCATGCGCCCCGCGTTCTCCGTGATCCTGCTGACCACCCTGCTCGGTGCGGGGCAGGGGCTGTTCCTGGCGACCTTCACGCACCAGGCCTATGCGCTGCTGGGCGTGCTGTCGCAGGACGCGAAGGGCCTGTACGGGCCCGCCGCGGCGGTCTCGCTCGCGCTGCTGGGCGCCGGGCTCGTAGCCTCCTTCTTCCACCTCGGCCGCCCCGAGCGCGCCTGGCGCTCGGCCGCGATGTGGCGCACCTCGTGGCTTTCTCGCGAGGTGATCGTGCTGCCGGCGTTCATGGGCACGGTCTTCCTCTACGCAGCGGCGCACCTGACCGGCTTCAACCCCGTGCTCCTGCATCTCGCCGGCGGCGCGTCGGTAGACGCGAGCGTGGCCATCGGCGTGGCCGGCTCGCTCTTCGCGTTCGCCCTCTACGTCTGCACGGCAATGATCTACGCGTGCCTTAAGTTCCTGCGCGAATGGCACAGCCCGCTCACCGTGGCCAACTACATCCTGCTCGGCACCGCGTCCGGGTTCACGCTGGCGGCGGCGCTGGCGGCGGCACTCGCCCCCGCGGAAGCCGGCTTCTTCGCGGGCTGGGCGCTGGCGTTCACCGCGCTGGGCGCGATTTCGCGGGGCGCCTCGCTCGTGCGCAATGCGAGACTCAGGCCGGTGAGCACGGTGCAGACCGCGATCGGCGTGCGCCACCCCGTCATCCGGCAGATCACGCAGGGCTTCACCGCGGGGTCGTTCAACACCCGCGAGTTTTTCCATGGACAGGCGATGTCGCTGGTGCGCTCGGTGCGGTGGATCTTCCTCCTGTTCGCATTCGCGATTCCGGCGGCCCTGGTCGCCGCGCATTTCGCGACCGGGTCGTCCGCCGTGCTGAGCGTGGCCGTCGTGGCGCAGATGGCCGGCCTCATGGCGGAGCGCTGGTTCTTCTTCGCGGAAGCCAACCACCCGCAGAACCTCTACTACCAGGCCGTGGCCTAGGGCCGGCGAAACCCGATTGAAGACAAACCCACCACAGGAGGCACGATGGCCCTGGTAAAACCCCACGGAGGCGCGGCACTGCGCCCGCTGGCGCTCGCCGGCGACGCGGCGGCGGCCGAAAGGGCCCGCGCGCAGCAATTCACGAAGCTGACCGTGAGCTCGCGCGAGAAGGGCGACCTCATCATGCTCGGGATCGGCGGTTTCACGCCGCTCGAGGGCTTCATGACCCACGCCGACTGGCAGGGCGTCTGCGACGGCATGCGCACCGCCTCGGGCCTCTTCTGGCCCATCCCGATCACCCTCTCCGCGGCTGCGGACCAGGCCTCGGCCATCGCCGTCGGCCGCGAGTTGGCGCTCCTGGACCCGGACGACGGCTCGCTCCTCGCGACGATGCTCGTCACCGAGAAGTACGCCATCGACAAGGCGCACGAGTGCGCAGCCGTTTTTCGCACCACGGATGCGGAGCATCCCGGCGTGCAGATGGTGATGAGCCAGGGCGAGGTGAATCTCGCCGGCCCCGTGAAGGTGCTCTCCGACGGCGGCTTCAAGGCGAAGTACGGCGCGCTCTTCATGACGCCCGCGGAAACGAGAGCCGAGTTCGAGCGGCTGGGATGGTCGAAGGTGGCTGCGTTCCAGACGCGAAACCCGATGCACCGCTCCCACGAGTACCTGGCGAAGGTCGCGATCGAGGTGTGCGACGGCGTGCTCATCCACTCGCTCCTGGGGAACCTCAAGCCCGGCGACATCCCGGCAGACGTGCGCACCCAGGCCATAGCGGTTCTCACGGAGAAGTACTTCGTCGGCAAGTCCGTGGTGCAGGCGGGCTATCCCCTCGACATGCGCTACGCGGGCCCGAGGGAGGCGCTCCTGCACGCGCTCTTCCGGCAGAACTACGGCTGCTCGCACCAGATCGTCGGGCGCGACCACGCAGGAGTCGGGAGCTACTACGGCCCCTTCGACGCCCACCATATCTTCGACGAGATCCCCCGCGGCGCGCTGGAGACCGAGGCGCTCAAGATCGACTGGACATTCTGGTGCTACCAGTGCGGCTGGATGGCCTCGGCGCGCACCTGCCCGCATGGCGACGGCGACCGGCTGCTGGTGTCGGGAACGAAGCTGCGCAAATGGCTCTCGGAGGGCGCTGAGGTGCCGGCGGAGTTCAGCCGCCCCGAAGTGCTCGAGATCCTGCGCGCGTACTACGCGGGGCTCACGGAAAAGGTCGAGGTGAAGCTTGCAGGGGCATTCGGCCCGCTAGTCCCGCCCGGATTCAGGAGTTCGCCCGACCGCCGCGCAAGCCTTCGCGGCAATCCCGGAAGCCGCTCGCAGGATTCCGTGGCTACCAGCGCACCTCGAGCCGGTCGCCGGTGACGCGGTGCTCGAGCCGGTTGAGCGGACTCGTGCCCTTGGCGATGCATTCGCCGGTCTCGAGATCGAAGGCCCATTCGTGCTTGGGACACGTGAGCGTGCGCCCCTGGATCGCGAGTTCCGGGATGTTGGTCACCTGGTGCGGGCAGCGGCTGTCGTAGACGCGGACCTGTGCGGGCGTGCGCAGGATGAAGAGGCCGCGGTCCCCCGATTCGATGCGCTTCACGCCGTCCGCGGGCAGGTCGGCGAGGGCCGCCACGTCGTGCCACTTCGCGACCGCCTTTCCCCCGAGATTCTCCGGGTCGAAGCCGGGGATCTTCATCTCCAGGACGATGTCTATCGCCCAGATGATCTTCGCGAGCCCGAGCGCGGGGAAGGCCATGAGCAGCGCGTCGAGGACCTCGTCGGGGGTCGCACCTTCCCGCAGCGCACGCCCGAGATACTGCTTTAAGCCGTTCCGGGTCTGCGAGTGGACCTTGGTGATGACGGAAATGAGGTTCCGGGTCTTGGGGTCGAGGTGGCGACCCGCCTCCTTCAGGAAGGCGAGGTACGGCCCGATCGCATCGGGTCGCGCTTTGACGAGGTAGTTCAGGGCGTCGCTCATGGTCGTGTTTGCGGCAGTTCCGGTGGGGGGTTGGCGAATCGTGGCGTATGCGGAGCATGATAAGGGGCAACGCATGAACGCAGGGAGGCGAGAGTCCATGGGATTGCGAAACGGCCTTTATGCCCTCGCCACGGTGATGCTGGCGGGATGCGCGGCCCTGAGCCTCGAGCCGGGCGTGTCGCCGGAGGGGAAGGTGCGCGAGGTGCTCGGGGAGCCGGCCATGGCCTTCGTCGGAAGCGACGGATCCCGCCAGCTCGTCTTCCCGCACGGCCCGGCGGGCACGGAAACCACGATGGCATACATCGCACCCGACGGGCGCCTCGCGCGCCTCGAACAGGCCCTGACCGAGGACCGCTTTCGCCGCATCTCCGCGGGAAAGACCTCGCGGTCGGAAGTCGAGCGCCTGATCGGCCCGCCGTGGCGCACGATCGATTTCCCGAACAAGCGGCAGGTGGCGTGGGACTACCGGTTCCGGGACGCCTGGGGATACCTGGCCGAATTCTCCGTGATGCTCGACGAACGGGGCATCGTGGCCGAAACCGTCACCCAGCGGCTGGAGCGGGAGCTGCCGGAGGCGACTACCCGGTAAGGCGCGGCGCCGCCGCGGCGAGCGATCAGATGATGCGGGAGTAGGCCACGCGGGCCTTGTCCTCGGCCCGCAGGTAGCGGTCGAAGACCGCGCCGATGGCGCGCACGAAGAAGCGGCCCTTCGGCGTCACCGCGACCCAGCCCGGCCTGCGCTCGACGAGGCCCAGGTCCTCGAATTCCTCGAGCGCGGCAAGCTCCCAGGCGAAGTAATCGTCGAATTTCACCCCGTGCGCTTCCTCGATGGAGGCGAAGGAGACGCTGAACTGGCACATCAGCGCGACGATGATCTCGCGGCGCAGCAGATCGTCGGCGCTGAGTTCGAGCCCGCGGATGACCGGGAGCTTTCCCTGGTCGAGGGTCTCGTAATAGGCGGGCAGGTCCTTCGCGTTCTGGCTGTAGGTCGGGCCCACCTTGCCGATGGCGGAGACGCCGAAGGACAGCATGTCGCCGTCGGGGCCGACGGTATAGCCCTGGAAGTTGCGCGTGAGCGTGCCGCTTGCGCGGGCGCGGGCGAGCTCGTCGTCGGGCAGCGCGAAGTGGTCCATGCCGATGTAGATGTAGCCGGCGCGGTTGAAGAGCTCGATGGCGCGCGCGAGGATGGAGAGCTTTTCCGCGGCGCTGGGGAGATCCACGTCGAGGATGCGCCGCTGCGGCTTGAAGCGCTGCGGCAGGTGCGCGTAGCTGTAGAGCGCGATGCGGTCGGGGCGCAGCTCGAGCACGCGCTCGACGGTGTCGGCGAAGCTCGACACGCTCTGCTTGGGCAGGCCGTAGATCAGGTCGACGTTGAGCGACTTGAAGCCGTTCGCGCGCGAGGCCGCCACGATGTCGCGCGTCATCTCGTAGGGCTGGATGCGGTTCACCGCGCGCTGCACCGCGGGGTCGAAATCCTGCACGCCGAAGCTCGCGCGGTTGAATCCCAGGTCGGCCAGCACGCGGATGGTTTCCGGCGAGCACGAGCGCGGATCGATCTCGATGGCGTATTCGCCGTCCGGGGAGAAGTCGAAGTTCGTGCGCAGGAGGTCCCACACCCTGGCGAAGCTCCTCGTCGGCGAGGAAAGTGGGCGTACCGCCCCCCCAGTGCATCTGGCGGACGCGGCGGGCGTCGCCGGCGAGTGCCGCCTGCATCCCGATTTCCATGCCGAGGTAGTGCAGGTACCGGGCGGCACGGGACTTGTCGCGCGTGACCACCTTGTTGCATCCGCAGTAGAAGCAGATCGTGTTGCAGAAGGGCAGGTGGACGTAGAGCGAGAGGGGCTCGCGGCCCCCGCCCAGGTGGCGGGTGCGCATGGCCTGCTCGAAGGATGGTGCGCCGAAGGACTCGACGAAGCGGTCCGCCGTCGGATAGCTGGTGTAGCGGGGCCCGAGCTTGTCGAAGCGCTGCACCAGGTCCAGGTCGATCTGGGCCGGGAGCGTCTGCGGGGGCGGCGCGGTGGCGGTGTCGGGGTTCTCGGCCGTGAGCATGGATCGCATCTTGCGTCAATGGTATGCATGGTCCTTGACGCCGATCAAGGGTCGCCGGGCGCTTTCCTGCCGTCTACAATGGCGTGTCATGACAGAGCCCGCCCTCGCCACGGCCACGCGGCTGCGCACCGCCTGCTCGCAGTGCACCCTGCGCGAGCTCTGCCTGCCTGTCGGCCTGAGCGCGGAAGAGCTCCGGAGCCTGGACGACCTCGTGTCCACGCGGCGCAAGATAAGGCGCGGCGACAGCCTGTTCTACGGTGGCGAGCCCTTCACGGCCCTCTACGCCGTGCGCTACGGTTTCTTCAAGAGCACCCTCACCAGCGGTGACGGCCGCGAGCAGGTGACCGGCTTCTACATGGCCGGGGAACTCCTCGGGATGGACGGCATCGGCGGGGATCGCCATACGTGCACGCTCACCGCGCTGGAGGACAGCGAAGTGTGCGTGATGCCCTTTGCCCGCGTGGAGGACCTGTCGCGGACCTTCGAGCCGCTCCAGCGCCATTTCCACAAGGTGCTCTCGCGCGAGATCGTTCGCGACCAGGGCGTGATGATGCTGCTCGGGTCGATGCGCGCGGAGGAGCGCCTCGCGGCATTCCTGGTGAATCTCTCGCAACGACTCACGACGCGCGGCTTCTCGGCCTCCGAGTTCGTGCTGCGCATGACGCGCGACGAGATCGGCAGCTACCTGGGCATGAAGCTGGAGACCGTGAGCCGCCTGTTCTCCCGCTTCCAGGAAGACGGCCTGATCGAGGTCCACCAGAAGCACGTGCGGATCATCGAGATCGGCGGCCTGAAACGCGTGATGGCCCAGGCCCAGAGCGGCTCCTGAACGCCTCCGCGGCGCCCGCAGCATCGCCCGAAAAAAGCGCCAATTGCCCCTTGATCCCGGTCAAGCATTGCAGGGGGGGCGGGCGTAGCATGGATTCAGAGAAGTGACCCCATTCCCCCAGAGGAGACCTGCCATGTTCAGACGAATCCTCTGCGCCACCGACGGATCGAAGCGCTCGGCGAACGCAGTCAAGACGGCCGCCGCGCTCGCGCACGGCTCCGGCGCGTTGCTCACCCTGGTACACGTGACCCCGGACTATCGCACGCCGTACTACCCCGACGGCGTCATGATCGACTGGCCATCGGAGAAGGACTACAAGCGCGACTGCAAGGCGGCTGCGGACAAGGTGTTCGCGAAGGACATCGCCCTCGCGCTGAAGGAAGGCGCCGAAGCGGAATCGCTGCACGCCTTCGGCGATTCTCCGGCCGACGAGATCCTGGCCGCGGCCAAGAAGGCGAAGGCGGACCTGATCGTGATGGCCTCCCACGGGCGCAAGGGCTTCGAAGCCCTGCTCCTGGGAAGCGAGACGCAGAAAGTTCTTGCGCGGACCGCAGTGCCGGTGCTCGTGGTGCGTTGATGGCCGACCGTCCCGGCATGAACGGCCTGGACGCCCGAGAGCTTGCCCGACTGAGCGCCGAACTGGCACGCCTGAAGCGCGAGGCGCTCGTCGGTGTGCGACGCTCGGCCGGGGAAATGAGCGGAGAGGATGCGGAGCTCTTCCGCGACTTGGGCCTCACGGGCGACGGCGCCGTCGCCGAAGCGGAGTTCGAGCGTGACGTGGCCGGCGCCAGCCAGGTTCGCGCCGCGCTCATCGCCCTCGTGGCCGCGGAAGGCCGCATCGCGAAGGGCGAGTACGGCTTGTGCGAGGACTGCGGCGAATCCATCGGCTTGCCACGACTGGAGGCCCAGCCCGCCGCTTCGCGATGCGTCCGTTGCCAGGAACGCGCGGAGAAACAGGAAGGCCCCGCCCACTTTTCCGGATAGGCTGCCACCATGAGCATCAAGCTGAGGAATCGTCTCGCTGCGAATCGATTCCGCATTCCCGACGCTGCGGCCGTGCCCTCCGCGCCGGGGATCTCGAAACTGATCCATCCGCTCCACCCGCTGCTGTCGCCGGCTTCGGTCGCGCTGGTCGGCGCGAGCGAGCGGCCCGGCTCCCTGGGCCAGGTGGTTCTCGCCAACCTGCGGCAGGGCGGGTTCGTCGGGCCCATTCATCTCGTGAATCCCAAGCACGCCAAGCTGGGCGAGGCGCCGTGCTACCCCTCGCTCGAGAAACTTCCCCAGCCGGTCGACTTGGCGATCGTGACCGCCCCCGCCGCGGCCATCCCGGAGATCATCGCCCAGGCCGGCCGGGCCGGAGTTCCGGCGGCCATAGTGCTTTCGGCGGGATTCGGCGAAACCGGCGCGGAGGGCAAGGCGCTCGAAGCGCGCGTCCTGGCCGTGGCCCGAGAAGCCGACGTGCGCATGCTCGGCCCGAACTGCGTCGGGATGCTGCGCCCGTCCATCGGATTGAACGCCTCGTTCGCCCGAACCGCCTGCGAGGCGGGCAGCATTGCGCTCGTGTCCCAGTCCGGCGCCATCTGCACCGCGCTCGTCGACTGGGCCGCCAGCGCCAGGGTCGGGCTCTCCAGCGTCGTCTCGCTCGGTGCCGCGGCCGATGTCGACTTCGGCGACGTGCTCGACTACCTCCTCTTCGACCCGAAGACCGAGAGTGTCCTGCTCTACGTCGAGGGCGTGCATAACGGCCGCACCTTCATCAGCAGCCTGCGCGCCATCGCGCGGGCCAAGCCGGTCATCGTCCTCAAGGTCGGGCGCTATGCCTCCGGCTCCCAGGCGGCGCGCTCGCACACGGGAGCCCTGGTGGGCAACGACGCGGTGTTCGACGCGGTGCTCGCGCGCTGCGGGGTGGTGCGCGTGCACAGCGCCCAGGATCTCTTCGCGGCGGCGCGCGCCCTGTCGTCGCGCCGCAAGCCCCACGGCGACCGGCTTGCGATAGTGACAAATGGCGGCGGCCCCGGCGTCCTCGCGGCCGACGCCGTGAGTTCCGAGGATCTCCAGCTCGCCAAGCTCGCGCCGGAGACGATCGAAAAACTGAACGCGGTGCTCCCCCGGCACTGGTCCCACGGCAATCCCGTCGACGTGATCGGGGACGCCGACGGCAACCGCTTCGGCAGCGCGGCGGCGATCGTGGCCGCCGATCCGAACGTGGACGCGGTGCTCACCGTGTTCTGCCCCACGGGAATCGCCAGCGCGGAGTCCGTGGCCGACGGCATACTTCCCGTGGCGAAGGACTGCGCCAAGCCGTTCCTCACCGCGTGGCTGGGCGAGAGCGGCGTGGTGGACACGCGCCATCGCGTGGAAGCGGCCGGCGTGCCCGCGTACCGGGCGGGGGAGGTCGCGGTGCAGGCGTTCGCCGCACTCGCCTCCCACGTGAAGAACCAGCGGCTGCTCCTCGAGTCGCCGGCGCCGAGATCGGCCGCCGCCGAGCACGGCATCCCCAGGGCCGAGAGGATCTTCAAGGCCGCCATCGACGAGGGAAGAACGCTGCTGAACGAGGTGGAGGCCAAGGGCCTGCTTTCCGCCTTCGGCGTGCCGGTCCCGCCGTACGCGGTGGCGGAGACCCGCGAAGCGGCCGTGACCGCCGCGGAGACGATCGGCTACCCCGTGGTGCTGAAGATCCTCTCCCAGGACGTCTCCCACAAGTCCGACGTGAACGGCGTGCGGCTGAACGTGCGCGACGCCGAGGCCGTGGGCAACCAGTTCGACGACATCATCGACACGGTGAAGCGCATGCGCCCCGACGCGCGCGTGGCCGGCGTGCTCGTCCAGTCCATGGTCGAGCGCCGCCACGGCCGCGAGCTCATGATCGGGGTGATGACGGACCCGGCCTTCGGGCCGGCCATCAGCTTCGGATCCGGAGGCGTGGCGGTCGAGCTGCTGCGGGACAATGCCGTGGGGCTGCCGCCGCTCAACGTGCGGCTCGCGGGCGCGCTCATCGATCGCACCCAGGCCGCGAGGCTGCTGGGCGCCTACCGCAACGTGCCCGCGGCCAACCGCGAGGCGCTGATAGACGTGCTGCTGCGCGTCTCGGATCTCGTCTGCTCGCTGCCCTGGGTGGCGGAGATGGACATCAACCCGCTGTTGCTCGACCCCACGGGCGCGATCGCACTCGACGCGAGGGTCGTGGTCGACCCGAGCCACCGCCGGCTGGACAGCCGCTTCTCGCACCTGGCGATCCACCCGTATCCGGCCGCCCTGGAGGCGCTGGAGCGCCTGCGCGACGGGACGGAGGTGACGATACGCCCGATCCGCCCGGAGGACGCCGAGAAGGAGACGGCGTTCATCACCGAGCTGTCCGAGGAATCGCGCTACCTGCGCTTCCTCTCGATCGTGCGCCACGTGACGCCGGAAATGGTCGCGCGCTTCACGCAGATCGACTACGACCGCGAGATGGCGCTCATCGCCACGAGCCAGGAGGCGAAGGGCGAATCGATCATCGGGGTCGCCCGTTACGTGCGTGATCCCAACCCCACCAGCGCCGAGTTCGCCATCGTCATCGCGGACCGTGCCCAGCGGAAGGGGCTTGCCTCGAAGCTCATGGGTCGCCTCATGGCGCATGCGCGCTTCGCCGGCATCGAGAGGCTTCGCGGACTCGTGCTCTCCACCAACGAGTCGATGCTGGAGTTGATGGACCGGCTCGGCTTCGAGGCGTTTCCCGTGCCCGACGACCCGGGTCTCGTCGACGTGGTGAAGTCCCTCTAGCGTTGCGGCCGCCGCCCGGGGTGCTCTAGCGGTCGCAGGAGGTGGCGTCCTCCTCGCGCTTCGGGCAGCCTTCGGGGCGCCGTGGCCGGAAGCGGGCAGCGGTTGACCTCCCAGGGCGAGCGCTGCAGGAAGCACGTGAGGAAGCTCGAGGCCGCCCCATCGCCCAGAAGACGAGGAAGCCGATCGAGTAGACGCTCATGCGGCTCACCTCGAGGCCGAGCCCGAAGACCTGCAGGTCCGACGGGTCGAAGAGCGTGAAGAAGACGACCTCCATGGCGCAGGCGACGAGAAACGCCGGCCAGATGATCCAGGCGATGCGTTGCGTGAGCATGTGCGAACTCCTTGGCTGACTGTGCGTTGCCTCGCCCGGCATCAGCGCACGCCGGGGGAGAGCGCTGCCGCTTCGGGCGACGCGGTGTCGATCCGCGCCGCGACCCGCCACTGCGCCGTCTCGACGATGACGCGCCAGCGGCCCGCCGGAAGTGCCGCGAGCGGTGCCTCCCAGTGGCCGCCCGCCGTCCGTGCCGGGTGCACGACGCGATCTTCGGAGGCGCGCGCGGGATGCACGAAGCGCAGCGTCACGCGGTCGGGCAGCACCGCGGAGGCGCGCAGGTTCACCCGCACGAGCCCCGGAAGCAGGCGCACCTCGCCGGCGATGCCCAGGTCCTGCGCGGCCCGGTCGCGGGCGATCTGGCGATTGATGCCGAGGCCTTGCTTGTAGTAGTCGTCGGCGACGAGCCCGTCGGCGCCGCGAAAGGCTATGACCGCCGTGGTCACGCCCGCGACCACCACCAGGGCCGGGCCGCCCATGATGATCCAGGGCCAGGGCTCGCGGTACCAGGGGTTTCGCACAGTTCCAAGCTTGGTCTCCTGCGCCGGGGCGTTCATTCTCCGTCCTTTCGCGGCAGGAAGAAGGCGGCCGTTTCGCGGACTTCGAGGCCGCTCGCGTCCTCGGCCGTTACGGTGATCGCGATCTTCTGCGAGCCACCCTTCGCCTGTTCGCCCGGAACGCGGATGCGAACCGGGAAGGCGCGGGTGGAAGCGGCATCCACCTCGATCACGGCGTCGGTGGCCACGCGCACGCCCGGGAGGCCGTCGACGACGATGCGGTAGCGATGCGCGGATTCCGTGGCATTGGTCACGCGCAGGCGGTACACGTTCTCGAATTCCCCCGCCTCGACCTCGCGGACCATGGCGCCCCGGTCCCGGATCACGTCCACCTTGAGCGGAACGCGCATCACCAGCGCCACCGCGGCGATGGCCACTATCGCGGAAAGCATCGTCGTGTAGACGAGCGTGCGCGGGCGCACGAAGCGCTTGAGGATGCCGACGAAGCCCAACCGCTCGCGCAGGGCGTTTTCCGTGGAGTAGCGGATGAGCCCGCGCGGGTAGCCCATCTTGTCCATCACCTGGTCGCAGCCGTCGATGCACGCGGCACAGCCGATGCATTCGTACTGCAGGCCCTGCCTGATGTCGATCCCGGTGGGGCAAACCTGCACGCAGATGTCGCAGTCGATGCAATGCCCGAGCCCCAATGCAGCCGGGTCCGCTTTCTTGCCGCGGGAGCCCCGCGGCTCCCCGCGCGCGGGGTCGTAGGCGATGACCAGCGTGTCGCGGTCGAACATGGCGCCCTGGAAGCGCGCGTAGGGGCACATGTACTTGCAGACCTGCTCGCGCATCCAGCCCGCGTTGCCGTAGGTGGCGAGCCCGTAGAAGAGGATCCAGAAGCTCTCCCACGGCCCCAGGGCGAGTCCCAGGACTTCCCCGCCGAGTTCGCGCGCGGGCGTGAAGTAGGCGACGAAGGTGAAGCCCGTCCAGAACGAGAGCGCCACCCACGCGCCGTGCTTGGCGGCCTTCAGCCCGATCTTGCGCGCGGAGAGCGGCGAGGCGTCGAGCTTCGTGCGGGCATTGCGCTCGCCCTCGATGACGCGCTCGATCCAGAGGAAGATCTCGGTGTAGACGGTCTGGGGGCAGGCGTAGCCGCACCAGAGCCTTCCGGCGACGGCGGTGAAGAGGAAAAGCGAGATGGCACAGGCGACGAGCAGCAGCGGTGAGGTAGATGAAATCCTGCGGCCAGAAGACGAGCCCGAAAATGTAGAACTTGCGCGCGGCGAGATCGAAGAGCACGGCCTGGCGGTCGTTCCAGGCAAGCCACGGCAAGCCGTAGAACAGGATCTGCGTCGCCCAGACGATCGCCCAGCGCCAGGTGGCGAACCAGCCGCTCACCGCGCGCGGGTAGATTTTCTTGCGGACCTCGAAGAGGCTGCTCTCGGCTTCGTTGCCGGCCGCGACCTTGATGGGAATCACCGGAGCGCCGGACGCTGCGCGTCCCGGCCCGGGCGACGCGGTCTTCACTTGGTCGCGGCGGGCGGCGCGGTGAGCCCCCAGACGTATGCGGCGATGATGCGGGAGCGCTCCGGCCCGAGGAAATCCTTGTGGGCCGGCATGAGGCCCGCGCGGCCCTTGTCGATCGTCTCCGAAATCGCGGCGAGGCTGCCGCCGTGCAGCCAGGTCTTGTCCGTGAGGTTCGGCGCGCCGAGGGCGGGGTTGCCCTTCGCTTCGGGCCCGTGACAGGCCGCGCAGACCGCGAACTTCGCCTTGCCGGTTTCGGCGAGACGGGGATCGTGATCCGATTGCGACAGCGACAGCACGTAGTTCGCGACTTCCTTCACGCCATCCGGCCCGCCCACCACGGCTCCCATCGGGGGCATCAGGCCGTTGCGACCTTCGAGGATCGAGGTGAGGATGGTCTTCGGCTCGCCGCCCCACAGCCAGTCGCCGTCGGCGAGGTTCGGAAAGCCCCGGGAGCCGCGCGCGTCCGACCCGTGGCACTGGGAGCAGTAGGTGAGGAACATGCGCTCGCCCATGAGCTTGCCCTTCGGGTCGCCCGCGATCGCCTCGATGTCCATGTCGGCGTACTTCCGGAAGAGCGGCCCGTAGGTGGCGTCGGCGCTCTTCTGCTCGGTCTCGTACTGGCCGATCGAGGACCATCCCAGGACGCCCTTGAAGGTCCCGAGGCCCGGATAGAGCACGAGGTAGACGAGGGAGAAGACGATCGTGATCCAGAAGAGCCAGATCCACCACCGGGGCAGGGGGTGGTTGTACTCGGCGAGATCCTCGTCCCATTCATGGCCGGTCGTGCCCACGGCCTCGCCCGCGGGGCGCTTCTTGTGCTGCATCGTGAGCAGCAGCGCGCAGGCCACGATCGACACCAGGGTGAGGCCGGCGACATAGAGGCTCCAGAAGCCGTCGACGAAGTCGCTCATTTCCCGTCCTCCCCTCGCGGCGAAGCCGCGTCGTCTTCCTCGAGGGGGAGCCTCGAGGCTGCCTCGAAGTCGGCCCGGCGGCGCGAGGACCAGGCCCACGCGACGATGCAGAGGAAGGTGATCAGCGCTGCGACGGTGATTCCGGCCCGGACGGCATTGATGTCCATGGTCTATCTCCGCGACTTGATGATGGTGCCGAGTTCCTGGAGGTACGCGACGAGCGCATCCTCCTCGGTCTTTCCGGCCACGTCCTTGGTGGAGGAGGCGATCTCGGCATCGGAGTAGGGCACGCCCAGCAGCCGAAGCGCCTTCATCTTCGACGGCAGGTCCTCGGCGGATACCGCATTTTTCGCGAGCCAAGGGTAACCGGGCATGTTGGACTCGGGCACGAGGTCGCGGGGGTTGCGCAGGTGCGCGCGGTGCCAGTCGTCGCTGTAGCGCCCGCCGACGCGCGCGAGATCGGGGCCGGTGCGCTTGCTGCCCCACTGGAACGGATGGTCGTAGACGAATTCCCCGGCCACGGAGTAGTGGCCGTAGCGCTCCACTTCGGCGCGCAACGGCCGGATCATCTGCGAGTGGCAGTTGTAGCAGCCCTCGCGGATGTAGATGTCGCGACCCTCCAGCCGCAGGGCCGAGTAGGGCTTCAACCCCGAGACCGGCTCCGTCGTCGAGCGCTGGAAGTAGAGCGGGACGATCTCGACCAGGCCGCCGACGCTCACGACGAGCACGACGAGGAGCGCGAGGAGGCCGGTCTTCTGTTCGATGATGTCGTGGGTGAGTTTCATGGCGGCCTCCTTCAGGCGTGCGCCGGGGCTTCGAGGCCGGAGCCCTCAGCCACCGGAGGAATGTCGCCTTCGACCGCCTTGCCCGCGGCGATCGTCCGGAACATGTTCCACGCCATCAGCACCATGCCGCTCAGCACGAGCACGCCGCCCGCGAGGCGGATCACGTAGTACGGGTAGGTCGCCTTCACGCTCTCGACGAACGTGTAGGTGAGGGTGCCGTCCTCGTTCACCGCGCGCCACATGAGGCCCTGCATCACGCCTGCGATCCACATGGAGGCGATGTAGAGCACGATGCCGATGGTGGTGATCCAGAAATGCAGCGTGATCGCCTTCACCGAGTGCATCTCGCTGCGGCCGAAGAGGCGCGGCAGCAGGTAGTAGATGCTGCCGATGCTGATCATCGCCACCCAGCCGAGGGCGCCGGAGTGCACGTGTCCGACGGTCCAGTCGGTGTAGTGCGAGAGCGCATTCACCGTCTTGATGGACATCATCGGTCCCTCGAAGGTGGACATGCCGTAGAAGGAAAGCGAGACGATGAGGAACTTGAGAATCGGGTCCGTGCGCAGTTTGTGCCAGGCCCCCGAGAGCGTCATGATCCCGTTGATCATGCCTCCCCACGACGGGGCGAGCAGGATGAGGGAGAAGACCATCCCGATCGACTGCGCCCAGTCGGGAAGCGCCGTGTAGTGGAGGTGGTGCGGGCCGGCCCACATGTAGGTGAAGATCAGGGCCCAGAAGTGCACGATGGACAGGCGGTAGGAATAGACCGGGCGGCCCGCCTGCTTCGGGATGAAGTAGTACATCATCCCGAGGAAGCCGGCGGTGAGGAAGAAGCCCACCGCGTTGTGGCCGTACCACCACTGCACCATCGCGTCCTGGACGCCTGCATAGGCCGAGTACGACTTGAAAAGCCCGACCGGCACCGCAGCGCTGTTCACGATGTGCAGGATCGCGATGGTGAGGATGTAGGCGCCGAAGAACCAGTTGGCCACGTAGATGTGCTTTACCTTGCGCGTGGCGATGGTCCCGAAGAAGACGATGGCGTAGCTCACCCAGACCACGGCGATCAGGATGTCGATCGGCCACTCCAGCTCGGCGTATTCCTTGGCGGAGGTGAAGCCCATCGGGAGCGTGATGGCAGCCAGCACGATGACCAGCTGCCAGCCCCAGAAGGTGAAGGCCGCGAGGCGGCCGCCGAAAAGCCGCACGTGCGAGGTGCGCTGCACGCAATAGTAGGAGGCCGCGAAGAGCGCGCTGCCGCCGAACGCGAAGATCACCGCGTTGGTGTGCAGCGGGCGCAGCCGCCCGTAGGACAGCCACGGGATGTCGAAGTTGAGCGCCGGCCACGCGAGCTGGGCGGCGATCACCACCCCGACCAGCATGCCGACGATGCCCCAGATCACGGTCATCACCGCGAACTGGCGCACGACCTTGTAGTTGTATTGCGCTTCGCCCATGAATTTCCCCCTGGAACTGGCGTGAAAGGATACGCGGATTCGCCTGCCGCGCCTCCTGCGCCGACTATAGCGGCTGGTCGTGCCCCGTGATTGACCGCGGTCAATAAGGCCAGGCTAATATTATGGCCGGGATTCGTCGTCCTCGACAACCGTGCGCGATTCGCGGTCCAGTTCGTCGAACTGGCCGCTGGCGATCGCCCACCAGAAGACGGCCCCGATCGCGAACACGATCACGACGCTCACCGGGACCAGGAGGTAGAGGATGTCCACGGCGCCTCAGGTCGGGACCGCGGACGTTTCGCATGGCACCGCGCCACTGGGGGCCGCAGGCCTGCGAAGCAGGCGCAGCGCATTGGCCACCACGAGGAGCGACGACAGGGACATGCCGAGGCTCGCGAGCCAGGGCGTGAGGAACCCGCCGAGCGCGAGCGGCAGGGCGAGGCCGTTGTAGGCGATCGACCAGGCGATGTTCTGCCGGATGACGCGGCGGGTGCGCCGCGAAAGCTCGAGCGCCTCGCCGATCGCGAGGAGAGAGGGGTTCGCCACGACGAGGTCCGCCTGGGACTGGGCGAGCGCCGCGCCGCTCGCCAGTGCGATGGATACCTGGGCGCGCGCAAGCACCGGCGCGTCGTTGATGCCGTCGCCGATCATGGCGACCACCGCGCCACCCGCTGCCATTTCCTCCACGCGGCGGGCCTTGTCCTCCGGGCTTGCGCCGGCGAACGTCGCGGCGATCCCCAGCTCGCGCGCGACGCGGTCGACGACCGGCGCACGGTCTCCGGAGAGCAGCAGCACCTCGCATCCCGCCGCCCGTGCCCGGGTGACGAGTTCGCGCGACTCCGGCCGAAGCGCATCCTCGAAATGGAAAGCGGCGAGCCACTCTCCGCCGGTGGCCATGGCCGCAAGAGGTTCCGACGAGTCCGTGGGGCACGGAAACGGCGTCCCTGCGATCTGCGCGCAGAAGTCCGGCGAGCCGACGCGGACTATCCGGTTGCCGGCACGCGCCTCCACGCCCGCGCCCGCGATCGTTCGCATGTCCGTGACCTTGTCCGCGGACGCACCCGCCGGGCGTGCCTTCACGAGCGCATGGGCGATGGGATGGGACAGGGCGGATTCGAGGCCCGAGGCCAGCAGCAGGCAGGCGCGGCGATCGAGGCTGCCCAGGACGTCGACCGCGCGCAAGTGCATGCGCCCCGTCGTGAGCGTCCCGGTCTTGTCGAAGACGAGGTGGGTCGCGGAGGCGAGTGCCTCGATGGCGCGGCCGCTCGTCACCAGCACGCCCTGGCGCGACAGGGCGTTCACGCAGGCCGTGAGCGCCACGGGTGTTGCGAGCGAAAGGGCGCAGGGGCACGTGACCACGAGCGTGGAGACCGCCACCCAGAGCGCCTTCGAAGGATCGATCCACCACCAGGCCAGCGCACCGAGGGCCGCGAGTGCCACCACGACGACCACGAAGTGGCTCGCGATGCGATCGGCGAGGAGCGACCAGCGCGGCTTCTGCGAGGCCGCGCGATCCATCTGCCGGCGGATCACGTCGAGCATGGCTTCCCCCGTGGCGCGGTCGACCCGGGCCGTGACGGGCGAGGCGAGATTGACGCTCCCGGCGAGCACCTTGTCACCCGGCTTCTTCTGCACGGGGTAGGTTTCGCCCGTCAGCAGGGACTCGTCGAACTCCGTGGCGCCCGAAACGACGGTGGCGTCCGCGGGGGCCGCCTCGCCGGCCGGAATCGAGACCTGGTCCCCCGGAACGAGCACGGATGGGTCGGCTTCCACGCGATCATCGCCGGAGAGCTTCCACGCGCGGCGGGGGAGAAGCTGCGCGAGGGAATCGGCGGCATCCACTGTCCCCGAGAGCGCCCGCGCCTCGAAGTAGCGCCCGCAGAGGAGGAAGAAGACGAACATGGCGATGGAGTCGTAGTAGACCTCGCCGCCCGCCCAGGTGCCGTAAAGGCTCGCGAGGAAGCTCACCGCGATGCCGAGCGCGACCGGCACGTCCATGCCCGGCTGGCGGGCCGCGATGCCGTGCCAGGCCGCCCGGAAGATGGGGCCGGAGGAGAAGAGCAGCACGGGCACGGTGAGCACGAGGCTCGCGATGTTCAGGAGCCTCTCGATGTCCCAGGGCATGGCGCCTTCCTCGTCCAGGTACATGGGGAAGGCGAACATCATGATCTGCATCATCGCGAACCCGGCCACCGAGAGCCGGAAAAGGGCGCGCCGCTCTTCCGCGCGGCGCACGCTCCGAGGATCGCGGCCGGGCTCGCGCGCACGGTATCCAGCCCTGGCGATCACCGCGGCAAGCTGCTCGCGGGTCGTCGCGGGCGAGTGGCCGATACGCACGCGCCGGCTGGCGAGGTTCACGCTGGACTCCTCGACACCCGGAATGCGCGCCAGCGCCGACTCGATGCGCGTGACGCACGCCGCGCAACTCACGCCCTCGACGTCGAAGATCGTCTCCTGAGCCGACGCCGGCGCCATGGAGGGATCAGCGGCCATCGCAGCCGCCTTGCCGTTCGAGGAGCAGGAAGCGCAGGGGGAACCGGTTCCTGTCGTCCGCCGGGCATTCGCCCAGCACCGTTTCGCGCCAACGCCCCGGTTCGAGATCCGGGAAGAAGGTGTCGCCGGGCACTTCGGCCACGACGTCCGTGAGGTAGATGCGGTCGGCCTGCGGCAGGGCCTCGGCGTAGAGCTGCGCTCCCCCGATGACGAACGCCTCGTCCGAGCCTTCCGCGGCCCGCCACGCGTCATCCAGCGAGAATGCCGTTTCCGCCCCGGGTGGCCGGAATCCGGGGGTGCGGCTCACGACGATGTTGCGGCGGCCCGGAAGGGGCCGGCCGATGGACTCCCAGGTCCGGCGCCCCATGATGACGGGGTGTCCGAGCGTCGTGCGCTTGAAATGGGCGAGGTCCGCGGGCAGGTGCCAAGGCATGCGGTTCGCCTGGCCGATCGCGTTATTGCGCGCGCGCGCGACAATGAGGGACCGGATCACGGGCTCACACCGCGATGGGTGCGCTGATCGGCGGATGGGGGTCGTAGCCGTCGAGCGTGAAATCCTCGTACCGAAACGCGAAGAGATCCGTGACGGAGGCGTTCAGTCGCACCGTCGGGAGGGCCCGCGGCTCCCGCGCGAGCTGCTCGCGTGCCTGGTCGAGGTGGTTCAGGTAGAGGTGGGCGTCGCCGAAGGTGTGGACGAATTCGCCGGGCTCGAGACCCGTCACCTGCGCGACCATCAGCGTGAGCAGGGAGTAGGAGGCGATGTTGAAAGGCACGCCGAGGAAGATGTCCGCGCTCCTCTGGTAGAGCTGGCATGACAGGCGCCCGTCGCACACGTAGAACTGGAAGAGGGCATGGCAGGGCGCGAGCGCCATGCGCGGGATGTCCGCCACGTTCCACGCGGAGACGATGAGTCGGCGTGAGTCGGGGTTCGCCCGGATCTGGGAGACCAACTCGGCCATCTGGTCGATGTGGCGGCCGTCCGGCGCGGGCCAGCTCCGCCACTGATGGCCATAGACGGGCCCGAGTTCTCCCCGTTCGTCCGCCCATTCGTCCCAGATCCTGACGCCGTTGTCCTTGAGGTAGCCCACGTTGGTGGAACCCTGCAGGAACCACAGCAGCTCGTGGATCACGCTCTTCATGTGCACGCGCTTGGTCGTCACCAGCGGGAAGCGGTCCGGCGAGGTCGAAGCGCATCTGGTGGCCGAACACGGACAACGTGCCGGTTCCGGTGCGGTCGGTCTTCTTCGCGCCGTGCGCGAGCACGTGACGCATGAGGTCCAGGTACGCCTTCATGGGGCCAGTCGCCTCCCGAGAATCACCAGGTCGCGCTCGACGCCGTCGAGTTCCGCGACACCCGGAAGCCTACCCCAATCGTCGAACCCCGCCCGCCGAAAGAGCGCAAGGCTCGCGGCGTTGTGGCCGAAGACGAATGCGAGGACGGTCGCGACGCCGAGCGCCGGCGCGGCGCCGATCGCATGCGCGAGGAGGGCCCGGGCGATGCCGCGTCGCAAGTGATCGGGGGACACGTAGACCGCGAGTTCCACGGTGCGCTGGTAGGCGGGACGCCCGTAGAAGGAACGCAGGCCGAGCCAGCCGGCCACGTGCCCTCCGGATTGCGCGACCCAGATCGGGCGCGTCACGATCGAACGCCGCGAACCACTCGCGGCGTTCGTCGACGGTGACCGCAGCCGTGTCCGCCGTGGCGAGCCGCCCCGGGATCGAGGCGTTGTAGATCGCCACGATCGCCGGGAGGTCGTCCCCGGTTGCGCCGCGGATCGCGGTCGCTACGCCCCCCGCTGGCCGATCAGGATCCAAAGGCGTGCGAGGTCGGCGGTGCCGTCCTTGCCGTGGATGTCCTTGAGCGTCTGCAGTCCCCGCGACTTGGCGCCGCTCTTCAGCTGCGCGACGCCGAGCAGAAGCTTCGCGTCGTCGGCGCGGCGCAGCCCGCCCCTCTTGATGCCGCGCTCCATGAAGGCGAGGCCCTTTTGCGGGGCGCCCTCCATCACGTAGCTGTAGCCCACGTTCACGAGGGCGTCGCCGCTCTTGTCCTCGAGGGCGTCGTTCTCGATCCGCGCACGGGCTTTCGCCGACTCGCCGAGGGTTTTCGTCACGAGGTCGCGAAGGCGCTGGTGGCGCTCGGCTTCCTTGCCCACGCCCAGCGCCTTCTCCGAGTAGCCCCGGTCGACGACTTTCTTCGCTTCCGCCGGGAATCCTGCCTGCAGGGAGAGCTGCGCCATTTCGAGGTAGTCGTTCGCGGAAACGAGGTTCCCGGTCTCGAGCTTGAGACGGTAGACGTCCAGCGACAGCCGGCTGGAGAACCCGTTCTTGCGCTGGACTCGGTTGAGGAGATCCGTCCAGTACTCCTTTTTCGGATAGTGCGTCACGAGCCTTTCGATGGCGGAAACATATCCCGAGTCGTCCTTCTGCTTGCTGTAGCAGTTGGCGAGGATCTGCAGTTCCTGCTCGCTCGAGCGGCGGCCGTTGTCCCCGTCGCCCACGGCGCGCGAGACGCTGGCGCAATCGTTCAGCAGGAAGTACGACTGGATGAGCACGGTGCGCACGGAAGAATCCGAACCGCCGTCCTTCTGGTATCGCTGGGCCCACTGGGCCGCCTTGGCGTAGTCCCTGGCGTGGTAATGCAGCCCGGCGACCGCCTGCATGAGCTTGAGCTGCTCCGCCCCCGAGGCGCGCCCCGTGGCGATGACCGCTTCGAAGGCGCGCGCCGCCTTCGTGTGATCGCCCGCGGCCGCGGCAATGCTGCCGCGCGTGCGCTCGATGATGTAGTTCTCGTAGGCCGTCTTGCCGGAAACCGCGTCCGCCTCGTCGACCTTCTGGAGTGCATCCCGGTGCTTCCGCGCCTTGTAGAGCGCTTCGGCGGCCTGGAGGGGCTTGCCGACCTCGGGGCGGACGGTGTCCGCGTCGGCGGCTCGGGCCGGGGCGGGAACGGCTCCGGCCAGGAGAAGGGCGCCGGCGAATGCGCCCGCGCGAAGCATGTGGAAGCCGATCATCGTGCGTTCTCCAGGATTCTAAATGGACGGGGCCGCGCTCGCGGGCGCGGCCCCGGGCATGCGGGCTTCAGTCGATGAACTGCTCGGCACCGATCAGGCCGATCTTCGTGATTCCGTGGCTCTGGGCCGACGCCATCACGCCCGCGACGTGCTTGTAGCTCACGATCTTGTTGGGCCGCAGGTGGAACTCCGGCTGGACGGCCTGGGCGGCGGCGTTCACGAACTTCGCATCCAGCGTCGGGCGATCGGCGATGGTGTCGCCGTTCCAGAGTATCGTGCCGTCGAAGTCGACCTCGACGAGGATCACCTCAGGGGGCACGGTCGGCGGCGGCGGAGTGCCCACTGGCATGTTCAACTTCACCGCGTGCGTCTGAATCGGAATGGTGATGATCAGCATGATGATGAGCACCAGCATCACGTCGATGAGCGGCGTGGTGTTGATGTCGATCATCACTTCGGGATCGCCGCCTCCGCCCGAGCCGACTTGCATGCCCATGGTCGTTCCTTTCGATGAATGCGTTCAGACGCCGCGCGCGGGGGGCTCGGTGATGAAGCCGATCTTCAAGATCGAGGCACGCTGGCAGGTCGCGACGACGCGCCCGACGAACTCGTAGCGGGCTTCCTCGTCGGCGCGAACGTGGATCTCAGGCTGCGGCACGATCGTCGCGACCTTCTTCAACTTCTCGAAGAGCGCCTTGGAGTTCGGAACCAGCTCCATTCCCCAGAACACGTCCCCGTCCTTGTTCACGGAGATGACGATGTTTTCCGGCTTCGTCTGCGTGGGGACGTTGCGCTCTTTCGGCAGCTCCATCGGGATCTGCTGGATGACGACGGGGATGGTGATCAGGAAGATGATGAGCAGCACCAGCATCACGTCGACGAGCGGCGTGGTGTTGATGGCGGACATCACCTCCTGGTCTTCCTCGACGCCTTGTCCGACGGTCATCGACATGGCGTCAGGCCTTGGCTTTCCTGCTCGCGCCGCTCACGATCACGAGGTGCAGGTCTGCGCTGAATCCGCGCAGGTGCTCCATCGCCACCTTGTTCCGGCGGACGAGCCAGTTGTAGCCCAGCACCGCCGGCACGGCCACGGCGAGGCCGAAGGCGGTCATGATGAGCGCCTCTCCCACGGGCCCCGCGACCTTGTCGATCGATGCCTGCCCGGCGATGCCGATGGCGGTGAGCGCGTGGTAGATGCCCCACACCGTGCCGAAGAGGCCGACGAACGGTGCCGTGGAGCCCACCGTCGCGAGGAACGCGAGGCCGTCCTGGAGCCGGCTGCCGACGTTCTCGACGCCGCGCTGGATGGACATCGTCACCCATTCGTTCAGGTCGATCTGCTCGAGGAGCTTGCCCTCGTGGTGCTTGGTCGCCTCCATGCCGGATTCGGCGATGAAGCGGAAGGGGCTGCCTTCCTTGAGCCCGGACACGCCTTCGGCGACGGAGCCCGAGGACCAGAAAGTCGTCTTGACCTTGGCAGCTTCCCGGAACAGCTTGAACTGCTCGTAGACCTTCACGAACATGATGTACCACGAGCCCATCGACATGATGACGAGGATGATCAGCGTGCCCTTGGACACGAAGTCGCCCTGACGCCACAGGGCCTCGAGGCCGTACGGGTTCTCGATCGTCTCTTTTCCGTCACGGGCCCGGGCGGCGGCGCCGGGGCGGGTTTCGGGGCCGGCAGGGCTCGCCGCGTCGGCGGGCTTTGCCGCGTCGGCGGCGGGCGCCTGCGCGTGGGCCGCGGTGGAGAACACCAGCGGCGCTGCCGGCGCGCAGGCGAGAATGATGGCCGCGAGGAGCGCGGGCAGTCGGCGGATCAGGTGCATGTGTATTCCTCCAAATTTCCTGGTGACGTGCTGCGGGTGAGTGAGGGCAGACGGAGCGTCAGTCCGTAAGCTTGAAATCGATGTCCACTTCGCCAATGAAGCCCACGGCTTCCGGCGCGAACCGCCATTGCGACAGCGCCCGGATGACCTCGCGATCGAAGATGCGGGGCGGTTTCGCCCTGATGATCCGGACTTCGGAAACGGTTCCGTCGGGGCGGATCACCAGGTGGGCGACGATGCTTCCGCTCTGGATACCGTCGCGGATCGCCTGGCGCGGGAATACCGGCCGCACGATTTCGCCCACGGGACGCACGTTCTTGCGAACCACGGGCGCCGGCGGCGCGGGCGGAGCGGGTGGCGCTGCCTTGGGCGGTGGCCCGGGGGGCGGTTTCGTCGTGGTGACCGTCGTGATGGTCGGCGCCTGTTGCGCCTGGACGGGAACCTGGATGTTCACTTCGGGCGGCGGGATGAACGGCGGCGGCGGCGCGGCGAGCTTCGGCGGCGGCGGCGGCGGGGTGTCCGGGAGCGCCTTCTTGATCTCCTCGATGATCTTGGTCTCGAGGGGCGCCTTGATGACTTCGACGACCTTCCTGGCCAGGCCGCTGACCAGCGCATAGCCCACGAGCACGTGGAGGAGGCCGACCATGATCACGCTCGGCAAGTGCCGAACCGGGTTTCGCTGGGTCTCCCTATAACTCTTCATGAAACCACCCTCCACCCCTTCGACGCGCGTAAGCGCCATTTTGGCCACGGCGGCCCCTGCGGCCGCCCGTTATGCAGGCCGCGTGCCGACTCCGGACACACGGGATTGCCACCCCCTCCCGAAAATGATCGTTCTTGGGAGGGACCGTTTCGGAAACCCGGAATTTTATTCGACAATCCGGCCAAATGCCAGCGCCATGCATAATGGGAAATCCATGGAAAATCCCCAAACGGACGCCCGATCGCTGGCCAGGCAAGGAATGCTCGCATTGAGCGCGGGAAACGCCCGAAAGGCGCGGGAGGCGTTCGAGGCCATCGTCTCCGCAGGGGCGGACGACGCATCGGCCTGCACCGGGCTCGCGATTGCCTGTAGCCAGCTCGAGGATGGTCCCGCGTCCCTCGCGGCCATCGACCGGGCACTGGCCCGCGAGCCCCGCAACCTGCGCGCCTTGATCGTCAAGGGCGACCTTCTCGACTGGCAGGGCGACCCACGGGGCGCGTCCTCCCATTACCTGGCCGCAGTCACCCTCGCCCGCGCGGCAGCTCAGGTTCCTGCCGACCTCCACGAGGACCTGGCCCGTGCCCAGGCGCAGTGCGAGCGCCTGGCCGGGCAGATCGAGCAGAACATCCGCGCGAGGCTCGCCACGCAGGGCTTCCTGGAAGGGCGCTCGTCGGGCCGGTTCCTGCAGTCGCTCGACATTCTCTTCGGCCGGAGGACGGTCTACTACCAGCAGCCGCGGTACTACTTCTTTCCGGGGCTCGCGCACATTCCGTTCTTCGACCGGGCGGGATTTGCGTGGCTCGACCGGGTCGAGGCCGCGACGCCAGGCATCCGGGCCGAGTTGGTCGAGGTCATGAAGCAGGATTCGGCATTCAGGCCCTATGTGCAGGGCGATCCGCGCCGGCCCCGCAAGGAGCAGGACGGCATGCTGGACAACCCGGACTGGAGCGCGTTCTACCTCTGGAAAAATGGGGAAGCCGTTGCCGAGAACGCCGCCCGCTGCCCGCAGGCGATGGCCGCGCTCGCCGAGGCGCCCATAGCGCGCGTGGCGAACCGTTCGCCCTCGATCCTCTTCTCGCTGCTGCGCCCGGGCGCGCACATCCCGCCGCACTGCGGGCTCGTGAACACGCGCCTCATCTGCCACCTGCCGCTCATCGTGCCGGGGCAGTGCGTCTTCCGGGTGGGAAGCGAGACCCGGGAATGGGTGGAAGGGAAGGCCTGGGTTTTCGACGATTCGATCGAACACGAGGCATGGAACCGGAGCGAAGGGACGCGCGTGATCCTGCTCTTCGAGATATGGCGACCGGAGCTTTCGGAGGAGGAGCGGGCGTTCGTGGCGGCGATGTTCGAGGCGATCGATGCCTGCGGCGGCGAGCGGCCGGCGTGGGAAATCTAGTCGGAAGGTGACTGGCCCATGGCCGACGCAGATGCAGGAAGGGTTCGGGGCGCGGGCGCCTGGAACGACTATTGGCGCCTTACGGCCGAGACCGCGGCCCACCGGGCCGGTGGACCGCAGGACGAGGCGCTTTCCCGGTTCTGGAGCAGTGTGTTTTCCGGGCAGTTCGAAGGCAATCAAGCGAGTCGCGTACTCGACTTCGCCTGCGGCAATGGCGCCGTCACCGAGATCGCCCTGGGGACCGCAGGAACGGCCGGAGCGGAGCCGGTCCTGTTCGGATTCGACGGCGCGGGGACAGCAGCCGTCGCCTACCGGGCCCGATTTCCTGGCGCCGTGGCGGTGGTCGCGGACGCGGCCCGAACGCCGTTTCCCGACGGGGCCTTCGATATGGTCGCCAGCCAGTTCGGCCTGGAGTACGCGGGCCTCGATGCCGTCGACGAAGCCGCGCGCCTGGTGGCCCGCGGGGGGGTGTTCGCGGCGGTCGTGCACCGGAGGGAGGGCGCTCTGTTCCGCGAGTGCGAGGCGAATCTTCGGGCGATGCAGCGCGTGCAGGCATCGCGGATCCTTGCGAATGCAAAGGAAGCATTTCGAAGGGGTGCCGCGGCGATTCGCGGCCACGGGAGCCGCTCCGAGTTCCAGAGGGCGGAAGAGCGGTTTGCCGCGGCCGTGACCGAGGTGGACCGCGTCCTGGCCGATTACGGCGATGGCGTCGCGGGCGGAACCGTTCATCGGCTGTATGCCGATCTCGGGCACATGTACCGGCGCCTGGGCGCCTTCGATCCCGCCGAAGTGGCCCTTTGGGCGGGCCGCATGGAAACGGAAGTAAATGCCTATGCGGGTCGGATGTCCGCGATGGTGGAGTCGGCGCTGGACGCCGCCGGACTGCGTGAAGCCTCCGCACGGGCGAAAGCCCGCGGCCTGTCCGTGCGGACGTCGGAGGAACTGCGCACCGGGCGGGAGGGTGAGGAGTCCGCTGCCTGGGTGCTCGTCTGCGACCGGCCCTAGGCGACGTGGGAAGCGCCGCCCCATTCCGGCGGCAGCGGGCGAATCGGCACGGCAAGGACGAAAAAAAACGGCGAGCCGAAGCTCGCCGTCTGTTCTTGAAGCCGACCTTGCCGGTCAGAACTTCGCGGTCAGGGTCACGAACACCTTGCGGCCCAGCGCATCGTAGACCTGCGGGAACGTGTTGCCGTTTCCGAAGCCCGCGCCGACCTGGGCGCTGAGCGGCGGATCCCGGTCGAGCAGGTTGTTGATGCCACCACGCAGCGTGATGTTCTTCGTGGCCGACCAGGCGGCCGCGATGTCGATGTAGTTCTGTGCCGCGAGCTTCCGGTCCACGTCCCGCACGACGCCCGTGAGCAACGGGTTGTCGCTGGTCCGCTCGAAGAGGACCTCCGAGATATAGCGCCAGGTGAGCGCAACGTCCACGTTCCAGGGGGTCTGCCACGTCGCACGGGCCTTGTGGCGCCATTCGGGCAGCGGCGTGCCGCAGGTGCCGGAGCCGTAGAGGCCCGCGCAGTCGTACTCGCCCAGGCCCGGAACCGGCTCCTGCTTGAACTCCTTCAGGTACGTGCCGATGATGTTCAGGTTCAGGCTGCCGTAGCCCGGGAGCTTGTGGTTGTAGTCGGCCGAAATGTCGAGGCCGGATGTTTTCCACTTCGACAGGTTCTGGTTCGTGCCGACGATCTGGGCTTGCGGGGTGGCCCACAGCGTCCCGAGCGCATCGCGCGTGATCAGGTTGCAGAAAGCCCCGTTGTCCAGGCACTGCTGCAGGACGACCGTAGGCGGCAGGGTGCTGATGATGTCCTCTACCTTCATGTTGAAGTAGTCGACCGTGACGTTCAGGTCGCGCATCGGGGTGACTACCACACCCAGGGTGGAGGTCTTGCCCGTCTCCGGCTTCAGGTTCGGGTTGCCGCCCTGGAGGTAGTTGTACTGCCCCGCGGTGCTGTCCAGGATGCGGCCGTACTGCGCGGCCGTGACGCCCGTCCTCGCGCACTGCTCGAACGTCGCGACAGGGTTGGCCCCGGCGCAAGGATCGAAGTCGTTGTCATAGAGCGCGAGGCCCTGCGCCTGGAACAACTCGATGATGTTGGCCGCGCGGACCGCCTCCTGGTAGCTGCCGCGGAACCGGACATTCTTGACCGGCGCCCAGTCGACGCCCAGACCGAAGGAGTCGGACGATTGGCCGGTCGAGTAATCGGAATAGCGGTAGCTGCCGTTCACGCTCAGGAGATGCATGAACTGCGCGCCTTCGATGAGGGGCGCCCGGGCTTCGACGAACAGGTCCTTGACGGTGTACTTGCCGTTCAGGCCGATCGTCGGGCCGCCTTGGCCGAACAGGTCACCGGACGAGAACGCGGAATCGGTGATGAGTTCGAGCTTCTCCACGCGGCGCTCGGCGCCGAACGCGACGCCCACGCCGCTCTTCGCGGAGGGGAACTGGATGCCGTAGTTGCCCAGATCGGCCGAGAGGGACGCGCCCTGGACGCTTTGGGACGTGAAGCCCTTCTGCAGGCCCGGTGTGGCGAGGTAGGCATTGGCCGCCTGCGTCACGCCGCCCGGCGCCCAGATGTTGTAGGGCACGCAGTTGGGATCCGAGCCATCGAGAACGGAAGCGCAAACCGGGGCGCCCGTCGACGGGTCGGTCACGACATCCATCGCGCGGCCCGCGCGGGTGATCGAGAAGTCGTTCAGGTAGGCCTCGGAATAGTTCACCCGGCCGTGCTGGACGAAGATGTCGTAGTTCCAGTTCTTCGCGATCTCGCCCTTCATGCCGATGACGCCACGGTACGAGGTGTGGCCGATGGTGTCCTGGCGCCCGCCACCTTCGACGTTGCGGCGGAGAATGAACATGTCCGCCGTATCGCCGGGGTTGTTGAGCAGCATGAGATTGCGCCAGCCCGCGCTGAGCAGCGGGTTTTCGAACCGGATCGCGCGGGTGTTGGGCGAGACCAGGGGGTTATCCGACGCCACGAGGCCGAACAGGCCGCTGGGCGCGATCTGCGCCGTGGTCTGGTCGTCGTGCAGCATGAGCTCCGTGTACACCCGGGCGCTCGGGTTCACGTCGTAATGCGCGAACGCGCTCGCCGTGTACCGCTCGGAGGGACGCTGGAAGTAGTTGAGCGGCCCGTAGTTGTAGAGGTTGAGGGCGGCGTTGAACGGAACCGGGTTGCCGTCAGAGCCGACCGTGTGGTCGACGTTGTCCAGGCTACCGTCCAGGGCGTTGCCTAAGAAGCGGCCCGGGAAGCTGGTCGACGAGCCGCCGCAAGTGAAGCCGGCCGCGTTGGAGCCGAGAGCGCACGAGCTGTAGTCGCGTTCCGACTGCAGGAGGGCGCGGGTCTTCTTGTAGCCCAGGTAGACCGTGGCATTGCCTCGGCCGTCGGCGAAGTTGCTGCCGAGTGTGATGTTGTATTCCGATTCCTCGCCGTCGCGGCTCTTGTCGCCGGGGACCATGAATTGCGGGTTCGTAAGCGCTCGGCCGGCGATGAGGCTTGCGACGCCCTGGGGGTTGTCCTGCTGGTGGTTGTAGAAGCTGTGGTTGATCTCGCCCTCTACGCCCTGGAACTTGTCGTTCATGATGAAGTTCACGACGCCGGCCACGGCATCGGAACCGTAGATCGCCGAGGCGCCGCCCGTCAGCACTTCGACGCGCTTGATCATGCCGGCGGGAATGGCGTTCAGGTCCGTCGCGAAAAGGCGGGGCGAGCCGGCCGGGAGACGGCGGCCGTTGACCAGCACCAGGGTGCGGTCGGCGCCGAGGTTGCGCAGGTTCACCGTGGCCGTGCCGGAGGCGCCGTTGGAAATGTTGCCGCCTTGGTCCGCGAACACCTGCGGCAGGTTGTTCAGCAGGTTCTCGACGTTGCGCACGCCTTCGAGCTTGATGTCCTGGGCGCTGATCAGGTTGACGGGGCTGCTTCCCTCGAGGTTCGGGGGCGGGATGCGCGTGCCCGTGATCTCGAGCTTTTCCACGGTGGTAGGCGTGGTGGCTTGCGCAAAGACCAGGGGCGCGGCCATCAGCGAGATCGCGATCTCGGTGGCGACGACACACGTCTTCCTCCTGAAGGACTTGGCCGGCTGCTTGTTCTTGATCATCAAGGGCTCCTCAATTGACTTGGTTAAGCGAAACGTCCGATCCAACTCGGTCGATCCCGGGGCGTCGTCGTTACGGTGGCTGTTACGGGTAGCGGCTGTGCCATGGGAATCATCGCGTTGCCCCGGTGGAAAACATATATTTTAATAATCAGGGACTTGTATGCTAAAGGGCGGGCCGTGGGGCCGTTCGGACGCGACTGATCGCCGGATAATAGCGACAGTCTTGCCAAACATCCAACAATTTTCGATATTTTGTGGCGTTTCCGCAACGAGGTGGAAAGCCGTCCTTTCCTTCCCCGGGAGGGAGTGGTCGAGAAGGCAAAACAAAGCCCGCGGGCGTGAACCCGCGGGCTTGCGTGGAAATAACCCGCCGGGACCGCCGCCGGGCCGAGCGATCGAGACCTACAGGCCCTTGGCGCCGCAGTCGCGAAGCAGGTAGTCCTCGATGTGGCGCAGCTGGTCGCCCATGATCTTGCGGGTCCACGCCGGGCCGTGGGCATAGTCGGCGATCTCGTGGTAGACCACCGGCTGCTTGGATCCCTTGGCCTTCGAGACGAACCAGTCCGACTGCACCAGGGGCACGACCTGGTCGCGGTCGCCGTGGTAGACCATGATCGGAATCTGGATGGCGCCTGCGCGGTCGACCGGATTCAGTCCCTCAACGGTCGGCGCCTGTCGCTCGCGGAAGAACGGGTTCGTATAGAACTGCGCCCAGATCTGCTTGATGTCGGACACGCCGGCCCCGGCGATGGCGCACTTGTAGAGTCCGTGGGGGCGAATGGATGCGGCGAACGCGGAGTAGCCGCCGTAGGAGAACCCGAACATGGCGATCCGGCCACGCAGCGCGATGCCCTGCTCGATCATCCACTTGGCGCCGTCGTCCTTGTCGTCCTGCATCTTCTGCCCCCACTCGGCGTCGCCGGCCGTCCACAACTTGCGGCCCCAGCCCTGCGACCCGCGGAACTGCGGCCGCAGTACGGCAAGGCACCTCGAGGCCATGAGCGGCACCCACATCGAGCCATCGAAGTTCAGGGTGTCCCTGGACCAGGGGCCCCCATGGGGATGCACGACCGCGGCCCAGGGCCCCGGCCCGCAGAGATCCTTGTTCGGCGTGGTGACGAACGCGGGAACGTCCAGGCCGTCGCGGGCCTTGAAGTAGATGAGACGCGTCTTACCCAGGGATTCCGGGTCGATGTCCGGATAGGCCTTCGAAAGCAGTGTGATCTTGCTATCGCGCAACAAGTAGAACTCGGGCGGGCGCGACGGGCCGCTCAGGCTCACGACGACCGTCGAAAGGTCCGCCGTTGCGGCGGAAAGGACGAATGTCGCATCCATGTCGTAGTCGATCTGCGCGCTCTGTCCGGTTGCGGGATCGACTATCGTCATGGGCTGCGCGCGGATGCCCAGCGTTTCCCGGACGGCCTTCTCTATTGCGCGCGCCTTGGGCGCTGTCCACTGCACATCTGCAATGCTGCCACGGGGGCCGTCGTACCCGATCCCAAGGACTTCGCCAAAGGCGACGTCCCCGGCACTCTTGTAGCGGTTGATCAATACCCGGGCCGCGTCGAAGAAACGGTGCTGGAAGAGGATCTCCTTGCGCTTGCGCGTCGCGACGTCGTATTCGTAGATGGCAGTCTTGTCCTGGCCGACGTTGGTCACGAGGAACGCGGTGTTCGGATCCTTGGCGAAACCCACGATCTGGACGACATCGCGGTTCTTCACGTAGGAGCGGAAGTGCTCCACCCACTTGCCGCTGCCGGGTTCCCGGATCTCGGCGGCGATGTAGGCTCCGGTTCCATCGACGTCCCCCCTCGTTCGGGCGCGGAGCTCCCCGTCGAGATCGGTGACGTAACCGGCGACCTTCTCGTCGGAGCGCTGGATGCGCTCGGCGCGATTGCTGCGTACGTTCACCTTGAAGACATCGCCGGAGGTGGTGCCCACGTCGTTGACCACCAGGATGTGATCGTGGTCGTTGGGCAGGGTGTCGAGCACGCCGGGGCTGGAGACGGCCTGCCGCTTTTCCTCGGCACGGCTCATCGCGCGGCTCTGCGGCATCGGCTCGTTCCACTCCTTGCCGGCGAGGTCCGTGATGAAAAGCTTCGAGATGAACTGCTTCGCGAGCGTGTCGAGGCGCGAGTCGTAGGGCTGAAACATCGTGACGGCCAGCAGGTCGTTCTTGATGAACTGCACGCCTGATATCTTCATCCGGCTCGAGCCGATCGCCGTCGGCACCTTGTCGAGCGCATCCGTCTTCCAAACGAGGATCACGCGATCCTCGCCCCGGCCTTCCAGCGCGGCAATGTGCTTCCCGTCCGGGGAGACCGAGAAACTCGAGAGTTTGGGATAGGCGGCCAGCTGCTCGATCGAGGGCGCCTTGGGCTTGGCGTGGGCCAGCCCCACGGCGAACGCGATGGCCAAAGTGGCGGTGAATCGAGTCCAGTTCGAAACGGTCAACATGGCGTTTGGTCTCCTGCCGAGGCTTGATCTGCCGGCTTAAAGTAAAAACGCCACGTCACCCCGGGAGGTGACGTGGCGCGTCCCGACTTTGGTTAGAACGAGTGCTGGACGTTCACGAAGAAGGATCGTCCGATGTAGTCGAACCCGCTATACAGCGGCGCGTTGCCCCTGCGGTTGGCGAAGCCCTGCGAGATGGGCGGCGGCGTCTTGTCGCCCACGTTGCGCACGCCCGCCGTGGCGGACCACTTGTCGCCCGTGTACTGCACCGAGAGATTGTGCAGCGTGTAGCTGGGCGTCTCCATCTGGTAGGTGCTCGTATCCGGGTTCTCCCCGTAGTACTCGTAGCTGGACATCTTGTCGATCCATTCCATGCCGTAACGGAACCGCCAGCCCTTGTACCGGTAGGTCAGGTCGAGGTTGCCGGTCAGGTCCGGGGCGCCGATGATGCCGTTGAAGCTCTCCAGCGGATCTTCGGGGAACAGCTTGTTCGCCTGCTCCTTGTACTTCGAGATCAGGCCGTTCACGGTGAGCTGGCCAGGACCCAGATTGCGGACATAGCGGAGCGTCACGTCGTAGCCCTTCACGATGTCGGTCGACAGGTTGACGTAGCTGTCGTTGATGGTCAGCGCGCGGTTGGTTCCCGCTACATCGCGCGTGACCAGCCGGCAGAAGCCGCCCGCGGCCCGGAAGCCCGTGTCGTTGTAGCAAAGGCTGAGGATGGCGGAAGCGCCGGCGCGTGCCACGCCGTTGTCCACTTCGATGTCGTAGTGGTCGAACGCGAGGGACAGGTCGCCCCAGCCGGTGGGCAGCTCGGGCTGCAACACGAAGCCGAGGGTGACGTTCTTCGAGGTCTCCGCCTTGAGCCCGGCGTCGGCCCCGCCCACCGTGTTGACCCGAACGGAGCTGGTCGACTGGAAGTCGGGCGCCAGGCCCTCGCTCGCGCAGTTCACCGCGCGAATCGACGTCGGGTCGCCCGCGCCCCAGTTGTTGCAGGGGTCGTTCTGGCTGCTCAGGAACCCGCTCGTCGACCCTAGGAACTGCTCGAAGAGCGCCGGAGCACGGTACGAAGTTCCCTGCGCGGCGCGGAACGAGAGCCACTTGACCGGCGTATAGAGCACGCCCATCTTGTACGTGGTGTCGCTGCCATAGGACTTGTAGTCGGTCCACCGGCCGGACAAGTTGACGACGAGTTCCTCGGCGCCCTTCATGCCCCTCAGCAGCGGAACCTCCACCTCGCCGTAGAGTTCCTTGACCGAGTCCTTGCCACGCGTGATGGCGGCGGACGAGAAGTTGTACACGTTGGCGGTCTGCATGTTGATCGACGGCGTGTCGTCGATCTTCGCTTCGCGCCACTCGAGGCCGATTGCGCCGCGAACGTCCCCGTGGGCCAGTTCGAAGAGCCTGCCGTTCGCGTTCAGCGTGGCGGTTTTTTCGTCGTAGGTTGTGTTGCCGGTGTCGGGCACGAAAGTCCAGTTCACCCAGTCCCGCGGCAGCGTGCCGCCGATGACTGCGGAGCTGAGCATCGGGGCGGGCACGCAACCATTGGCCGGGTTGCGGCACGTAAAGCCGCCGCTCCCGTTGCTCACCACGTCCATGCTCTGGGCCAGGCGATCGGTCAGCCACTGCTCGAACGTGTAGCTTGCCTTCGACTTGGAGAAACTCGCGTTGGCGTCGTACTTCCAGTTGGACCACGGCAGGTCACCGCGCAGGCCCCCCGTGATCTTGTGGTAGTTGAGGTCCTGCTCGCTGTCGTAATTGCCGAAGCCGATGAAGGCCCGGATCTGCAGCGGCTGGCCGTAGGTGAGGACGGTCGGCGCGCCCTGGAGGTTGGGCACACCGGCGAGACCGGCGGGAATGAGCGGGCTGCCGCGCGCGTAGTCCAGCGACAGCTGCCGGTAGCCGACCTGGCTCGACTCGCGCTTGTGGAACAGGGTCTCGAAATAGGCTTCCGCGTTGCCCAGTGCCTTCACGTCGAGGGCGCCCTGCAGGAAGGCCGTCCGTACCTTTACGGGCGAGATCAGCGACTGGTTCATCATCTTCGGATCGAAAGTGTCGCGGACGTTGATGCTGTTGGCGCCGCCACCCACGCCCTCGAAGCCGACAAGCCCCGTGGTTACGCCCGAATTCGGCCGCCACCGGTTGAAGCTGGTGCCGACGGAACCCGCCGCACCCACGGCCCCCGCGATGGTGCCGGTGCCGATCGTGTTGATCGTGACTCCGTTGTTGCCCGTGCCCGTGATGCCGTAGCACTTGGGCTTGCCGGTGAGCGGGTCGATGAACCCGAGGCTGTCCCACTCGCCCGGGACGCCGCCGGTCACGACGCGGCGGTAGTCGGTCTGGCAGGCCATCCACTCCCGGTCGCCCCACCGGATGTCGTTACGGTCGTACGCCTCGATCGAACCGCTGATGAAGCCGCGGTCGCCGGTGTAGCCCATGGTCGCGGACAGGCGCTTCTCCTCGCCGCCGCCGGCCTCGGGGTTGTTGTACTGGGCCTCGAGGGTGACGCCCTCGATGTTCTTGCGCGTGATGATGTTCACCACGCCCGCCACCGCGTCGGATCCGTAGATCGAGGAAGCGCCATCCTTCAGGATCTCGATACGGTCGACGACTGCGCTCGGAAGCACGTTCAAGTCGGCCGAACCGACGGAGCCCCGGGAACCGGCGGGGGAGACGCGTCGGCCGTTCAGCAGGACCAGCGTGCGGGTCGCACCCAGGCCGCGCAGCGACAGCGTATTGGCGCCGGGGCCGCCATTCGTGACGAAGCCGCCGAACGCGTTGTTGATCTGCGCCGATCCGGTCGTGACGGACGTGGACTGCAGGGCGGCCGTGGTGGAGTTGAACCCGGAGAGCAGCGTCTCTTCCCGCGTGACCACCTGGATCGGCGAAGTCGAGTTGAAGGTGTCGCGGCGGATTCGCGAACCGGTGACCGTGATCTTCTCCACCGACTCGACCTCGAGCGTCACCCGGGAATCCACGCCCGCGGCCACGACGACATCGCGCGCGACGCCGTCGCTCGCCAGCTTGTAGGTACCGGGTGCCAGCTTCGAGAACGAAAAGGAACCGTCGGGCTGCGCCTTGGCCTGCATCGTCGTCCCCGAGGGACTGGTCAACGTGACGCTCGCCCCCGCTTTGGCCTTGCCCAGGATGCTCCCATCGGCGCCCTGCGCGTGCACCACGCCTGCGATGCACATGCCGATGGCTACTGAAATCGCGGTGCGGCGGAAGACCGCAGCGGCGCTTTGCTTCTTCATGGCGATTGCCCTTTCATGGTATTCGAACTGGGTGCCGGACACCGGCTCGCAATCGGACCCGCCTCACCTAACCATTCCGTCGGGTCCCGCGCCGCCTCCCTTGCCCGGCTGCGGGTGAATTCTAACGAACAATTCGAGCCGTTGTGAAGAAACGTTGCGAAGCGCCCGGGCGCTCTGAATGCAAAGCACTCTGGCGGAGCGGAAAGGGGGCCGGCCTTCGCGACGGCGGCCTCGAGTTTCTGCTTTCGGATGGCTTCCCTGCGCACTCCGCTCGGACGGATCGTGTCTCATGGTCCGGATTCGGCACCTCCAGCGGGCCCGGCGCGTCCTCGGGCGGGGTCGGGCGCGAAGGCGCCAACCGCAGGACTTCAAAGGGGATTTCGGACTGGATCCTGGCCGAAGCAAGCCGCGGGTTCCCTGGGCCCCGCCATGGCATCGGGCCGGTTTCGGGATACCCGGCGAGCACGACTTCTGCTATACTTTCGCGGTTTCGATAAACAGATGGGCGGCAGCGCCCATTTTTTGTTTGTGAAACCGATTCTCGGCAGTGAAGACTGGTTGGAGGCGACCCTCGGATCCCTGGGCTACGAGCTCGTCGATCTCGAGGTTTCGAGGAGCAGGCTGGTGCGCGTCTTCATCGACAAGCCCGGCGGGATCTCGGTGGACGATTGCGCGATGGTGAGCCATCACCTGACTCGCGTCTTCGAGGTCGAGGGGTTCGAATACGAGCGCCTGGAGGTGTCGTCTCCGGGGCTGGACCGCCCCCTCAAGCGCCTCGGGGACTTCGAGCGGTTCGCGGGCAGGGATGCCACGGTTCGCCTGAAGCTGCCGCGCGAAGGCAGGAGGCGCCTGGAAGGGCGGATCGTGGGAATCGAGGGTGGTTCGGTCCTCATCGAAGTGGAAGGTAAGCGCTGGTCGGTCGCGATGACGGACATCGACCGGGCCCGGCTGGTGCCGGACGTCTGAAGCTGGAGGTGGTGGAGATGACGAAGGAAATCCTGTTGCTGGTCGATGCGCTGTCGCGCGAGAAGAACGTCCCGAGGGACGTGGTCTTTCTCGCCCTCGAGATGGCGCTCGCCTCGGCCACGAAGAAGCGGTTCAAGGACGAGGTCGATGTCCGGGTCGAGATCGACCGCGAATCGGGCGAGTACCGGGCGTTCCGCCGCTGGACGGTGGTGCCGGACGAGGACCATGAGGAGCCCGCCCACCAGGTCGCGATCACCGATGCGCTCGCGGAGAACGCCGAAGCCAAGCTGGGCGATGTCTTCGAGGAGCCGCTGGAGCCGGAGACATTCGGCCGGATCGGCGCCCAGGCCGCCAAGCAGGTGATCCTGCAGAAGATCCGCGACGCCGAGCGCGAGCAGATCCTCAACGATTTCCTCGAGCGCGGTGAGTCGCTCGTCACGGGGACGGTGAAGCGCGCCGAACGCGGCAATCTCATCGTCGAATCCGGCCGCGTGGAGGCCCTGCTCCCGCGCGACCACCTGATTCCCAAGGAGAACCTGCGTGTGGGCGACCGCGTGCGGGCCTACATCGACAAGATCGACCGCCAGGCGAGGGGGCCGCAGTTGATCCTCTCGCGCATCGTGCCCGATTTCCTCGTGAAGCTCTTCGAGCTCGAGGTGCCGGAAATCGAGGAAAACCTCCTCGAGATCAAGGCGGCGGCCCGCGACCCGAGCCTGCGCGCCAAGATCGCCGTCAAGTCGAACGACCCCCGCATCGACCCGGTGGGCACCTGCGTGGGCATGCGCGGCTCGAGGGTCCAGGCAGTCACCCAGGAACTCGCGGGGGAGCGCGTCGACATCATCCTCTGGTCGGCGGACCCGGCGCAGTTCGTAATCAACGCGCTGGCGCCGGCCGAAGTGAGCTCCATCGTCGTGGACGAGGAGCGCCACTCGATGGACGTATCCTTCGACGAGGAGACCGTCAACGAGCTTCGCCGGCGCGCGAGGAATACCTTGCTCACCGAGGAACTCCAGCGGGAAGAAACGGTGGAAGACGCTGCCGGGAGCCTCGAGAGCATGGAGGGCATGGACGCGCAGACCGCCCGCACGCTCGCCTCGAAGGGCATCACCACGATGGACTCGCTCGCCGACCTCGATACCGAGGAGCTTACCGAGCTCACGGGGATGGAGGCCGACCGGGCCAGCCAACTCATCATGACGGCGCGCGCGCCGTGGTTCAAGGAGCCGGCGCAGGCCTGATCGCCGCCCGGAGAGAATGCCCATGGCCAAGTCCAACGTCGCCCAGTTCGCCGAGGAACTCAAGCTCCCGGTGCCGCGGCTGCTCGAGCAGCTCAAGGCCGCCGGGGTGAACAAGAAGGCCGCGGAAGATCCCGTGACCGAGCAGGACAAGACGCGCCTGCTCGACTACCTGCGCGAGGTGCACGGGCACAAGGAAGAGAAGAAGAAGATAACCCTCACGCGCAAGCAGACGACGGAGATCAGGCGCTCCGACTCCACCGGCAAGGCGCGCACGATCCAGGTCGAGGTTCGCAAGAAGCGGACCTTCGTGAAGGTCGACAAGCCCGAAGTCGTCGAGGTCGAGAAACCCGCGGCGCCTGCTGCCCCGATCATCGACTCCGACGAGGCGAAGAAGCGTGAGGAAGAGGCCCGCCGCCAGTCCGAGCTTGCCGCCCGCCAGGCGGCCGACGCGAAGTCGAAGACCACGAAGGCACGCACCAAGAAGGAAGAAGCGGAAGCCGCCGCCGCCGCACCTGCACCCGCCGCTCCTGCCGACGGCGAGGCCCCGAAGAAGAAGCGCGTCATCCGCAAGAAGGGCGAGGAACCCGCCACCGAGGCCGAGGCGCCCGTTCTCGTCGAGGTGAAGGCCGAGGCCCCCGCCCAGGCCGCCGCGCCCGCGCAGGCCAAGGCACCGGCGAGCGAGGGAACGCTGCACCGCCCGGCCCTCAAGACCCCCGAGAAGAAGCCGGTCAAGAAACCCGCACGGCCGACCACGTCGTGGGCCGACGAGATGGCCAAGCGGCGCGGGATGAAGACACGCGGAGATGCCGGCGGTGGCCGTGGAGGCTGGCGCGCCGGTGCGCGCGGCTCGCGCCATCGCGACGACGATTCGCAATCCGCGCACAGCGCGCCCGTCGAACCGAAGGTGATCGAGGTGCTCGTTCCCGAAACGATCACGCTGGGCGACCTCGCGCACAAGATGAGCGTGAAGGCCGCCGAGGTCATCAAGACGATGATGAAGATGGGATCGATGGTCACCATCAACCAGGTCCTCGACCAGGAAACGGCGATGATCGTGGTCCAGGAGATGGGGCACATCGCGAAGCTCGCGAAACTCGACGACCCGGAGTCCTTCCTCGCCGAAACCGCGGAGGGCGAGGCGGCTCACGTGAGCGAGACCCGCCCGCCGGTAGTCACGGTGATGGGTCACGTGGACCACGGCAAGACCTCCCTTCTCGACACGATCCGCAAGGCCCGTGTCGCTGTCGGCGAGGCCGGTGGGATCACGCAGCACATCGGCGCCTATCACGTGAATACGCCGCGGGGAGTCATCACCTTTCTCGACACGCCCGGCCACGAAGCCTTCACGGCGATGCGCGCGCGCGGCAGTCAGATCACGGACCTCGTGATCCTGGTGGTGGCCGCGGACGACGGCGTCATGCCCCAGACGATCGAGGCCATCAATCACGCCAAGGCCGCCAAGGTGCCGGTGATCGTGGCGGTGAACAAGATCGACAAGCCGGAGGCCAACCCGCAGCGCATCAAGCAGGAAGTGCTCGCCCAGGGAGTGGTCTCCGAGGAGTTCGGCGGCGACACCCAGTTCATCGAGGTGTCGGCCAAGACCGGCGAGGGCATCGACCGGCTGCTCGAGGCGATCCAGCTCCAGGCGGAGGTGCTGGAGCTTCGCGCCGCGGTGAATGCGCCGGCCCGGGGCATGGTGATCGAGGCCCGCCTCGACAAGGGGCGCGGTCCGGTGGCCACGGTGCTCGTGAAATCCGGGACGCTCAAGAAGGGCGACAACGTGCTCGCCGGCGCGGTGTTCGGCCGGGTGCGGGCGATGACCGACGAGGACGGAAAGGCCGTTGCCGAGGCCGGGCCGTCGATTCCGGTCGAGATCCAGGGCCTGCAGGAAGTGCCACGGGCGGGCGATGACATGCTCGTGCTCAACGACGAACGCAAGGCGCGCGAGATCGCGCTGTTCCGGCAGGGCAAGTTCCGGGACGTGAAGCTCGCGAAGCAGCAGGCGACGAAGCTCGAGAATGCTCTCGAGCAGATGGCGGAAGGCGGGCCCTCGAAGTCGCTCGCGCTCATCATCAAGGCCGATGTCCAGGGCTCCTACGAGGGCCTCGCCCATTCGCTCACGAAGCTCTCCACCGACGAGGTGAAGGTCAACATCATCCACACCGGGGTTGGCGGCATCACCGAGTCCGACGTGAACCTCGCGCTCGCCTCGAAGGCGGTGGTGATCGGCTTCAACGCCCGTGCCGATTCCGCGGCGAGGAAGCTCGCGGAGCATTCCGGCGTGGACATCCGCTACTACACCATCATCTACGAGGCGGTCGACGACCTGAAGGCCGCGATCAACGGCATGCTCTCTCCGGAGCGCAAGGAGACCGTGCTCGGCGTGGTCGAGGTGCGCAACGTCTTCAAGATCTCGAAGGTGGGCACGGTCGCCGGCTGCATGGTGACGGAGGGGCTGGTGAAGCGAGGGGCGTCGATACGCCTGCTGCGCGGAGGTGTGGTCGTGCATACCGGCGAACTCGATTCGCTCAAGCGCTTCAAGGACGACGTGAAGGAAGTCAAGGCGGGCTTCGAGTGCGGCCTTTCGCTGAAGGGCTACAACGAGCTCCAGGTCGGCGACCAGCTCGAGGTGTACGAGGTCGTCGAGGTGGCAAGGACGCTCGCCTGAGCCCCATCGGGGTTCCGGTCCGGCAATGAGCACGGCGCGACTCGCCCGCATCGCGGACCAGATCCAGCGCGAACTCTCCGAGCTCATCCGGGAGGGCCTTCGCGACCCGCGCGTGAAGCTCGTGACGATCACCGGCGTGGAGCTCGCCCGGGACCAGTCGCACGCCAAGGTCTTCTTCACCACGCTCGGCACTGCCGAGGAGGCACAGGCGTGCGGCGATGGGCTGGAGCGCGCCGCCGGGTTCCGGCGCGGCGGCCTGGCCCACCGGCTTTCGACCCGCACGGTGCCCGAACTGCACTTCGCGTACGACGATTCCATCGAGCGCGGTGTACGGCTCTCCCGGTTGATTGACGAAGCGGTCGCTCCGCCTGCCCCTTCGCGCCGTCGGCGCCCCGCCGGCTGAGGCGTTGCGGGTGTCCGGCGGTCCGGATGGGGTCCTCCTCGTCGACAAGCCCGCGGGCATCACTTCGACGCGGGCCCTTGCTCTCGCGAAGCGCGCCCTCGGATCGCGCAAGGCGGGTCATACCGGAACGCTCGATCCCTTCGCAACCGGCCTCCTGCCGCTCGTTTTCGGGGAGGCCACCAAGTTCTCGCGGTTTCTCATCGATGCAGACAAGACTTACCTCGCCACCTTGCGGTTGGGAGCCTCGTCCACTACGGGAGATACGGAAGGCGAGATCCTCGAATGCGGTCCCGTGACAGTAGATTTCGCGGAGATAGCTGCAATTTCGAGGGAGTTCGTTGGATTATCAACGCAAGTCCCACCCATGCACTCAGCCATCCGGGTCCAGGGTCAGCGACTCTACGACCTCGCCCGGCAAGGCGTCGAGGTCCCGCGAGCACCCCGGGGGGTCCGCATAGACTTCCTTGATATCGTGGAGTTCTTCGGAGAAAAGCTGGTAATTTCGGTTAAATGCTCAAAGGGCACCTATATTCGGGTCTTGGCCGAGGACATCGGGAAGAGACTGGGTTGCGGTGCCTACCTGACGGATCTGCGCAGGACGGAGACCGGCGGTTTTCTCGTGGGCGATGCAGCCGGCATTCCGGAGCTCGAGGCGATGGGCCCTGGCGCCGCACGCCGTCGGCTGCTTCCGGTCGAGGTTCTGGTGAGGTCCCTTCCCCGAACCGACCTGGAGGAGCGGGAGGCATGGGCGATCCGAAACGGCCAGGTGATGCCAGCCGACCCGGCCTGGGCCACGGGAGATCGGGCGCTTTTCGGCCCGGGCGGGAAGTTCATCGGCGTGGGTGTGGTCGTCGAGGGGCGTCTCGAGGCATCGCGGCTGATGGCCACCGACGCGTCCGCGCCCGGGTAGGCCCCTGATTCGTCTTGAGTTTGGGGCGCGAAACTTGCTAAAATGACCCTTTCTTCGAGACCGAGACAATTTGACGGGCGAATCGCCCAGGAGAACTAGGAATGGCCGTTACCACCGCTGAAAAGGCGCGCATCGTTTCCGAATACCAGCGTGCGAAGGGCGACACCGGCTCGCCGGAAGTGCAGATCGCCCTCCTCACCGAGAACATCAACGGCCTCACCGGTCACTTCAAGGCGAACGTGAAGGATCACCACTCCCGGCGCGGGCTCCTGCGCATGGTGAGCCAGCGCCGCAGCCTGCTCGACTACCTCAAGCGCAGCGACGTCGACCGGTACCGCTCGACGATCGAGCGTCTCGGCCTGCGCAAGTAGCGGGTCGCTCACCGGACCAACCTCCCCCCGCGACGATCCGGACCGGACGTGCGCGGGTTTTTTTCGCCGGGAGCTCGGGCAGAAGTCGTCGCCCCGCCCCGTTTTCCCCCCTTTCGAGAGGATTGAACCGTGAAACCAATCAAGAAGACGTTCGCGTTCGGCCGGCACCAGGTGACCCTGGAAACCGGCGAGATCGCGCGGCAGGCTGACGGTGCCGTGCTCGTGACGATGGACGACACCGTGGTGCTGGTGGCGGTCACGGCGCGCACGAGCGTGAAGCCGGGCCAGGATTTCTTTCCGCTCACCGTCGACTACCAGGAAAAGACCTACGCCGCCGGCCGCATTCCCGGCGGATTCTTTAAGCGCGAGGGCCGTCCCTCGGAGAAGGAGATCCTCACCTGCCGTCTCATCGACAGGCCGCTGCGCCCCCTCTTTCCGGACGGCTTCTACAACGAGGTGCAGGTCGTCGCGACCGTGCTGTCGATCAATCCGGAGGTCGATTCCGACATCCCGGCGATGATCGGCGCCTCGGCGGCCGTGACGCTCGCCGGCATCCCCTTCGACGGCCCCATCGGCGCCGCCCGCGTGGGATACCTCGACGGCGAGTACATCCTCAACCCGACGAAAACCGAGCTCGAGAGCTCCAAGCTCAACCTGGTGGTGGCCGGCACGGCACAGGCCGTCCTCATGGTCGAATCGGAGGCGAACGAGCTTTCCGAGGAAGTGATGCTGGGCGCGGTGGTCTTCGGGCACGAGCAGATGCAGGGCGCCATCCAGGCCATCAACGAGCTGGCCGACGAGGGCGGCAAGGACGACTGGGACTGGGAGCCGGCGAAGAACGATCCGGCGCTCGTGGAGAAGATCCGCGCCATCGCCGAGAACGATCTCGCCGAAGCGTACCGGGTCAAGTCGAAGTCGGTGCGTTCCGAGAAGCTCGAGGACGTGAAGAAGCGGGTGCTCGAAGCCTGCGTGGAGAACGCGCAGGCCCCCGCCGACGGCAACGTCGTGCGAGGGATCCTCAAGGACATGGAATCGAAGATCGTTCGCGGCCAGATCCTGAACGGCGAGCCGCGCATCGACGGCCGCGACACGCGCACGGTCCGCCCGATCTCGATCCGGCCGACGCTGCTGCCGCGCGTGCACGGTTCCGTCCTCTTCACCCGCGGAGAGACCCAGGCGATCGTCGCCGCCACGCTCGGCACGGGGCAGGACGAGCAGCGCATCGACGCCCTGCAGGGCGAGTACACCGAGCGCTTCATGCTGCACTACAACTTCCCGCCGTACTCCACGGGCGAGACCGGCCGCGTGGGCGTTCCGAAGCGCCGCGAGATCGGCCACGGGCGCCTCGCCAAGCGCGCGCTCCTGGGCGTGCTGCCCTCCCGCGAGGAGTTCGGCTACACGCTGCGGGTGGTATCCGAGATCACGGAGTCGAACGGCTCCTCGTCGATGGCCACCGTCTGCGGCGGCTGCCTGGCGCTCATGGACGCGGGCGTGCCGCTGAAGGGCCACGTCGCGGGCATCGCCATGGGCCTCATCAAGGACGGCGGCCGCTTCGCGGTGCTCACCGACATCCTCGGCGACGAGGACCACCTCGGCGACATGGACTTCAAGGTGGCCGGCACCGACAAGGGCATCACGGCCCTGCAGATGGACATCAAGATCAACGGCATCACCAAGGAAATCATGAAGGTCGCCCTCGACCAGGCCCGCGAGGGCCGCTTGCACATCCTGGGCCTGATGAAGACGGCCGTGCCGGGGCCGCGCGAGGAGCTCTCCACCTACGCCCCCCGCGTCATCAAGATCAAGATCAATCCGGACAAGATTCGCGAAGTCATCGGCAAGGGCGGCAGCGTCATCCAGGCGCTCACCCGCGAAACCGGCACGACGATCGACATCGAGGACGACGGCACGGTCTCCATCGCCTGCCTGTCGGTGGAGGCGGGCGAGGACGCCAAGCGCCGCATCGAGGCCATCACCGCCGACGTCGAAGTCGGTCGCGTCTACGAGGGACCGGTGATCCGCCTCCTCGATTTCGGCGCGATCGTCCAGCTGCTGCCGGGCAAGGACGGCCTGCTGCACATCTCCCAGATCGCCCACGAGCGCGTGAACGCGGTCGCGGACTACCTCAAGGAGGGCCAGATCGTGAAGGTGAAGGTCCTCGAGGCCGACGACAAGGGCCGCGTCCGCCTGTCCCGGAAGGCGCTGCTCGATCCGCCCGCGAGACGGGAAGAGCCCGTTGCCGCACCCGCGGGGGACGGCGGCACCTCCGCGCAGTAGGCGCCGGCGGGCTGCGCCCGCCGCGTTGTGGGCCCCGGGGCGCGGCGCGTATAATCCGCGCTCGCCTTGGAAAGGTCCGACGGGGTGTAGCGCAGCCTGGTAGCGCACTTGCTTTGGGAGCAAGGTGTCGGGGGTTCGAATCCCTCCACCCCGACCAGATTCATCGCCCGTAGAGGATTGGAATGCGCCCGTAGCTCATCCGGATAGAGCACCGGCCTTCTAAGCCGGGGGTAACAGGTTCGAATCCTGTCGGGCGTGCCAGATTCAGCGATGGTGGCTGTAGCTCAGCGGTAGAGTCCTGGATTGTGATTCCAGTTGTCGTGGGTTCGAATCCCATCAGCCACCCCATCATCTCCGCAGGCCGCGCTCGCGGCCTTCGCGGCATTCGCCGGACCGGTTCCGGGAAGGGGGCACCATGATCGCCATGATCCGGGTTGCAGCCATTTCGATGCTTCTTTCAGCCGCAGGAAACGCGGCGGCGGCCGCGCCGCCGGCGGACGGCCTCGTTCCGGTTCGCGCGACGGGGTCGACGAAACTTTCCTCAGGCCGGGGGCGGATTTCCGGGCCTACGGGAAGGTTTTCCTGATGCCGGCGAACGTCACGCTCGAGCGGGACTGGCTTCGCGACGTGAACCGTCGCGGCGCCACGCTTTCCGGACGGGTGACGGCAGCCGACGTGCAGGTTCTGCTCGAATCGGCGCGTACGGGATTCGACGGGGCCTGGACGGATGTCTTCCGGTCCGCCGGCTACGAGATCGTCGCGGCGCCTGGGGAAGACGTCCTGCTCGTGTCGCCGAGCGTGCGGGACCTGCAGGTCAGCGCGCCGGCGAGCACCACCACGGGCATCGAGCGCAACTACGCGAATGTCGCCGTAGAAGCCACGCTGGTGGTGGAAATGCGCGATTCCCGGACCGGCGCGCTGCTCGGCCGGATGCGCGACAAGCGGCAAACCCTGAAATACCCGACGCTGCAGCGTACCGATGCGGCGTCCAACGAGCGGGCCCTCGGCCGGCTGTTCGCGCTCTGGGGCGGCATCGCGACCCGCGAGCTTTCCGCGCTCAAGGCGCGTTCGCCGCTGCCGGAAACCCTGACTCCCGACTGGACGCTCGCCCCCCGGTAGCAGGGCAGCGTGGCGGCGCCGGTCCGGCCGCCGTAGCAGCGGATTCAGCCTTTCCGGCGATTGCGCACGAGCCAGCCGTCCACGAGCGCCACGGTCTCGTCGACGACGGCGTTGTGCATTCCCTTCTGTGCCGCCACCGCCTGCACCAGGCGGTCGACCCGCTCGATGTGCTGGGCACCACCGGCCAGCGCCCGGGCCGCGGAAGAGGGATTGCCGAGGGACAGCGCCGCATTCGCGTACTTGTCGAACGGCACGAGGTCTTCCTCCCGGGCGCCAAGCGCCAGGCAGAGCTTCACCACCCAGTCGTAGACCGCGCGGGAAGCTGCCAGGTCGCCGTGGACCGCCTCTTTGATGGGGCGGACCGTTTCGGCCTGCACGCAGCGGTAGTTCCCCGCGAGGAGCATGGCCCACTTCGCCAGCGGCACGAACACCGAATCGTGCACCTTGAGCTTCACGGGCAGTTCGATGGACTCGCCGTCTTCCTCGAAGCGGGCTGCATCGATGCCCGCGGCAAGTTCGCGAAGCAGCGCCGTGTGGTCATCGGACTCGAACCGGGCCGCCTTGAAGTTGGTCGGCAGCCGGACCTGGAGCACGTTCACGCCCTCATCGGGCGGGCGGAAAGCCTGGGGATCCGGGCTGCACAGTGTCACCAGGCGCGGCTCGAAGCTGTCCCAGACGGAAGCGTCGGTGTAGCAGTGCACGCACTTGTCCGCGTCGATCCCGGGAATGCGCCGCAGGTAGGGAACCGGCGGCATGTTCATGATCGACATGCACGGCACGCCGGACTTCGCTACCGCATCGAGCAGTTCCCGTACGCCCGGCGCGCGAAATTGCGGCTCCTGCATCGCAAGCGCCACGAGATTGTAGCCGGCGGGGTCGATTCCGGCGGGCTCGCCGGCATCGAGGCGTCCGGGAAGGCGCTGCGAATTCACCTCGACAGGGTTCTCACGCCCCTTCACGGGAATGCGGACGATCGCGCCCTTCGCGTTGATGAGTTCGGCCTCCGCGGGGAGGCAGGTGAGCTTCACGCGGTGCCCCGCGAGTGCCAGCTTCATGCCCAGGAGCGAACCGTACGAGGCTCCCAGGATCAGGATCTTGCGAGCAGCCATGTCGTCTTCCTCCAGCGCTTGTGGCGGTGCGGACAGGCCCGGCCCCTCGTGGAAGCCCGAGACCCTTCGCGATCCGGTCTTGTGGAGTCATGGTAGGACGACCGCCACGAGGCGGTGCCTGATCCGCGGGTGCAACGGCTGTTACCTCGCTGCCCGGAGTGGGCGCGCCTGCGCGTTCAGACCCCGCGGCGCAGCAGGCGCTGCTTCTCGCGGGCCCAGTCGCGATCCTTCTCCGCTTCCCGCTTGTCGTGCTGCTTCTTGCCCTTGGCGAGCCCGATCTCCAGCTTGATGCGCCCCTTCGCGTAGTGGAGGTTCACCGGAACGAGGGTATAGCCGCGCTGTTCGACCTTGCCGATGAGCTTGGCGAGTTCCGCTGCGTGGAGCAGGAGCTTGCGCGTGCGCGTGGGGTCGGGATGCACGTGGGTGGATGCCGTGGGCAGGGCGCTCACGTGCATGCCGATCACGAAAGCCTCCTCGCCGCGCACGATCACGTAGGCCTCCTTCAGCTGCGCGCGGCCCGCGCGGATCGCCTTCACCTCCCAGCCCTCGAGCACGAGCCCGGCCTCGAAGCGCTCTTCGATGAAATAGTCGTGGAAGGCCTTGCGGTTCTCGGCGATGCTCATGGCGGGGGCGCGGCTGGCGGGGATGTCGGCGGAAACCGCGAGGTTCGCATTCTACCGGGGGCTGGCCGTAAAATGCCGCTCCCATGCCCACCGTGATCCGCAAGGTCATCGTCGACCATTCCTCCGAGAGCATGTCCGCCCTGGTGGACGGCGTCGAGGCCTACCCGCAGTTCCTCCCGTGGTGCAGCGGTGTGGAGGTCTTCGGCCGCACGGATTCGGAGACGCACGCGCGCATCGACATCGATTTCCACGGCATCCGCAGCCACGTCGCCACGCGCAACCGCAACACCCGGCCGGAATGGATCCACCTGGAACTCGCCGACGGCCCCTTCGAGCGCCTCGCGGGCCATTGGCACATTCGTCCGCTGGGCCCGGAAGGCTGCGCCATCGAGTTCTCGATCGACTACGCCTTCTCCAGCCGTGCGCTGGAAGTGGTTATGGGCCCGGTCTTCGGCCAGATCATGGAGACGATCGTCGATCGCTTCGTCGAACGCGCGGCCCTGCTCGCGCGCGCGGGACAAGCCGCACCGCAGGCGCTACCGTGATGCGGATCCTCGTCGTGATCGCCGCCGCCGACCGGCAGGACACGCTCCACGTGGAGATCGAGGAGGGCGCGAGCGTGGCAATGGCGCTTGCCGCCGCGCGGGTGGCCGAGCGCCATCCAGGACTCGCGCTGGATCACGTCGGCGTGTGGGGCAAGCGTTGCACGCCCGATCGCGTGCTTCGGGACGCGGACCGGGTGGAGGTCTACCGCCCGCTGCTTGCCGACCCGAAGGCGGCCCGCCGCGCTCGCGCCGGGCTTTAGGACTTCGACTCGATCTCGAAGCGAACCCTGATCCAGTCGGCGCCCTTCTTCGCGATGCGGTTCAGGCGGATGCGGTAGATCGCCCCTCCCGTTGCGACATGGTAGGGCGTCGTCGCCGAATAGTCGGTGCTGCGGATCAGGATGGAGTCGAGCTTTCCCGAAGGATCGAGGCCCGGCAGGTAAAGCGCCTCGAGCCCGTCGCCGCCCGCGACCGGGTCGAGCACGATGCGCAGCGGGTGGTAGGAAATCACCTCGACGCCGGCGAGCATTTCCCCGCGGATGCGGTTCGCGAGCTTGCGCACGACGCTGCCGAGGATCCATCCGCCGGACACCTGGTCGCGCAGGCCGATGATTCCGTTGAGCATGACCGTATCCGCCGAGGCCTTGTCCACGAGCAGGCCGTAGCCCTTGGAGCTCAGGTCCTTCACCCGCCATGTCTGGATGTCGGGATCGATGCTCGGGGCCGCCGGCGGGCTGGCGTCGATCGCGGTGAGCGAAAGGCCCGATGGGCTGATCTCGACCATGTCGGTGGCCACCGATGCGCCCGGTGAAGCTCCCTCCGCGGAAGCGGTTTCCGGCCCCCGCCGGATCCTCGCGAGCACGAAGTCCATGCCGACGACGACGTCGATCTCGCGGTTCTCGAAGGTCGTGCGCTCCTCGATGCGGTTCTCGGCGCCGGCGATCATGGACTGGTAGAGCTTCTCGATCGTCGCGAGCAGCGCGACGTGCTCCTCGACGGGGAGGATCGCGCCGGCGCCGTGCCCCGCGAAGAGCCTGCCGTGGCGAAGGCCCGCCTGGATCTCCTCCAACTGGGCCTTCAGGCCCTCGGCGCGCACGTAGCGCACGGAGTCACCGTGGCTGTCCTTGCGCATGTGGCGCAGCCCGCGGTCCGTCGCGAGATCCACGAAGAAGAGGTGGAAGCGCGACGAGTAGTCGGCGTCCAGGCTGTACTCCTCGCACCACGAGGCAAACCAGCCGTCGGCGATCTCCACCTGCGCGCGCGAAAGCTGGCCCGCGTTCACCAGGTCGAGGACCAGCGTGCGCAGGTACAGGGACTGCACCGAGGGCTTGAAGCTCGCCTGCGAGGCATGCAGGACGAAGGGCGTCTGCGAGTACCCTTCCGCCTCCGCGAGGCCGTAGAGGGCGTGCATCTGCTTCCACGGAATGCCCCGGCCCGGTTCGCCGAGGAACCAGCTCCACTTCACGAATCCGTGGATCGCGTTCAGCGCGAGTCCCGTGACCCGGAACCGAAGGGCCGCGTCTTCGGAGGCAGCGGCCCATTCGTCCCGGTTGCGCAGGAAGCGCTGGAACCCGTTGGCCGCCTCGAGGAGGATCCGCTGGACGGTGAGGACGAAGTCGCGCTCCGTTTCCGCCACGGTCGCGGGCCCGCGGAGGTACTCGAGCTGGTCGTAGACGAGCAGGGTCTGGAAGTGCTCCTCGACCTTCATCAGCCACGCCAGTCGGTCGGCGGAGAAGGGCGGCGCGTTCTTGCCCAGCTCGCGCATCGCCGCAAGGAAGAGCGCGCGCGAGCCGGCTTCGCGAACCGTCTTCGCGGCAAGCACGCGGCCCAGGTCGACGGGATAGGCGGTTGTCGCGTCGGTCGGCAAGGTCAGTGCCGCAGGCAACGTTGAACATCTCGACGCTCTTCAATGCCGGCATCGGGTTGGCGATGAGATCGGAATCGGTCACACCCGCGTCGGCGAGGAGTCCGGAGCGCAGGCTCGCGGCGAGCGCGTCGGTGGTGAAATCCATCGGCGCATTGAGCCAGTTCTCGGCAAGCGGGTCGAAGGTGACCGCTTCGCCCGCCTTCTGCGCCGGAATCGCGATGGTCTCGATGCTGTTGAAGGCGGGCTCGCCGAAGAGCGGGTTCTTCGGATCGATCTCGCGCCCGATGTGCTGGACCTTGAGCCAGCTCCGGCTCGAGCCATGGTGTTCCCGGAACCGCGCGGCGAGATCCGCAAACGGGCCGGCCAGGCGCTCCAGGCGGAAGATCTCGAAGAGCGCGAGCCAGGGCTTGAGCGCCGCCGGCTGCTCCTCCACGGCGAAATGCAGCAGCTCGATCGCGCGCGCGATCGCGCCGTCCTCGTAGAAGAGGCGCGCCGCCTTCACCACGGAGTCCTCGTTGCCGGGTTCTATCGTTCCCGTGGCGATTTCGGGGAAGCGCTCCTCGATGTAGCGGCGGCGAAGGATCTCCGGGTCCCGGCCGGCACCTCGGTCGCGAGACTCTCGTCGGATCCGGCGACGAACCGGTGCTCGCGTGCGGCGTCCACGGGAGGTTTCTCGTCGAGGATCGCGTCCGCGCGACGCATCATGGCATCGGCGTCGTCCAGGTCCGATGCGGGCGAGGCAGGCAGATCATCCTCGCCACGGGCGCGGGCGCGGGCTCGCGGCCTCCTCATGCGCCACGCGAGGGCTGCGATGACGGCGACGATCAGGGCGCGAGTACACCCCAGAGCCACGAGGGCAGTTTTTCCGCATCCGCAGGCGCGACGGGAGCCGGGGGTTTCGAAACCAGGGCGGCGGCGGGCGCCGGCCTTGCGGGTGCGGAGAGCTCCCGCGTCGGGATCGTGGTTCCGGCCGCTGCGGCTACGTCGGGCTTCGGCTGCGCGGTCGTCGCCGTTTGCGCATTCGGAGTCGCAACCTGAGCCGGCGCGGCGGGAGGCGGGGCGGCCGTTGGAACAGGCTGTGGCTTGACGGGAGGCGGGGCGGCCGCCGGGGCAGGCTGGGGCTTGGCGGGCGTCGCCGTCACGGTCGCTGGCAGCATGGAGAGCTTCAGCTGCAGTTCCGCCACCCGGCCCTCCAGCTGCTTCAGGCTGTTGCGCATGGACAGGAGAGCGGCGACCTGGTCGTCCGCATCCAGCACGAGCAGGCGCTCGCGCAGCCGCGACCGCGTGCCGTCGTCGATTCCGCGGCTGCGGGTGAGATCGACTTCGGACGAGGAGAGCCGGAGCACGAAACGGCCATCGCCGGGCCGTGCGGGCGCCGTTGCCGGCGAAGGCGGCTTCCGGGCTTCCGCGGGCTTTGCACCCGGAGCCGGTTTCGGCGCTTCGGGCTTGGCGACTGGCGGCGATCTCGACACTTCGGGCTTCGCGACTGGTGCCGATTTCGGCACTTCGGCCTTGCGCGGCCCGGTCGCGACCCGGGTGGGTTTCGCGGCGGCCGCCGATTCCTGCGGCGCGGCCTGCGCGGCCGGCCGGGCTGCACCCTGCGCCGCCGGGGCGGGCAACGCCGAACGCGCCGCGGCAGGTGTTGTGGCAAGGCTCATCGAAAAACGCCGCAGGTCCGGCAATACGATCGGCGTGCCGGGTGGCACGGGTTGATCGGGCGGCAGGCCGGCAACGGCGGGATTCGCGGCGACGAGCGCGCGGACGTACGCCTCGCGCACCGCCGGGCTGTTCGGGTAGATCGCCGCCGCGAGTGCCGCGAGCGTGTCGCCCGGAAGGGACCGGAACGCGGGCGGCGGCGTGCGCGCCGGTCGCCGGTCGAGCAGGATCTCGTAGTTGCGCGAGGCCGCGTCCCTGCCTTCGCAGGACGCGTCGAGGCGGAGCTGGAGGACGGGTTCGGCCAGCGCGGCCCGCGTGCGGATCCGGACGCGCCATCCCGACCCGTCCGGTTCGACGGAAAACGTGGCGCGCGGAACGCCCGGCAATCCGCCGGCCCCGGCGCGGCCGAGGGCAAAGCAATCTGCGCGCGGGATGGCCCCGGGTGCGGACGACAGGGCGACCGTCGCGTCGAGCGGCTCGCCCAGTGCCGAGTGGACCTGCAGCTCTCCCAGGCCCACGGCCCATGCAGGTGTCGCAGCGCCCACCAGAAGGCAAGCGAGGATGCTCCGGAAGACCGAGGGGGGGTGCGCCGTCATGGGGTTCATGTCGCCTCTATCGGGCGTTTTCCCGGGGGATTCCTCAAGGAGACTTGCAGGACTCGTCGACCGCCTTCTGCGCCTTCACCCGCTCTTCCTCGATCTGCTTGTCGTCGAGCAGGACGCGCTCGCCCTTGGCGTCGTAGGTGGCGATGCGGCCGCCGTCGGTCACCGTGCGCAGGTAGGCCTTCGCGCGGTTGCAGTTCTCCTCGTCGACCTGGGCCTTCTTCTCGAGGTTCTCGGCGAGCTTCGCCTTTCGCTTCGCGTCCAGGCGGCTCTTGTCGAGTTCCTTGTCGCGCTCGATGGCCGAACGCCGGGCCGGCGTGGACGTTCCCCCGCCCACGTTCAGCTGCTTCGATTCCTGCGCGGGCGGCGGCTGGTCCGAATACGTGACCCGGCCGTCCTTGTCGACCCACTTGTAGAGCTGCGCGATCGCCCCGGTCGAGACGGCGAGGGCGCAAGCGAAAACCAGGATGCGTTTCATGGTGGACTCCTTGTCGCGTTCTGCTGCACGGCCGGGTAGGCCAGTTGTTCGAGGCCAAGCCGCGCGAGTTCGCTCGCGCGGCCAGCGAGCCGGATCGAGCCGGCGTGATCGCCCCGGGCGAAGCTTGCGCGTGCGCCGACCAGGGATTCCCATGCCTTGCTCCAGAGCGCCCTGCGTGCGCGGGCCCTAAGGATGTCCGTTTCCGCCTGTGCGAGGAGCGCACGGGATTGCTCCACAAGCGCGTGCGGATCCGCGGGCGGTTTCACGACCGCGGCGTTCGCTTCGGGGGCAGCCACCGCCGGCGCAAGCTCCGCCGGCTCGGGGGTTGCGCACGCCGCAAGCCCGGCCGCCAGGAGCGTCCCTGCGAGCGCCTGCGGTACCTTACCCCAAATCCGTGATCTTTCAAGCATTTACAGAACCTTACCGAGAATCTACCGCAGCGTCAATCGAGACCCTCGCCGGGAGTCGCGATTGTTGGGAGGGGAAGGGCACCGGTATAATTTCCTTTTGTAGAAAGGCCGAAGAGCATGCGGGTCATCCAGAAAGCGCTCACGTTCGACGACGTTCTCCTCGTCCCCGCCCATTCGACCGTCCTTCCCCGCGAAGTCAGCCTTACCTCCCGCCTCACCGGGTCGATCACGCTGAACATTCCCCTGCTCTCCGCCGCCATGGACACGGTGACGGAGTCGCGGCTCGCCATTGCCCTCGCCCAGGAGGGCGGTATCGGCATCCTGCACAAGAACATGACGCCGGAGGCCCAGGCCGACGAGGTCGCCAAGGTCAAGCGCTTCGAGAGCGGCGTCGTGAAGGAGCCGATCACCGTCACGCCGAAGATGTCGGTGCGCGACGTCCTGGAGATCACCCGCAAGCACCGCATTTCAGGGCTCCCGGTCCTGGACAAGGGCCGCGTGGTGGGCATCGTCACCAACCGCGACCTGCGCTTCGAGACCAATCTCGACCAGCCGGTGAAGAACATCATGACGCCGCGCGGAAAGCTCGTGACGGTGAAGGAGGGCGCCAGCCTCGACGAGGCCAAGGCGCTCATGCATCGCCATCGCCTCGAGCGCGTGCTGGTGATCAACGACGACTGGCAACTCTGCGGCCTGATGACCGTGAAGGACATCCTCAAGTCGTCCGAGCACCCGAATGCGAGCAAGGACCTGCAGGGCAGGCTTCGCGCCGGCGCCGCGGTCGGCGTGGGCGAGGGGACGGAGGATCGCGTGGAGCGGCTGGTGGAGGCCGGCGTGGACGTGATCGTCGTCGACACCGCGCACGGGCATTCCCAGGGCGTGCTCGACCGCGTGCAGTGGGTGAAGCGCCAGTATCCGCAGGTCCAGGTGATCGGCGGCAACATCGCCACGCGCGAGGGCGCGAAAGCGCTCGTCGACAACGGCGCCGACGGCGTGAAGGTGGGCATCGGGCCGGGTTCGATCTGCACCACGCGCGTCGTGGCCGGCGTGGGCGTGCCGCAGATCACCGCCATCCAGAACGTCGCAGCGGCGCTGGAGGGCACGGGCATCCCCTGCATCGCCGACGGCGGCATCCGCTTCTCCGGCGACGTGGCGAAAGCCATCGCGGCGGGCGCCTCGAGCGTGATGCTGGGCAGCCTCTTCGCCGGCACCGAGGAAGCCCCCGGCGAGATCGAGCTCTACCAGGGCCGTTCGTACAAGTCCTACCGCGGCATGGGATCGCTTGCGGCGATGCAGAAGGGCTCGAGCGACCGCTACTTCCAGGAAGGCGACATGAACGCAGACAAGCTGGTCCCGGAGGGCGTCGAGGGGCGCCTGCCGTACAAGGGGCCGGTGACCGCCATCGTCCACCAGCTGATGGGCGGGCTGCGCGCGAGCATGGGGTACACCGGCTGCCGGTCCATAGAGGAGATGCGCTCGCGCGCCGAGTTCGTCGAGATCACGGCGGCGGGCATGCGCGAATCCCACGTCCACGACGTGAAGATCACGAAGGAAGCGCCCAATTACCAGATCGAATAGCCGGCGCTTCGCGGCGCGCATCCCCGGCCGTCGCCCCGCGACGCCAGGTCACTGACGGGCGGCACTCCATGGACAAGATCCTCATCCTCGACTTCGGATCGCAGGTCACGCAGCTCATTGCGCGGCGCATCCGGGAAGCCGGCGTCTACTGCGAACTCCACGAGCACGACGTGGACGAGCGCTTCATCCGCGAGTACGCGCCCAGGGGAATCATCCTGTCGGGGAGCCATGCCTCGGTGATCGGGGAGGCTGCGCCGGCCGCCGACCCGTACGTGTTCCGCGCGGGCGTTCCGGTGCTGGGCATCTGCTACGGCATGCAGACGATGGCGTCGCAGCTCGGCGGCGAGGTCGAGTCCGGCAAGGTGCGCGAGTTCGGCTATGCCGAGGTGCGCGCGCGCGGGCACTCGAAGTTGCTCGACGGGATCCAGGACCGCGTGAACGGCGAAGGCCACGGGCTCCTCGACGTGTGGATGAGCCACGGCGACAAGGTCACGAAGCTGCCGCCCGGTTTCTCCGTCATGGCTTCCAACGAGGCCTGCCCCGTTGCCGGCATGTTCGACGAGGCGCGGCACTTCTACGCCGTGCAGTTCCACCCCGAGGTCACTCACACGACGCAGGGGCGCGCGATCTACGCGCGTTTCGTGCACGAGATCTGCGGCTGCGACCGGCACTGGAACATGCCGGAGTTCGCGCCGCAGGCGATCGCGAAGATCCGCGAGCAGGTGGGCGGCGAGGATGTGATCCTCGGGCTTTCCGGCGGCGTGGATTCGGCGGTCGCCGCGGCGCTGATCCACAAGGCGATCGGCGACCAGCTCACCTGCATCTTCGTGGACACGGGGCTGTTGCGCCTGGACGAGGGCGACCAGGTCATGGACACCTTCGCCCAGCACATGGGCGTGAAGGTCGACCGGGTGAACGCCGGCCCCGAGTTTTTCCGGGAACTCGCCGGCGTGGCCGACCCCGAGCAGAAGCGGCGCATCATCGGCCGGCTCTTCGTGGAGGCGTTCCAGCGCGAGGCGAAGGCGCTGCCAAAGGCGAAGTGGCTCGCGCAGGGCACGATCTACCCGGACGTGATCGAGTCGGCCGGCGCCAAGACCAAGAAGGCCGTCACCATCAAGTCGCACCACAACGTGGGCGGGCTGCCCGAGTCGCTGCACCTGAAGCTCCTCGAGCCGCTGCGCGAGCTCTTCAAGGACGAGGTGCGCGCCCTCGGCCTCGAGCTGGGGTTGCCGCGCGACATGGTGTACCGCCACCCGTTCCCGGGACCGGGCCTGGGCGTACGCATCCTGGGAGAGGTGAAGGCGGAATACGCGGCGCTGCTGCAGCGCGCCGACGCGATCTTCATCGAGGAGCTGCGCAACACGAAATCACCGGACGGCACGCCCTGGTACGACAAGGTGGCCCAGGCCTTCACGGTGTTCCTGCCCGTGCGCTCGGTGGGCGTGATGGGCGACGGGCGCACCTACGAGCACGTGGTGGCGCTGCGCGCGGTCGAGACCACGGATTTCATGACCGCGCACTGGGCGCATCTGCCCTACGACCTGCTCGGGCGCGTCTCCAACCGCATCATCAACGAGGTGCGGGGCATCAACCGGGTCGTCTACGACGTGTCCGGCAAGCCGCCGGCCACCATCGAGTGGGAATGATCGATGACTTCGGTATCCTTGCACCGTTGCGAACACCTTCAAACCTGGGGAATCTGACATGCCGTTGCTGATTGGAGTGCCGCGGGAGACCTTCGCCGGCGAAAAGCGCGTCGCCACCGTGCCTGAGGTGGTGGAGAAGCTGAAGAAGCTGGGATTCGGCGTCCTGGTGGAAGCCGGCGCCGGCGATGCGGCGAACTTCGGCGACGACACCTACCGCGCCGCCGGCGCGGAGATCGCGCCCGACGCCGCCACCCTGTGGTCGAAGGCGGACATCGTTTTCAAGGTGCGTGCGCCCGGCGCCGATGAGGTCGCGCTGGTTCGCGAAGGCCAGACGCTCGTGAGCTTCGTCTGGCCTGCGCAGAACCCCGACCTGATGCAGCAGCTGGCGGCGAGGAAGGTCACGGTGCTCGCGATCGACTCGCTGCCGCGCATGTTGAGCCGCGCCCAGAAGATGGACGCGCTGACTTCGATGGCCGGCATCAGCGGCTACCGGGCCGTGATCGAGGCCGCCAACGCCTTCGGCCGCTTCTTCAACGGCCAGATCACGGCCGCGGGAAAGGTGCCGCCGGCCAAGGTATTCATCGCGGGGGCCGGTGTGGCGGGACTCGCGGCGATCGGCACCGCCGTCGGCCTGGGCGCCATCGTGCGCGCCAACGACACGCGCGCCGAGGTCGCCGACCAGGTGAAGTCCCTGGGCGGCGAGTTCGTGAAGGTCGATTACGAGGAGGAGGGCGGCGGCGGCGGCGGGTACGCCAAGGTCATGAGCGAGGGGTTCCAGCAGGCCCAGCGCGCGATGTACGCCAAGCAGGCGAGCGAGGTGGACATCATCATCACCACCGCGCTTATTCCCGGCAAGCCCGCGCCGGAAGCTGATTTCCGCCGAGATGGTGAAGAGCATGAAGGCGGGCAGCGTGATCGTCGACATGGCGGCCGAGCAGGGCGGCAACTGCGAGCTGACCGAGCCCGGCCAGGCGGTGGTGAAGCACGGCGTGACCATCATCGGCTACACCGACCTGCCCAGCCGCCTGGCCAAGCAGTCCTCGACGATGTACGCCAGCAACCTGTTCCGTCTCGCCGAGGAGCTGTGCAAGACCAAGGACGGCATCATCGATGTGAACATGGAAGATGACGCCATCCGTGGCCTGACCGTGATCAAGGACGGTGGCATCACCTGGCCGCCGCCCCCCCCGAACCTTCCGGCCGCGAAACCGAAGCCGGCAGCAGCCGCTCCGGTGACGAAGCAGGGCGGGCACGGCCATGGTGCGGGAGAGCCCATGTCGGCGGGCAGCCTCGCGACCGTGTTCGGCGTCGGCGCGCTTCTGTTCCTGCTCGTGGGCCTCTACGCCCCGGCGGCCTTCCTCGGCCACTTCACCGTCTTCGTGCTGGCCTGCTTCGTGGGCTACATGGTGGTGTGGAACGTCACGCCCGCGCTGCACACGCCGCTGATGAGCGTGACCAACGCCATCTCCAGCATCATCGCCATCGGCGCGCTGGTGCAGATCGCTCCGCCCGAATCCGGCGGCGGCCGGCCGGACGAGATCATCCGCTGGGTCGCCATCGTCGGCATCGCCCTCACCACCATCAACATGTTCGGCGGCTTCGCGGTGACGCGTCGCATGCTGGCGATGTTCCGCAAGTAGACGGGGAGCGAAACCATGTCACCGAGCCTCGTCACCGCCGCCTATATCGGCGCCACCATCCTCTTCATCCTGAGCCTGGGCGGCCTCTCGAACCCCGAGACCTCGCGCCGCGGGAATCTCTACGGCGTCATCGGCATGGCCATCGCGGTGCTCGCGACGGTCTTCGGCCCGCGCGTCACGGCCGCCGGCATTCCCTGGATCGTCGGTGCCATGGTCGTGGGGGGCGCGGTCGGCCTCTACGCCGCGCGCAAGGTGCAGATGACGCAGATGCCCGAGCTGGTCGCGATCATGCACAGCCTCGTGGGTCTCGCCGCCTGCCTCGTGGGCTTCGCGAGCTACATCGACACCTCGATCGTACTCACCGGCGCCGAGAAGACGATCCACGAGATCGAGATCTACGTGGGGATCCTCATCGGGGCGGTGACCTTCTCCGGGTCCGTGATCGCCTTCGGAAAGCTCTCCGGGAAAATCGGCGGCAAGCCCCTGCTGCTGCCGGGGCGCCACTGGTTGAACCTCTCGGGCCTGCTCCTCGTCCTCTGGTTCGGCCGCCAGTTCGTGCTGGCGCCCGACATCGCCTCGGGCATGACGCCGCTCATCGTGATGACGGTGATCGCGCTCCTCTTCGGCATTCACATGGTGATGGCCATCGGCGGCGCGGACATGCCGGTCGTGGTTTCCATGCTCAACAGCTACTCTGGCTGGGCGGCAGCGGCCACGGGGTTCATGCTGTCCAACGACCTCCTCATCGTCACCGGCGCCCTGGTCGGCTCCTCGGGCGCGATCCTCTCCTACATCATGTGCCGCGCGATGAACCGCAACTTCATCAGCGTCATCGCGGGGGGCTTCGGAACCGGTGGCGGCGCCCCGGCCGCGAAGGGCGACGGCGAGCCCGCCGGGGAAGTGACCCCCATCGCGGCGGCCGAAACCGCCGAGCTGCTGCGCGACGCGAAGAACGTCATCATCGTGCCCGGCTACGGCATGGCGGTGGCGCAGGCGCAGCACACCGTCTTCGAGATCACGAAGCACCTGCGCGAGAAAGGGGTCAACGTCCGCTTCGGCATCCACCCGGTGGCCGGCCGCATGCCGGGGCACATGAACGTGCTCCTGGCCGAGGCCAAGGTGCCCTACGACATCGTGATGGAAATGGACGAGATCAACGAGGACTTCCCGGAGACGGATGTCTCCATGGTCATCGGCGCCAACGACATCGTGAACCCGGCTGCGCAGGAGGATCCCGCGAGCCCCATCGCGGGCATGCCGGTGCTCGAGGTCTGGAAGGCGAGGACTTCCATCGTGATGAAGCGCTCCATGGCCTCGGGCTATGCCGGCGTCGACAACCCGCTCTTCTACAAGGACAACAACCGCATGCTCTTCGGCGACGCGAAGAAGATGCTGGACGAGGTCCTGGTGGAATTGAAGAGGTAGCCGGGCCTTTCCCGCCGGCCTTCCCCGGCGGGAGGCGTCGCGACCGCGAAGTCGCACGCTTCTTGCCCGGGATCAATCCTCACCATCGCGGCCGCCCTAGGCTCGGGACATGGGATCGACTCGGGCAATCGCGGCTTTCCTGCGGGGTTCGCCACCCGCCGCCTTTCTCGTCGCGGCCGCCGTCGCCTTCGCCTCGCCTCCCGCGGAACTGGTGAAGGGCTCGGTGGACGATCCCAAGGGCGCCGGTGTCGTCTCGAGCGGCGTCGTCCTTCCCGCTATCCCGCCTGTCTCCGGCAACCGCAAGTCGCCCGTGGCCTCGTGGGGCAAGCCCCTGCCGTTTCCCATCCTCATCGCCGACCGGCGCAACAACCGGCTGATCGAGGTGACGCCCGACAAGCGCATCGTCTGGGAATTCCCGACGCCGAACCTCACCGTCTACAGCGGCAACGAGGACGTGAACTTCTCGGAGGACGGCAGGCTTCTCGCCGTGAGCGAGGAGGACAACTACGACGTCCACATCGTCGACTACGAGAAGCGCGAGATCACCTGGACCTACGGCGTGCCGGAAAAGAAGGGGTCGGCGCCCGGCTACCTCAACTATCCCGACGACGCGCACCTGCTTTCCGACGGGAAGTTCCTGACCGCGGACATCCGCAATTGCCGCGTGCTCATCATCGATCCGAAGGCGAACGCCATCGCGACGCAGTGGGGCAAGCCCGGCGACTGCCGGCACGACCCTCCGTCGCGCCTCGCCTACCCGAACGGCGCCACGCCTCTGGAGAATGGGGACATCCTCGTCTCCGAGATCCGGGACGCCTGGATCACGCGGATCACCCGTGAAGGCAAGGTCGTCTGGAGCGTGAAGGCGCCCGGCATCCGCTACCCCTCCGACGCCTTCCCGACCGTCGACGGCAGGCATGTGATCGTGGCGGATTTCTGGAAGCCGGGGCGCGTGGTGATCTTCGACCCCGCGACGCGCAAGGTGCTCTGGCAATACGACGTCCGGCAGGGCGAGGCCATGCTCGACCACCCTTCGCTCGCCCGCGAGTTGCCGGGCACCGGGACATCCTCGTGGCCGACGACCTGCGCCATCGCGTGGTGGTGATCGACCGAGCGACGAAGAAGATCATCTGGCAGTACGGCGTGACCGACACGCCGGGGCACAAGCCGGGCTACCTCTTCTACCCCGACGGCTTCGACCTGGACGTCTTTCGCGACTGGCGGGCGCCCGCGAACGCGAAGCCGTAGGCTCCCTGCAGCAGCAGGGCCTTGCCAGCGTCCGGCTGCGCGCGTAAGATAGTAACAAGTTACTTACTTACGGAGGGTTTCCCGTGGTCGCCGCCGTCACCGAAAAGCCCGCAAGCCCGCGAACGCGGTCGAGCGCCCCGCAGCGCCGGCGCGACGTGGTCGCCGCCGTCGTCGAGCTCGCGCGCGAGCGCGGCCCGGAAGGCATCACCACCCAGGCCATCGCCGATCGCGTCGGCGTGACCAACGGAGCGCTGTTCCGGCATTTCCCGGACAAGCTCGCCATGTGGTCGGCGGTGTTCGACTGGGTCGAGGAGCGGCTGGAAGCCGTGGTCGACGATGCCTTTCGCGGCGGTGGCGATCCGATCGAGGTCCTCGAGCGGGTATTCCTCGCCCACGTGCGGTTCGTATCCGGCCATCCGGGAGTGCCGCGCATCCTGTTCCACGAACTGCAGCGCCCGGCCGATTCCGAGTTCCGCGACCGCGTGCGCAAGGCCGTGCGCGGCTACCGCAAGCGCATCGGCGAATTGCTTGCGCAGGCCAAGCGCGCGGGGCTGCTCCCGGCAACGCTCGACGAGGAGGCCGCCGCGGTCCTCTTCATCGGCACGGTGCAGGGGCTCGCGGTGCAATCGACGCTCTTCCGCGGCGAAGCGGGCATGAATGCCGCTGCGCGACGCCTCTTTCCATTGCTGCTCGACGGCTTCCGGGGACCACACCGATGAAGATGACGATGAAGTTCCCCCACGGGCGTTCCCTCGCAGTGGCCGCATTCGGCCTGGCCGTCGTCGCGGGTCTCGCGTGGGTGATCGCCACCCAGGGGCCGCTCGCCCGCGTGCAGGTCACCCTCGCGGAAGCCCAGGCGAGGACGCTTGCGCCTTCCCTCTTCGGCATCGGCACGGTCGAGGCGAGGCGTTCCTACGACATCGGGCCGACGGCTCCGGGTCGCGTGCTGCGGGTACTCGTCGACCAGGGCGACCGCGTGAAAGCTGGCCAGCTGCTGGCCGAAATGGAGCCCGTGGACCTCGAGGATCGCCTGGCCGCCGGCCGGGCCGGCGCCGAGCGGGCGGCGCAGAACGCGCTTGCCGCGCAGTCCGCGCTGGAGGAGGCGCAGAGCCGCGCGCGGGTGGCGCAGGCCAATGCGGACCGGTACGCGGAACTGCGGCGCACCGGGTTCGTGAGCCAGGAAGCGGCCGATGCCCGGCGCCACGAAGCGAATGCGGCCCAGGCCGCCCGCCACGCGGCCGAGTCGGCGCTGGCCGCCGCCCGCCAGGAAACGTTGCGGGCGAATGCCGATCTCGCGGGCCTGGCCCGCACGCGCGAACCTGCGCTTCACGAGCCCCGTCGACGGCGTGGTGGCCGCGCGCCTCGCGGAGCCGGGAACGACGCTCGTCGCCGGGCAGATGGTCCTCCAGGTGATCGACCCGGCGAGCCTCTGGGTGCGCACCCGCATCGACCAGGCGCGATCGGGCGGGCTGGCGGCCGGGCTCGCGGCCGAGGTGACCCTGCGCTCCCGGCCCGGCGAGGCCGTAGCGGGTCGCGTGGAGCGGGTGGACCTGGTGGGAGACGCCGTAACGGAAGAGCGGATCGCCCAGGTGGTATTCGAGTCACTCCCCGCCGCGACGCGGGTAGGCGATCTCGCCGAAGTCACCCTTCGCCTTCCCGCGGTCGAGGCCGCGCTTGCGGTGCCCTCGGCGGCGATCAAGCGGGCCGGGTCGCAGGCGGGCGTGTGGATGATTCGCGAGGGCAGGGCGGAATTCCGGCCGGTCATGACGGGTGTCGGGACCCTCGACGGCTTCACGCAGGTGCGCTCCGGCCTGAAGGAGGGCGAGCGCGTCATCGTCCACAGCAGCCGCCCGCTCGCCGCCGAGGATCGCGTTTCCGTGGCCGAGCGCCTCGTCAGAGGCTCGTCGTGATCAATCTCGCCGGCCGGGACATCCTGAACGGCTGGGGAAGTTCGCCTTTACCGGCGTGGGTCTCGGCCTGCTCATCGGCGTGACGCTGTCCATGGCGGGCATCTATCGCGGCATGGTCGAGGACGCGACGGTGCTGATCGATGGAAGCGGCGCCGACATCTGGGTCGTCCAGCAGGGAACGCTGGGCCCCTATGCGGAACCATCGAGCCTGCGCGACGACGTCGTGCGCTCGATTGCCGGACTGCCGGGCGTCGCGGCCGCCGGCAACGCGGCCTATCTCACCATGCAGGTGGGTCGCGGCAGCACGGAATCGCGCGTGTTGCTCGTGGGATTCGAGCCCGGCAGGCCGGGAGAGCCCGGCCACCTCATCGCGGGCCGCCCGGTGACGCGTGGGCACTACGAGGCGGTGGCCGACGAAAAGACGGGGATGCGAGTCGGCGAGCGCGTGCGCATCCGCCGCCACGACTACGAGGTGGTGGGCCTCACGCGGCGCATGGTCTCGGCGAGCGGCGACCCGATGCTCTTCGTGCCCCTGAAGGACGCGCAGGAAGTCCAGTTCCTCAAGGACAACGACGCGCTCGTGAACGAGCGCGAACGCACGGCCGCCAATCCCGCCTTCAACCGCCCCGGCGTGCCGGGCCTTCTCGAGGCCGTGCAGGCGAGCCAGGCACAAAGCCGGCAGGTGAACAGCGTGCTGGTGCGCCTCGCGGAGGGCGCCGATGCGGACGCGGTGGCGGAGAACATCCGCCGCTGGAAGCGCCTGCAGGCCTACACGAAGGCGCAGATGGAAGAGATCCTCGTGGCGAAGCTGATCGCCACCTCGGCCCGGCAGATCGGCATGTTCCTCGTGATCCTCTCGGTGGTGAGCGCGGCCATCGTCGCCTTCATCATCTACACGCTCACGGTGAACAAGGTGCGCGAGATCGCCGTCCTGAAACTCATCGGCGCCACCGACGCCACCATCGGCGGCATGATCCTGCAGCAGGCCCTCGGCCTGGGGCTCATCGGGTTCACCGTCGGACGGATCGTCGCGGGACTGTGGGCGCCGGTGTTCCCGAAATACGTCCTGCTGCTTCCCGGCGACGCCGCGCGCGGCTTCGCGGCGGTGATGGCGATCTGCGCGCTCGCGAGCATCGTCGCGATCCGGGCGGCGCTGCGGGTCGATCCGGCCGAGGCGATCGGGGGCTAGCGGCGATGGCGATCGCGAACGACATGCCGGCAATCCGCATCCAGGGCCTCACCAAACGCTACGGGTCCGGCGACACGGCGGTCGATGCCCTGAAGGGGGTCGACATGACGGTGGCGCCCGGCGAGGTGGTGGGCCTCATCGGCCCGAGCGGCTCCGGCAAGAGCACGCTCCTCAAGTGCCTGGGCGCCGTGATCGAGCCCACGGCGGGGCGCATGGAGATATCCGGCGAGGCCATATACGACGGGGGATGGAAGCTGGACGACCTCCGGGCCCTTCGCAGGGACCGCATCGGCTTCATCTTCCAGGCGCCCTACCTGATCTCGTTTCTCGACGTCACGGACAACGTGGCGCTGCTGCCCATGCTCGCGGGCGCCCGCAATGCGGATGCCCGGAGCCGCGCCCGGGAACTGCTCGAGGCGCTCGACGTCGGGCACCGGGCGGCCGCGCGCATCTCGCAGCTCTCCGGGGGCGAGCAGCAGCGCGTGGCGATCGCACGCGCGCTCGCCAACCGCCCGCCCGTCATCCTCGCCGACGAGCCGACGGCGCCGCTCGACAGCGAACGCGCGCTGACGGTGGTCCGGATCCTCAACGGCATGGCGGTGAAGTTCGGCGCGGCGATCATCGTCGTAACCCACGACGAAAAAATCATTCCCACCTTCCGCCGCCTCTATCACATCCGCGACGGCCGCACGCAGGAGGAGGCGGGAGAGGGTCGCGCTCCCTGAAGGCACCGCGCGGTAGCATGGCGGTCCCGAACGCAGTCGAAGGCCGATCCGTGACCCCGAAGAATCCTCCGCCCGCGCCCGGCGAGGGCGACGTCAACACCACCTCGCGGCGGGCCGAGTGGCAGGCACGCGCCATCGATGTCCCCACGCGGGCGCTCCTGGATCGCGACGCGGCGGTCTTCCTGCGCCAGGCGGTCTCCACGCCCTGCCTCGATGCCATCGCAAAGGCCGAAGGCATCTGGATCGAGGACACGGCGGGCCGGCGCTACATGGACTTCCACGGCAACAACGTCCATCACGTGGGCTACGCGCACCCGCGCGTCATCGCCGCCATAAAGCGCCAGCTGGACGAACTGTCCTTCGCGCCGCGGCGCTTCACGTGCGAGACCAGCGTGCGCCTGGCCGAGGCCCTCGCGGCGCGCGCGCCGTTCCCGGGCGGCAAGGTGCTCTTCACCACCGGCGGATCGGATGCGATCGAGGTCGCGCTCAAGGTCGCACGCGCCGCCACCGGCCGCTTCAAGACCATTTCCTTCTGGGACGCGTTCCACGGCGCGGGATTCGGCGCATCGGCCCTCGGCGGCGAGTCGCTCTTCCGCTCGGGGCCCATCGGCCCGCTTCCGACCGGCGCCGAGCACGTGGCGCCTTTCGCGTGCTATCGCTGCGCCTACGGGTACCGCACCGGGCCCGATGGTGCGCCGCCGCTCGAGACCTGCGCGCTTGCCTGCGCGAAGATGGTGCGCTACGTCCTGGAGCGGGAGCGCGACGTCGCGGCGGTGGTGGCGGAACCTGCCCGCGCCGTGCCCTATCTCGCGCCGCCCGGTTTCTGGAGGGCGGTGCGCGAAGCCTGCGACGAATTCGGCGCGCTCCTCGTCTTCGACGAGATTCCCACGGGCCTGGGCAAGACCGGGCGCTTTTTCGCGGCCGAGCACGACGGCATCGTTCCGGACATCGTCGTGGTTGGCAAGGCGCTCGGCGGCGGGGTGCTGCCGATCGCGGCCGCGGTGTGCCGCGACGGGCTCGACGTCGCCGGCGACTATGCGTTCGGCCATTACACGCACGAGAAGAACCCGGTGACGGCCCGCGCCGCGCTCGAGACGCTCGCCATCATCGACGACGAGGACCTCGTGGCCAATGCCGCGCGCGTCGGTGCGAGAGCGCTCGAACGGATGCGGGAGTGGCCTGCGCGCTTTCCCCTCGTGGGCGACGTGCGCGGGCGCGGCCTGCTGATGGGTGTGGAACTCGTGCGCGATCGCGGCACCCGCGAGCCGGCCCATGAGGTGGCCGAGCGCATCCTCTACCGCGCGCTGGACCGCGGGCTTTCCTTCAAGACCTCGATGGGCAACGTGCTCACCCTCACGCCGCCGCTGGTCACGACGGCGGAGGACATGGACCGGGCGCTTGCGATCCTCGAGGAATGCCTCGCGGCGGAAGGCGGCTGAATTGGGCGGCGATCGGCCGGGGTGGTGCGGGCAATCGCGTGCGGGCAGAATTGACGGATGGCGAAGGTAACCCTCACGCAGGTCCTGCAGCACGCGGTCGACGCGTTCCAGCGCGGCCACTGGAGCGAGGTCGAGCGCGTCGGACGCGGCATCCTCGCGACGAACCCGAACGTGTTCGAGGCGTACTACCTGCTCGGCCTCGCGGCGGAGCGCACGGGGAGGGCGGAGGAATCCGTGAATCTGCTGGCCGCCGCCCTTCGCCTCAACGCGCGCCACCCCGAGGCGCACTTCAACCAGGGAGTCGCGCTCGCGCAACTGGGCCGCGTTTCCGAAGCGCTCTCCAGCTACGACCGGGCGATCGAGGCGCGCGCGGACTTCGCCGATGCGCACTTCAATCGTGGCGTGGCGCTCGTTGCGTTGGGCCGCACTGCGGAGGCGCTCGCGGCCTACGAGCGCGCCGTCGCACTGGCGCCCTCGGACGCGCAGGCGCGCCACAACCTCGGCACTACGCTCGTGGAGCTCAAGCGCCCCGTCGAGGCGCTCGCGGCCTTCGACGAGGCCGTCGCCCTCAACCCGCGCTATGCGCGCGCCTTCAGCGGCCGCGGCGTGGCCCTCTGGAACCTCGGGCGGCTCGACGAGGCCCTGGAAAGCTGCGACCGGGCCCTCGCGCTGGATCCCGCCGCGCCTGGCGCGTGGATCAACCGCGCCATCGTGCTCCTGGACCTCGACCGGCCCGCCGAGGCGCTCGAGAGCTGCGACCGGAGTCTCGCGCTCGAGCCCGCCGACGCCAACGCGCACTACAACCGCGGCAATGCGCTGCGCGAACTGGGGCGGCTGGACGAGGCGGTCGCCGGCTTCGAACGGGCGGTCGCGCTCGACCCGATGCACGCGGCTGCGCACTGGAACCTCGCCGACGGGCTGCTCACGCGCGGCCAGTTCGCGCGCGGCTGGGACGAGTACGAGTGGCGCTGGCGCCTCGCGTCGCGGAGCAGCCTGCGCCGCGAGATCCCCGCCCCGCTGTGGCTGGGCAAGGAAGCCCTCGAGGGGCGCACGATCCTCCTGCACAGCGAGCTGGGGCTGGGCGACACGTTGCAGTTCTGCCGCTACGCGGCACTCGTCGCGCGTCGCGGCGCGAAGGTGGTGCTCGAGGTCCAGGCGCCGCTCGTGGAGTTCCTGCGCACGCTCGAGGGGCCGGAGGAGGTCCTGGCGAGTGGCGCCGCGCTGCCGCCGCTCGATTTCCACTGTCCGCTCATGAGCCTGCCGCTCGCGTTCCGCACCGACGTATCCGACGTGCCCGCGGAAGTCCCGTACCTGCGCGCCGATCCTGCGCGCGCCGCGGCCTGGCGGGAGCGCCTCGGGGCGGGGAGCCTCGCGAAGGTCGGCATCGCCTGGAGCGGCAGCACGGGTCTTCGCAACGACCGGCGCAGCATGGCGCTCGCGGACATGCTGCCGCTCCTGGGTCCCGGCGCCGACTGGATCAGCCTGCAGAAGGAGGTACGCGATGCCGATTCCGCACTCCTCGCGCAGCGCGCCGACCTCCGCGACTTCGCGGCAGAGCTCACCGACTTCGCGGAAACCGCGGCGCTCGTGGAGGCGCTCGACCTCGTGGTGACCGTGGACACGAGTGTTGCCCACGTCGCCGGCGCCCTCGGCAAGCCCGTGTGGATACTCCTGCCCCACGTGCCGCACGACTGGCGCTGGCTGCGCGACCGTGACGACAGTCTCTGGTACCCGGGCGCGCGGCTCTTCCGCCAGCCTACGCCCGGCGACTGGGCGGGCGTGATCCGTGCGGTGGCGGAGCGGCTCCGGCAAAGTGGTTTGCGGGCCACGGACGAAGCTCACCATGTCCTCCACTGACGAGGACTTCATGCGCGAGGCAATCGCGCTCGCCGCGGCGACGGCGCAGGCGGGCGAGGTGCCGGTGGGCGCGGTCGTCGTGAAGGACGGGGCGGTGATCGGCCGCGGCGCAAACCGGCCGATCGGGGCGATGGATCCCACGGCGCACGCCGAGATCCTCGCGCTTCGCGAGGCGGCCACCGCACTGGGCAACTACCGCCTGGGCGGCTGCGAACTCTTCGTGACCCTCGAGCCCTGCGCGATGTGCGTCGGCGCGATGCTGCATGCCCGGATCGGGCGCGTGGTGTTCGGCGCGGCAGACCCGAAGACGGGTGCCTGCGGCGGCGCCGTGTCCCTGTCGTCGGAGGCGAAGCTGAACCACCAGACCGCTTTCGTCGGCGGCACGCTCGCCGGGGAGTGTGGCGCGCTCCTCAAGCGCTTCTTCGCGGAGCGTCGCTAGCCCGTCGGGACAGGGGCCCGGGTGTAGAATTTCGGGGCTTTCCTTCGCAGAATCCCGAATGCCCGATCCCCGTTTCGTCCACCTGCGCCTGCACACGGAGTACTCCATCGTGGACGGCATGGCGCGCGTCGACGATGCGGTCGAGGCCGCGGCCGCGGACGGGATGCCGGCGCTCGCGATCACCGACGCCGGCAATCTCTTCGGTGCCGTCAAGTTCTTCCTGGCGGCGCGCGCCGGAGGCGTGCAGCCGGTCATCGGCTGCGATCTCGCGATCACCAACGAGAAGAGCCGCGACCACCCGCACCGCGTGGTGGCGCTTTGCCGGGACCGCACGGGATACCTGGCGCTGTGCGACCTGATCACCCGTGCTTACGCGGAGAACCAGTGGCGCGGGCGGGCCGAGGTGCGCCGGGAGTGGCTCCAGGGGGTGGCGGGCCTCATCGTCCTGTCGGGCGCCGCCTCGGGAGACGTGGGCTGCGCGCTCCTCGCGAACCAGGCGGCGCAGGCGGAAGCGCTCGCCCGGGCCTGGGCGGAGGATTTTCCCGGCGCCTATTACGTCGAGGTGCAGCGCGCGGACCCCGCGAGGAGCGAGCCACAGATGAGGGCGGCCGTGGCCTTGGCGGGGCGACTGGGGCTTCCGGTCGTCGCAACCCACCCGGTGCAGTTCGTGCGCCCCGAGGATTTCACGGCGCACGAGACGCGCGTGTGCATCGCCCAGGGCTTCGTGCTCGGCGACCGGCGCCGGCCCCGCGACTTCAAGCCTTCCCAGTATTTCAAGTCGCAGGCGGAGATGGCGGAGCTCTTCGCCGACCTTCCCGAGGCGCTCGAGAACACGGTGGAGATCGCCAGGCGGTGCACGTACGAGTTCTCCCTCGGCAAGACCAGGCTGCCGGATTTTCCGACGCCGGGCGGCGAGTCCGTGGAGCAGTACCTGCGTGCCGAGGCCCTGCGCGGGCTCGATGCGCAGCTCGCGGTGCTCTTTCCGGACGAGGCGGCGCGCTCCGCGGAGCGCCCCCGCTATGTCGAGCGGCTCGACTACGAAGTGGCGACCATCGTGCAGATGGGGTTCCCGGGCTACTTCCTCATCGTGGCGGACTTCATCGGCTGGGCCAAGTCCCACGGGGTGCCGGTGGGTCCGGGGCGCGGTTCCGGCGCGGGGTCGCTGGTGGCGTTTTCGCTGGGCATCACGGGCCTCGACCCCCTGCGCTACGAACTGCTCTTCGAGCGCTTCCTCAATCCGGAGCGGGTGTCGATGCCCGACTTCGACATCGACTTCTGCCAGGAAGGCCGCGACCGCGTGATCGACTACGTGCGCGACAAGTACGGCGCGCAGTGCGTGTCGCAGATCGTGACCTTCGGGACCATGGCCGCAAAGGCGGTGGTGCGCGACGTCGGGCGCGTGCTCGGCATGGGTTTCGGGGAAGTCGACCGGATCGCGAAGCTGATCCCCTTCGAGCTGGGCATCACGCTCGACAAGGCCATCGTGGCCGAGCCGCAGCTGAAGAGCCTCATCGAGGAGAACGAGGAGGTCGCCGAGCTCATGCGCCTGGCCAAGGCCCTGGAGGGGCTCACGCGCAACGTGGGGATGCACGCGGGCGGCGTCCTGATCGCGCCCGGAAAGCTCACCGACTTCACGCCGCTCTACTGCGCCGACGGCTCGGCCGCGTCGGTGAGCCAGTTCGACAAGGACGACGTGGAGAAGGCCGGGCTCGTGAAGTTCGATTTCCTGGGCCTCACGACGCTCACCCTCATCGCCGAGAGCGAGCGCCACATCCGCGCCATGGGCCACCCGGACTTCGACATCCAGGCGATCCCCCTGGACGACCCGGCGACCTACAAGGTCTTCTCCTCGGGCAACACGGTCGCGATCTTCCAGTTCGAATCGCGCGGCATGCGCGACCTCATCATGAAGGCGCGCCCGGACCGCCTCGAGGACCTCATCGCCCTGAACGCCCTCTACCGCCCGGGCCCGATGGACCTGATCGGCGAGTTCATCGACCGCAAGCACGGACGGGCACGCTGGGAGTACCTCGACCCGAGATTGAAGGACATCCTCGAGCCCACCTACGGCGTCATGACCTACCAGGAGCATGTCATGACCATCGCCCAGGTGATCGGCGGCTACACCCTGGGCGGGGCCGACGTGCTGCGCCGCGCGATGGGCAAGAAGAAGGCCGAGGAGATGGCCGAGCAGCGCGAGATCTTCCTCAAGGGGGCGACGGAGCGCGGTCTCGAGGCGCGCAAGGCGACGTCCTCTTCAACGAGATGGAGAAGTTCGCGGGCTACGGGTTCAACAAGTCGCACTCGGCGGCGTACGCGCTCGTGGCCTACCAGACCGCCTACCTCAAGGCCCATTTTCCCGCCGCGTTCTGCGCGGCCAACCTGTCGGCGGTGATGAACGACACCGACAAGGTGCAGGTCGTCTTCGACGATGCGCGGCGAAACGGCCTCGTCGTGGCTCCGCCGGACGTGAACGAGGGCGGCTACCGTTTCACCCCCCTGGATGCGAAACACGTCCGCTATGGCCTCGGGGCGGTAAAAGGCACGGGCGAGCAGGCGATCGCCAACGTGGTCGCCGCGCGCGAGGCGGGCGGGCCGTTCCGCGACCTGGGCGACTTCTGCCGCCGCGTGGACCGCCGGGTGGTGAACCGCCGCGCCATGGAGGCGCTCATCAAGGCGGGCGCATTCGATTCCGTCGACCGCAACCGCGCCGGAATCCTCGCATCCCTGGGTGCCGCGATCGAGGTCGCGGAAAAGGCCGAGCGTTTCGCGCAGCAGACGAGCCTCTTCGGCGGGGCGGAGGAGACGGCCGCGGAGGCCTTCGAGCTCATCCGCGTGCCGGAGTGGCCCGAGCGCGAGCGCCTGCTCGCCGAGAAGCAGAGCCTGGGCTTCTACCTGAGCGGTCATCCGTTCAGCGCCTGGAGGGACGAGATCCGCCGCGTGGCCCGCACGCCGCTCGCGAGCCTGCAGCCCGCGGCCGAGCCGCAGATGGCCGCCGGGGTGATCTACGGTGTGGCGATGCGCAACTCGCGGCGCGGGCGCATGGCCGTGCTCACGCTGGACGACGGCAGCGCGCGCATCGAGGTCGTGGTCTACGGGGAACTCTTCCACGAGAAGCGGGCGGTCATCCAGGAGGACCAGGTGGTCGTCGTGCAGGGCCGGGTCTCGCAGGACGATTTCTCCGGCGGGATCCGCTTCAATGCCGACAAGCTGATGGACGTGGCGGAGATTCGCAGCCAGTACGCGAAATTGATCCGCCTTTCCATCAACGGGCAGGCGGACTCGGCGAAGCTGCGTGCGCTCATCGCGCCGCACGCCGGCGGGAAGTGCGCCGTGGCGATCCGCTATCGCAATGCGCAGGGCGAGTGCGACATCCGGCTGCCGGACGAATACCGGGTGAAAGTCTCGGCGCCGCTCCTGGCCGCGCTCTCGGAGTGGCTCACGGAGCGCAATGTCGAGGTCGTGTATTAGCGAGGCGTTCCCGCGACGCCAGGCAGCGGGAACGCCGCAGTATCGGCCTTCACTCCGTGGGGCGGGATTCGAAGTCCGTGAAGCTGCCGCTTTCTTCCGCGACCTCGACTTTCGTGACGCGTGCCGAAGGCGGCCCGTGGCGCGACCAGGCGAGCAGTTGCTCGACGGCCGCGACCTCGCCGGCTACCACCGCCTCCACCGTCCCGTCGCGCCGGTTTCGGACCCAGCCGGCGAGGCCCAGGCGAAGCGCTTCGCGCTGGAGCGAGTAGCGGAACCCCACGCCCTGCACGACGCCGTGGATGCGAAGCCGACGGCAGGTCGTCTCACTCATCGCCGCCCACCCGTCCGCGGCCGCGCTTGGTGACGCCGCGCAGCTTCTTCTCCCCGATGCGCCGCTCGCGCGAGCCCCGCGTGGGTTTCGTCGCGACTCGCTTCTTCGGGACGTGATTCAGGCGCACGAGCCGCTCGGACAGACGCTCGAAGGCGATGTCGCGATTGCGGTGCTGCGAGGAGGAATCCTGCGCGATCACCACGACGCCCGACGGCGGGTGCGTGAGCCGCAGCGCCGACTCGGTTCGGTTCACGTGCTGCCCGCCGGGGCCGCTCGCGCGGAACACATCGACCACCACCTCGCGCTCGAGCGTCGCGCGGTCGGTCGCGTAGGGGGGCGGGACAAGGGGGATTCGTCTCGTGGCCATGGTTGCAAGGAGGTCCGCCGTTCATTGAACTCCCGGCCGATGATCGGCGCCCGATCGCCGGAAAATGCCCTTGCGCACCGCATGCCCGGGCGCCCGATCCACCGGACGCCTATTTGATGCGCATCCCCGGCGTCGCCCCCGCGTCGGGCGCGAGGAGGTATATGGAACTTCCGTCGCCGGAGGCGAGCACCATCCCCTGCGACTCGCCGAAGCGCATTTTCCGGGGCGCGAGGTTCGCGACCATCACCGTAAGGCGCCCGACGAGATCCTTGGGCGTGTAGGCCGAGCGAATGCCGGCGAAGACGGTCCGCGTCTCCAGGCCGATGTCGAGCGTCAACTTGAGGAGCTTGTCGGCGTCCGGGACCAGTTCCGCGTCGACGATGCGCGCCACTCTCAGGTCGATCTTGCCGAAGTCGTCGATGGAGATCGTCTCGCCCACGGGCGGGATGGGCGCTGGCCGAGGCGGCTCTACCGGCTCGAGCCGGAACTCGGGCGCCTCCGCGGCGGCGGGCTTTTCAGCCTCGGGTTTCGATTCGGCCGGTGGCTCGAGCAGCTGCTCGATCTGCTTCGGATCGATGCGCGACAGCAGGTGCTTGTAGGGCTGCACCGTGTGCCCCGGCTTGAGGGCGTTGGCGACGTCCTCCCAGGTCATCGGCTTGGCCAGCCCGAGGAAGGCCTCGACGTCCTCGGCCACCCGCGGCAGCACGGGCTTCAGGTAGATGGTGAGGATGCGGAAGAGCTCCAGGTACAGGGTGCAGAACCACTGCAGGGCGGCTTCCTGGCCGGGCTCCTTGGGGATCTCCCAGGGTTTCTGCTCGTCGACGTACTGATTCACCCGGTCGGCGAGGAACATCACCTGCCGGATCGCCTTGCTGAATTCGCGGGCGTCGTAATCGGCGGCGATCTGGTCGGCGAAGCTCCTGACCTCGAAGAGGATCGCGGGAACCTGCTCCTCGTTGTCGGGCACCGGGGCGGCGACACTGCCGCGCAGCTTGTGCTTCAGCTCCCGTCCGGCCGACAGCGCCTCGTCCGAGAGCCTGCCGCCGAAGCGCTTGGAGATGAACCCGGCCGCGCGGCTCGCGATGTTCACGTACTTGCCCACCAGGTCGGAATTCACCCGCGCGAGGAAGTCGTCGGGGTTGAAGTCGAAGTCCTCGACGCGGGCGTTCAACTTCGCCCCGAGGTAGTAGCGCAGCCACTCCGGGTTCAGGCCCAGGTCCGCGTACTTCTGCGGGCTCACGGTCACGCCGCGGGACTTCGACATCTTCTCGCCCGAGAGCGTGATGAAGCCGTGCACGTACACGTTGTCGGGGATCTTCCGGCCCGCGAACTTGAGCATGGCGGGCCAGAAGAGCGTGTGGAAGTAGATGATGTCCTTGCCGATGAAGTGGATCTGCTCCACCTTGGGATCGGCCACGTACTTGGCGAAGTCGAGCCCCTTCCTGTCCAGGAAGCTCTTGAGCGAGGCGAGGTAGCCGATCGGGGCGTCGAGCCACACGTAGAAATACTTGCCCTTGGCGCCGGGGATCTCGATGCCGAAGTAGGGCGCGTCCCGGGTGATGTCCCAGTCGTTGAGCCCCCCGTCGAGCCACTCGCGCACCTTGTTGGCGACCTCGGGCTGGAGCTTGCCGTCCTGCGTCCAGCCCTTGAGGAACTCCACGCAACGCGGGTCGGACAGGCGGAAGAAGAAGTGATCCGACTTCTTCATCACCGGCGTGGCGCCGGTCAGCGCGGAGGTGGGGTTCTTCAGCTCGGTGGGCGTGTAGACGGCCCCGCAGGACTCGCAGGAATCGCCGTACTGGTCCTTGGTGCCGCACTTCGGGCATTCGCCCTTGATGTAGCGGTCGGGCAGGAACATGCCTTTCACCGGGTCGAAGAACTGCTCGATCGTCTTCGAGGCGATGAACCCGGCTTCGCGCAGCGCCGCGAAGATCTCGCCGGCGAGCGCGCGGTTCTCCTCCGAGTGCGTCGTGTGGAAGTGATCGAAGCTCACGCCGAAGCGCGCCAGGTCGCGCTTGTGGGATTCGGCCACGCGACCGATCAGCTCCTCGGGGGTGATGCCCTCGGCCTCGGCCTTGAGCATGATCGGCGCCCCGTGGGTGTCGTCCGCGCACACGAAGTGCACCTTGTGCCCCTGCAGTCGCTGGAATCGCACCCAGATGTCGGCCTGGGTGTACTCCATGATGTGCCCGATGTGGAACGGGGCGTTGGCGTAGGGGAGCGCCGTGGTGACGAAAAGCTTGCGGGGCATGGAGCCGGGTGGCGAGCCTAAGGTGGTTGACGGACGGCTCGGGCCGCCGCGCTTCGCGGCGGCGAGTGCATGAATTCGGTGCAGTAGGGGTCAACGCGATTGTAGCAAATTGCTTTAGAATTGCGCGCTTCCCTCCCGCTTCCGCGTTCGCCCCGCGAACGCCGCTCCCCAGCCATGGCAATCACCGACAAGGACGTCCTCGCCGCGCTTTCCGAACTCGTCGACCCGGTCACCGGCCGCAACTACGTCGAGGCCCGGTGCGTGAAAAACGTGAAGGTGGACGGTGGCAAGATCTCGCTCGACATCGTCCTGGGCTACCCCGCCCGGGGGGTGCTCGAGCAGGTCCGCGCCCAGGTGGGCGACCGGCTCAAGGCGATGCCGGGCGCGGAGGGGGCGAGCGTCAACGTCTCCTCCAAGATCGTCTCGCACGCGGTGCAGCGGGGCGTGAAGCTGGTTGCCGGCATCAAGAACATCATCGCGGTGGCCTCCGGCAAGGGCGGCGTGGGCAAGTCCACGACGGCGGTCAACCTCGCGCTCGCGCTGGCGGCCGAGGGCGCGACGGTGGGCATGCTCGACGCCGACATCTACGGGCCCTCCCAGCCCACGATGCTGGGGGTGACCGGGCGGCCGACCTCGGTCGACGGCAAGTCCATGGAGCCGATGGAAGGGCACGGCATCCAGGCGATGAGCGTGGGCTTCCTCATCGAGGCCGACACCCCCATGGTCTGGCGCGGCCCGATGGTCACGCAGGCCCTCGAGCAGCTGCTCACGGAGACCCGCTGGCGCGACCTCGACTACCTCGTGGTCGACCTGCCGCCGGGCACCGGTGACATCCAGCTCACGCTCGCCCAGAAGGTCCCGGTGACGGGGGCGGTGATCGTCACCACGCCCCAGGACATCGCCCTGATCGACGCGAGGAAGGGCCTCAAGATGTTCGAGAAGGTGGGCGTGCCCATCCTCGGCGTGGTCGAGAACATGAGCGATACACGTGTGCTCGAAGTGCGGTCACGCCGAGCACATCTTCGGCCAGGGCGGCGGCGAGCGGATGTGCAAGGACTTCGACGTGGAGTTCCTGGGGGCGCTGCCGCTCGACATCACCATCCGCGAGCAGGCCGACAGCGGCAAGCCCAGCGTGGTGACCGACCCCGACGGCCGGATCGCCGGGATCTACCGCGACATCGCCCGCAAGGTGGCCGCGCGCATCGCGCGGCAGGCGGAGGACCGCACCGCGATCTTCCCGAAGATCGTCGTTCAGAACACGTGATCACAGGCCAATGGAAGGGCATCGGGGCGATCGTTCGAACGGACGATCGGCGCCGCTCAACTCCGTGAGCAAGAGACCATGAGCATCAAGAGCGACAAGTGGATCCGCCGCATGGCGGCGAGCGCACGGCCTGATCGAGCCCTTCGAACCCGGGCAGGTGCGGGAGGTCGACGGCAAGAGAATCGTCTCCTACGGCACCTCGAGCTACGGCTACGACATCCGCTGCTCGCGGGAATTCAAGATCTTCACGAACATCAACGCCACCATCGTCGACCCGAAGAACTTCGACGAGAAGTCGTTCGTGAACTTCGAGGGCGACGTGTGCATCATCCCGCCGAACTCCTTCGCGCTGGCGCGCACCGTGGAGTATTTCCGGATACCGCGCAGCGTCCTCACCGTCTGCCTGGGCAAGTCGACCTACGCGCGCTGCGGGATCATCGTGAACGTGACCCCTTTCGAGCCCGAATGGGAGGGGTACGTGACGCTGGAATTCTCCAACACGACGCCGCTGCCCGCCAAGATCTACGCCGGCGAGGGCTGCGCGCAGGTGATCTTCTTCGAGTCCGACGAGGTCTGCGAAACCTCCTACCGCGACCGCGGCGGCAAGTACCAGGGCCAGCTCGGCGTCACCCTGCCCAAGATGTGACCGGCGCGCCCGCGAATGCCCTTTGCGGCTACGGCTCGCAGGAGCCGCGCAAAACTTGCGGCGCCCGCCGCGATTTGCCCTATACTTCGCGCATTTTTCGCCCCCGGCCCGGCCGGGGGCAGGCAACCGCCCCGGACGGGGTACCGAAGGAGGTCATCATGACAGGAGCGAGGAAGTACCGGAATGACGCCGCAGGCGCGCCCGCGCGCGCCATCCGTCCTTCCCGTATCGCCTCGACGACCCGTCACGAAAGACATCGATGCCCCGAGCCGTAGTCAAGAAGCTCCGCCCGCTCCCGGAGTTTCCCCTCGACACCCATCCCGAAGTCAGCCTCGACTTCACCCGCGTCAAGCAGTACCTCGCCCGGCACGCCTACAAGAAGCCGGTCCTCCTCGTCGATCTCGATATCGTCCGCGCCAAGGCCCGGCGCTTCCGGGCGGCACTGCCGCGCGTGCGGCCGCATTTCGCGGTGAAGGCGAACCCGGACCCGCGCGTCCTCAAGGCGCTGATCCAGGAGGGCTCGGGATTCGAGATCGCCTCCATCGCGGAACTCGACCTGCTCCTCGGGCTGGGCGTTCCCGTAGCCGAGATCTTCTACTCCAACCCCATGAAGTCGCGCGCCTACCTCCAGTACGCCGCGGCGAAGGGCGTGGAGTGGTACGTGGTCGATTCCGTCGAGGAAATCCGCAAGGTGCAGTCGGTCAAGGCCGACGCCAAGATGTACCTGCGCATCGACGCGCCCAACATCGGCAGCGACTGGCCGCTGGCGGGCAAGTTCGGCGCGCACATGAACGACATCCCGGAGCTGATCGAAGCCGCGGTGGAGTGCAAGGCCGACCTCGCGGGCGTCACCTTCCACGTGGGCTCGCAGTGCCTGAACCCCGACAACTGGCGCGTGGGCATGGAGCGTGCCCGCAAGGTCTTCGCGGCGATGCGCACCTCGGGCCTTTCCCCGCGCCTGCTGAACCTGGGCGGCGGCTACCCGGTGCGCCACGTGAAGCCGATCCCCTCCATCGAGACCATCGCCGACGTGGTCAACCGGGAGCTGCGCCATTTCGGCCCGGAGATCCAGGTGATCGCCGAGCCCGGGCGCTACCTCGTCTCCGACGCGGGCTACTTCATCTGCCGCGTGATCGGCAGCGCCACCCGCAACGGCCAGCGCTGGCTGTACTGGGACGCGGGCGTCTTCGGCGGCGTGATCGAGACCACCGAGGGGCTGCGCTACAACCTGTACACGGACCGCGACGGCGAGCCGGTCGCCTGGAACGTGGCGGGACCGACCTGCGATTCGGTCGACGTGGTGATGCGCGACGAGCTCCTGCCCGCCGACCTGCAGGAAGGCGACTTCATCTTCATCAAGAACGCCGGCGCGTACACCACGGCCTATGCCTCGAACTTCAACGGCTTCCCGCTGCCCGAGGTGGCTGTCCTCGGCGTGGTCTAGAGAGCCTCGCCGGTGACGGCCGACACCGCGACCGCCTTCGAGCCCGCCGACCCCGATTTCGCGCGCCGCACGCGGGAGAGCTTCGCGAGGCAGGGTGCGATGGCGCTCCTCGGGGCGTCGCTCGGGCGGGTGGAGCCGGGACGGGTGGAGATCGCGCTCGACTTCCGTGCCGAACTCTCCCAGCAGCACGGCTTCTTCCACGCGGGCGTCCTCGCGACCATCGCCGACTCGGCCGGGGGCTACGCGGCGTTCACGCTCTTCCCGGCCGACGCGGGCGTCCTCACGGTGGAGTTCAAGGTCAATCTCATGGCGCCCGCCGACGGCGAGCGCATCGTGGCCGAAGGCCGGGTCCTGCGCGCCGGGCGCACGATCACGGTGGCGCAGTTCGATGTGCACGCGCAGAAGGCGGGTCGGCGCACGCACTGCGCGACGGGCCTGCAGACGGTCATGCGCATCGACGGGCGCGCCGGCGTGCGCGGCTAGCGGTGGCCCAGGACTTCTGGGCTTCGAGCGGCTACCGGCTGCTCGACCGCGGTCCCGAGGGCTGGCTGGTGCCCCGCGACGACTACTTCCGGCATTTCCTCGCCCGGGCGGAACTCGTGCCGCCCCCCGAGGCGGGTCCGGGCGAGCGCCACCTGCACGCGAGGCTTCTCGACAAGCCGCGCCTGGCGGTCGGGGAAGCCGGCCTCGCGGCCGTGGAGGACGCGGACGCCCGGGAGAACTGGACCGAGTACCTGCGGTTTCGCGACCGCCTGCTGGCCTCGGGATCCCTCGAGGCGTGCTACCTCGACCGCTTCCGGCCTTCCACGGCCGGCCGCTCCGGTCCGCCGGAGGCAGGGGCCATCGCGCCGCCCTTCGTCGACGCGCTCGCACAGGCGATCGTCCGCGGCCTCCTCGAAGGCACGGCGGATCCCTGGCTCGCGCGCGCGGGCGAGCTCTTCTTCCGGCGGCAGCGGGTGAGCGTGGAGGGCGGGCAGGTGCTCGCCGCGGACGCCTCCACCATCGAGGCCTATGCGGAGACGGGCGGTTTCGGCAACGTCGGCCGGCTCCTGAAGCAGCAGCAGACGCCCGTGGCCACGGTGAAGATGGACGTGCTGACCGCGGAGAACGCGCCGTTCTACTTCCTGCGCGACGAGCTTTTCTCCTTTCTCCTGGATCTCACGCCCGGGCGCGAGGGCGCGGATGCGCTCGCCCGTGTCCTCGAGCGCTGGGTCGCGCATTTCGCCGGCGTGCGGGTGGCGATCGAGCCGGTGGAGCGCGTCGACGACGAGCGCTGGCGCTGGCACGTGGGCCTCGACGTCGAGTCGACCGCGATCCTGAACGCCCTCTATCTCGGCGAGGCGCTCGCCGACGGGATGCGCGAGCGCCTCGCCACGCTCTTCCGGCTCGCGTTCGAGGATCCGGCCGATGCGATCGCCGAAGTGGCCGGCGGCCCGGTCTACCTCGGGCTCGCCTTCCGCGAGGACCACACGATCAAGCTGAAGCCGCAGAACCTCCTCGTGAACCTGCCTTTCGCACGGGCGAGCTGAGGGCCGCATCGCGGTAAGATGCCGGTATCGAACGATCCACGGGTGAGACCATGCCTTCCGCCGGCGAAACCACGGGCGCCTTCATGCTCAGCAAGGAAATCGACCTCCTCATGGCCGAGCGTTCCCACCTGCTCCGCGTCGCGGGGGCGGCCGCGCAGTTCGTCGCCCTCATGGAGAGCCGGTCGCTCCCCGCCTCGGTGGCCACGGAGGCGGAACTCCTCGCCGAAAGCGTGAACGCGCTGCCCGAAGACACCTTGCGCGACGCGCTCTCGGCCATCACCCGGCCCCGCCAGGAGGAAGATCGATGAATCCCGAAGCCTTCAACATGAGCATCCGCAAGTTCCTGAAGAGCGTGGGCGTGCAGTCCCAGCGCGAGATCGAGGTCGCCGTGGAAGCGGCGATCGCCGCCGGCAAGCTCAAGGGCGGCGAGACCCTCCCCGCGAAAATGACGCTCACCATCGAAGGGCTCGCGCTCAGCGTGACCGTCGACGGGCGCATCGCGCTCGAATAGAGGTCCGTGAGCGGCCGCGAAGGCGCCCAGGCCGTCACCTGGGACGATATCGAGAGCGCGGCCGAGCGCCTGGAGGGCATCGCGCACCGCACGCCGGTGATGACCTCGCGCACGTTCGACGAGCGCACCGGCACCCGCGCCTTCTTCAAGTGCGAGAACTTCCAGCGCATGGGCGCCTTCAAGTTCCGCGGCGCCTACAACGCAATGTCGCGGCTCCCGCCGCAGGCGCGCGAGCGCGGCGTCGTCGCCTTTTCCTCGGGCAACCACGCGCAGGCCGTCGCACTCGCGGGACGGCTGCTCGGCATTCCCGCCGCGATCGTCATGCCCGCGGACGCCCCCGAGGTGAAGGTGGCGGCCACGAAGGGCTACGGTGCCGAGGTCATCCTCTACGACCGCGCCGCGGGGCAGGATCGCGAGCAGTTCGCCGCGGGCATCGCGGCCGAACGCGGCGCCACGCTCATACCTCCCTTCGACCACCCGCACGTGATCGCGGGGCAGGGCACGGCCGCCCGCGAGCTGATCGAGGAGACGGGGCCGCTCGACTGGCTCTTCGTGTGTTGCGGCGGAGGCGGGCTGCTATCGGGCTGCGCCGTGGCCGCGCGCCACCTCTCGCCGGGCATCAAGGTCGTGGGCGTGGAGCCGGCGGCGGGGACGACGCAGCCCGGTCGTTCCGGACGCGCGAACTACAGCGCGTCGACAATCCGCAGACCATCGCCGACGGCGCGCGCACCCAGTCGCTCGGCGCGCTTACCTTTCCGCTCGTGCTGGCGAACGTCCACGACTTCCTCACCGTCTCCGATGAGGAACTGGTGCAGGCGATGCGCTTCCTGTGGGAGCGCATGAAGCTCGTCGTGGAGCCCACGGGTGCGCTCGCGACGGCCGGGGTGCTCTCCGGCAGGCTCGACGCGCGCGGCGCGCGCGTGGGCATCATCCTCTCCGGCGGAAACGTCGACCTGCGCGCCGCCGCGAAACTCTTCGCGTGAGCCCGGCGCGGGTGGTCGTGCCTCCGGCCGTTCCGAGGCGCCGATCCGCGCTTTGGCGGTGGATAGGCCGCACGGTGATGCGCGTGGCGGGGTGGGAGTTCGACGGGGCGTTCCCCGACGTCTCTCGCATGGTGGTCGCGGTGGCGCCGCATACGTCGAACTGGGATTTCCTTCACGGGGCGGCGGCCATGTTCGCGCTCGACCTGAAGGTCACTTTCATCGGCAAGCACACCCTCTTCGTGTGGCCTTTCTCCGTCTTCCTGCGCTGGATGGGCGGCGTCCCCGTGGACCGTTCGGCGGCCCACGGCGTGGTCGGGGAGGCTGTCGCCTCCTTCCGGGGCGATGCGCCGCGCATGCTGGTGATCGCCCCGGAGGGCACGCGCAAGAAGGTGGAGCGCTTCAAGACGGGGTTCCTGCACATCGCCCGGGGCGCGGGCGTGCCCGTCGTCCTCGTGGGTCTCGACTACGGGTCGCGCACGGTGCGCATCGGCCCCGTTATCGAGGTGGGAGAGGACATCGATGCCGAGCGCGTGCGCATCGAGACGCACTTCGCCCGCATTCCAGGACGGTATCCGCAATAGCCCGGGATGGCGGGCCGGCGGCGGCGCCGATGTGCAGGTGCAGGATCCGGCGGCCGTCGGCCCTGGCTGCCGCGACGGCGCCGAGGGTCCGCGCTCGCGAAGGCGTGCCCCATGCAACTATAATCGGCGTGAGACCCGGAAGCCCTCCTTGAACCTCGCTGCCCTCCTGGCCGCCCTCGTCGCGCAGTACGCCTATCCGCCGCCGGACAGGCCACCGCTTGCCGCGTTCTACGGCCGGCTGTGCCTGTCGACCTCCAAGCGCCTGAACGCGGGCGACCGGAATTCGGGAATCCTCGCTTACCTGCTGCTCGTCGCCGTGGTCCTCGTTCCCGTGGGCCTCGTCGCGGCGCTGGCGGCGTGGCTACACGGCTTCCTGCTGTTCGCGCTCGACGCCCTGGTCCTCTACGGGAGCCTTCGCTTCCTGCAGAGCACGGCAAACCTGGGCGCGATCGAGCGCCACCTGCGCGATGCGGACGCGCCGGCGGCCGCGCGCCGCCTGGCGCAGTGGCAGGGAGAGCCCGCGCTTTCCGACGATCCCGGGGCCACCGCGCGGCTCGCGGCCGAACACGGCCTGCGCGAGGCGCACCACGGAACCTTCGCGATCCTCCTCTGGTTTCTCGTCCTTCCGGGGCCGCTGGGCGCCGTGCTCTACCCGCTCACGCAGCGCGCCGCGCGTCAATGGGAACTGGGCGAGGATCCCGACGAGCGGGAGTTCGGCTGGTTCGCGGGGCGCGCGTTCGAGGTCCTGGACTGGGTACCGCGGCGCGTGACGGCATTCGTCTTCGCGATCGTCGGCAACTTCGAGGACGCGCTCTTCTGCTGGCGTTCGCAGGCCTCGCACTGGCTTCGCCCCGGGGAAGGCATCGTCCTCGCGAGCGGCGCCGGCGCGCTGGGCGTGCGCCTGGGGGAGCCGGTCGCGCACGGCGAGAACGTCGTCGACCGGCCGGCGCTCGGCACGGGAGAGGCGGCGGGCGAGGAGGCGCTCGCGAGCCTCGAGGGCTTGCTGTGGCGCGCACTCGTGCTGTGGCTTGCCGCGTTCCTGCTCCTGGCGGCCCTTTCGCTTTCCTGAAGCGCACCGCGCGCAACGTCGCGCCAAGCGTGGCCCCGGGGCATTTGCTACACTCGCGTCGAACCTCGCCAGGGGCCCTTGAAGAGGCTGCCCGCGGGGCAAGACCATTCCAGACGAGGAGATCCCCCATGGCACGACTTTCCCCCCACGCCCTGATTCGCACCGTGGCCTTCGCCGCCGGCATAGCCATCGCCGGCTCCGCGGCTGCGGTCGACAGCATCAAGATGATGATCCCCGCCAACCCCGGCGGCGGCTGGGACACCACGGGCCGCGAGCTCGGCAAGGCGATGCTCGCCTCGGGCGCGGTGAAGAACATGCAGTACGACAACAAGGGCGGCGCCGCGGGCGCCATCGGTCTCGCGCAGTTCGTGAGCGCCTCCAAGGGCGATCCCAACGCGCTCATGATGGGCGGCATGGTGATGATCGGCGGCACGATCCAGAACAAGTCCGCCGTGACCATGGACCAGGTCACGCCCATCGCGCGCCTCACCTCGGAGTTCGAGGTCGTGGTGGTGCCGGCCAATTCCCCCATCAAGGACCTGAAGGACCTGATGGCGAAGTTCAAGGCCGATCCGGGCAGCATCTCCTGGGGCGGCGGCAGCGCCGGGGGCACCGACCACATCCTGGCGGGCCTGCTCGCGAAGGAAGTCGGCATCGAGCCCGGCAAGGTGAACTACGTGCCCTTCAAGGGCGGCGGGGAGGCGGTCGCGGCCATCATCGGCGGCCACGTCTCGGCGGGCATCTCCGGCGTATCGGAGTTCGCGCAGCACATCCAGTCCGGCAAGATGCGCGCGCTGGGCGTGTCTTCCGCCTCCCGCGTCGCCAACATCCCGACGATGAAGGAGCAGGGCTTCAACGTCGAGCTGGCCAACTGGCGCGGCATCTTCGGCGCACCCGGCATCACGAAGGAACAGCAGGCGGCGCTCATCAAGGCGGTCGAGGCCGGCGCCAAGTCCAAGTCCTGGGAGGAGACGCTCCAGCGCCAGGACTGGACCGCATTCTGGCTGCCTGGCGAACAGTACGGCGCCTTCATCCAGGCGGAGACCAAGCGCATCGGCGAAATCCTCGCCGGGCTCAAGCTCGGCAAGAAATAGCGGTGCTGCCGGCGCCCGGGTGACCGGGCGCCGCCGCTTCGATGGTCAAGCCACTTCCCAAGGGGCAACTCGCGGTCTCGCTTGGCGTGCTCGTGCTGGGCGCCCTGGTGCTTGCCGGCGCGTGGGACCTTTCCACCGGTGGCGGCTATGCCCAGGTCGGGCCGGGGGTCGTGCCGCGCATTGTCGGCGGCGCGCTGCTGTTTCTCGGCGCGCTGCTCCTTCGCGAGGCGCTGACCGGGGGTTTTCGCGGCCACGACGAGGAGGCCGAATCCCGGGTGCCCATGGACTGGCGGGCCTTCGCGTGGATCACCGGCGGCATCATCCTCTACGGCTTCCTGGTCGAGCGCGCCGGCTTCATCCTTGCCTCGGCGATGCTCTTCGTGGCCGTCTCGCGCGGTTTCGCGAGCCGTCGCTGGCTCTCCAACGCCCTCGTGGGACTGGTGCTCGCGTCCTGCATCTTCAGGGTCTTCAATTACGCCCTGGGGCTCACGCTGCCCGCGGGCCTGCTGCAGGCGATCCTTCCCTAGATGGACGTCCTGGCACCGCTCCTCGACGGTTTTGCGGTCGCGCTCACGGCGCAGAACCTCCTCTGGGCACTGGTCGGCGTCACGCTGGGCACCGCCGTCGGCGTGCTCCCCGGTGTGGGGCCGGCAGTCACCATTGCGCTGCTGCTGCCGATCACCACGAAGGTGGACGCGAGCGGCGCGCTGATCATGTTCGCCGGCGTGTACTACGGCGCGATGTACGGCGGCTCGACCACCTCGATCCTGCTGAACACCCCTGGCGAGAGCGCGACCATCGTCACCGCGCTGGAGGGCAACCAGATGGCCCGGCGCGGGCGGGCGGGGCCGGCGCTCGCCACGAGCGCCATCGGCTCCTTCGTCGCGGGAACGATCGCCACCATCGGACTCACCTTCCTGTCGCCGCTGGTGGTGGAGCTGGGCCTGAAGTTCGGGCCACCCGAGTACTTCGCCCTGATGATCGTGGCCTTTACCACCGTGTCGTCGGTGCTGGGCGACTCGACCCTGCGCGGCATCGCGAGCCTCGTCCTCGGGCTCGCGATCGGGCTGGTCGGAATCGACAACCAGACGGGGCAGGCGCGCTTCGCCTTCGGCGTTCCGCAGCTCCTCGACGGCATCGAGGTCGTGACCGTCGCCGTGGGTCTCTTCGCCGTCGGCGAGACGATCTATCTCGCCTCGAAGATGCACCAGGTCCAGGAGAAACTCGAGGCGATCTCCGGCTCCATCTGGATGAAGGCCGAGGACTGGAAGCGCTCCTGGAAGCCCTGGATTCGCGGCACGCTCATCGGTTTCCCGTTCGGGTCCATCCCGGCTGGCGGCGCGGAGATCCCGACCTTCCTCTCCTACGCCATCGAGAGGAAACTCGCGAAGAATCCAGAGGAGTTCGGCCACGGCGCGATCGAGGGTGTGGCCGGCCCCGAGGCCGCGAACAACGCCTCGTCCACGGGGACGATGGTGCCTTTGCTCACGCTCGGGCTGCCCACCTCGGCCACGGCCGCGATCATGCTCTCCGCCTTCCAGCAATACGGGCTGCAGCCTGGGCCGCTCCTTTTCGAGGCCAATGCCGCGCTCGTCTGGGGCCTGATCGCGAGCTTCTACGTCGGCAACGTGATCCTCCTCGTCCTGAACCTGCCGCTCGTGGGGCTCTGGGTGAAGCTGCTCGCGATCCCCAAGCCGCAGCTCTACGCCGGCATCCTCGTCTTCGCGACGATGGGGGTGTACGGAATGCGCCAGTCGCCCTTCGACGTGTTCCTGCTCTATGGCGTCGGCCTCGTCGGCTTTCTCATGCGCCGGTTCGGATTCCCCACGGCGCCGGCGATCGTCGGCATGATCCTGGGCCCGCTCGCCGAGGAGCAGATGCGCCGCGCGCTCGCCATCAGCCAGGGCGACCCGAGGATCTTCGTGACACATCCCATCTCGGCGGGGCTGCTCGCCGTGGCAGTGGCCGTGATCGCCGCACCGTGGCTGTGGCGCCGGTTCGGGCCAGGCAGGTAGCCCGCCTGGCGTGCGCCCGGCGGCGGCGACACACGTGCCGGTACGGCGCCGCGGTGCTCTTGCGAAAGTGCTAACCTGACCGCATCTCCGTTCTGCACGGAGGTGTGTGATGCCTGTCATTCGCCCCGCCGCGGTCGCGGGAGCCTTCTACCCCGGTGACGCGGCGGCCCTCGCCGAAGAGGTGCGGCGGCATTTGCGCAGCGCACCAGGCGCCCGCGGGGAGGCGCGTGCCCCGAAGGTGATCATCGCCCCCCATGCCGGCTACGTCTATTCCGGGCCGGTGGCCGCCAGCGCCTATGCACGCGTGGCACCCCTGCGCGGCACGATCACGCGCGTGGTGCTCGCGGGGCCGGCCCATCGTGTCCCGGTCCTGGGTGCGGCCGTGCCGGAGGCGAAAGCCTTCGCCACGCCGCTCGGCGACATCGCCCTGGATGAGGAAGCCCTGCAACGGCTGCGCGGGCTGCCGTTCGTCGAGTCGAGCGACCGTGCCCACGCGCTCGAGCACTCCCTCGAGGTGCAACTGCCGTTCCTGCAGGCTGTCTTGGGGCAGTTCCGGCTCGTTCCCGTCGTGGTCGGAGGAGCCTCGCCCGAAGAGATGGCCCGCCTCCTGGAAACGGTGTGGGGAGGAGACGAGACGCTCATCGTCGTGAGCACGGACCTATCCCATTACCTGCCCTACGCCATGGCGAGCGAACGGGATCGCCGGACGGCCGATGCGATCCTCGCGCTCTCCCCGCGGCTGGAGCCCGAGGATGCTTGCGGTGCCGCGCCGGTGAACGGGTTGCTGGTGCTCGCGCGCCGCCTCGGCCTCGGGATCGAGCTCGTGGACCTGCGCAACTCCGGGGATACGGCGGGCGGCCGGGGCCAGGTCGTCGGCTACGGCGCCTTCGTGCTGCATGAATCGGCGCGTCGCCATGCCTGAAGCTTTCCATCGGGGAGCGGTGCTCGTGGCGATAGCACGCGAGGCGATCGCCGAAGGGCTGGGACTGTCTGCGGTTCCCGAGCGGGGCGAAACGTGGCTCGCAAGGCCTGGAGCGACCTTCGTCACCTTGCGGATCGAGGAGGCGCTTCGCGGCTGCATCGGGAGCGTCGATCCGCGCCGGCCGCTGGGCGTCGACGTGGCCGCCAATGCCCGCGCGGCGGCGTTTTCCGATCCGCGTTTCTCGCCGCTCTCGCAGGCGGAATTCGAGACGGTTCGCGTCGAGGTCTCCGTGCTGTCGCCACGAATGCCCCTGGACGTGACGGGGGAGTCGGACGCGGCGGCGCGGCTTCGCCCCGGCGTGGACGGCGTGTATCTCGAATACCAGGGACGGTCGGCGACGTTCCTGCCGCAAGTGTGGGAAAGCCTGCCCGACCCGGTCGAATTCCTCGCCGCCCTCCGGGACAAGGCACGGCTGCCGGCGCGCTTCTGGGACCCGGGGATTCGGCTTACGCGTTACACCGTGGAAAAGTATGCCGATGGGCACCCGGCCGGCTGAAACCCTGGAAGGCTCGCGCCACCCGGCCCGCTGGTGGCACCGGCTGGACGACGGGCGCATCCAGTGCGACCTGTGCCCGCGCGATTGCCGCCTGCACGAGGGGCAACGCGGAGCTTGTTTCGTGCGCGCACGCGATGGCGACGCGATGGTGCTCACCACCTACGGCCGCTCCTCCGGCTTCTGTCTCGACCCGATCGAGAAGAAGCCGCTCAACCACTTCTACCCGGGGACAACCGTGCTTTCGTTCGGCACCGCGGGATGCAACCTCGCATGCAAGTTCTGCCAGAACTGGGACCTCAGCAAGTCGCGCGACATGGACCGGATGATGGACGCGGCCACACCGGAGGCCATCGCCCGGGCGGCGCGCGAATCCGGCGCGCGGAGCGTCGCATTCACCTACAACGACCCGGTCATCTTCGCCGAGTACGCGATGGACGTGGCCGACGCGTGCAGGGCGCAGGGCGTGGCTGCCGTGGCGGTGACCAACGGCTACATGCACGCCGAGCCCCGCCGGGCGTTCTACGCGAGCATGGACGCGGCGAACGTGGACCTGAAGGCCTTCACCGACGAGTTCCACGTGAAGCTCACGGGCTCGACGCTCTCGCCGGTGCTGGAAACGCTCGCGTACCTGGTGCACGAGACGAAGGTCTGGCTGGAGATCACGACGCTGCTCATTCCCGGCCGCAACGATTCCGATGCCGAAATCCTGGCCGCGAGCCGGTGGATCCGGCGCGAGCTGGGCCCGGACGTGCCCTTGCACTACACCGCGTTCCACCCCGACTACAAGATGGGCGACGTGCCGGCCACCCCGCCGGCCACGCTCGCGCGCGCCCGCAAGATCGCGCAGGGCGAGGGGCTCAATTTCGTCTACACGGGCAACGTCCACGATGCCGAGGGCGGCACCACCTTCTGCCCCGGGTGCCATGCGCGGCTCGTCGAGCGCGACTGGCATCGGATCGACGGCTACCGGCTCACGGCCGACGGCAAGTGCCCCGACTGCGCCACGGTGGTTCCCGGGCGTTTCGAGTTCTTCGATCCCGGCCGCCAGTTCGGGCGGCGACGGGTTGCGTTGCGCCTGGCTCCTGCCTAGCGGGGGTTTCCGCGGCGATTTTTCGCCGCGCGGCGGACTTGCTCTCCCGCGTCACTCCGGGCAATGTTCTGGCCCTGTACGCATTCATCCACCGGGGAGTCCTCATGAAAGCTGGCGTATTGGGGGTGTTCGCCATTGCCGCGCTCGCGGGCGCAGCGACGGTGCAGGCCACGACCGCAGCACGGGAGGGAACGAAGATCGTCGTCGAATTCACGGCGACCGTGAAGACCACAGGCCGCTTCGTCGATGGGCGGAACGCCACGACGTCGAGCGCGGTGAACCGTGTCCTCAAGGGCCGGTGCCGGCTCGAGGCGAGCGTGGTCGGCCCTTACGGACTTGACGGCCCGACCAAGCAGCAGGAAAAGGCGATGAAACGGAAGGATCCCGTCATGGCCGGTCTCGAGAAGGAGCACGCCAGGTGCAAGGGCAACCAGGCCTGCCTGATGGCGCTCGCGCAGAAGATGGCCGAACAGGACGTCGCGCCAGCGGCCGCGCAGGCGGAGGGTGCGGTCCAGGTCTGGATTCCGAAGTCGTGCAGCGGGTCGTTCTCGGCGAGCGACCTGTACGATGCCGACATCAAGGACGGGGGAAACCTGTCCTACACGGCGAAGTCGACGGTCACCGGCTCGGCGCTCATCCCCGAAGGCGGCGAGAAGGGCTGGCTTGCCGTTTACATCGAGAACGATCTCGCGAGGAATCAGACGCAGTATCGCTTCAACGAGGCCGCGCCCGTTCTCTTCAACAGGAAGACGGTCAGGACCGGCTACAAGGCCGGCACGATCGAGGACAAGTTGCCGGTCGGTCTCACCCAGCGCGTCTTTCCGAACCCGTGGGGCCCGGTCAAGGGCCCGGTTCAATCGGGAACGCTGACCAGGAACATCGACGGCGGCACGCTGACCATCGCGTGGCAGGTCAATCACTGATGCGAGCGGCTGCCCGTTTCGCCGCCGCCGCGTGAACAGCGGTCGTAGAGCGGGCAGCTAGCGCGACCAGTCGGGGTGCTGGTCGTGCAGCTCCCGGTGCTGCTCGATGAGCACCTGGTAGAAGGACAGGCGCTCGGCGGAAACGGCACCCTTTCCCGCGGCCGCGACGATGGCGCAACCGGCTCCGTCAGGTGCACGCAGTCGTTGAACTTGCAGGCGCCGAGCCAGGGGCCGAATTCGCGCATCGCCTCCGCGATCTGGCCCTCGGTCAGGTGGAAGAGGCCGAAGGACTGGAAGCCCGGGGTGTCGATGATGGCCGCGTCGCGGTCCAGCCGGAACATGCGCGAGAACGTGGTCGTGTGCGTGCCGATCCCGAGTGAGGCCGAGATCTCGCCCACGCGGGCGACCTCGTTCATCACGAGCGCGTTGACGGTGCGCGACTTGCCCATGCCGCTCTGCCCGACGAGAAGGGTGATCTTGTCCTCCAGAAGCGGCAGGAGTGCTGCGGTGTCGAATTTGGCCGACATCGAGATGACCGTGTAGCCGATCTTCTCCCACGCATCGAGCGAGCGGCGGGACTCGGCATGCTCGGGAAGGTCGGACTTGTTGAGCGCGATGATCGCCGGGATGCCGGCGGCCTCGCAGGCCACCAGGCTCAGGTTCAGGAACGCCTCGCTGAAGACGGGCTTCGGCGCGAGCAGGATCACCGCCTGGTCGACGTTCGCGGCGAGCGTCTTCTCCTTCCACTGGTCGGAGCGAAAGAGGATGTTGCGCCGCGTGCCCACGCGCTCGATGGAACCCTGCGCGGAGCCGGTGAGGCGGACATCCACGAAGTCGCCGCAGGCCGCGTCCTGCTTGCGGCCCTTGCGCGTGCAGACGATCTGGCGGCGGTCGGCCATCTCGACGAGGCACTCGCGCCCGAAATCGGCCACGACGCGACCCTCGACGACGACCTGCTGTTCCCTCTCGCGCCGGGTCGTCACGGACGCCCCGGGCCTAGAGATCGAGGAGCGCGTCGATCTTGGCCGCGCAGATGAAGTCGTTCTCGCTCAGGCCGCCGATGGCGTGGGTCCAGTACGACACCTTGCACCGGTTGTATCCCACTGCGAGGTCGGGATGGTGGTCCTCGCGGTGCGAGATCCACGCGGTCGCGTTCACGAACGCCATGGTCTCGTGGTAGTTCGCGAACAGGAAGGTCTTCGCGATGGCGTCGCCTTCGCGCGACCAGCCGGAAAGCCCCTTGAGCAGCGGGCCGACCTGGGCGTCCGCGAGGGGAGCCACGCCCCCTTCGCACGGGATGCATTTCTTGCGGGCGAGTTCGTTCATGGCGCGGACCGTTTCAGGCAGGTCTCGCGGCGAGGCGCCTCAGGTGGGCGATGCGCAGGGCCGCGGGGGGATGGGAATCATACACGAGCGAATGCAACGGATCGGGCGTGAGCGTGGCCGCGTTGTCGCGGTAGAGCTTGCCCAATGCGCTCACGAGATCTTCGGCGTTCGCATGCCTCGCCGCGTACTCGTCGGCCTCGAATTCCTGCCGCCGGGACAGGAGGCTCGCGAGCGGCTGGAACGGGAAGGTGAAGACGGGCACCACCAGCATGAAGGCGGCGAGCAGCGCACCCGTGGGCGGCGGCGAGGCGAGGCCGAGCGCGGCGGCGAAGGCGGGCTCGCGCGCAGCCCACCCGAGCACGGCCAGGAGCCCGAACGCGAGCGCGAAGCGCACCGCGAGGAGCCTCGGGATGTGGCCGCGCGCGAAATGGCCGAGTTCGTGCGCGAGCACCGCCTCGATCTCGCCCTGCGTGAGCCGCTCGACCAGCGTGTCGAAGAACACGATGCGCTTGTCGCGCCCGAAGCCGGTGAAGTAGGCGTTGCCGTGGCTCGAGCGCTTCGAGCCGTCCATCACGAAGAGCCCCTCGGCGCGAAAGCCGCAGCGCGCCACCAGCGCCTCGATGCGCGAGCGCAACTCGCCTTCCTCGAGCGGCGTGAAGCGGTTGAAGAGCGGCGCGATCCAGCGCGGGAAGACGGCGACGAGGACCAGCGTGAACGCGACCCAGGCAACCCAGGCCCACACCCACCACCAGGCGCCCGTCGCCGCGATGAACCAGCACACCGCCAGGACGAGCGGCGTGCCCAGCGCGACGCCGAGCGCCAGGCCCTTGAGGAGGTCCGCCGCGAAGGTGGCGGGCGTGGTCTGGTTGAACCCGTGCCTCGCCTCCACGCCGAAGGTCCGCCAGAGGTCGAAGGGAAGGGCCGCGATGGCCCCGACGGCCACGACGCCGAAGACCGTGGCGAGATCCCGCGCGTAGCCGTCGCCCAAGAGCGAACGGGAGAGGCCGTCGAGCATCGCGAGGCCCCCGCCCACGCTCAGCGCGAGGAGGAGGGCGCCGTCGATGGCCACCGCTTCCGCCGCGGAGACGCGGATCTTGTCCCGCGTGTAGTCCGCCGCGCGGGCGTGCGCCTCCTGCGGGACGACGGCGGCGAAGTCCGCGGGCACGCGGTCGCGATGGCGCGCGACGTGCGCGGCGTGGCGGGCGAGCAGCCACAGGCGCCAGGCGAGGGAGGCGAGGGCGAAGGCGACGAATAGGGTGGCGAAGGCGTTCACGGCGTTTGGTGGAAGCGCGCGCCCGTGACACAATCGGGTCGCGTCATCACTCTCTCATTCTATGGCACAGGACATCGCACCGCTCGTTTGGGTCGACATGGAGATGTCGGGGCTCGTTCCCGACCGCGACCGCATCCTCGAAGTGGCCCTCGTCGTGACCGACGGGGAACTCAACACGATCGCGGAGGCGCCCGTCTGGGTGGTCCACCAGCCCGACGAAGTGCTCGATGCCATGGACTCCTGGAACAAGGGCACGCACGGACGTTCCGGCCTTATCGACAAGGTGCGCGCCTCGAAGTTCAGCGAGGCCGAGGTCGAGTCGATGATCCTCGACTTCCTGAAGCTCCACGTCGCGTCCGGGACGGCGCCGCTCGCCGGCAACACGGTGCACCAGGATCGCCGCTTCATGGCGCGCTACATGCCGGCCTTCGAAGCCTATCTCCACTACCGCATCGTGGACGTCTCCACCCTGAAGGAGCTCGCGAGGCGATGGCGGCCGGAGGTGCTGGCCGGCGTCGTGAAGGAATCCAAGCACGAGGCGCTCGCCGACGTCCACGAGTCCATCGAGGAACTGCGCCACTATCGCCGCACCTTCCTGCGCGCGGAGCCCGTCGAAGGCTAGTCTTTCGCCCAGTCGCGCGATCGTTCGACTGCGCGCCGCCATTGCGCGAGACGTTCGGCCGCGAGATCGCCGGGGATTGCCGGGTCGAACGTGCGCTCGCGGATCCAGAGCGAGGCGATTTCCGATTCGTCTTCCCAGAAGCCCACTGCCAGGCCCGCGAGATAGGCGGCTCCCAGCGCCGTCGTTTCGGTGACCCGCGGCCGCACGACGGGCACGCCGAGGAGATCGGCCTGGATCTGCATGAGGAGGTCGTTCGCGGTGGCGCCCCCGTCGACCCGCAGTTCGGAGAGCGCGATGCCCGAATCGGCCGCCATGGCCGCCACCAGTTCGGCGCTCTGGAAGGCGATCGCCTCGAGCGTGGCGCGCGCGAGGTGGGCAGCCGTCGCGCCCCGCGAAAGACCGACGATCGTGCCGCGCGCGCGCGGATCCCAGTAGGGCGAGCCCAGCCCGGCGAGAGCCGGGACGAAGTGCACGCCGCCGGAGTCGGGCACGCTGGCGGCCAGCGGGCCCACGTCCTCGGCGCGCGCGATGATCCCGAGGCCGTCGCGAAGCCACTGCACGGCGGCGCCGCCGACGAACACGCTGCCCTCGAGCGCGTAGTGCGCCCCGTCGCCGCGCCGCCAGGCCACGGACGTGAGCAGCCGATGGCGCGAGGGCGACGGGCGTTCGCCCGTGTTCATGAGCAGGAAGCAGCCGGTCCCGTAGGTGTTCTTGGCGAGACCGGCGAAGTGGCAGGCTTGCCCGAAGAGCGCAGCAGGCTGGTCCCCGGCAAGCGCGGCGATCGGAATTCCCTCCGGGAGGCCTGCGCAACGCGTCCTGCCGACGATCTCGCCCCCGGCCACCACCCGCGGCAGCAGTGCGCGCGGAATGTCCAGGATGGCGAGCAGCGCGTCGTCCCAGTCGAGCGTGTGGATGTTGAAGAGGAGGGTGCGCGAGGCGTTGCTCGCGTCGGTGACGTGCGCCTCGCCGCCGGTGAGGCGCCAGGCGAGCCAGGAGTCTATGGTCCCGAAAGCGAGTTCGCCCCGCTCGGCGCGCGCGCGGGCCCCGGGAACGGTGTCCAGGAGCCAGGCGAGCTTCGTTCCCGAAAAGTACGCGTCGAGCTCGAGACCGGTCTTCTCCCGGAACCCGGCTTCATGCCCCGCGTGCCGGAGCGCGTCACATCGAGACGCGGTGCGTCGGTCCTGCCACACGATGGCGTTGGCCAGCGCACGCCCGGTGGACCGGTCCCAAAGCACCGTCGTCTCACGCTGGTTGGCAATGGAAACCGCGGCGATCTCCGGGGCGCCCAGCCCGGATTGCCGCAGCGCCCGGGCCGCGACGTCGCGCTGCGAGGAAAATATTTCTTCCGGGTCGTGCTCGACCCAGCCCGGTTGCGGGAATATCTGGCGAAATTCTTGCTGGACGGTGGTAACGGGCAACCCGGCCCGGTCGAATACGATCGCTCGGGAACTGGTCGTTCCCTGGTCGAGGGCGAGTATGGCTTTCATCGACTTGGGACCTGCGGGCGGGCCGACGATGATACGATAATCCCGGAGACGGCCCTCACGAGGCCGCGGAGGAGCATCCAAGTGGGACTTCTGGACGATCTCAAGAAACAGGCCGACGCCCTCAAGGCGCAGGACACCGACCGCACCGAGAGTCTGCGGTCGAACGCCGTGGCGGTCGACCATGCCCTGCGCCGGGCGTTCCTCTACATGAACGACCTGGGCAAGCAGCTGAACCTCGTGAAGATGCCCTGCCCGTTCGTCTACAAGCTTCCGACGGTGGGCGATATCACCGGGCTCACCTTCAAGGACTTCTTCGCCGACTTCCGCAGCAAGCACTTCATCGACAAGGATTACTACGGCGAGGTGCACCTCGCCACGCGCAGCGCCTCCGACCAGGTCCTCACGATCAAGAAGGGCCCGGACGACATGGAGAAGTTCAGGAACATCCTCTGGCAGTTCAACATCGAGCACAAGAGCGAGCAGTTCCGCGACCAGCGCAAGGTCATCACCCACGAGATGTTCGAGGTGAAGTGCGACTTCCGCGTGCAGGCCAAGTTCGAGGGCGACCACGAGACGGGGAAGTTGAAGATCATGGCGAAGAACGTCGGCGACTTCACCATCGATGTCTTCCAGCTGATGGCGCTCGAGTTGAACGACAAGGCGGTCGAGGAGTTCGCGAAGTACTTCATCGGCCGGCCGAACGAGTGGAACGAGATCGTGAAGCGCTCGACGCTCAACCAGAGGGCCCCGGTAGCCCCCGCGCCCAAGCCCAAGCCCAAGTTCGATCCGAATTACGTCGTCCCGAAGGAGTCGGCGCCTCCCGCCGCGGACGAGAAGCGCGGCCTGCTCGGGTCGCTGCGTTCCTTCATCAAGAAGGACAGCTAGGCGGGGCGCGAGAAGCGCCTTCCCGTCCGGCCACTCCCCACGATGCCCCGACTCGCGGTCCTGGTCGGCACGCGCAAGGGGCTCTTCGTTCTCAAGGCAGGCCGCGACCGGCGAAGCTGGTCGATGGAAGGCCCGCATTTCCTCGGGCAGGTGGTCAATCACGCCGTCCTGGATCCGCGCGACGGGCGGACAATGCTCGCCGCCGTGCGTGCGGGGCACCTCGGCCCCACCGTATTCCGCTCGATCGACGCGGGGAAGACGTGGAAGGAGGCGAAGGCACCGCCGGCGTTCCCCAAGGCTCGGCCCGGCGAAACCGGCGAAAGCGTGAGCCACGTGTTCTGGCTGGCGCCGGGGCATGCCGACGAGCCCGGACGATGGTACGCGGGCACCTCGCCGCAGGCGCTCTTCGTGTCGGAAGACGGGGGCGTCACCTGGCGCGGCGTGCAGGGTTTCAACGCGCACCCCGACCGGCGCAAGTGGATAGGGGGCCCCCAGGACGCGCCGCCGGATGGGGGCACGCTGCACTCGATCAACGTCGACCCGTTCGACAGCGCGCATCTCTACATCGGGCTGTCGGGGGGAGGCGTATTCGAGTCGCGCGACAGCGGCGCGACGTGGACGCCGCTGAACCGCGGCTGCGCCGCCGATTTTCTCCCGGACCCCGCCGCGGAATTCGGACACGATCCGCACTGCCTCCGGGTCCACCCCACCGCCCGCGACGTGGTTTACCAGCAGAACCATTGCGGCATCTACCGGCTCCAGCGCGCGCAAGACCGCTAAGAGCGGATCGACGCGAGCATGCCGGCGCGAATCGGCGACATCGGGTTCCCGATGGTCCTGCACCCGCGCGATCCCGCCGTGGCCTGGGTCTTCCCGATGGACGGGACCACCGTGTGGCCCAGGACGCCGATCGGCGGCCGGCCGGCCGTCTACGGCACGCGCAACGCCGGGCGGTCGTGGAAGCGGATGGACCAAGGGTTGCCGAAGGGGCAGGCGTGGTTCACCGTGAAACGCCAGGCCATGGGCGCCGACGCGCTCGATCCCGTGGGTCTGTATTTCGGCACCACCGGGGGCGAGGTCTGGGCGAGTTTCGACGAGGGGGCACGCTGGCATTGCCTGTGCCTGCACCTGCCCCACGTGTACTCGGTCGAGGCGGCGCTTCCCGGGTGAAGGTCGTCCTGCCGAGCCCGCTGGCGGCCTACACCGCAGGGCGGAGGGAGGTCGAAGCCGAGGGCGCCACGCTCGCCGAGGTCCTTGTCGACCTCGACCGGAAGTACCCGGGCATCCGCTTCCGGGTTATCGACGAGCAGGACGCGATCCGCGCCCACATCAAGATCTTCGTCAACCGGGATATGGCGCGATCACTCGGCCTGCCGCTCGCGAAGGGCGACGAAGTCCTGCTGGTGGCCGCGCTTTCCGGGGGCTGAATTTCCGCGCTCTTGTTGCGCTGCGTCACAAATCGTCGAGGCAACCGGGCGCGCGCCGGGGTAACATTGGCGGACGAAGACAAGAACCGGCCACGGGGCCGCTTCGACAGGCCCCGGGACCAGAGCGATCCGGTCAACCCGTAACACCCATCCATGGAGAAACGCTCAATGAACCGCAAATTCCTGCTGGTGGCCGCCCTTGCGACTGCCTTTTCCGTTTCCGGCGCGCAGGCCCAGACCGAAATCCAGTGGTGGCATTCGATGGGCGGCGCCCTCGGCGACAAGGTGAACGAACTCGCCAACAAGTTCAACGCCAGCCAGACGGCCTACAAGGTCGTGCCGAGCTACAAGGGCAGCTATCCGGAGTCGATGACCGCGGCCATCGCCGCCTACCGCGCCGGCAACGCGCCGCACATCGTGCAGGTCTTCGAGGTCGGGACCGCCACGATGATGGCCGGCAAGGGCGCGGTCGTGCCGGTCTACAAGCTCATGAAGGACGCCGACGAGCCCTTCGACCCGAAGGCCTACATCGGCCCCGTCTCGGGCTACTACTCCGACAGCCAGGGCAACATGCTGTCCTTCCCGTTCAACAGCTCGACCGTCGTGTTCTACATCAACAAGGACGCGTACAAGAAGGCCGGGCTGGACACCGAAAAGGCGCCCAAGACCTGGAAGGAATTCCTCGCCGCCGCCGAGAAGCTGAAGGCCGCGGGGCAGCAGTGCGTCTACACCTCCGGCTGGCCGTCCTGGATGCACATCGAGAACTTCTCCGCCTGGCACAACGTGCCCATCGGGACGAAGGAAAACGGCATGGCCGGCATCGACACCGCGTTCCAGGTGAACTCCCCGCTTCATGTGCGTCACGTGGCGATGCTGGGCGACATGGCGAAGAAGGGGCTGCTCACGTACGCCGGGCGCAGGAACCAGGCCGAGGCCAAGTTCGCGAGCGGCGAATGCGCGATGCTCACTTCGTCCACCGGCGCGCAGGCCAACATCCGCCGCACCGCCAAGTTCGACTGGTCGGTGAACATGATTCCCTATCACGATGACGTGAAGGGCGCCCCGCAGAACTCGATCATCGGGGGAGCCTCGCTCTGGGTGATGGGTGGCAAGACCAACAACGCCTACAAGGGGATCGCCAAATTCTTCGCCTTCCTGTCGAAGCCGGAAATCCAGATGGAATGGCACATCGGCACCGGCTACGTGCCGATCACCAAGGCGGCCTACGACCTGACGCGCAAGTCCGGTTTCTACGACAAGAACCCGGGCGCCGACATCGCCATCAAGCAGCTCATGAACAAGCCGCCGACAGCCAACTCCAAGGGCCTTCGGTTCGGCAACTTCGTCCAGGGCCGCGAGGTGATCGAGGAGGAGATGGAAGCCGTGATCATGGGCAAGAAGGACGCGAAATCCGCGATGGACGAGGCCGTCAAGCGCGGCAACGATATCCTTCGCAAGTTCGAGGCCGCCAACAAGGGCTGATCGAACCGACCGGCTAGGGGGCCCGCGAGGGCCCCCTTTCTCAATCCCTGCCATGGAAAAGCGCGTCGTCTTCAAGTCGGCCTGGCTTCCGTACGTGCTCCTGCTCCCGCAGATCACGATCACGGTCCTGTTCTTCTTCTGGCCCGCGGCGCAGGCGGTCTACTACTCGTTCCAGGTGCAGGACGCGTTCGGGCTGACGTCGAAGTTCGTCTGGTTCGAGAACTACATCTATCTCTTCAAGGATTCGCACTACCTGTCGTCGTTTCGCGTGACTGCCTTCTTCAGCGTCATGGTCGCGACCTCCGGGATCGTCATCTCCCTCGTTCTCGCGACGATGGCCGACTCGGTCGTGCGCGGAGCGCTCGCCTACAAGACCTTCCTCATCTGGCCGTACGCGGTGGCCCCCGCCATCGCCGGCGTGCTCTGGGCTTTCATCTTCGCGCCGTCCATCGGCATCGTCACCTACTTCCTGAAGAAGCTCGGCGTCGACTGGAACTGGATCATCAATTCCGAGCAGGCCATGCTCCTCGTGGTGGTGGCCTCGGTGTGGAAGCAGATCAGCTACAACTTCCTCTTCTTCCTCGCGGGCCTGCAGTCGATCCCGAAGTCGCTGCTGGAGGCCGCCGCGATCGACGGAGCGGGGCCGTTCCGGCGCTTCTGGACGATCGTCTTCCCGCTGCTGTCGCCGACGACGTTCTTCCTGCTGGTGATGAACATCATCTACTCGTTCTTCGACACCTTCGGCGTGATCGACGCGACCACGGAAGGCGGGCCGGGCGACGCCACGAAGATCCTCGTCTACAAGGTCTACTACGACGGCGTGAAGGCCGCGGACCTCGGGGGCTCGTCGGCGCAGTCGGTGATCCTCATGGCCATCGTGGTCACGCTCACGGTCATCCAGTTCCGCTACATCGAGCGCAGGGTCCAGTACTAGCATGGCCAAGCGCATGCGCCGCCGGGAAACGAAATGGTAGAAAACAGGCCCGTCCGGGACGTACTGGCGCACGCGGTACTCATCACGGGAGTGCTGCTGGTCGCGTTCCCGCTGTGGGTGACGTTCGTCGCCTCGACGCTCACCTTCGAGCAGATCGTGACCGTCCCGATGCCGCTGTGGCCCGGGGATCATTTCCTCGCCAACTACACGCAGGTGCTGACCGCGGGCTCGGAGAAGGGCTCCTCGGCGCCGGTATCGACGATGCTCGTGAACAGCCTGATCATGGCGCTGTCGATCGCGACCGGAAAGATCGCGATCTCCATCCTCTCTGCTTTTGCGATCGTCTATTTCCGCTTCCCCGGCCGGTCCTTCTTCTTCTGGAGCGTCTTCGTCACGCTGATGCTGCCGGTGGAAGTGCGCATCATCCCCACCTTCAAGGTGGCCTCGGATCTGGGCATCCTCAATACCCACGTGGGCCTTGCCCTGCCGCTGATCGCATCGGCCACGGCGACGTTCCTCTTCCGCCAGTTCTTCATGACGATTCCCGACGAGCTGGCGGAGGCCGCGCGCATCGATGGCGCCGGTCCCGTGCGCTTCTTCATCGACGTGGTGCTGCCGCTGTCGAAGACGCACATGGCCGCGCTCTTCGTGATCCTCTTCATCTACGGCTGGAACCAGTACCTCTGGCCCCTGCTCATCACGACTTCGGAGTCGATGTACACGGTGGTGATCGGCATCAAGCGGATGATCGCGGGCGGGGACGCCTCGAACGAGTGGCACCTCATCATGGCCACGGCGATGATGGCGCTCATGCCGCCGGCGCTGGTCGTGGTGCTGATGCAGAAGTGGTTCGTGAAGGGCCTGGTCGAAACCGAGAAGTAGCGATACGCGAACGAGGGAAGCGAAGGACTTATGGCGGAAATCAGCCTTCAGGGCGTAACCAAGAGCTTCGGCAAGACCGAGGTGATCCACACCACGGATATCACGATCAACGATGGCGAGTTCGTCGTGATGGTCGGGCCCTCGGGCTGCGGCAAGTCCACGATCCTTCGCATGATCGCGGGCCTGGAGACGTCGACCACGGGGGAGATCCGCATCGCCGGCAAGCGCGTGAACGAGGTCGAGCCGAAGGATCGGAACATCGCGATGGTGTTCCAGAACTACGCGCTCTACCCGCACATGAGCGTGTACGACAACATGGCCTACGGGCTCAAGATCAGGAAGCTCGCCAAGGACGACATCGAGCGCCGCGTGCAGCGTGCCGCCAAGATCCTGGAGCTCGGCCAGTACCTGAAGCGAAAGCCCCGCGAGCTTTCGGGCGGGCAACGCCAGCGCGTGGCCATGGGCCGCGCCATCGTGCGCGAGCCGGCGGCGTTCCTGTTCGACGAGCCGCTCTCCAACCTCGACGCGAAGCTGCGCGTGCAGATGCGCCTGGAGATCCAGAAGCTGCACCGGGAGCTTCGCACCACCAGCGTCTACGTGACCCACGACCAGGTCGAGGCGATGACGCTCGCCAACCGCATGATCGTCATCAACGCGGGCGTGGTGGAGCAGATCGGCGCGCCGCTCGAGGTCTACGACAACCCGGCCTCGCTCTTCGTGGCCGGCTTCATCGGCTCCCCGTCCATGAACTTCCTTCCCGGCCTGCGCTCAGGCGACGGCGTCGAGGTCGGGGAAGGGCTGGTGGTGCCCCTCCCGCCGGAAATCCGCGGCTCCGCAGGCGAGCAGGTGACCGTGGGCGTGCGCCCCGAGCACTTCGTGGCCGGCGACGGCGGCGGCCCCCGATTCAAGCTGCGCGTGGACACCGTCGAGGCACTGGGCGCGGATTCGCTGCTGCACGCGGGCTTCAACGGTTCGCACCTGGTCGTGCGCATCGAAGGCCATTCGACGCCCCGGGCGGGCAGCGAATTCGAGGTCTCGGTCCTTCCCGGAAAGGCTTACTTCTTCGATACCGGCACCGGCAAGCGGCTGGGCGCCTGAGCCGGATGGCGGTCGACCCGCGGCGCCTCGAGGAGCTCACGCTCAACTCGTCCGCGCCGCCGGGGCAGCTTCTCTACGACGGCTGGCTGCTGCGCTTCTCGCCCGGGAAGGCGAAGCGTGCCCGCTCGGTCAATGCGGTCTACCCCTCGCGCCTGCCGCTCGAGGAGAAGATCGCCCATTGCGAGCGCGTCTACGGCGAGCGCGGCCTCGCCGCCATCTTCCGGATCTCGGTGCATACGGACCCGCCACGACTCGACAAGGTTCTCGAGGCGATGGGCTACGAGTCGTTCAGTCCGACCGAGGTGCAGGGCGCCGCCTCGAGCCCGGCCCGGCTTGCGGGTCCCGAGGTCGCGAATCCCCGCCTGGAGGAATGGTTCGACATGGTGGGGGAGCTTCGCAGATCGGCGATCGCGCACCGCGGCGCCCATCTGGCGCGCCTTTCGGCGCTGCCGCTGGAGATGCAACCGGTGGCCCTGCTCGAGGCGGGCATTCCCCTCGCCGCGGGCCTCGCAATCCTCGAGGACGGGCATGCGGGTCTCTTCGACGTGGTGACGCGCGAAGGTGAGCGCCGGCGCGGGCTGGCGCGCTCCGTGGTGGCCGCGCTGCTACGATGGTCGTGGGAGCGGGGTGCGCGGCAGTCCTATCTCCAGGTCGAGGCGGAGAACGCCCCGGCCATCGCGCTCTACCGGGATTTCGGCTTCGAATTGGCCTACCGCTACTGGTACCGCGGACGGCCGGGGGACACGCAATGAACGAGATCGACCTGGCTTCCCGCCAACTGGGCGAAGCCTGCCTTCCGGCCAAGGCCTCCATTGCCACCGCGGAATCCTGCACCGGTGGTGGCGTAGGGGAGGCGATCACGCGCACGGCGGGCAGCACCGCCTGGTTCGACCGGGGATTCGTCACCTATTCCGATGCGGCAAAGGTCGACCTGCTGGGCGTGAAGCAGGAGACCATCGGCTCCCACGGTGCGGTGTCGGAGGCAGTGGCCCGCGAAATGGCCGTCGGCGCGCTCCACCAGAGCGACGCCGATTTCGCGGTTGCGGTCACCGGGGTGGCGGGACCCGGCGGCGGCAGCCCTTCGAAGCCCGTGGGCCTCGTCTGGTTCGCGTGGGCCTCCCTGGAAGGCGAGGTCCGGGCGAAGTTCGAGATCTTCGGCGGCGACCGCGCGGCGGTGCGCCAGCAGGCCGTGCTCGAGGCGCTGAAGGGGCTCGTAGCACTGGTCGCGCCGAAGGAGTGAAGAAAAGCATTTCGCGATCCCGGGCATGCAGGCTTGAACCCTTCGGCCCTTTCTCCCGCCCGACGCTTCCGGACCGCTTGACACCAGAACGATCGTTCTGTAATTTACCGAACAATCGTTCTGTCCACCATTTGCCCGCCCATGGCGTTGAAGAACCACCAGCCCCTCGACCCGGCGTACCTGGAGAAGCTCCAGGACTACTACGCCGAGCACAAGGTGATCCCCTCCTACTCGGTGCTCGCCACCCTGTGGGGGATCTCCGCGAAGTCGTGGGTGTCCGAGTGCGTGCGCCGCTTCGAGGAAGCGGGCTTCCTGGACTGGACTCCTGACCGGCAGTTGAAGCCCGGCGCCCGGTTCTTCGAGCGGCGGCTCGCGCACGACACCGTCCAGGCGGGCCTGCCCAACCCGGCGCTCGCCGACGGCTACGACCTCGTCACCATCGACGACTACCTCATCCGCGTGCCGTCGAAGACGAGCCTGGTGCGCGTGAAGGGCGAGTCGATGATCGACGCCGGCATCCACGACGGCGACCTGATCGTCGTCGAGCAGCAACCCAACGCGAACGTCGGCGAGATCGTCGTCGCGATCGTGGACAACGAATTCACCGTGAAGTACCTGGACCGAGAAAAGGGCACGTTCGTCCTGAAGCCCGCGAACAAAGCCTTCCCGGTCATTCGCCCCCGTGGGCGCCTGGAAATTTTCGGTGTGATGGCGGGTTTGGTGCGCAGCACGCGCTGAGACGGGCCCTGGGCGGAAAGTTCAACCTTACCGATATGGGATAATTCCAATGCTCAAAGTCATCTCCACCAGCGCCACCGAAACCCCCAAGATGGACGAAAACAAGGCGAAGGCCCTGCAGGCCGCGCTCACCCAGATCGAACGCCAGTTCGGCAAGGGCGCGATCATGCGCATGGGCGACAAGGACGTCGAGAAGGGCATCGAGGTCGTCTCCACCGGTTCCCTCGGCCTCGACCTCGCCCTGGGCGTCGGCGGCCTTCCGCGCGGCCGGGTCGTTGAAATCTACGGCCCGGAATCGTCCGGCAAGACCACGCTCACGCTCCAGGTCATCGCCAACATCCAGAGGCTCGGCGGCACGGCGGCCTTCATCGACGCGGAGAACGCGCTCGACCCGCAGTATGCTCAGAAGATCGGCGTCGACACATCGACGATCTGCTGATTTCCCAGCCGGATACCGGTGAGCAGGCGCTCGAGATCGCCGACATGCTGGTGCGTTCCGGCGCGGTCGACGTGATCGTGGTCGACTCGGTCGCCGCGCTGACGCCCAAGGCCGAGATCGAGGGCGAGATGGGCGAGCCGCAGATGGGCCTGCAGGCGCGCCTGATGAGCCAGGCGCTGCGTAAGCTCACCGCCAACATCAAGCGCACCAACACGCTGCCTCATCTTCATCAACCAGATCCGCATGAAGATCGGCGTGATGTTCGGCAACCCCGAGACCACGACGGGCGGCAACGCGCTCAAGTTCTACGCGTCCGTCCGCATGGACATCCGCCGCATCGGCTCCATCAAGCGCGGCGAGGAGGTCATCGGCAACGAAACGCGCGTGAAGGTGGTGAAGAACAAGGTGGCGCCCCCGTTCAAGGTCGCCGACTTCGACATCCTCTACAACGAGGGCATCTCGCGCCACGGCGAGATCATCGAGCTGGGCGTGCAGCACCGCATCATCGACAAGAGCGGCGCGTGGTACGCCTACAAGGGCGAGAAGATCGGCCAGGGCAAGGACAACACGCGGGAATTCCTCAGGGAAAACCCGGCGATGTCCGACGAGATCGAGACGAAGATCCGCGAGGCCGTCGGCATCGCCGGCGGCATGCCGCTCGCCCACGATGCGGCAGACGCGGCCGAGGCGGACTGATCCTGCTGGCTACGGGACGCGAAGCATTCCGTCCATGGCCTGGGGATTTACTGTCGCCGCGGTCGATGAACCCCTTCGCGCGCGTGCGCTGAGGCTGCTGGCCCGCCGCGAGCATTCGCGGGCGGAGCTGCGGCGAAAGCTCGCACCCCATGCGCAGGAGGGCCTCGACCTCGAGGCGCTCCTCGACGACTTCACGAAGCGCGGATGGCTTTCCGAGGAGCGCTTCGTCGAACAGGCGGTGCGCGCGAAATCGCGCCGGTTCGGGCCCCTGAAGATCGCGCATCACCTGCGCGAGAAGGGCATCGAGCCGGAGGCGATCGCGCAGGCGCTCCTGCGCTCGCGGGCCGGCGAGGGCGAGGCCCTGGAAGCTGCGTGGCGAAGCCGGTTCGGCTGCCTGCCCCGCGACGCAAGGGAAAAATCCCGCCAGGTCCGCTTCCTTCAAGGCCGGGGATTTGCCCTGGAATCCATACTGAAGCTGCTTCGCGACGGGGCCGGCCGCAAGCCCTAGCCCGGGTGCCGCGTATCCACGCGGCATGAAAAAAAAGGGCCCGGTTTCCCGGGCCCTTTCGGTCATTCGCCCGCCGCGTCTCGCGCGGCGGTTCCAGGCTAGAGCGCGCGGATGTTGGCCGCGGCCGGGCCCTTGGGACCTTCCTGCACGTCGAACTCCACGCGTTGCGCTTCCTTCAGGGACTTGTAGCCGTCCATCTGGATGGACGAATGGTGGGCGAAGAGATCCTTGCCGCCGTCGTCCGGGGTGATGAAGCCGAAGCCCTTGGAGTCGTTGAACCACTTCACGATGCCGGTTGCCATTGCTGGTGCCTCCTCAATCGATTTCCGAGACAAAACCGAGCCCCGTGTCGGACACGACGATCAAGTGGGGAATGGACTGCCACATCGGTCACCGCATCGCGGCGAGGAAGGACTGCGTAATTCACGGCTTGACTATCCTGCGGGAGGAAGTCTACCTGAAAGCGGCCCGCGGGGCCGTTTCGATTTCGCGGCGCTGTCTCGGCAGGGGCTTGCATTTGGTATCCTCGCCGTTTAGCCCGCCGCCTCGTCGCACCCCATGAAGACCAGCGAAATCCGCAAGAAATTCATCGACTTCTTCGCCTCCAAGGGCCACCAGCCGGTGCAGTCGAGCCCCCTCGTTCCCGGCAACGATCCGACGCTGCTCTTCACGAACGCCGGGATGGTCCAGTTCAAGGACGTCTTCCTCGGCACGGAGAAGCGCGCCTACAAGCGCGCCGTCACCTCGCAGCGCTGCGTGCGCGCCGGCGGCAAGCACAACGACCTCGAGAACGTGGGCTACACCGCGCGCCACCACACCTTCTTCGAGATGCTGGGCAACTTCAGCTTCGGCGACTACTTCAAGCGCGACGCCATCCACTTCGCGTGGGAACTCATCACGAAGGTCTACGGCCTCCCGCCGGAGAAGCTCTGGACCACGGTCTACGAGACCGACGACGAGGCCTTCGACATCTGGACGAAGGAGATCGGCGTTCCTGCCGAGCGCTGCATCCGCATCGGCGACAAGCCCGGCGGGCGGCCTTTCGAGAGCGACAACTTCTGGCAAATGGCCGACACCGGCCCCTGCGGGCCCTGCTCGGAGATCTTCTACGACCACGGCCCGGGGATCGCGGGCGGCCCTCCGGGTTCGCCCGATGCCGAAGGCGACCGCTACATCGAGATCTGGAACCTGGTGTTCATGCAGTTCAACCGCGACGAGGCGGGCACGATGCACCCGCTGCCCAAGCCCTGCGTCGACACGGGCATGGGCCTCGAGCGCCTCGCGGCCGTGCTGCAGCACGTCCACTCGAACTACGAGATCGACCTCTTCCAGGCGCTGGTGAAGGCGGCGGCGCGGGAGACCGGTCACCAGGACCTCGCCTCGCCCTCGCTCCGGGTGATCGCGGACCACATCCGCGCCTGCGCCTTCCTCATCTGCGACGGCGTCATTCCGGGCAACGAGGGCAGGGGCTACGTGCTGCGCCGCATCGCGCGCCGCGCCATGCGCCACGGGTACAAGCTGGGTTGCAAGCAGCCCTTCTTCTACAAGCTCGTGGGCGACCTCGCGGCGGAGATGGGCGAGGCCTATCCCGAACTTCGCCAGTCCGAGGGGCGCGTAACCGCGACGCTTCGCCAGGAAGAGGAGCGCTTCGGCGAGACGCTCGAGAACGGCATGGCCATCCTCGACACGGCGCTCGCCGGGGGCCGCAAGCAGCTCGACGGCGGGACGGCCTTCAAGCTCTACGACACCTACGGGTTCCCCGTGGACCTCACGGCCGACATCGGCCGCGAGCGCGGCTTCACGGTGGACATGGAGGCGTTCGACACCTCGATGGCCGAGCAGCAGGAGCGCTCGCGGGCCGCGAGCAAGTTCAAGGCCGGCGCGCAGCTCGATTACCGCGGCGCGAAGACGGCCTTCCGCGGCTACGAGACGCTCTCCGAGGAAGGCCGTGTCGTGGCGCTCTACCGTGAAGGCAGCCCCGTGAAGAGCCTCGCGGCGGGCGAGGCGGGTGTGGCGGTTCTCGACCGCACGCCCTTCTACGCGGAGTCCGGCGGCCAGGTGGGCGACCGCGGGGAGTTCACCCGGGGCGGGGTGTGCCTCACGCTCTTCGCGGTGGAGGACACGCAGAAGATCCAGCCGGACGTGTTCGGCCACTACGGCGTCGTGAAGACGGGCGAACTCGCGGTGGGCGACACGGTGGCGGCCCAGGTCGACCTCGACAAGCGCACGCGCACCATGCGCCACCACTCCAGCACGCACCTCATGCACAAGGCGTTGCGCGAGGTGCTGGGTCCGCACGTGCTGCAGAAGGGCTCCCTCGTCGACGAAGACAAGACCCGCTTCGACTTCAGCCACAACGCGCCGATGAGCGCTGCGGAGATTCGCCGCGTCGAGGAGATCGTGAACGCCGAGATCCTCGCCAACGCGGCCACGCAGGCGCGCGTGATGGCCATCGACGACGCGCAGAAGATCGGCGCGATGATGCTCTTCGGCGAGAAGTACGGCGACGAGGTGCGCGTGCTCGACATCGGCACCTCGCGCGAATTGTGCGGCGGAACCCACGTCGCGCGCACGGGGGACATCGGCTACTTCCGCATCGTCTCCGAAGGCGGCGTGGCGGCCGGCGTACGGCGCGTGGAGGCGGTGGCCGGCGGCGTGGCGCTCGAGCAGGCGCGAACCGACCGCGAGCGCCTGGCGCGCGCGGCCGAGGCCCTCAGGGCGCAACCCCAGGAACTCGATGCGAAGATCGCCCAGGTGATCGAGAGCGTGAAGTCGCTCGAGAAGGAGGTCGCCAGGCTCAAGGGACAGCTTGCGGCCGGAAGGCTCGACGACGTGCTCGACGCGGGGACGCGCACGATCAAGGGCGTGAAGGCGGTGGCCGTACAGCTCGACGGTGCGGATGCCGGGATGCTGCGTGAGTCCCTCGACAAGGTGAAGGCGCGCCTGGGCAGCGGCGGGGTGCTTCTCGCCTCCGTGGCCGACGGCAAGGTCTCGCTGATCGCCGGCGTTACCGCCGACCTCACCGCCAAGGTCAAGGCCGGCGAGCTGGTCAATATGGTGGCCCAGCAGGTGGGCGGCAAGGGCGGCGGCCGCCCCGACATGGCGCAGGCCGGCGGCACGGATCCCGCGGCGCTGCCCGAGGCGCTCCGGAGCGTGGAGGGCTGGCTCGGCGAGCGGCTTTAGCCGCCGCCTGCCGCGGGAGCGCGCAAGGACCATGGGCCACACCGGCTTTCTCCTGCCCGAGCACGAGTTGCGCCATGCGTTGAATGACGAGGTGCATTCGCGGCCGCCCGTGCGCCTCGCCGGGGCGCAGCACGTGGTCTACCTCGCGATTCGCCACGATCCCGCGGACCGCGCGGCCCACCGGAAGGCGCTCGCAAACCTGGCGCAGGCCGCGGGTAGCCCGGTCGCACCCGGCGTCGACCATGCGGTCATCACGCTGTCCGCCGGACTGCGTTTCAAGTGGGAGGGACACTCGGAATTCGCGAGCTACACCTTCTTCGCAGAAGGCGCGGGAGAGATCGCACCCGCCGCGGTGCTGGAGCGCGCCGGCTGGCCCGCCATCGCAGCCGCGATTCCCGGCGAGGTGGTGGTCGCCGTGTCGATCGATCTCGTGCCCTTCCCGGGGGAGGCTCCGCCCGCGGATGCCTTTCGCGCGCCCGGCGACACCGTCGTCGGCGGTGCCGTCGGCGGCGGGCCGGGGGTGGGGATACACGGACTTCCGCATCCGCGAGGACGGTTTCACGCGCATCCTGTTGCTCAACCGCGAGATGGGGCTCGGGCAGGCGGGACGGATGGTGCAGCGCCTGCTCGAGATCGAGACCTACCGCATGATGGCGCTTTCCGCCTTCCCCGTGGCGCGCAAGGCCGCGCCGGACCTGGGCGCCATGGAGATCGAACTCGCCGCCATCGTGGAGCGCATCGCCGGGGCCACGCCCGAGGACGAGGCGAAGCTCCTCGACGACCTCACGCATCTCGCCGCACGGGTGGAACATCTCCAAAGCGCGACGCGCTTTCGCTTCGAGGCCGCGGAGGCCTACGACGCGATCGTCATGCGCCGGCTCGCGGAACTTCGCGAAGTGCGCATCCCGGGGCTGTCCACGATCGAGGAGTTCCTGCACAGGAGGCTCGCGCCCGCCATGGCGACCTGCCGCAGCACCTCCAGGCGGATCGCGAACCTCGCCGAGCGAGTTACCCGGGCCAGCGCGTTGTTGCGCACGCGGGTGGACATCGAGCGCGAGCACCAGAACCAGAAGATCCTCGAGGCGATGAATCGCCGGGGGCGCCTGCAGTTGCGGCTGCAGCAGGCGGTGGAGGGGCTCTCGGTGGTCGTCATCACCTACTACGGCGTGTCGCTGGTGGGCGTGCTCGCGAAGGCGGCGAAGGCGGCCGGCCTCGACTGGAACCCGGACGTCGTGATGGGCATCGCCATCCCGGTCGTCGCCGCCGCGGTCTTCGGCGGCGTGCGGCGCGTGCGCCGGGCGCTCGATGGCGAGGACAGGGCCGCATCGTGAGCGACGAGGTTTTCGCGTTCTGCCCGCGCTGCGCCCGGCCCCTGGCCGAGCGCGCCATCGCCGACGACAGCGGCGAGGACGTCGTGCGCCGCGCCTGCCCGGACGAGGCCTGCGGCTTCGTCCAGTGGGGAAACCCCGTGCCCGCCGTTGGCGCGCTCGTGGAGCACGAAGGGGAAATCATCCTTGCCCGCAACCGCGCATGGCCCGAAGGCTGGTTCGCGCTGGTCACCGGCTATCTCGAGGCGCGTGAGGATCCCCGCGCCGCCGTGGTCCGCGAGGTGAAGGAGGAACTCGGCCTCGACGTGGTGGAAACGAGCCTCATCGGCAACTACATCTTCGAGCGCAAGAACGAAGTCATGCTCTGCTACCACGTGGTCGCCACCGGCACGGTCACGCTGGGAGAGGAGATCGTCGAGTACCGCAGGCACGCGCCGGCGGACCTGAAGCCCTGGCCGCGCGCCACCGGCTTCGCGGTGGCCGACTGGATGCGCTCGCGCGGGCTCGACTTCGAGTTCGTCGATTTCAAGGTCGATGCCCCGCGGAAATGACCCATGGAAAATCCGAACCGATGACCGGCCGGCCGTTGAACACGCCCGATGGCGCGGCCCGCGTGGCGGCCTACCTGCGCGCCGCGGGGCTCGACCAGGTCGAAGGCCACGAAGACGAAGTGGCGCTCGCGATCGCCGACTTCCTCGAGGCCATGGCCGACAAGGTCGCGATCGGCGACGCGGCGTCTCTCTACGCGTACCCGGTGCCGATGCTGACCGAGGACGGCACCTGCTCCCTGCCGGATGCGCTGGCGCCGGTTCCTTACGACCTCAGCGGTATCCTCGGCGGCCGTAGCGAGCAGGCCACGCGGCGCCTTGCGCTCCTCGAGCGGCTCGTGGAACGGGCCCAGGAGACGACCGGATCCGACTGGGTGGGCATCTACCAGCGCCGCACGACTCCCGCGGGTTCCCCCGTGCTGGTGAAGCTCGCCTACGTCGGGCGCGCGAGCCGGGCCGAGTTCCCGCTCACGCCGGAGTTCGCGGCGGGCAGCACGAACAGCACGGTCGGCCTCACCGGGCGGGCCCTGGTGATAGACGACGTGAAGCGCCACGTGGCGGACGGCGGCGGCTTCTACGTGTGCGACGGGGAAGTGCAGTCGGAGGCGTGCCTTCCGCTCCTCGACGAGGCGCGCGCGGTCGTCGGGATCGTCGATGCGGAGGCGAAGCCCCGGTCGTTCTACAACCCGGTGCGGCTCGCCACGCTCTCCGCGCTCGCCATAGTCGCCGCCGCGGTGCTCCCCTGAGGCCATGATCCGCCCGACGGGCATCGACCACCTCGTCCTTCGCGCCCGCGACGCGCAGTCCCTGGCCGACTTCTACATCGCCGTCCTGGGCTGCACGCTCGAGCGCAGGCGGAATGACCTCGGGTTGATCCAGTTGCGCGCGGGCGCGAGCCTCATCGACCTCGTGGACGTGAACGGAAAGCTTGGGCGCGAAGGCGGTGCGGCGCCGGGGCCGGAAGCAAGGAACCTCGACCATTTCTGCCTGCGCATCGAGCCCTTCGACGGGGAGGCCATCCGCGCCTTCCTCGCCGCGCGTGGTTTCGAGCCCGGCGAGATCGCGCGCCGGTTCGGCGCGGAAGGCGAGGGCCCCTCGATCTACGTTCGCGATCCCGAGGGCAACACCGTGGAACTGAAAGGCCCCGCCGGGGCCTGATCGCGCCTCCCGGGCGGCGCTACGACGCGGTCCGTGCCTTCGGCATCATGTCGGTGATGGTTCCCTCGGCGATCTCGGCGCTGAAGAACACCGTCTCCGACAGCGTCGGGTGCGGGTGGATGGTGAGGCCGATGTCCTCCGCGTCCGCGCCCATCTCGAGTGCCAGCACCGTCTCGGCGATGAGTTCGCCCGCGTTCAGGCCCACGATCGCCGCGCCGAGGATGCGCTTGGTTCCCTTCTCGAAAAGGATCTTCGTGAGCCCTTCCTCGCGGCCCATGCCGATGGCGCGGCCGCTCGCGGCCCAGGGAAAGAGCGCCTTCTCGTACTCGACGCCCTTTGCCTTTGCCTCCGCCTCCGAGAGCCCCATCCAGGCGACCTCCGGATCCGTGTAGGCCACGCTGGGAATCGTTCGCGCCTCCCAGACGTGGTGGTGCATGCCGGCGATCACCTCGGCCGCGAGCTTGCCCTCGTGCGTGGCCTTGTGCGCGAGCATGGGCTCGCCCACGATGTCGCCGATGGCGTGGATGTGCGGAATGTTCGTGCGCATCTGGTTGTCCACGGCGATCCAGCCGCGCTCGTCCACCTTCACGCCCGCCTTTTCCGCGGCGAGGTTTTTTCCGTTGGGACGGCGGCCGACGGAGAGGAGGACGCGGTCGTAGACCTGCGGCGGCGGCGCGCCGGGCGAGCCGTCGGCGCTTTCATAGGTGGCGCGCAGCCCCTCCTTGAGCGCCTCGATCTTCGCGACCTTGGTCTTCAGGAGGATCTTCTCGTAGCGCTTCTCGATCCGCTTGGCTAGCGGGCGCACGATGTCCGGGTCCGCGCCGGGAATCAGGCGGTCCATGAACTCGACAACGGTCACCTTCGAGCCGAGCGCGTCGTAGACGGTGGCCATCTCGAGGCCGATGATGCCGCCGCCGATGATGAGCAGGCGCTTCGGGACGTCCCGGAGCGCCAGCGCGCTCGTGGAATCGAGGAGGCGCGGATCGTCGTAGGGAAAGCCGGGGATGCGCGCGGACTGCGAGCCCGCGGCGATGATGCAGTGGTCGAAGGAGACCACCTTGCGGCCCTCCTTCGTTTCCACCGCGACCGCATGGGCGGAGGTGAACTTGGCGCGCCCCTGCACCACGGTGACCTTGCGCGCCTTGGCGAGGCTCGAAAGGCCCTTGGTGAGCTTGCCGACGACGCCGTCCTTGAAGCCGCGGATGCCGTCGATGTCGATTTTCGGCGGGCCGAACGACACGCCGTGCGCGGCCATGTCCTCGGCGTCCGCGATGACCTTCGCGGCGTGCAGCAGCGCCTTGGACGGGATGCAGCCCACGTTGAGGCACACGCCGCCCAGCGTGGCGTAGCGCTCCACGAGCACGACCTTCTTGCCGAGGTCCGCCGCGCGGAAGGCCGCGGTGTACCCGCCTGGCCCGGCGCCGAGCACAAGCACCTCGGCGTGCAGGTCGGCATCCAGGCTCGCGAGGGTGGAGGTGAGCGCCTCGCGAAGCGACGGTTGCGCGGCCCTGCGGCCGGCGGCGGAGGCGGCGGGGCGGGGCGCGGCGGGGGGGGGCCGGGCGGGCGGGCGCGGGCTTCGCCGCTTCCGCGCTCTCGAGGAGCAGGATCACGGCGCCCTCGGAGAGCCGGTCGCCCAGCTTCACCTTCAGTTCCTTCACCGTCCCGGAGTGGGTCGATGGCACTTCCATCGTCGCCTTGTCGGACTCGAGCGTGACCAGGGAAGCGTCCTTCTTCACGGCGTCGCCCGGCTTCACCAGCACTTCGATGACCGGGACGTCCCTGAAGTCGCCGATGTCGGGAACCTTGATCTCGAGGATTGCCATGGCGGGGACCCTCCTAGAGCATGCCGCGCCGCAGGTCGGCGACGACCAGGGCGAGGTAGGTGGTGAAGCGGGCCGCCGCGGCGCCGTCGAGCACGCGGTGGTCGTAGGAGAGCGACAACGGCATCATCAGGCGCGGCGCGAATTCCCGGCCGTTCCAGACCGGCTTCATGGAGGCCTTGGACACGCCCAGGATCGCCAGCTCGGGCGCGTTGATGATCGGCGTGAACGCCGTGCCGCCGATGCCGCCCAGCGAGGAGATGGTGAAAGTCCCGCCCTGCATTTCCGCCGGGCCGAGCTTGCCCTCGCGCGCCTTGGCGGCGAGCTCGCCCATTTCCTTCGCGATCTGCGTGATGCCCTTCTGGTCGGCGTCCTTCAGCACCGGGACCACGAGGCCGTTGGGGGTGTCGGCGGCGAAGCCGATGTGCCAGTAGTGCTTCACGACGAGGTTGTCGCCGTCGAGCGAGCTGTTGAACGCGGGGTACTTCTTCAGCGTGGCAACGACGGCCTTCACGAGGAATGCGAGCGGGGTCACCTTGATGCCGGCCTTCGCGTTCTCCTCGTTCACGCGCGCGCGGAAGGCCTCGAGGTCGGTGATGTCCGCTTCGTCGAACTGCGTGACGTGGGGGATCATGACCCAGTTGCGCGCGAGCACCGGCCCCGAGATCTTCTTGATGCGCGAGAGGGGCTGCGCCTCGATGGGGCCGAACTTCGCGAAGTCCACCCTGGGCCAGGCGGGCAGGCCGAGGTCGGCGAACCCGCCGCCGGTGGCGCGCGCCGCGCCGGTTCCGGAAAGCGCGTCCTTCACGAAGGCCTGGATGTCTTCCTTGACGATGCGGCCCTTGGGGGCCGAACCCTTCAGCTTCGCGAGATCCACGCCCAGTTCACGGGCGAAGCGGCGCACCCCGGGGCTCGCATGGGCGGGCCCCGGATTCGGGAGGGGTGCCGCGGCGACGGGCGATGGCCGGGGCGACGCTGCGACGCGGGCGGGGGCGCGGGAGGCGCAGTCTGCGTCGGAGGTGGAGGGTCGCGGGCGCAGCCGGCGCTCCGGCGGCTGCTGCCGGCTTCGGGGAAGCCGCCTCCGACGGTTCGAGGACCAGCACGACGCTGCCCTCGCTCACCTTGTCGCCGAGCTTCACCTTCAGCTCCTTCACGACGCCGGCGGCGGGCGCGGGCACGTCCATCGCCGCCTTGTCGCTCTCGAGCGTGACGAGCGAATCCTCCTTCTTCACCACGTCGCCGGGCTTGACCAGCAGCTCGATGACGGGCACGTCCTTGAAGTCCCCGATGTCGGGGACCTTGACCTCGATGACGGCCAAGGCGTTCTCCTCGCGTTGTCGTTGTGGGGACCCGGGCGGCGCTCAGACCGTCCAGGGCGCGGGTTTCGCGGCGTCGATGCCGTACTTCTTGATCGCCTCGGCCACCTTGGCCGCCGGGATCTCGCCGTCTTCCGCGAGCGCCTTGAGCGCAGCCAGCACCACGTAGTGGCGGTCGACCTCGAAGAAGCGGCGCAGGTTCTCGCGCGAGTCGCTGCGCCCGAAGCCGTCGGTGCCCAGCGCCTTGTAGCGACGCGGGACGAACTCGCGGATCTGGTCGGCGAATGCGCGCACGTAGTCCGTCGAGGCGATGACCGGGCCCTTGGTGCCCGCGAGGCACTGCTCGACGTGGGACGGGCGGGGCTTCTCGGTGGGGTGCAGGAGGTTCCAGCGGGCCGCCGCCATGCCGTCGCGACGCAGCTCCGTGAAGCTCGGGCAGCTCCACAGGTCCGAGGCCACGCCCCAGTCGGCGGCCAGCAGTTCGGCGGCGGCGATCACTTCCCGCAGGATCGTGCCGCTTCCGAGGAGTTGCACGCGCGCGCCCTTTCCGGCGCCGCCTCCAAAAAGCCGGTACATCCCCTTGAGGATGCCCTCGCGCGCGCCCTCGGGCAGCGCCGGGTGCGCGTAGTTCTCGTTCATCACGGTGATGTAGTAGAAGACGTCCTCCTGGTCTTCGATCATGCGCCGCAGGCCGTCCTGGACGATCACCGCGACCTCGCAGGCGAAGGTCGGATCGTAGGAGCGGCAGTTCGGGATCATGGAGGAGAGGATGTGGCTGTGCCCGTCCTCGTGCTGCAAGCCCTCGCCGTTCAGGGTCGTGCGCCCGGCGGTGCCGCCCAGCAGGAAACCGCGGGCGCGCATGTCCCCCGCGGCCCAGGCGAGGTCGCCGACGCGCTGCAGGCCGAACATCGAGTAGAAGATGAAGAACGGGATCATCGGCACGTTGTTGGTCGAGTACGAGGTCGCCGCGGCGATCCACGAGCACATCGCGCCCGCCTCGTTGATGCCCTCCTGGAGGATCTGGCCGTTCCTGTCCTCCTTGTAGAACATGAGCTGGTCGCTGTCCTCGGGCTCGTAGAGCTGGCCCACGGAGGAGTAGATGCCCAGCTGGCGGAAGAGGCCCTCCATGCCGAAGGTGCGCGACTCGTCCGGCACGATCGGCACGATGTTGCGGCCGATGTTCTTGTCCCGCACGAGGGTCGTGAGAACGCGCACGAACGCCATCGTGGTGGAGTTCTCGCGGCCCTCGGCCGTGGCCTCCAGGAGCGCCTTGAAGGCCTCGAGCTTCGGGGCGTCGAGGCTCGCGGAGCGGCGGCGGCGCTGCGGGAGCGGAGCCGCCCAGCTGCGCGCGCCTCCCGCAGGTAGTTCATCTCCGCGGAATCGTCCGCCGGCTTGTAGTAGGGCAGGTCGGCGAGCGATCGTCCTGGATCGGAATGGCGAAGCGATCGCGGAACTGGCGCAGCACCTCGATCGGCATCTTCTTCTGCTGGTGGGCGACGTTCTTTCCCTCGCCCACGGCTCCCATGCCGTATCCCTTCACGGTCTTCGCCAGGATGACGGTGGGCTGCCCCGCGTGGTTCACCGCGGCGTGGTAGGCCGCGTAGATCTTGTGCGGGTCGTGGCCGCCGCGGTTCAGGCGCCAGATGTCCTCGTCGGACATGCTGGCCACCATCGCCTTGAGCTTCGGGTACTTGCCGAAGAAGTGCTCGCGCACGTACGCCCCGTCGCGGCTCTTGAACTTCTGGTACTCGCCGTCGACCGCTTCCTCCATGCGGTTCAGGAGGATCCCCTTCTTGTCCTTGGCGAGCAGGGGATCCCAGTAGGAGCCCCAGATGACCTTGATCACGTTCCAGCCGGCGCCGCGGAAGTTGGTCTCGAGTTCCTGGATGATCTTGCCGTTGCCGCGCACCGGGCCGTCGAGCCGCTGCAGGTTGCAGTTGACGACGAACACCAGGTTGTCGAGGCCCTCGCGCGCGGCCATGCCGATGGCGCCCATGGATTCGGGCTCGTCCATCTCGCCGTCGCCCATGAAGGCCCACACCTTGCGGCTCTCCGTGTGAGCGAGCCCCCGATCCTCGATGTAGCGCAGGAACCGCGCCTGGTAGATGGCCTGGATGGGCCCCAGGCCCATGGACACGGTCGGGAACTGCCAGAAGTCGGGCATGAGCCAGGGGTGCGGGTACGAGGAAATGCCCTTGCCGTCGACTTCCTGGCGGAACATGTCCAGCTGCGCCTCCGTGAGGCGCCCCTCCAGGAAGGCGCGCGCATAGACGCCCGGCGAGGAGTGGCCCTGCATGTAGATCAGGTCGCCGCAATGGTCCTTGGTCGGCGCGTGCCAGAAGTGGTTGAAGCCCACGTCGTAGAGCGCCGCCGCGGAAGCGAAGCTCGCGATGTGGCCGCCCAGCTCCAGGTCCTTGCGTCCGGCCCGCAGCACCATCGCCACCGCGTTCCAGCGCACGATGTTGCGCAGCCGGTTCTCGATCTCCATGTCGCCCGGGATCGGTTGCTCCAGGTGCGGCGGGATCGTGTTGATGTAGGCGGTGTCGGCGCTGTAAGGCAGGTTCACGCCCGAATGGCGCGCCTTGTCGATGAGGCTTTCGAGGATGAAATGGGCGCGATCCGGGCCTTCGACGGCGAGGATGGCTTCCAGCGAGTCGACCCACTCTCGGGTTTCCAACGGGTCGATGTCTTGCAAGCGGTCCATGGTGGCCTCGGGGGAAGGGGGTGGTTCAGGAGGGCGCTGCTGCGAGGAAGGACTCCATTAGACCCAATCGTATAATGGCTGGCAACTTGGGTTCCCTCGGGGGCGGTGGGGTTCCCGCAGGGGCGGGGAGGGTGCCCCGGCATCAAAAACCCCTAGACAAATCAGTGACATCGGGCCGACAATCAGGACTGTTTCTCAAAAAAACATTTTAAGTTATTATAAAAACGGGTTTTTGCACTTTTTCGTCAGGGGGCGGAACTAGCCTTCAGCCAGGGCTGGTGGCAGTTTCCGCGGGCGCTGGCCGGAGGGGCCTCGCGACCGGCAACCACAAGAATCGAGAAATACATGGACCATCGGGCGCACCGAACAAGGGAGAGCGGAGCGCGAGGCGCCAGCCTGAGGACGGCCGTGGCGCTCGCCCTTCCCGCGCACCGCCGTTGGGGCGAGGGGAAGTGAGCCTCGCCCAGGCGCTGCAGAGCGCAAGCCTCACGGACCCCGGGCGGGTCCGTGACCACAATGAGGACTGCGTCGAGCTGCGTCCCGAGATCGGGCTTTACGTCCTCGCGGACGGCATGGGTGGCTACAACGCGGGGGAGGTGGCAAGCGGCATGGCGACATCGTTGATCGCCGACGGGCTGGCGGAGTACTGGAACCCCCGGGAGGTGGACGGCCTTGCCCGCGAGGAGGCGATGAGCCTTGCGGAACGCCTCATCCGGGAGCAGATCGCGCGGGCCAACACCGCCATCTTCACCACCTCGCAAAACAACCCCGAATGCGCCGGCATGGGCACGACGCTCGTGGTCTGCCTTTTCTACGACAATTTCGTGAGCGTGGCCCATATCGGGGATTCGCGCCTCTATCGCCTGCGGGGAGAGGCGATGGACCAGGTCACGCGCGACCACTCGCTTCTCCAGGAGCAGCTCGATTCGGGGCTCATCACGCCGGAGGAAGCCAAGCTTTCGCAGAACCGAAACCTCGTCACCAAGGCGCTCGGCATCGACCCGAGCGTCGAACCCGAGCTCCATGTCTACGAGACGGAACCCGAGGATCTCTACCTGCTGTGCTCGGACGGATTGAACGACATGGTGGAGGACGAGGAGATCCGGCTCACGCTCCTCACCCTGCGGTCCAATCCGAGCCTCACCGTCCAGCAACTCGTACAAGCGGCCAACGACAACGGTGGCCGCGACAACGTATCGGCGATGCTCGTGAGCGTCGCCGAGCCCTTCGCCGTGCCGCGTGGCTGGCTTGCGCGATTCAAGGCACTATTCAGGTAATCCGAAGGAAACCGACCATGGCCAAGCTGATACTGAGTGTCGACGGGCAGGTGCTCAAGGAGCACACGCTCTCCAAGGAGCGCACCCTCATCGGGAGGAAGCCGCACAACGACATCCAGATCGACAACCTCGCGGTGAGCGGCGAGCACGCGGCGATCATCACGATCCTCAACGACTCGTTCATCGAGGACCTGGGCAGCACGAACGGCACCCTCGTGAACGGCAAGCCGATCAAGAAGCACTTCCTGCAGAACAACGACGTCATCGAGATCGGCAAGCACAAGCTCAAGTACTTCAACGATGCGCCTTCGCAGACCTCGGCCGCGGATTTCGAGAAGACGATGATCATCCGCAGCCCGGTGAAGCCCGCCGCGCCTCCGCCCCAGGTCGCCGGAACCCCCCAGGAACGGTCCGCGACCGACACGGTCACCAGCATGAAGGCGCCTGCGCCTGCGCCGGAGGTGGTCAAGCCCGCCGCCGCTCCCCAGAGCCCCACGGCCCAGGCCGACCACGCTCCCCTGCCGGACGCCGCGATCCAGGTGCTCTCCGGGGCTGCCGCGGGACGCACGCTCGACCTGACCAAGAACCTCACGACCATCGGAAAACCGGGGCTGCAGGTGGCGGTCATCACCAAGCGGCCGAACGGCTACTTCATCACCCACGTCGAAGGGGCGAGCTACCCGACGCTCAATGGATCGTCGCTCGGCGCCCAGGCCCATCCGCTGGCCGACCACGACATGATCGAGATCGCGGGGGTGAAAATGGAGTTCTTCTTCAAGCCTTGAGAGGAGGCGGCCGGGGCAGGTGCCCGGGCCGCAGCGCATTTCCCGACGTGGCGAATGTGCGATCCCGCACACCCGGCGCCGACGTTTTCGCCAATAATGGCCCGTGAATCCCGGGCTTCGGGCCCGGGCCGGCGCCGCGGCACGCGGTGCGGAAACAATCCCGTGTCCACGGGCCGAGGTCAGCACAGATGCGGATCAGGGTTCTGGGGTGCAGCGGCGGCATCGGCGGGAGCCTGCGGACCACCGCGCTCCTCGTCGATGACGACATCCTCGTCGATGCCGGTACCGGCGTGGGCGACCTGTCCCTGGAGGGGCTCGCGAAGATCGACCACATCTTCGTGAGCCATTCGCACCTGGACCACGTGACCAGCATCCCGTTTCTCGTCGATACCGTGTGCTGGATGCGGGGCAGCCCGATCGTGGTCTACGGCATCAAGGACACGCTGGACATCCTGCGCTCCCACCTTTTCAACTGGAAGGTATGGCCGGATTTCACCCAGATTCCCGACGGCGACGCCCCATTCATGCGCTACCGCGAAATCGAGGTCGGCGAGACGGTGGAACTGGGCGGCCGGCGGATCACCGCCCTTCCGGCCAACCACACGGTGCCCGCGGTGGGGTATCTTCTGGACAGCGGCCGGGCGAGCCTCGCCTATTCCGGCGACACGACCACGAACGACGGCCTCTGGAAGGCCGTGAACGAGGCCCCGAACCTGCGCTACCTGATCATCGAGACGGCATTCTCGAACAAGGAGCGCGACATCGCGGTGGCCTCCAAGCACCTCTGCCCGGACATGCTCGCGCAGGAACTGGAGAAGCTGAGAGTGCGACCCGAGGTGTTCATCACCCACCTCAAGCCGGGCGAGGGCGCGCTCACGATGAAGGAGATCTCCGAGGCCGCCGGCCGCTGGCGCCCCCGGATGCTCGAGAACAACCAGGAGTTCATGCTCTAGCGCTACCGGGGCGTGAAGACACGGACCAGAAGCAACTCTCTGATCGGCAGGTGCACACATGAGCGCAGTCCTCGATCCCAAGGCGCCCCAGGCCACGGCCGGCGCGGCCGACGTCGCCGTCAAGCTCGCCTTCTCGAAGAAGATCCAGGCGGTCACGAACCGCATCCACTCGACGAACAACGTGGACGAGATCATCCTCGAGGTGTCGCGCGACATCTGCCAGCTCTTCGAGACGGACCGGATGACGATCTACACCATGAGCGAGGACGGCCAGTCCATCGTCTCCAAGGTGAAGACGGGGCTGAACTCCTTCAAGGACATCAAGCTCCCGATCTCGGAATCCTCCCTCGCGGGGTTCAGCGCACTCCACCGGCGCCACATGAACATCAAGGACGTCTACGACGACGCGGAGCTGCGTCAGTACTCGCCCAATCTCGCGTTCCTCAAGGCGGTCGACCAGCGCACCGGCTACCGATCCAAGCAGATGCTGATCGCGCCGATCCTCGGCGGCGAGTCGGGCACCGAGTTGATGGGGGTGCTGCAGCTCATCAATTCCCTGTCGGGGCAGCCCTTCGGCGCGCTCCACGACGAGGGGGTGATGGAGCTTGCCAAGACGCTCGCGATCGCCTTTCGCGTGCGCCAGCAGATGCCGGGGCAGATCGCCTCGAAGTTCGAGTACCTCGTCATCGACAGCATCATCCAGGCCGGAGAGCTCGATCTCGCGACCAAGGCCGCGCGCCGCAAGAACAAGCACGTCGAGGACATCCTCATCGACGAGTTCCAGGTCACGCTCTCGTCCATCGGCGCCGCGCTCGCCAAGTTCTTCGGCGTCGAGTACGAGCCGCACAAGAGCGACCGCATCAAGCCGATCGACCTCCTGAAGAACCTGAAGCGAGAGTACTGCGAGGCGAACCAGTGGATCCCGCTGGAGGACTCGAAGCAGGGGATCCTCGTGATGGCCACCGACCCCGAGCGCGTGAGGAACTCGCGGATGGTCGAGAACGTCTTCCCGCGCGCGAAGATCGTCTACAAGGTCACCACGCAGCGCGACTTCGCACTGGCGCTCACCCACTTCTTCGGCGGCGCGGCCGACATGGGCATGAGCTCGGAATCCATCGGCGACCTCCTGTCGAACCTGGACGACGAGGAAGAGCCGATGTCGATCGGCGCGGACGACGTCTCCGCCGCGGCCGACAACGAGCTGGTGAAGCTCGTGAACAAGATCATCGTGGATGCCTACAACCAGGGCGCCTCCGACATCCACATCGAGCCCCTGCCGGGCAAGGCGAAGACCGGCATTCGCTTCAGGAAGGACGGCTCGCTCAACACCTACATCGAGGTCCCGGCCTCCTACCGCCAGGCGCTGGTCACGCGCCTGAAGATCATGTGCGACCTGGACATCTCCGAGAAGCGCCGGCCCCAGGACGGCAAGATCAAGTTCAAGAAGTTCGGGCCCCTCGACATCGAGCTGCGCGTGGCGACGATCCCCACGGCCGGCGGCGTCGAGGACGTCGTGATGCGCATCCTCGCCGCCGGCGAGCCCATCCCCCTGGACAAGCTGGGCGTGCTGCCCGCCAACATGGACCGCCTGAAGAACTGCGTGTCCAAGCCCTACGGGCTCTTCTTCGTCTGCGGGCCCACCGGCTCGGGCAAGACCACGACGCTGCACTCGGTGCTGGGGTTCCTCAACACCGTCGACACCAAGATCTGGACGGCCGAGGATCCGGTGGAGATCACGCAGAAGGGCCTGCGGCAATGCCAGGTGAACCCCAAGGCGGGATTCACCTTCGCCACGGCCATGAAGGCCTTCCTGCGGGCCGACCCGGACATCATCATGGTCGGTGAAATGCGCGACAAGGACACCACCTCGATCGGCATCGAGGCCTCGCTCACCGGCCACCTGGTGTTCGCCACCCTGCACACGAACTCGGCGCCGGAATCGATCATCCGCCTGCTCGACATGGGCATGGACCCGTTCAACTTCGCCGACGCGCTGCTCGGCGTTCTCGCCCAGCGCCTGGCCAAGCGCCTGTGCAAGTGCAAGGAGACCTACACGCCCGGCCAGGACGAGATCAAGCACTTCATCACGGAGTACTGCGAGGAGCTGCGCAACACCGAGGAATTCAAGAAGGACGCGAACGCCGGCTACAAGCAGGTCTTCGACCGCTTCCAGCGCGACTACGGCTTCGGCAAGCCCGACTTCGTCATGCACCGGGCCAAGGGGTGCGAGGTCTGCGGCGGCTCCGGCTACAAGGGCCGCGTGGGCCTGCACGAACTCATGGTCGGCACGGATCCGGTGAAGAAGATGGTCCAGGAGCACGCCCGGGTCGCGCAGCTCTTCGCCCAGGCCCTTTCCGACGGGATGCTCACCCTCAAGATGGACGGCATGGAGAAGGTGCTCCAGGGCATCACCGACATGAAGCAGGTGCGGGCGGTCTGCATCAAATGACGCCGCAGGCCGGGAAGGCGCGTCCCGACGGCAGGCCGGCGAGGCTTGCGGAGTTGCAGCGTTCGCTCGAGTCGCACTTCCTCTCCAAGCTCGAGTACCTGAACGCGATCGGCATCGCGCTCTCCCAGGAGCGCGACATCGACAAGCTGCTCGAGACCATCCTGGTCGCGGCCAAGAAGCTCACGCGCGCCGACGGGGGCACCCTCTACCGGCTGGTCGACGACAAGCTGCAGTTCGAGATCCTGCGCAACGACAGCCTTTCGATCGCGATGGGCGGCACCTCCGGCAACCCGGTGCCCTTCTATCCCATTCCGCTGCACGACAAGGACGGCAACCCGAATCTCACGATGGTGGCCGCGTACGCGGCGCTGAACGACAGCACGGTGAACATCGCCGACGCCTACACGGAGGAGGGCTTCGACTTCTCGGGGACGCGCAACTTCGACAAGCGCACGGGCTACCGGTCGACTTCCTTCCTCACTGTCCCGATGAAGAACCACGAGGGGGAGATCATCGGCGTGCTTCAGCTCCTGAACGCCGTCGACGCGGCCACGGGGGGCGTGACCGCCTTCGGCGACGAGGACCGGCGCCTGGCCGAATCGCTCGCCTCCCAGGCGGCGATCGCGATCACCAACCGCTTCCTCATCCAGCAGCTCGAGGTGCTCTTCGAGTCCCTGATCGAGCTGATCAACACCGCGATCGACGACAAGAGCCCCTACACCGGCGGGCACTGCAAGCGCGTGCCCACGCTCACGATGATGCTCGCCGAGGCCGCGGATGCCGCCTCCGAAGGCCCGCTCGCGTCCTTTCAGATGACGGACAAGGACCGCTACGAGCTGAAGATCGCGGGGCTGCTGCACGATTGCGGAAAGATCACGACTCCCGTTCACGTGGTGGACAAGGCCACGAAGCTGCAGACCATCTTCGACCGGATCGGCCTCGTCGATACGCGCTTCCAGGCGCTCAAGCGCGAGGCGGAGGTCGCGATGCTGCGCGCGATGCTCGCCGCGCGGGGGGCGGGGGATGCGGCCTCGGAGCAGCGCGCGCGGGAGGACTACGAGGCCAAGGTGCGCCAGTACGACGACGACCGCGAGTTCCTGCGCCGCACCAACATCGGCGGCGAGCGCATGAACCCGGATGACCAGGCGCGGGTCTCCCGCATCGCCCAGTACACGTGGTCGGGGCCGCGCGGCGTGCCCGAGCGCTTCCTGTCCCGGGACGAGGAGGCGAACCTGAACATTCCCGCCGGGACGCTCAACCAGCAGGAGCGCGAGATCATCAACCACCACATCGTGGCCACGATCAAGATGCTCGAGGCGCTGCCCTGGCCCCGCCACCTGGTGAACGTGCCGGAATACGCGGGGGGGCACCACGAGCGCATGGACGGCAAGGGCTACCCGCGGGGGCTCACGCGCGGGCAGATGAGCGTGCAGGCCCGCATCATGGGCATCGCCGACATCTTCGAGGCCCTCACCGCGAAGGACCGCCCCTACAAGCCCGGCAAGACGCTCTCCGAGTCGCTCTCCATCCTTGGCAAGTTCAGGGAGAACGGCCACGTCGACCCGGATCTCTTCGACATCTTCGTGAAGGACCGGGTCTACCTGCGCTACGCCCAGGAATTCCTCGATCCCGAACAGCTCGACGAGGTGGATCTCTCGAAGATTCCCGGTTACCGAAGCTAGCGGCACGGATCTTGCCTCCTGGAGGGCGGTCCGCCAATCCCCTTTCCCGACTGCCACCCATGACGACACGCATTCCCGTCAGCGTCTTCTTCGCGCTCTTCACGATTTCCGGCTTCGCGGGGCTCATCTACGAGTCGATCTGGAGCCACTACCTCAAGCTCTTCCTCGGGCACGCCGCCTACGCGCAGACGCTCGTGCTCGCGATCTTCATGGGCGGCATGGCCCTCGGCTCCTGGCTCGTGAGCCGCTACACGAACCGCATCCGGCAACTGCTGCTGGGATACGCCATCGCGGAACTGGCCATCGGCATCCTCGCGATCGCCTTCCACCGGGTCTTCGTCTCCGTCACGGGGTGGGCGTTCGAGTCCGTCCTGCCGGTGCTCGGCGGAACCGGCGCCGTGGACCTCTTCAAGTGGGCGCTGGCCTCGGCGCTGATCCTGCCGGCTTCGATCCTCCTGGGGACGACCTTTCCCCTCATGAGCGCGGGGATCATGCGCGTCTACCCGCAGGAGGGCGGGCGGGCGCTGTCGATGCTCTACTTCACGAACAGCTTCGGGGCCTCGGTCGGCGTGCTGGCGAGCGGGTTCTACCTGATCGAGCGCATCGGCCTGCCCGGCGCGATGCTCACGGCGGGATTGCTCAACGTGACCCTCGCCTTCGCGGTGTGGCTCATCACCAAGCGCTTGGAGATCTCCGGTGCCGCGGGCCCCCCGGTGCCCGCGGGTTCGGGCGAGGGCGGCAAGCGGCTCTTCCGACTGATGATCATCCTCGCCTTCGCCACGGGCGGCGCCTCGTTCGCCTACGAGATCGCGTGGATCCGGATGCTGAGCCTCGGCCTCGGGGCGTCGTCCCACGCCTTCGAGGTGATGCTCTCCGCGTTCATCCTGGGCATGTCCCTCGGCGGACTCGTCCTGCGGCTGATCCCGAATGCGTTCCGGGACGACATGAAGTGGCTCGCGGGGATCCTCGCGGCGAAGGCGATCTTCGCGGTCGGTGCCCTGGGCGTCTACGGGAGCGTGCTGGAGTTCGTCGCCTGGGCGATGCGGGCGGTCTCGCCGACGACGGAAGGCTACGTGCTCCTCAACGTCTCCGGCCTCGTCGCCTCGATGATGGTGATGTTCCCGGCCGCCTTCTGCGCCGGAATGACCTTGCCGCTCGCCACCAATGCGCTGCTCGTGCGCCGCCACGGCGAGGCCTCCATCGGGCGGATCTACGGCGCCAACACCGCGGGCTGCATCGTGGGCGCCGCTTTCGCGACCCATATCGGGATGGAAGCTTTCGGCGTGAAGGGGCTCACGGGCCTCGGGGCCATCGCCGATCTCGCGATGGCCGCCGCGGTATTCGCCATCGGCATGCGCATCAACCTGCGCACGGCCTTCGCCGGGGTGGCCACGCTCGTCGCCGCCGCCGGGGCGATCTACGTCTCGAGCGAACTCGACGAGCTGAAGATGGCCTCGGGCGTCTTCCGCTACGGCATCTTCCTGTCGCCGGAGAACTCGAAGGTCATCTACTACCGGGACGGGAAGACCGCGACCATTTCCGTGGTCGACATCGGCAACTCCCGCAGCATCCGCACCAACGGCAAGCCCGACGCGTCCATCGAGTTCCACAACCGCACGCGCCCCTCGACCGACGAGCCGACCATGGTGCTCGCCGGCACGCTGCCGTTCGCGTTCAAGCCCGACGCGAAGAAGGTGGCGAACATCGGCTTCGGCTCGGGCCTCACCACGCACGCGGTCCTGGGAAGCCCCGTGGTCGAGGCGGTCGACTCCATCGAGATCGAGCGCACCATGATCGAGGGAGCCCGGCTCTTCGACCCCCACAACCGGCGCGCCTACCACGACCCGCGAAACCGCTTCCACATCGACGACGCGAAGACCTTCTTCGCCTCGCACGCGGCACGCTACGACGTGATCATCTCGGAGCCCTCCAATCCCTGGGTGAGCGGCGTCTCCTCGCTCTTCTCCGAGGAGTTCTACGAGTTGATCCGCCGCCACATCACCGACGACGGCGTGCTGGTGCAGTGGGTGCAGATCTACGAGATCAACTTCGACCTCCTCGCCTCCATCGTGAAGGCGCTGGGAAACCACTTCGGCGACTACCAGCTCTTCACCACCAACACGGGCGACATCCTCATCGTGGCGACGAAGGCCGCGAAGCTTCCCGCCATGGCGGATGCGCCGTTCCGCTTCCCCGAGATGTCGCGCGACCTGGCCGCACTCGGCTACCGGTCCCTCGCCGATCTCGAGATGTCGCGCGTCGGCTCGCGCCGGGCGCTGGAACCGCTCTTCCGCTCCGGGATCTATCCCGCGAACTCCGACTACTTCCCGATGATCGACACGCGGGCGGCCAAGGCCCGCTTCATGCGCGAGAGCGCCTCCGAGCTGGCGGGGATATCCCGGGGCTTCGTCCCGTTCGCCGGCCTCTTCTCGCGCGATGCCCGCTTCGACCCCGCGATGCTGGATCCGTCGTGGAAGATCGTGAACCAGACCGCCGCGGGGGCGGTGACCGCGAAGCTCTCCTGGCAAGCCTTCCTTGCGGCCGACGAGGCCGCCATCACCGGAATCGAGCCGCGCCTGTGGCTGCAGCTGCGCATGCTTCGCGACGGCCTGGCTGACTGCGCGCGCCGTCCCGGCCTGTGGGTGGATCTCGTGGAGGATCTCTACCGGACGACGATCCCGTACCTCGATGCCGCGTCGCACCGCGCGCTTCGCGCACGGATCTCGGGTTCCCGGTGCTACGGGCAGTTGCCCGCGGTCGAGCGCGACCGCCTCGACATGCTCGATGCCATGGCGCTTCGCGAATCGGGTCGCGCCGGCCTGCTCGCGGAGAAGCTCCTCGCCGCGGACCGCGACTGGGCAAAGGCCGACAAGTCCCAGTACCTGTTCATCGCCGTCTCGGGGCGTCTCACCTCCGGGGACATCGACGGCGCCAAGGCGCAGTGGGCGAAGCACGGGAAGGCGGTCGACGCAAAACAGCTCAATCGGCTTGCCGTGCGGCTCCTCCTTTCGTGGATCGACCCGGACTACCGGGTGCGCCCGGTGACGGCGGATGGAGACGAGGTCGCCAAAAACTGACAAAGATCGGCACTTTTTGACCTCCGACACGATTGTGGGGCGCTCCTGAAAGCGGCCCCGGCTGACGGAGGCGGGGCGCCATCCGGAGCGATTTCCCGGGTGTACGGAAATCGTAAGGTAAACAGTGAGTTGGCGTATTTCAGGTGACATCCGCCGGAGAAAGTTTCGTGGCACGCCGATTGCTCTATTAACCCCGCACACCCCGGTGTGGTTTCACTGGCCCAGCCTTCCAACTCAAAACGGAGTCTCCCGATGAAGAAAATCCAGCAAGGTTTCACCCTGATCGAACTGATGATCGTCGTCGCGATCATCGGCATCCTCGCGGCGGTCGCCATTCCCGCCTACCAGGATTACCTGAAGCGTTCCAAGATCACGGAAGTCGCGGCCACTGCCGGCGCGTGCAAGACCTCCGTGGGCGAGTTCATCGCCTCGAAGAACGTGCTGCCGGCCAACGTGAACGAAGCCGGTTGCTCGCAGACCCAGACCACCTACGTGAACGCCGTCACCGTTGCCGGCGCGAAGATCGGGGTCCAGATCAAGGCGGTGGACGCCAAGGTCGACGCGAAGAACCTGTTCCTGCAAGCCGAGAAGTCCCCCGGCGTGCTGAACGACGGCACGACGTCGGTGACCGGCTGGCATTGCAGCACGGATGCGGCCAACACCGAATGGAAGTTCTTCCCGGCCAACTGCCGCCAGGCCTCGCTGTAATCGCCTGACTGCTTTGCCGCGGTACGGAAGGGCGGGGTTTTCCCCGCCCTTTCTCTTTTTCTGGGGGCGCTTTGCGTCCATCTCCCCTTGCGCGATAATTGCGACCATCCCGTAGCGCACATCCCTGCCATGAATCGCTGGAAGGCCTTTGCGATCCATCTGGGCATCAGCGCGGCGATCGGCACGATCGTCGTGGGCACGATGCTCCTCGTCTGGTACCCCGGCCTGTTCTTCACGGCCATGGGCGGAAACGACCTCGTCCTGATCCTGCTCGGCGTGGACGTGGTCCTGGGGCCGCTCATCACGCTGGTCGTCTTCAACCCGCGCAAGGCGAGGAGGCTGCTGCGGATGGACCTGGCCGTCATAGGCGCGATCCAGGCGCTCGCGCTCGCCTACGGCGTGCAAGTGATCGCCGAGGTGCGCCCGGTGTACATGGTGTTCACCGTCGACCGGTTCGACCTCGTCGCGGCCAACGATCTGAAGGAATCCGAGCTCGCCCGGGTGTCCGATCCCGCGTTCCAGGGCATTCCCTGGGGCCGGCCCCGGACCGTAGGAGTACAGAGCCCCGCGGATTCGAAGGAGCAGATGCGCATCATCCAGTCGGCGCTCGCCGGTGCCGATCTCCAGACCTTCCCCCAGTACTACGTGAAGTACGAGGTGCTCGCGGCGCGGGCGCTGAAGGTCTCGAGGCCGCTCGCCGTGCTGCGCAGGCGCCATCCCGAGGAGGGCGCGAGGATCGACGGCAGGCTCGCGCGAACTCGGCCGCAAGGAAGGCGAGCTTCGCTTCCTGCCCCTCAAGGCGCGAAGCCGCGACTACTGCGTCCTGCTCGACGCAAAGGACGGATCGGTCGCCGGTTTCCTGGAGCTGATTCCCTGGTAGGGCGGCACTGCGCCTATTCGTGGCGTAGCGCTTCGACCGGCCGCAGGCCCGCGGCGCGGCGGGCCGGCCAGAACCCGAAGAAGATCCCGGTGGCCGCCGACACGGCGAAGGCCACGAGCATCACCCACGCCGAGAATGCCACCTCGATCTTCATCGCGTTGCCGATGGCGAGGGCGCCGGCCACGCCGAACGCGATGCCGATCACGCCGCCCACGATGCAGATCATCAGGGCCTCGAGAAGAAACTGCATCAGCACGTCGCGCTGGCGCGCGCCAATGGCCATGCGGATGCCGATCTCGCGGGTGCGCTCGGTCACCGACACCAGCATGATGTTCATGATCCCGATGCCGCCGACCACGAGCGAGATCGATCCGATGGCCCCGAGCATGAGGGACAGGATGCGCGCCGTGGCGGAAGCGGCCTCCGCCACCTGCGTGAGGTTGCGCACCGTGAAGTCGTCCTCCGCATCCGGCTGGATGCGGTGGCGCTGGCGCAGGAGCAGCGTGATGTCGTTTTCCGCCGCGGCGGTGGCCTCCTGGCTCACCGCCTGCACGAAGACAAATCGCACGGTGCCGGGGAAGCGATTGCCGAAGAGCTTGTTCTGGGCGGTAGTGATCGGGACGAGGATGGAGTCGTCCTGGTCGCGCCCGTCGAGGCTCTGGCCCTTCTTCCGGAGGACCCCCAGGACCTGGAACGGCTGGCCGCGGATGCGGATGGTCTTCCCCACCGGGTCCTCGGTGTCGAAGAGCTTCTCCACGACGGTGGCCCCGAGGAGGGCCACGCGGGTGGAGCTGCGGATGTCGGTCTCGCTGATGGCGTCGCCGGATTCCACGGGCCAGTCGCGGACCGAGGTGTATTCGGGCGTGACGCCCAGGACCTGCGTGCCCCAGTTGTTGATGCCGTAGGCGACCTGCGCGCCGCCGGGGAAGGTAGGAGCGACCGCCTGCACGTTGGGCAGGCTCGCGATGGCCTCCGCGTCGCCCGTGGTGAGCGTCGGTGCATTGCCTGAGCCGAACCGCAGCGTCCCCGCGCTGGTGCTCCCGGAAAGGATCACCAGCAGGTTGCTGCCCATCGAGGAGACGGCGCGGTTCACCTGGTTCTGGGCGCCCGTGCCCACCGCGAGCATGAGCACCACGGCGGCCACCCCGATCACCATGCCGAGCATCGTGAGGAACGTGCGCATCTTGTTGGCGTTGAGGGAGCGCGCGGCCTCGCGCAGCACGGCGAGGAGGTTCACGCCGCGCCCTCGTGGACCACGGCGCCGTCGTGCACCACGAGGCCGTCCTTGAAGCGTATGAGGCGGTTCGCGTACTGCGCGATGTCGTGCTCGTGGGTGACCAGCAGGATCGTCACGCCGGTCTCGCGGTTGAGCGTCGTGAAGAGGGCCATGATCTCGGCGCTCGTTTGCGTGTCCAGGTTTCCCGTGGGCTCGTCGGCGAGGATCAGCTGCGGGTGGTTGGCGAGCGACCGGGCGATGGCCACCCTTTGCTGCTGGCCGCCGGAGAGGCGGTTGGGCATCGCGTCGGCGTAGGGAGCGAGCCCCACCTTCGCGAGCAGGTCGCCCGCGCGACGGCGCCGCTCGGCCCCGGGCGTGCCGGCATAGACCATGGGAAGGGCCACGTTCTCCGAGGCGGTGATCCGCTTGAGGAGGTTGAAGCCCTGGAAGACGAAGCCGAAGACGCGGTTGCGCACGTGGGCGAGTTCGTCGGTGGTGAGGCCCGCGACGTTCTGGCCGTTGAGGCGGTAGGTGCCTCCCGTGGGCGTGTCGAGGAGCCCGACCAGGTTCATGAACGTGGACTTGCCCGAGCCCGACGGCCCCATCACCGCGACGAATTCTCCCGCCTCGATCGCGAGCGAGACCGATTGCAGCGCCGGCGGTGTGCCGGGCGCGGCGGCCTCGTATTGCTTGCCGAGATCCTCGACCTCGATGAAGCGGCCGGACATGGCCCTAGAACATGCGCAGGCGCATCTGCGACTGCGCGCTGCCCTGGCCGGCCAAGTCGCGCGTGACGAGCTTGTCGCCCTCGGCGACGGACCCGCCCACGATCTCCGTCCACGTCGTGTCGGAAACCCCGACCTGGACGGGCACGGCCACGAGCTTGCCGCCGTCCACCTTGAAGACGCGCATGGCGGCATCGCGCCTTCCGCCAGCTGATTTTCCCGGGCCCGATCCGCCGGCCTGCTTCGTGGAGGCGCCCGCGGCGGACTTGCCGGGCTGCGCGGGGTCCGCCGGTGGCCGGAAGCGCAGGGCGGCATTGGGCACGCGCAGAACGCCCTCGCGGCGGTTCGCGGTGATCTGCACGAACGCCGTCATGCCGGGCTTCAACTTCGCCTCCGCGTTGTCGGCGCTCACGATGACCGTGTAGCTCACCACGTTGGACTGGATGGTGGGATTGAGCCGGACCTGCTTCACTTCGCCCCGGAAGAACTGGCCAGGGTAGGCGTCCACCCGGAAGCGCGCCGCCTGTCCCGACTTGATGCCGCCGATGTCGGCCTCGGCGATGCTCGTCTCGATCTGCATCTGCGCGAGGTCCCGGGCGATCTGGAAGAGCGTGGGCGTGTTGAAACTCGCCGCCACGGTCTGCCCGAGCTCGACGTTTCTCGCCACGACGACGCCGGAGATGGGCGAGCGGATCACGGTGTAGCGCAGGTTGGTCCGGTCGCGCTCCACCTGGGCTTTCACGAGCTCGACCTGGGCCTGGGCGGCTTCCAGCTCCTTCACGGCGGTGTCCAGCTCCGCCTGGGAGATGAAGCCCTTGCCGACGAGGGAGCGGGTGCGGGCCTCCTTCGTCTCGGCGAGGCGAAGCCCGGCGCGGGCGCTGTTCAGGTTCGCCTCGCTCTGCGCGAGGGCGGCGTTGAAGAGCGCGGGGTCGAGTTCGGCCAGGAGCTGGCCTTCCTTCACCTCGCTGTTGAAGTCCGCGTGCAGCTTGATGATGGCGCCCGACACCTGCGTTCCCACGTTGACCGACGTCACGGGATTCACGTTGCCGTTGGCGGAGATCACCTGCACGACGTCGCCGCGGTCGGCCGCTTCCAGGCGCCAGCGCGTGGCGGGGTCCGCCGTGTCGCCGCCTTTCCACCAGGCGTAGCCGGCGATGGCCACGCCCAGGGCGAGGACGGGAAGGAGGATGCGGGCGCGGAGGATCTTGCCGGTCATGGGTCGCGGGCTCTTCTTGTGGTCGCTATTCTAGTGCGGAGCGTCCCGCGCCGGTGCCTTGCCAATGCTTACCAGTGGCCGGGCGCAAGGGGCGCTCGCCAGGCATTGGGCCGGATCTCGATCCCGTTGGACAGGTAGGAGAGGAAATAGTCGAGATGGGCGAGATCGTCGGAGCCCGCGGGAAATGCCGCGGCACCCATGCGTTCGAGGCACTCGCGCACGCGCATCTGCAGTGTCATCGGGCGGCCCTCGCGCAGGTGCGGCCATTGCGCGGCCGAGCCCACGGGCGCGGGGATCGCCGTGTCGCCGAAGAACCTGCCGGCATGGTTCAGGTGGCACGACGCGCAGGCGTAGTTGCGCTGGCCCATGCGGGTGAAGTACAGGCGCCGGCCCTCCTCGAACCGCGCCTCGGCCTGGGGCGAGGAGACGCTGATCGCGATCTTGCGTCCTTGCGAGAGCGTGCGCAGGTAGGCCAGCACCGCGCCCATGGTGTCGGGGTCGCCCGCATCGAGCAGCGGCTCGCCGTGGGTCTTCAGGCACTGGTTCACCGCGGTCTCGAGCGTGACGAGGCGCTTCACGCGCCGGTCGTAGTGCGGATAGGCCGCGGCGATTCGCCGCCCGCCGTTCGGAAAGCACCCGGCGAGGGAGCGGCCGTTGGCGAACTTGCGCTTCCAGATCCGTTGCCCGGCCTCGATTGCCTCCGCGGCGCCGGGCCCGGGCGCGTTGCGCTCGGCCTCGGCACGGCGCCCGGCATCGAAGGCCGCCGATCCTCCCGCCAGGTCCGCGGGCGAAAGGCCCGGAAACTGCGCGGCCATGCGGGAGGTGATGTCGCGCCGCACGTCCTCCGCGCCGGCGAGCGCCGGAAGCGGCAGGACCGCCGCGAGGAGCAGGGCGACGGGAAGCCGCAGTTCAGCGAAGCGCATGCAGGAAGTCGACGAGGCGCTCGATCTCGCCCGCCTCGAGCAACCGGTGACGCCCGTAGGGCGGCATCACGGTGCCCGGGTTGGCCCGCGTGGGGTCCTCGAGCAGGGCGCGCAGCCTTGCGCGGTCCCATCCCTGGAGACGTGCCGCGTCCAGGCGCGGCCCGACATCCGCGCGCACCACGGGGCCCGATCCCGGAGGCAATTGGTGGCAGGCGATGCAGCCTCCCTTGTCCGCGCGGGTGAAGAGATCGCGGCCTTCGACCGCCTGTCCCCAGGCGGTGGTCGCCGCGAGCATCGCTCCGGCGGCGACAAGGCGAAGGCCCGCTCCCATCAGCTGAGCTTCAGGGCCTTCTCGGCCTCGCGCTCCACCTCGAGCCGGGACCTGAGTTCGCGAAGCCGAGCCTCCGCGCTCGAGAGCGCGTAGAAGTCCGAACCGCGCACCTGGGTGGCGAGTTCGAGCTGGTCCACCGCGGCGGCGAGGTTTCCCCGGAGGTAATAGGCCTCGGCGAGGGCGCGATGCTGGGCCAGGCGATTGCCCGCGGCCGTGTAGGCGCGCGACTGCAGTTCGTAGAGCTTCGCATCGTCCGGCGAGAGGCGTACGCGCTCTTCCAGCCACGCGATGGCCTCCGCGGTGCGCCCCGCGTCGAGCAGGAGCAGTGCGAGGCCGTACACGAGCCCGCGGTGGCGCGGATGGGCCTTGAGCGCGGCGCGGTAGGTCTCGACGGCGCTGTCGGTGCGCCCCTGGTCGGCCTGCAACTGGGCGGCGAGCCATTCGAACGCGGGGCCCGCGCCCTCGCCGGTGCGGATCGTGGAGAGTTCCTTTTCCGCGGCGGCGAAATCCCGTGCGCGCCGCAGGGCGATCACCAGCCCGTAGACGTCCTCGCGGGGGCGAAGCACCGTGCGGTCCGCGAGCTGGTCGCGGAAATAGGCGATCGCCTCGGTCGAGGATCCCGTGGCGGCGCGGATCTTGGCGCGGGCGAGGCGGTATTCGAAGCTGTCCGGGACGAGCTTCGGGGCCATGGCCTCGACGCGGCTCTGCATGTCGGCGATGCGCTCCACCGTGAGCGGGTGCGTGCGCAGGTACGAGGGCGCGCTCTTGAACTCGTTCAGGCGGTTGGCGCGCTGCATGCGCTCGAAGAAGCTCACCATGCCGCGCGGGTCGTAGCCGGCGCGCTCCAGGATCGAGACGCCGACGCGATCGGCCTCGCGTTCGTGCTCCCGCGTGTAGTCGAGCTGCCCCTGCATCATGATGGCGCTCGCGCCCACGATGGCCGCTTCGGTGACCTGGCTGCTCTGGGAACTGCTGCCGCGCGAGGCAAGAACGGCGAGCGCGAGCGCTGCGAGGGAGGCGAGCTGGTATTTCCCCTGGCCCTGGTAGAGGCGCGACTGGTGGCGCTGGAGGATGTGCGAGATCTCGTGGGCGACCACGCCCGCCAGTTCGGACTCGTTGCGCGTGAGCAGCAGCAGCCCCGTGTGCAGCCCGATGTGCCCGCCGATCAGCGCGAAGGCATTGACCGCGTCGTCCTGCACGACGAAGAATTCGATCGGGCGCCGGGGCGCCTCGGCCGCGCCCAGCAGGCGGTTGCCCAGCGACTTCACGTAATCGGAGATCTCGGGGTCGTCGATGAATGCGGGATCGATCCGCACCTCGCGCATCACGCGATTGCCGATGGTGCGCTCCTGCTTGTCCGAGAGCACGGCGTCGGAGGAGTCGCCGAGGTCGGGCAGGCCCTGCGCGTGCACCGGAAGCAGGGCGGCGCAGACGGCGAGGGCGACGAGGCGGCGCATCATGGGTTTGGAGCCGAAGCGGGCGGAAGTGAAATCGTGGATACTTTGGGACACGCGTCGGCGGCAATGGTTCGCCGCAACCGGAGTGCCTGATTATGAACGAAAAGCTCACCCATTTCGACCAAGGCGGCCAGGCCTGGATGGTCGACGTCGGCCCCAAGGACGAGACCGCGCGCCGCGCCGTCGCCGAGGGCGTGATCCGCATGCAGGCGCAGACGCTGGCGCTGGTGCGTTCCGGCAGCGCGAAGAAGGGCGATGTACTCGGTGTCGCTCGCATCGCGGCGATCCAGGCGGCGAAACGCACGTGGGAGCTGATCCCGCTGTGCCATCCCGTCGCGCTCACCGCCCTCGAGGTCCACTTCGACGTGGACGAAGGCGCCTCGCTCGTGACCTGCCGCGCCGTCGCGCAATGCCGGGGACGCACCGGCGTGGAGATGGAGGCGCTCACCGCCGTGGGCGTGGGTCTGCTCACGATCTACGACATGTGCAAGTCGGTCGACCGCGGCATGACGCTGGGCGACATCCGCCTGCTGGAAAAGGACGGCGGGAAGTCCGGCCACTTCTCCGCGACCTGAGACTCCCCGCTACGCGCCAAGCGCCTGGAGGGCGACTCCCGCGAGCGCCGACCCGGCAATGACGCCGATAACGCCCACGCGCCCCTTCACCAGCAGCAGCAACGCGGCGACGGCGATCGCCACCGACGGCAGGTCCATCGCGCCCGGGAAGGGCGTGGCCGCACTTGCGCCGGGCCAGAACACGTGCCACGCGAAGAACACCGCGAGGCTCGCGATCACGCCCACTACCGCCGCGGTGATTGCCGAGAGCGGGCCCTCGAGGTGCACGTCGTCGCGGGAACGCTCCACGAACGGGCCGCCCGCGAGTATGAAGACGAAGGAGGGCAGGAAGGTGAACCACGTTGCCACCGTCGCGCCGAGGATGCCGGCCGCGACGAGACCCTCCGGACCGAGGGTCGCCTTGGTCCAGGCGCCGACGAAACCCACGAATGCGACGATCATGATCAGCGGGCCGGGAGTCGTCTCGCCGAGGGCGAGCCCGTCGATCATCTGCGCCATCGTGGCCCAGCCGAAGGTGTCGACCGCGCTGTCGACCACGTACGGAAGCACGGCGTAGGCGCCTCCAAAGGTCACGAAGGCCGCCTGGGTGAAGAAGCGCGCCATGTTCGCGAAGTCGTTGCCGGACCCGAAGACGGCCACGAGGCCCGCGAAGGGCGCGAGCCACAGGGCGGCTCCCACGGCCAGCGTCGTCGCGAATTTCCCGATCGATGCGGCGGCGTGGGCCGGCGCGATCGTGTCGTCGTCGAGGACCGAGGGCTCCCGCGACGCCGATGCCGTCGCGGCGTGCAGCGATGCTCCGGGCGCGAAGCGGCGCCCGGCAATGCCGGCCACGGCGGCACTGGCGATCACCAGAGGAAAAGGCGCCGAGGCTACGGCGAGCGCCAGGAAAGCTGCGACGGCAATGGCCATGTGGAACGGGTGGTGCAGCGCCCGGGATCCGATCCGCACGGTCGCGGCGACCACGATCGCCACGACCGCGGGCTTCACGCCGACGAGGATGGCCGCGACCAGCGGCGCCTGGCTGAAGGCGAGGTAGGCCCACGACAGGGCGATGAGGATCGCAAGCGACGGAAGGACGAAGAGCGCCCCCGCGACGATGCCGCCCCACGCGCCGTGCATCAGCCAGCCGATGTAGGTGGCGAGCTGCTGCGCCTCGGGCCCCGGCAGGACCATGCAATAGTTGAGCGCGTGCAGGAAGCGCCGCTCCGAGATCCAGCGCCGCGTCTCCACGAGCTCGCGGTGCATGATCGCGATCTGCCCGGCGGGGCCGCCGAAACTGATGAACCCCAGTTTCAGCCAGAAGCGCAACGCCTCGCCGAACGGCACGCCCCGCGCGGGAGCGCTCACGACGGGGTGTTCCAGGTGTGGGGCTCGGCTTTGCCCGCGGCCTGTGCGCGACAGGTGGCGTAGAGCGCGTCGTAGACCAGGAAAGCCTTCTCGAGGAGCGCGCAATCGTCGCGATGCAGGCTGCCCAGGCCCAGCGAGACGGCGAGAAGCCCCGCGCACTCGGGCGCCAGTTCGAGCCGCCCCGTGTCGGCGCCGCGCACGATCCGCGCAAGCCGCGCGAGTGCCTTGTCCTCCAGGCCGAAGTCGTCGACGAGTGCATCGAAGGAGCAGCGCTCACCGCGGTGGGTGAAGTCGACGCCGGGAATGTCGAAGGCGATGCCGCCCCGCTGCGCGGCCACGGCGCGCACCTGCGGCTCGGCCACGAACACGAACTCCGCGAAAGGATCGATGAAGCGCCGGACGAGCCATGGACAGGCGATGCGGTCGATCTTCGGGCGCTCGCGCGTGACCCAGACCGAGGGCTTGCCCGGCTCGGAGGGCACGGCGGGATGCCGTCTCCCCAGCACCGTCGGCGCGCCGAGCGCGCGCCATGCTTCCATGCCACCCTCGAGATAGCGCGCATCCACGCCGGCCGTTCGCAACGCGGCGCTGGCATTGCGGCTCACCTCGTGGCCGTGCACGCAGTAGAGCACCACCGGCCGGTGGCGGGGCAGGTACTTCTCCCACTCGCCCACGGCGAACGGGTCGCGCCAGGTCGCGCCGGCGATGAGCACGGGGTCCTCGTCGAACGCGGCGCGGCGGCGGACGTCGATCACGAGTGGCGCCGCGGGAGTGCCGACGGAAGAAAGCAACAGGGAGGGGGATGCGGGAAGGGGCACGGTGTCCATGGTCGTCCTCTCTACGGAGCAGGAACGCAGAACTTGGACGGGACACCGTCTTCGCCCCTGGGGGCGCCGGGAGCCTGCGACTTCCCGTGGCGGTGATGGTATCGCGGAGCCGGCGCCATCGGCAAGCCGCGCCCGCCGCTAGTCGACGAAGAGGTCCTTGAACGGCGGCATGCCCGGGGTCACGGCGTAGCGATCGAAATCCACGATGCCGGCTGCACGCAGCACTTCCTCGTCGAGGAAGAAATTCCCGGTCGTCGCCCGGCTCGGGCTCGTGAGGATGGCGTGCGCCGCATCCGCCATGATGGCCGGGTGGCGGCTCGCCGCGAGGATTTCCGGTGGAAAATTGAACTCGACGGCGGCCGTGGCGATGGTGGTCGCCGGCCACAGCGAGTTCACCGCGATGCCGTCGGCGCGGAACTCCTCCGCCATGCCGAGAGTGCACAGGCTCATGCCGTACTTGGAGATCGTGTACGCGGCATGGCCCGCGAACCACTTCGCCTGCATCGACAGGGGCGGGGCGAGATTCAGCACATGGGGGTTCGGCGCGCGGCGCAGGTGGGCGATCGCGGCCTGCGTGCACAGGAAGGTCGCGCGCACGTTCACGCCCACCATCAGGTCGAAGCGCCGCGCCGGCGTCTCGAGGGTCGGCGTGAGCGCGATGGCGCTCGCGTTGTTCACGAGGATGTCGATGCCGCCGAAGGCCTTCGCGGCCGCCTCCACCGCCGCGGCGATGGCGGCATCGTCGCGCACGTCGAGGACGATGGCGAGCGCCTTGCCGCCCGCGGCCTCGACTTCGGAAGCGACCGTATGCACGGTGCCCTTGAGCTTGGGGTGCGGCTCGGAGGTCTTGGCCGCGATCGCGACGTTGGCACCGTCGCGCGCGGCCCGGATTGCGATCTCGCGCCCGATGCCGCGGGATGCGCCGGTGATGAAGAGGGTCTTGCCCGCGAGCGTGGCCACGGCGCCTACCCCCCCGTGAATTCAGGCTTGCGCTTGGCCACGAAGGCGCCGGTGCCTTCGGCGAAGTCCCGGGTCGGAATGCAGAGCGAGAACGAAGCGAGCTCCGCGTCCAGTTGCGCGTCCATGGGGCGCTCCCAGGTCTCGTTGAAGAGGGCCTTGGTCCTCGCGAAGGCGAAGGTGGGACCCGACGCGAGGCGATCGAGGATGGCGAACGCGCGCGCCTCGAGCTCGGCGGGCTCCACGACCCAGTTGACCAGGCCGAGCGCGCAGGCCTCATCGGCATCGATACGCTCGCCGAGGAACGCAAGTTCCAGCGCCTTGCGCAGCCCCACGATGCGCGGCAGGGTGAAGGAACTGCCGCCGTCCGGTGAGGTGCCGATGTTCGCGTAGGCGAGCGAGAGCTGCGCATCGCGCGAGGCGATGGCCAGGTCGCAGGCGAGCATGACGGAGAGCCCCCCGCCCGCCACCGCGCCGTGGACGCAGGCGAGCACGGGCTTGTCCATGGTGCGCAGGCGCTTCACCGAGGCGTGGAACCCCTGACCCATTTCCCGGAACCCGACCGCGAGCGTGTCGAGGTTCGCGTGGAAATGGGCGACGTCGCCGCCGGCCATGAAGGCGCGCCCGGCGCCGCGCACCAGCACCGCGCGCACGGTTTCATCCTCGGCCACCTCGCGCGTGACGCGGTCGAGGTCGCCCATGAGGGTCGCGTCGAGTGCGTTCAGCTTGTCGGGGCGGTTCAGGGTGACGATCGCGGCGGCGCCGCGTCGTTCGAGCAGGACGGTGTCGGTCATTTGGGGGGCTCTCCGGTCGAGGCGATGATACCCCGCGCGACGTAGGCGGCCCGCAGGTGCTCGCGGAAGGACGGCAGGCGGTACGCGAAGACCGAGCCCGTGAGGGCGCACGATGCCGCCTGCGAGGAAGGTGAGCGGCGCGCCGACGGCCTCGGCCAGGGCCCCGGCCGCGAGGTGGCCCAGGGTGAGCGAGCCGATGAAGAACATCGTGTAGTAGCTCATCACGCGCCCGCGCTTGTCCTCGTCCACGACGCTCTGGACGATGGTGTTGCACGAGGCGGCGGTCATGAACATCCCGAACCCGGCCACGGCCATGAGTGCGGTCGAGAGCGGGATCGAGCGCGAGAAGCAGAACCCCGCGGAGCCCACGCCCGCGGCGATCGCCGAGACGCCGATCCATTTCGCGAGCCCGCGGGTCGTGGCCCTCCTCGCGAGGCTCACCGCGGCGACGACGGCGCCGAATCCCACGGCGCCTATGAAGAGCCCCACGAGCCAGGCGCCTTCCGCGAAGGTCTTCACCGCGATGGCGGGCATGAGCGAGGAGTAGGGCCCGACCGTGAGGCTCACGGTGGCGAGCAGGAACAGCATGCGCCGGATCGGCACGAAGCCCATCGCGTAGCGCCAGCCGTCGGCGAGGTCGGCCAGGGGATGGCTCGGCGCCCGCGCGGGGGAAGCGCGCACGGGGTGGACCCTCCGCAGCGCCCCGATCACGAAGAGGTAGCTCGCCGCGTTGATCGCGAAGCACGCGGTCACGCCCCAGGCCGCGATGACGATGCCGCCCAGGGAGGGCCCGACGAGCCGCGCGCCGTTCATGAGGACGGAATTGAGCGCGATCGCGTTCGGCAGGTGGCTGCGGTCGTCCAGGAGCTGCACGAAGAAGGACTGGCGCGTGGGCGTCTCGAAGGAATTGGCCACGCCCGCGAAGAGGGCGAGTGCCGCGAGCTGGCCCATGGTGATCGTGCGGAAGCCCGACAGGATGGCGAGCACGACCGACTGCAGGAAAAGGAGCGTGAGCACCGTGATCAGGATCCGGCGCCGGTCGAGGCGGTCGCCGAGCACGCCGGCAAAGGGCGAGAGCACGAGGTACGGGATCGAGTTGAGGAAGCCCACGAGCCCGGTGAACCAGGTGGAGCCCGACATCCGGTAGGCGAGCCACATGAGCGCGAGCGACTGCACCCAGGTGCCGACCATCGACACCGCCTGCCCGACGTAGTAGCGACGGAAGTTGGGCGAGGCGAGCGCGCGCAGGCTGTGGGGAATCGCCACGGCGGCTCAGCGGCCGTCTCGTCTACGGGCCACCGTCAGGCCAGTCGGGCGAGCTGGGAGCGGACGTCTTCGAGCTTGGCGCGGTTGTCCGAAAGGCGCTTCTTCTCCTGCTCCACGACTTCGGCCTTCGCGCGTTCGACGAAGGACGCGTTGCCGAGCTTGGTCTCGGACTTCGCGATCTCCCCGTCGAGCCTGGCCGCTTCCCGGGCGAGGCGCTCGCGCTCGGCGGCGCGATCGATCTCCACGTGCAGCATGACCTTGCCGCTGCCGGTGACCGCGACCGGGGCCTGCGCGTCCGGAAGGCTGGCAACGAGCTTCACCTCCGACAGGCGGGCGAGAGCCTGCAGGTACGGCAGGTGGGAGGCGAGTTCGGGGCCCGCCTGGACGAAGCCCGGGACGCGCTGCCCGGGGGCGAGCCCCATCTCGGAGCGCAGGTTGCGCGCGGCGTTGGTGAGCTCCTTCAGCGCGGCGACGGCCTGCTCGGCGGATTCGTCGGCCTTCTCGGGCTGCGGCCGCGGCCACCGCGCCAGCATGACCGTCTCACCCTCGGCGCCGGCCATCGGCGCCACCTTCTGCCACAGTTCCTCGGTGATGAAGGGGATCACCGGGTGCGCGAGACGAAGCGTTGCCTCGAGCACGCGGATGAGCGTGCGCCGCGTGCCGCGCTGCGACGCCTCCGATCCGGACTGCAATTGCACCTTGGCGAGTTCCACGTACCAGTCGCAGTACTCGTCCCAGGCGAACTCGTAGAGCGCGCGGGCCGCGGTGTCGAACCGGTACTCCTCGAAGCCCTTCGCGACCTCGGCCTCCGCCCGCTGCAGGCGCGAGACGATCCACCGGTCGGCGAAGGAGAGCTCCACGGGTGCGCCCGGATCGAGGCCGGTGTCCTTGCCCTCGCAGTTCATCAGCACGAAGCGCGTGGCGTTCCAGAGCTTGTTGCAGAAGCTGCGGTAGCCCTCGCAGCGCTTCAGGTCGAAGTTGAGCGTGCGGCCTTGCGTGGAAAGCGCGGCGAAGGTGAAGCGAAGCGCGTCGGCGCCGTAGGAGGCGATGCCCTCGGGGTAGTCCCGCCTTACGCGCTTGGCCGCCGATTCCTTGTGCGAGGCGAGCAGCAGCCCGCGCGTGGACTTCTCCAGGAGCGCGGCCAGGTCGATCCCGTCGATCACGTCGATCGGGTCGATGGTGTTGCCCTTCGACTTCGACATCCGCTGGCCTTCGCCGTCGCGCACGGTCGCGTTCAGGTACACGTCGCGGAACGGGATCTCGCCGGTGAAGTGCAGGGTCGTCATGATCATGCGGGCGACCCAGAAGAAGATGATGTCGGCGCCGGTGATCATCACCGACGAGGGGAGGAAGAACTTGCGTTCCCGGGCGAAGGCGGCCTCGTCGGGCCAGCCGAGCGTGGAGAACGGGACGAAGGCCGACGAGAACCAGGTGTCGAGCATGTCGGGGTCGCGCCGGTCCGCGGAGAGAGTCTTGCCGGCGGCCTTCGCCTTCGCGGCGGCCTCCTCGAAATTTCGCCCGACCCAGGGTGTGCCGTCGTCCGCGTACCACGCCGGGATCTGGTGGCCCCACCAGAGCTGGCGCGAGATGCACCAGTCCTGGATGTTCTCCAGCCACTGGCGGTACACCGAGGCCCATTCGTCCGGCACGAAGCGGATGCGCCCGTCGTTCACCGGCTCCAAGCCCTGCCGCGCGAAGCCCTCCATCTTCACGAACCACTGGTCGGAGAGCATGGGCTCGACTACGGCGTCCGAGCGCTGCGAGCGCGGCTGCATGAGCTTGTGGGGCTTCACGCTCTCCACGAGGCCTGCGCGCTCCAGGTCGGCCAGCACGCGTTTCCTCGCCTCGAAGCGGTCGAGTCCCCGGTAGGCCTCGGGCGCGTTCTCGTTCACCTTCGCTTCCAGCGTGAAGATGTTGACCATGGGCAGGCCGTGGCGCGCGCCCAGCTGGTAGTCGTTGAAGTCGTGGGCGGGCGTGATCTTCACGCAACCCGTGCCGAACTCCCGGTCGACGTATTCGTCGCCGATGACGGGAATGAGGCGGTCGGCGAGCGGCAGGCGGACCATGCGCCCGATGAGATGGCTGTAGCGGCGGTCCTCGGGGTGCACGGCCACGGCGGTGTCGCCCAGCATCGTCTCGGGGCGCGTGGTGGCCACGACGAGCGACTCCGTGCCCTCGGCGAGCGGGTAGCGCAGTTGCCACAGGGAGCCGTTCTCCTCGCGCGACTCGACCTCCAGGTCGGACAGCGCGGTGTGCAGGACCGGGTCCCAGTTCACCAGGCGCTTGCCGCGGTAGATGAGGCCCTCCTCGTGCAGGCGCACGAAGACCTCCGTGACCGCCCGCGAGCGCGCATCGTCCATCGTGAAGTACTCGCGCGACCAGTCGCAGGAGGCGCCCAGGCGGCGCATCTGCCGGGTGATCGTGGAGCCCGATTCCTCCTTCCAGGCCCAGACGCGCTCGACGAACTTCCCGCGGCCGAGGTCGCGGCGCGTGGTGCCTTCCTGCTCGAGCTGGCGCTCGACCACCATCTGCGTGGCGATGCCGGCGTGGTCCGTGCCGGGCAGCCAGAGGACGTTCTCGCCCTGCATGCGGTGCCAGCGCGTGAGGATATCCATCAGCGTCTGGTTGAAGGCGTGCCCCATGTGCAGCGTGCCGGTGACGTTGGGCGGCGGCAACTGGATCGCGAACGAAGGGCGCGAGGGATCGAAGGCGGCCTTGAACCAGCCGCGGGATTCCCAGAAGGGGTACCAGTGCGCCTCGATGGCGTGGGGGTCGAAGCTTTTCGCGAGTTCCATGGATCCGGGTTTCATCGTTTCGGGTGGCGGGCGAGCGCTTCGCCCACCGCTTCGCCCACGGCCTGGGCGATGTCGTGCCGCAGATCCTCCAGCGCGGTCGCGACGGAGGCGCGGACTTCCGCGAGCACCTGGTCGGCCACGCGCTGCTCGATGTCCTGCGCCAGGCGCGACTGCACGGTGTCGACGATTTCGGCGACCAGCCGGCGGCGCAATTCGTTGTCGCCTTCGTCGTTTGCGGGAGGCACTTCCGGTTCCGCTTCCGGAGGAGGCTCGGGTGCGGGCGCCACGCCCCCTGGCGTGATCAGCTCTGTGAGAACCGGCACGTCGGCGCCGCTTCCGGGGCCCGTGCGCGGCGGGACATGCCTGCGCAGCAGCGCGTCGGCCTTGCCCAGGATGTCGCCGTCGTCCTGCGCCATGGCCTCAGGCCCCCTTGATCGCGTTCACGTTGATCTCGTAGCCGCGGCTCCGGTAGAACACGAACCTGCCCCGGGCGTGCTGCTTGTCTTCCTCGTCGGTGCCCACGACCTCCAGCACGCGCTCGAAGGAGGCGAAGAAGGGCGGGCGTTCGTCGCCCAGGTTCAGGAGCACGTCGTGGTGGGGCAGGGGCTCCTCGCCCGCGGCGAGCACCACGGGGGTTTCCGCGGCGATCGCGTCGACGGCACGGCAGTGGGGAACGAAGCGCGTCGACTGGAAGGTCCACAGCAGGCGGTCGAAGGCGGAGAGTACCTGCGCGTCCGGCGCGTAGACCACGAGACGGTTGTCGCGCTCGGCCACCGTCGCGGCGAGGCGGCACGCGTAACGCAGCTTGTCCTCGGCGTAGTGGTAGAAGTCGATTCTCGTCACGCCGAGCGCCGCGCGAGGAAATTCGCGAGCAACGCGACGGGCCGCCCGGTTGCGCCCTTGTCCGGCCCGGACTTCCACGCCGTGCCGGCGATGTCCAGGTGCGCCCACGGGTAGGCCTTGGCGAAGCGCTCGAGGAAGCACGCCGCGGTGATCGATCCGCCGGCGCGGGTGCCGATGTTGGGGATGTCCGCGAAGTTGGACTTGAGCCCCTCCTGGTAATCGTCCCAGAGCGGCAGGTGCCAGGCGCGGTCCCAGGAAACATCTCCCGCGTGGAGCAACTCCCGGGCCAGGGGGTCGCTGTTGGCGAAGAGGCCCGTGGCGATGTGGCCGAGCGCGATCACCATCGCCCCGGTGAGTGTTGCGATGTCCACGACGGCCGCGGGCTTGTAGCGCTCGGCGTAGGTGAGCGCGTCGCAGAGGATGAGGCGGCCCTCCGCGTCGGTATTGAGGATCTCGACGGTCTTTCCGGACATCGTGGTCACGATGTCGCCCGGCTTCACGGCGTTGCCGCCCGGCATGTTCTCCGTGGCCGGAATGATTCCGACCACGTTCAGCGGCAGCTTCATCAGGGCGACGGCCTTCATGGTCCCCAGCACGCTCGCCGCGCCGCACATGTCGAACTTCATCTCGTCCATCTCGGGCGCGGGCTTGAGCGAGATGCCGCCGGTGTCGAAGGTGACGCCCTTGCCGACCAGGACCACGGGCGGCGCGTCCTTCTTCTTCGCGCCGCGGTGCTCGAGCACGATGAGCTTGGGCGGCTGGCGGCTGCCGCGCGCCACGGCGAGGAAGGCGCCCATTCCGAGCTTGGCGAGTTCCTTTTCCTCCAGCACGTCGCAAACCATCCCGAACTGCCTGGCCAGCGCCTGCGCCTCGGAAGCGAGGTGCGCCGGCGTGCAGATGTTGCCCGGAAGATTGCCAAGGTCGCGCGCGAGGTGCACGCCCTCGGCAATGGCCATGGCGCGTGCCGCGGCGGCTTCCCCGGCGGCGATGTCGCCGCGGCGCGCCACGTGCAGCACAACCTTGCGCAGCGTTCGCTTGGGCTCCGCCGCGGGCTTGCTCTTCATCCGGTCGAAGCGGTACATCCCTTCCATGATGCCGAGCACCGCCTGCTCGACCTTGAAGGCGGTGTCGCGCTTGCGCAGCGCCTGGTCGGCGAGATAGAAGGTGGCTTCCGTCGCGCCCGTGGAGCGCAGCGCCTTGGTCGCCGTGTCGATGGCTTTCCGGAAGGCGGACTCCCCCAGCTCGCGCTCCTTGCCGAGCCCCACGAGGAGGACGCGGTCGGAAGGCACGCCGCTCACGCTCTGCAAGAGGAGCGTGGTGCCGGCCTTTCCTCGAGGTCGCCGCGGCGAAGCACTTCGGTGAGGAAGCCCTTGGCGGCGCGGTCGATGACCTGCGCCGAGGCGGTGAGCTTGCGGCCCTCGAAGACGCCCACCACGACACAGCCGGTGCGTTGCTTCTCGGGGCTACCGCTCTTTATGCTAAATTCCATTTATTTTCCTGTACTTGGACGCGCGGGGAGACGGCAATTATCCCCGTTTTGGGCGCGCCAAGTCAAAGCCAGCCGAGCCCCGCGACCCCTTGATCTTCGAACGCAGCCTCCTTCGCGAATTCAGCCTCGTGGCGATCGCCGTGGTGGCGGTCCTGCTCGCGCTCATCCTCACGCGGCTCCTGATCCTGCTGCTCGGCAAGGCGGCCGGCGGCGACGTGCTGCCGGAAGCCGTGATCGGGCTCATCGCCTTCGGCGTGCTCACCTACATGCCGGTGCTGCTGTCGATCGCGGCCTTCGTGGCGGTGCTGCTCACGCTCACGAGGAGTTTCCGGGACAGCGAGATGACGGTGTGGTTCACGTCGGGCCTTTCCATCGCCGCGTGGGTGAAGCCGGTGCTGCGCTTCGCGCTGCCCCTCGCGCTGGTCTGCGGCGTGCTCTCGCTCGCGGTATCGCCATGGTCGGAGGCGCAGAGCCGCGAATACCGGCGCCTGCTCGAGAGCCGCGACGAGGTCTCCGCGGTCACTCCCGGCGTCTTCCGCGAATCGCGCCAGGCCGACCGCGTCTTCTTCGTCGACAAGCTCTCCGAGCGCGACGACGTCGTGAACAACGTCTTCGTGCAGTCCACGCACGCCAACCGCCTGGGCGTGATGGTCGCGCAGAAGGGGTTCATCGAGACCGTGGAGAACGGCGACCGCTTCATCGTGCTGCTGAACGGCCGGCGCTACGAGGGCACGCCCGGCACGCTCGGCTACCGGACGGTGGATTTCGAGCGTTACATGCTGCGGATCGAGCCGCGGGAGGCGAAGAAGGAGGCTCCGCCCGCAAAGGCGATGTCGACCTTCGATCTCCTGGGAGATCCCACGCCGCACAACATCGCGGAGCTGCACTGGCGGGTCGCGCTCCCGTTCTCGGTGGTGCTCATGGCGATCTTCGCGGTGCCCCTGTCGTTCGTGAACCCGCGCTCCGGGAGATCGTGGAACCTGGTGCTCGCGGTGCTCGCCTACACGCTCTACAACAACCTCCTGTCCATCTTCCAGGCCTGGACCGCGCAGGGAAAGATCCCGACCTGGCTGGGCCTGTGGCCGGTGCACCTCGCCGTCGTGGCGATCCTCGCCTACCTCCTGTCCCGGCAGATGGTGTCGCGGCGATGGTTCGGCGCGGGGCGCTAGGCGGGCTCGCTCGGGCAATCGCGCCAAGGTATAATTTCGGGCTTCCCGAGACGGGAAATCGCGTAGCTGCACTGCAAGTTCGGTATCCACGGAGAGGTGGATGAGCGGTTTAAGTCGCACGCCTGGACAACAGGCCGATGACGAGCGCCGCGAGAGGGAGGCCTGTTGCGGCGCAGGCTAACCTGCCCTCGGGCAGGTTAAGCGAGACCGGGGTACGGTCGAGCGGGCCGGAGCCAAAGCGTGAACGGTTATTGCAGGATCCACGGAGAGGTGGATGAGCGGTTTAAGTCGCACGCCTGGAAAGCGTGTTTAGGTTAATAGCCTAACGCGGGTTCGAATCCCGCCCTCTCCGCCAGTTTCCCCGATCCATCCGGTCGCCGCGGATCCTCCCGGCATCCCGCCCGGGTATAGAATCGTCGCCTCGCCCGACCGCGGGTAGCACGGGACTTGGGAGAACGCCATGGGCAGCGAAGACTCCTCACGGGACGACAACGGGCAGGACGCCCAGCGCAACCTCGAGCAGAAGGCGCTTCGCAACGTGCGCGGTCTCGTCGACCGCATCGAGGCGGAGGAAGCGGGCAAGAGCCGGTTCCAGAAGGTGCTCGTCGTCGCGCTGCTCGTCGCCTTCGCCGTGATCGGCGTCGCATTCTTCGCGAGCATCAACAGCAAGCCGTCCGGCACCCAGGAAATCGAGGTCCCCGCGCCGAAGGCCCCCTCCCGCTAGATTCGCGGGGCGGGCAGGCCAGACGCCGCCATTCAGTCCGCCGCCGCCCGGTGCCCCAGCCGCTGCAGGCAGCGGTCCACCCACATCGCGGTGAGTTTCTCCTGCACGGAGTTCTGCCCAAGCCGCGAGCGAAGCGCGCCGAAATCGACGTGGTCGAGGGCCTGGTCCTGGTTGAAGCAGGAGAAGACGTAGCTCGTCTTGCCCGTGACCGGGTCGCGGTGCGGCTGCAGGCACTGCGCGCAGATCTCCTTCATCATGCATTGCATCGGCGAGTTGATGGAGCCCACGGCCACGTGCGAGGCCTTGAGGTGCGGCGCAAGCACGCCATGGCGCGCTCCCGCCACCGCGGCCATCATCGCGTCCGACCCGATGACGACCAGGCGGTCCGCCTCCCGGAGCGCGATCGCCGGTGCTCCGAGACGCCCCTCGGCGTGCGCCTTCATCGCTTCTACGATGTTGCCGCTGAAGGCCTTGTCCTGCGGCCTGCCGGGCTCGAACCCGGGCGACTCGTCGCAGCACCACACGATCTCGTCCGCGGCGGCCTCGATCTGCTCGATCTTGTAGCGGTCCACGCGCTTCTTGTAGCCGGCGAAGTAGAGCACCCGCGAGCCCGCCGCGCGCATGGCCGCGCCGATGGAAAAGAGCACGGCGTTGCCCAGCCCGCCACCGACGAGCACGACCGTCTCCCCGCCGGGCGTCTCCGTCGGCGTTCCCGTCGGGCCCATGAGGACCACCGGCTCACCGGGCGAGAGCAGCGCGCACAGGTCGCTCGAGCCGCCCATCTCCAGCACGATCGTGGAGACGAGGCCCTGCTCGCGGTCCACCCACGCGCCGGTGAGCGCGAGGCCTTCCATCGCGAGCCGCGTGCCGTCGACTTCCGCGGCGCGCGTCTCCAGGTTCTGCAGCCGGAAGAACTGCCCGGGGCGGAACTGCTGCGCCGCCATCGGCGCGTGGAGCACCACTTCCACGATGGTGGGCGTGAGCCGCTCCACGTGGTGCACGCGCACGCGCAGCATCCCGTTCAGCTTCGCGAGGAACGCGTTCGTCTCGGCGAGCGGCCGCGAAGGCCGGCGCGCGAGCACGCGGCTCACCACCGGGAAGCCCTGCTTGGCCGAGCCCATGGCCTTCACCACATTGCCGGAGTAGGACGGATGCAGGTCGCCGAAGAAGCTGATGTAACGCTCCTGGGCGTCCCGGGCGAGCAGCATGTCCGCCACCGCAGGCTTCGTGGATCGCTCGGGAGTGACCGGGTCGCCGTTGTCGTCGACCGCGCGGAAGTAGCGCCCGTCCAGCACGAAGCGGCCGGGCTCCTCGCGGGCGAGCACGGTGTTGGGCTGGGTGCCGGCGGCCACGAGGATGCTGCGGGCAGGCAGTGCGATCTCGCGCGCTTCCGGCCCGGTGCCCGTGCGGACCACGAGGGCGGTCGCGCTCCCGAAGCGGTCCACGTCGACGCGCGCCGGCGTGAGTCCCTCGGCGAAGCGGATGCCCTCCTCGAGGGCCTTCTCGATTTCCTCGTGGTTGAGCGTGTAGCTGGGGCTGTCGATCATGCGCTTGCGGTAGGCGATCGTGGAGCCGCCCCAGGACTGGAGCAGCTCCAGCACGCGCGGCGCTCGTCCCTCGCGCGCGGCGATGGCGCGCTCCTCGCGAATGGCCCGCGCGTGGGAGACGAATTCCGCGGCAATCGCGCGCTCCTCCTCCCGCCACGCCGCCCGCACCTTCGCCTCGCCGAGCCCTTCGCGAGCGTCTCGTAGCGGGAGAGGAACTTCCCACCTGGACCGGGTAGTAGGCGAGGGATTCGGTGGCGGTGTCGATGGCCGTAAGCCCCCGCCGACCACGACGATCGGCATGCGCAGCTGCATGTTCGCGATCGACTGCTTCTTCGCGGCGCCCGTGAGCTGCAGGGCCATGAGGAAATCGGAAGCCGTGCGCACGCCGCGGGCCAGCCCGTTGGGCAGGTCGAGGATCGTGGGCCTGCCGGCGCCGGCGGCGAGCGCCACGTGGTCGAAGCCCAGTTCGAAAGCGAGGTCCGTCGTGAGCGTGCCGCCGTAGCGCACGCCGCCGAAGAGGGCGAAGCCGGAACGCCGCTCGACGAGCAGGCGCGCGATCTTCAGGAAGTTCTTGTCCCAGCGCACGGTGATGCCGTACTCGGCCACGCCGCCGAAGCCGGCCATCACGCGATCGTCGAGCGGCTCGCGCAACGACTCGATGTCGCGCACGGGCCGGAAAGGCACGCGCTTGCCCGTGGCGTCCACGCCCGAGAGCGCCGGATCGAGGGGCTCGATCTTCAGGCCGTCGATGCCCACCACGGTGTGGCCGTCGTTCATCAGGTGGTGTGCCGTCGTGAACCCGGCAGGGCCCATGCCGACCATCAGCACGCGCTTGCCCGTCGCGGGGCGGGGCAGCGGGCGGCGAATGCTCAGCGGGTTCCAGCGCGTGAGCAGCGAATAGATCTCGAATCCCCAGGGCAGGCCAAGCACGTCCTTCAGGGTGCGCGTCTCGGCCTGCGGGATGTTCACCGGGTCCTGGCGCTGGTAGATGCACGACATCATGCAGTCGTTGCAGATGCGGTGGCCCGTGGAGCAGACGATGGGGTTGTCGACCGTGATCATCGCGAGCGCGGCGATGGCCACGCCCTCGGTCTTCAGCTTGTGGAATTCGGAGATGCGCTCCTCGAGCGGGCAGCCGGCGAGCGGGACGCCGAAAGCGCTCTTCTTGAAAGCCGCCTTGCCGCTCTCGTCGGGCTTTTCCTTCAGGCCCTTCGAGCACGAGTCCTTGCCCTGCTCGTGGCAGAAAATGCAGTAGTGGGCTTCGCCCAGCCCCCCGACGAGGCTCGTGCCCGGATCCGTCAGCGCGAATCCCGCGCGGCGCCGGACGTGCTCGCTCGTGTGCACCGGGTAGCCCGGCGTGGTGTCCGTGGAAACGGGCACGAGGTGAAGCGGCTCGACCTTCTGCGGCGGCTTGAAGAGGACGCCGGCCCGGTTGCGGCGGCGGCCGACGCTCGTGTGAGCGGCCCACGCGCAATAGCGCTCCGCGAGTGCGAGGGCGTCGGCATTCGCAGCCTCGTCGGCCTGCCACTCGAGCACGGCACGGGCGAAGGCGAGTTCCTCGAATCGCCCGCCGAGCACGGCGGCCAGCTCGGCTTCGAGCGCCGGCCCGTCGAGTGTGGCGGCCTCGTCGGCCTTGATCTTGAGCATCGCGCGGCGCTGCACGAACTTGCGCTTCACGCGGAAGAGCGGCTCGGCCTCGGTGTGCGCGGCCACGAGGCGGTCCAGGTCCGGGCCGATGCCGAAGAGGGTCGCGACGAAATCGTCCAGCACGGGCGAGACGGCGAGGAGCAGCTCCGCCTCTTCCCTGGCGGGAAGGGCATCGGGCGCGGCACGGGCCGCGACGAGGCGCGCGTGCAGGTCCGGGTTCTCCGACGCCAGGACGGAAAGGAAGCGCGCGTCGAGCCTGGCGAGCCCGTCGGTGTCGTAGAGATCCTCGAAGCGGGTGTCGAAGGAAAGCGACAGCTCCGTCGCCGGGTTTTCGCTGCGGGTGTTCATGGAATTCCCATGCCCGGCGTGTGGACTTGCGCGGGCGATTCGTTCTCGGAAGCGGTTCATTTTAGCCGAGGGCGCGTCGCGGGGCTTCATCGACTCGCCGCGCCTTCGTGCCGGATCAACGCGTCAGGCGCTCCCGAAGCGCCGTGCTCGCCCAGTCGACGAGGCCGACGAGCAGCAGCATCGCGAAGATGACGGTGCCGCTCTCGGCGAAATGGAAGAGGCCCAGGTGATAGAAGAGGAGCTGCCCGAGGCCGCCGGCGCCGACGACGCCGAGAATGGCCGCGGCGCGGATGTTGTTCTCCCAGCGATAGAGCGTGTAGCTCAGGAGCTGCGGAACCACCTGCGGGAAGCTGCCGTATGCGAACGCGGCCACGGCGCCGGCGCCGTTGCGTCGGAGTGCGAGGGCCGGCTCCGGCGGAACGTTTTCCAGCGCCTCGGCGAAGAGCCTTCCGAGGACGCCCGTCGTGTGCAGTGCCAGGGCCAGGGTGCCGGGAAAAGGCCCGAGGCCGGCGACGATGACCAGGAGCGCGGCCCAGACGAGTTCGGGCACCGCCCGCAGTCCGTTCAGGAGGAAGCGGGAAAGCGAGCGCGGGAGCGCTCCCCAGAGTCCCGCGGCGGGCAGCGCGACGAGCATGCCGCCCGCGACGGCGAGGAGCGTGCCGGCCCAGGAGATCGCAAGCGTCTCCAGCGTGCCGATGCCTACCTTGCGCAGGAACTGCGCATCCGTCGCGGGCGGCACGAACCCGGCGAACAGGTCGGCCATGCGGCGCGCGGAGTCGAAGCTGAAGAGCGACGACCACTCTCCCTCCAGGCTCGCGAAGCAGGCGACGACGAAGATCGCCACCGCGGCCAGCGGCCAGCGCGGCGCCCGCGGCGGCGGCGTCAGTCGATCCATGCGCGAAGCCACTTGCTCGCGAGGTCCGCGACCCACACGAGACAGAGAAAGGCGAGGAGGAACGAGAACACCTCCCGCCCGCGAACATCTTCATCGAAAGCTCCATTTGCATGCCGAGCCCGCCCGCGCCGACGAACCCAGGATCACCGAGGCGAACCGCGCATTCCCAGCGGTAGACGGTGTAGGAAACCATCTCGGGCAGGCACGCCGGCAGCGTGCCGTACAGGAAAGCACCCATGCGGCCGGCGCCGTTGGCGAGCAGCGCGGCCGAGGCCCCCGAGTCCTGGGATTCGAAGATCTCGAGGAAGACCTTGCCGATCATGCCGGCGTAGGCGAGCGCGATGGCGAGCACCCCGGCGGTGTCGCCCAGCCCGACCGCGCGTACGAACATGAGGGCCCACACCAGCTCGGGAACGCTGCGAAGCGCTATGAGGAGCCAGCGAATGGACGCGCGAATCGCCATGCCGGCCGGGCGCATGCCGCGGCGCCCGATGCGCGACACCGACAGGGTCCGGTTCGCGGCGATCGCGAGCGGGATGGCGGCGACGAGCGCGATCGCCATGCCGCTCGTGGCGATGGCGATCGTCTGCCAGGCGCTCCGGGCGAGGAGGGCGAGGAACTCCGCGGAGTGCGCGGGCGGCAGGAAGGACCCGAGGAACCCGCGCGCGGCATCGAGGCTAGACGGGTCGAAGAAGATCGCGGGATTGAATTCCGCGAGCCACGCTGCGGGAAGGGTGAGCGCGAGGAAAAGGAGCACGAGTTGCACCCGCCCCGGCCACGCGGGATCCCGCGCGGCGACGGCAGGGCTGTGCGCTGGGCTCAGAAGCACCGGGTGATCTTCGGCGCCGGTGCCTGTTCTGCAGGCGGCGTGTCGACGGCGAAGCCATGGTCCGTGGGCAGTTCCGCTCCATAGAGCTCCGCGAGAAGGGCCTGCGTGACTTCGCCGACGGGCAGGTCGAAGTGCACTTTCCCGGCGCGCACGCCCACCAGGCGCCGGAAGCGGCTCCGGGCGAGATCGACGTCGTGCAGGCTCACCACCAGGGTGGCGCCGCGGCGCGTTGCTTCCTCCTGCACGACCGCGAGCGCCGAGTTGCCCAGCACGGGGTCGAGCGACGATACGGGCTCATCGAGGAGCAGGAGCGAGGCGTCCGACAGCATCATCCGCGCAAGGCCCACTCTCTGGCGCTCGCCGCCCGAGAGCCGGTCGCAGCGCAGCCAGAGCTTGTCCTCGACCTGGAAGGGCGTGAGCGCCGCGTGCGCCGCGCCGGCGTCGGCGGGACGCCACAGCGACAGCAGCGCCTTCCCCGCCGACCATTGCGCGAGCCTTCCGG
>JADJEZ010000009.1 GCA_016708825.1 Betaproteobacteria bacterium | reverse complement strand
TCGGATAGGAAGAAACCGATGAGATTCCTGACAACACTGGTTGCGCTCCTCGTTCTGGCAACGCCCCTGAGGGCGGCCACGACCTTGGGAGACGACGGTCTGCACAAGGCGGAGTGGATGCACAACACGTTCAAGGACCTGCGCGAGGATCTGGCCGAGGCCAAAGCAGCGGGCAAGCGCCTGGCCATCGTGATCGAGCAGCTGGGCTGCATCTATTGCACGAAGATGCATAAAGAGATCTGGCCGGACCCGGTAATCAACAGGATGCTGAACAAGGATTTCTTTTTCGTGCAGATCAACATGTTCGGCGATGTGGATGTCACTGATTTCGACGGCCAGGTGCTCAGCGAGAAAAAAATGGTGATGAAGTGGGGCGTGATGTTCACTCCCACCGTCCTGTTTCTTCCGGAAGAGGTGCCAAAGGGCCTGTCAGCCTCCCGGGCCGCGGTCGGGCTGGTGCCCGGCGCACTTTCGAAAGGCATGACACTCGACATGCTGACCTGGGTGCGGGACCGTATTTACAAGAGCGGGGAGAATTTCCAGAAGTACCACGCGCGAATGTTGAGTACGAGGAAGTCGAACTGAGTTTGCGGGCGCGGCGATCGGCGCCGGTATCATTTTGAGATTGCTCCTAGGAGACGGCGATGATCGCCCCACGAGGTTGGCAGTTCTTCATGCACCCCGGCCCCACGAACATCCCGCACCGGGTGCTGCAGGCGATGGCGCGGCCGGCGGTGGACTTCATGGGGCCGGAATTCGTGGCCCTTCGCGACCGCAGCCTGCAACGGCTGAAGGCGGTGCTGAAGACGCAGAAAGGCTTCGCGATCACTTACGCGGCCACCGGCCACGGTGCGTGGGACGCGAGCATCGCGAACCTCTTCTCGCCCGGCGACAAGGTGCTGGTGCCCCAGACGGGCTACTTCGCCGAGAACTGGGCGAAGACCGCCACCCAATACGGGCTGGATGTCGAGATGGTCGCCACGCCGGAGCGGCGCGCAGTCGATCCGGAAACCGTCGGCAAGCATCTCGCGGCCGACGCCAAGGGCGCCATCAAGGCCGTCATGTTCGTGCAGAACGAGACCGCGACCGGCATGCGCCACCCCGTGGCCGAGATGCGCGCGGCGATGAACCGCCTCGGTCACCCGGCGCTCTTCATGGTCGACACGATCTCGTCGCTCGCCTCGTTCGACTTCCGCATGGATGAATGGGGCGTGGACCTGGTGATCGGCGGTTCGCAGAAGGGCCTCATGCTGCCGCCGGGGATGTCCTTCACGGCGATCAACGCGCGCGCCTGGGAGATGGCCCAGTCGGCACGCAACCCGCGCCGCTACTGGGACTGGCGCTCGATGGTGGAAGACGGCCGCCAGGTGCGCTTCTGCGGCACGGCGCCGATCCCGTATTTCTACGGCCTCGAGGCCTCCCTCGACATGATCGAGGAGGAGGGGCTGGAGAACGTGTTCGCCCGCCATCGACGCCTGGCGAATGCCACGCGCGCCTGCGTGCGCCAATGGGGGCAGGGCGGCGGCGTCGAGATCTGGTCGCTGGATGCCGAGGCCGCCTCGGATTCGCTCACCTCGGTGCTGATGCCCGCCGGCCACGACGCCGACCGTGTGCGCGCGATCGCCTCGGAACGCTACGGGGTGGCGCTGGGCCGCGGCCTGGCTGCATTGCAGGGGCGCATCTTCCGCATCGGCCACATGGGAGACTTGAACGAGCCCATGCTGCTCGGCGCGCTCGGCGGGATCGAACTCGCGCTCGCCGATGCCGGAGTCCCGCACGCCCGCGGTGGGGTCGAGGCGGCGATGGACTCGCTGCGAGCGCCGGTTGCAACGCACGCGACGGATTTGGCCGGACAGGAAGACCGCAACCGCTCGCTGGCTTCGGCGTAGCCGCAAATCCCGTAGCGAAACCTGTCGCAGAGAGGAAGGAATGAACACCACTACCGGCTTCTCCCCGGCTTCGTTCCGGAAGATCACCGCGGCCTGGAAGCAACTGCGGGAACACGCGGGCATCGGCGTCATCCGCAGCGACCGGGAATTCCAGCGCATGGTCGCCCTGCTCGACGAGGTGGTCGACGAGGCTGGCTCGGATGAGAACCATCCGCTGGCGGGGCTCGCGGACCTTCTCGGCGAGCTGATCGCGCGATACGAAGAGGACCGGGTCCGGATTCCCGAGGCGGAACCCAGGACGGTTCTCGATTTCCTCATGAAGCGAAACGGCCTGCGCCAGTCGGATCTCGGCGACGAGATCGGCTCGCAGGGCGTGGTGAGCGAGATCCTGGGCGGGAAGCGCGCGATCAACGCGCGGCAGGCGAAGGCGCTGGCGACCCGCTTTGGAGTCTCGCCGGCCGTGTTCCTGTAACCGCCAAGCCCTGGTTGACCCAACAGGAACGGGCCGGGGATTCCTGGCCCGCTCTCTGGTGCCGCCGAACCTGATCGTCTAGCCGTACATGCGCGGCGTGGCGACGGTGGTCGCGATATCCGCGACGACGGCGATGAAGAAGACGGCGGTCGCGATGGCGAAGAGGGTGGTGAACATGGTCGGCTCCTTGGATGGGTGCGTAGTCGATGGGCCCACTGTAGGCACCCGCCGCCCCGGCCGCGAGCCGAAAGCGACGAAATGCAGGAAAGGGGGGCCGAAATGCCCCATTCCGGTCCAGGCCGCAGCCGCTGCGCCCCCCGCAACGCCACGATGCGCTAGAGTTTTGGGGTACGAAGATCGCTCAGGGTGGACCGCCACGAGTGCCACGACGCGGCAAGCCCCGCCCACCCGAAACCGTCCCAGGAGAGCCGAATGATCACCGCCATCGCCACCTTCCGCCTGCCCAAGCGCCTCACGGTCGACGAGGCCAAGGCCATCTTCCAGAGCACGGCGCCGCGCTACCAGGCGCAGCCGGGGCTGGTTCGCAAGTACTACGTGCTCTCCGAGGACGGAATGACCGCGGGCGGCGTGTACCTCTGGGAGAGCCGCGCGGCCGCCGAGGCGCTCTACACCGAAGCCTGGCGCGACTTTGTCACCGGGAAGTACGGCACGGCGCCGCAGGTCACGTACATGGATTGCCCCGTGGTCGTGGACAACCCCACGCAGCAGATCCTCGTCGATTGAGCGCGGGCGCCGGACGACGACCTCACGGAGCCCGAGTGCCCACCGCCTTCCAGGACTTCTACCCCGAGCGCTTCAGCCACTGCTTCGGTTGCGGCCGGAGCCATCCGAACGGCCTGCACCTGAAGAGCCACTGGGCCGGCGAGGAGACCGTCGCGCGTTTCACGGTGCCCCCCGAATTCAGCGGCGGCGTGCCCGGCCACGTGTACGGCGGCATGGTGGCTTCCCTCCTCGATTGCCACGGCAGCCGCCTTCGCCGCGGGCCGCGAGATGGGAGGCGAGGCGACTTCATGCGTTCGTCACCGCTTCGCTCAAGGTGGACTACCTCCCACGCCGATCGGCACGGAACTCGTGGTGCGCGGCAGGCTCCTCGGCGTCGACGGGCGGAAGGTACGCGTGGCCCTCGCGCTGGAGGCGGGGGATCAGGTCTGCGCGAAGGGCGAGATGCTGGCCGTGCAGTTCCGCGACTGAAGCCGCGCGACGGCGGCGAGTTCCCGTCCGGCCTGTTCCGGCTCAGGAGAGCTTGACCGCGAACCCCCGCTGCACCCCCGGCCGCGCCATCATCGCCTCGTACCACCGCTTCACGTTCGGATAGTCCGCCAGGTCCACCTTGTGCCGCTCGTGCCGCCACGCCCACCCCAGGATCGCGAAGTCGGCAATCGACAGTTCATCCGCGAAGTAGCTCCGATCGGCCAGCCGACGGTCCATCACGCCATAGAGCCGCCGCGTTTCCTTGGAATAGCGCTCCAGGCCGTAGCGGCGGTCCGCCTCGTTCTCCACCGTCAGGAAGTGGTGCACCTGCCCGGGGATCGGCCCGAAGCCGCCGTGCTGGAACATGAGCCACTCCAGCACCGGGATGCGCGACGCGAGCGTCTTGGGCCAGAACTTGCCCGTCTTCTCGCCCAGGTAGATGAGGATCGCGCCCGACTCGAAGACGCTCACCGGCTTGCCCTCGGGTCCGTCCGGATCGAGGATGGCGGGGATCTTGCCGTTGGGGCTCAGCTTCAGGAACGCGGGTTCGTGCTGGTCGCCCTTGCGGATGTCGACGATCGTCACGTCGTAGGGAAGCCCCATTTCCTCGAGTGCCACGCTGATCTTGCGGCCGTTGGGGGTGTCGAAGGCGTGCAGTTGGATGGTCATCGGGCTTCTCCGTGTGGTGTCCGAAACATTATCGCCGCTCGCGCTCGCGAATGGAGGCCGCTCTTCAACCTGATTCCGCAATCATGGTCGCGATGAAACCGTTCACCGAAGCTCCGCCATCGCCCAATCCGTGAGATCCGCCCCGCGATCCTGAAACGGACGGAGCGCGCAATCGAAAGACCGCCGACTTCGACTCCGTCCACGGGGCGCTTTCGCGCCGTGTACAGGTGATCGAGTCGCTGGCCCAAGTCGAGGCGCATTAAGGCGGCTGCGCACAGTTAGGCTGCGGTCAGGGCTTCGCCGAACACCACCCTCGTGGATCCACCCGGCCTGCGTCATCGACGCGATCAGTGCCGTGTCGGTCACGAACCGGTGGTTCGAGTCGTTGTGCATCCAGCGGTTGTTGTAGAGGCGATGCACCGGCCGCAAGGCAGGTGTACATGCGCCGTTCACGACCGGCGTGACGTGGAACGCCAGCCCCTCGAAGGTCCAGCCGGGATCGTGTTCACGAGCGCATTCTTCGGCTCGCTGTGTAGATGAGAGTTCGGGCCGATGCCGGGTGTCCCTAAAGCGGCAAAGCGGCGCTGTACCGCCGGGGCGGTAGCTCGCGCCGGTACGTATCCAGCCCCGCCTCCCCGCCTGCAGGCCGCGCGACTCCGAGTCTCCGCGGCCATGAAGTAATGGCCGCGTGGTAGAACTCGACCACGTCCCCGGCGACGAGGCGCTCGACGAACCCGGAGATGAATTGACGTCGCCGATGCACGAGGCGCCGGCTAGCAAGGCGTAACCGTCCTGCACCATCGATACGCGAGCGATGACATGGGAAGGCGGACTCGTCGAAAGGTCGCGGACACCCGCAGTGCCGAAGGCGGGATCGGGGTTCCCGGCCTCGTCGAGCTTGATGAGAATGTGGGCGAGAGGGAAGTAGCCATCCGCCACGAGGAGCAGCCCCCGGTCGGGAGCAGCGATTGCCGGAGGTGACGGCACCTCGACTTGCAAGACGCCTTCGACCCCGAACCCGAGCAGGGGCCTGCCGTCGCTCGGTAGCGCCCGACGATCGCGCGGTCGCTGCGAATAGGATCGGCGGCTGTGTGACGCCATCGCCGAACACGTTCGTCCGGAAGCCGTAGTACGCGGGGCTGGCCACTGCAGCCTCTCGGGTCCCGTCGCCCGACGGTAGATCGTCCGGCCGCGTCCGACCAGACCTCGTAGCCTTGGGATGTCGGCGCGTAGCGCGCGATGACCATGGACCCGTCGTCGAGAATGGCCGAGACGGGCGGGTCATAAGGAACCGGGAAGGGCGACGGCGCCATACCCGCCACGCCGTATGCCGGGTCGAGGTTGCCATCGGGGCCCAGACGGGCGATCAGCGGCAGGTCCAACTCCATGACAGCGATAACGCGGACCGGATCCGGCCGTCCGCGGCGCAGCCAAGTTCACGCTGGTGATCGACTCGTACTTCCCCGATTCCCACACCCCCGCGCTGCCGAATGGCGGGCCGTCGGCCGCGGGTGTCGGCGACGCGCAACCGCTGACACGAGGCCCGCGCCGGCCACAGCCGTCCGGTCTGGGGCCAGCGCCTGCAGCACGACGGGGAAACCTGGAGTCCGGGCGACGGTGCCCGCGGTGCCAAAGGCCGGATCGAGGGCCCCATCCCACGCAGGCGCTGGTCAATCGCTGCAATACTCGATCCGTCGCTGCCCGGCACGAATGCCACGATGGAGCCGGACGGCAGGCTGGCGAACCCTGCGGAGCCGTACGTCGTGTCCAGGTCACCGCCTCGGGCGGCGGCGACGATCGGGCACCCGACGATGGCCGCTGTGAGGAGAGCGGCAGAGCGGTAATCGGGCGGCTCGCGTGCGGCATCCGGCCATTCTATCCTCCGACGCACCGATGCGGCGGGCGGCGGGGTGGCGGAACGGAATGCTCAGTCTCACGTTCCGCAGAACGTCTGGTAGCGGGCCGTGACTTCGACCGGCGCCGGTTCGGCATAGGGCGACGCCGCAAGCGCCTCATCGAACGGCCTTCGCACCGCATCGAGCAAGCGCTCGAACGGCGCAAGATCACCCTCGTCCGAAGCCGCCGCCAGCGCCTCTTCCACACGATGGTTGCGCGGGATCACGATCGGGTTCACGCGCCGCATCGCCTCGGCACGGCCGGAACCAACCTCAGGCTTACCGCTATCCTCGCTCGTGCACCGCGCCCGCCATCGCACGAGCCAATCCTCGGGCGCACGCGGATCGGCGAATAGGGCTCGCAGCGGCGAGTCGCTACCGGCCGCAGCATCGGCCAGCCGTCGCCACCCCAGCGTGAAGTCCACTTTTCCTGCGTGCAGGACCGCCAGCCAATCCTCGGCCAGCGCAGCGTCGCTTGCATCGTCAGCAGGCTCGCCCCGCACGAGGCCCAACTTCGCCCGTTGCCCGCGCAGCAGGTGCGTGCGGTAGCGACCCGCGAAAGCGTTGAGCACCTCCGTCACCATCGCGACCGCCTGCTCCGGATCGTCGTCGATCAGGGGCAGCAGCGCCTCTGCAAATCGCGTCAGGTTCCAGAGCGCGATGTCGGGCTGGTTCCGGTAGGCGTAGCGCCCGTACTGGTCGATGGAGCTGAACACGGTCGCGGGGTCGTAGGCCTCCATGAACGCGCAGGGCCCGTAGTCGATCGTCTCGCCGGAGAGCGCCATGTTGTCGGTGTTCATGACGCCGTGGATGAAGCCCACGTTCATCCACTGCGCGATGAGGGCCGCCTGGCGCTGCGAAACCGCATCGAGCAGCGCGAGGAACGGCCGCGGCGAGCCGGCCAGTTCGGGGTCGTGGCGGGCGATCGTGTACTCGGCGAGCTTGCGCACGTCGCCTTCCTCGCCGCTCGTGGCGAAGTACTGGAAGGTGCCCACGCGGATGTGGCTCGCCGCGACGCGGGTGAGCACTGCGCCCGGGAGCATCTCGTCGCGGGCCACCGGCGCGCCCGTGGCCGCCACCGCGAGTGCCCGCGTGGTCGGGATGCCCAGCGCGTGCATGGCCTCGCCGATCAGTACCTCGCGCAGCATCGGCCCCACCGCGGCCTTGCCGTCGCCGTTGCGCGCGAAGGGCGTGCGGCCGGAACCCTTGAAGGCGATGTCACGACGGCGTCCGTGCCGGTCGATAACCTCGCCGACCAGGAGCGCGCGCCCGTCGCCGAGCCGCGGAGAGAATCCGCCGAACTGGTGGCCCGCATACACCTGGGCGATGGGTTGCGCGCCCTCGGGCAGCGCGTTGCCGGTGAAAGTCGCGGCAAGTGCGGCGTCGTCCATCGACGCGATCGGAAGCGCGAGTTCCTCGGCCAGCGGGCGGTTCAGGAAGACGAGGCGTGGCTCCGGGGCGACAGCCGGCTGCCAGGGGACGTAGAAACCCTCGAGGTCGCGGGCGTACGAGTTGTCGAAGGTGAACGCGGTGGCGGTCACTGCAGCCTAGGAAGCCGGATGGATGCGGCCTTCCCGGTACGGAAGCGCGTCTTCGTCCTCATCCTCGAGGTCGACCTTGGCCGACGCCGGCAGCTTCGCGATCATTTTCTCGACCATTTCGACGTGCTCGGCCTCTTCCTCGCGCAGTTCCTCGAACAGCGCCTTCACTTCCGGGTGCGTCACGTAGCGCAGCGCATTGTCGTAGAACGAGAAGGCCTTCTTCTCGGAAGACAATGCCACCCAGTACGCCTTGAGCGGGGACATGTTCTGGCTGGGCGCGCCGAAGTCCGGGGCCTCCACGTCGAAGATGTCGCTGAGCGTGACATTCGGTTTCTGCTCGCCGAAAAGAGCGTGCCGGCGCTCGGCGATCTGGTCGCCGTGCTTCTTCTCGTTGCCGGCCATGGACAGGAACACCGAAGCCGCGTCGTCGTCGGTGCGGATTCCGAGCCGGTCGGCGAACTGCGTGTAGCGCTTGAAGGCCTCGATCTCGATCAGCGTGGCCAGATCGAGCGCGTCCATCAGCGAGAGCGTGGAATAGTCGAGTTTGGTGGGCATGGTTTCTCCCTCTAGGGTGCAACGCGCCCTTTCACGCGGGCGTGAGCGGGTTTGATGAAAGGCAATCCCGGGCGACCTGGTGTGGACCCTCAGCCGACGGCGATGAGTTCCACGTCGAAGACGAGCGTGGCATTGGGCGGGATGACGCCACCTGCGCCGCGCGCGCCGTATCCCATTTCCGGCGGGATCACGAGCGTGCGCTTGCCGCCCACCTTCATGCCCGCCACGCCCTCGTCCCAGCCCCGGATCACCTGCCCGGCGCCGAGGCGGAAGTCGAAGGGCGAGCCGCGGTCGACGGAGCTGTCGAACTTCTTGCCGTGGCCGTCGGGCTGCGCGGGGTCGTGCAGCCACCCCGTGTAGTGCACCGTCACCGCTCCGGGGCGCGACTCGGCGCCCGTCCCCACCACCACGTCGATCTTCTGCAGTTCAGTCATGAGTTCCTCCGATGCTTGGCGTATAGGTCATGGATAGTGGGATTTTAACGGAGTGAGCGGGTAGATACCTATAATGAGCGTCATGATGCCGTTCAACGAAGCAGTCACTTTTGCGCAATCGCACGAAATCCCCTGGCCCCGCGATCCGGCGGACGACCTTGCGCGCTGGGGCGTCCACCACGACGACCCGCCGCCCTTCAACCGCCTGCGCGGGCCGGTGCATACGCGCGGCGGCGTATCCGGCGTCATTCGCGTGCGCGGTGAGGAAGTCGCCGCCTGGGGCGAGCCCGATCGCGCGGACCAGACCTTCAGCGTCGCGAAGACCTACCTCGCGCTGCTCGCGGGCATCGCGCATGCACGAGGCCTTCTCGATCCTGCGGAAAAGGTGAACGATCGCCTGCCGGGCATCGGCTTCGGTTCCGCGCACAACCGAGCCATCACCTGGGAGCACCTCCTCACCCAGACCAGCGAATGGCAGGGCGAATGCTTCGGCATGCCCGAGCAGGTGGAGCACTTCCGGCGCGTCTCCCACGACCCCAAGCCGCCCGAGGGAAAGAAGGGCGAGCTTCGCGCGCTTCGCGAGCCCGGCAGCTATTGGGAATACAACGATGTCCGCATCAACCAGCTCTCGCTGGCACTCCTGCACCTTTTCAGGCGCGCGCTTCCGGAGGTGTTCGTCGAGACCGTTCTCGAGCCCATCGGTGGAGGGAAGGATTTCCGCTGGGAAGGCTACGACGACGCCTGGGTGGAGATCGACGGCCGGCGGATGCAATCGGTCCCCGGCGGCACGCACTGGGGCGGGGGTGTTTCGATCAGTGCGCGCGACCAGGCGAGGATCGGCCAACTGCTGCTGGACGGCGGCGCGCACGGCGGCCGGCAGTTGATCCCCCGTGATTGGGTGCAGGGCCTGCACGAACCCTGCGCGGTCGCACCGTTCTACGGCTGGCTCACCTGGCTCAACCGCGACGGGCGCCTGTTCGCCGACGCCTCGCGCGCGAGCTGGTTCATGTTCGGCGCCGGTGGCCACCTGGTGTGGATCGATCCGGACCACGAAGCGGTGGTCGTCACCCGCTGGCTCGACGGGGCGCATTCCGCGGGCTTCGTGCGCCGCGTGGTGCAGGCGTTCGGACACTAGTCGACGATCGCCATCGCCGCGGGGAAACCGAGGCTATCGACGCGAATCAGAAGGGTGGCCCCACGCTTGCGACGCGAAAGTGCGCTAGATTCGCGGGATTCCGATTCCAGAGCGCCCCATGAACACCGAAGCCCCCGCCCGCCCTTGCCCGACCGCCTCGCCGTGGATCCGCGCAGCCCGCACCACGTGGCCGCCGTGCTCCAGCACGACATCGGCATTCGCTTGAACGGCAACGAGCGCAAGGACGTGGAGGAGTACTGCGTGAGCGAAGGCTGGGTGAAGGTCGCCGTCGGGAAGAAAGTCGACCGGCACGGCAACCCGCTCCTGATCAAGTTGAAGGGTGCGGTCGAGGCGTTCTACAAGTAGGCAAGCTCGCGCCACCCAAGTCACGAGTCGACCCGGCATGGGCTATGAGCTGATCGCCTTCCTCGGAAGAAAGCCCGACCTCGCGAAGTGGAGAGCCGCGCTTCCGTCCGCCGTGGTGTGCCCGCTCGGCGGCGAGGTGAGCCTCGTGCCGGTAACCGCCGCCCTGTATGGCGAGATCCGGAAGCGCCTCGGAAGCCTGGACATCGAGCGCCTCGACCGCGGCCGCAATGTCTTCCCGGCGCCGAGCTTCGAGGAGGCTGCGCGCCGATGGGGCAGGGAGGCTTCGGCCGATTCCGTGGTCGCGTATGTGAGCGTTGGCGAGTTCGGCAACGACAGCCACGACGAGGCGTGGCTGTGGTCGAAGGGCTCCGCCACGCTGGAAAGGGCGGCCGTGGGAGCGGTGCTCGCGCACATGCGCGATCACCTGGGATTCGATCTCGGAGGCCAGGATCTCGAACCGGAACTGGGCCGGCACCGCGGCGAGAATGCCGCGGAAAAGTGGGCGCTGGAGGCGTTCGACCGGTAGGCGTGCCGGTGCGGCGCCATCAAGTCCAGGGCGGCTCGCCGTCCCCGATGCCCATGTGCACGCGAAAGAGCTGCTCGTTCGCGATGCGCAGCCGCCGGCTCAGCTCGCGCGAGACGTTCGTGTGGAAGAGGGCGAACTGCTCGAGGTCCGATTCGCAAAGCTGGTAGAGGCTCGCCGTCGACAGCTCGATCGCGGTGCACGGCTCGATTGCGCGCACCGATGCGCTGCGGGGGAAGAGATCGAAGAGCGCCATTTCGCCGAAGCAATCGCCGGCCTTGAGCCGCCCGAGTTCGTAGGGCTTGCCCGCGCCGTGGCGCAGGAGCACGACCTCGCCCGTCTCGAGCACGAACATGGATTCGGCCCGGTCGCCCTCGCGGAAGAAATACTCGTCGCGCGCGACGCTCACCGACTTGGCCGTCTCCACGAGCCCGTCGAGCACGTCGGCACGGATGCCACCGAAGATCGGCATGGCCTGCAGTGCTGCGGTGCGCGAGGCCTGCATGGTGCCTCCCTGAAGCGCGGGACGAGGCGTCGATCTTAGTCCCTTCGAGGCACCGTAGCGATTCTGCGGGGCTGGATCTCGCTTGCCGGATTGCCTGCTTGGCCGGCGCCGGGAGGCGAATCGGTCGCGCCGGGCGATGTGCCAGGATTGGCGCATTCCCGGGTGGGAGGTCGCGAAAATGGCGAAAGGCCCCGTTCCACGCAGGGCGGGTGATCGCGCTCGATGAACCAGCAGATCCGCTTTTGCCGCAGTCTCGACGGCACGCGGCTCGCCTACGCCATGTCGGGCGAGGGCCCGCCGCTCGTGCGGGCGCCCCATTGGCTCACCCACCTCGAGTACGAGTGGCAGAGCCCCATCTGGCGGCCGTGGATCGAGGAACTCTCGCGCGGGCGCACGCTGCTGCGCATGGACGAGCGGGGCTGCGGGCTCTCCGATCGCGACATGGCGGAGATCTCCTTCGAGGCGTGGGTGAAGGACCTCGAGGCGGTGGTCGATGCCGCCGGGGTCGAGCGCTTTGCCCTCTTCGGCCACTCCCAGGGCGGCGCCATCGCGGTGGAGTACGCGGTGCGCCACCCCGAGCGCGTGACACACCTCGTCCTCCTGGGTGCCTTCGCGCGCGGCTGGATGAAGCGCGGCCTCTCCCCGGAGGGTATCGAAGAGTTCCGGGCGTTGCTGAAGCTGGTAGAGGTGGGCTGGGGACGGGACGATCCTGCGTACCGGCAGCTCTTCTCGATGGGCTTCATCCCCGGCGGCACGCTGGAGCAGCTCAACTCCATGAGCGAACTGCAGCGCACTTCGGCGACGCCCGGGGTCGCGGCGCGCATCCTCGAGGGCATGTACGAGATAGACGTGACGGCGAAGGCGCCGCGCGTGACCTGCCCCACGCTCGTCGTGCATGCCAAGGGAGACCGTCGCGTGCCCTTCGAGGAGGGGCGGCTCTTCGCGAGCCTCATCCCCGGGGCGCGGCTGGTGACGCTCGAGACCGACAACCACATCCTGCTTTCCCACGAGCCCGAGTTCCGCCGCTTCTTCGAGGAGCTCGACGCCTTCCTGCCGCGGGCGGCGGGCGCCGGCGCCTTCGAGGATCTCACCCGGCGGGAGGCCGAGGTGCTCGAACGCATCGCGCAGGGCCTGGACAACGCGCAGATCGCGGCGCACCTGGGCATCTCCGAGAAGACGGTGCGCAACAACATCACGCGCATCTTCGACAAACTCTCGGTCGAGAACCGCTCCCAGGCCATCGTCCTCGCGCGCGACCACGGCTTCGGCCGGGCCTAGCGCGCTCCCGGGACCACGGTCCCGCTTTTCGCAACGCCTTTCCCGCCTACTTGGGACCGCGGCCCCATGCGGCCGCCACGGGCAGGGGCCATCGTGGGGCCTCGTGCCAACCGGGAGCAACCCATGGGTATCGCAGCCATGCTGTACGGCGCCGTGGCCTACGTCATCTTTCTCGCGAGTTTTCTCTACGCCATCGGCTTCGTCGGCAACTTCCTCGTGCCGAAGTCCATCGACTCGGGGCCTGCGGGCGCGCTGGCGCCGGCATTGCTCGTGAACCTCGTCCTGCTCGGGCTCTTCGCCGTGCAACACAGCACCATGGCGCGGCCGGCGTTCAAGGCGTGGTGGACGCGCTTCGTGCCGAAGTCCGTCGAGCGCAGCACCTTCGTGCTCTTTCCAGCCTGCTGCTCGCGCTGCTCTTCTGGCAGTGGCGGCCGATGCCGGCGACGATCTGGGTCGTCGAAGATCCGGTGGGCCGGGGACTCCTCCTCTCGCTCTGCGGGCTGGGGTGGCTCATCGTGCTGTCGGCCACCTTCATGATCAATCACTTCGACCTATTCGGCCTGCGACAGGTCTACCTGCGCCTGAAGGACGAGCCGTACACGCCGCTGCCGTTCGTGAAGGTGGCGCTCTACCGCTTCGTGCGCCACCCGATCATGCTCGGCTTCCTGGTCGCGTTCTGGGCGACACCCGTGATGACGCTGGGCCACCTGCTGTTCGCGCTTGCCACCACCGGCTACATCTTCATCGGCATTTTCCTGGAGGAGCGCGACCTCCGCCGGGCGCACGGCGAGGCCTATGAGGGCTATCGCCGCGAGGCCGGGATGCTTCTGCCGCGAGCCGGCCGAAGGACGGTCGAGGGGGGCCGTGCGGCTCCGCCGCAAGCGGACCTGCGCTGAGAAGTGCGGGGAGGGGTGCGCCTGGCCCAGCGTGCGGCCGATCTGCTTCCTGCGATGTCGGCTTGCGACGACAGGATTCTCGAATCGACGTGACAATCGTTGACGTGTCTTGGGGTGACTCGTAGCATGGAATTGCGCATAAGGTGGGATTTGTCGGGCCGCGCCGAGCGGGGAAAGAGAAGAACTCGGCAGGCATCGATGGGGCTGCCCTGCGCCCGATATCTTGTCGGACGGCATGGTGGCTTTCCCGGTTTCCTTCATCGCTCGCAATCCACGCTGAGGAGAAGCACCATGATGCTCAAGACACGCACGACAGGGCTCCTGCTGGCAATGGCAATGGCATTTTCGATGGCCGCCCCGACCGCGCAGGCCGACACGAACCCGCAGCAAAAGGCGGCACGAGCGGCGCGGCCCCTGGTCATCGGGCACCGCGGCGCCGCAGGGTACCTGCCCGACCACACGCTCGAATCCTATGCGCTGGCCGTTGAGCTGGGCGCCGACTACATCGAACCCGATCTCGTCGCGACCCGGGACGGCCACCTGATCGCCCGTCATGAACCCAACATCATTGCCACGACCGATGTGGCCGACCGTCCGGAGTTCGCCGGCCGAAGGCGGATCGGCGTGGTGGACGGTATCGCCGAGGATGGCTTCTTCGCCTCCGACTTCACCCTGGCGGAGATCAGGACGCTGCACGCGAAGCAGCCCTTCGCGGAGCGCCCGCAGCAGTTCAACGGCAGGTTCGCGATCCCGACGTTCGAAGAGGTGATTGCGCTGGCCCGGCGCAAGTCGTCGGAGAAAGGCCGGACGATCGGCCTCTATCCCGAGACCAAGCACCCGACCTATCACCAGAACCTCGGGCTGGCGCTCGAAGGCCGCCTGGTCGATGCGCTCAGGAAGGCGGGCTTGAATCGTCGCGGGGCGCCGGTGTTCATCCAGTCGTTCGAGCAGGCGAACCTGAAGCAGTTGCGCCTGATGACCCCGCTGCCGCTGATCCAGCTCATCGACGCCGACGACGTCAATGCCGACGGTTCGCTTGCCTTCGTTGCGCCATTCGACCGGCCCTATGACTGGACGGCGTCGGGCGACCCGGTGCTGATGGCCCGCACGTTCGGCTATCTCGTGACCGATGAAGGGCTCGCCGAGGTGGCGGCCTATGCGGACGGCATCGGCCCGTGGAAGCGCTACATCGTCAGTTCCGTGCCAGCCGGCCTGCCCGGCCCGGGCGAAGCGAGCCGCACGCTGCTTCCCCCGACCGACGTGATCGCACGGGCACATCGCGCGGGCCTGCTGGTGCATACGTGGACGTTCCGCAACGAGCAGCGCCGCCTGGTCAGCGACTATGCCGGCAGTCCCGTGAACGAGTACCTGCAGTTCTTCAGGCTGGGAATCGACGGCGTGTTCTCCGATTTCGCCGATACTGCCGTGGCCGCGCGCGTGCTCTTTGAACTGGAGACCGACCCGGATGGCGCGGCCTGCCTCACCGGTGTGTACGACAACGGCCGGCAACGGGGCGAATGCAAGAAGGCGAACTGAGCCCCTGCAGCCCTTGCACCCACCTAGCCCGGAGCTCTCGAAAGAGCTCCGGGCTTTTCTCTGGAGCGGACTTGCCCTGCCCGCACGAGCGGCGTGACCGGGTACGGTTCGCGCCGCCCCTCTGTGCGGTACAGTTGGCGGGACGTGCCGCAGGACGGCCAACCCCTGACGAGTTGCCCATGACCGAGATACCTCGCAAGTCGATGCAAGCTGTCGAAATCACCACGCCCGGCGAACCGGATGTCCTGAAACCCGCCGGGCGCCCCACGCCCGTTCCCGCCGCTGGCGAAGTCCTGATCCAGGTGCAAGCCGCCGGAATCAACCGACCCGATGTGCTGCAGCGCCGTGGCCGCTATCCGGTTCCTCCCGGCGCCTCCGACATTCCCGGCCTCGAGGTGGCCGGGAAGATCACCGCGCTGGGCGAGGGCGTGAAGCAATTCAAGGTGGGCGACGAGGTCTGCGCGCTGCTGGCCGGAGGCGGCTATGCGCAGTTCTGCAATGTTCCGGCGGAGCAGTGCCTGCCCATTCCCAAGGGCCTCACGATGATCGAGGCCGCCTCGCTCCCCGAGACCTTCTTCACCGTCTGGAGCATGGTGTGGGGGCGAGGGCGCCTCGCGGAAGGTGAATCGCTCCTCGTGCACGGAGGCTCGAGCGGCATCGGCGTCACCGCGATCCAGATGGCGCGCGCTTTGGGTCACACGGTCTTCGTGACGGCCGGCACGGACGAGAAGTGCCGCGCCTGCGTCGAGCTGGGCGCGAACCACGCGATCAACTACAAGACCCAGGACTTCGCGAAGGAAGTGAAGGCGCTGACCAACGGCCGCGGCGTCGACGTGATCCTGGACATGGTGGCGGGCGAGTACGTGAAGCGCGACGTCGAGGCCTGCGCCGACGACGGGCGCATCGTGATACTGGCGCTCCTCGGTGGCGCCAAGGGCGAGCTGTCCTTCGATCCGATCCTGCGCCGGCGCATCACCATCACGGGCGGGACGCTACGCCCGCGGCCGGTGGCCTTCAAGGGCGAGGTCGCCCGCGACCTGAAGGCGCGCATCTGGCCGCTTCTCGAGTCCGGCAAGATCAAGCCCGTCATCCACGCCACCTTCCCGTTCGAGGATGCCGCGAAGGCCCATGCCCTGATGGAGTCGGGCGTGCACATCGGCAAGATCGTGCTCACGGTTTCCTGACGGCCGCGGATGAGGAGCCCGGAAGACCGCTCGAATGCGTAACTCGATTCTCCCTTGCCTTCCCGCATCGGGCATCGCAGCGCTCCTGGCGTTGGCGGGCGTGCTCGTCGCCTGCGGCAGCAAGGTGACGCCGCTCCCCCCGGAACTCCAGGCCATCCAATGCCCGCGCGGCCACGAAATGCACGCCACCGCGACCTTCCGCAAGGCCCGCATCACTTTTCTTTGCATCAACAAGGAACTCGCCGCTACGCCCTACCTCCTGCACTGCGATCGGGAAAGCCGGCCCATGGTGTGCGAAGACGAGGGAAACCTCCACTTGAGCCGCAATGCGCAAGGCCAGCTCTTCGTGGGAATCTCGCAGGGCCTCGCCCGCCCGACGGCTGACGACCTGCAGGGCGGCTCCAACCTCTCGGTCATCTTCCGACCGGACCCTCCGCGCACGACGACCTTCGAGGAAGAGGCGACGGACTGGAAGTTTCTTCTCGACGATGGCAAGCGCCTGCTGCCCGCGGGCTTCACCTTCGTGAAGGGCACGCTCTGCGACCGCGAGGCCACCCCGCTCAACACGGGCGTATGCAACATCGAGGCGACTTCGGCGTCGCTCTACTGGCACATCGCGGTGGCCGTCCACCGGCCCAGGGGAACGCCGATTCACGTGGACGAGTACCACGAGGCGCTGGCCTTCTGGCTCGCGCACCTCGGGAGGCTGGTGGTCGACCCGGCGAAGTAAGGGCGCGCGCGCCCTCAGGCGTCGGTCGGCGTCTCCACCGTCAGCGACCCTTCTTCCATCGCCCGTTCCGCCAGCGTCTTCAAGCGCCCATCCTGGTTGTGCGACAGCGCCCGCAGCGCGCGGCGCGTTCGCCGCATCGCCACCGGGATGAAGATCCGCGCGTTGTCCATGTCCGCGGTGGCTTTCTCCGGACCGCCGGCCTTCTCGATAGCCCACGTGGCGCGCGAAAGCGTTGCGGTGGAAAGGAAGATGTCCATCGCGGCATTGGCGAGACGCTCCTGGTGGAACTGGCGCTCGATCACGTCCTTGCCGTGTTCCATGAGGAGCTTTTCCACGGCCCCCGAAAGGTCCTGCACCGCCTTGCACACCGACTCCGCCTCGCTCGCGAGCGCCGGGTGCACGCGCGTGAAGCAGGGTGCGGCGAGCTGGCGCTTGACCTTCCCGCCGATGTAGGAGCCGATGGCGCCCAAGGCGCGCAAGGGATCGCGAAAGGCGCGGCCGAGTTCCTTCAACTGCTCGCCCGGTTGCTGCAGCCCGGAGAGCGCGATCAACGCCCGCAGTATTTCGTTCGTGCCTTCGAAGATCAGCATGATGCGCGAGTCGCGCACGGCCTGTTCGTACGGGTACTCCTTCGAATAACCCAGCCCGCCGGCGATCTGCTGTGCGTCGCACGCGGAGCGAAACGAAAGCTCCGAGGCGAACACCTTGCACGCCGCGGTCTCGAGCGAAAAGTCGATGCCGCCGCGGTCCACCATGGACGCGCAGATCATCCAGCCGGCATCTGCCGCGTAGCAGTCGGCCGCGGCGAGGGCGAACTTGCGCTGGATCATCTCGAAGGAGCCGATGGGGCGGCCGAACTGCTTGCGGTCCTTCGCGTAGGCGAGTGCCAGGTTCAGGATCGCGCGCGTACCCCGGGAGGAACCGGCTGCGAGCCCAAGCCGCCCGGAGTTGAGGATTTCGAGTGCGATCTTGAAGCCGCCACCCACTTCGCCCAGGCGGTCTTCCACGGGCACGCGCACGTTCTCGAACGAGATGGTGCGCGTGTCGCTCGCCTTGATGCCCATCTTCTCCTCGATCTTGCCGAGCGAGACGCCGGGCGCGTGCGCATCGACGATGAAGGCGGTGACGCGCTGCTTCGCCTTGCCGTCGACTTCGACCGGGACTTTCGCGAACACGGTGAAGACGCCCGCATAGCCCGCGTTGGAGATCCAGATCTTTTCGCCGTTCATCACATAGTGCGTGCCGTCCGCGCTCGGGACCGCCGTCGTGCGCATGGCCTGGGCGTCGGAGCCGGAGCCGGCTTCGGTCAGGCAGAACGCCGCCACGCGCTCCCCGCTCGCGCATTGCGTGAGCCAGCGCTGCTTCTGGTCATCGGTGCCGAAGAGCGTGATCCCCTTGCAGCCGATGGACTGGTGGGCGCCGAAGTACACGGCGAGCGCGGCATCGGTCGTGCCGACTTCGGCGAACACGCGGCTGAAGAGCAGGGCGGAAGCGCCGAAGCCGCCGTATTCCTCGGGGATGTTCAGGCCCATCATGCCGAGTTCGGCCATGCCGGCGCGCACTTCGTCGGGGAAGCGCCCCTCGCGGTCGAGGCGGGCGGAGTCCACGGTGGCCCGGGACCAGTCGCCGAAGGATTCGAGGATGGCGTGGAGGCTCTCCCGGTCGGGAGGCGTGAGTTCCGGGAAGGGGAAGACGAGGTCCTCGCGAATCTCGCCGAGAAAAATGCCGCGGGTGAAGGAAGGGTTGTGCTCGGGGTCTGCCAGGTGGGCGGTCACGATCGCTTGTCGGTGGAAGGTGAATCGTCACTCTAGTCCCAATCGCGCGCGTTTGCCCGGGGGGGTATGCGCGCAGCCGGGATGCACGAGCGAACGGGCCGCGGGCCGATGCGGCACGAGCGGCGTTTCGGCGCAAAATGCGGGAGCGGCTACGATGCGGTTGCGGGGACAATCGATTCGAACGAATTCAGGGAGAGGGAGAACCATGTCGGCGAACGCGAGTTTCCTTTCACCCGGCGAAGGCGAGACCGTCTTCTCCGTCAGTGCGGCGCCGATCAAGTTCGGCGCCGGCGCCCTGGGCGAACTGGGTGCCGACGCGCAGTCGCTCGGCATGAAGCGGGTCGCGCTCTTCGTCGACGCGCACGTGCTTGCGAGCGCCCCGGGCGAAACGGCGCTCGCCTCCCTGCGTGCGGCGGGTCTCGATGTCGGGATCTTCGACAACACGCGCTGCGAGCCGAACAGCGATTCCTTCGAGGAAGCGGCCGCCTTCGCGCGCGACGGCGCCTTCGACGGCTTTGTCTCCCTGGGCGGCGGTTCGGTCATGGATACCGCGAAGGCCGCGAATCTCCTCGCGACCTACCCGGACGAATTGATCGCCTATGTGAACGCGCCGATCGGGAAAGCCAAGCCGATCCCCGGCAAGTTGAAGCCGCACATCGCCTGCCCGACCACCTGCGGCACCGGGAGCGAGACGACCGGCATCACCATCGTCGATCTCAAGTCCGTGGGGCTGAAGACCGGCATCGCCTCGGCCTTGCTCAAGCCCTCGCTTGCGATCGTCGATCCGGCGACCACCGAGACGCTTCCGGGCGGCGTGGTCGCGGCATCCGGCTTCGATGTGCTCTCCCACGCCGTGGAGTCCTACACCGCGCGGCCCTTCACCAGCCGTCCGCGGCCGGCGCACCCGAGCCAGCGCCCGCCCTACCAGGGATCGACGCCCTACAACGACATCGGCAGCATCGCCGCCATCCGCCTGGGCGGGAAGTACCTGGCCCGCGCGGTGCGCGACGCGGGCGACCTCGAGGCGCGCCACCAGTTGATGTTCGCCTCGACGCTCGCGGGCCTCGCCTTCGGCAGCGCCGGCGTGCACGTCCCCCACGCGATGTCCTACTCGGTGGCCACCTTGAAGCACGTGTTCACCGCGCCGGGCTACGAAGAGCGCGATCCCATGGTGCCCCACGGCATCGCCGTGGTGATCAATGCGCCGGCGGCGTTTCGATTCACCGCGTCGGCCAATCCGCAGCGCCACCTGGAGGCGGCGGCGGCGATGGGCGCCGACATCGCCGGCGCGAGGCCCGAGGACGCGGGCGAGATCCTCGCGCGCACCTTCATCGCGCTGATGCGCGAGACGGGGCTTCCTTCCGGCATCGCCGCGCTGGGCTACGGGGAGGCGGACGTGCCCGCGCTCGCGGAAGGGGCCTATGCGCAGCAGCGGCCGCTGGTGATGGCGCCGAGGAGCGTGTCGAAGCAGGACCTGGAAGGGATCTACCGCAACGCGCTGCGGTACTGGTGAAGCCCGCCCGCTGCCGCGGCGCCGGGAGCACGCGGTCCCCGGCAAGCCACGCCTTCACGCGCGCTGCGCCTTCCTAGCGCGTCGTTGCGTAGACGCGCATCGCGCGTCTCGTGCCGTCGGGGTCGCAGCGTTCGCTCTGGAGCGTTCTTTCGTGCGCGAAGCCGAGCCGCTCGGCCACCCGCCAGCTTCGCGTGTTCTCCTCGTCGGCGCAGCACCAGACGCGCCGTGCGCCCAGGTGTTCGAAAGCGAAGGCGGTCATGGCCGCCGCCGCTTCCGTGACCAGCCCCTGCCCCTGATAGCGCTTGCGGCCCCACCAGCCGATCTCGAACACGCGCGTGTCCCAGTTGAACCGGTGCAGGCCGCAGTTGCCCGCGTGCTCGCCGGTATCACGGCGAAAGAACAGCATCGGGAAGTCCGCGCGCAGGACCCAGCTCGCCGCGGCGCGCCGGCAGAACTCCTCCGTCTTTTCCACGGGCTGGTCTTCGAGCGCCCAGGGCATCGAGGCGGGGTACTGGCGGAGAATTTCCAGCGTCTCGATGACCGAGACGTTGAGCAGCGCGCCGTCGCCCGGCCGGGGTGCACGCAGGAGCAGGCGTTCGGTCTCGATGTGATCGGGGATGTCCAGCAGGACGGGGTTGAAAGCCGGCTTGGTCGTCATGGAAGCGCTGTCACCTTGGGGGGAAGCGCGAGCTTCCCAGAATCGCGGGCATTCGGCCAGCGTGCGCCCGGGCCGGTTCGCGACTACGATTCAGGTATGGAATTCCTTGCCACGACGGAATTGCCCGCCTCCGCCGAGGATCTGCAGCGCCGCCTGACCATCGGCGCATTGCCGCGCTGGTGCGCATCCGTCGAGAAGGTGCTGAGCGACGAGCAGTCGAGTGGCGAGATCTTCTGTGTCTGGGGGACTTTTCACGTTCGTCGCGAGGACCTGCGCCATGGCGTGCGCTTCTCGCTGCCCGGCTGTCCCAATGCCTTGCAGTGGACGGTGACCACCGGGAATGCGCCGGCCCCGGCGGATACCGTCATCCACGCGACCATCAACCGATCCGAGCAGGACCCGGACTTCGTCGACTCGATCCGCCAGTTCGTCGACGATTGGAAGGCGGGGCTCGAGGCGAACTGGTAACCGGGCCGCTACCAGCCCGCCGGATCGACCCGGTAGTACCCGCGCAACTCCCCGTACAGCGCGGGATGCTCGAACGCCATGCGCTGCGGCTGCTTGAAGAAGGCCTCCGAGCAGACCGCGAAGAACTCCGCCGGGTCCGTGGCGGCGTAAGGGTCGAGGAGGCTCGCCTCCTGGTTCAGGAGCCGCTCCTGCAGCGCGCCGTACTCCTGCCCGAGCACGCGCGACCATCGCGGGTAGCGCTGGAAGCCGACCAGATCCGGCGCGCCATTGGCGAAGCCCTTTTCCTGGTCGAGCTGGTGGGCGAACTCGTGGATCGTCACGTCGCGCGCGTCGTCCTGGTTTGCCGCGCCCTCGAGCACGTCGGGCCAGGAGAGGATCACCTGCCCGTGCGCCCAGGATTCCCCGGAGAGCACGCGGCTTTCATCCTGCACGAGGCCGATGCCGTTCCTGCGCTCGCGGTTGACGATGAAGGGGCCGGGGTAGACCAGGACCTGCGCGAGGCGCGGGTAGTAGTGGTCGCGGCGGTTCAGGAGCAGCAGGCACGCCCGGGCGGCGATGATGACCCGCATCTCGTCGGTGATCTCGAGCCCGTCGCAGCCCGTGAAGCGCTTTTCCGCGAGGAAGACCAGGATGCGCTCCTTCAATTGGCGCTGCAGGTCCGCGGGCAGGCGGCGCGAGACGGGCACGCGCTCGCGCAGGATCGCGCGCCACGCGGCCGGGAAGGGCCGGCGGCGAATGCGCTCCCGGCGGCGTGCCGTGAGCCAGGGCTGTGCGAGGAGCCATGCCGCGACCAGCAGCGGCAGGCTTGCGAGAATGCCGAAGAGCATCGTGTTCCTTGGCCGAGTGGACCCGTCTGCATCAACTGGGGATCGCGGGATCGCCTTTCAAGGGCAGGCCGGAAGGGAAGTCGGCCGCCGTTCGACTACAATCGATTGCACTGGCGTCGCGGGAGGCATGCGCCGACCCGAAGGCCAGGGGAGGTGATCGATGAACGCAAGCGTCGAGAATCCCCGCGAAGCGACCCGCCTGCCGATCGTGGCCCTTGCCGGCCTGGCAGCGGCGGTCGCCTTTTTCGCCCTCTTTGCCACGAACGACTTCGACCGCCGCGCCATCCACTGGGGGCGCCTGCAGGTCTTCGGGCTGTTCGTGCTGCCGATCCTGCCCGCCATCGCCCTGCTCGCGGTTCGCCGGCTGCGCGAAGCGGGCATCGCCTACGCGGCCGGTATTTCCACGGTGGCGTCTCTCGCGCTTGCCCTGCCGGCCGGCCTGATACTTCTCTTCCTGGCCGTGGCCACGCCCGTGCAGCGCGTAGACGCGCTGGCCTTGTTCGGCTACGCGGTGTCCATGGCCGTGGTCGCCGTGTCGGCGTGGCGGGCCCATTTCCGTGTTCCGGGCGAACGGCGGCAGGGAAAGGTCGCCACGCTGAGCCTGGTCGCCACGGCCGCCTACGCCGTCCTTGTGTGGGGATTTTTCCAGGCCACGATGGGCCAGCCCTACGATCGCCGCGCTTTGATCCGCGAGTACAACGACCGCCAGGCGCGCAAGAACGTCGCGGCCATCGCGGATTGCGCGCGCAGGCAGGCCGGCGGGGGCGGGGAGCGCGGATATCCCGCCACCATGGCCGAGTTGCTTGCCGGCGGCTGCCTGCCCAAGCGCCTTCAGGCCGGCCAGCCGATGAGCGCGGGCGCCGACGGCTACGCCTTCTACTATTTCGCCGATCCGCCGGACGCGAAAGGCAAGGTGGCCCGCTTTGCCGTGTGCGCGCGACCCGGTCGCGAGGAGGACGGAACGCTCACCGTTTCCGTCGATCCGGCGGGAGGCTTCAACGAGATGCAGGCTCCGCTCGAAAAGCCGACGCCGAGCTGCTTTGCGGCCTGGGCGGGAAAGGACGACCGAGCCTACCTGATGGCGGCAACGGCCTGCGTGCTGAGCGGCGCTGCCCGGCTGCCCGGGCGTGGCTACCCGCCGACGCTTTTCGTCGAGCAGGGCTCCCACGCGGGTGCCTGCGATTTCACGATGCTGGAGGCGGCGAAGGGCGACCGGGTGCCGGGCGATCGCGTGCGCACCGACCGCGGCGTTCTCGAATTCCGCCCGCAGCCCGAGGTGGCCGGCGTTTCCCGCGGGTACACGCTCGTGTTCTTTCCTCTCGGCGGCGGCGCGCCGTTGGAGACGGACCAGTCCGGGGCGGTGCGCGCATTGCCGCCGCAAGGCGTCGCACCCACGCTCGAGGCAGTCGAGGCGGCCCGCCCCAGGGAGGAGCTGAAACGCGCGGACGCGGACGCTCGTCGCCGGCCCCTGGTCGCGGCCTGCGAAGCGGGGGACCTTGCGGTGTGCGAGGACCTGGGCCAGTTCGAGATGGATAACCAGAAACCGGAGGAGGCGGATCGCTGGTGGGACCACGCCTGCGAGAAGGGGCGCCTGCAAAGCTGCCTGTTGAGCGGGCGCTACAACCCGACCACCGATCCGCGCAGCGCCCGAAGCGACAAGGAACGCTGCATCCAGGGCGAGCCGCGCTACTGCCAGCGACTGGTGGACGAGGCGCGCCTGCTCCAGCCGCGGATCGAGGAGCTGCGCAGCCGCGGCGGTTTCCAGACCTCGCGCAGCGCGCAGCCGCGCGTCGACGAGAAGCGCCGCGAACTGCGCATGCTGTGCGACACAGGGAACGCGGAGCTGTGCGAAAACCTGGGCGACCTGCAATGGGACACGCAGCAGCACAGGGACGCCCTCCTGTGGTGGGATCGCGCCTGCGAAATGGGCCGCTGGCAGGCGTGCCTGCTCAGCGAGAGCTACAACCCCGGCAATGATCGCGAACGGGCGCTCGCGTTGCGGGACCAGTGCCGCCAGCGGCTGGGCAATGGGTGCCGCGACCTCGAAGCGCTCGTCGAGAAGCGGCGCGCGGACATCGAGGCGATCCTGCGCCGGAGCCGGTCAGCGGACGCGCGTTCGGGCACGGGCAAGTGAACATCCAGATTCCGCCGATCCGGGGAGCCAATCCATGAACGAAACCGATCTTTCCTCGCCCGCGAGCAGCAGCTCCGCACCCGCGCTTCCGGCCGACCGTCACGGCGCCGTGACCCACGAAGTGGTGAACCAGCCCGTTGCGCTCGTCGACACCAATCTCTACCTGGCCGATGCTGCCCTCTCCGAGGCGGTGGCGCGCGAAGGTGCCGCGTGGGCCCACGACGATCTCGCGAAGTTCGGCGAGCACGCCGGCGGCGCCGCGTACCTGGAGCTCGGGCACCTCGCCAACCGCCACCAACCGGAGTTCGACACCCACGACCGCTACGGCCGGCGCGTGGACCTCGTGCACTACCACCCCGCGTACCACGCGCTCATGCAGACGGCGATCGCGGAGGGACTGCACGCCTCGCCCTGGACCGAGCCGCGCCCCGGCGCCCATGTCGCCAGCGCGGCGAAGGTCTACCTGCAGTCGCAGGTGGAGGCGGGCCACGGTTGCCCCATCACCATGACCTTCGCGGCGATGCCCTGCCTCGTGCTGCAGCCCGATCTGGCGGCGGAATGGTCGCCGCGGATCGTCTCGCGCACCTACGATCCGCGCAACGTCCCCGCCGAGGAAAAGCAGGGTGTGACCATCGGCATGGCGATGACGGAGAAGCAGGGCGGCTCGGACGTGCGCGCCAACTCGACGCGCGCGATCCCCATCGGCGCGGAAGGGCCGGGCAGGGCGTACGAGCTGGTGGGCCACAAGTTCTTCGTCTCGGCCCCCATGTGCGACGCATTCCTCGTGCTCGCCCAGGCGCCCCGGGGGCTCTCGTGCTTCCTGCTGCCGCGCTGGCGTCCGGACGGAAGCAAGAACCCGATGCAGGTCCTGCGCTTGAAACGCAAGATGGGCAACGCCTCGAATGCCTCCAGCGAGACGGAGCTGCGCGGCGCGCTCGCCTGGATGGTGGGCCAGGAAGGCCGCGGCGTGGCCAACATCATCGAGATGGTGGCGATGACGCGCTTCGATTGCATGGTGGGCTCGGCGGCCGGCATGCGCATGGCGGCGAGCCAGGCGCTCGACCACTGCGCCCAGCGCGAGGCCTTCGGCAAACGCCTCGCAAACCAGCCGCTGATGCAGAACGTGCTGGCCGACCTCGCCCTCGAGGCGGAGGCGGCAGTCGCGCTTTCCATGCGCATCGCGCGCGCGCTCGACGGGCGCGCGACGGAGCACGAGAACCTGCTGGTGCGCCTGGGCACGGCGCTCGGCAAGTACTGGGTCTGCAAGCGCACGCCGCACCACGCCTACGAGGCGATGGAGTGCATCGGCGGCAGCGGCGTCATGGACGATTCGCCCATGGCGCGGCTCTACCGCGAGGGGCCGGTGAACGCGATCTGGGAAGGCAGCGGCAACGTGCAGTGCCTGGATATCCTGCGGGCGGTGGCGAAGGCGCCCGCGGTGCTCGAGGCCTATTTCGCCGAGGTCGGCGCGGCACGCGGCGTCCATGGGGCGCTCGACCGCCATGTCGAGGCGCTCAAGGCGGATCTGGGTGACGTGCAGGACCTCGAATTCCGCGCGCGCGATCTCGCCGATCGCCTCGCCGTGGGCCTGCAGGCGGCGCTCCTGGTGCAGCACGCGCCGGCCGCCGTGGCGGACGCGTTCTGCCACTCCCGCCTGGAAAGCCGCGGGCACCACCAGTACGGTGCGCTGCCGCGCGGCGTGGACTGCCGCGCCATCGTGGAGCGCGCCGCGCCGCGCTGAGCGGCGGCGAGCTCCTCAGGGCCGTCGGGAGGCGGGGGCCGATTCGAGGAAGGAGGCGGCCGGCGGGACGAACGCGGGCGCCGGTTCGCACGGTGCATGGTCCCGGGCGGGCGCGCCGGCGGCCTCGTGGTCCCGCACCAGGCGCGCAAGCTCGCGCGCCGGCACCGGCCTGCTGAAATGGTACCCCTGCATCTCGTTGCAGCCGTTGTCGCGCAGGAAGTCCAGTTGCCCGGCCGTCTCGACGCCCTCGGCGATGACGGTGAGCCGCAAGCCGTGCGCCATGGTGATGATCGCCCGCGTGATGGCCGCGTCGTCGCCGTCGCCCGGCAGGTCGCGGATGAACGAGCGGTCGATCTTCAGCTTGTCGATCGGAAAGCGCTTGAGGTAGCTGAGCGACGAGTAGCCGGTGCCGAAGTCGTCGATGGAGAGGAAGACGCCCATCGCCTTGAGTTCCGCCAGCAGCTTCTCCGCCTTCGCAGGGTCCTTCATCACCATGCTTTCGGTAATCTCGAACTCGAGCATTTCCGCGTCGACGCCCGTCTCGTCCAGGATCCGCGCCACGTCCTCGAGAAGGGTCTCGTGGGCGAACTGGCGCGCCGAAAGGTTCACGGCGACCCGCAGCCAGGGCAGCCCCTGGTCCCGCCACGCCCGGGCCTGGGCGCAGGCCGTCTTCAGCACGCACAGGCCGATGGGCACGATCAGGCCCGTCTCCTCCGCCAGCGGGATGAAGTCCATCGGGGCCACGAGGCCCCGCTCCGGATGCTGCCACCGCACCAGCGCCTCGACGCTCGCGATGCGGCCGCTGCGGATGTCTACCTTGGGCTGGTAGTGGAGCACGAACTGGTCGCGCTCCAGGGCGCGGCGCAGGTCGGATTCCAGCGCCATGCGCTCCACGGTGTGGACGTTGAGCGCCTCCGAGTAGAACTGGAAGTTGTTCTTCCCCTGCTCCTTGGCGCGGTACATGGCGATGTCGGCGTTCTTCAGCAGGCTCAGCACGTCCTCGCCGGCGCCGGGGCAGGTGCTGATGCCGATGCTTGCGGTGACGTGGTAGTCCTGCGCCCCGAGCGTGATGGGCCGGGACACCGCGTCGATGATCTTCTGCGCCACGACGGCCCCGTGCATCGGCTGGGGCATGTCTTCGAGCAGCACCACGAACTCGTCGCCGCCGAGCCGGCCGACCGTGTCGCCTTCGCGAAGGCACCCCAGCAGGCGTGTCGCGACCTCCTTCAGCACGAGGTCGCCGGCCGCGTGCCCGAGCGTGTCGTTGATGTTCTTGAACCGGTCCAGGTCGATGAACAGGACGACCAGGGGCTTGCAGTTTCGCCGCGCGTTGGCCACCGCGTGCCTCAGGCACTCGTTGAAAAGGTTGCGGTTGGCGAGCCCGGTGAGTTCGTCGAAGTGCGCGAGATGGCGAATGCGCTCCTCGGCCCGCTTGCGCGCGATGAAGAGCCCCACCTGGCCGCCGAGCGCGTGCGTGCTCGGCAGCAGGGGATCCGGGGACGGCCGACTCTCGCGGCTGTAGAACTCCATGACGCCGAGGACTTCATTGCCGCCGCGCACCGGAAAGGCGAAGGCCGCCCGCAGGCCGGCGGCGGCCGCGAGCGACGCGCGCCCGAAGGGCGAGGCCTGCGTCACCTCGCCGGCCCACAGGGGCTCGCCGCTTGCCCAGACGTCGGTCGGCGGGCCGCCCGCATCCTTGCGACCGTGCCTGGCTCCGCGAGAGGCGTCCGCGAGCGCGCCGATCGTGGCGTCCGGATCGCACCAGGTGTCGTCGCAACCGATCGCCTCCCCGTTTTCGTCCACGGCCCACCAGGCACCGAACGCGCAACCGAGCGCCTCGCCGATGATCTGGAGGAGCTTGGTCATGGTCCCGCTCGACCGGTCGGCTTCCGAGAGCAGGCGAACGACGGCGTGCTCGAGTTGCAGGCGCACTTCAGCCTGCTTGCGCTCCGTGATATCGACGATGGTGCCCACGAGCCCCGCCGTGGCGCCGTCGGCGCCCGCGAAGGGGGCCTTGTAGAAGAGGGCGTCGTGCATCCGTCCGTCGCGGGTGGTGATGGTCGTCTCGCAGGTCTTCGGCCTGGAACGCGACCACACGGCCTGGTCGTCCGCGTGCAATCGCCGCGCGATCCCGGGATCGTCCGGGTAGAGGTCGTGCACGGTCTTGCCGAGGAACGCCTCGCGCGGCACGCCGAAGAATGCTTCCCAGGCCTTGTTCACGCCGAGGTAGCGGCCGTCCGTCGACTTGAAGTAGACCGGGTTGGGAAGCACCTCGGATCAGCTCCTGCGTGCGTCGCTGTTCCTCGGCGAGCCTCGCCTGGCTTTCGCGCAGGTCGGCCGTCATCCGCGCCGCCAGCGCCGTCGCGCGCTGCCTGGAAATGGCGAGCGAATAGATCAGGCCGCCGAGCAGCAGGCTCACCGCGAGCACCGTGGCGAACGCCGCCCAGGGCAGCACCTCGCCCGTTGACCGGACGAACAGGGCCTGCGGAGCGCTGTAGCGCAGTTCCCAGCGGCGCTGGCCGACATCGACGAGCAGCGCGGTCGCGAGGACCTTTCCCGCCAGCGAAGGAAGCGACGCGGCGTTCGAATACAGCTCCTGTGGTGCCGGCTTCGGCTCGGCGCCGGCATCGACGTAACCATGGTCGAGGATGGTCAGGGCGAACTTCCCTTCGTGCTCGCCGACCACCATGTGGCGCGCGAGCTCGTCGACCTGGAAGGTCAGGTTCGCGAGGCCCGAAAAGGTGCTGCGCCGCCGTGCGACATCGGGCGTGAAGGCGTCCTGATCGTAGAGCGCGAGGCGCATGACAAGCCCGGACTCGCTGCCGGTGGCGTCGGATTTCAGGATGAGGCGCTCGGACAGCGTCGGCATCCCCGAGTCGCGCGCCCGATCGACCAGCGCCATTCGCTTGCCGTCGGAGGCGAGATCGTAGCCGAGCGCGGTCTTGTTCGCGTGCAGCGGCTCGATGTAGGTGAGCACCAGGTGCTCGGGGCCCCTGGAGGCGGGATGGATCGCCACGCCTTCCACGCCCCGGCGCAGGAGCTCGGGATCGGCGCCCAGGTGCGCCTCGAACGCCGCCTTCCCGGACGCCGGCACCCGTCGCACGTAAGAGATCGCCCGCACGCCGGGGTAGAGCACGGGCAGGTTCAGGCTGTAGACGTAGCGGTCGAAGGCGATGCGGTCGAGCGCGGGATCGGCCTGGAAGAGGCCCTGCAGGCCGTAGAGCAGGTCCGCATAGCTGCGCATGCGCGTCTGGGTGTTGGCCGCGAGGGAGGCCGCGGCGGACTCGAACTTGAAGCGCGCCTCCCGCTCGACCACGGACTGCGTCTGGTGGAACGCGGGGATGCAGAGGGCGATGCCGGCCGCCACCACGAGACCCGCCGCGAGCTTTCCGCCGCTCGGAGAGTGCCACGCGCGTTGCGACGGAATCGGAGGCACGTCAAGAACCCTCTTGGGTCGTTGCGCAGGAGCGTGCCCGCCCCGGGCGCGCCGATACTGCGCTGGCTCGGGATTATCGGCAGGTCGGGAGCGGACTTGAGCCGGGCAGGGCCTCCTCTCGGAAAGCGCGCGGGAGCGCGTCGCTCAGGGCTTCGTCGCCGCCGCCGCGAACGCTTCCAGGGCCTTGCGCAGGTTCTCCGCGACCGGGCAGGTCGCGACTCCGTGGCGCGCCGCGAGGAAGCGCGGGTCGTTGTAGCCGAGGAAGTTCTCCCCCCCTCGTCCTGCCACGCCAGCGCCTTCAGCGGCAGGTCGATCCCCACCGACTGGGCGCACTCCATGAAGGGCGTTCCGCCCTGGGGATTGCCGAACACCAGCAACTCCGTGGGGCGAAGCGTCTTGCCGATCTTCGCCGCGCCGGCGGCGTGGTCGACGCGCAGGAAAATCGTGAGGCCCTTTTCCTTCAGCACCGCTTCGAGGCGGTCGAGGGTTGCCTTGGGAGCGTGGGCGCTAGGCACGGTCACCAGGCCGTCGGCGGCGAAAGCGGAAGTCGCTGCGAGGAGCAGGGCGGTGGCTGCGATGCGGGATGCGAGTCTCATGGAGGTCTCCGGTGGGTTTGCCGTGCGGGGTGGGTGGCGGACGAGGGTCTAGGCCTCGCCTCGGGCAGGGTAGGATTTCGCGACGACGAAATCGATGGCGCCGGTGATCTCGGCGAAATGCGGGCGCGCGAAGGGCATCGTCGAGAGGTTGGCCCAGTAGAGCGTGCCGTCGGGGCGCACGAGGAAGAGTCCAGGCTCGGAGAAGAGCGCGGGCTCCTCGACGCCGGTGGAAGTCTTGCCGCGGCCCGCGGACACGCAGAGATCCCATTCGCGCGCCTTGTCGATCGTGAGGCCGTAGCCGATGGTGAGGTTGGCGAGGCCCCATTCGTCGCGGGCCATGCGCGCGCGCTCTTCGGTGTCGCTGCTCGCGACAAGAACCGCCACGCCGCGCTTCTCGAATTCCGCCGCCATGCCGTTCAGTTCCGTCAGGTACTTGCGGCAGACCGGGCAGTGGTAGCCGCGGTAGAAGACGATCATGGTGAACTGCTCGGGCTTCTGCGCGGCGAGCGACCAGCGCGCGCCTCCGAGAGTGTCGAGTTCGAGGGCGGGGACGGGCTGGCGGGGCTTGAAGGCCATGGGCATGGAAAATTCCTTTCGGGGGTTGTCAATTTTCGAGGGCGCGCAGCATCACGGCCGCCACGTCCTCGAGCGCCTTGCGGTCGGGGTTCGCCTTGCCTACGAGTCGAAGCCCCTGGATGCCTGCGGTGATGAAACGGGCGAGGGCTAGCACGTCGGCGCGCTTCGCGATCTCTCCACGGCCCTGCGCCGCTTCCAGCGCGGAGGCGAACTCGGCCTCGATGCGGGCGAGGCTGCGGCGCACGCGCGAGGCGGCCACGCGGTCCAGGCGCGCGAGTTCGGCAGCGCAGTTGCCGATGAAGCACCCGCGCCTGCCGGGGCCCGCGACGATCGCGTCGACCAGCCCCGCGAGAAAGCGCGCCAGGCCCTCGCGCACGGGCCTTCCCTCGAGTGCGGCCCGGATGCGCGCCACGGAGCCTTCCTCGTAGCGCGCGAGCGCCTGCACGTAGAGGCCGCGCTTGTGGCGGAAGGCGCCGTAGAGGCTCGAGCGGCCCAGGCCCGTCGCGTCGCAAAGCTGGTCGACGGACGTGTGCTCGTAGCCCCGCGCCCAGAAGACCCGGGTGGCGCTGTCGAGAACCTGGTCGAGATCGAATTCGCGGGGGCGTGCCATGGTTATGGACTGGATGGTACAGAATACGGCGCCCATGCGCCAGCGCGGGCTGAACGCAGATGCGCGCCGGCGCAATCGGAGACTCGCGCGTGCGCAAACGGAAACTCGCGTTGTTACAAACGGGGATCCGCCGCGAAGCCTTCGCGGGGTCAGCGTCCGCTTTCCTGCGCGCGCCCCGTCATCGGCACGAAGCGAACCGGCAGCACCGCGCGCCGCACCACCTGCGCGCCGCGCTTCTCGAGCAGGTAGAGCTCCTGCACGCCGCCCGCCTCGCCCACCGGGATCACCATGCGGCCGCCGTCGCGCAGTTGCGCGATGAGCGGCGCGGGCACGTGCTCGGGCGAGCAGGTGACGATGATCGCGTCGAAGGGCGCGCGTTCGGGCCACCCCGCGTAGCCGTCGCCTATGCGCACGTGGACATTGCCGTAGCCCAGCCGCGCGAGATCCGCGCGCGCCCGCTCGCCCAGGGGCGGAACGATCTCGATCGAGTAGACCTCGCGCACGAGCCCGGCGAGCACCGCGGCCTGGTAGCCGGAGCCGGTGCCGACCTCGAGCACCCGGTCCGTGGGCGCGGGATCGAGCACCTCGGTCATGAAGGCCACGATGTACGGCTGCGAGATGGTCTGGCCGTGGCCGATGGGCAGCGGGCGGTCGGAGTAGGCAGCACCGCGCAGGGGCTCCGGCACGAACTCGTGGCGCGGCACGCGGCCCATGGCCGCGAGGACGTGTTCATTGCGGATGCCGCGCCCCGGGGCGCGAAGCTGCCGGGCCACCATGTCGCTGCGCGGCCCGGCGTAGGGATCGGTGCGCACCGGCCCGGCCTCGCCCGGCCCCGCGCGCGCATCTGGGTGCCCGCCGAAGCACAGCGCGGCGAGCAGCGACGTGAGCCAGGCAACGCGCATGGCCGCCTCCTGGCGAATCCCTAGCGGCGCTTGCGCTTCGGGGCGACGAGCGCCCCGCGCAGGATCGTCTCGCAGGATTTCGGCGACAGGTACTTGGGCACGGGATAGCTCGTGTCCGCCTCCCAGCAGGCCGCCTTGGCGAGCGCGGGAATGTCCTCCTCGCGCAGCGCCGCGAGATGCGCGGGGATTCCCACCGCCCGGTTCATCTTCTCGATGGAAGCGAGGAACTTCTTCGCGAGCGCCGCGGCGCGCTCGCCGGGCTTGCCGACCTTGGCCGCCACCGCCAGCAGCGCGAGGCGCTTGGTCACCGCGGGAGCCAGGACCTTGAGCACGCGCGGCAGCATGATCGCGTTGGCGAGCCCGTGCGGCGTGTGGTACCTGCCGCCCAACTGGTGGGAGATCGCGTGCACGTAGCCCACGTTGGCGCGGGTGAACGCGATGCCCGCGTAGGTCGCCGCGAGCGCCATGCGCTCCCGCGCCTCGAGGTTCCGCGGGGTTCGGCAGGCCACCGGCAGGTTCTCGTAGATGAGCCCCACGGCCGCGAGCGCCATGCGGTCCGTGTACGCGGTGGCCCACTGCCCGATGAAGGCTTCCACGGCGTGGGTGAGCGCGTCCATGCCCGTGGCCGCCGTCACTTCCTTCGGCAGCCCCGTCATCAGCGTGGGATCGAGGGCGGCCATGGAAGGCACGAGGCGCGTGTCGGCGATCACGAGCTTCGTTGCCGCTTCCGGGTCCGAGATCACCGCGGCCACCGTCACTTCCGACCCGGTGCCCGCGGTCGTGGGCACGGCGTAGACGGGCACCGGTGCGGAGAGGCCCTTGAAGTAGCCCACGAGCTTCTTCGGGTGCTTCCGGTTGGCCACGGAATAGGCGATCGCCTTGGCCGCGTCCATGGGCGAGCCGCCGCCGAAGGCCACGATCGCATCGCACGCGCGCCGGTTGTAGAAGGCGATGCCGCGCTCGATCACCGGGATGGGCGCATCGGCCGTCACGGCGTCGAACACCACGAAATCGACGCGGCCCTTCCGGAGCGCCTGGGTGAATCCCTTCAGGAGCCCCAGCTTCGCGACCCCCTTGTCGGTCACGATGAGGATCCTCTTGTGGCCGAAGCCGGCGAGGGCCTGCCCCAGCCGCGCGCTCGAGCCCGGGCCCACCAGCAGCATCGGCTGCGGGATGGGCAGCAGCCCCGTCACCACGCCCGCGGCCTTCATCGCCGTGGAAAGCCCCACGGAGCGCACCACGTCTCCCACCACGCCCGGCATCTCGATCATGTCCCGCTCCGCGCTCGCAGATTCGATGCCGCCAGCGTGCACCATTCCCGCGTGTCCAAGGCACGGATTCGTCGGGGAAAGGCGACATAAGTCAAGGTGCGCTCGCCGGATTCTGGCAAGTTGGGCCTTTGGCAAGGCAGGGACGCGATTTCCATGAAGACGGTGGTCGGCTTGAGCCTCGGATCCGCGGCGCAGGATTTCGAGTTCACGGCGCGGTTTCTCGGTAGCCAGATGCAGGTCCGTCGCATCGGCACCAACGGCAGCACGCCGCGCGCGGCGAAGCTCCTGGCCCACTGGGACGGGCAGGCGGCGGCGATCGGCCTGGGGGTGGTGAAGGATTCCTACACCGTCGGCGGCCGCCAGTACGTGGAGAAGGACAGCGCGCGTCTCGCCGGCATCGCGACCCGCGTCCCGGTCACCACCGGCGGGCGCCTGGGCGACATCCTCCAGGAATGGGCGCTGCGCCATGTCCAGTCGAAGCTGGGAGCCTACTTCACCAACGCGAAGGTGCTCTTCTTCACCGGGGCGACCAACTACAAGCTCGCGCAAACCTTCGCGGAGTACACGCCGAACCTGGAATTCGCCGACGCGCTCTTCCAGCTCGGCATCCCGAAGATGCTCACCTCGATCGACGCCCTGGAGCGCTACGCGAGCGGTGCGCATTTCGTGACCGAGCGCGTGCCGGAAGTCCTCACCGACAACCTGCTGGCCAAGGAATGGCGCCACTTCATCCTGCGCCGCGCGATGCAGGAGGCGACCGTGATCGTCGCCCCCGTGCACGAGCTGGACGAATTCGGTACCGAGGAACTCGCCGGCAAGACCATCGTCACCTCCACCGTCAACGACAAGCGCCTCGCGCACCTCAAGCGCAAGGGCGTGAACCTGGTGATCGACGGTGCACCGGTGCTCTACGGCCAGGTGATTGCGCCGAGCCTGCTCGATGCGATGATCCTCGCCGCGCGGCACAAGGAGCCGGAAGACCTCCTCGAGGACGACTACCTGGAGATCATCCAGGGCCTGAGCCCCGAGCCGCGCATCCTCTACCCCAACGGCTTCCGCAGGGTGAACCGCTTCGCCTTCGTGATCCACCCGCTGTCGCAGGAGTACTTCAAGAACATCAAGCCCATCGAGATGCTCTCCCACGTCTCGCCGCCGATGTTCATGAACGCGCTGGAAAAGGCCATGGCCTACGCGCCGCCCTTCGTGTACTCGAAGGTGAGCGGGATCAAGTCGCCCACGGGCGTGGAGACCGAAGGCTGGCTCATTTCCGTGGGCGGCACGCCCAAGGAGATCATGAACCACAGCCCCGAGTTCACCTACCGCCGGCTCCTCGACGCGGCGCGCGTGGCCCGCGGTCTGGGCGCGCAGATCATGGGCCTGGGCGCTTTCACGAAAGTGGTGGGGGATGCGGGCCTCACGGTGGCCAGGCGCGCGCCGCTTCCGATCACCACCGGCAACAGCTACAGCGCCTCGGGCGCGCTCTGGGCCGCCCACGACGCGATGCTCCGGCTGGGGCTCGTTCCCGTCGAGCGCGGCAAGAAGGTGCGCTTCAAGGCGATGGTGGTCGGCGCGACCGGCGCCATAGGCTCCGTGTGCGCGCGGCTCCTCGCGATGGTCGCCGAGGAGGTCTACCTCGTGTCGCCGGAGACGGCGAAGCTCCTTTCGCTCAAGGGCTCGATACTCAAGGAGGCGCCGGACGCGAAGCTCTTCCTGTCCTCGAACACCGAGCGCAACATCGGCGGGATGGACATGATCGTCACGGCCACTTCCGGCGCGGGGAAGAAGATCCTCGACATCACGAAGGTGAAGCCCGGCTGCGTGATCACGGACGTGGCCCGCCCGCTCGACCTTCCGGCCGAAGAGGTCGCGAAGCGCCCCGACGTGCTGGTCATCGAATCCGGGGAGATCCATCTTCCGGGCAAGGTCGCGATGAAGAACATCGGCCTGCCGCCCAACGTGGTCTACGCGTGCCTCGCCGAGACCATCGTGCTCGCCCTCGAGGGCCGCTTCGAGAACTTCACCGTCGGCCGCTCGATCGAGTGGGAGAAGGTGCGCGAGATCTACCGCCTCGGCATCAAGCACGGCATGACGCTCGCGGCCATCTCCGGCGTGAACGGGCCGTTTTCCGACGCCGACATCCGGCGGGTGCGCAGCCTCGCGCTCGCGGCGCGAAGCAAGGCCGCCGCGAAACCGAAGCCCGGCGCCCGGAAGTCCGCGACGAACCCGAAGGCCAAGACCCGGAAGGCCGCGACGAACCCGAAGGCCAAGACCCGGAGGGCCGCCACGAAGCCGCGCAAAGCCCCGCGCCGGTCGCGGCGGTAAGGAAAACCGGCGCGGTTCCGTCCCGATCGGTCACAATTGGGCTCCTGCAGCGAGGTCACGGGCCTCGCGCGACAAGACTTTCCGGGAGCACGAGCATGTCCGAACTGAACCGCCTGCGCGATCGCCTGCGCGATTTCGCCGCCGAGCGCGACTGGGACCAGTTCCATTCGCCCAAGAACCTCGCGATGGCGCTCTCCGCCGAGGCGGGAGAGCTGGTCGAGAACTTCCAGTGGCTCACGGAGGAGCAGAGCCGCACGCCCGCCCCCGAGACGCTCGCCGCTGCGGGCGAGGAGATCGCCGACGTTCTTCTCTACCTCGTCCGGCTCGCCGACAAGCTGGGCATCGACCCGGTCGCCGCGGCCGACGCAAAGCTCGTCGCCAACGCGCGGAAATATCCGGCGGAAAAGGCGCGCGGCAACGCGCGAAAGTACACGGACCTCTAGCATGGAAGATTCCCTCACGGTGCACTGGACGGAGGGCGGCGAGGCGCGCTCGGCGCAATGGCGCTCGGAAAGCGGGGCGCCGCCGCCCAAGCAGGTGATCGTCGCCGACGACCGCATGAGCGCCGACGAAGCGTATGGCCTCGCCGGCCAGGGCACCGCGCTCCTGTGGCGCGGCGACTTCCAGAACGCGCGCCAGATGCTCGTGGCCCTGCGCAGCCGCAGCTATCGCCAGCCGCACCGGCGCAGGAAGCGGGCGGAGTCGGCCACGCCGGCCGAGGCCTTTCACCTGCATCGCCAGGCCCAGGCGCAGCGCGCACGCACGCTGGGCATGTTGCTGGTGCCCCTCGACAAGGACTACACCATCCCGCTGCGGCGCGCGCCCGACCTGCGGCAGGCCTGCACGGAAGCCTGGGGGCCGCCGAAGCTCCCGTCGATCGCCTCGCTGCGGGAACTGCTGGGCGTGGTCGGCGCCCATGAATGGAAGCTGGAAGGCATCGACATCCCGGCGGCCGGCGGGCGCGTCCATCCCCACTACGGCGTCTTCTCGCCCATTCGACGCGAGTACGTGGATCTCGTGGAAAAGGCACCGCTGCCCGCGGCGCTCGCGACGGCGAGCCTCGCCTTCGACATCGGGACCGGCACCGGCGTGCTGGCGGCCGTGCTGGCCAAGCGCGGCGTCGAACGCGTGATCGCCACGGACCAGGACCGGCGCGCGCTCAACTGCGCCATCGCGAACGTCGCGCGCCTCAAGGTCGCGAAGCAGGTGCAGGTGGTCGAGGCCGATCTCTTCCCCGAGGGGAAAGCCGCGCTCGTCGTGTGCAATCCCCCGTGGGTGCCGGCGCGGCCGAGCTCGCCCCTGGAGCGCGGGATCTTCGATCCGGAGAGCCGGATGCTGAAGGGCTTCCTCGGCGCGCTCGCAGCCCACCTCGAGCCGGAAGGCGAGGGCTGGCTGATCCTCTCGGATTTCGCCGAGCACCTGGGCCTGCGCTCGCGGGACGAACTTCTGGCGATGATCGAAGCGGCGGGTCTGAAGGTCGTCGACCGCCTCGACACGCGGCCGAAGCATCCCAAGGCCGCCGACGAGGCCGATCCCCTGCACGCGGCGCGCGCGGCGGAAGTCACTTCGCTTTGGCGCCTGGCCGCGCGCTGAAAGGCGCGCGCGCCGCCGGCCCTGGCAATCCTTCACAATGTGCGCATGTCCGACCCCGCCGCTTCCCCGCAGGAGCGAGGCAAGAGCAGCCTCGCCACCCTGAAGGGCCTCGTCCCCTTCCTCGCTCCCTACAAGCTCCAGTTCCTGCTGGCGGGCGTGGCGCTCGTGGTCGCCGCGGGTGCGACGCTCGCCATTCCCTACGCGTTCAAGCAGATGATCGACCTCGGCTTCGGCGCCGCGGGCTCGCGAAGCGCGGAGCACATCGACCTCTACTTCCTCGCGCTCTTCGGCGTGGCGCTCGTCCTCGCGGTAGCCGTCGCGGCGCGCCACTACACCGTGAGCTGGCTGGGCGAGCGGGTGACGGCGGACATCCGGGCTGCGGTCTACCGGCACGTCGTCACGCAGAGCCCGCAGTTCTTCGAGATCACCCGCAGCGGCGAGGTGCTCTCGCGCCTGACCACGGACACGACACTCATCCAGTCGGTGGTGGGCACCAGCATCTCCATGGCGCTTCGCAACGCGCTGCTCTTCGTGGGCGGGCTCGCGATGATGTTCGTGACCAGCGTGAAGCTCACCTCGATCATCCTCGTGATGCTGGTGGTGGTCGTGCTGCCCCTGATCGTCTTCGGGCGGCGGGTGCGGTCGCTCTCGCGCCATTCCCAGGACCGCGTGGCGGACGCCTCCGCCATGGCGGGCGAAATATTGAACGCCATGCCGACGGTGCAGGCCTTCACCCACGAGAAAATAGAGGCGGACCGCTTCGGCGCCTCCGTCGAGCGCGCCTTCGCCACGGCCGTGCGGCAGGTCCGGGCGCGGTCGATCCTCACGGTGATGTCCATCGTGCTGGTGTTCGGCGCGATCGTCTTCGTGCTCTGGCTGGGCGCCCACGCGGTGATCGCCGGCACCATGACGGGCGGCGCGCTCGGCCAGTTCATCCTCTACTCCGTCTTCGTCGCGGGTGCCGTGGGTGCGCTTGCCGAGACGCTGGGTGAGGCGCAGCGCGCGGCCGGTGCGACCGAGCGCCTGCTGGAACTCCTGGCGGCCAGTTCCCCGATCCAGTCGCCTGCGCAGCCGAAGCCGCTTCCGCCCCGCGCGGCCAACGGCGCCGCCCTCGCCCTGCGCGATGTCACCTTCCGCTATCCGTCGCGCCCGGACACGCCGTCGCTCTCGGGCCTTTCGCTCGACATCGCGCCGGGTGAGACGGTGGCCGTGGTGGGGCCGTCCGGGGCGGGCAAGACCACGCTCTTCCAGTTGCTGCTGCGCTTCTACGATCCGCAGGAAGGCGCGATCACCGTGGACGGCGTGGAGATCCGCGACCTCGATCTCCATGCGCTGCGCGACACGATCGGGATCGTGCCCCAGGACACGGTGATCTTCGCCGCCGACGCGATGGAGAACATCCGCTACGGCCGCATCGACGCCACCGACGAGGAGATCGTCGCGGTGGCGAAACTCGCCGCGGCCCACGAGTTCCTGGAAAAGCTCCCCGAAGGCTACCGCTCCTTCCTCGGCGAGCGCGGCGTGCGGCTCTCCGGCGGGCAGCGCCAGCGCATCGCCATCGCGCGCGCGCTCCTCAAGAATCCGCCGCTGCTGCTCCTGGACGAGGCGACCAGCGCGCTCGACGCCGAATCGGAGCGCCTCGTGCAGGGCGCGCTGGAGGCGGCGATGGCCGGGCGCACCACGCTCGTCATCGCCCATCGCCTGGCCACGGTGCAGCGCGCCGATCGCATCCTCGTGCTGGACGAGGGCCGGCTCGTGGAGACCGGCACCCACGCAACGCTCGTCGCGATGGGCGGCATCTACGCCAACCTCGCGGCCCTGCAGTTCCACGGGGCGGTGTAGGCGATGCGCCTGGACGACTTGCAGGAGAGGCTCCGCGATGCGGGCGCGAGGCCCTTCCACGGCCGGCGCGTGCTGCGCGCATGGACGCAGGGGCTGTCGCTCGAAAGCGGCTCACCCGCCGCGGAGGGTCATTTTCCGCGCCAGCTCCTCGAAGCCCTGCCGTCCTTCGCGGGCGACCTGCAAGGGATCGCGAGGATCCGCTCGGAACACGCGGCGGCCGACGGCTCGGCGCGCTGGCTCCTGGAACTCGCCGACGGGCGGACGATCGAGTCCGTTCTGCTGCCCCGAGGCGGCCTGTGCGTCTCCACGCAAGTCGGCTGCGCCGTGGGCTGCGGCTTCTGCATGACGGGCGTGGGCGGGCTCGAGCGTCATCTCGGCAGCGCGGAGATCGTGGCCCAGGTGGCGCTTGCGCGGCTGCGCCGCCCGGTGAAGAAGGTGGTCTTCATGGGCATGGGCGAGCCCGCGCACAACCTCGACAACGTGCTCGAGGCGATCGACTGGCTCGGCACCGAGGGCGGCATCGGGCACAAGAACCTGGTCTTCTCGACCGTGGGCGACCGGCGCGTGTTCGAGCGGCTTCCGGCGGGGCGGGTGAGGCCCGCGCTCGCGCTGTCTCTGCATTCGACCTTCGCGCCGCTGCGGGAAAAGTTGATGCCCCGAGCACCGCGCATCGATCCGGCCGAACTCGTGGCCGAGGGTGAGCGCTACGCGCGCGCGACCCGCTACCCGATCCAGTACCAGTGGACGCTGCTCGAAGGCGTGAACGACGGCGACGACGAGCTGGAGGCGATCGCGCGGCTCCTCGCGGGCAAGTACGCGGTGATGAACCTGATCGCGTGGAACGCGGTGCCGGGACTCGCGTTCCGGAGGCCGTCGCGCGAGCGCGCGATGGAGATGGTGCGCACCCTCCTCGGGCGCGGCATCCTCGCGAAGCTGCGCGATTCCGCGGGGCAGGACGTGGAAGCGGGCTGCGGGCAGTTGCGCTCGCGCGCGATCCGCCTGCAGCCCGCCTGATCGACGGCGAGCCCTCGGGTCGCGAGGGCCCTTCGATGGCGCGTCAGGCCGCCGTCTTCTCCGTTTCCGCCTTGATCTCCTTGTCGAGGAGGGTCAGCCGGGCTTCGAGGGACTGGCGGATCTTGTCCAGGGCGGTAGTGCTTCTCCAGCGGCGGGCACGGTCGACTTCGAGCGACAGCGCGACGCGCTGGATTCGCATTTCGTTCAGCATGATCTTCTCCGAAAGGGGATGGGCAACCGGGCTTCCCGCTGCGCGCGGACGATCCGGCCGGGAGGCCGATGGCGAGCGGTGTCGGCCATTCGACCACGGAAAGGCGCGCGCGTTCGCGCGCGCTCCCCTTATATTTCGCGCTTCGCCGGCCTGATCGCGCTTCGGCCGCCCTTACCGCGTGCCGAGGAAATCGCCCTTGCCGATCTCCACGCCGTTGTGGCGCAGGATCGCGTAGGCGGTGGTCAGGTGGAAGTTGAAGTTCGGCGTCACGTGGGTGAGGAGGTAGGGCATGCCCTGCATCGACTTCTCGCCCTTGCGGGTCTTCCAGGTGCAGGTCCGGTCCTCCGCACCCTCGAACTTCGCGGCATCGAGGGTCTTCAGGAACTCCACGGTCTTGCGCAGGCGCGCGACGAGATCGGCGAACGTGACCTCGTTGTCTTCGAAGGCCGGGGGCTCGACCTGCGCGATGCGGCCCGAGCCGCCCTTGGCCGCGTCGGCGGCGATCTGCACCTGCTTCGCGAGCGGGAACATGTCGGGGTAGAGGCGCGCGCCCACGAGCACCGCGGGGTCGATCTTCTTCGCCTCGCAATGGGCGGCGGCCTTCTCCAGGACGGCGGCGAGGCTTTCGAGGGAGCGGATGAAAGGCGGGACGGTGGCTTCGTACATCGAAAGCTTCATGGGGTTCTCCGGTGGAAGGTGGAAGTGAGAGGCGTGCGCGTCATTCGAGCGGCGGGACGGTGCGCAGGTAGGCAACGATCGCGTCGAGATCGCGCTCGCTCATGCGGTCATAGTAGCCGAAGGCCATGGGCGGCTCGAGCACGCGCCCGTCGCGGGAGATTCCCTTGGCGATGGCGCGCTTGATCTGCGCGTCGCTCCAGGCGCCCAGGCCCGCGAGCGGATGCGAGGTGATGTTGCGGGCAACGGAGCCCTTCCACGAGCTGCTGAAGCCCTGCACGAGCGCAGGGCCGAATTCCCGCCCGCCCCGGCCAAGCCTGCCGTAATCCGTGACGCCCTTCTCGCGGGGCGAATGGCACTCCATGCAGTGCCCGATGGTGACGAGGTAGGCGCCGCGCCGCACCGGGTCCTGCATCTGCGCCTCGGTGAATCCGGCGTCGGCATCGGGATAGGTGTCGTGCCGCGAGGCGAGCTTGTACACGGGCGCGGGCGAGGCGTTCCGCACGGGCTTCACCGAACGCAGGTAGGCGACGACCGCATCCAGGTCCCGCGGCAGGAAGGCCTTGAAGAAGCCGGCCGGCATCACCGGCGCGAGCGGCACGTTGGCGAGCCTGCCGTGGCCGGGGCGCACGCCCTCGATCAGCGCGCGCCGGAGGTCCGCGTCGCTCCACGAGCCGATGCCCGTCTCGCGGTCCGGCGTGATGTTGGAAGCGGCGGCCTCGAAGGCGGGCGTGCGGATGAAGACGCCGCCGGAGAGCTCCCGGCCCGCGACCGGCTGCCCCTCGGGCGTGCGCGGCGAATGGCAGTTGCCGCAGGCGAGGATGGAATTGACGAGGTAGGCGCCGCGTTCGACGGGCGTTTCCGCCGTGGCGGCGCACGCTACGACCGATGCCAGCGCGAGTGCCGCGAAACGGATGCGCGCGAGGACTGCCTGTGGAGCATTCGCCATGGCCGGATTCCTTCGAAAATGGGGGAGTGGAGCGCAATTGCGAGGCGGCAGTATCGGGGCGCGCGCCGTCCCGGTCAAACAATGCCCCTGCCGGTCGCCGTGGAATGGATTGGTCTGCCACAATCCCGTGAACCCGTGGACCGAAGGAGGCAGGCCATGCAAACCGTTTCGCGTCGCAAGGCACTGGGCGCCCTGGGCGCCGGGGCGATCATCGCCGCATTTCCCTTCTCTTTGCGCGCACAGGCGCCTCGCCTGCAGTCCTGGCCGCTGCGCGCACCCCGCCGCACGGGCATCCACGACCTGGCCCCCGCCCCCGACGCCGGCGTGTGGTTCAGCGCCCAGGCGAGTGGGCATCTCGGCTACTTCGATCCCGCGAAGGGCACGACCGAATTGATCTCGCTGGGCGGCAACTCTTCCCCCCACGGCGTGATCCAGGGCCCCGACAAGGCGGCCTGGCTCACCGACAGCGGCGCGCAGGCGATCGTGCGCGTGGGCTGGCCCGACCGCGAAGTGCGCTCCTTCCCGCTGCCCGAGGGCACGCCGTACGCCAACCTCAATACCTGCGCCTTCGACGGCGACGGCGACCTTTGGTTTACCGGGCAGAGCGGCGTAGTCGGCAAGGTGGCCGTGAAGACGGGCCAGGTGTCGGTGTGGGATGCGCCGAAGGGCCGCGGTCCTTACGGCATCTGTGCCACACCCGCCGGCGAAATCTGGTACTGCTCGCTCGCGGGCTCGTTCATCGCGCGCGTCGACCGGCGCACGGGCGAATCGATCGTGGTGGAGCCGCCGACGAAGGACCAGGGCGCGCGCCGCGTCTGGAGCGACAGCCGCGGGCGGATCTGGGTGAGCGAGTGGGTGAGCGGGGATCTCTCGATGCACGATCCCGCGACCGGAAAGTGGCGCGTCTTCAAGGTGCCCGGCGAGCGCCCGCGGACCTACGCGGTGTACGTGGACGGGCGCGACATCGTCTGGATCGCCGAGTGGACCGGCAACGCGGTCTACGCGTTCGATCCGGTCACGGAGAAGTTCGAGCGATTCGCCCTGCCGCGGCCCGGCGCGAACATCCGCCAGATCCTCGGCCGCAAGGGCGAGGTGTGGTTGCCGGAAAGCGGCACCGAGCACATCACGGTGATCCGCACGGCGTGAGCGGCTGCGCCTTCCCCTAGCAGGCCACGCTGACCCATTCCCGCGCGGCACGCCAGGCGGTCGTGGGGGTGTAGAAAAAGCCGTTGCGTTCGAAACCCACCATGAGGGAGGTCTTCACCGCGACCACGCGGCCGCAGTCGGTGCGCACCACCACCACGTCGTCCGGGAGGCCGTCGAGCAAATGAATGTCCGAGGGAACGCCGCGGGCGTCGCGCGACGGATGCAGGGTGCAGGTCGCGAAGTCGAAGAAGGCGGGCCGGAACCCGAGTGCGCGCAGGGCTTCGCGCCTGCGGTCCACCTCGGACTGCATGAGCCGGGTCGCGCCTTGCCGTTCGTCCTTCATCAGCGATTTCATCGGGTGCCTCGTTCGGGTCCGCGAATCTGCGGTCGATGGAGCCAGTGTCCGCGCGGGCGGCCCGCGGCGCTGTGAGGCACGTCGCTTTCCGGAGCGCGAGGAATCGGCGCGCGGGCGACGAACGGCGGGAAACGAGGGGACGAAGGGCGGGGCGCCTCAGGGCTGTTGCCGTTGCAACGCGGTCCCCCGGACCGTGTGGCGCACCACCTGCCCGATGGTGAGGCCCTGCACCAGGATCGAGAACACCACCACGCAGTAGGTGAGCGCCAGTACGGTGTCGCGCCCGGGCCCCGCCGGCAGCGACAGGGCGAGCGCGACCGAGATGCCGCCGCGCAGCCCGCCCCAGGTGAGCACGCGCCACGCGCCCGGCGGCAGGCCGAAGCGCGCGCCGAGCACGCCGACCGGCGCCCCGACGGAGACCAGCCGCGCGGCGAGCGTCACCACGATCGCCACGACGCCGGCGGCGAGGAGCGGCGCGGAGAGCTCCACCAGCAGCACCTCCATGCCGATCAGCACGAAGAGGACCGCGTTGAGGATTCCGTCGACCAGGTCCCAGAAGACGTCCAGGTACTCGCGCGTGGTGTCGGACATCGCCCAGGCGCGCCCGTGGTTGCCGATGACCAGCCCCGTCACCACCATCGCGAGCGGGCCGGAGACGTGCAGGTGGGTCGCGAGCGCGTAGCCCCCCGTCACCGCCGCGAGCGTGAGAAGCACCTCGACCTGGTAGTCGTCCGCGGTTCGGAGGAGCTGGTAGGTGACGAAGCCCAGCACCAGGCCGTAGGCGATGCCGCCGCCGGCTTCCTGGAAGAGGAGCAGGAGCGCGGACTGCACGCTCGGCGTGCCACCGCTCGCGATCACGCCTGCGATCAGCGCGAAGATCACCACGCCCACGCCGTCGTTGAAGAGGCTCTCGCCGGCGATCACCAGCTCCAGGTTCTTCGGCGCGCCGGCGGACTTGAGGATTCCCATGACCGCGATCGGGTCCGTGGGCGAGATGAGCGCGCCGAACACGAGGCAATACAGGAGGTCCAGCGGCAGCCCCGCCCACCCGAGCGCGAGCCACAGGCCGAAGCCCACGAGCAGGGTGGAGGCGATCGTGCCGGCGAGCGCGAGCCCCAGCACCGGCCAGCGCTGGGCCTTCAACTCGCTCAGGTCCACGTGCAGCGCGCCTGCGAAGAGCAGCAGCGAGAGCATGCCCTGCATCAGCACGTCGGAGAAATCGATGGAGCGGATGAGGGATTCCTCGTAGCGGCGCAGCGCGTGGGCCCAGCCCGCGGCGTCGAGCGCCACGATCGCCGCCGAAAGGGCGAGCGCGATCACCATCACCCCGATCGTCGTCGGCAGGCGCACGAAGCGGTGGTTGAGCCACGCGAGGAGGGCGGTGATGACGAGGCAGGTGGCGGCGATGTCGAGCATGTCTTCCCCCTACTCGGCTTCCGCCATCCGCATCAGGCGCGCGGCTTCCTCGAGCCGCGCGTCGTCGATCTCGCGCATGACGGCCTCCAGGTCGGCGGGCGCGCCGTCGTCCTCGAAGCGGCCGGTGAGCGTGACCTCCGCGTGCAGCGCGCCCGCGCGGTAGAGCGCCCAGATCTCCTTGCCGTAGTCGGTAGCCAGCAGCTCGGGTGCTACGCGCCCGAAGAAGCGCCTGAGGTTGTCCACGTCCCGCACGAGCATGCGCGGGGCGTGGTTGTTGCCCGCTGCGTCCACCGCCTGTGGCAAGTCGATGATCACAGGCCCCTCGGCGCCCAGCAGGATGTTGAATTCGCTCAGGTCGCCGTGCACGACCCCGGCCGCGAGCATGCGCACGACCTCGCGGACGAGGCGCGTGCAGTTCGAGCGCGATTTCCGGCGTGAGCGCCACGTCGTTCAGGCGCGGGGCGGCGTTGCCTTCCTCGTCGGCGACCAGCTCCATGAGGAGCACGCCTTCGTGGAAGTTGTACGGCCGCGGCACGCGCACGCCGGCCGCCGCGAGCCGGTAGAGCGCGTCGACCTCGGCGCTCTGCCACGCGCGCTCCTGCGCCTCGCGCCCGAAGCGCGTGCCCTTGGCCATGGCGCGCGCCTGGCGGCTGTTGCGCGTCTTGCGATTTTCCGTGTAGTCGACGGCCTGGCGGAAGCTGCGCTTGTCGGCTTCCTTGTAGACCTTCGCGCAGCGCGACTCCGCGCCGCAGCGCACCACGAACACCATCGCCTCCTTGCCGCTCATCAACTGGCGCACGACCGAGTCGATCACGCCGTCCTCGACAAGCGGGACCAGCCGCTGCGGAACTTTCATGCGGGCGAATATACCCCGAGGGCAGAATCGGCGTATCGGCGGTAGCATGGAAACCGATACGAAAAACCGCGAAAGGCGCCGCCATGGTCCTGCTGGAATTCTCGATGTCCCCCTTCGACAAGGGCGAGAGCCTGAGCGCCTACGTGGCGCGCTCCCTCGACATCATCGACAAGAGCGGCGTGCCTTACCGGCTCACCCCCATGGGCACGATCCTCGAAGGCGAGTGGGACGAGGTGATGGGCGTGGTGACCGCCTGCTTCGAGCGGATGCGCGAGGACTGCAAGCGCATCTCCGTCTCGGTGCGCATCGACTACCGGGAGGGAAAGGCCGGGCGCCTGAAGAGCAAGGTGGACGCGATCGAGGCGAAGCTCGGCCGCAAGCTCTCGACTTAAGTCGCCCGCCGCCGACGGCGCTTCGGCTTCGGGTACTGCACGATCTTCGCGAGCCGCGTCTCGAAGGGATCGCGCCGCGAGAGCCCGGGCACTTGGCGCGCGCCCACCAGCGGGGTGTGGCGCAATCCCACCAGTTGCTCGTGCAGGTCCCAGCACGCTTTCGCCGGCGTCACCCAGTCGTCCGTGTCCACGCGCCGCAGGTCGAAGGCTCCGGAAAAGCTCCTCAGCGTGTGCCGGCCCTTGCGGTCGCAGTACTCGTGGAAGTAGGAGATCGCGAGTTCCCGAAGCGTGCGGTAGATGGGATCGCGAAAGCGCAGCACGCCCCCGTTCGTCTTGGAGATCGCGCCCCAGAACCGCCCGCGGCGGAACACGGCGATGCAGTGCGGATAGTCCGAGGTGTCGCAGTCCAGGTGCACAAGCAGCGGCGGCCGGCCGTGGATCCAGAGCGCGCAGGCGGCCACCAGCGCGCCTTCGAGGCAATGGGCGCGGCGCTGCCGCAACACCTCCCGCGCCGAGAGCAGCGTCTCGCCGCCCAGCTCGTGGTTCGCGGGAATGCGGTTGAGGAACTGCTGGATCTTCTGCGGGGTGTCGAGCCGTTCGAGGGCGGCGAATTCCGCGGCGGTTAGCCCGAGATCTTCCCGGCGCGCGAATCGGCGGTGGCGCAGCAGGGCCATGGGGCGCGAGAGGCGGGCCCGGTGCGGGGTGGCGCGGGCCGCGGGCTTCAGCCCGCGCGGCCGATGATCTGCGCGGTGGCGATGAGTTCCTCCAGGAGCGCCATCGCGGCCTTCCCCGACATGGCGTAGGGATCGAGTGCCGGCTTCTCGCCGTACTTGAGGAGCGTCGAGGGGTTCACCTTGGCGAGATTCACCTGCCCCATGGTCCAGCCGGAAAAGGCGCGCTCGGCGACTTCCTCGTAGTGCAGGATCACCACGTCCTGGTGGCGCTCGTCGCGCACGATCTGGTTGTAGAGAGCGTTCACGGCCGAGCGCCCGCCCTCGAGCACCTGCAGGAAGACCTCGCCGCTCTGGCACAGGATCCCGGTGATGCCGAGCTCCGGGTTGTGCTTGCGCGACTGCTCCAGGATGGATTCGATCACCGCGGGGGCGACGGGCTTGGCGGCGCGGCTGGCGTAGAGGAGTCGGACGAGCATGGGGCCTCCTAGGCGTTTTTTCTCTGGAGCAGCGCGAGGAACTCGCGGCGCAGGTTCGCGTCCTTGAGGAACGAGCCGCGCATCACGCTGTTGATCATCATGGAATCGGTGTCCTTCACGCCGCGCCACTGCATGCAGAAGTGGTCGGCTTCCATCACGAGCGCCAGGCCGTCGGGCTGCATGCGCGCCTGCAGCAGGTCCACGAGGCGCGTGACCGCCTCCTCCTGGATCTGCGGCCGGCTCATCACCCAGTCGCACAGGCGCGCGTACTTGGAGAGCCCGATCAGGTTCGAGTGCTCGTTGGGCATGACGCCGATCCACACCCGCCCGATGATCGGGCACAGGTGGTGGGAGCAGGCGCTTCGCACCGTGATGGGCCCCACGATCATCAGCTCGTTCAGGCGCTCGACGTTGGGGAATTCCGTCACCGGCGGCTTCGGGTTGTAGCGGCCGCGGAAGACCTCGTTCAGGTACATCTTCGCCACGCGTCGCGCCGTGCCCGCGGTGTTGTGGTCGCTCTCGGTGTCGATCACGAGGCTCTCCAGCACGCGCTGCATCTTCTCCTCGACCTCGTCCAGGAGCTTCGGCATTTCCCCGGGTTCGATGAAGGAAGCGATGTTGTCGTTCGCGTGGAAGCGCACGCGCGCCTTCTGCAGGCGCTCGCGGATCCGGCGCGAGACGGGCATCGAGTCCTCGCCCCGGGCCGGCGGCGGTGGCTTGGCGGAAGTCTTGTCGTCCATGGTCGAAGGCAAGGGGCGCGAGTACGGACCCCTATCCTAACCGGCATCGGCGGGCGGCGTTCGCGCTGCGGGGAAGGTAGAATGTCGCCCTCCACGCGCAGTCCACAAAACAGGATCACCAGACCATGAAAACCCTGCACTCCCTCGTCGCGGCCGCCGGCCTCGCGGCGTTTCTCGCTTCCGGCCCGGCCATGGCCCAGGCGGCCTCCGAGGAAGTCAAGCGCAGTTGCCGCGCGACGACCGGGCGCATCGCCAGCATGATCGAGAACCTGAAGCGCCGCGGCGTGAAGGACCTCGAGCAGGGCGTGCACAAGCCCTCCGACAACTGGGGCGAGCAGGTGGCGACCTACATGATCCAGGCGGCGAGCCGCTCGGACAGCCTGTCGGAGGCAGAGCTCGCCTCGCTGGGCTACGCCTACTGCGTCGAGCGGCGCCCGCGCGGCTAGGCCGTGCCCGGCCCGGGTGCCGGCGCGAGCCGGTTCCCCGGGAAGTGCGGTTTTCCTGATCCAACCGGCGTCGCGCTTTCCCCTTTCGTGTACAGCATGGGGTAGGCGATTGCCGGGAGGGTTCTGGCGTGAAGCGCCACGAGTGGCCGTTCCTCGATGCGATGTGGCGGTGGGCGGGATACACCGCCGATGCGGGCTGGACCCAGTCCGCGGGCCGCGCCGCGATCGGGCGCGTGCGGGAAGCGCGTCTCGCGCGTCTGCTCCACTGGACTCTCCGGCATTCGGCTTTCTATCGCGAGACCAGTGGGCGGGAGCGGACCCGCGCGCGCTGCGTCTCGCGGACCTGCCCCCCGTCCACAAGGCGGACCTCATGGCCAACTTCGACGACTGGGTCACCGACCCGGCCGTCACGCGCGGCGGCGTGGAACGCTTCGTCGCGGACCGCGCGCGCATCGGCGAACCTTTCCTCGGCCGCTACGCTATCTTCTCCAGCTCCGGGACCACGGGCGTGCCGGGGCTCATCGTCCAGGATGCGGATGCGCTCGCCGTCTACGACGCGCTGGGGGCGGTGCGCATGGGTGCGCTCTCGCCGGCGTGGAACTGGCGAGCGCCGCTTGCCGGCAACCGCTACGCGCTCGTCGCCGCCACCGAAGGGCACTTCGCGGGCGTGGTGGGCTGGGAGCGCCTGCGCGCCCTGCACCCGTGGTTCGCCGCCAACGCGTGCGTGATCCCGGTGACGGCGCCCCTGCGCGAGATCTGCGCCGCGCTGGAACGCTTCCGGCCCACCGTGGTGGCCTCCTACGCGACGGTGCTCCGGGCGCTTGCCCACGAGAAGGACGCGGGGCGCCTCGCGCTCTCGCCTTCGGTGCTGTGGTACGGCGGCGAGTGGCTCGCACCCCTGTCGCGCGACCACATCGAGCGCGCCTTCGGCTGCCGCGTGGCGGGTGACTACGGGGCCTCCGAGTTCCCCGACATCGCCTTCGAATGCGCGCACGGCGCGCTGCACGTGAACGAAGACTGGGCGGTGCTCGAACCCGTGGACGAGCACTACCGGCCCGTACCGCCCGGCACGCCGTCGGCATCCGTCCTCCTCACCAACCTCGCCAACCGCGTGCAGCCGCTGGTGCGCTACGAACTGGGCGACAGCGTCACTTTCGTATCGAAGCCTTGCCCCTGCGGCAGCCCGCTCCCCGTGATCCGCGTCGACGGCCGGCGGGACGAAATCCTGCGCCTGCACGACGATCGCCGCCGCGAGGTGCCCGTGCTGCCCATGGCGCTGTGCACGGCGCTGGAGGAGGGCTCGGGCGTGCACCGCTTCCAGGTCGTGCAGGCGGGGCCGCGCGCGATGCGCGTGCGCGTGGAAACGGCCGCGGATGCGGCCCGCGTGCGGCGCGCGCTCGATCGGTTCCTCGTCGACCAGGGACTATCCGGCGTGTCCGTGCGCATCGAGACCGGCGCGATCGACGCCCATCCCGTGAGCGGCAAGTTCCGCCAGGTGGCGGCGAGAAGCAACAGCCCCCGCCGGGGCGCGGGACTTCTACCGCGTCCAGACGGCGCGCAGGAAATTCTCGCCCGGCTCGTAGCGCGACTTGAGGCTTCCCTCGTAGGCCGCGTGCACGGCGTTCGCGATGGCGCGGGCGAGGTGGTTGCCGGTCGTCGTGATCTCCAGCGCCTCCGGGCGCTCGCCGATGTCCATCACCCGTTCCAGCGGGTGCTCGGCGCGCTCGTGGGCTTCGCGCGCGCGCACGAGCGCACGCAGTTCCTCGCGATGCTCCTGCACGAACGGCCCCTTGAGCACCAGGTATCCGCCCGGGAAGCGGTCCTGGATGCGCAGGCACGCCGGGCAGGTGGTCGCGATGGCGTCCTTCGGCGCGCGGCCCCAGGCCCAGCGGCCGTTGCGGAAGACGACGCCGCAGGAAGCGCAACGCGCGCCCTGCGCGGGCTTGCCCGCTTCGCGATAGGGATCTTCATGGCGCGGCGCGTAGAGCTGCGGGTGCCGCACGTCGGGATGGCGAGAGGTTTCGGTTTTCATCGCACGCGACCTCCGGGAAGGTATCCCGATTCCACGGTAGTCGCCGCGCGGGCCAGGTCCTTGCCGGGGATCAACGGGGCGCCGGATAGCCGCGCCGATCCGCTAGACTTCACGCTTCCCTGCGACTTTCGTCCCATGCCCGCCCGCCCCGCCGCGCTCGTCTTCATCTTCATCCTCGTGGTGGTGGACGTGATCGCCATGGGCATCGTGATCCCGGTGCTGCCCAAGCTCGTGGAGAGCTTCGAGGGCGGCGACACGGCGCGCGCGGCCGCGGTCTACGGCGTCTTCGGCACGGCGTGGGGGTTGATGCAGTTCGTGTTCATGCCGCTCCTGGGCGCGGTCTCGGACCGCTACGGGCGCCGGCCGGTGATCCTCGTCTCCTGCTTCGGCCTGGGGCTGGACTACTTCCTCATGGCGCTTGCCCCGAACCTCGCCTGGCTCTTCGTCGGGCGCGTGATCTCGGGCATCACCGCGGCGAGTGTCGCGACCGCGTTCGCCTACATCGCCGACGTCACTCCGCAGGAGAAGCGAGCGGCCGCCTTCGGCATGGTCGGCGCCGGGTTCGGGCTGGGCTTCACCCTCGGGCCAGCTCTCGGCGGCGTGCTGGGCGGCGTCGACCCGCGCCTGCCGTTCTGGGTGGCCGGGGCGCTCGCGCTCGCCAACGCCGCCTACGGCTACTTCGTGCTGCCGGAATCGCTCCCGAAGGACAAGCGCGCGGCGTTTTCCTGGAAGCGGGCCAATCCCGTGGGGTCGCTCAAGCTCCTGCGCACCCACCGCGAGCTCTACGGCATCGCCGCGGTGCTCTTCCTCATGCAGCTCTCCCACGTGGTGTTCCCGGCGATCACGGTGCTCTACATGGGCTACCGCTACGGCTGGGGCACGATGGCGGTGGGCCTGGTGCTCGCCGCCGTGGGCGTGTGCTCGATGATCGTGCAGGGCGGGATGATCCGGCCGGTGGTCAAGCGCATCGGCGAGCGGCGCGCGCTCGCGGCGGGGCTCGCCTTCGGCGCGGCCGGGATGGCGATCTACGGCGGTGCGCCCGCGGGCTGGGTCTTCCTGTGCGGCATTCCGGTCATGGCGCTCTGGGGGCTCGCGGGGCCCTCGGCGCAGGCGATCATGAGCCGGCGCGTGGGCGCTTCCGAGCAGGGGCAGCTGCAGGGCGCGACCGCGAGCCTGCAGGCGATCACCGGGATGATCGGGCCGACCCTCTTCACGCAGGTCTTCGCGCAGTCCATCGCCAAGGGCGACGGGCTGCACGTCCCGGGCATGGCGTTCTTCGTCGCCGCGGCGATGCTCGCGGCCGCGGGCGTGATCGCGTGGCGGGTGACGCGGGTGCGGGCATGAGGCGCATCGCCTTTTCCTCGCCCGTGCACGATGCGCTCTTCGTGGCGCGAAGCCCGATCACCGGCCGCGGCCTCTTCGCCGGCTGCGCGATCGCCCGGCGCGCGAAGATCGGCGAGTTCGAGGGCGAGGTGGTGGCGATCGCGGAAGCGCGGCGGCGGGCGGCGAAGCTCGCGATCGTCGCCATCGTCGAGCTGGACCGCAAGGCGATCGACGCGCGCGGCATGCGCACGGGATTCCGCTTCATCAACCACTCCTGCGCGCCCAACACCTTCATGCGCCGCACGAAGGACCGCGCGGAGTTCTATGCGCTGCGCGCCATCGCGAAGGGCGAGGAACTCACCGTGGACTACGAGGACAGCCACCACGAGGGGCGATTGCGGTGTCGCTGCGGCGCCGCGCGTTGCCGCGGCTGGATCTAGGGGGGCCTACTTTTCCACCGCGCCCGAGGCGCGCAGCAGCCCGGCCACGGCCTCGGCGATCACCGCATAGCCCTCGGCGTTGGGATGCACGAGGTCGCTCTTGAGGGAACGCGAGCCCAGCACTTCGGGGAGCACCTCGGATTCCACGGGAATGGCGAGTTCCTTCGCGACCTCCTCGTAGAACTTCACCTTCGAGGTGCCGAAGCCGGGCTTGGGCGTGGCCAGCAGCACGACGGAAATGCCGCGGGACTGCGCGAGGCGGATCATGCCGCGCACGTTCCGCGATGCGCCTTCCTCGCCCATCTTGCGCAGGAAATCGTTGCCGCCGTGGCACAGCACGAGGAGTTGCGGCTTTACTTCGTCCAGCACGGAGGGCAGGCGCGCAAGGCCCTCCTCGCTCGTCTCGCCGGGTACTCCTGCGGCGACGACCTTGCGCGAGATGAGGCGCGCGAGCACCGCCGGGTAGGCCTGCGCGGGCGAAGCACCCGTGCCGAAGGTGAGGCTGTCGCCGAAGGCGAGGACGACGGCGCCGGCGTCGAGCCGCGGCAGCTTCGGGACGGCTGCGCCGCAGGCGGCGAGGCCGACGGCGACGAGAAGGGCTGCGGGCAGGGCGAAGGCGCGTCGCACGGAAGCTCCATCGATGGGCGGGGCGCGGTGCGCCCGGTCGCGATCACGGTATCACGCGCCAGTCGGAGGCGCCCTCGACGAGCTTCCATTCCAGGAGGCCCTCCGCGGCGAGGATCCAGGCGGCGACCTCGCCGCTGTTGTTCACGAGGAGCAGGTCGGGATAGCCGTCGCTGTCGTAGTCGGCCACCTGCCAGAGCTTCCAGGGGCTCGCCTCGCGCAGCGGGAACGCGGCCAGGCGCCGCACGCCGTCCATGAGCCAGAGCGCCACTTCGCCGCCCGGCCCGACGACGAAGAGGTCGTCCACGCCGTCGCGGTCGAAGTCGGCCACGTCGGTGACGCGCCATGCCGTGGCGCCCTCGACCTGCTCGCGGTGCCTGACGTTCGTGCCGTCCATGATCCACGCCTCGACCTGCCCGTCGGGGCCGCGCAGGAGCAGATCCGCCTTGCCGTCGCCGTTGAGATCGGGCGTGTGGGAGATGGCGTAGCCCGCGCCGGGCAGCGCAAGGTCTATCGAGGCCGCCGCGCGGCCGCCGCGCATGCGTTGCACGCGCAGCGTGCGATCGTCCTTGCGCAGCACGAGATCGTCGTGGCCGTCGCCGTCGAAATCCGCGACCGCCACCGGGACCAGCCCCGAGAAGGCTTGCAGGAATTCGTGGCGGGCTCCGATGCCCGCCTCGCCCATGAGCCACACGGCGTAGCTTCCGTCCGTGCGCCTCACGAGGAAGTCGTCGCGCCCGTCGCCGTCGAAGTCGCCGACCATCGCCACGCGCGCGCCCTCGGAACCCGCGATGACCGGGGTCTTCACGGCCGCGTGCAGGCCGCTCATGAACCACACCTCAGCGGCGCCGGACTCGTGCTCGACCACGAGGTCCGCACGGCCGTCGCCGTTGAAATCGCCCGTGTGGGCGAGGCTCCAGCCGGAGCCCGGGTCGAGCAGCAGCCGGCCTCCCCGCTCGATCATGCTGTTCACGCGCATCCCGAGGAGGCCGCCGCCGGGCGTCTCGAGTACGAGGCTCGCCGCGCCCTCGCCGTCCAGGTCGCGGAACCGGGAGCCGCTGCCGGCCTTCACGTAGTGGCGCAGCGCTTCGCCCGCGGACGCCTCGTAGGTTGCATCACCTGCGAAGCGCGTCTCGATGGCGCCGATCCCCGCGGGAAGCGCGCGCGCGGTGCACGCGGCCTTGCCGCCGAGGACCGCGACCGCCTCGCAGCCGGCGATGGGCTGGCCGGCGAAGTGGAACGCGAGGGTGCCGGCGACGGGGCCGAAATCGCCTTCCACCTCGGCGGTGAGTGCGAGCGGCGCGTGGTAGCGGGAGGAGGGCGCCGGGGACCGCGTCGCGATACGAATTGGCGCCGTGCCGCTGGATTTGGCCGCGGGCGTGCCGGCCGGCGAGACATCGCCTTCGGCGAAGGAGGGCAGCGGAAGAATGCCGAGCAGGGATGCCGCGGCGAGGGCGGCGGCGTACGGAAGTCTGTTGCGCACTGCGATTGCCTCGTGAACGTGACCGACAGGGATGTCGGCTCGTCACGAGGCAGGCCGGAGATGCGCGGCGGGCGCGGCCATGATGCATTTGCATCATGCGAATGCATGCATCGCCCTTGCGGGGAGGGGATTGCGCCGGGGGGGCGCTTTGGTGCGCGGCACGGGGCCGCGCGGGGCTTCAGCCGGACAGCCTGGCGCCGCGGTGCAGCGGAGATCTGCGGCGCCGACTCGAGTGCCGCCACCAGCTCCACCTTGTTGCGCACGCCGAGCACGCCGTAGATCAGGCGCAGGTGGTTGCGCACCGTGGCCGGCGTGATCTTCAGCTCGAGGGCGATCGCCTTGTGCTGCTTGCCGCTCGCGTAGGCGCGCGCGATTTCCGCCTGCCGGAAGGTGAGGAGATCGGCCGCACCGTCCGGGCGGGCGAGGTAGAGGTTCAGGCTCTCGCCCTGCAGGGGCCGCCACGACACGACCACCCCCTTGCGGTGCACGTCGGCGCCCGCCGTGGCGAGGCACTCGGGCGGCAGTTGCGGGCCCTGCCACTGCGGCCAGCCCAGGCGCAGCAGGCGCAGGAAAGGCTCGTCGGTGAGGTGCAGGAAGCCGTGCCGATCCACCAGCGCCGCCCCGCCGCCGATGCCCGTGTAGCCGGCGTTCGCCATCAGGCTGCGGCGGCGATAGGCGTCGAAGGCCGCGCTCAGGTGGGGGCAGGCGAGTTCGAGCAGGCGCGCGTCGTCCGGCGAGAACGCGGGCGCGCCGCGCCGGCGGTAGAGCGAGACGAAGACCCCGAGGCCGGAGAACGCGTGCCCGAAGGCCACCGCGCAGCCGTGGTGGAGCTTGTGCCGCCGGTTGAAGTCCTGCAGCGCGGGCGCGAGCGCCGCCGAGTCGCGGTCGCCGTCGAGGAGCACGGCGATGCCGGGCCGGGCGAGCAGCTCCACGGTGAGCCGGTCGTCCGCGCGCAACGCCTTCCAGCCCTCCACGGCGTCGGGCGGGATGCGATAGAGGAACACCGTGTGCGGCACGAGGCTGCCCGCCGCGCTGTGGGCGTAGCCCCAGATCGCGGCGTCGAAGGGCAGCGCGCCGGCGAGCAGGCGCAGGGCGCGGTCCTGGAAACCCGTCTCCCCGCTCTCGCTCGTCTGCTCCCACACCTGGAGCAGCAGGGCGCCGAGCCTGCCTGCCGCATCCGTCGCGTTCACGTCCGTCATGGCGCCTTCGCCTCTCGTGAGCGGGGCTAGGCGGACGCGGGCTGCTGGAGGATGCGCGGCTCGATCACGATCGATTCCCCCGCGTCCGAAAGCCACACGTGCCCCTCCTGGATGGTGCACTGCATCTTCATCGTCCGCGCCGCCCGGGCCGCGAGCGCCCGCGTGGCCTCCAGCGGCAGGTTCACGACGGCGAGGTTCGGCAGGCGCGCAAGGGCGGCCGCGTTGTCCTTCCACCACAGTTCCGCTCCGGTGCCGTAGGTGTATACCGCCACCCGCGCGGCCCGGCCCGAGGCCTTGCGGATCTCGCGTTCGTCCGGAAGGCCCACGTCGACCCACAGGTCGATGGCGCCGGTGAGATCCGTGAGGCACAGGTCGGCTTCGGCTTCGCTCGACAGGCCGCGGCCGAACGCGAGGCGCTCGTCGGCATTCATCGCGAAGGCGAGCACGCGCACCATCATCCGCTCGTCGGTCTCGGACGGGTGGCGCGCGATCCGCAGCGTGTGCGTCCCGTAGTGGGCGCGGTCCAGGTCCGACACCGTGAGTTCGGCCTTGAAGATGGTCGCCTTGAGGGCCATCGGGGCCGCGCCTACTTCTTCGCGGCGAGTCCCTTCGTCAGGAGCTCCGCGACGGTCTCGTTCAGGCCCGTGCCCTTGGCCTGGGCGCGCTCGGTGATTTCCTTCACGAGGTCGCCGTGCAGCTTGCAGGCGAAGGGCACGAGGCCCGCGGCGGCGTCGAGCTTCCTCTGTTCCTTGCGGTCGGGCACGAGTCCCGCGCCCTTGCCGTAGCGGTCGGCGACACCGCCGCGGCGGGCAACGCCCTCGATCTTGAGCCCCTGGTTCTTGTGCAGGTCGGTGAGTTTCATGGAGATGGCTTCTGGGAGGTGGAGTGGCGCCATTTTACGCGGTGCCGGGGCGCGGGCAGTAGAATTGCCGCATCCAAGCCGAAGGAAGCGCGCCATGACCGCCCGTCCCGCCATTCCCGCCATCGCCGCCGGCCCGCTCGCGGCGCGCATCGACCGGCAATGGGACGCCGACATCGTCCCGCAGCTCGTGGAGTACGTGCGCATTCCCGCCAAGAGCCCCCATTTCGACCCGGACTGGGCGAAACACGGCCACATCGAGGCGGCGATCCGGCAGGCGGAAAAGTGGGTCGCTGCCCAGGGGGTGGCGGGCCTCGCCCTGGAGATCGTGCGCATCGGGGGGCGCACCCCGGTGCTCTTCTTCGACATCCCCGCCACGGGCGGCCTCGCCGGAGAGCGCACCGTCCTCTTCTACGGGCACCTCGACAAGCAGCCGGAGATGACCGGGTGGCGCGAGGGGCTCGGGCCCTGGATTCCCGTCTACGAGGACGGCAAGCTCTACGGCCGCGGCGGCGCCGACGACGGCTACGCGGTCTTCGCCGCGCTCTCGGCCGTGATGGCGCTCGACGGGGAAGGCGTGGCCCGCCCGCGCTGCGTGGGGCTCATCGAAACCTGCGAGGAAAGCGGCAGCTACGATCTCCCGGCCTACCTCGAGGCCCTGGCGCCGCGCATGGGCGATGTCCAGCTCGTGGTCGCGCTCGATTCCGGCGCCGGCAATTACGAGCAGCTCTGGGTGACGACTTCGCTTCGCGGGCTGGTGAACGGCACGCTGGAAGTGGGTGTCCTCGACGAAGGCGTGCATTCGGGCGATGCCGGCGGCGTGGTGCCGTCCTCGTTCCGGATCGCGCGGCAGATCCTCGACCGCATCGACGATTCGCGCACCGGCGTGGTGAAGCCCGCGGTTTTCAATTGCGCCATCCCCGCCGATCGCCTCGACCAGGCGAAGCAGGCGGCCGCGATCCTCGGAGACGCGATGTGGCAGCGCTTCCCCTGGGCATCGTGCTGCGACGACCAGGGCACCGCGTCGATCTTCGCGGAACCCGCGACCAGGGATCCGGTCGAAATCGTGCTCAACCGCACCTGGCGAGCCGCGCTCGCCGTCACCGGCGCCGACGGCCTGCCACCCACGTCATCAGCCGGAAACGTCCAGTTGCCCTTTACCAAGCTCAAGCTTTCCCTTCGCCTGCCGCCGCTCGTGGATGGCCCGGAAGCGGGCGAGGCCTTCAAGCGAACGCTCGAGGCCGATCCGCCCTACCGGGCGCGCGTCGTCTTCGCCTGCGACTCGGCGGCCACGGGATGGAACGCGCCGCCGGTCGCGCCCTGGCTTTCCGCCGCGCTCGACGCGGCCTCGCAGGCGTGCTTCGGCAAGCCCGCCGCCTATATGGGCGAGGGCGGCACCATTCCCTTCATGGGCATGCTGGGCGTGAAGTTCCCCGGCGCGCAGATGCTGGTGACCGGCGTGCTGGGGCCGAAGTCGAACGCGCACGGGCCGAACGAGTTCCTGCACGTGCCCTACGCGAAGCAGGTGACGGTGGCCACCGCGATGGTCGTGGCCTCGGTGCGCTAGGTGCGGCGTCGCGCGCTCGTCTCCTCGCCGTTCTCGGCCCGCGCTGGCCGCGGGCGGGTGGTGGTACACGGGACGCGACAAGGCGCCGCGCGCGGCGACGAAAGGCGGGGGCGCGCCCGTAGCGGTGACGGTGGCGACCGTGGACCGGCGCGACGTTCCGGTGCGGCTGCGCGCCAACGGCTCGGTGGTCGCACTCCAGTCCGTCGACATCCGCGCCCAGATCACCAGCACCGTGCGCGAGGTGCACATTCGGGAGGGGCAGAACGTGGCGAGGGGCGAGCTCCTCGTCTCCCTCGACGCCCGCGCCGAGGAGGCGAGCCTGCAGAAGTCCCTGGCGCAGGTGGCGAAGGATCGCGCCGACCTCGCCAACGGGATGCGAACGCTGGAACGCCAGCGCCAGCTCTTCGAGCAGAAGTTCGTGTCGCAGTCGGCGCTGGATGCCGCGCAGAACCAGGTGGAGTCGCTCCAGGGCCAGCTCGCCGTGGACCTCGCGGCCGTCGAGGCGGCGAAGGTCGCGCTCGCCAATACGCGCATCCACGCCGCCTTCGCCGGTCGCACGGGCGCGATCGGCGTGCGCCCGGGGAGCCTCGTGCAGCCCAACGGGACGGTGCTCGTCACCGTGGCCCAGATCGACCCGATACAGGTTTCCTTCACGCTGCCGGAGAAGGAGCTTCCCGCCCTGCAGCGCGCGCTCGCCGCGGGCCCGGTGCTCGCCGAGGCTTCGTCGGACGGCGGTAGCGAGAACTTCCAGGGGCGCGTCGACTTCGTGGACAACGCCGTGGACAGCGCCACCGGCACGATCCGCGTGAAGGCCCGGTTCGACAACCGCGCGAGCCGCCTGTGGCCGGGCATGTTCGTGAACGTGATCGTGGCACCCCGCAAGCTCGCCGCGGCGTCCGTGGTGCCCGTCCAGGCGGTGCAGACGGGCCCGGAGAACCGCTTCGTCTTCGTCGTGGGCGAGGACCGCAAGGTGAGCCTGCGGCCGGTCGTGCTCGACTACGTGGACGAGGGCATCGCCGTCGTCTCCGGCGTGGACCCCGGCGCGAAGGTCGTGGTCGAAGGCGCGCAGAACCTGCGCTCCGGGAGCCTCGTCACCCTGGGCGAGAAGCCGGCGCGGGAGGAAAGGGGCGTGGGCAAGCGCGAAGGGGCGGCGACCCCGAAGGCGCCGACGTGAACGTCTCCGAGCCGTTCATCCGCCGCCCGGTGATGACGGTGCTGCTCTCGGCCGCGTTCGTCGTGGCCGGGCTCATCGCCTACCGGGACCTCCCCATCGCCGCACTGCCGCAGTTCGACGCGCCGACCATCTCGGTCAACGCGAACCTGCCCGGCGCGAGCCCGGAGAACATGGCCTCTTCGGTCGCGGCACCGCTGGAGAAGCAGTTCGCGACCATCGCGAGCGTGAGCGTGATCACGTCGTCCTCGACGCTCGGCAACACCTCCATCACGATCGAGTTCGACCAGAACCGCGACATCGACAAGGCGGCCGTGGATGTCCAGGCCGCGCTCCTGCGCGCGCAGCGCGAGCTGCCCGTGGAGATGACCTCGCCGCCCTCGTACCGCAAGGTGAACCCGGCCGATTCCCCGATCATCTTCGTCTCGCTCACCTCGCCCGCGATGCCGCTCTCGGACCTCGACAGCTTCGCCGAGAACCTCATCTCGCCCACGCTCTCGACGCTGCCGGGCGTGGCGGAGGTGCGCATCAACGGGCAGAAACGCTTCGCGGTGCGCGTGAACGTGCGCCCCAACGCGCTCGCGGCGCGCGGCCTCACCATGGACGACATCGCGCTGGCGCTGCGCCAGGCGAACGCCAATTCCCCCGTGGGCACGCTCGACGGGCCGCGGCAAACGCTCACCATCGAGGCGAACCGCCAGATGCGGCGCGCGGCCGAGTTCCGGCCCCTCATCGTCGCCACACTTCCGGGCGGGAAGACGGTTCGCCTGCAGGACGTGGCCGATGTCGAGGACAGCGTGGAGTCTCTCAAGACCGCGAGCTGGGCCAATGGAGAGCGCGCGATCACGCTTTCCGTGCGCCGCCAGCCCGACGCGAACACCGTGGCGACCGTGGACGCGATCCGCGCCGCCGTCCCCGCGCTCGTGGCGCAGATGCCCGCCTCGGTGCGGCTCTGGGTGCGCATCGACCGCTCCGAGCCCATCCGCGCGGCGATCCACGACGTGAAGGTCACGCTCGGGATCACCGTGGTGCTGGTGATCGCGGTGATATTCCTCTTCCTGCGCCGGCCGGTGGCGACGATCATCCCGGCGCTGTCGCTGCCGATATCGCTCATCGGCACCTTCGCCATCATGAAGTGGCTGGGCTACAGCCTCGACAACGTATCGCTCCTGGGAATCACGCTCGCCGTGGGCCTGGTGGTGGACGACGCGATCGTGATGCTGGAGAACATCGTGCGCCACCTGGAGGCGGGGGAGGCGCCGATGTGGGCGGCGCTCAAGGGCTCGCGCGAGATGGGCTTCACGATCGTGTCGATATCGCTATCGCTCGTTGCGGTGTTCATCCCGATCTTCTTCATGCCCGGCGTCATCGGCGGCATCTTCCACGAGTTCGCCGTGGTGGTCTCCATCGCGATCCTGGTTTCCGCGGGGGTTTCCCTCACGCTGATCCCGCTCCTCGCCTCGCGCTTCCTCGGGCGGGAGCGCCACGACGATCCCTCGCTCGCGTGGACGGCGTGGTTCGACCGGCTCTTCCGCTGGACGCTCGCGCGCTACGCCGCGGGCCTCGACTGGTGCCTCCACCGCCGCGGAACGGTCCTGGGCGTCGCGCTCGGTTCGCTCGTGGCGAGTGTCGCGCTCTTCGTGGCGATCCCGAAGGGGTTCTTCCCCACGGAGGACCTGGGGCAGGTGCTGGTCACGGCGGAAGCGGTCGAGGACATCTCGTTTCCCGCGATGAGCGAGCTGCTGCAGAAGGTGGGCAGCACGATCGGCGAGAACCCGGCGATCGAGACGGTGATCGTGAACGCGAGCGACTCCAACAGCGGGCGCATCTTCATCAGCATGAAGCCGCGCGGCGAGCGCGCGCCCATGGAGCGCGTGATCGAGGAGCTGCGCGCCTCCACGCGGCGCCTGCCGGGCGTGACCGTGTACTTCAACCCCATCCAGAACCTGCGCCTGGGCGGGCGCATCAGCAAGTCGCGCTACCAGTACGTGCTGCGGAGCGTCAGCGATCGCGGGCTGCTGGAAGGCTCGGAAGCGGTGATGGCGCGCATGCGCGCCGACGCCCTCTTCCGCGACGTGACGAGCGATGCGCAGCTTCGCGGCCTGCAGGCGCAGCTGGACATCGACCGCGACAAGGCCAACGCCCTGGGCGTGCAGATCCAGGACATCCGCACCGCGCTCTACAGCGCGTTCGGCGAGCGCCAGGTATCGACCATCTTCACGGCGACCGACGCCTTCAAGGTGATCATGCAGGCGGCCGACGCGGACCGCGTCGACGAGAGCGCTTTCGAGAAGATTTACCTCCGGAGCAAGAGCGGCGCCATGGTCCCGCTCTCCTCCATCGCGAAGGTGACACGGCGCGTGGGGCCTGTCTCGATCAACCACCAGGGCCAGCTCCAGGCCATCACCATCGCCTTCAACCTGGCGCCCGGCGCCTCCCTCGGCGAGGCTTCGGGTCGCATCGAGCGCTTCAAGGCGGAAGCGAACCTGCCGGCCTCGGTGCTCACCGGCTGGGGCGGGGACGCGGCGGCCTTCCAGGCCTCGCAGGCGAGCCAGGTGTGGCTGATCCTGGGCGCCATCGTCGTGATCTACGTGCTGCTGGGCGTGCTCTACGAGAGCTACATCCACCCGATCACCATCCTCGCGGGGCTGCCCTCGGCGGCCGTGGGGGCGCTGGTGACGCTGTGGCTCTTCCGCTTCGACCTGTCGATCATCGCCGTGATCGGCGTGCTGATGCTGATCGGGATCGTGAAGAAGAACGCCATCATGATGATCGACTTCGCGCTCGACGCGCAGCGCGAGCGCGGCATGGCGCCCGCGCAGGCGATTCGCGAAGCCTGCCTGCTGCGCTTCAGGCCGATCATGATGACCACGTCGGCCGCGCTCATGGGCGCGGTTCCGATCGCGCTCGGCCTCGGCGCGGGCGCGGAGCTGCGCCAGCCCCTGGGCCTCGCGGTCGTGGGCGGGCTGCTGCTCTCCCAGGCCGTGACGCTCTTCATCACGCCGGTCATCTACCTCGCCCTCGACCGCTATTCGGGCCGCGGGCCGGTGACCGAGCGTTTCGACGCGCGGGGCGTCCTGCCCGGGGCGGCGCGGAGCGTTGACGCGGATTAAGTGTCCCGCCGCGGGCCCGTGCTATACCGGCCCCATCGGCCTCCCGTTGCCATCGAGTTCGCCATGCCTTCGCCCCGCCCCGTGATCGCCCGCAGCAAGCGCCGCAGCCGCACGGCCGCGAAACCCACGGCGAAGCTCGCTGCGAAGCCTCCCGATGCAGCCGCCGCGAAGCTGGTGGTGAAGCGCGCTGCGAAACCTCCCAGGACAGCCGCCGCGAAGCTGGTGGTGAAACCCGATGCGAAGCGCGCATCGAAGCGCTCCCGCTCCGTGCGCGATGCCACCCGCCCTGTCGAGGCCGGGGATACGGCGCCGGTGCTCGACCCGCGAGCGATCGAGGATTACGCGACGGAGCAGGCCGGTGCCGCCGCGGACGAGGTGACGGCGGGCGCGATACGCGACCTCCTCGAGGGCGTGAATCCGGGCGACGCGTCGCGCATCCTGCGCGCGGTGCTCGAGCAGCAGCGCGGGCTCGACGCGCTCGCGCGCACCCAGGCCGACCGCGAGCTTTCGGACAACTGGAAGGAGGGCGGCTACCCCTACAAGAACCTCCTGTCGCGCAAGGGCTACGAGCGGCAGAAGTACCGCCAGCAGGTCGAGCTCCTGAAGCTCCAGGCCTGGGTGAAGGAAAAGGGGCAGCGCGTCATCGTGATCTTCGAGGGCCGCGACGCGGCGGGCAAGGGCGGCACCATCAAGCGCTTCATGGAGCACCTGAATCCCCGGGGCGCACGGGTGGTGGCGCTGGAGAAGCCCACCGTGGAGGAGCGCGGGCAGTGGTACTTCCAGCGCTACGTCGAGCACCTGCCCACCGCCGGCGAAATCGTGCTGTTCGACCGCAGCTGGTACAACCGGGCGGGCGTCGAGCGCGTGATGGGCTTCTGCACTGACAACGAGTACCAGGAGTTCATGCGCCAGGCGCCGGAGTTCGAGCGCATGCTCGTGCGCCAGGGCATACACCTCTTCAAGTTCTGGTTTTCCGTGAGTCGCCGCGAGCAGCGCCGCCGCTTCAAGGAGCGCGAGGTGCACCCCCTCAAGCAGTGGAAGCTCTCGCCCATCGACATGGCCTCGCTCGACAAGTGGGAGGACTACACGCGCGCCAAGGAGGCGATGTTCTTCCACACGGACACCACGGACGCGCCGTGGATCGTGATCAAGAGCGACTGCAAGAAGCGCGCGCGCCTGAACGCCATGCGCTACCTGCTGCACAAGCTCTCCTATACCAACAAGAATCCCGAGCTGATCGGCGCGCTCGACCCGCTGATCGTCGGCCGCGCGCAGGTCGTCTTCGAGCGCGGCGAGAACGTCATCACCGCTCCTTCGGGGTGAGGGGCACGCGCCCCTTATAATCCGGGCTTCGAAAGCCCCGGATTCCCAGACCCCATGAATGTCCTTTCCTGCAAGGCCGTCCTTTCCGGCACGGCCCCCGCCGACCAGCCCGTCACGCTGCGCGGCTGGGTGCGCACCCGCCGCGACTCCAAGTCGGGCCTGTCCTTCGTGCACCTCTCCGATGGTTCCTGCTTCCATCCCGTGCAGATCGTGGCGACCAATGCACTCGCCAACTACGCGACCGAGGTCGCGCACCTGACGGCGGGCTGCGCCATCGAGGCTGTGGGAACGATCGTGCCCTCGCCCGCGAAGGGCCAGCCCTTCGAGATGCAGGCGACCGGGATCCGCGTGGTGGGCAAGGTGGACGACCCCGACACCTACCCGATCCAGCCCAAGGCGCACACGATGGAGTTCCTGCGCGAGGTGGCGCACCTGCGCCCGCGCACCAACGTGATCGGGGCCTGCACCCGCGTGCGGCACACGCTCGCCATGGCGATCCACCGCTTCTTCCACGAGCGGGGGTTCGCGTGGATCAACACGCCGATCATCACCTCGGCCGATGCCGAGGGCGCGGGCGAGCTCTTCCGCGTCTCCACCCTCGATCTCGCGAACCTGCCGCGCGACGGCGCCGGAAAGGTCGACTTCACGAAGGACTTCTTCGGCCGGGAGGCGTTCCTCACCGTCTCGGGGCAGTTGAACGTCGAGAGCTATTGCCAGGCGCTTTCCAACGTCTACACCTTCGGGCCGACGTTTCGCGCCGAGAATTCCAATACGAGCCGGCACCTGGCGGAATTCTGGATGATCGAGCCGGAGATCGCGTTCGCCGATCTCGCCGACGACGCCACGCTCGCCGAGGCGCTGCTCAAGTATGTCTTCCGCGCAGTGCTCGAGGAGCGCCCCGACGACATGGCTTTCTTCGAGGAGCGCGTCGAGAAGGGCGTCATCGCCAAGCTCGAGTCGATGGTCGCCGCCGATTTCGTGCGCATGGACTACACCGAGGCCATCAAGGTCCTCGAGGGCACCAAGCAGAAGTTCGAGTTCCCGGTGAAGTGGGGCATGGATCTGCAGAGCGAGCACGAGCGCTTCCTCGCGGAAAAGCACGTGGGCAAGCCCGTGATCCTCATGAACTACCCGAAGGAGATCAAGGCGTTCTACATGCGCCTGAACGACGACGGGAAGACGGTCGCGGCCATGGATGTGCTGGCCCCCGGCATCGGAGAGATCATCGGCGGCAGCCAGCGCGAGGAGCGCCTCGACGTGCTCGACGCGCGCATCGCCGCCTCCGGTCTCGATGTGGCCTCCTACCAGTGGTACCGCGACCTGCGCCGCTACGGCACCGTGCCGCACGCGGGCTTCGGCCTGGGCTTCGAGCGCACGGTCGCCTATGTGACCGGGCTCGCGAACGTGCGCGACGTGATTCCCTTCCCGCGCACGCCCGGGAACGCCCGCTATTGACGCGTCGCACGCGGCACCGCACCGCACCGAAATAGGGGAACGCCCCCATTGACCAATGGGGACGCTCCCCCTTTTTCGGGAAGCTTGCGCTGGCGCAAGAAATGCAGTGAAGGCGGGGCGAAGATAGCTGGGCGGAGCCCGTGAAATGAACGTCGACCACCTTCGCCTGCAACTGGACGATCTGGAGCATCGCAGCGAGACCGCGCGCAGTTCCCTCGACCGGCGCCGGCTCATCGTGGAATGCACCGCGCTGGAGCGCGCGATCGGCGCGCTCCAGGACGGGCTCGAGCGCGACCTCGCGGTGCTCGAGGCGGCGCGCAAACGCCTGCGACGCCTGCGTGCCCGCGGCTGAAAGGGCTCGGGAAGACGCTCGCAACGGAAGTTGCGCGGGAATACGCCGGCGGCGAACGATGCGCGGTGTGAGCGCTGCGATCGCAGGTCCGCCGGAAGACGCCTGAGGCTCCCGTCCCTCTAGAGGACGCCCGCTGAAATCCCCGCGGCCAGCAGCGCGCCCATCGCCGCACAGCGTTCCAGGTCCTGCGTGGCGATCGTCTTCGGCGCGAGGATCGCCTCCTGCGTCTGTGCGTGGGTGATCACGAGCACGGGTTCTGCCACGCGCTTCAGGCGCAGGCCCAGGGCGATGCGCTCGGCCTGCCGGATGGTGCCCGCGCCGTCGGAGCCCGCGCACACGAGCAGCGCCCAAGGGCGGCCGTTCATCCGGTCCAGGCACGGGTAGTAGATGCGGTCGAAGAAATCCTTCATGGGCCCGGCCATGGAGGCGAGGTGCTCGGGCACCGCGACCAGGAGCGCGTCGGCGGCGAGCACGGCGTCCGCCCCGGCAACGGACGCCTCGAGCCGCACGACCTCCACGCCGTCGCTCGGCTCCACGGCGCCGCGGGCGCCGCGTTCCGCCGCCTCGGCCATCTGCCGCGTGCCGCCGGTGGTGGAACACCACACGATGAGGAGCTTCTTCACGCGCCCGATTATGGGGCAGAATGCCGCCTCTTCCGTCACGCGAGGCCCGCATGAAGCTCATCGGCATGCTCGATTCCCCCTACGTTCGCCGCGTCGCCATCTCGATGAAGCTGATGGAACTCCCGTTCGAGCACGAGTCGCTTTCCGTGTTTCGCAACTTCGAGCAGTTCCGCGCCGCGAACCCGGTGGTGAAGGCGCCCACGCTCGTCTGCGACGACGGGACGGCGCTCATGGATTCCACCCTCATCCTCGACTACCTCGAGGACCTCGTGGAGCCTGCCAGGCGCCTCATGCCGCCCACGGGAAAGCCCCGCCTGGAGGCGCTGCGCCTGATCGGCCTGGCGCTGTCGGCCTGCGACAAGGGCGTCTCCCTCGTCTACGAGCGCGAGCAGCGCCCGGCGGAGAAGCGCCACGAGCCCTGGTACGAGCGCGTTCTCGGGCAGACGCTCGCCGCCTTTACCGCGCTCGAGGACGCCGCGGGTCGCGCGCAGCCCTGGCTCCAGGGCGCCGGCCCCAACGCGGCCGACATCGCAACCGCCGTGGCGTGGCGCTTCAACCAGTACTACCACGCCGATCTCGTCCCGGCGTGGAAGTTTCCCGCGCTCGCGAAGTTCTCCGTGCAGGCAGAGGCATTGCCGGCGTTCGAATCGACGCCGCTCGACTGACACGCTACTTGAATCGGACGGGAACCGGCACGACCTTGTGACGGTCCACCCATCCGACCATGCCATCCATGAAGAAACCGATCCTCCTCGCCGCTGCCGTGTTGACCGTCGCGGTCGTCTTCGCCCCGTGGGCGCAACGCGGCGGCGCCCCGGAGCCGCGCGCGGTGACCCCGAGGCCCCCCCTGCCCGCGCAGGAGCAGGCCCTCGCCGGCCTCTTCGAGTCCACGGCGCCCTCGGTCGCCTACATCACCACGGAGCGCCTCGCGCGCACGGGTTTCTTCACGGCGGAAGTCGCCCAGGGCGCGGGCAGCGGGTTCGTCTGGGATGCCGCGGGCCACGTGGTCACGAATTTCCACGTCCTCGCGGGCGCGCGCAGCGTGGAGGTGAGCCTCGACGCCGGCAAGCCCATTCCCGCAACCGTGGTGGGCTTCGCGCAGGACTACGACCTCGCCGTGGTGAAGCTCGCGCAGGTGCCGCGAGGCCTCAAGCCCATACCGCTCGGCACTTCCCGGGACCTGCGCATCGGCCAGACGGTCTACGCGATCGGCAATCCCTTCGGTCTCTCGCGCACGCTTACCACCGGCATCGTGAGCGCGCTCGACCGCCACCTGCCCACTTCGGAGTATCGCGAGATCGCCGGTGCCATCCAGACCGATGCGGCGATCAACCCCGGCAACTCCGGCGGCCCGCTGGTCGATGCGCAGGGCCGGGTGATCGGCGTGAACACCGCGATCCGCTCGCCCTCGGGGGGATCGTCCGGCGTGGGATTCGCCATTCCCGCGGACCTCGTGAACCGCATCGTTCCGCAGTTGATCGCGCGCGGGAAGGCGTCGCTGCCGGGCATCGGCATCCGCGCCGTCGACCCCGTGCTCGCCGCGCGTGCCGGCATCACCGGCGTGGCGGTCGCGGAGGTGCTGCGCGGTTCGCCCGCGGCCGACGCGGGACTCGTGGCCGTGGACCGGCGCACGGGCGAGGTGGGAGACGTGATCGTGGCGGTGAACGGCCGGCCGGTGGAGGCGATGGGCACCTTCGCGGCGGAGCTCGACCGCGCCGGCATCGGCACCGTGGCCGAGCTGACGGTGATCCGCGACCGCAAGGAGAGCAAGGTCAGGGTGAAGGTTGTGGACGTGCAGCGCTAGGGCGCGCGCGGGATGCGCGGGCAGGCCAGCCGGCGGCCTTGAGAAGGGCATTCGGCACGACGGACCGGCGCAGCGGGCGGGCGAGGAATTCCAATGCCGGGCAATAACCGGGCGCGCATCAAGTCCCTGATTCCAGAAGAGGATCGGGCACTCGCGAAGACCGCTGCCCGGGCCAGGGTTGTCCACAACGGACGGGAGAGGTGGGAAATCGGCGAGCGTCCCCATTAAAATGGCGGATTCGCCACGAGAACGAACCGCATGGCCTCCCGCTACGACGAACGATCCATCCGCGTCCTGAAGGGCCTCGAGCCCGTCAAGGAGCGCCCGGGGATGTACACCCGGACCGACACGCCGCTGCACATCATCCAGGAAGTGGTCGACAACGCCGCCGACGAGGCGCTCGCCGGCGCGGCGAAGACGATCACCGTGACGCTGCACGCGGACCGTTCGGTGAGCGTGGAGGACGACGGCCGCGGCATCCCGGTCGGCCCGCACCCGGAGGAGAAGGTGCCCACCGTGGAAGTGGTCTTCACGCGCCTGCACGCGGGCGGGAAATTCGACAAGAAAACGGGCGGTGCCGCCTATGCCTTCTCCGGCGGCCTGCACGGCGTGGGCGTCTCCGTCACCAACGCGCTCTCGAAGCGGCTGGAAGTGCGCGTGAAGCGCGACGGTGCGGCCTGGGCCATCGCCTTCGAGGACGGCTTCCCCGTGGAGAAGCTGCGCCGCACGGGCGCGGCGCCGGCGAAGCAAACGGGCACGGCGGTGCGCGCGTGGCCGGATGCGAAGTATTTCGACAGCGACCGGATCAAGCGGCCCGACCTCGAGCACCTGCTGCGCGCGAAGGCGGTGCTCCTGCCCGGGCTCGCGATGCGGCTCGCCGACGAGGCCACGGGCGAAACCGTCGAGTGGAAGTACGAGGGCGGCATGGCCGCGTACCTCGCGGAGAGCCTCGCGGGCGAGGAGGGTGTGGTGAGCCCCGTGATCGTGGGCGAGTCGTACTGCGGCGAGGGCGACGCGCAATTCGCCCACGGCGAGGGCGCCGCCTGGGCGCTCGCGTGGTGCGAGAATGGCGGCGGCGGCGAGTCCTACGTGAACCTGATCCCCACGGTCGAGGGCGGCACCCACGAGTCCGGCCTCAAGTCCGGCGTCTTCGAATCCATCCGCGAGTTCTGCCTGCACCACGAGCTGCTCACGCGGGGTGTCACGCTGCAGACCGAGGACGTGTGGAAGAACCTGCGCTTCGTGCTCTCCACGCGCATGCTCGACCCGCAATTCCAGGGGCAGACCAAGGCGAAGCTCAACTCGCGCGATGCCGTGAAGCTCGTCGCCTCCAGGCTCAAGGACCCGCTCGATGCGTGGCTCAACCAGCATGTGGAGGCCGGCAAGAGGATCGCGGAGCTGGCGATACGGGCTGCTACGGCGCGCCAGAAGGCCGGCAAGGCGGCGGAGAAGCGCCGCGGCTCAGGCGTGGCGGTGCTGCCGGGAAAGCTCACCGACTGCGAGAGCGAGGAGCTTGCGCGCAACGAGCTTTTCCTCGTCGAGGGCGATTCCGCCGGCGGCTCGGCGCGGCAGGGGCGCGACCGGCATTTCCAGGCGATCCTGCCGCTGCGCGGCAAGATCCTGAACACCTTCGAGGTGGATCCCACGCAGATCTACGCGAACAACGAGGTCCACGACATCGCCGTCGCCCTCGGCATCGAGCCGCACGGCATCGGGGAGGCCGCCAAGGCGCTCTCGGGGCTTCGCTACGGCAAGGTGATCATCATGGCGGACGCGGATGTCGACGGCTCGCACATCCAGACGCTGCTGCTCGCCCTCTTCTTCCGCCACTTCCCGGGGCTCCTCGCCCGCGGGCACGTCTTCGTGGCGCAACCGCCGCTCTACTGCGTGAAGGTGGACGCCCAGGGCAAGGCGCGGCCGGAGCGGCGCCTCTACGCGCTGGACGAGGCCGAGCGCGACGCGATCCTGCTCAAGCTCTCCGACGAGAAGGTGCGCGACACCGCCGTCCACGTGGGCCGCTTCAAGGGCCTCGGCGAAATGAACCCCGAGGAGCTTCGCGAGACCACCATGAGCCCCGACACGCGCCGGCTTTTGCCGCTCACCGTCAGCACCGACGTCCTCGCCGACACGCACAAGGTCTTCACGCTCCTCATGGGCAAGGGCGAGGCGGCCTCGCGCCGCAGCTGGATGGAAGCGCGCGGCAACCTGGTCGAGGCGGATGTCTAGTCCAGCCCACGTGCGCCCACAGGGGGCCCGGCCCCCCGGGGGGCGGGGGGGCCCGGGGGGGGTGGGCCCCCCCCCCGCCCCCGGATTGGGGACGGGGGGGGGGGGGGGGGGTTTTTTTTCGCTTCTGGCCGAATGAACTGGCCATTGGCGTCGACTCCGGGGACGCTTCGACAAAGGTTTTGGCAACGACGTCCGACGCGATTTGACTCGGCCAGAAGCGAAAAAAAACACCTGCCACACCCTGCTCCGGATGCAGCTTCGGAAACGGCCGGGCAATCATTGCAGCAGGCATCGAACGGACACCTGAACCATGCTGGACACCAAGACCCCTGACCTCTTCGACAGCCTTCCCCCCGTGCCCCCGCGGCCGGCGGGAAGCGACAGCGCCTCGGGCGACGGCGACGTGCCGCTCGCCGCATTCGCCGAGAGCGCCTACCTCGCCTACGCCATGAGCGTGGTGAAGGGCCGCGCGCTCCCGGCCATCGAGGACGGCCAGAAGCCCGTGCAGCGCAGGATCCTCTACGCGATGCGCGAGCTCGGCAACCGCCACGACGCGCCGTTCAAGAAGTCCGCGCGCATCGTGGGCGACGTGATCGGCAAGTTCCATCCCCACGGCGATTCCGCGGTGTACGAGGCGGCGGTGCGCATGGCGCAGGAGTTCACGCTGCGCTATCCGCTGATCCAGGGCCAGGGCAACTTCGGCTCCCGCGACGGCGACGGCGCGGCGGCGATGCGCTACACCGAGGTGCGACTCACGGGGTTCGCGGAAGCGATCCTCCTCTCGGAGCTGGAGCGCGGCACGGTCGACTTCGTTCCCACCTACGACGGCTCCCTCGAGGAGCCGCGCCTGCTTCCCGCGCGGCTTCCGATCGCGGTGCTGAATGGGGCGTCGGGCATCGCCGTGGGCATGGCCACCGAGATCCCGCCGCACAACATGGGCGAGGTGGTCGAAGCCTGCGTGGTGGCGCTGAAGAGCGCGAGGGCCACGGACACGGAGATCCTCGCCTCGATTCCGGGGCCGGATTTTCCCGGCGGCGGGCAGATCATCTCCCCGGCCGAAGAGATCGCGCGGGCCTATGAGACGGGCCGGGACAGCGTGCGCGTGCGCGCGCGCTGGACGATCGAGAAGCTCGCGCGCGGCCAGTACCGCGTCGCCGTGACCGAGATGCCGCCGGGCACCAACGCGGCGCGCGTATTGGCCGAGATCGAGGAGATCACGAACCCGAAGCCGCGCGCCGGCAAGAAGACGGTGTCGGCCGAGACCTTGGCACTGAAGGCCGCCGTGCTCGCTGCGCTGGAGAGCGCCCGCGACGATTCCGACCGCGAGCATCCCGTGCGCCTGGTCTTCGAGCCGCGCAGCTCCCGGGTGGCGCCGGACGACCTCATGAAGCTGCTCCTCGCGCACACCTCCCTCGAATCGAACGCCGCCATGAACCTGGTGGCCATAGACCGCGAGGGGCGTCCTAGGCAGGCCGGGCTCGCGCACTGGATCCGCGAGTGGGCCGCCTTCCGGCTGGTGGCGCTGGAGCGGCGCCTCGCGCACCGGCAGGCCCAGGTGCTCGACCGCCTGCACATCCTCGACGGGCGCATGGTCGCGTTCCTGAACATCGACAAGGTGATCAAGGTGATCCGCGGCGCGGACGAGCCGAGACCCGCGCTGATGGAGAAGTTCTCTCTCTCCGAGCGCCAGGCCGAGGACATCCTGGAGATTCGCCTTCGCCAGCTCGCGAAGCTCGAGGGCATCCGCATCGAGCGCGAGATCAGGAACTGAAAGCCGAGCAGGCCGACCTGGAAAAGCTCCTCGCGAGCGATGCCGGGCGCCGCAAGCTCGCGGTGAAGGAAGAGACCGCCGACGGCGAGCGCTTCGGCGACAAGCGCCGCACCAGGATCGAGGCGGCCGAGCGCGCCGCGGCCGCGCCCGTGGAGACGCTCACCGACGAGCCGGTCACGGTGATCTGCTCGCGAAACGGGTTCCTGCGCACGCGCACCGGCCACGGCATCGACGCGACGACGCTTTCCTGGAAGGAGGGCGACGGCCCGCTCGCGGTGATCGAGACGCGCACCGTCCATCCCATCGTCCTCGTGGCGACGAGCGGGCGCACCTTCAGCGTTCGCGCGCTGGACCTGCCCGGCGGCAAGGGCGACGGCGCGCCCGCGACCTCCCTCGTGGACCTCGCGGGCGCGCGCATCGTGGGCGTCCTCGCGGGAGAACCCGATACGCACCTCCTCCTCGCCTCGAGCGGGGGAACGGGCCTGCGCTGCCGGCTGAAGGACCTCGTCACCCGCCAGCGTGCGGGCAAGGCCTTCCTGAACGTGGGCGAGGGCGAGAAGTGCCTCGCGCCGGAGATCCTCCGGGAAGGCGTCACCGAAGTCGCCACGCTCTCGTCCGGGGGGCGGCTCCTCGTCTTCCCGCTCGCGGAAGTGAACGAGCTCTCCGGCGGCGGCAAGGGCGTGATCCTCATGCGCCTGCACGAGGGGGAGTCCCTGCTCGGCGCGCGCGCCGTGGCCGGAACCCTCAAGGTGAAGGGCAAGGGGCGCGGCGACAAGGTCTCGTTCGCGGGTGTGCCGGCCGCGGAGCTGGAGAATTACCGTGGCGCCCGCGCCCGCAGCGGCCGCGTGCTGCAGGGATCTCTCAAGTCCGTCTCCGGTTTCGCCTACCAGGATTAGCCATGGCGTGCCGGCGCGGCACGCCCCCCGAAACCGCAACCTGTAGGAGGAAAGCATGGCCGCAACCGTGTACGACAAGCCGGGCCGCAGGGTGCGACTCGACGCGATCTCCGCCGAGCCCCCGAAGGGCATGACGAGAAAGAAGGCGGAGAAGCGCTTCGCGACGCTGGGCCGGGAGCTCTTCGAGCTGCAGGATGCGATGTACGGCGCAAAGGTGACGAGCGTGCTCGTGGTGCTCCAGGGGCGCGACAGCGCCGGCAAGGACGGCTCGATCAAGCACGTGGTGGGGTGCCTGAACCCGCGCGGCGTCATCGTCACCTCCTTCGGCGTGCCCACGCCCGAGGAGCGCGCGCACGACTTCCTCTGGCGCGTGCACCGCCACGCCCCGCGGGCGGGAGAATTCTCGATCTTCAACCGCTCGCACTACGAGGACGTGCTCGTGGTGCGCGTGCACGGCCTCGCGCCGAAGCCCGTCTGGAAGGAGCGCTTCGGGCACATCCGCGACTTCGAGGAGCTCCTCGCCGAGCACGGCACGATCGTCCTCAAGTACTTCCTGCACATCACGAAGGACGAGCAGGAGGAGCGCCTGCTCGAGCGCGAGAAATCCCCCGAGACCGCGTGGAAATTGAATCCCAACGACTGGAAGGAGCGCGACCACTGGGACGACTACACCCGCGCCTACGAGGAAGCGATCGCGAAGACGGCGGCGAAGCACGCGCCGTGGACCGTGGTGCCCGCGAATGCGAAGTGGTACCGCAATCTCGTCATCGCCGAGTCGATCGTCGCGGCGCTCAAGGGGCGACGCAAGGGCTGGGAGCAGGCGCTCGAGGAAATGGGCCGGGCGGGGCGCGCGGAGCTCGAGGCATACCGGGCGCAGGAGGGGAAGGAAGCGGGGAAGCGACCGCGCTAGCCGATTGCCGGAAAGAAAAACGGCAGCCCGGAGGCTGCCGTTTTCAATTGCTGCGAGGGGCGAGGCTTACAGCGGCTTGATGGCCGTGGCCTGCTTGCCCTTCGGGCCCATCTTGACTTCGAATTCGACGCGCTGGTTTTCCTTCAGCGTCTTGAAGCCCGCGGCCTGGATTTCCGAGAAGTGCGCGAAGAGATCCTCGCCGCCGCCTTCAGGGGTAATGAAGCCGAAGCCCTTGGAGTCGTTGAACCACTTGACCGTACCGGTTGCCATGTAATGTGTCCTTTGAACAAATTGAAATTGCGGGCGAGCCCGCGTAACGCAAGCGACACAGATTGACCAGACGGGAACTGAGTAGAGACGCCGTTTGAAGGGCGGTACTGAAGTTACTGCTGAACAGGCTGGATCACCGCTGCGGCGGATGATACGGCAAAAGCGCCTGATGTGTCAGGGTTTTTTCGGGGCGGCGGCACCGGCCGCCCCGGCGTCCTCGGCGTCCTGCCAGGCCTTCACCTGGGCGAGCCAGGCCTTCCAGTCGGCCGGGCCTTCGCGGAAGCGCTTCTCCAGGTTTGCGAGCACGCTGGTCCACGCCTTGTCGAAGTAGGCGTGCGCCTGGTCCCACTGCCCCCCGTCCCCCCAGCCGGTATGGGTGAGCCGCAGCTCGGTCGCCCCTTCGCCCGCGGGTTTCAGGCGCACGGTGACGCTGGTGCGCTGGCCGCGGACCTCTGCGAGGTGCGGGGGCGCGTTCCAGGTGAAGGAAAGCATCCGCTTCTCCTGCAGGGCGAGGAAGACCATGTCGTCCGCGCCCTTCAGGCCCGGCTTCGCATAGGGGTTGAAGTAGACCTCGAACGCCCCGCCGGGGCGCGCCTCGATGCGGGCGTCGGGGGCGAAGAAGGACTGGATGCCCTCGGTCGTGGTCCAGGCCTTCCACACCTCGTCCACGGGCGCGGTGATGGTCGCGAGCTTCACGAGGGCGCGCTCCTCGGCAGCGGCGGGCGCGGCGACGAGTGCGAGAGCGGAGGCGAGGAGGAGCGTTGCGGCCGTGCTCTTCACGGTGTTCATCTTCAGGCCTGCTCGTAGGCTGCCTTCAGCCAGCCCACGAGTTCGGCGTCCACGTCCTTCGCGCCCGCGACGCGCACGCGGTGGCTCACCATGGCGTTGAAGCTCCCCGAGGCTTCCAGGCGGCCCTTGGGTGCGACGCCCTTCAGGTTGATGCCCACGTCGAGGCGCTCCGCCGTGGAGGGCTGGACGAGCGCGAACTGCTTCCTGCGGCGCAGGCTCACGTAGGTCTTCTTGGGAGAGAACTCCACGTCGGCGCCGAACTGCGCGACCGCTTTCGCGAGCCGGTCATAGAGCGGCCTGAGCGCCGCCTTCGCTCCGGCGTACTGGGCGGCCACGAGGTCGTCGCCGCCGGGTTCGGGCGCGTCGCCGGCCAGCACGCGCTGCGCCACGAGGTTCGCGTAGCCGTGGCCCATGCCGTGCTTCTCCTTCAGGAGCTTCACGATCTCGCCGTGCTTCGCGAGCTTTTCCTTCTTCGCGATCGCGATCCACGCCTCCAGGGGCTTGCCGGTGTTCTTCTCGTAGTTGGCGATCATCGTCGCCACGGCGTCGTCTATGGACTTGGACATGTCGGGGTTTCTCCGCGATGAGGATGGCGGGGCCGGTATCACGAACCCGGCCACGGGGTTACAGGGGCCAGCGATCGCTGCGGGTCTTCGCCGGCAACACGAACTCGAGCGCGCCGAACACCGCGTACATGAGCCGCGTGCCCAGGGGCGGCCGGCCGGTCTCGACGATGGCTTTCAGGGTCTTCAGGATGAAATCCCCGCCGCGGCGCATTTCCTTCTCGGTCCCGGTGCCCGCGGGAAGGTTCTCGACGGTGAGCGTGACTTCCACGCCGCCCTCGACCTGCTTCAAGTCGTAGACCACGGTGCAGGACGGGTCGTCGTACTGGGTGAAGCGGTGCGTGTGCGCGAACCGCGCGGGCGCTTCGTGCTCCACCACTTCGCCCACGACGATCGCGTGCCGGCCGCTGCCGGTGCGCATCTGCATCTTCCGGCCGCGCACCAGGCCCGGCTGGTCCAGGGTGAGCACCGCGTTGAACACCGCGCCCTGCGGCTCGCCCGTCTTGGTCAGCTCGCGGAACACCGCTTCCATCGTGCCATTGACGACGATGCGGAAAACCGCCTTGTTCGCTTCAGCCACGTGCTCCTCCCTTCGCCCGGGTGATCGGAACGGGGGCGTTCTCGAGCCGGTACTTCATGCGCGCGAGACGCCCCGCCCAGTAGTCGCTGAACTCCGTGGTCCAGCGGTCGTAGATCATGTGGATGGGCACGGGGTTGAACCACAGCTGCCGCTCGCGGCCCACCTTCACGGAGACGATGAGGTTCGCCCCCTCCAGCACCGCCAGGTGCTTCATCACCGCCACGCGCCCGATGTCGAAGAATGCGCACACGCGGCCCACGTTGCAGCCGGGCTCCTTCTTGAGGACGTCGAGGATCCGCCGGCGGGGTTCGCTCGCCAGGGCGGAGAAGACGGTGTCCATCTCGTCGGGCTTCATAGGTCACCAAACGGTGACATATCAACCGCGGGCCTGTCAAGGGCGGGCGATTCAAGTGCGCTTGCGGCGGGGTTTTTTCGGCGCGGCGGCCGGGGCGGGCGTGGTGGCGAGCCCGCGGAAGTAGGTTTCCACCAGGCTTTCGGCGTGGCGCGCGAGCGGGAAGCGCTTCGGCGCGAGCACCCAGTTGGCGATGAGGCCGGAGACGAGGGCGAAGGCGCCCACCGCCGCTTCCCGGGGATGCACCGAGGCGGGAAGGGCGCCGATCGCGACACAGGCCTTGAACCCCTGCTCGATCTGGCGCAGGCAATCCTGCTGGCTGGCGACGTGGCGCTCGCGCACGGGTGCGGCGTCACCCACGTACTCGCACTTGTTGTAGGCGATGTCGAAGACGCGCTGCAGGTGCTTGTCGCGGGCGGTGCGCAGCAGGACGTCCGTGGTGCTCAGCTTGAGAAGCGACAGGGGATCGGGGTGCGCGCCCTTGCCAGCGCTGTAGAGAACCCCTTCGAGCGGGAGGGTCACCCGGTCCATCATCGCCTCGAAGAGCTCGGCCTTGTCCTTGAAGTGCCAGTAGATCGCGCCGCGCGTGAGGCCGGCGGCCTTGGCGATCTCGTCGAGCGAGGAGCCCGACACGCCGTGCTCGTGGAAGACCTGCTCGGCCGCGTCGAGCAGGCGGCTGCGGGTCTCCTGCGCCTCTGCCTTGGTCTTCCGGGCCATCGCTCCTCCGTGAAAGGGCGCGTAACGCAGGCCGTTACATCGCGCCTTGACATACATCCATGACTGTATGTAATCTAGCACACATCCATCGCCGCAAGTAAGTCCCGACTGCAGGCCGACCGAGGCCCGCCGGGCAAATTCCCACGAGGAAACCGCCATGCCCCGGAGCTTCCGCAGCCTTCGCGCTCCCTTCATCGCCATCACCGCAGCGGCTGCGATCGCCGGCTGCGGCCCGCAGGGCGGCCCGCCCGCGGGCGGCTTCCCGCCGGCTGTCGTCGCCGTGCAGGAAGTAAAGCCCGTAGCCGCTCCCGTGGAATTCGAGTTCCCCGCGCAGACTGCCGGCTCTCGGGAGGTGGAGGTGCGCGCGCGCGTGACCGGCATTCTCCTGAAGCGCAATTTCGAGGAAGGCGCGCGGGTGCGCGCCGGCCAGTCGCTCTTCACGCTCGATCCCGCGCCCTTCGAGGCGGCGCTCGCCCGCGCGCAGGCCGATGTCGCCAGCGCCGAGGCGGGCCTCGCCCAGGCCGCGCGCAACGTGAAGCGCTACAAGCCCCTCTACGAAGCCAAGGCCGTCTCGCAGAAGGAATACGACGACGCGGTGTCGGCCGAGGAGATCGCCGTCGCCGCCCTCACGGCCGCGAACGCCCGCCGGGAGGAGGCGCGCCTGAACCTCTCCTGGACGAAGGTGGAGTCTCCCATCTCCGGCATCAGCAGTCGCGCGCTCAAGAGCGAGGGCAGCCTCGTCTCCGGGCCCGATGTCCTGCTCACCACCGTCACGCAGTCCGATCCGCTGTACGTGAACTTCGGCCTCTCGGAGACCGAGCAGTCCCGCTTCCGGCGCGACGCCGCGGCCGGCACGCTGGTGCTGCCGAAGGACGGGCGCTTCGAGGTCGCCGTGCGCCTGGAGGACGGCAGCACCTACGCGAAGCCTGGCCGGCTCGTGTTTTCCGACGAGCGCTTCTCCTCGACCACGGGGACGTCGGACGCGCGGGCGGAGCTTCCCAATCCGGACGGAGCGCTTCGCCCGGGGCAGTTCGTGCGCGCGATCCTCAAGGGTGCCATGCGCCCGAACGCGATCACCGTCCCGCAGCGCGCGGTGATGGAAGGCCCGCAGGGCAAGATCGTCTACGTGCTGGGCGCGCAGGGCAAGGCCGAGCCCCGCCCCGTCGGCGTGGGCGACTGGAGCGGCGCCGACTGGATCATCACCTCGGGGCTCCAGGCCGGCGACAAGGTGATCGTCGACGGGCTCATGAAGGTCTTCCCCGGCGCGCCGGTGCAGGTGGGAGACCCGAACGCGCCCCCGCCGGGCGCGCCCGGCGCGGCGCCGAAGGCCGACGCCAAGCCCGACGTGAAAAAGTAGCGGGGGCGAGCCGACATGTTCTCCCGCTTCTTCATCGACCGCCCGATCCTCGCGGCGGTCCTGTCGATCTTCATCGTGATCGCCGGTCTCGCGGGCATGCGCGTGCTGCCCATCGCCCAGTATCCCGAGATTGCGCCGCCGGTGGTCACCGTGCAGGCGGTCTATCCGGGCGCTTCCGCGGAGACGCTCGAGCAGACGGTGGCCTCGCCGCTGGAAAACGCCATCAACGGCGTCGAGGACATGCTCTACATGAGCTCCACCTCGGCCGCCAACGGCGTCGTGCAGATCCAGGTGACCTTCAACATCGGCGCCGACGTGGACAAGGCCGCGCTCAACGTGAACAACCGCGTGAAGCAGGCCGAGCCGAGGCTCCCGCAGGAGGTTCGCCGCCAGGGCGTCACCGTGGAGAAGGGCTCGTCCGCCTTCCTGCAGGTGCTCGCCTTCTATTCGCCCGACGGGCGCTACGACGATTTCTTCACGTCGAACTACGTGACGCTGAACGTCCTCGACCGCCTGAAGCGCGTTCCCGGCACCACCAACGTGCAGATTTTCGGCGCCAAGGACTACGCGATGCGCATCTGGGTGCGCCCCGACCGCATGGCGCAGCTGAAGCTCGCGCCGAGCGACCTCGTGCGCGCGCTGAACGAGCAGAACGCCCAGTTCGCCGCCGGCAAGATCGGCGAGCCTCCCACGGGAGGCGGGCAGGAACTCGTCTACACCATCACCGCCAAGGGGCGCCTGTCGGAACCGAAGGAGTTCGAGGAGATCATCATCCGCGCGAACCCCGACGGCTCGCGGCTGCGCCTGAAGGACGTGGCCCGCGTGGAGCTCGCGAGCAAGGATTACAGCTTCATCGGCAAGGTGAATGGCAGGCCCGCGACCCTCATGGGGATCTTCCTGCAGCCCGGCGCCAACGCGCTCGACGTGGCGAAGGAGGTGCGCGCCACCGTGGACGAACTCGCAACGCGGTTTCCGCAGGGCCTCACCTACTCGGCGCCCTACGACACGACGCGCTTCGTGGAAGTGTCCATCCGGGAGGTGATGAAGACGCTTGCCGAGGCGATGGTGCTGGTCTTCCTCGTGGTTTTCGTGTTCCTGCAGAACTGGCGAGCGACCCTCATCCCCTTCGCCGCGGTGCCGGTGTCGCTCATCGGCACCTTCGCGGGGCTGCTGGCGCTCGGCTACTCCATCAACACGCTCACCCTCTTCGGCATGGTGCTCGCGATCGGCATCGTGGTCGACGACGCCATCGTCGTGCTGGAGAACGTCGAGCGCATCATGCACGAGGAGCACGTCGGCGCCCGGGAGGCGGCCATCAAGGCGATGCGCGAGGTCACGGGGCCGGTGGTGGCGATCGTGCTGGTGCTTTGCGCGGTGTTCCTGCCGATCGCCTTCCTGGGCGGCCTCACCGGGGAACTCTACCGGCAGTTCGCGGTGACCATCTCGATCGCCGTGGTGATCTCCGGAATCGTCGCACTCACCCTCACGCCGACCCTGTGCGTGTGGATCATGAAGCGCGAGCACAAGCGGCCGGGGCGCTTCTTCTCGGCCTTCAACCGCTGGTTCGCGCGCACGACGGACCGCTACGAGAACGGCGTCGCGTGGATGATCCGCCGCGGCGGGATCGCGCTCGTGCTCTTCATCGGCATGGTCGCGATCGCCGCGGGCCTGTGGCGCGCGACACCCGGCTCGCTCGTTCCCGACGAGGACCAGGGCTTCTACATCGCGGCCGTGGTGCTGCCGGACGGCTCCTCGCTCGAGCGCACGGACAAGGTCGCGGGCCAGGTGGTGGAGGCCATCAAGTCGAATCCGTACAACGAATTCGCGATTGCGTTCACGGGCTTCGACTTCATCGGCGGCACCTTCCGCGAGAACGCGGCGACCATCTTCGTCACGCAGAAGCACTGGGACGAACGAACCATGCCCGTGGGCGCGCTGGTGGGCGAGTTCTACGGCAAGACCGCGCACATCACGGAGGGCTTGGCGCTCGCCTTCCCGCCGCCGGCCATCTTCGGCCTGGGCACCGCGGGCGGCTTCGAGTTCTACATCCAGAACCGCGGCGACGGGGGGGCCACGCGCCTGTCGGAAGTGACGCAGGCCTTCCTCGCGCGCGCCTCGCAGGATCCGGAGCTCTCCCAGGTGAACACGCTCTGGCGCTCGAACGTCCCGCAGCTGCGCGTGGACGTGGACCGCGAGAAGGCGAAGGCGCTGGGCGTGAACGTCGACGAGGTCTTCGCCACCCTCTCCGCGACGCTCGGCACCTACTACGTGAACGACTTCAACAAGTACGGTCGCACCTGGCAGGTGCTCATGTCCGCGGAGCCCGCCTTCCGCAAGCGCCCTGAGGACGTGGGCAACGTCCACGTGCGAAGCGAAAAGGGCGCCATGGTGCCGCTGAAGGCCCTGGCGCGCATCGAGCACGCCGCGGGCCCCGGCACCCTCGAGCGCTTCAACAACCTGCCCGCCGTGAAGCTCCTGGGCAACGGCGCGCCGGGCGTGAGCTCCGGGCAGGCCATCGCCGCCATCGAGCGCATCGCGAAGGAAGTCCTGCCGCCGGAGTTCTCCCTCGACTGGAGCGGTGCGTCGTTCCAGGAGAAGCGATCCGGCGGCACTTCCGCGATCGCGCTCGTGCTGGGCGCGCTCATGGCATTCCTCATCCTTGCCGCGCAGTACGAGAAGTGGTCGTTGCCGCTCTCGGTGATGCTGGCACTCCCCTTCGGAACCTTCGGGGCGCTGGCCGCGGTGTGGCTGCGCGGGATGACCAACGACGTGTACTTCCAGATCGGCCTGGTGACGCTCCTGGGGCTCGCGGCCAAGAACGCGATCCTGATCGTGGAGTACGCGGTGATCAAGAGCCACGAGGGGCTCTCGTTCTCCGCCTCCGCCCTGGAGGCCTCGCGGCTTCGCTTCCGGCCCATCCTCATGACCTCGCTCGCCTTCATCCTGGGCGTGGCGCCGCTCGCCTTCTCCACCGGCGCGGGGGCGGGCTCGCGCCACTCGGTGGGCACGGGCGTCATGGGCGGCATGCTCGCGGCCACCTTCCTCGCGATCTTCTTCGTGCCGTTCTTCTTCAAGCTCATCATGGAAAGGAAGCTCGGCGAATCGCGCAGCACCGAGGAGCTCAAGCGCGAGGCCACGCACCACCGCGAGATGATCGCCTCGAGCGCGGCGCACACCGCCACGAGGCCCACGCCGCGCACGGAGGGAACGACATGAGAGCGCCCCGGCTGAAGCTCGCGCCTGTTGCGTTGGCGATCCTCGCGCTCTCGGGTTGCGCCGTCGGGCCCGACTACGCGCGTCCGGACATGGACCTTCCGAAGGACTTCGCCGTTGCCGCCTCGGACGTCCCGGCGCCGGAAGCGTGGTGGCAGGTTTTCCGCGACCCTGTGCTGGACAGGCTCGTGGCGGAGGCGCTCGCCGCGAATCGCGACCTGGCCGCCGCGGCGGCGCGCATAGAGCAGGCGAGGGCGCAGGGTGCGATCGTGCGGGCCGACCAATTGCCCTCCGCGGGCGTGGATGTGTCGCGCTCCCGGGACCGCGCGTCGGAAAAGGGCAGCTTCCCGCTGCCGCCGGACGCGATCGAGACCAACACCAACCGCGCCGTGGTGCGCCTCGCCTGGGAGTTCGACTTCTGGGGCAAGTACCGCCGCGCGAGCGAAGCGGCGCGAGCCGACCTGATCGCCGCCGGCGCCGGGCGGGACGCCGTGCGCGCGAGCCTCGTGGCCGAGGTGGCGCGCGCGCACTTCGCGCTGCAGGCCCTGGACGAGAGCCTCGAGATCGCGGAGCGCACGCGCAAGGGCCGGCGCGTGGCGCTCGAACTCCTGCGTGCCCGGTTTGATGCCGGGGTCCTCTCGGAGCTGGAATTGCGCCAGTTCGAGGCCGAGGTGCACGCCGCGGAAGCCGTGGTGCCCGCGCTCGCGCGCGACCGCTCCCGCCAGGAAGGTGCGCTTGCCGTGCTGCTGGGGCGAAGCCCGCGCGCGATCCTCGAGGCCGCGATCGAGCGCGGCACGACGCCCGCCCGCGACGCGGTGGAAGTGCCCGCCGGCCTGCCTTCGGATCTGCTTCGCCGCCGCCCGGACCTGCGCGAGGCCGAGGCGAGGTTGATGGCCGCCAACGCGCGCATCGGCGTCGCGCGTGCCGCCTACTATCCTTCGATTTCGCTCACGGGCTTTCTCGGCGGCGAGAGCCAGTCGCTCTCGGATCTCTTCTCGGGCCCGGCGCGTACCTGGAGCCTCGCCGCGGGCCTCCTCCAGCCGATCTACGGCGGCGGGCAGATCCGCGGTGGCGTGGACCTGGCGGACGCCCGCACGCGGGAGGCGGCCGCTGATTACGAACGCGGGGTTGCGCTGGCGTTCAAGGAGGTCCGCGACGCGATCGCCCTCCAGGCGACGGCGCGCGAGGCGCTCACTGCGCGGCGTGCGCAGGTCGTGGCACTGCAGCGCGCCCTTTCTCTCGCCAAGCTCCGCTACGAGGCGGGCATGACGGGCCTCCTGGAGCTGCTCGACTCCGAGCGGCAGTTGCTCGCCGTACGCCTGGAAGCCATCGGCGCGGACCGGGACCGTCGCAACGCCGTGGTCGATCTCTACCTCGCGCTGGGGGCGTGATCGCCCGGGGCTAGAATTCCGGGGATGGCCGCACTTCCGGAACGCTGGGATCTTTTCTGCCGCGTCGTCGACAACTACGGCGACGTGGCGGTGGCGTGGCGCCTGGCCCGCTGCCTTGTCCGCGAGCACGGAAAGCGCGTCCGCCTTCTCCTCGACGACCTCACGATCCTCGCGCGCCTGCGCCCCGATGCGCGCGCGGCGGCCGACCGGCAGGTGCTCGATGGCGTCGAAATCGTCCGCTGGGACGCGAGCCACGCAGCATCCGGACTCGTGCAGGGCGACGGCGTGGCGGACGTGGTGGTGGAGACCTTCGGTTGCGACACGCCCGAGCCCTACGTGGCTGCGATGGCGGCGAGGTCGCCGCACCCGCGCTGGATAAACCTCGAGTACCTGAGCGCGGAGGACTGGGTGGAGGGCAGCCACGGGCTGCCGTCGCCGCACCCGCGCCTCGCACCCCTCACTCGGCATTTCTTCTTTCCCGGGTTCACGGCACGCACCGGCGGGCTGGTCCGCGAGCGCGATCTCCTGGCTCGGCGCGACGCATTCCAGGCTGACCGGGGCGCCCAGGACGCGTTCTGGCGAACGCTCACCGGCTCCTTGCCGCCCGACGGCGCCTTGAAGGTGAGCCTCTTCGGCTACGCGGGTGCTCCCTTCGAGGCGCTGCTCGAGGCGATGGTCCGCCGCGCGGGCCCGGTGTGGGTCGTCGCGCCGGCTGGAGCCGCGGGGGCCGCGTCGACCGCGTGGTTGCGTGGGCAACCCCGCGGCAGTCGCGGGGCCGTGGAGGTGCTGGCCGTCGACTTCCTCGACCAGGACCGCTATGACGAGCTGCTCTGGGCCTGCGATCTGAACTTCGTGCGCGGCGAGGATTCCTTCGTGCGCGCGCAGTGGGCGGCCCGGCCCTTCGCCTGGCACATCTACCCGACCGAGGACGGCGCCCACTGGGTGAAGCTCGCGGCCTTCCTCGCGCGCTATACCGCGGGAATGGACCGTGACCAGGCGGCGAGCCTCACCACGCTGTGGGAGTGCTGGAACCGCGGCGAGTCCGTTGCGCGCGCCTGGCCGGCCTTCGCGGCGGGTCTCGCGGCCGTGACCGCCCACGCCGAGGACTGGGCCGCGCGCCTCGCCACGCAGCCGGATCTCGCTACGCAACTGGCGGATTTCGCGGATAACGTGCTAAAATGAAAGGCTTTTTCAATATCCCACCGAGGTCTGGCGGGCGGAAGAATTCACGGACGGACTTATGAAAACGGCTCAGGAACTGCGCAGCGGCAATGTGTTCATGGTGGGCAAGGAGCCCATGGTCGTGCTCCGCGCGGAGTACAACAAGGGCGGGCGCAACTCCGCCACCATGAAGATGAAAATGAAGAACCTCCTCACCGGCAGCAACACCGAGACGGTGTACAAGGCCGACGAGAAGTTCGAGCTCCTCATGCTCGAGAAGCGGGACGTGACGTACTCCTACTTCGCCGACCCCATGTACGTGTTCATGGACGGCGACTTCAACCAGTACGAGATCGAGAAGGAGAGCATCGGCGACGCGCTCAACTACCTCGAGGAAGGCATGCCCGGCCAGGCCACGTTCTACGACGGCCGCGCGATCTCGCTGGAGATCCCGACCACGCTCGTGCGCGAGATCATCTACACCGAGCCCGCCGTGCGCGGCGACACCTCGGGCAAGGTCCTGAAGCCCGCGAGCCTCGCCAACGGCCACGTGGTGCAGGTGCCGGCGTTCTGCGCGACGGGCGACAAGATCGAGATCGACACCCGCACCAACGAGTACAAGCGTCGCGTCAACGCGTAGCGGCGCGTTCGCAGGGCGGTGGGCAAGGGGGCGCTTCGGCGCCCCCTTCTTCTTTCCCCCCGTCCGGGAATATGCTGGCGCCGTGCACATTCGTACGGGAGGACTGCGCCATGGAAAGCGTCGATTCCCGGTTTCCCCGGGCGCCCGACGGCTGGAAAACCGGCGAAGCCGAGCGACTCGCGCGCGACGAGGGCATCGCGATGGGCGAGGACCACTGGGAAGTGGTGCGCGCCCTCCAGGAATACTTCGCGCGCCACGCGTCTGATCCCGGCTTCAAGGCGCGCGTGCTCCACGATGCCCTCGAGGAAAAGTTCCACCACAAGGGCGGGCTTCGCTTCCTCTACACGCTCTTTCCCGGCGGGCCGGTCGCACAGGGCTGCCGCATCGCGGGTCTCAAGGTGCCCTGGCTCGCCGTGGACCGAAACTTCGGCAGCGTGATGTAGGCCGGGCCTGCGCGCCGCACGCGCCGCTTTCCGGATAAGCTCCGGGCACCGATTCCCCGGAGCGACCGCATGGCCCTCAAGCGCCCGACCTGGAAGCCCGGCACCGTGGTGGTGCTGGAGCATGTCTCGAAGATACTCAAGTCCAATCCTCTCGGCGACCCGCACGTGCGCAAGCTTGCCGTGTGGCTGCCCCCGCAGTACGACGAGGGTGCGGCACGCGGCCGCGGCCGTCGATTTCCGGTGCTGGTGGACATGGTGGGATTCACCGGCTCCGGGCTCTCGCACGTGGCCTGGAAGAACTTCAGCGAGAACGTGCCGGAACGCGCCGCGCGGCTGGTGCACGAGAGGAAGATGGCCCCGGCCATCCTCGTCTTTCCCGATTGCTTCACGGCGCTGGGCGGCAACCAGTACGTGAACTCGTCGGCCATCGGCGGCTATGCGGACTACCTCACGAAGGAGATCGTGCCCTTCGTGGACCGCGAGTTCCGCACGCTCGCGTCTCGGGAGCACCGCGGCTGCTTCGGCAAGTCCTCCGGCGGCTACGGCGCGATCGTCCACGGCATGAAGCACGCGGACACCTGGGGCGCGGTGGCCGACCATTCCGGCGACGCCTACTTCGACTTCGTCTACCACCACGACTGGCCCAATACCCTGAACGAGCTGGCGAAGTACCGCCCGAGGAAATCCGCGCCGGGCAAGGTGGACGTGCGCAGGCTGGAGAAAGGCGCGGACCGCGGCACGGACGATGGCCGGGTGCGCGCCTTCCTCGATGCCGTGTGGAAGAAGCCGAAGCTCTCGATGGCCGAGGGGCACTCCCTCATGAACCTGTGCATGGCCGCGACCTACGACCCGGACCGCAGGGCGCCCAACGGCTTTCGCCTGCCGTTCAACCTGGAGACGGGCGAGCGGCTGGAGGAGCGCTGGAAGCGCTGGCAGGCGAACGACCCGGTGAACCTCGTGGCGAAGCATCGCGCGAGCCTCGCCTCGCTGCGCGGCATCTACATCGACTGCGGCTCGCGCGACCAGTACCACATCCAGTACGGCTCGCGGATCCTGTCCAAGCGCCTGCAGGCCGCGCGGATCCGCCACACCTACGAGGAGTTCGACGACAACCACTCCGACGTCGACTACCGGATGGACGTGTCGCTGCCTTTTCTCACGCGGGCGCTGCGCTAGGCGCTAGCGCTTGCGGCGGAACTTGCGCCGCCACACCGACGGCGGCTTTCCGAAGACGCGCTTGAAGGCGCGCGAGAAGGAGTTGACCGCCTCGTAGCCGGCGCCCTGCGCGATCGTCTCGATGGCATGGGTGGTGGAGAGGAGTTCGTGCGCCGCGAGCTGCAGCCGTACGCGGGTAAGGAATCCGAAGATGGGCTCGCCCACCACGAGGGAAAACCGTTCCGCCAGTGCCGAGCGCGAAAGCCCCACCTGCCGCGCCAGGCGCTCGACTGTCCAGTGCTCGCCGGGCCGGCCGTGCACCACCGCGAGCGCGCCGCCCACGTAGCGGTCGTTCAGCCCCGCGAGCCAGCCGGAGCCGCCCGGCGCGATCGCCTCCACATGGCGGCGCAGCGCCTCGATCAGCACCAGTTCCGCGACGCGCGAGAGCGCGGCGGTGCCGCCGGGGCGCGGCGCATCCGTGCCGGAGAGCGAGAGCCCGAGCGAATCGGAGAGCCAGGCGAGCGGTGCGGTGCCGCGAAGGCCGGTCTTCAGCACCCTGGGCAGCGCGCCGAAGACCGGCTCCGCGAGATGCCGGTCGGCGGCGATGGCGAGCGTCACCCAGCGCGTGCGCCGGCCGGAGCCGCCCAGCGTGACCGGGGCGAGTTCTCCCGCGACCGGCGGGCGCAGGAGCGTGGCGAACGGCGCGGGCTCGAGTCCAAGGTCGCTGCCGAGGAGGTGGGCTTCGCCGCCCGGGACGAAGGCGAAGTCACCTGCTCGCAGCGCGATCGGCGCGTCATCATTCGCCCGCAGCGTGCACTCGCCCTCCAGGACCACGTGCGCAAAGGCGCGCGAGCTTGCCGGTGGCACCGAAACGCACCACGCACCGCCGGCCGTTGCGTCGGCGAGAACGGCACCGGAGAGACCGGCGTGTCGGAGGACTTCGGAGAGGGCGTCCATGGCGGCGAACCGGCGACGAGTCGCATCCTCCCCTTCGCGCTCAGTGGAAGTGGGCCGCCGGCGAGTCGGCTTCCTCGGGAAGCTCGGCGTGCACCATCTCGGCGTCGGGATTGGCGAAGAGGGGGGCGCCGCAGTCGTCGCAGTACTCGGGCTCGAAAGTCCCCGTAAGGCGCTTGACTTCCGTGACGCCGCACTGGCCGAGTTCGGCGACCAGGTCCTCGACGGGGCCGGGGCGGGTGTTTTCGTCCTCGCGCCCGTACAGGGGCCACACGACGCCGTGCGCCACGTGGCTGTCCCCGTCGACCGTGAATCCGACGCGGTACTCGTCCACCCGGTCCTCGCCGAAACCGGCGATCACCGCGCGCAATTGGGAGGGTTCGACCTGAAGCGTGTTCTCGAGGAACGCCACGCCCGAGCGGATGGCGTAGGGGCGCACGCGGCGATCGGCCTCGCGGCAGTTCACGTAGTAGGAATCCGGCAGGAGGCACTCGAAGACGCACCCCGGCAGCATCTTCGCGATGGTCGGGCGCGCCTGCGCGATCCACTGCTCGAGGCTCGCCGTGCGCCCCGCGTGGCCGCTCGCGTCCTCCTGCCAGCGGAAGAGCGGCCGGCCGCGCACCGTGGCCGCGGATGCGATCACGAAGCGCGAATCGGAGAGGAGCTGCGCCGTCTCGGGCATGCGCGCGAAGTCGATGCGCGGGATCTCGCCGGAGACCGCCGCATCCCCCAGGCGCGCCGCCAGGCGGCGAAGCTCCGAGAACTGGCGCGGCAGCTGGTCGATCGAATAGAGATACGGCACGAGCGAGACCCGCGTGTCGGCGGCCAGCACGTGCGCCTGCAGCTGGACGGCCAGGGACTGGGCGTCATCGCGCGCGATGGGACCGGAGGCGATGGCGTACTTCGACCACGCGACCACGGGTGCGGCGATGAGGAGCGTCTCCCATGCGAGGTCGCCCTGCATGAGCGTCACGGATTCCGAGATGCCTTCCGCGCGCTCTATGAGCACGTCATAGGCGCCCGAATTGGTCTGGAAAAGATGGTCGAGGGCCGCGTCGAGGGGTGCATCATTGCCGTGCTCCAGGAGCTTTTCGAGGAGTGCGGCGATCTGGGTCTCCCAGAAGCGGTCCTCGGTGAGGCTGCCGGAGGTGTGCAGGCCGTTGGCCAGGGCGATGAGTCGTTCGGCGTCCCGGGTGAGGCGGGGCGCGGACTTGCTTCGGGTGCGGGCCATGGCGGGGGCGGGCGTGAAATCGCCCGTCGTGGTGACGATACGTCGGGCGCGTATTTTATCATTGCGGCTGGAATCGACCGGAGGGGACGAGATGCCCGAGCGCCTGAACGTTCTTGGTGGCGAACTGCGAGCCTGCGGTTTCGACCCGCTGACCGGCTATTTCCGCGACGGGTCCTGCGAGGTGGCGGGCGACGACGCCGGCACGCACGTGGTGTGCGCGCGGATGACGCCGGAATTCCTCGCCTTCAGCCTCGCCCGCGGCAACGACCTGGTCACGCCGAATGCGGGAATGCGCTTCCGGGGGCTCAAGCCGGGCGACCGGTGGTGCGTGTGCGCGCTACGCTGGCTCGAGGCGCTCGTCGCCGGTGTCGCTCCCCCGGTGGTGCTGGAGGCTACGCACGAGCGTGCACTGGACCTCGTGCCGCTGGCGGTGCTGAAACGCCATGCCCTCGACGCGAGCCCCAGCCGCGAATTCCCGTAAGCGCAGCCTGCAGGAGCCGCGACAGCTCTTCCCGGCGAAGTTCGTGCGCCTTGCGTTCGATCTCGAAGCGTTGCTCGATGCTCATGGATTCCGTCCCTGCCTGTGCGACACCACTCTGGCGCCCGTACCTGCACTCTAATTGCGTGCCGGATGATATACAATCCATGGCAAAGGCACATGATTGATGAAACCTAGGAACAAATAGGGTGGCGGTCCCCACGGACATGGCCGCGTTCGTGCTCGCCGTGGAGAAGGGGGGCTTCTCGTCCGCTGCGCGCGAACTCGGGCTCACGCCCTCGGCGATCTCGAAGCTCGTCACGCGCATGGAGGACCGGCTGGGCGTGCGCCTGCTCAACCGGACCACGCGCCGCCTCGCGCTCACGCCGGAAGGCGAGGCGTTCTTTCACCGCACGCAACGCATCCTCGCCGACATCGAGGAGGCGGAGAACGAGGTCGCCCGTTTCCGCGAGCGGCCCCACGGAAAGCTCCGGATCAACGTCGGCACCGCCTTCGGCGCCTACCAGTTCGTGCCGGCGCTGCCGGAATTCCTCGCGCGCTACCCGGAGATCGAGGTCGAGATCACCATGACCGACCGCATCGTCGACCTGATGGAGGAAGGCGCGGACGTCGGCATCCGGTCGGGCAACCTGCCCGATTCCTCCCTCGTCGCGCGCCGGATCTGCGACCTGGAGCGCGTGATCTGCGCCTCGCCCGCGTACCTGCGCAAGCGTGGCACCCCGAAGAAGCCCGCGGATCTCGCGCGCCACAACTGCCTGGTGCTCGCCCCCACGCCGCAGTTCCACCGCTGGCCGTTCAACTACCCCGACGGGGTGAGGAACGTCGAGGTCTCGGGGAACGTCACCGCCAACAGCGCCGAGACGCTGGTGCAGCTCGGGATCATGGGCCTGGGCATCATCCGGCTCGCCGACGTGATCGTCGGCGACGCGATCGCCAAGGGGCTCCTGCGCCCGGTGCTCGCCGAAGCGCACCACGTCGAGCCGCTGCCGCTGCACGCGCTCTACCCGAGCGGCCGCCATCGTTCGCCGCGCGTGGCCGCGCTGGTGGACTTCCTGGTGGAGAAGTTCGCGGATGCGCCCTGGCGCGTGCGCGAAGGAAGCGCCTGAAGGTGCTCGCCTCCGCCGTCGCCTTCGTCGACCTGGAGACCACCGGCACCTCCGCCGCCGGGGACCGCGTGACCGAAGTGGCCATCGTGCGCATGGTCGATGGTGAGGTGGTGGAGGAGTGGTCCTCGCTCGTGGACCCGGAGCGCTCCATCCCCCCCGACATCCAGATCCTCACCGGCATCACGAACGAGACCGTGCGCGGCGCGCCCACCTTCGCCCGGATCGTGGACGAGGTGCGCGAGCGGCTCGAGGGGCATCTCTTCGTCGCGCACAACGCGCGCTTCGACTACGGGTTCCTGAAGAACGAGTTCGCGCGCCTCGAGAGGACGTTTACCGCGGACGTGCTCTGCACCGTGCGCCTGTCGCGCAGGCTCTATCCGGAGGCCGTGGGCCACAGCCTCGATGCCCTCATCGCGCGCCACGGGCTCGCGGACCCGCTCGACGCCGTGGCGGGCGGGGCGCGGACGGGCAGGCACTCCGCACTCGGCGACGCGCGCGCGCTGCTGCGATTCGCGCGCGTGATCGAACGCGAGAAGCCCGCCGACGAGATCGCGGCCGCCGTGAAACGCCTGCTCAAGATCCCCAGCCTGCCGCCGCAGTTGCCGCCCGATGCCCTGGAGGGCGTGCCGGAAGCGCCCGGCGTCTACCGCTTCTTCGGCGTGAACGACCTGCCGCTCTACATCGGCAAGAGCGTGAACCTGCGCGACCGCGTGCGCTCGCACTTCACGTCCGACTACCGCAATTCCAACGACCAGCGACTCTCCGCCGAGATCCGCAGCCTCGACTGGATCGAGACCGCGGGAGAGCTCGGGGCGCTGCTGCTCGAATCGCGCCTCGTGAAGGAGGTGGCCCCCCTGCACAACGCGATGCTGCGCAGGCGCCGGCTCTCCTGCGTGCTGCGCCTGCCGTCGCTGCGCGAGGCGCCGCAATTCGCGAAGGTGGACGAAATCGACTGGGACGAGCGCGGCCCGGGCGCCGAGGCGCTCTACGGCCCGTTCGCCTCGCCGCGCGCGGCCCGCGATCTCCTCGAGGCCATCGCCGCCGAGGAAGGGCTGTGCTGGCGGCTGCTCGGCTGGGAGAAGCGCGGCGGGCCCTGCTTCGCGCGCCAGGTGCGCAAGTGCCGCGGCGCCTGCGTGGGCGAGGAGGCCGCCGAGGTCCACAACCTGCGCCTGGCCACCGCGCTCGAGGCGAGGCGCATCCCGGACTGGCCGTTCGCCGGGGCCATCGCCATCGTCGAGCGCGACGCGACGCGCGGCATCGAGGAGGCGCACGTGATCCGGCAATGGCGCCACATCGGCACCGCGCGCGACGAGCCGGACCTCGCCGCGCTCGCGGCGGTGCGGCGCCTGCCGGAGTTCGATCCGGACGTGCTCCGGGTGCTCCGGCGCTGGCTTTCCGAGCACCCGGGCTGCGCCCGCGCGCTCGCCTAGGCGTCGGCGAGCAGTTCGGGCGAATCGTTTCGCGGATTGCCGACCAGCTTCGAGACGGCGCGCACGCGAAGCGGGCCGGCGTAGGGCACGAGAAGCGCACGGACCTCGGCGGGCGGTGCGGCGAGCCAGTCCTGCACGCGCTCGGCGGGCAGGATCACGGGCATCCGGTCGTGGACGGGTGCCACCGTCTCGTTGGCCTCGGTGGTGAGGATCGTGAATGTCTCGACGGGCGGCGCCTCGGGGCTGGCCCGGTCGTGCCAGCGTTCCCACAGGCCCGCGAGCGCGAAGAGCGGCTGGTCCTCGGCCGTGATCGCGTAGGGCTGCTTCCTTCCCGGCTCGCCTTTCCATTCGAAGAACCCGGTGGCGGGCACCACGCAGCGGCGGCTCCGGTACGCGTTTCGAAACGAGGGTTTCTCCGCCACGGTCTCGCTGCGGGCGTTGATCATGCGGTTGCCGATCGCGATGTCCTTCGACCAGGACGGCACGAGGCCCCAGCGCAGCAGGGCGACCTCGCGCCCGCCGGCACCGTCGATCCGCACCACCGGCGCCTCCTGGGTGGGCGCGATGTTGAAGCGCTTGCGGATGCGATCGTGCACCGGCACGTGGAACGTGTAGGCGATCACGTTGCCGTCGGCGTCGAGGAAGTAGCGGCTGCACACGGGCGAAAGTATTGCACAGGCTTGCCCCGTCCCCGGAGGGCCGGTACCCTGTGCGCTGCCCATGCCCACGCCACACGCCTGCCCGAGTTGCCAAGCGCCGATGGACAAGCGCCGCTTCGGGCGGCAGGTCCACGGCGAAGTGATACTGGACCTGTGCTGGGACTGCCACGGGATCTGGTTCGACCAGTACGAGAGCGCGCAGCTCGCGCCTTCCTCCGTGATCGAGCTCTTCCGGCTGATCCACGAGCACCGCGACCAGCCCGCGAGGCCGGTCGCCGACCGCATGGGCTGCCCGCACTGCAGGGAAAAGCTCCTGCTCACGCACGACATCCAGCGCACGAACCGCCTGACCTACCACCGCTGCCCTTCGGGGCACGGGCGGTTCACGACCTACTTCCAGTTCCTGCGCGAGAAGCAGTTCATCCGCTCGCTCTCGCAGCCGGAGATCGACTCCCTCAGGGCCACGGTGAAGCAGTTTCGTTGCTCGGGGTGCGGGGCGATCGTGGACCTCGCGCGGGACGGCGCCTGCGGCTATTGCCGCTCGCCGATCTCGGCCCTGGACGCCGACGCCGTGGAACGCACGCTCGCCTCCCTGAGCGACGCCGATCGAAAGCGCACGAGCCCCAACGCGAAGGACATCTCCGAGGCGTTCGAGTCGCTCATCGCGACGCACAAGACCGCGCCGCGCGACAGCCTCTGGACACGCAGGATCACGCCCATGCAGTCCACGCCCGCCGTGATCGACCTGGTGGTCGACGGCATTTCGCTGCTCTTCCGATGAAAGGGCCCTTCGCCATGCACCCAGCCTTGCCCCGCACCGCGCTTCTCGTGGCCGCGGGCCTCGCCCTCGCCGCCTGCCAGACCGTGAACACCGTCTCCGACGGCGACGATTCCCGGCTCATGCTCAAGGGATTCGATCCGGTGGCGTATTTCACCCGCGGCGATCATGTCGCCGGAAGCCCCGCGATCAAGGCCGATCACGAGGGCCTCACCTACCGGTTCGCGAGCGCGGCGCACCGCGAGCTGTTCCTGAAGCAGCCCGCGTCCTACGTGCCGCAGTTCGGCGGGTTCTGCGCCAACGGCATCGCCTACGCCATCCCCTGGGGAGGCGACCCGGACACCTGGAAGATCATCGACGGCAAGCTCTACATCTTCGGCGGGCAGTCGTCGAAGAACTACTTCCTCATGGACGAGAAGCGCAACCTCGAGTTCGCGCAGCGCTACTGGCGCGACGAAGTGCAGGGCATGCACCCGCGCATCCAGACGGCCAGGCGCCTCGTCTTCCGGGTTCCGCACTACCAGTCGGGGAAGGAACTCGAGGAAGCCTGGCGGGCGAGGCAGGGAAAATGACGATGCCGCCGCTGCGCGCCCTGGCGCTCCTCGTGCTGCTGCCGGCCTGCCAGTTCGTGCCCGTGAAGCGCGAGCCGCCGCCGCTGCCCTTCGTGGGGACGAAGTGGATGCTGGTGACCGAACGCAAGCTCGCCGGCGAGCCGCCCTACCTGGAATTCGGCGACGGGGCCGTCACGGGCTCCTCGGGATGCAACAGCATCCTCGGCCGCTACCTGCAGGACACCGTCGGCGCGGGCGCGATCGTGTTCTCGTCCATCGGCACCTCCAAGCGCCTGTGCGACGGCGTGGCGATGGCGGTCGAGGAGCGGCTTCTCGGGGTGCTGCGCACCTCGACCAGCGTGCGCGTGACCGGCGACACCCTGCGCATCGACGGCTCGGCGGGCGGGCTCGACTTCAAGGCCGCGACGCGCTGACGATCCTCCCGTTTTCGATCCGGACCTTGTCGCCCACGCGCCACGAGGGCTCCGCGGTGTAGCGCACCACCTTGTTGGTGCCGTCCTCCAGGCGAACGCGCACGTTCCAGGCGACGATGGTGGCGCGGCCCTTCTCCATCTCGTTGCCCACGAGCGCGCCGCCGAGGGCGCCCGCGACGGTGGCGACATCCTTGCCGCGGCCGCCGCCGACCTGGTGGCCGAGCACGCCGCCGACGATGCCGCCGAGCACCGCGCCTGCGCCGCTCGACTCGCCTTTCTTCTCGATGGGGATCACCTCGCTCACGGTGCCGCAGTCGCGGCAGAGCCTCGGCGCGGGCGCGGATTCCGGCGCAGCGACGGCCGGCGGCGGGGCGCTTGGCGCGTAGGCGGGAGCGGTGGCGTAGCTGGGCGTGCTCGGCGCGGGCCTGGCGGCTGCAGGGGCGGGAGCCGGGGCGGGCCTGGCCACGCGCGGCTTCACAGGCGCCGGCGGGGGCGCGGGTTTCGGCGCGGGCACGGCGGCAGCGGGTTCGGGCGCGGGCGCGGGCGGGGCGCGGGCGCGGGAGCGGCGGCAACGGGTTCCGGCTTTGGTTCGGTCACCGCGGCAGGTGCCGGTGCCATGGCGACGGGCGCGGGTTGGACTACGGCATCGGGAACCACGCCTGCCTGCTGCGCGGGCGCGGCCATGCTCATCGGGGTCGTGGAAGACTTGCCGGCCTGGCCGGGCAGGAGGCCCAGGTAGGAGGCCGCACCGGCGGCCCCGAAGACGACGACGGCGACGGCTCCGACGACGATGCCGGGGTGGACGCCCGTGCGGGAAGTGGCGCCGTTGGCAGCGGGGGTGTTCATCGAATCCTCCTGTGTGATTGCGCGCCGGCAGTGTTGCGCGGCGCATGTCGTGGAGCTTAACGCTAATCGCGCCCGATTCGTTGACGCGGATTCAGATGTCCACGTGGGTGCCGAGTTCCACCACGCGGTTGATCGGGATGTTGAAGAAGTCGGTCGCCCGCGTGGCATTGCGGCTCATCCACGCGAAGAGGTGGTCGCGCCACGGCGCCATTCCCTGTCGCTTGCCGGCGACGATGGTCTCGCGCGACAGGAAGTACGAGGTTTCCATGGGATCGAACGCGAGCTGGTAGCGGCTCTTGCAGGTGGCGAGGATCTCCGCGATGTCCGGATGCTCCTTGAAGCCGTACCACGCCTCCGCCTGCCAGAATCCGTCGCGAAGGCGCGTGAGCTGCACGCGGTCCTCCACGGGGACCAGGGGCACGTCGTGCGTGACGACGGTGAGGAATACCACGCGCTCGTGCAGCACCTTGTTGTGCTTCAGGTTGTGCAGCATCGCGTGGGGAACCTTGCCGGGCGCGCTGGTCATGAAGATCGCCGTGCCGGGGACCACCTGCGGCGGGCTCACCGCGAGCGCGTCGAGGAAGGGCTCGAGCGGAATGCCCTGCTCGCTCATGCGGCGCATGAGGAGCGTGCGCCCGCGCTTCCAGGTGACCAGGAGGACATAGAGCCCGGCACCGACCGCGAGCGGGAAACCAGCCGCCGGAGAGGAGCTTCGCCGCATTGGAGGCGAAGAACGCGAGATCGACCACGAGCATCGCGCCCAGGACGCCGGCGGTAGCGAGCGGGTGCCATTTCCACAGCCGGTGCGCGACGACCATGGCGAGCATGCACTCGATCACCATCGTGGCCGACACGGCGATCCCGTAGGCATTGGCGAGGCCGCCGGAAGTCCGGAAACCCAGCACGAGAAGGATCACCGCGCCGAAGAGCATCCAGTTCACGAAGGGAACGTACACCTGCCCGATCTGCCGGAACGAGGTGTGCAGGATCTCGAGGCGCGGGATGTATCCCAGGTGGATCGCCTGGCGCGTGATGGAGAACGCGCCCGAGATCACGGCCTGGGAGGCGATCACCGCGGCGGCGGTCGCGAGGCCGACCATCGGCAGCACGCCCCAGGCCGGCAACATCAAATAGAACGGATTGCGGACCGCCTCGGGGTGGGCGAGCACGTAGGCGCCCTGCCCGTAGTAGTTCAGGAGCAGCGCCGGCATCACGAGGCCGAACCAGGCGATGCGGATCGGCCTGCGGCCGAAGTGGCCCATGTCGGCATAGAGCGCCTCCCCGCCGGTGAGCACGAGGAAGATCGCGCCGAGCACGAGGAACCCGGCCACCGGGTGGGCCACGAGGAACGAGACGGCCATCGCGGGGTTCAGGGCGAGGAGGATGTCCGGGTGGTCGCCGATTCGCGAGGCTCCCGCGATCGCAATCGCCACGAACCAGACCGCGGTGATCGGGCCGAAGAGGGCGCCGACGCTCGCGGTGCCATGGCGCTGGATCACGAAGAGCGCGGTGAGGATCGCGATGGTCAACGGGATCACCCAGTGCGCGATGACGGGAGCGGCGATCTCCAGGCCCTCGACCGCCGAGAGCACCGAGATGGCCGGCGTGATCATGCTGTCGCCGTAGAACATCGCCGCGCCGAAGATCCCGAGGCTCACCACGAACCAGCGCGTGCGCGGCTCGTGGTGCAGCCCGCGCAGCGCGAGCGCGAGGAGAGCCAGGATGCCGCCCTCGCCGTCGTTGTCGGCCCGCAGCATCACCGCGAGGTACTTGAAGGCGATCACCCAGGCCATGGACCAGGTGATGAGCGAGAGCAGGCCCACGACGTTGGCGGAAGTGGGCGCGATGCCGTGCTCGGGGCTGAAGCATTCCTTGAGCGCGTAGAGCGGGCTCGTGCCGATGTCGCCGAAGACGATGCCGAGCGCGCCGACGACCATCGGGGCGAGGGCCCGTCGCGACAGGTGCATCGGGTCGGTCTGTGCTGCAGGGGAATTCATGCGCCCTCCGCCCCGGAAAGGGCTCCGGGGCGAATTGGCGGGGGACTCTACGCCGCTTTGCTGCACTGCACAAGCGCGCCCGGGCCGCGAGGGCGAAGGGTTCGTGAACGGGTCCCGGACCTTCGGCGCGCGTGGAAGCCGACTCAGGCCACGTAGAGCACGATGGCGGCGTAGTGGAAGGCGCTGCCGGCCAGCACGAAGAGGTGCCAGATGCCGTGGAAGTGCCGGAAGCGCTCGTCGAACAGGTAGAAAACCACGCCCGCGGTGTACACCATCCCGGCCGCCGCGAGCCACGCGAAGCCTCCCAGGAGAGCGCCTCGATGAGCGGCACCACGGCGATCACGGAGAACCACCCCATCAGCAGGTAGAGCGCGAGGGAGAAGCCGCGCGCGCCCTTCGCGAGCCAGATCTCCTGGGCCACGCCGAGGGCCGCGAGCCCCCACACGACGCCGAAGAGCGACCACCCCCAGGGGCCGTTCAGCGTGACGAGCGCGAAGGGCGTGTAGGTGCCGGCGATGAGCAGGTAGATCGCGGCGTGGTCGAACTTGCGGAACACGGCCTTCGCGCGCCCGCGCGTCGAGTGGTAGAGCGTCGAGGACAGGTACAGGAAGAAGAGCGTGGCGCCGTAGATCGAGAAGCTCACGATCTTCCACGGGTCCGCCTGGAGGGACCCGATGACGATCAGGACGATTGCGCCGGCGAGCGCGAGGAGCGCTCCGGAGAGGTGGGTCAGTCCGTTGAGCCGTTCGCCGTGGTACATCGGGAGGCGTCCCCTGGCGGGGTCGGCGGCCTCAGGCGGGCGGGGTGTCGGCCTCGGGGGCCGCGGCGGGCTCTGCGCCTTCGCCTTCCTTCGCCTGCTTGTTCTGCAACTTGCGCTGGAGCTTTTCTTCCTTCTTGCGTTTCTGCTCCAGTTCGCGCTTGCGCTTCTCGAATGCGTAGTTGGGTTTGGCCAAGATCGAGTTCTCCTCTGTCGGCGTGGGGACCGCGCCATTCTCGCACGGACGACACGCAAATGCTTGTCTTGGCGCAAGATTTGGGAAGCGCTCCCGGTGCGCCTCGCCCGGCATTCACCCGTCCAGGATCGCCGCGAACCCTTCGCGATAGGTGGGGTGGCGAAAAGCGAAACCCGAGGCGCGAAGCGCCGCGCTGGAGATGCGCTTGTTGCCGCCGCGCTGCAGCACCTGCGCCGCGTCGTCGCCCACCGGCCCGGGCGCCACGCCGAGCCGCGCGCCGATCCAGTCGAGGATCTCGCCCATGGCCGTGGGGCTTCGTCGCTGCCGAGGTAGAGCGGCGCCACGGCCGGGCGCTCCACGAGGTGCACCAGGGCGCGCGCGCAATCGTCGCGGTGGATGCGGTTGGTGATCGCTGCCCGCGACCGTGCGGAGACCGGGGCGCCTTCGCGCGCGAGCCGCACGAGCCGGTCGCGCCCGGGGCCGTAGATCCCGGAAAAGCGGATGCACGTCGCTTCGAGGGGCGCGGCGGCGGCCAGCGCCTCGCCCTCGAGGATCACGCGCCCGGAAAATCCGCGCGGCTCGGCGGGCGAGCGTTCGTCGACGATGCTGCCGTCGTCCTGCCCGAAGACGCCGGTGGAGGACACGAACACCAGGCGCCGGGCCGCGCCCTTCGCGGCGGCTTCGATCACGCGCGCGAGGCCCCTCGACGTAGGCGTCGCGGTAGGCCTCGGGGGTGAAGGCGTCCGCGGAAACGCAGTACACCACGCAGTCCGCACCGGCGAGCGCAGCCGGGTAGGTCTCGGGCCGGAGGACATCCATCGCGTGCGTGCCGGGCGCGCCGCTCGCCGTGCGCCGCCCGATGTCCACGGCATGGCCCGCCTGCGCGAGCAGCGCGGCCGCCACGCTGCCCACGTACCCCGCGCCGGCGACGAAGACCCGCGCCATCAACCGATCACGAGGGCGATGGAGAAACCGTCGTAGCCCTTGCTCCCCACGGTCTGCAGCGCGGTCGCGGACACGCGCTTTTCCGAACCCATCATCCGGTTGAGCCGGCGCACGCCGAGAACCGCCGCATCCCGGCTCGCGGCATCGGCGACGGCGCCGCCTCGCACCACGTTGTCCACGACGATCACCGTGCCGCGCCGGGAGAGCTTCAGCGCCCAGTCGAAGTACTCCGGGTTCGAGGGCTTGTCGGCGTCGATGAAGATGAGGTCGAAGGGGCCGGCGCCCTCGCTTTCGAGTTCCGGCAGGGTGTCGATGGCCCGCCCCAGGCGCACCTGCGCGATGTGGGCGAAGCCCGCGCGGGCGAGGTTGGCGCGCGCGATCTCGGCGTGCTTCGGATCCACTTCGAGCGTGACGAGGCGACCTCCTCCCGGCGGCAACGCGCGGGCGAGCCAGATGGCGCTGTAGCCGCCCAGCGTGCCGATCTCGAGGATGTTCCTCGCGCCCTGCACGCGCGCGAGCAGGTTCAGGAACTTCCCCTGCGGCGGCGACACGCTGATCGCGGGCAGGCCCGCCTGCGCCGCATCGCGCAGCGCCGCCTCGAGGACGGCGTCGGGCTGCACCAGGACCTCGGTGAGGTACCGGTCTACGGCGTCCCAGGTGTCCTCGCCCGTCGCGACCTCCGTCACGGGCCGCCCTCCGGGGCCAGGGACGCGAGCGCCTGGGCGTGCTGCGTCTCCACTTCGGAAAGCGTGCACACGGTCATGCCCAGGTCGCGCAGCAGCCCGTCCTGCAGGCCGTAGATCCAGCCGTGGACGCTGAGGTCCTGGCCGCGTTCCCAGGCGTCGCGCACGATCGAGGTCCCGCACACGTTCACCACCTGCGAGATCACGTTCAATTCGCACAGGCGGTTGGCGCGCGCCGCGGCCTCGGCGAGCACCGCGAGGATGTCCGCGTGCTTGTCGCGCACGTCCTGGACGTGGCGCAGCCAGTTCTCCACGAGGCCGAGCCGGTCGCCCTCGAGCGCAGCGCGCACGCCGCCGCAGCCGTAGTGGCCGCACACGATGATGTGGCGAACCTTGAGGATGTCGACCGCGAACTGGATGACCGACAGGCAGTTGAGATCGGTGTGCACGACGACGTTGGCGACGTTGCGGTGCACGAAGAGCTCGCCCGGGAGCAGGCCCACGATGTCGTTGGCGGGCACGCGGCTGTCCGCGCAGCCGATCCACAGGTAGGCGGGGGACTGCTGCCCCGAGAGCTTGCTGAAGAACGCGGGGTCGCTCTCGCGGATGCGCTCCGACCAGGACCGGTTGTTGTCGAAGAGGTGGGAGAGGGTTCGCATGGCGTGGTGTTCGGCTGCGCGATCGCGGGAAGCGGAATCTGCCGCCAGTATCCCACAGCACGCCGCGCGGCCTTCGCGGAAGGGGCGCTACTTTCCGCGCTCGAGCCTCGCCTTCAGGTCGGCGAACGGCGAATGGGTGGCCGCCTTCGCATCCGTCGCGCCGGCGCTCCCGCCGGCCTCGAGCTGGCGCTGGTGCTCGTTGTCGTGGCAGTAGAGGCACAGCAGCTCCCAGTTGCTGCCGTCGGGCGGGTTGTTGTCGTGATTGTGGTCGCGGTGGTGGACGGTGAGCTCGCGCAGGTTGGCGCGCGTGAAGCTGCGCGCGCAGCGTCCGCAGACCCAGGGATAGATCCCGAGCGCCCGCTCGCGGTAGGTGAGGCTGCGCTCGTCGGCCGCGCGCCGGGCATCGGCGACGAGGCGGTCGAGCTTTCCGGCATCAGCCATGGCGCAAGCGCTACTGGACGCGCTGCACGCGCGGCGAGCGGTTGGTGCCCTCGATCTCGAGAAAGAACGCACCGAGCATCCCGCGACGCACGCGAACCTTGGGGTTTTCTATCCAGTGCGCGCCGGAACTGCCGTCGGCGACCTGCCAGACCTGCCCATTGGCGAGGCGGATGCGGTCGTTCGGCCCCCAGCCGTCGAAACGGCCGGCAATCGTGCTCTCGATCGCTTCGATCTGGTCCTGGAAGCGCGGCCGTTCCAGGCCGAACTGCTCGGGCGTGGGCGCCGGCGCGGCGCGCGGCGAAGTGACCTGCGGCGAAACGGCGCGTGGCGTGGGCGCAGGCACGGCGAGCGCGTCGTAGCAGGCGAGCCGGGCGGCGGGATCCTGGATGGCGCGGCAGCGCAGCAGTCCCGATTCGTCGGCCAGCGCGAACGGGGAGAAGACCAGCAGGAAGACGAGAAACCTCATGGACCGGATCCGCAGGCAAGGCAGAACCGACATTCTGTCGGCCGCGGCGGGCGGGGTCAAACGCGCGCTTCGCGCGGGGTGCGCACGAAACGCCGGCCGTGCCTACTTCGGGTTGTCGCCCGCGTCGACCCGGTGCCCGAGGATGCTCAGCACGGCGAAGACGGCCACGCATATCGCCGCCACCGCGATCGCCTCCTGCCACAGCGGCCATCCCTTCGGCAGGACCTTGCAGAGCAACACGCCGAAAGCGGTACCGGATGCGGCTGCGATGGCGACCTTGCCGATCATTGGCGCCTCCTGGACTGGACCGTGAAAGCCGTGGACTCCGGAGCGGCGCCCGCGACGAACACCTGGCAGAAACTGTCGCGCGGGCGGTAACGTCTGTATTCTCACCACCTCGCCGGTCCCGGTCAATCGGCCCTTCGGGGAACCCCCGGGACCGGAGCGGCCTGCCGGATTCCCGCGGCGCCCGGCAGGCGTGGCCCGGGTCGTACGCCGCTTCGAGCCCAGGAGACGCCATGGCTTCCAAATCGCGGCGCGCGAAGCGCGCGCCATCCCGTTCCGCCGCGGCGAAACGCCCGGTTCGCAACGTCTCGCCCGACAAGGTCGACCTGCGCGACCGGCCGTACCAGCCCTCCGTCGCCCTCGTGCCGCCGCCCGCGTACCGCGCGAAGGCGAAGCTCCCGGTCCTGGACCAGGCAAGCACCAGCGCCTGCACGGGCTTCTCCCTCGCCGTCGTGATGAACTGCCTGCTGCAGCAGTCGGGCCGCAGGACGGAGGCGGCGGTGTCGCCGTGGATGCTCTACTCCATGGCGCGGCGCTACGACGAGTTCCCGGGGGCGGAGGATGCCGGGTCGAGCCTGCGCGGGGCGCTCAAGGGCTGGCACCGCCACGGGGCCTGCGCGTTGCGCCTGTGGCGCGAGATCGACATGCCCACGGCCACCACTATCCCCGGCGAGGACTGGTGGCTGGACGCGGTCAACCGTCCCCTCGGCGCCTACTACCGGCTCGACACGCGCTCGGTCACCGACATGCACGTGGCATTGAACGAGGCCGGCGTCCTCTACGCGAGCGCGGTCTGCCACGACGGGTGGCTGGAAGACCGGAAGGCGAAGTCGCGCAAGGACTGGGTGATCCCCTTTCGCAAGGCGAAGCCGGACGACGGCGGCCACGCGTTCGCGATCGTGGGCTACGACGCGCGCGGCTTCCTCGTGCACAACTCCTGGGGGGAGGACTGGGGCGACGGAGGACTTGCCACGCTCACCTATGCGGACTGGCTCGAGCACGCGATGGACTGCTGGGTGGCGCAGCTCGGCGTCGTCACCGAGGAGCATCGCGCCGTGGCCTCCTCGCCCGCGCCGGCGCGCGGCGGGAAGGGGCGCGCGTTTTCCTCCGACCAGGTGCTGGCGCGCCACCAGCTCGCCCCCTACGTGATCGACATGGAGAACAACGGCCGCCTCTCCGGTTCCGGCGCCTTTCGCACCGGCGAGGACGATGTCCGGGCGCTCGTGAACGACTACCTCGAAGCCGCGAGCAAGGACTGGGGCGTGAAGGCGGGCGAGCCGATCGACCTCTGCCTCTACGCGCACGGCGGGCTGGTGGGCGAGAGCGACGCGGCCGACACGTTCGCGAAATGGTGGCCCGCGCTCTACGCGGCGCGGCGCTTCCCGGTCTTCCTCATGTGGGAATCGGATCTGTGGTCGACGCTCAAGGGGCGCCTGGAGGACCTCGTGAAGGCCGCGCCGCGGCCGACGGCCGGCCCGCTCGAATCCGTGGGCAAGTGGTGGAATGCGCGCCTGGAAGGGGCTCCTCGCGCCCGCGGGCGCGATGCTGTGGGGCGAGATGAAGCAGAACGCGCAGGCGCTCTCCGTGGAGCCCGATGCGTGCATTCGCCTCCTCCTGAAGCACCTCGCGGAGTCGCCCGTGGCGGCGCGCCATCCGGTGCGCCTGCACCTGGTCGGGCACTCGGCCGGCTCCATCGTCCACGCCTATCTCATCGACCGGCTCGCCGCGCAGGAGTGGGAGTTCGCGAGCGTGAGCTTCATGGCGCCCGCGCTGCGCGTCGACACCTTCGACGAGCGCGTGCGTCCGTGGGTCGAGAGCGGCCATGAAGCGCTTGCGCGAATACCACCTCACCGACGCGGCGGAACGGCAGGATCCGACCTGCCGGCCCATCCTGGGCTACGGCCGCTCGCTCCTCTACCTGGTCTCGAATTCCTTCGAGGGCGGGCGCGAGGTGCCGATCGTCGGCATGGAGAAGCACTTTCCCGCGGATCTCGCGCGCAAGAGATCCGTGAAGGTGCTCACCGCGCCCGGGGCGGATACCGCGAGCACGACGCACGGCGGATTCGACGTCGACCGCGCGACCATCGCGAGCGTGATCGCGGGCATGGGGTAGCGGGGTCTGGCAGAATGAGGCCCGGTCGCGCCTCGCGGCCCGACACCTTCTCGCGCACATGGATCTCTACATCGTCACCGGCCACACCAGAGGGCTGGGCCACGCGCTCGTCGCTCAGCTGGGCGACGAGCCGGACATCGAGCTGATCGGGCTGGGCCGCTCGCCCGACGGGCCGATACCGGGCGGGGCGCAGCTCTTCGCCGACCTCGCCGACCCGCGCGCGATCGAGTCGGCCTTCGACCGCGTCGAGGAAAGGCTCCGGGGCAAGCGCTTCGCCAAGGCCGTTCTCGTGAACAACGCGGGCGTGATCTCGCCCGTGGGCATGGTCGACCGCGTCCCCGCCGAGGAGCTCGAACGCGCCCTCGCGGTGAACTTCACGGCGCCCATCCTCCTCATGCGCCGCTTTCTCCTCGCCACCGAGACGAGCGCGAAACTGCGGCGCGTGATCAACATCTCCTCCGGCGCCGGCCGCCGCCCGATCTTCGGCTGGGGCGCCTACTGCGCCGCCAAGGCGGGCATGGACATGGTCTCGCGCGTGGCGGCGCTGGAAGCGCAGACCGCGCGCACCGGCGTGGAGGTGGTGAGCCTCGCGCCCGGCGTCATCGACACGCCCATGCAGGGCGTGGTGCGAAGCGCCAGCCCCGAGGAGTTCGTGGACGTCGAGCGCTTCCGGCAGATGAAGGCCGCGGGCGAGCTGAGAGATCCCGCGGACGTGGCAGCCGACATCCTTCGCCTCGAGAGAAGCGGGAAGCTCTTCGCCGAGCCCGTCGCCGACCTGCGCACGCTCGGCGCGTGATCACCGATCCGCTTTTCTTCGCGGTGGCGATTCCCGCCGTGCTGATCATGGGCGTGTCCAAGGGCGGCTTCGGCAGCGGCCTGGGGCTCATGGCCACGCCGATGGTGGCGCTCGTGGTGCCCACGCCGCAGGCCGCGGCGATCATGCTGCCGATCCTTCTGGTGATGGACGTGACCGGGCTCCTCGCCTACCGGGGGACCTTCCACCGCGGCAACCTCCTGCTGCTGCTCGCCGGGGGCGTGACGGGCATCGCGCTCGGTGCGCTCACCTTCCGCCATTTCAGCGAGGCCATGGTCCGGGTGCTGCTCGGCGCGATGGCGATCGTCTTCGTCGCGCACCGCCTGCGCCTGGGCGGGACCAAGGCGCCGGCCGCGGCTCCCTCGCGGCCCAAGGGGTTTTTCTGGTCCACCGTCGCGGGACTCACCAGCACGATCGCCCACGCCGGCGGGCCGCCGCTCAATGTCTATCTCCTGCCGCTCAAGCTGGACCGGGCCGTGCTGGTGGGCACCACGGTGATCTTCTTCGCGGTCATCAACGCGGCGAAGGTCGGGCCCTATTTCTGGCTCGGGCTCTTCGACGCGCGAAACCTCCTCACCTCCCTCGTGCTCGCGCCGCTCGCGCCCGTGGGGATCGGGCTCGGCGTGTGGCTCCTGCGCCGGATGTCGCAGGAGCTCTTCTACCGCATCGCCTACACGATGCTCGTGGTCGTGGGCGTGAAGCTCCTCTGGGACGGCGTGCGCGGCATGGCCGCCTGATTCACCGCAGCGCCCTGCGCAAGGCGCGCCAGGCGAGCCCCGCGACCCAGGCGAGCGGCGCCACGCCGGCGAGCGTCCAGGCCACGAGCGGCCACGTGGAGCGCCGCGGCGGCGGCTCGCGCAGGTCCGCGTCGCGCAGGTGCGCAGGAAACGGGCGCAGCGGCACAGGCACCACCTGCCAATCGTCCGGGTCGCGCGGAATCACGGTGAGGAACTCGCGCGGATTGGCCACGGGCCAGGTGCCGAACGGCCGCGACGACGGGATCTGCGGAAGGCGCACCCCCACCAGCGCCACGAGATCCGCGGCCAGCATCCCCGCGAGCGCGCCGTCCCCGGGCTGCGCGCCCTCGCGCGCGAGCCGCAGCAGGCTGAATACGGCCTCCTCGAAGCTCGCCGCCGGCATGAGGCGGGTGCGGTCCTCGGTCAGGTATTCGTAGGCGATGCGCGCCGCGGGGACGCTGCCCTCGGCGAAGAGCTTCGCGGGGATCGAGAGCCAGGCGAGGAGGGTGGAGGAGGGCAGGCGAGCCCCGAGGTTCCAGCCCAGCGCGCGCGCGGTGTCCACGCTGATCGCGGCGCAGTTCATCGTCGCGTGCCGGTACGCGAGCTGGCGCCGCCAGAACTGCAGGTACAGGCGGTTCAGCGCGCCCTGCAGCAATGCCGTCGCGCGATCGTCCGAGAGGATCGCGAGCATCACATACGAGGGCCGGTACCACCCCTGCCCGCTGTTCACGTCGGCGAGGTAGTTGTCGAGCGGGACGGGCGCGGAAAGCGTGCCCTTCTCGCTTTCGGCGTCGAGCGTGTAGAAATTGGCGACGAGGAGATCCGAGAGACGCCCGTCCTCGCCAAGGCGGCCGGTGGCGAAGGCGAAATGCCCGCCCCAGGCCTCGTCGTCGTCGCCCTGGGCGCCGCTCAGCACGAGTGCCAGCACCGGACGGCCGGACCAGTCGCGGCGGCCCGGCTCGCGCTCCCATACGGGGTGCGTCTCGGGGGGCGCGTTCGCGCCGGCGCGTGGCGCACTGCGCATGAGGCCGCGGATCGCGAGCTTCGGCGTGCGCGAGCGCGAGGCGGCGACGGCCGGTGCGGCCTCGTCAACCCGCCAGTCCTCGGGCCAGAGCGTGCGGGCGACGAATTGCCCGGCAGGGCCGGTCGCGCCGCGCATCGTGACCGTGCGCCCATGGAGATAGCGGAACGTGGACGCATCCGCCCACGAGCGGTTCAGCGCGATCTTCGGCACGAGCGCGAGCGGCGCTTCGCGGCCGGAAACCTCGAAGCGCAGGCCGTCGGCGCCGATGCGCACGCCGGCCCGGCGCTCCGGGGCGGCGATCCAGACGAGCGGCGCGCGGGTAAGCGGGCCGGGATCGGCGCTCCACGCCGCGAGATCCTCGAACGGATCCAGCGACCGGGCGAACCCGGCATGGGGCCCGGCCGCGGGAACCGCGATCGTCTCGGACGCGAAGAGCCAGCGCGCGGGGGCCATGAGCGCCTCGCCCGCGGTGGCGCCCGTGGCGATCCGGTAAGCGTCGGGCCCGTAGGGTCCGAGGGGAGCGTCCGGCGTCAAGGGCAGTCGGTTTTCAGGCATGGCGCCGGCCATCATGCGCGCCCGCCGCGCCTGCGCTAGACTCGGCGCGCTTCGCCCACCACAACCTGAGAGGACCCTCCACCATGAAACGCCTTTTCGCCGTACTGGCCACGACGCTCTTCGCGGGCGCGGCCCTTGCCTTCCACTGCCCGGCCGACATGAAGAAGATCGACGCCGCGCTCGCCAAGAGCCCGAAGCTGAGCGAAGCGCAGATGAACGACGTGAAGAAGTACCGCGCGGAGGGCGAGACCCTGCACAAGTCCGGCAAGCACCAGGAATCCGTGGACACGCTCGCCAAGGCCATGAAGATCCTCGACATCAAGTAACCGCTGCCCGGCGACATCGGGCCGGACTGGACGCCGCGCGCATCGCGCGGCGTTTTCTTTTCAGGGCGCGCGCCTATTGCGCTTCCGCCACGCCGGGCCGGCCGGCGTCGACGGTGAAGGTAGCGGCGGTGGATACCGCGGCATTGGGGAGCTTGACCGTCTCCACCACGCGCAGGCGCGCCTCGAGGCGATCGCGCCGCAGGTCGAACAGGCCGTAGCCGCGCCGGGACCCGTCGGCGAATCGGATGTGCGGGTTGGCTTCGCGAAGGGCGGCTACGCTTCGCGCACTCGGTCCCTGGGCGGAGATGGAGGTTCCGCAGAATTCGGCCGCGACCACGGGGGAGGCCGCGTCGCCGGGGCGGGCGTGGAGGTTCGCCACGTAGTTCGCGTGCACGTCGCCCCCGAGCACCACGGGGTTGGCCGCGCCGCTTGCGACGAGCGCGTCGAGAAAGCGCTCGCGCGCCCGGGGATAGCCGTCCCAGCCGTCCGTCCAGTGCCGCACCCCCTTCCCGTCCCCGCGTCCCGCGGGCGCCATGAGGGTCTGCTGCACGACCAGGTTCCATTGCGACCGCGAAGCCGCGAGGCCATCGCCCAGCCAGCGCTCCTGCGCCGCGCCCAGCATCGTCCTGCCTTCCTCGGTGCGCTCGGTGCACTCCGGCCCCACGACGTTGCTGCCTCCCCGCGAAGCCCGCGGACACGCCTGGTGGGCGCGGTACTGGCGGTCGTCGAGGACGAAGAGGTTGGCGAGCGCGCCCCATGCGTGTTCGCCGTAGAGGCGCATCTCTCCGCCGGCCCGCAGCACGCCGGGGCGAAGGGGCTGGTGTTCGAAGTACGCGCGGTAGGCCGCGGCCCGGCGCGCGAGGAAGTCCGGGTCGAGGTCCTGGCCGCGGTCGTTCGCGTAGTCGTTGTCCACCTCGTGGTCGTCCCAGGTGAGGAGCCACGGCGCGCAGGCATGGGCGGCCTGCAGGTCCGCGTCGGACTTGTACTGCGCGTAGCGGTCGCGGTATTCGGCAAGCGACCGGGGCTCTCCCGCGCGGTGCTTGCGGACGTGCTCGCGTCCCCAGCTCGACTCGTAGATGTAGTCGCCCACGAAGGCCACGAGATCGGGTGCGTCGGCCGCGAGGTGCCGGTGCGCGACGAAGAAGCCCTGCTCGAAATGCTGGCAGGAAGCCAGCGCGAGCCTGAGCCGCTCGTCACCGGCGCCCGCGGACGGCGCCGTGCGGGTGCGGCCGACGGCGCTCGCCTCGCCGCCCGCGATGAATCGGTAGTGGTACCAGCGCGCGGGATCCAGTCCCTCGACTTCGACGTGGACGGCGTGGGCGCGGGAGGCTTGCGCGATCGCCGTGCCGCGCCTGGCGATGCGGGAGAACCGCTCGTCGTGCGCAATCTCCCAGCGCACGTCGATGCTTCCGGGCCCGAGCCCGCCGCCTGCGAGCGGTTCCGGGGCGAGCCGCGTCCACAGCACGACACCCGTGGCGGTCGGGGCGCCCGAGGCGATGCCCAGCGTGAACGGATAGGCGCGAATCCCGGCTCGCACCTGTGCGCGCACCACACCCGGCGCCAGGAATCCGGCGGCGGCCACGGCGAAGGCGCGGCGGAGGAAGGCGCGGCGAGGGGATTGCATCGGCCGCATTATCGCAGGGCGATCCGATCGCCGGGCCTGCGGCGGGACCGCCGGCCCGCGTCGTGGCCGGCTTGCGCAGCGACTAGCGGAACAGCCGCGGTGCGCCGCGCTTGCGGAAGAAAGGCCACCCACGCGGCGACGGCCAGGAACAGCAGGAACCACACCAGCGCCCACTCGGCTATCGACAGCCCGAAGAGGCTCCACTCGACCTTGGCGCAGTCGCCGGTGCCGGAAAAGATCTTCGGCAGCGCCTGTGCCAGCGGGAAGTTGCCGAGCAGGAAGTCCAGGTCGCCGGCCATGCAGTTCGCCGGCTCCGGGGTCGGGAAACGTTGCAGCAGCGACTGGCGCACGGAGACGCTGCCGCCGGCGACGGCGAAGGCGGCGATCAGGAAGGAATAGACGCGAATGCCGTGGTGCACGGGGCCGTGGAGGGCGGCGACCAGGGCCACCACGCCGATCATCACGAAGGCGTAGCGCTGCAGGATGCACATCGGGCAGGGTTCGAGCCCGACGGTGTGCTGCAGCACGAGGCCGAAGCCGATGAGGGATGCGCAGGCGGCGAAGACGGCTGCGAAGACGGCGCGGGGCGAGAGTCGGTTCAGCATGGCGGGCACGGTTCGTGGGACGCGCAATTTTCCCACAGGTTCACGGGGCCTCCGTTCGACGCAGGTCAAGGCGTGCGCCCCGGAGTGACACTTTGGGCCTACACGGGCGCGCCCCTGTCGCCCTCCCGCGACGCCGGCCCCGGTGCGATGGGTGACGTGCGTCACTTGAGTGCGGACGGCATTAAAAAACAACGTATAAACAACGGGTTGCGGTGCCGTTTTTCCTGCATGGCCGGGGGTGCCGGCGGGCATCCTTCTTGCGGGTCATGGGGCACGATGTCCGTGGAGTCCAAACGCCATGCGCACAAGGTCCATTGCACTGGTCGCCGTCTGGGTCGCCCTATCCGCCAACGCAGCGGACGAGGGCCCCGTGGTTTCGGGCTGGCATGCCTATGCGCCCGCGGCCAGTCGCCTCACGGCGAAGTCGATTCCCGATCCGCTGGCGAGCACCGTGCGCCCCGAGCGCGCGCCCCTCATGCACCTGAAGCCGGGCGCGGCCTGTGGCGCGAGCGAGTTCGAGGTGTGCTTCGACTCGTCGGGCCGCATCACGGTGCCGGGGGCCAAGCGGTTCCTGCCGGCGTTGCCCGGGCTCAAGCCCGAGCGCCTTTCCGTGCGGCGCAGCGGGATCGTCTTCGGCTACAGCTTCTGAGGCGCGGTTCGCGGGGACGCGGCGCCCGCGGACGGGAAGGTATCATCGGGAAAGCTTCCCGTTCCCGGAGCGCCTCATGCCGCTTGCCCTGCCCACCAAGAAGATCCTCACCCTCGAGGCCGCCCGTCTCATGGCCGCGGCCGCGGAGGCCACTGCAGTCGAGCACGGCTGGAAGGTGGTGATCGCCGTCGTCGACGACGGAGGCCACGCGCTCCTGGTGCAACGCATCGACGGCACGCAGTCTTCCAGCGTCGACACGGCGATCGGCAAGGCCCGTTCGGCCGCGGCCTTCAAGCGGCCCACGCGCCTGCTCGAGGAAATGGTGAATGGCGGGCGCCAGGCTTTCCTGTCCGCTCCGGGCGAGCCGGTGCTGCTCCAGGGCGGGCTGCCCATCGAGATCGACGGCCAGTTGCTCGGCGCGGTCGGGGTCTCGGGAGTCAAGGCGAGCGACGACGAAATCGTCGCCCAGGCCGGGATCGACGCACTGCAGCGGGCCCTGGGCTGACGGGGCGGGTTGGCCGCGAGGGGTTCCCCCGGCAGAATAGCGGGATGGAAGCTCCTGCCCTGGGCCTTCGCGCCCTTCACGCCGCCTTCAAGGAAGGCAGCCTCGCGGTTCCCGACTACGTTCGGGCCCTCAATGACCGGATCGCGCTCCTCGAGCCCGTCATCCAGGCCTTCGAGTGGTTCGAGCCCGCGCGCGCCATGGCCGAGGCCGAGGAACGCTCCGGCGGCATCCTGAAGGACCTCCCGCTCTACGGCGTACCGGTCGGCGTGAAGGACATCATCGCCACGCGCGGCATCCCCACGCGCATGGGCTCGCGGATCTTCGCGAGCCACGTGCCGGGGCGCTCCGCGGGCCTGGTGCGCCGGTTCGAGGCGCTGGGCGGGCTGGTGATGGCGAAGACAGTCACCACCGAGTTCGCTTTCCGCCACCCCGGCAAGACCCGCAATCCGTGGAACCCGGCCCACACCCCCGGAGGCTCGTCGAGCGGTTCGGCCGCGGCCGTGGCGGCGGGGTTCGTGCCGGTGGCGATCGGCACCCAGACGCTGGGATCGGTGATCAGGCCGGCGGCCTTCTGCGGCGTCGTGGGCTACAAGCCGAGCTTCGGGGCGATCTCACGCGACGGCGTCTACCCGTTCAGCAAGTCGCTCGATCACGTGGGCGTCTTCGCGCGCTCCGTGGAGGACGCCTCGTGGTTCGGTGCCTGCCTCATGGGCCAGGACCCGCGCGACGAGGCCACCGGCATCCGCGCCGGCATGCGCTCGCTTGCCGTGCCGCTCGCCGCCCTCGGCCACGCCCCGCGCCTTGCCGTGGTGCGAACGCCCAAATGGGCGAACGCCACGGAAGGACAGCGCGCCAACTTCACCGAGGCGGTGGCCACGCTCAAGGACGCGGGCGCGCTCGCGCGCGACGTGCCGCTGCCGCGCCCCTTCAACGAGGCCTGGAGCGTGGTGGGGGCGATCATGGACTACGAGGCCGCGCGCGGCTTCGCGTCGCTCGAATCGCGCCACCGCCTGCAACTGTCGGCGCCGCTCGTGCAGCTGCTCGACCGCGGCAAGCGCATCACGCCGGAACAGCACGCGGGCAATCTCGCGCGGCGCGACGAGTACCGCCGCTGGTTCGACGGGCTCTTCGACGGATGCGACGCGATCGTCACCATCCCGGCCGCGGGAGAAGCCCCGGAAGGGCTCGCGAACACCGGCGACGCCACGTTCTGCTCGCTCTGGACGCTCGCCGGGCTCCCGGCGATCACGATGCCCTCGGGGCGCGGCTCGCGCGGCCTGCCGCTGGGATTCCAGGTCGTGGGGCGCTACCGCGAGGACGAGCGCGCGCTGCAGGTCGCGGCCTGGTGCGAGACGGTGCTCGGCGTGAGGATGGGGCTCGCGGGCGGCTGACGCCGAAGGGCACCGACGGTCGAGACCACGAGCAGGTCGAGCGCGGCGTAGAAGGCGCCGGCGGCCAGCGGCGGGTTGTCGGTGACGAGCCCCAGCCACGGCACTTCGCTGCGCCAGGTCCAGTTGCCGAGCCAGGTTCCCCAGAGCTCCATCGCGAGCGAAAGCACGAGCATGGTCGCGTAGAGCTTGCGGGAGCGCGACAGGAAGAGGCACGCGAGGAAGAGCGCGTAGAGCAGCGGCCCCAGCGTGTCGCGGCCGGTCCAGGCGAACGCGGCGACCACGGGCAGGGCGAGTGCCGCGATCCACCACTCGGCGCCGTCCTCGAGACGGGCGGCGAGTTGCGTGCCGAGGTAGAAGAGCAGGACGTGGCCCGGCGGCACGAAGAGCGGGATGTTGCCGAGGCGGTAGTCGTACAGGCCCCACACGAGCGACAGGAAGACCTCGCCCGCGGTGGCGTAGGCGAGGCAGACGAGGAGGGCGGGGCGTTGCACGGGAGCGGAAACGGACCAGAGCCGGGCGAGCAGCGCCCAGGCGAGGAGGTTCACGGCGAGCTGGCCGTGGGCGCCGCCGTGGCGGTCGACCACGAGGCCGAGCGCGATGGTGGCGACGATGAGCCCGTTCATGGCGCGCATTCTAGCGTGCCGGGCCATCGGGCCCCGGCGCGGGTGCACGATTCGCGCGCGGTGCGCGTGGCGCTCGTGACCGTGGGCTTCGTCGCCGTCGGGCTGGGCATCGCGGGGATCGTGCTGCCGGTGCTGCCTACCACGCCGTTTCTCCTTCTCGCCGCGGCGTGCTTCGCGCGCTCCTCGCCGCGCTTCCACCAGTGGCTCCTGCGGCACCGGAGCTTCGGGCCGATCGTCTCGGAATGGGAGCGCCACCGTGCGATCGCCTGGCGCACGAAGCTCTGGGCCATCGCGCTCATGTCCGGCACGCTCGCGGCATCCATCGTCTTCTTCGTGCGGCCGCCCTGGCTCAAGGCGGCGCTGGCGCTCTTCGGCGTGGCGCTGGCCGTGGCTCTACCGCGTGCCCTCCCGCGACCGCCCGCGGCGGGGCTAGCGCCCGGCGCTCAGCGGGGAACGCGCCGGCGCTCGACGAAGTCGGGCCGGACGACGACGGCCGAGGGATCGCCGCCGGCCGCGCGCGGCTGCGACCGCGCGACGGCGAACGGCACTTCGAGGACGTAGCCCTGCGCCATGTCGACGCCGAAGTCGCGCAGCATGTCGAGGGTCTGCCGGTCCTCTACCGCCTCGGCCACCACCTGCTTGCCGAACCCGCGCGCGATGTCGAGCATCGCGCGCACGAACACCTGGTTGTCGCGCTCGCGCGCGAGGTTGCGCACGAAGAGGCCGTCGATCTTGATGACATCCACGGGCAACTGCTTGATGTAGGCGAAGGTGGAGAAGCCCGCGCCGAAATCGTCGAGGCAGACCTTGCAGCCGGTGTCGTGCAGGGCGTTGATGAAGCGCTGCGCGTCGCGCATGTCGCGGATCGCCGCCGTCTCGGTGATCTCCACGTAGAGCCGCGACGGGTCCACGCGGCGCTCCCGCAGGCGCCTCGCGATGAAATCCGGCATTTCCGGCTCGTCGAAGGAGCGGCCCGAGATGTTGACGGCGATCGGGCCGAGCGACGGCGAAGCGGCGAGCACGTCGATCACGCGAGTCACGACCCAGCGGTCGATGTCGATGATCAGGTTCGATTTCTCCGCGAAGCCGATGAAGGTCCCCGGCTGCAGGACCTTTCCGGTTGCCGCGTCCGGCATGCGCAGCAGCGCCTCGTGGTAGCGGCGCGCGCCGCTCGCGGTGTCGAAGACGCCCTGCAGGTAGATCTCGAAGGAGTCGGACTTGAGCGCGCTGCGGATGCGGTCGTTCCACGTGACCAGCGAGCGCTGGCGGAGCGTGGCGGTGTGGTCGGGGCGGTAGATGCGCCAGGTGTTCTTGCCGCCGTCCTTTGCCTGGTACATCGCCGCGTCGGCGTGCGCGATCAACTCCTGGGGCGACGAGGCGTGCGCGGGATAGAGCGCCACGCCCAGGCTCGAGGTGATCGACAGGCGCACCTCGCCCAGGTTGAAGCTCATGGCCCCGATCACGCGCATGAGGCGGTCGGCGAGGCTCCTCAGGTGCTCGTCGGTGATGTCGGCCACGAGGAGGGCGAACTCGTCGCCGCCGATTCTGGCGAAGAACTCGTTCTTGCGCAGGTGCGAGCGGATCTCGCCGGCCACCTGCAGGAGCACCGTGTCGCCCATGCGGTGCCCGAAGAGGTCGTTCACGCTCTTGAATTCATCCAGGTCGAAGAAGAGCAGCGCCAGCCGCTGCTTTTCGCGGGCGGCGTGGTCCATCTTCTCGGCCAGCTCGCGTTCGAAGCGGCGGCGGTTGAAGAGCCCGGTGAGCGGATCGCGCTCGGCGAGGAAGGCGAGCTGCGACTCGCTCTCGCGCGCCAGCGTGATGTCCTCGTGGATGAGCACCGCACCCAGGCTCGCGCCGGAGTCGTCCGGCACCGGGCACACCTGCAGTCGCAGGATGCGGCCGGAGACGAGCCTCAGCTCGTGGCCGGCGGAGACGTGGCGGCTCGCCACCAGCTCGGGAAGCTTCGCGGTGAAGACGCCCAGGTCCGACACCACGTCCTCGGCGAGCTCCAGGGCCTCGAAGAGGCTGCGCCCGAGCAGGGCCTCGCCGCGCGGAATCGACCAGACATCGGAAAAGGCGGGATTGGAGTAGATCACCCGGCTCGAGGGGTCGACGAAGACCACGCCGAAGTTCATCGCCGAGAGCAGGGACACCAGCCGCGAGTGCTCCGCGCGCAGGCTCTGCGAGGTGCGCGCCTGCAGGGCGCCGGCTTCCTCCAGGCGCGTGAGCGTGGCGCGCAGGTTGAGCTCCGTGTCCTTGAGTGCCTGGATCGAATTGAGGCTCGAGCGCAGGCCGAGGAACTCTCCGCCGGAGCCGAAGAGCGGCTGCCAGGAATTGGTCACCCATTCGGTCGAGCCGTCCTTGCGCAGGATGCGGAACTCGAAGTTCGATCCCGTCGAGCGCGACCCGAGCTCGGCGGCGCTGCGCTCGCGCGCGGCCTGGCGATCGTCGGGATGGATGAGCGAGAAGGGGAACCCGGGGTCGGCGAGGCACTCCTCCGCCGTGCGCCCGGTGAGCCGCTCGACCGACTTGTTGATCCACAGCAGGCGCCCGTCGGCCCCGAACCAGCACTCGACGTCGTAGGTGTAGTCGGCGATGTTGTGGAAGCGCTGGCGGCTCGCCTCGAGCTCCTCGACGCGGGACTGGACCACGCCCGCCATGTGGTTGAAGGCGCGCGCGAGGAGCCCGATCTCGTCGGGATCGTCCTCGGCGAGACGCACGTTGAAGTCGCCGCCGGCGATGCGCTCCGAGGCGAGGCGAAGCCGGGTGATGCGACGCGCGAGCGGATGGATCACGATGAGGAACAGCAGCACCGACATGAGAAATGCGCCGGCCGCCTTGAAGATGTTGTCCGCGAATCGCTCGCCGATGGCCTCGCCCAGCGGGCCGACGGCGAGCCCCGCGCTTACGCTTCCCACGACCCGCTCCTCGACCGTGAGCGGGAAGAGGCTGTCGAAGCGCCCCGACCGGAGCGAAGATTCGAGGGAAATGTCGAGCGCCGGCAGGGCGTTGGCCGGGTCCCAGCCCTCGGCGGCGACGATGCGCCCGCCGGCGTCCTTCGCGACGAGGTATTGCAGGCCCCGCGAGGTACGCGCCCGTGCGAGGAGTTCCTGGACGCGGGCGTGGTCGCCCTCGGCCAGCGACGGGGCGAGGGCCACGTTCAGCAGCGGATGAAGCTGGGAGACGGTGTCGTGGAACTCGCGCTCGCTGCGCGCGATGTCCATCTCGTGGCCCTGCCAGACGAGGAAGGCGAGTGCGGCGGCCTCCACGAAGAGCAGCAGGCCGACCAGCTTCGCGCGGAGCGAAAGGAAGCGAAGTGCGCTGCGGGTCTCGGTCATGGGCGTTTTCGGTCGTCGAAACTGGCGCGCCCGAGTCGGGGTGTGTCCCCCCGGACCCGGGCGATCGCCCAAGGTGCGCGCTTGCGGGGTTGTTCACTGCTTGTTGAGCCACTATCGGGCAGCGCGCGCTCCGGTGTTGTGACGTGGTTCACACGGCCGATTTCACCTGCAATACTCGGCTGCTATAGTCGCGCCACCCATGGATCGCATCGGCATCGACCTGGGCGGCAGCAAGATCGAGATCGCCGTCCTCGACACCACGGGCGCACAGGCGCTCCGGCGGCGCGTGCCCACGCCGGCGGGCGACTACGGGGCGACCGTGGAGGCTGTCGCGCAACTGGTCGAGGGCGCCGAACGCGAGCGCGGGAGCCGCGGCACCGTGGGCGTGGCCACGCCCGGCGCCGTTTCGCTCGCCACGGGCCTGGTGAAGAACTCCAACTCCACCTGCCTCAACGGGCGGCCCCTCCATGCGGATCTCGAGACGCGCCTCGGTCGCGAGGTGCGCCTGGCCAACGACGCCAACTGCTTCGCGCTCTCCGAGGTGGTGGACGGCGCGGCACGGGGCGCGCGCGTCGCCTTCGGCGTGATCCTCGGCACCGGCGTGGGCGGCGGCATCGTGGTCGACGGGCGCCTCGTGGCGGGCGCCAACGCGATCGCGGGAGAGTGGGGCCACAACCCGCTTCCGGCGCCGGGCGCCGAGGACCTGCCGCTGCCGCGCTGCTGGTGCGGGCGAGAAGGCTGCGTGGAGACGTACCTCTCGGGGCCCGGAGTCGCCGCCGATCACGCGAGGGCCACCGGCGAGCGGCTCGACGCCGGACGGATCGCCCGGCAGGCCGGGACAGGCGACGCCGCGTGCGAGGCGACGCTCGCTCGCTACGAGGCGCGGCTCGCGCGCGCGCTCGCGGGCGTGATCAACCTCCTCGACCCCGACGTGATCGTGCTCGGCGGCGGCCTGTCGCAGCTCGCGCGGCTCTACGACCGCGTGCCGTCCCTGTGGAAAGCGCACGTGTTCTCCGATACGGTGCGTACGCGTCTCCTGCCCCCCGCGCACGGCGATTCCGGCGGCGTGCGCGGCGCCGCGTGGCTGTGGGAGCGCTCGTGGACGTGACGCTCGCCTCCGCGCGGCTGCACGTGGTGCTCCTCGCGGCGTGGTCGATCCTGTTCGTCCTGACGGGGTGGGCCCCGAAGGACCGGCTCACCTGGGCGCTCGAGGCGGCGCCCGCGCTCGCCGCGGCGCTCGCCATCGCTGTCGTCTACCCGCGCTGGCGATTCACCCCCCTCGTGCTCGTGCTCGTCTTCCTGCACTGCGCCGTCCTGATGGTCGGTGCGCGCTACACCTATGCCGAGGTGCCCTGGTTCAACGCGCTGCGGGACGAATTCGGGCTGGCCCGCAACTACTACGATCGCCTCGGCCACTTTGTCCAGGGCTTCGTCCCTGCCATGGTGGCGCGCGAGATCCTGCTGCGTAACGCCGTGCTCGCACGCGGGCCGTGGCTCTTCTTCCTGGTCGCCTGCGTGTGCCTGGCGATCAGCGCGAGCTACGAGTTCATCGAGTGGTGGGTCGCGCTCGCCTCGGGCGAGGCCGCGGAGGCCTTCCTCGGCACGCAGGGCGACGTGTGGGACACGCAGTGGGACATGTTCCTCGCGCTGTGCGGGGCGGTCATCGCGCTGGCGCTGCTCGGCCGGGCGCACGACCGGCAACTCGGCCTCGCCGGTCCCGTGCCGGAAGTGCGGCTGCGCGCGATCGGGGAGGCCAACATCGACGAGGTGGCCGAGCTGCGCGTGGGCGCCTCCCAGGTCCGGCTCGTGGCGAGCGTGGGCAAGTCGCTCTGGCAGGCCGGGCGCCGCGGCGACATCGAATGCCGGGCGGTCTATGCGGGCGGGACGCCCGCCGGCTTCGTGGCCACCCTCGTCAAGCCCGAGGAGGGCGCGCCGGGCCGGCACCACGTCTACCTCGCACGGCTGCTGGTCGACGCGCGCCACCAGGGCCGCGGCATCGGCTCGCGGGCGCTCTCCCTCGTGATAGCCGAGGCGCGCGACCGGCCGGGATGCACCGGCGTGCGCCTGTCGTTCGTCCCGGTGAACGAAAACGCCGCCGCGCTCTACGAACGCCACGGCTTTCGCCGCACGGGCGTGATCGACGAAGACGGCGAGCACGAGATGTGGCTCGCGTTCGGGAATTCCGGCGACGCGCCGCGGTCGAACGGCGCACCGATTCAGATCCCCTGAGGAGATGCACCATGCGAACCCTGTCCATCCTCTGCCTCGCCGCCGCCCTCGCGGCGCCGGCCGGCGTCCTCGCGCAGGGCGCTACCGAGAAGGCCACCTTCGCCGGCGGCTGCTTCTGGTGCATGGAGCCGCCCTACGACAATCTGCCCGGCGTCCTCTCGACCACCTCGGGCTACATCGGCGGGCGCACGGCCAACCCCACGTACCGGGAGGTCTCCGCGGGAACCACGGGGCACACGGAGGCCGTCCAGGTCGTCTACGACCCCGGCAAGGTGAGCTACGAGAAGCTCCTCGAGGTCTTCTGGGTGAACATCGATCCGACGGTGCGCGACCGCCAGTTCTGCGACGGGGGAAGCCAGTACCGCACGGGGATCTTCTACCACTCCGAGGCGCAACGTAAGGCGGCGCAGGCCTCGAAGGACGCGCTCGCGAAGTCGAAGCCGTTCGCGGCCCCGATCGTCACGCCCGTCGAGATGGCCGGCACCTTCTACGCCGCCGAGGACTACCACCAGGACTACTACGTGAAGAATCCGGTGCGCTACAAGTTCTACCGCAACGGCTGCGGCCGCGATGCGCGCCTGCGCGAGCTGTGGGGAGACAAGGCGGGCAAATGAGCGCGACGCCGTCGCCGCAGCCGGAACTGGCCGGCGCCCTCCGCGCCTGGCCGCCATGCCCGGCATCCTCGAGGCCGCGCTCGCGCGCGCCGGGGCCGATCGCCTGGGGACGCGCCCGGCCGCAGGAGGGTTTTCCCTGCGCGAGCACGCCTGCCACCTGCGCGATCTCGAGCGCGAGGGCTACCTCCTGCGCCTCATGCGCCTGCTCGCCGAGGACTTCCCCGTCCTCGAAGGGTTCGCCGGCGACCGTATCGCCGAGGAGCGCGACTATCCGTCGCAGGACGCCTCGGCCGCCGCCGGGGAATTCGCGGCGGCGCGGGCGGAGTTCGTTCGCGTCCTGGGCGGCCTGGGCCCCGCGGAACTCGCGCGGGAAGGCGAGTTCGCGGGCAGGACGGTGACGCTCGCCGCAGTCGCCGCCATGGCCGCGGAACACGATGCCGGGCATCGCGAAGAGATCGAGCGCCTCCTCGCGGAGCTCGGCAAATGAGCCCGCGTCCGGCGGGTGCTGAACCAGCGACGGGAGAAGCGCCATGGAGATGAAGCGCCTAAACGCCACGGGCCTCAGGGCCGCCGGCTACGACGAGCGCGATCGCAAGCTCGTGGTCGAGACGACGGCGGGCACCTACGAATACGCCAACGTGGCGCCGGAGGTCTACCGCAGGCTCATGACCTCGCCATCCCCCGCGAGCTACTACCGCGAGTCGATCGAGGACGAATTCACCGGCCGCAAGCTGCGCTAGGAGGACGGCGCCGCCGCGGGCCGCGGGTGCGCCTCGCGGATCGGCAGGTTCACCACGGCGGCGGCGGCGGCGAGCGCCATGTCGGCGTACCACATCCAGTCGAAGCTGCCGGTGCGCGCGATCGCGAGCCCGCCGAGCCACGCGCCGAAGAACCCGCCGACCTGGTGCGACAGCAGCGTGAGCCCGAACAGCGTGGCGAGGAAGCGCGTGCCGAAGAGCTTGCCCACCAGCCCGGCGGTGGGCGGCACGGTGGCGAGCCACGTGAGGCCCAGCACGGCGGCGAACGCGTAGAAGGTCGCCGTCGTCTTCGGGAGCACGAGGTAGACGGCGATGGCGGCGGCGCGCGTGCCGTACATCCAGAAGAGGATCCACTTCATCCGGTGCGCCTGGCCTAGCCAGCCGGCGCCCAGGCTGCCCGCGATGTTGGCGAGCCCGATGATCGCGAGCGACGCCGCGGATACCGAGGCGGGAAGCCCGCACAGGGCCACCTCGCCCGGCAGGTGCGTCACGAGGAAGGCGATGTGGAAGCCGCAGGTGAAGAAGCCCGCGTGCAGGCACCAGTAGCTGGGGTCGCGGAAGGCCGCGCTCACCTGGCCTGAGAGCGAGAGCCCCGGAGCCGTTGCGCCGTGCGCCGGTTCGTCGCGCCGCTCCCGGAAGGCGAGCGACATCGGGATCGTCGCGAGCGCGGCTACTGCCAGCGCCCAGAAGGCGGCGATCCAGCCCATCGTGGCGATGAGCGCCTGGGAGAGCGGCGCGAAGACGAACTGCCCGAAGGACCCGCCCGCATTGATGAACCCGGAGGCGAAGGAGCGCTTCTCCGGCGCGATGCGGTTCGCGGCGGCGCCGATCAGGATCGAGAAGCTGCCGGCGCCGGCGCCGGCAGCCGTGAGCACGCCGAGGAAGAAGACCAGCCCGAGCGCTGAGGACATGAAGGGCGTGGCGACGAGCCCGATCGCGAGGAGCAGGCCTCCCGCCATCATCACGCGCACCGGGCCCACGCGATCGGCGATCGCGCCGAAGACGGGCTGCGCCGCGCCCCACACGAATTGCGCCACGGCGAGGGTGAAGCTCACCGTGACGATGCCCAGCCCCGTGGAGGTGTTGAGGGGCGAGACGAAGAGCCCGAGCGACTGGCGGATCCCCATCGTGACGGCGAGGATCGCCGCGCCCGCGATGGCGAGGGACCAGGTGGGGCGCGTGGAATGCATGCGCGCAAGGCTAGCATTCCCGCGCCGTGGGCGCCCCCGCTAGCCTCCGTCGCCGTGGTCGGGCTTGGCCGGTTTCTCGGCGGGTCGCTGGGGCTTCTCCGCGCCTCTTGCCGGCGCTTCGCGGGCGGCGGGTGCGGAACGGGTCGCCGGTTGCGCGGGAGCGGGACGTTCCACGGCGCGCGGCGCCGCCGGGACGCCGCCGCCACGCTCGGCAGGCTTCGTGCGCGGCCCGGTGGATTCGCCACCGCGCATCTCCGCGGGCTTCGCACGCGGGGCGGGAGGCACGGGCTGCTCCCCGGTCTCGGGCCGCGCTCGCTGGATCGGCCCGGCAGGCACCGGCCGGGAGACGCGCGCCGGCGGCTGCGCCGCTGCGGGCGCGGCGGGGTATGCCGGAGCCGCGGGCATCGTGACCAAGGGCCGCGTGGGCGGCGACGCCTCGGGGCGCGAGCGCGTGACGGACTCGCCCATCGCGGGCGCATGCCGCGCGGCCGGTGGCTGCGCCTGCGCGGCGGGCGGAACCCGCGAACGCCATTCGCCGCGGGTGGGCAGCACCGCGGTGCCGGAGACGACGGGTTGCGCGGCGACGACTTCGCGCGCGATGGGCGCGACGAAGTTCTGTACCGGGCGGCGGGCGCCGAAGTGCTCGCGGGGCATCACCGTGGCGCCGCGGTCGCGGTTGTCGTGGCGATGATCGCGCCGGTCGTCGCGCCGGTCGTCGCGCCGGTCGTCACGCCGGTCATCACGCCGGTCGTCACGCCGGTCGCGATCCCGGCGAGGCGGGAGCACGATCCGGTTCACGTGGTTCACGTACGTCACGTTGGCCGTGTACCAGGGCTGGTAGCTGTCGTAGGGCGAGAGGGGGAACCACCCGACCACGTTGGCCAGCCCGGTCGAAAGGGAAATGCTCCATCCCGAGCCTCCCACCCAGCCGACGAGCGCCGGCGCCCACACCGGCCGGCTCGTGTAGCGGCCGGGATACCAGCCCCAGCGGCCGCCGATCACCGCCCAGCGGCCGTAATGGAACGGCGCATAACCCCAGGGCGCGTCGTCGACCCAGGTCCATCCCCAGGGCCGCACCCAGGTCCACCTGCCGTAGCGGTAGGGCGCCCAGCCCGCATCGATGCGGGTGGGAAACCAGACGGCGCCGTATTCGGGGTCCTGCCGCCAGGTTCCGTAGTCGTCCAGGTCCTCCCACCCCGTCATCTGCGGGGGAAGGTAGCGCGACGCCTCGCGCCGCTCGGAGCGCTGGTCGCGCGCGAGCGCCCAGTCGTCGAGCGCGGTCGAGGCGGCCTGCTCGAATTCGTAGCGCGGCCGCTCGCCGCCGGTCACGCGCACGCCGCGGCCGGTGTCGACGCTGATGGTGCCGCCGTTCGTCTCCAGGCGCGCGTTTCCGGAGAAGACCGTGAGCCGGGTGACGCCGCCGTCGGCGTGGGCATCGATCCGGTAGCGCCCGTTGCCGCGCAGCTGGAAGCGGGCCTCGGGCGTGGTGACCAGGTAGGACTCGTTCTTGTCGAAGTCCCGGATGCGAACCGAGAGTGAGCCCCGCGGAAGGTGGGCGCGAAAGGCCTCGTCGTCGAGCACCAGGATGTCGAGCTGGGTTGCTTCCCCGAGGCGCAGCGCCGTGGAGCCGAAGCGCGCCTCGGCGCGGGCGCCCGGTTCCACCACAGGGAGTTCTCGCTGGTGAGGTGCGAGTTGATGCGAGCCTGCTCCCAGCCCTGTTCCGGGTCGGCGAACACGGCGACCTCGCCTTCGACGAGGGAGACCCGCGCCACGCGGCCGGGGGGATCGGCCCACGCGGCGAGCGGCAGCGCCACGAGGCACGACAGGAGCGCTGCGAAGGGTTTCATCTCGGGTTTTCCTTCCCGTTCATCGCCGGCGATGGGCCGGTTCCATGACAGCCTAACGGCTCGGACCGGGTTCCGGAGGACAGCGTTCCCGGTAACGAAATCTTTCGATTGCGCCGTTCGCCTGCGGTGGCGCTCTCGGCAGGGTTTCTCAACACCCTGAATTCATGCCATTATTGCTCCCTCAAATCTCGCTCGCGCGGGAGAGGGCGCGGGCCGGGCAACCGGCCCGGATCGCCTTTCCGCCGGCCGCCTTCCGCCACCGAAGAAGAACTCTCCCCGGGACCATCGGATGGACAACAGCACCGTCTTCACCAAGACCGCGAAGGGCATCACGCAGGTCAACCAGCGCTCGGCGTCCCTGTCGAAGGACTTGATGAAGATCCTCAAGTTGGTCGACGGCAAGTCCACGTTCGCGCAGATTCTGGACAAGGCGGAGCTCGACAAGCCCGTCCTCGAGAAGGCGATGAACACCCTCATCAAGGACGGCTTCGCGCGCATCTTCGAGACGCGCAAGCAGGTCGACCCCTTCGGCGAGGACGACTTCGACTTCACCGCACCCGGCAAGCTTCCCGGCCAGACGCAGCGCGTGGTCGCCGCGGCCGCGCTCGACATAAGCGAGCTGTCTCGGCAGCAGGAGAAGGCGGAAACCGACAAGAAGGCCCGCGAGAACGCGCAGGTCGCCGCGCGGGAGAAGGCCAAAGTTCAGGCCCAGGCGCGCGCGACGGCGGAGGCCGACGCGAAGGCCAAGGCCGAGGCGGAAATGCGCGCGATGGAGCAGGCGCGCCGCGCGAAGGAGGCCTCCGACCGCGCCAAGGCGGATCTCGAGGCGAGGGCGCGCGAGGAGGAGCTGCGCCGCAAGGCGCTCGCCGAGCAGCAGGCGAAGCTCGCCGCCGAGCAGAAGGCGAAGGAGGAGGCGGAGAAGCGCCACCTCACGGAGCTGCGGGCGAAGGCGCAGGCCGAGGCCGACGCACGGGCACGCGCCGAGCTCGAGGCGAAAGTGCGCGAGGAGGAAGCGCGCAACCTCAAGGCGGTCGAGCAGCAGGCGCGCGCCGCGGCCGCCGAGAAGGCGAAGCAGGACGCGGAGAATCAGCGCGGCGCCGAGGCCAGGGAAAAGGCCGAGGCGGAGGCGCGCGGACTCGCCGAGGCGAGAGCCCGGGCCGAAGCCGAGGCGCAGGCGCTCGCCAAGGCGAGAGCGCAGGCCGAAGCGGCAGCCCGCCGCCAGGCGCAGGAGGCGGTGGCCTCCGAGCAGGAACTCAAGGCCCGCCTCAAGGAGGAGATCGAGGCGCGCATCCGCGGCGAGATGGAAACGCTGCTGCGCGACGAGATCGAGGAAAAGGCGCGCGCCGAGATGCAGGCGCAGATCATGGAAGAGGCGCGCCTCGCCGCGAGGGCCGAGCTGGAGGAGCGCCTGCAGATCGAGCGCGAGGCGCTGCAGAAGGCCGAGCTGGAAATGCGCGTCCAGGCCGAGGGTGCGGCCCGGGAGCGCGCGGACAAGGAAGCGAAGCTGCGTGCCGAGGCCGAGGCGAGGGCCGTCGCGGAAACCGCGGCCCGCGAAAAGGCCGAGGAGGAAGCCCGGCGGCTGCGCCGCCTCGAGGCGCAGGCTCGCGGGCAGGCGGAAGCCGCCGCCCGGGAGAAGGACGAGACCGCCTCGCTCGCCGCGCGCGAGCGCGCCGAATCCGCGGCGCGGCTCGATGCCGAGCGCAAGGCCAAGATCGAGGCCGAGGCGCGCGCGATGGTCGAGGCCGAGGAACGGGAGCGGCGCGAGAAGGAGCTCGGCGGCCGGATCGACTCGGAGAGGAAGGCCCGCGAGGAAGCCGAGATGCGCGCCCGCATCGAGGCCAAGGCGCGCGAGACGGTCGAGGAGACCACGCGCGAGAAGGTGAAGGCCGAGATCGAAGGCGACATGACGCGCCGGGCGGAGCTGGAGGGCAAGGCGCAGGCCAAGGCCTACATGCGCGCCAAGGAGCAGGCGGAGTTCGACGAGGACAACCGCATCCGCGCCGATCAGGAAAAGAAGGCGCGCGAGATCGCCGACGTGCTGCGCACGAAGGTGGAACCCGACGTCGAGGAGGCCGCAACACCGGTGCGCCGCCGCCCGCGCAAGAAGGTCAAGTGGGTGAGGAACATCGCGGTCTCGCTGGCCGCGATCCTGGTGATCGGGGTCGGGCTGCTGCACGTCGTGCCGCTGCGCGGCTACGCCAACAAGCTGGAGAAGGGCATCGCCGGCTGGCTCCACGACGACGTTTCCATCTCCAACCTCAAGTTCTCGCTCATCCCGGCGCCGCATTTCAAGATCGAGGGCTTCACCGTGGGCAAGGCGCTCGACGCCAAGGCGACCCACGGGAGAGTGTTCGTCGACATCGCCGCGCTCGTGGGCGAGCGCGTCGTCGTGAACCGGCTGGAGCTCGAGAACGTCTCCATCACCGGCGACGCGCCCCGGCGCATCCTCACGTGGGGCGCCGTGGCGGGCAAGAAAGCGGCCGCCGAGATCGAGAGCGTGCGCCTGAGGAACGTGAAGCTCGACGTGAAGCCCGAGGTGCGACCCTTCGACGTCGTGCTCTCCTTCGGCAGGGACGGCACCTTCCGCAACGCGAGTCTCTCCGGCGAAGGCAAGTGGAACGCGACGATCCGCCCGCGCGACGCGGAGTACGACGTGAACTTCACCGCCCGCAGCTGGGCGCTGCCCATGGGAGCGGCCGTGCCGGTGGGCGAGGTCTCGGCGAAGGGCGTGCTCACGCCGAACGACATCACTTTCTCGGAGTTCGAGGCCGACGTGCTCGAGGGCAAGGTGAACGGCACGCTCAAGGTGAGCTGGGGCCCGACCGTCAAGCTCGTCTCCGACCTGTCGCTCGCGCGCGTGCGCGCCGACCAGCTCGTGGGCGCCTTCACGCCCGACATCGCGGTCACCGGCAAGGTCGAGGGCAATTTCGCGCTGTCCTCGGAGGCGCCCAGCCTCGCGGCGATCCTCGAGGCGCCGCGGATCCAGGGCAAGTTCACGCTCGCGAACGGCTCCGTGTCCAACGCCGACCTCGTCGCCGCGATGCAGTCGCCGGACGCGGCGGGCCGGGCGGGCGTGACCAAGTTCGCGGAGCTCACGGGTGAATTCGGCACCGCCGACGGACGCGCCTCGTACCGCAACCTGAATCTCCAGGGCGGCGTGCTGCGCGGCGGCGGGAGCATCGACATCGCCGCCAACGGCGCCCTGTCCGGCAGGCTCTCGGTGGAGATCCGCTCGAACGTGGCGCAGGACCGGGGCGGATTCTCGGTCTCCGGAACGGTGGCCAAGCCGATCCTGCGCCGCGGGGGCTGACCCCGCGTTGGCTCCCGCGCCGCCGGGCCGGGCCGCGGACAGCGCCGGCGTCGCGCGCCTGCTGCCGCTGCTCCACCTGCTCGCGCCCCACAGGCTGCGCATCGGCGCGACCGTCGCCGCGCTCCTCGTCTCGGCCGGCATGGTCCTCGTGATCGGCGAAGGCCTGAAGCGCGTGATCGACGAAGGCTTCGCCCGGGGCAGCGCCGAGCGCCTGGACGAGTGGATCGCCGCGCTCGCGGGGCTGCTCGCGGTGCTGGGGGCGGTCACCTGGCTTCGCGTCTACAACGTCTACTGGATCGGGGCCCGTTTCACGGCCGACCTGCGCACGAGCGTCTACGGCCACCTGCTGCGGCTGTCGCCCTCGTTCTTCGAGGGCACGCGCACGGGGGAGGTGGTCTCGAGGCTCACGAGCGACGTGACCCTGATCGAGGCCGTCATGGGCGGCACGCTCCTCTACGCGCTGCGCATGGCCTTCACGCTCGCGGGCTGCGCGGTCATGCTCGCGCTCACCAGCGTGAAGCTCTCCTTGCTCGCGCTCGCCTGCCTGCCGGCGGTGGTGCTTCCCCTCTGGCTCCTCGGGCGGCGCGTGCGCCGGCTCTCCCGCCGGGTGCAGGACCGCGTGGCGGAGGTCTCCGCGCACGTCGACGAGACGCTGCACGAGATCCGCACGGTGCAGGCCTACGTGCACGAGGCGGCGGAGTTCCGCGGCTTCCGCCTGCTCGCCGAGGCGGTGTTCGCCACGAGCGCGCAGCGCTCGTCGGCGCTGGCGCTGCTCATCGCGGCGGTCATCGTGCTCGCGTTCGGCGCCGTGGGGATGCTGCTGTGGGTCGGCGCGCACGACGTGATGGCCGGGCGTCTCTCCGGGGGCGGCCTCGCGGCCTTCATCTTCTATGCGGTCATCGTCGCGAACGCGACCTTCGTTCTCGCGGAGGCCTGGGGAGAGCTGCAGCGCGCCGCGGGCGCCTCGGAACGGCTGGGAGAACTGCTCGCGACCGAGCCCGTGATCCGCTCCGTCGCCTCGCCCGTGGCGCTGCCCGAGCCCGTCCGCGGCCGCGTGGCGCTCGAGGGCGTCACCTTCCGCTACCCCTCGCGGCCGGCAACGGCGGCGCTCGCGGACTTCACGCTCGCGGAAGCGCCGGGCGAGGTCGTGGCACTCGTGGGCCCCTCGGGCGCGGGCAAGAGCACGGTGTTCCAGATGCTGCTGCGCTTCTACGATCCCCAGGAAGGCGCGGTCCGGTTGGACGGCGTGGACGCACGCGAGGCCGATCCCGCCGAGTGGCGGCGGCGCTTCGCGCTGGTTCCCCAGGAGCCGGTCATCTTCGCGGCGAGCCTCGCCGACAACGTGCGCTACGGCAGGCCCGAGGCGGACGACGCCCAGGTGCGCGAAGCCTGCCGCCTCGCCTTCTGCCTGGAGTTCGCCGACCGGCTTCCCGAGGGCCTCGCCACGCAGCTCGGGGAGCGCGGCGTGAAGCTCTCGGGCGGGCAGCGCCAGCGCATCGCCATCGCGCGCGCCATTCTCGCCGACCGGGCGGTGCTGCTTCTCGACGAGGCCACGAGCGCGCTCGACGCCGAGAGCGAGCGCAGCGTCCAGCTCGCCCTCGCGTCGCTCATGCGCGGCAGGACGACGCTCATCATCGCCCACCGGCTGGCCACGGTAAAATCGGCCGATCGCATCGTCGTCATGGACCACGGCCGCATCGTGGCCACGGGAACGCACGATTCCCTCGTGCGCGAGGACGGCCTCTACGCGCGGCTTGCCGCCCTGCAGTTCGCCACGACGATCGAGGAATCCGCCCGATGAAGACCTCACACGCACTTGTCGTCGCCCTCCTGGTGTCGCTCGCGGCCCGCGCCCAGGCGCCGGCGGCGGACGCGCCACCCGGGGCGAAGGCGCCCGAAGCGGCGGTCGCGCGGGATCCGGCGCAGGTGGCGACGCCTCCGCCCGTTCCGGCCGCGCCCGCGGTCGCGGCACCGGTGCCGCCAGTCCCTACCGCGAGACCGGCCTACCCGCCCGCGGCCGCGCGCGAGCTGCGCGAAACGCTGCACGGGGTGGAGGTGGTCGATCCCTACCGCTGGCTGGAGGACACGGGCTCGCCGGAGTCGCAGGCGTTCCTGCGCGCGCAGGACGAATACGCGCGCCGGGCGCTCGCGCGGCTTCCGGGGCGCCCGGCGCTCGCCTCCCGAATCCACGAACTGTCGGCCGCCGAGATCACCGTGAAGAGCCTCGCGCTCGCCGGCGGCAAGGTCTTCTATCTCAAGCTCTCGCCGGGGCAGGACGCGCATGTCCTCTGCGTGCGCGACGGATTCGCCGGCGCCGAGCGCGTGCTTGTCGACCCGGCGCGCCACGCCTCGCCGCAGGCGCGCGCCGCGATCAACTGGTATCGCCCGTCGCCGGACGGGCGCCTCGTCGCCTACGGCGTGTCGCTCAACGGCTCCGAGGACGCGACGTTGCGCGTGGCGGAAGTGCGCGACGGGCGCGACGCGGGCGTGTCGATCGAGCGGGCGCGCTTCAACGGCGGCCTGTCGTGGCACCACGACAGCCGCGCGTTCTACTACGCGCGCATTCCCGAGGGCGGGCCGGCGGATCCCGCGCACCGCTATGCGGGGGTCCGGCTCTACCGGCACGTGGTCGGGCGCCCGGCCGGCCAGGACGAGATCGTCTTCGCCTCCGGCATGGGCGGCGCGCGCGACGTGCCGGAGTTCGTGTTCCCCTCGCTGGTGGTGCCCGAGGACTCGACCCACGCCTATGCGATCGTGCGCCACGGCGAGGGACGCGACATCGCCGTGCACATGAGCTCGGTGCGCGATCTTGCCCGGGGCCTGCCGCGCTGGACGAAGATCGTCGACGTCGAGGACGGCGTCACCGCGATCGAGGCGTGGAAGGACGATCTCTATCTCCTCACGCACAAGGGCGCGCCGCACAACAAGGTGCTGGTGGTGAAGGCGGGCAGCGACGGCGTCTCGCGGCCGCGGACGGCGGTGCCGGAGGGCGAGGCGGTCATCCTCGGCATGGCGCTCGCCGCCGATGCGCTCTACCTGCGAATCACCGTCGGCGGGCTCGAGCGCCTCGAGCGCCTGAATTTCGGGCTTGGCGCGTCGCGCAAGCCGGAGTTCGTGAAGACGGCCTTCGACGTCTCCATCACGCAGCTCCTCACGCACCCGCGGCGACCCGGCGCGATCCTGCACCTGCAGGGCTTCCTCGAGCCGCCGGCCGTGGTGACCGTGGATGCGAAGTCCGGCGACCTGCGCAACACCGGGCTGCAGCCGCCGCCGCGGGCCGATTTCTCCGCCATGGACGAGGTCCGCCTCTATGCCCCCGGCCGCGACGGCACGAAGATCCCGGTCACGCTCCTTTACCGCAAGACGACGATGCTCAGCGCCGACAATCCCACGCTCCTCGTGGGCTTCGGCGCCTACGGCCGCTCGCAGGCGCCGGTCTTCGACGCGACGCGCCTCGCGTGGCTCGAGCGCGGCGGCATCATCGCGATCGCCCACATCCGCGGGGGCGGCGAATACGGGGAGGCGTGGCACCGGGCGGGACGCGCCGCGCTCAAGGAGAACACGATCCTCGACTTCATCGCCTGCGCGGAGTTCCTCGTGAAGTACGGCTTCACGAGCCCGCCGCGGCTCGCGGTCCAGGGCACGAGCGCCGGCGGCATTCCCGCCGCGGGCGCGGCGATGCGCCGTCCGGACCTCTTCGCCGCGCTGGTGCCTCGCGTGGCGGCGCTCGACATGCTGCGCTTCGAGTTCGCGCCCGGCGGGCCGGCGAGCATCCCGGAGTTCGGGTCCGTGGCCACGCGCGAGGGCTTCGAGGCGCTGCGCAGGATGAGCGCCTACCACCAGGTGAAGGACGGCACGGCCTATCCGGCGGTCCTGCTCACCGCCGGCATGAATGACCCGCGCGTGGAACCCTGGCAGGCGGCGAAGATGGCCGCGCGGCTGCAGGCGGCGGGCACGGGCGGCAAGCCGGTCCTCTTGCGCGTGGAGTGGCAGGGCGGCGACGGGGACGGCGACGCGCGCGCGCTTCGCAACGAGGAAATGGCCGACATCTACGCGTTCCTCCTCTGGCAGTTCGGCAACGAGGATTTCGCGCCCCCGGAGATTCCCTTCGTCGGCCCGCCCCTGCCGCCGGGCATGCTGCCGCCCGGTTCGGCGCAGACGGTCATTGCGCCGCCGCCGGCCAGTGCGCCGCCGGTCGATGCGCCGCCGGTCGATGCACCGCCGGCCACCGCCCCATCGACCTCGCAGCCGGCCGTCGAGAACAAGCGGAGCGAGCGATGGAACTGATCCTGTGGCGCCATGCGGATGCCGAAGACGGCGTGATCGACCTGAAGCGCGAACTCACGGACAAGGGGCGCAAGCAGGCCGCGAAGGTGGCGCGCTGGCTGGGGCCACGCCTGGAAGGCCAGTGGCTGATCCTCGCGAGCCCCGCCGCGCGCGCCACGCAGACCGCGGACGCGCTCGACCTGGACTACGCGGTGCGGCTCGCACTCCAGCCCGGGGCGGGCGAGGCGGCGCTGCTGCGCGAAGCCGGCTGGCCCGGGGGCGAAAGCAACGTCGTGATCGTCGGCCACCAGCCCACGCTCGGGCGCGTGGCGGCGCGGCTGCTCACGGGTCACGCCCTCGACCTGTCGGTGAAGAAGGGCGCGCTGTGGTGGTTCTCGGGCCGGCCCGGCCGGGGCGCCGGCATGGGCGAGACGCTCCTCAGGGCGGTGATCGGCCCCGACCTGGCTGGATAAGGGCCCCGTGAACGCGCACCGGTTGGCCGGATTCGGCGCGGGTTGACCTTCCCACGGTGGGAAGGTGGATAGTGGTGCCGTCAAACCTGCTCCAGGAGCCCGCCATGATCCACATCGCCGTCCATGACATGACCTGCGGCCACTGCGCCTCGCGCATCTCTAAAGCCGTTCGCGAGACCGACGCGGCCGCCCGTTGCGATATCGACCTCGCCGCGAAGCGGGTGCGTATCGCGAGCGCCGAGCCGGCAGCGGCGTTGGTCGCCGCGATCTCCGAGGCGGGCTTCACCCCGGCCCTCGAGAAGGAAGTGGCCTAGCCATGGTCGCGGGTGCCCAGGCGCTGCTTTCCCGGCCGCCGCGCGCGGCGCCGGCCGGTACCCTCGAGCTCACCGTCGCGGGGATGACCTGCGCATCCTGCGTGGCGCGCGTCGAGAAGGCCCTGCTCAAGGTGCCCGGGGTCGAAGCCGCGAGCATCAACCTCGCCACCGAGACGGCGACTATCCGGGCGAGCGGGGCGGTGGCCGATGCGGCCGTGGAGGCGGTCCGGCGCGCGGGCTACGAGGCATTCCCGAAAGCGGACACGCCACCCGCGGTGCAGGAAACGGGCATTCGCCGCGACACGCTGGTGCTAGCCGCCGCAGCCCTGCTCACGGCTCCGCTGGTCGTGCCCATGGTCGCCGAAGCCTTCGGCGCACACTGGATGCTGCCCCCGTGGCTGCAGTGGCTGCTCGCGACCCCCGTGCAGTTCGTGGTCGGCGCCCGCTTCTACCGCGCCGCCTGGAAGGCGCTCGCCGCGCGCGCCGGGAACATGGACCTGCTCGTGGCCATCGGCACGAGCGCCGCCTACGGCCTGAGCGTGTACCTCGCGCTCGCGCAAGAGGGCGCGCACCTCTACTTCGAGGCGTCCGCGGTGGTGATCACGCTGGTGCGCGCCGGCAAGTGGCTCGAGGAGCGCGCCAAGCGCCAGACCACCGAGGCGATCCGCGCGCTCGCGGCCCTGCGTCCCGAGACCGCGCGCATCCTCGCCGACGGAATCGAGCGCGTCGTGCCGGCCGACCGCGTGCAGGTGGGCGACGTCGTGGTCGTGCTCCCCGGGGACCGCGTGCCCGTCGACGCGGAAGTGACCGAGGGGGAAAGCCACGTGGACGAGTCCCTGGTCACGGGCGAGAGCCTTCCGGTGGCCAAGGCGCCGGGCAGCCGCGTGACCGGCGGGTCGGTCAACGCCGAGGGCCGGCTCCTCGCGCGCACCGTCGCCGTGGGCGCCGAGAGCACGCTCGCGAGAATCATCCGCGCGGTCGAGAGCGCGCAGGCCGCGAAGGCGCCCATCCAGCGCCTGGTGGACCGCGTGAGCGAGGTGTTCGTGCCGGTGGTGGTGGCGATCGCGTTCGCGACACTGCTCGCCTGGGGCCTCGGAACCGGGCGCTGGGAGGCGGCAGTGCTCAACGCCGTGGCCGTGCTCGTGATCGCCTGCCCGTGCGCGCTGGGGCTGGCGACGCCGGCCGCCATCATGGCCGGCACGGGCGTGGCGGCGCAGCACGGCATCCTGATCAAGGATGCGCAGGCGCTCGAGGTGGCGCACCGCACGCGCGTCGTGGCCTTCGACAAGACGGGCACGCTTACCGAGGGCAAGCCCTCGCTCGTGGAACTGGTGCCGCTCGCCATCGCGCGCGGGGAAGCCCTGCGCCTGGCCGCCGGCGTGCAGCGCGGCTCCTCGCATCCGCTCGCGAAGGCGGTGCTGGACGCCGCACAGCGCGAGTCCGTCGCGGTCCCACCCGCCCGCGACGTGCGCACGGTGGCGGGGCGCGGCGTCGAAGCGCGCATCGGGGAGCGAACCCTCGCGATCGCGAGCCGGCGCTGGGCGGGAGAACTGGATGCCGTGGGCATCGAGGATCTGGAGGGCGATGGAGCGCGCCTGGCCGCGCGCGGGCTCACGGTCTCCTGGCTCCTCGAGACGGCGCCGGGCCCTCGCGTGCTCGCGCTGCTCGGCTTCGGAGACGCCCTCAAGCCCGAAGCCACTGCCGCCGTCGCGCGGCTGCGCGCGCTGGGCATCGTGCCGGTGCTCGTCACCGGCGACAACCGTGGCGCCGGCGAGGCCGCGGGTCGCGCGCTCGGCATGGAAGACGTGCACGCCGAGGTGCTTCCCGAGGACAAGGCCGCGGTCGTCGCCGCCCTGCGCGAAGCCCACGGGCCGGTGGCGATGGTGGGCGACGGCATCAACGACGCACCGGCGCTCGCCGCGGCCGACGTCGGCATCGCGCTGGGCACGGGGACGGACGTCGCGATGCACACCGCGGGCATCACCCTCATGCGGGGCGATCCGTCCCTCGTGGCCGATGCCCTGGACATCTCGCGGCGCACGTACGCCAAGATCCGCCAGAATCTCTTCTGGGCCTTCGTCTACAACGTGGTGGGCGTGCCGCTCGCCGCGCTGGGCCTGCTCTCGCCGGTGATTGCCGGCGCGGCCATGGCGCTCTCCAGCGTGAGCGTGGTCTCCAACGCCCTGCTGCTCGCGCGCTGGAAGGCCGCCGGCGCGGCGCGGCGCAACTAGAACGAACGGAGGACGCGATGCCGCAGGCGAAGTACTTCGAGATGTCGGAAGCGCGCAGCGACGGTTTTCTCAACATCGGCGAGGCCGCCGAGGCCTCGGGCGTGTCGGCCAAGATGATCCGCCACTACGAGGAGACCGGGCTCGTGCCCCGGGCCGGGCGCACGGTGGCCGGCTACCGCATTTACCGCGCGAGCGACGTGCACGTGCTGCGTTTCATCCGGCGCGCGCGCGACCTGGGCTTCACGATGAAGGAGATCGCCGCACTCCTCGGCCTCTGGCAGGACCGGCGCCGCGCCAGCGCCGACGTGAAGCGCCTGGCCACCAAGCACATCACGGATCTCGACGCGCGCATCGCGGAGCTGCAGGGCATGCGCTCCTCGCTCGAGCATCTCGTCCACTGCTGCCACGGCGACGAGCGGCCCGACTGCCCGATACTCGACGGGCTCGCCGGGGCCGGGCGGGCTTAGAATGGTGGCCGAGATCCCTTCCAGGAGAAGCCCGATGAAGCGCACTTGGATTCTGGCCGCCACGCTTGCCTGCGCGTTCGCCTCGGCACCCGCCGTCGCGGCCGACGCGCCCGCGAAAGCTGCCGCGTCCGCCGCCCTGACCGCCGGCGAAGTGAAGAAAGTGGACAAGGAAGCGAAAAAGCTCACCATCAAGCACGGCCCGATCGACAACCTGAAGATGCCCCCGATGACGATGGTCTTTCGCGTGCAGGACGCGGCCATGCTCGAGGGCCTCGCGCCGGGCGCGAAGATCCGCTTCCGCGCGGAGGAGTCCGAAGGCGGCTACCTCGTGACGAAACTCCAGGCGGCGAAGGCGAAATGAGCGCGGCGGAGTTCACCGTGCAGGACATGACCTGCGGGCACTGCGTCGCCACCATCACCGAGGCGGTGAAGTCCGTGGACCCCGAGGGGCGCTGCGAGATCGATCTCGCGGCGAAGCGCGTGCGGGTAGAGACCGCCCTGTCGGCCGAGCGCATCGCCTCCGCCATCACGCGGGCCGGATTCACGCCTACGCCCGTCGGGCCGGCCTAGGGCGCGGGGTGCAGTCCCCCGTTTCTTTCACGGGCCCCGACAGGCGCAGGGCGCTCGCCGCCTACGGCGCACTGGCGGCCGGCTACGACGCCTCCAGCCATCGCATCACGGGCATCCGCGAGGCGGCCGTCGCGGCCCTGGACCTGCGCCCGGGCGAGACGGTCTTCGACGTGGCCTGCGGAACCGGGTCGACGCTCGCCCTGCTGTGCCGGCGCTTGGGGCCCGAGGGCCGCGTGCTCGGCATCGAGCAGTCGCCGGAGATGGCGGATCTCGCCCAGGCGCGCCTTGCCGGATGCGGCTGCCGCGGGGATCTCGCGCGCTCGAGCGTGCAGGAGTTCGCCACGCCGCTGCGCGCCGACGCGATGCTCTTCACCTACACGCACGACGTCCTGCAGTCCGACGAAGCGCTCGACAACCTCGCGCGCCACGCCCATCCCGGTTGCCGCGTGGCGGTGGCGGGCATCCGCTTCCTGCCGTGGAGCTGGGGATTCGCGGTCAATGCGGTCACCGCATGGCGCACCCGCCACTACCTCACGACCTACCGCGGCCTGCGGGAGCCGTGGCGCGGGCTGGCAGCGAGGTGCCGGGACTTCCGCGTCGTCCGGAGCTTTCACTGCGGGTCCAGCTACCTGGGCGTGGGCAGGCTCGCGTAGCCGCGATGGCGCTCCACGATCTTTCCGCCTGGCGGCACGAGCACGCGTTCGACGCGGGCAACCGGGCGGGCGAGCGGCGCACCTGGATCGTCGTGGCGATCACCGCCGTCACCATGGTGGCCGAGATCGCGGGCGGCTGGATCACCGGGTCCATGGCGCTCCTCGCGGACGGCTGGCACATGGGCACCCACGTGGCCGCGCTCGCCATGGCCGGCATCGCCTACGCGCTCGCGCGGCGCTGGTCGCGCGACCGGCGCTTCGCCTTCGGCACCTGGAAGATCGAGGTGCTGGGCGCGTTCTCCAGCGCATTGGTCCTCGCCATCGTCGCACTCGCCATGGCGGTGGAATCGGTGCTGCGCCTGGTGACGCCGCAGCCCATCGCCTTCGGAGCCGCGCTCGCCGTCGCGGTCGTGGGGCTCGTGGTGAACGTCGTGTCCGCGTTCGTCCTGGCGGGAAAGGGAAGCGATCATGGCCACCACCACGGCCACGGGCACGCCCATGACGACGGCCCGGCGCACGACCACGATCACCACCACCACCGCGGGGACGACCATCACCACGCCGACGGGCACGGCGACCTGAACCTGCGCGCCGCCTACGTGCACGTGCTGACGGACGCCTTCACCTCGGTGCTCGCCATCGTGGCGCTCTCGGCCGGGATGATGGGCGGCTGGGCCTGGCTCGACCCGGCCATGGGCATCGTCGGCGCGGGCGTGATCGCGTGGTGGGCCTGGGGGCTCCTCACGCAATCGGCGCGGGTGCTGCTCGACCGCGAGATGGACACGCCGGTGGCCGCCGCGGTGCGCCACGCGATCGAGAGCGACGGCGATGCCGAGATCGCCGACCTGCATGTGTGGCGCGTCGGCCGCGCGCGGCACGCCTGCATCGTGACCATCGTCGCGCAGGAGCCCCTGACGCCCGACGGCTACCGCGAGCGCCTTGCGGGGATCGCCTCGCTCGCCCATGTCTCGGTCGAGGTGAACCGCTGTCCCCACGAGAACTGCCCGTGAACGCGGGCGAGGCCGTCGCGGCGCAGGCGCAGGAAGTGCTCGGCTTCTGGTTCGGCGAGCCGGGTTCCGCCGGCCACGGCAAGTCGCGGGAAGCCTGGTTTCGCAAGGACGCCGCCTTCGACGCCGAGATCCGGCGCCGTTTCCTCGCGCTGCACGCCCGTGCCGCCCTGGGCGAACTCGAGCGCTGGCGGGACGAAGCGCGAACGCTCCTCGCGCTGGTGATCGTGCTCGACCAGTTCTCGCGCAACCTCTACCGCGACGACGCGCGCGCCTTCTCACAGGACGCGGTGGCGCTCGACTGTGCGAAGCGGATGATCGCGCAGGGCTGGGACACGGCGCTGCTGCCGGTGGAGCGGCAGTTCGCCTACCTCCCCTTCGAGCACGCCGAGGACCAGGCGATGCAGGATCAGGCGGTCGCGCTTTTCTCGGCGCTCGAGGCCTGGCCGGAGACGAAGGGCCTCGCGGTATGGGCGGAAAAGCACCGCGTGATCGTGCGGCGCTTCGGCCGCTTTCCGCATCGCAACGCCGCGCTGGGGCGCGCGTCCACCGCCGAGGAACTCGCCTTCCTCGAGGAGCCAGGCTCGCGGTTCTAGGACGGCGGCCTTCCGAGGCCGATCCGGTACAGGACATGACGGCGCAGCCGGTGGCCCTCGGCGACCAGGGGGTGGTCGAACTCCCCGTCGCGGCGCATGCCCAGGCGCTCCATGACGGCGATCGAGCGGGTGTTCACGAGCGCGGTGAAGGAGACGATCTGCGCGAGCCCCGCCGCGCCGAGGCCGTGGCCGATCACGGCGCGCGCGGCCTCCGTCGCGTAGCCGTGGCCCCAGGCCTCGCGGGCGAGGCGCCAGCCCACTTCCACGCAGGGCGTGAAGTGCGCCTGCCACGCGGGCACGGCCAGGCCGGCGAAGCCGACGAAGCGCTCGTCCTCCACGACCTCGACGGCCCACAGGCCCCAGCCCTGCTGCGCGATCCGTTCATTGGCGCGGGCGGCCATCGCGTCGCTCTCGGCGCGGGTGAGCGGGCGCAGCAGGTTCTCCATCACGCGCGGGTCGGCGTTCATTGCCGCGAAGGGCGCGAGGTCGGATTCGCGCCAGGGGCGCAGGCGAAGCCTTTCGGTGGCGAGGATCACGGCGGTGGCATTTGCGGCGATCGCGGGCCCCCAGTTGCGGGTAATGGGGGAGCGTCCCCCTATTCGGCGTCGGGCTGCTTCGAGGGCTGGGAGCGCTCGAAGGCGGGGAGCTTCATGCACGCGTCGACGACGGCGGCGACGAGCGGGTAGGGGTCGACGGGCACGTGGAAGCGCCAGGCGTTGAAGACCTGCGGCACGAGGCACACGTCGGCGAGCGAGGGTGCCTTGCCGAGGCAGAACGGGCCTGGTCCGGGGCGTTTCTCGAGCATTTGCTCGATCGCGGCGAGCCCCTCGGTCACCCAGTGCGCGTACCACCGGTCGCGGGCGGCCGCGTCGACGAGCAGCTCGCGTTGGAGGTAGTGGAGGACGCGCAGGTTGTTGAGCGGATGGATGTCGCAGGCCACCGCCAGTGCCACGGCCCGCACCCAGGCGCGCTCGGCGGGCGCGGCCGGCAGGAGCGCCGGCTCGGGATGCGTCTCCTCCAGGTATTCGAGGATCGCGAGCGACTGCGTGAGGGGGGGTCCTCCGTCCTCGAGCACCGGCACCAGCCCCAGGGGGTTCTTCGCGAGGAAGCCCGGCGTGCGCTGCTCGCCCTTGCGCAGGTGGACGTAGCGACGCCCCGGCTCGAGGCCCTTGAGCGCGAGCGCGATGCGCACGCGAAACGCCGCGGACGAGCGCCAGTAGTCGTGGAGAATCATCGTGGGCGCATCTTATACTGGTGCACGGAACCGCAAGCCGACCGCGAGATGCCCCACCCGCCGAACCGCACCGACCTCATCCGCCGCCTCGCCGACACGCCGCCGCTCGAGGATCTGCTCACGGCCGACGACCTCGAAAGGCAGCGCGCGGCCGCCTCCGCCGTGCAGCCCACGCCCGCGGCCGTGCTGCTCCTCGTGGTGAACCACCCGCGCGAGCCCACCGTCGTCTTCACCCAGCGCACGGCGCACCTGGCCGACCACGCCGGCCAGATCAGTTTCCCGGGCGGTCGCGTCGCACCCGGCGACGAAGGCCCCGCGCACACGGCGCTGCGGGAAGCGCGCGAGGAAGTCGGCATCGACCCGGCGGGCATCGAGATCCTGGGGGAGATGCCCGATTACCACACCTCCACGGGATTCCGGGTGCGGCCCGTGGTCGGGTGGGCCGAGCAGCCCCCGGACTATTCGCCGGATCCGTACGAGGTCGCGGAGGTCTTCGAGGTGCCGCTCGCCTTCCTCCTGGAGACCGCCAACCACCGCTACGAGAGCGCGTTCTACAAGGGGCGGCTGCGCCACTACTGGGCGATGCCCTGGCACGGGCGCTTCATCTGGGGCGCGACCGCGGGGATGCTCGTCACCTTCCAGCGCATCGTGGTGCGCCAGGCATAAAAAAAGGGCCCCTCGAGGGGGCCCCCAACTCCACGCATCCGGCGGTCGAGCGCAGCTCCGCCGAATCCAAGCGCTCCCGAGGGAGCGAATTCGCTGCAACACCAGCGGCAACTCTAGGCGAGCCCTGGACTTCCGTCCAATCAATAGTGTTGAAGGCGCTATTTACGCCGTCGATGACCTTCCGGGGACCCCGCGACGGCGAAAAGGCGCTCGCGAAGCCACCGGTGCGCGGCATCGTGGGCGGTGCGCAGGTGCCACACCACGCGCAGCGTGTAGCCGGGCAGGGCGAGGGGGGGCTTCTTCTGCACGAGGCCGAAGCGCTTCGCCTGGGCGCTCGCGATGCGCTCGGGCAGGATCGCGAGGAGGTCGTTGGCCGCGAGCAATGCGAAGGCCGTGGCGAAGAGCGGCACGCTCACGGGCGTGCGGCGCCGCGACCCGCGCGCGGCGAGGGCCCGGTCCACGAGGCCCGCGCTCGCGCCATGGGCCGTCACGAGCACGTGGGGGAAGTCGACGAGGCGCGCGAGCGTGAGGCGCCCGCCGGCCAGCGGATGCCCGGGGCGCATCACGCACACGAAGCGCTCCTCCACGAGCGGCGCGTTGAAGAGGTCGCGCCCCTCGGGCGGATCGACGGCGGTGGCGAGGTCCACTTCCCCCGCGACGAGGCGCGTGATCGCGTCGTCGGCCGGCCTCGGGATCACCTCGAGCGTGATCCCCGGCGCCTCGCGGGCGAGGACGCCGTAGAGCTCGGGCAGCATGATGAGGCCCACGTAGTCCGACAGCCCCCAGCGCACGTGCAGTTTCGCCCGGGCGGGATCGAACTTCTGCGGCAGGGCGAGGGCGAGGGATACGGAAGCGAGCGCGGTCTTGATCGGGCCCTGGAGGCGCCGCGCGAAGGGCGTGGGCTCCATGCGGTTGCCCGCGCGCACCAGGAGCGGGTCGGCGAAGACCTTGCGCAGCCGGTCGAGCGCGGCGCTCACCGCCGACTGGCTCAGGTTCAATCGGCGGGCGGCGCCGGTCACGCCCCCCTCGTCGAGGAGCGCCTCCAGGGTCACCAGGAGGTTCAGGTCGTAGCGGCGCAGGTCCATGCCCCGATGGTAGCGCCGCGGCGGGAAGGGGGCTTGACATGATACGAACGGTCGTTCTATTCTGCGCCCATGTCGCCCCAAGCCCTCAAGGCCCGCAAGGGAGAAGAGACCCGCGCCCAGATCCTCGACGCTGCCGTGCAGCAGGCGAGCGAGGCGGGGTTCGAGTCGCTCACGATCGGCTCGCTCGCCGAGCGCACGCGCCTGTCCAAGAGCGGGCTCTTCGCGCATTTCGGCTCGCGCACGGAGCTGCAGATCGCCGCCCTGGACGAGACCGCGCGCCGCTTCACCGAGGCGGTGTTCCTGCCCGCGCTCAAGGCGCCGCGGGGCCTGAAGCGCCTGCGCGCCCTGTTCGGGAACTGGATCGTGTGGCCCGAGCACGCGACGCTGCGCGGCAGCTGCCCGATGCAGGCGGCCTCGGCGGAGTACGACGACCAGCCCGGCCCCATGCGCGTGGCCGTGGTCGAGCGCCAGCGCGGCCTCGCGCGGGAGCTCGCCAAGGCCGTGAAGATGGCGGTCGACTGCGGCGACCTGCGCGCCGGCACGGACCCGGGGCAGTTCGTCTACGAGATGTTCGGCCTCGTGCTCGCCTGTTACCACACGCAGCGCCTGCTCGGCGACGCGGGGGCCGCCGCGCGCGCGATCGCCGGTTTCGAGCGCCTGGTGGAATTCCACCGCGCGCCCGCCCGCAAGCCCGCAGCCCGCAGTTCCACTCGCACCGCGGCCCCGCGCCGCTGATCCCCGCAAGCCGGAGGTTCCATGTCCCTCGTCCTGTCGCCCTTTAATAGCACGATCGTTCGTTCCATACGGATCCTGTCCACGCGCGCCCGCCTGCAGGTGGGCGCGCTCGTCGCGCCCGAACGCGCGCTCGCCGACGCGGTGCGCCTCTTCCTCACGCCGCCGCGGCGCGCCATGCGAGAACGCGACCGCGCCTTCCTCGCGGGAGGCGAGGGTTTCGTGGTCCGGGGCACGGAGGGGCGCCTCGCCGCGTGGCAGTTCGGCCCGCGGGAAGCGCCGGCGGTGATCCTCAGCCACGGCTGGGGCGGGCGCGGTGCGCAGTTCCGCGCCTTCATCCCGGCGCTGCTCGGCGCGGGCTTCCAGGCGGTCGCGTTCGACCACGCGGGCCATGGGCTTTCCGAGGGGCGCCAGTCGTCGCTCGTCGATTTCGGGCGCGGTATCGGCGCCGTGGCCGATGCGCTTGCAGCCCGCGGGATCCCCGTGGCCGGCGTGGTGGGCCATTCGCTGGGAGCCGCGGCGATCGCGCCCTTCCTGCGCGCCACGGGGCTCGCGGCGCGCAGCGTCCTGGTGGCGCCGCCTTCCTCGCTCGTGGGCTACTCCGCGTGGTTCGCGCGGAAGCTGGGCCTGGGCGAGGGACTGCGCGGCAAGCTGCAGGCGGCCGTCGAGCGACGCTACGGCGTGCGCTGGGAGGAGCTTGAACTGCCGCGCGCGGTGGCCTCGCTCGCGGTGCCGGCGCTCGTGATCCACGACGAGGGCGACGCGGACGTGCCGCTTGCCGCGGGGCTTGCCGTCGCGCGCGCCTGGCCCGGGGCGCGCTTCGTGCGCACCGCGGGGCTCGGCCACAACGCCATCCTGCGCGATTCCGGCGTCGTCCAGGACACCGTGGATTTCCTGCGCGACGCGGTGGTCTTCACGCCGCCGCCCGCACGCGACGAATGGTCGGCCTTTCCCGGGCCGGCGCCGCTCCTGTGAACCGCACACGACAAGGAAGAACCATGAAAAGAGACGACTACACGGATGCGCGCGACGCGGTCGTGGTCGCGCTGGTGCTCTGGGCCGGCGCCGTCGCGGCGGGCACGCAGGCCGGCGTCTTCGCGCGCCTTCCGGCCGAAGTGATCGCCGCACTCGCGCTCTTCGCCTGCGCATTCGCGGTGGCGACCGTCACCGTGGATGCGCGCGTGCGCGCCTGGCTCGCGGCGCGCGAGGTCGCGACGACCTGGGCCGCGCTCCTGGGAATCGACGTCGTCGTGGTGGCCGCGGGCCGGGCCTTCGCCGGTGGCGAATTCGCGGCCTCTCCCTGGACGCCGCTGCTGCTCTTCGGCGCGCCCGTCACCATCGCGGCGGGCGTGGCGGCGCTTCGCGGTTTCGCGGGCGCCGCGGGACGGCCCCTCAGGTCACCGGCGTCGAAAGCACCCGCGCGGCGCCCGGCCGCGACCTGAGCCCCGCGTACCAGCGCTCGACCTGCGGGCGCGCCTCGCGCGCGAGCGGGAGGTTCAACCACCGGTGCGCGGCGCAGCCCACCACGATGTCGGCGGGCGAGAAGGCCTCCCCGGCCACGAAGCCGCGTCCCGCGAGATGGGAATCCAGGACGGCCGCGGCCTTCTCGCCGGCCTCCCGCGAGGCCTCGACGCGCGCGGTGTTGCGCGCCTCCGGCGGCGTGCGCACGAGCTGCAGGAAGGCGTCGCGCATCGCGGGCGTGAAGGTGGTCGCCTGCCAGTCCATCCAGCGATCGACGTCCGCACGCAACCGGAGATCGTCGGGCCAGAGCGTGCCCGCGGCGTGCTTCGCGGCGAGGTAGCGCACGATCGCGTTCGATTCCCACAGCACGAAGCCGTCGTCCTCGATCACCGGGACCAGCCCGTTGGGATTCATGCGCCGGTATTCGGGCGTGGCCACGACGCCGAAGGCGCCGCCCGCCTCGATGCGCTCGCAGTCGATGCCCAGCTCGTCCACGAGCCAGGCGACCTTCTGCACGTTGACGGAGGAGATCCTCCCCCAGAGCCGCAGCATGCGCGGCGCTACGCGACGAGCGGCGCGTCGAGCTTCGCGGCGGCGTCCTGCGTGCCGGCCTTCACCGCCATGATGGCGCGCACCATTTCGAGGGCCGACCGCTCGCAGGGCGGGAGATCCACCGTGCACTCCCGCTTCGGGGTGGAACGCTCGCCCCACTGGATCACGTGCGCGCAGAAGGTGAGGCCGCCGCCGAAGGCCGGGGTGAGCAGGCGCGCGCCCGGCTTCACGCGGCCCTCCTCGATCGCGTCGACCAGCGCCACCGGGACGGTCGCCGCCGACATGTTGCCGTAGCGCTCGACGGTGAGGAAGACGCGCTCGCGCGGCGCGCCGATGCGCTTGCCCACGAACTCGATGATGCGCAGGTTCGCCTGGTGGGGCACCACGAGGTCGATGTCGCCGATCGCGAGCCCGGCGCGGCCGAGCGCGACCTGCGAGGCTTCCGTCATGCCGTGCACCGCGCGCTTGAAGATCTCCTGGCCGTCGAAATCCCATGCGGTGATGCCCACCGGGACGCCGCGGTTGGCGTAGGCCGCGCCCATGCCGCGCACGCGCAGGATGTGGCGGGCGTCCGCGTAGCAGCCCAGCTTCTCCGCGAGGAGCCCCGTCTTCTCCTCGGCCGCCTGGAGGACCACCGCGGCCGCACCGTCGCCGAAGAGCACGGAGACGTTGCGGTTGTTCCAGTCCATGAACGGGGAAATCACCTCGACGCCGATCACCACGGCGTTGCGCACGACGCCCGTGCGGATCATCGCGTTCGCGGTGGACAGGCCGTAGAGGAAGCTCGTGCAGGCGGTGTTCACGTCCATCGCCGCGGCGTTGCCCGCGCCCAGGAGCGCCTGCACGCCGGAGGCGCTGTTGGGCACCTGCTCGTCGTAGGAGCAGCTTCCGAGGACTATCAGGTCGAGATCGGCGGCGTCGAGGCCCGCGCAGGCGAGCGCGCGCGCCGCCGCGACGTGGGCAAGGGAAGTCACCGGCACGTGCGAGATGCGCCGCTCGCGGATGCCGGTGCGCGAGGTGATCCACTCGTCGTCGGTCTCGATGAAGGTTGCGAGGTCCGCGTTGGAGAGGACGGCCGGGGGCATGCACTTGCCCCAGCCGGTGATGGCGGCGTAGGTCATTTTCAGGGTTTCCGGGGTGCGGTGTGCAGGAGTGTGCCCGAGTGGCGAGGCGTTCGCACGGCGGGCTTCAGAGCTTGTGGGAGCCGATGAGGAGCCGGTCGTAGACGGCGTACTGCTCGTCCACGGCACCACCGCCTTCGCGCGGCGTGCGCTTCACGGTGATCCAGACCTCCGGCGCGAGCGTCTCGCAGACGTCGGCGGTGTGGCGCACTTCCTCCTCGGCCAGGCGCCGCGCGATTTCCCAGGAAGGCGCGCCCCAGCCCTTCACGAGAAACCAGGCGAGCGCATCGACGTGGGCCTCGAGTTCGCCCTCGCTCACGTCGACCACTTCGGCGATCGAGCAGCGGCTGCGCCCCTGGAGCGCGAGGAAGGACGACTCGCAGTAGCAGCGCGGATCGCACTTCGGGGCGTGGGCGAAGTCGCACACCGCGTAGCCCCCGCTCACGACCCAGTCGCCTTCGCGGGCGGCGCCGTGGGTCTTGAAAAGGTGCTCGTCGGAGTCGTCGAGGCGGACCGCGCGCAGAAACTTCGGCATGGAGCGTGCTTCGCAGGGGCGCTTGTGCCGTTATCATAGCAGCCACCCCGCAAATGCCGTCGCCCAGAGGAGACAAATGTCCATCGCAAAGACCGCCATCGTCACCGGTGCCAACCGGGGCATTGGCCTGGAGATCTCCCGGCAGCTCGTGCGGGAGGGCGTTCGCGTCGTCATGGGCGCGCGCGACCCGGTAAAGGGAGCGCGCGCCTGCGCGAGCCTGAAGGCCGGAGATCTCGCCGTGAGCCACGCGCTCGACGTGAACGACACGAAGAGCGTGCGCCGCTTGGTCGCCTACGTCGAGAAGCACTTCGGGCCCCCGGCGATCCTCGTGAACAACGCGGGCGTGTACCCGGAGTCGAAGGAGGCGCGCGTGGTCGACACGAAGACCTCGCTCTGGCGCGAGACTTTCGAGACCAACCTCTTCGGCGCCGTGCGCCTGTGCCGCGAGGTGCTGCCGCTCATGCAGCGCGTGGCCTACGGGCGCATCGTGAACATCTCCTCCGGGCTCGGGCAGCTCTCCCAGATGGGCGCGGGCAGCCCCGCCTATCGCGTCTCGAAGGCCGCGCTCAACGCCCTCACCGCGACGCTCGCGGCGGAAGTGAAGGGGCAGGGCATCCTCGTGAACTCCTTGAGCCCGGGCTGGGTGCGCACCGACATGGGCGGGACCGAAGCGCCGCGCGGCGTGGAAGAGGGCGCCGGGACCGCGATATGGCTGGCGCTCCTGCCCTCCACCGGCCCCTCGGGGCAGTTCTTCCGCGACCGCAAGCCCATCCCCTGGTGACGAGGTTCCTGCGCCACGCGCTCCTCGCCGCGGCGCTCGTCGCGCTGCTCTCCGCCTGCTCCACGGTCACTCGCCTCGCGTACAACAACGCCGGTGTGGCCGCGGTGTGGATGGTCGACGACTGGTTCGATCTCCACGACGGCCAGCGCGACTGGGTGAAGGAGCGCTTCGGGAGGCTGCTCGCCTGGCACCGCGCCCATGAGCTCCCGGCCACCGAGCGGCTGCTGCACGACATGGCCATGCACGCGGCCACCGGCATCACGCGGGAGGACGCGCGGCGCTTCTACGGCGACATGCGCGCGCTCTACGAGCGCACGATCCGCCAGGCCCTGCCCGACATGGCCGACTTCCTGTTGCAGCTGCACCCGGAGCAGGTCGAGCGGCTCGAGCGCAGGTTCGCCGAGGACAACGCGGAGAAGACGAAGGAGGTCGCGAAGGCCTCGCGCGAGGAGCGGCGCGAGCTGCGGGTGAAGCGCTACCTCGAGCGCATCGACGACTGGACGGGCAGGCTCTCGGCCGCGCAGCGCGATCTCGTGCGCGCGCACGTGGGCGCCCTGGACGACATCACGGACGACTGGATGGACGACCGGCGCCGGCGGCAGGCCGCGACACTCGCGCTCGTTCGCTCCCGGCCCTCGCGCGAGGCGATTGTCGCGGGGCTCGAGCGGATCCTCCTCGACACCGGGTCGTGGCGCAGCGCGGACTACGCCGCGAAGATGCGCGCCCGCGACGAGAGGGTCTTCGCGATGGTGGCGGCCCTCGACGCGACGCTCACGCCCGCGCAGCGCGCCAAGCTCCACAAGCGCATTGCCGGCTACGCGACGGACGTGGGCCAGCTCATGGCCTCGTCGGGCTAGGCGCCCCTCAGGAAGAGCAGGAAGGCGTTGAGGACGTAGGCCACAAGCAGGAAGATGCTCGCCCAGCCGACGGTGCCGAACACGCGCGAGCGCGGCCGGTACACGAGCCCCGCGATGAAGGCGCCGGTCATCACGATCGCCGTGAGGGCGGAGGCGGCGTGCACGGGCGAGACGTGGGAGAGGATCGGCCCGGGCAGGTAGAAGAGGTCGTCGATCGCGATCACCAGCAGGTCGAACAGGTTGCTGCCCAGGAGGTTCGCGATCGCCATGTCGAGGGCGCCCAGGCGCAGCGCCGACACGGTGACCACCAGTTCCGGCAGCGACGTGATGAGCGAGATGAACACGGTGCCCACGAACGAGGTGTTCCACCCGTACGCCGCGGCGAGCGCCTGGCCCACGAAGGGCAGCGCCGAACCTGCCGCGAGCACCACCGCGGCCGCGCCGGCGTAGCGCTTCGCGGCCTGCGCGAGCGTGACCTGCGTGTCGTCGCCCGCGAGCTTGCCCGCGAACTTCGCCCGGTCGCGCTTCTCGTAGTTGAAGACGATCCACATGGCGAGCACGTAGAAGCCGATGATCACCGGCGTGTAGAGGCCCACGTGCCCCACGGACCAGGTACCGGGCCCACCGGCGAGCAGCAGGTTGAAGGCGACGAAGGCCGTCAGCATGATGCCGAAGGACGCCGAGAGCAGGTGCCCGATGTCGGCGCGGTCGAAGAGCGACTCCTCGCGGTGCAGCCAGTCGAGCACCGAGACGATGGCGAGGTTGAAGACGCAGGCGCCGAGCGCGTTGCCCACGGCGATGTCGGGCGCGTTCGCGACGGCGACCGCGCTGATCCCGGTGATGAGCTCCGGGAGCGAGGTGACGGTCGCGAGGAGCACCAGCCCCACCCAGGTTCCACCCAGGCCGGTGCGCTCGGCGATCACGTTGCCGTAGCGCGAGAGCCACACGCCGCCGAACCCGATCAGGACTGCGCAAGCGCCGAACGCGAGCCAGACCAGGGACGGATCTGCCGCTGGCACGGTCAGCGGCCGAGGCGTTCCCGGAAGGCGTCCATGGCGCCCACCAGGCGCGAGCGGATGCCGGGCTCGAACGCGGAATGCCCGGCGTCGGGCACGACGTGGTACTCGGCCTCGGGCCACGCGCGGTGCAGCTCATCCGCGGAGACGGGCGGGCACACCGCGTCGTAGCGGCCCTGCACGATGACCGCGGGGACGTGGCGGATGCGGTCGACGTCGGCGAGCAGGGCGTCCTCGGACAGGAAGAGGCGGTTGGCGAAATAGTGCGCCTCGATGCGCGCGAGCCCCAGCGCCACGCGATCGGAGGCGAAATCCGCCACCAGCGCCGGGTTGGGCAGCAGCGTCGAGCACGATCCCTCGTAGACGCTCCAGCGCCGCGCGGCCGGCAGGTGCACCGCGGGATCGGGGTCGACGAGGCGCCGGTGGTAGGCGGCGAGCAGGTCGCCGCGCTCCGCGGCGGGGATGAACTGCGCGAACTCGCGCCAGGGCTCGGGAAAGACGCTGCGCATGCCGTACAGGAACCAGTCGATCTCGGTGGCGCGGCCGAGAAAGATGCCGCGCAGCACCAGCGCGAGGCAGTGCGCGGGGTGGTGCTCGGCGTAGGCAAGCGCGAGCGTCGATCCCCAGGAGCCGCCGAAGACGATCCAGCGCGCGATCCCCAGGTGCTCGCGCAGCCGCTCCATGTCGGCGACGAGGTCGGGCGTCGTGTTCGCCTCGAGACTGCCGATCGGCGTCGAGCGGCCCGCGCCGCGCTGGTCGAAGATCACGATGCGGTAGAAGGCGGGGTCGAAGAACTGGCGGTGCACGGGGCTCGCGCCCGCGCCGGGGCCGCCGTGGAGGAAGACCACGGGCACGCCGTCGGCCCTGCCGCTTTCCTCCCAATAGAGCCGGTGTCCGTCGCCGACTTCGAGTGCGCCGCCGCCGCGGGGCTCGATCGCGGGGTAGAGCGGCAGGAGATCGCCGTTCTTTCGATGGGCTTCGGGTGGCATGCCGATGAGCTTACCAGAGCATCGCGGGGGCCCGCCGATCTTGCGCCGCGTCAACCGGCGCGCCGAAGGAAAACCGCTACACTACGCCGCATCGCAGCATGCCCGGAGGCGCCGCCCGTGCTCTACCAGCTCTACGATTGGCAACGCGCCGCGATGCAGCCGTGGCGCGCCATGGCCGATGCGGCCAACGAGTTCTACGGCCACCCGGTGAGCCCGCTCTCGTGGCTTCCCGGCAGCCGCAACGTCGCCGCCGCGTTCGATCTCATGGGGCGCCTCACGCGCCGCTACGAGCGCCCGGCGTTCGGCATCCGCAAGGTGCGCTCCGGCGGGCGCGATTGCGCGGTGAAGGAAGTCTTCGTGCTGGACAAGCCCTTCTGCCGGCTGCTGCACTTCGCGAAGGCGGGCGCCCCGCCGCAGCCGAAGGTGATCGTGTTCGCGCCGCTCTCGGGGCATTTCGCCACGCTGCTGCGCGACACCGTGAAGACGCTTCTCGCCGACCACGACGTGTGGATCACCGACTGGTTAGACGCCAAGGAAGTGCCGCTTGCCGCGGGCCCCTTCCACTTCGACGACTACGTGGACACCGTGCGCGAGTTCCTGCGCCACCTGGGCCCGGAGGTGCACGCGGTCTCGGTGTGCCAGCCCACGGTGCCGGTGCTCGCGGCGGTCTCGCTCATGGCGGCCGCGGGCGAGCCGGTGCCGCGCTCGCTCACGATGATGGGCGGGCCGATCGACACGCGCTCGAGCCCCACGGCGGTGAACGATTTCGCCCGCCACCGGCCGATGTCCTGGTTCGAGGCAAAGGTGGTACAACGCGTGCCGATGCGCTATCCCGGCTTCATGCGCCGCGTCTATCCGGGGTTCCTGCAGTTCGCCGGATTCGTGGCCATGAACCCGGACCGGCACGTCGATTCGCACGTGCAGTACTACCAGCACCTGATCGAGGGAGACGGCGAAAGCGCGCAGGCGCACCGGCGCTTCTACGACGAGTACAACGCGGTGATGGACCTGCCGGCGGAGTACTACCTGGAGACGGTGGAGCGCGTCTTCCACCAGCACCTGCTGCCGCGCGGGCGGCTCAAGGTGCGCGGCGAGCGCGTGCGCCCCGAGGCCATCCGCGTCTCCGCGCTCTTCACCATCGAGGGCGAGATCGACGACATCTCCGGCCCCGGGCAGACGCAGGCCGCCCACGGGCTCTGCAAGGGCATCCCCGCGGGCTCGAAGGAGCACTATCTCGCCCCCGGCGTCGGCCACTACGGCATCTTCTCCGGGCGCAAGTTCCGCGAGATGATCTACCCGAGAATGCGCGACTTCATCGCCCGCCACGACCGGTAGGAGAACCCATGGCCAAGCCCGTCACGCCGCAGGACATGTTCGATCTCTGGCAGAAGATGGTGAACCCGGGGGCCTACCCGCTGCAGAGCCTCATGTTCCCGGTGCTCGACGCGAAGGAGCTGGAGAGGAAAATCGCGGAACTCGAGACCGTGGAGCACTGGCTCAAGGCGAACCTCAACATGCTGCAGCTCTCGATCAAGAGCCTCGAGTACCAGCGCCAGATGGTGAAGGGCGGCGAGCGCATCCGCGCGGCGATGGAGGAGGGGCAGTCCGGTTCGGAAGCTCCGGGAGGCGGCGAGGAACTGCCGAACCCCGCGCTGTGGGCGTGGAACATGATGTCCCAGGTAGGCAACGAGGCCGCCGAGGCCATGGGTCGCGCCGTCGAGGCTGCGGAAGACGCGGCGGGCGAGGCGGCGCGGGAAGCGGCCAAGCCGGCGCCCCGCAAGACGAAGGCGCGCCGCAAGAAGGCCGGGTCGGATCGCTGAGGGCTTTCCGGCCCGCCGCAATCAGCGGGCCATCGGGCGCCCGCTAGTCCTTGCGATTCGGACAGCCCTCGCAGGAATCGATCGGCTTGCCGTCCGGCCCCAGCACGGCGGGACCGCCGCAGGAGCCGCGCAGGCACCGCCCCGTCATGCGCGAGCCCAGCGCCATCGCCCCCACCGCGAGGGCGAGGAGCACCAGCGTGGCGAGGAAGACGACGGCGAGCGTGGCGCCCATGGCGATCAGGCCTTCGCGCGCGCGGCGCCGAGTTTCGCGAACGCGGGCGTCTGCCGGTCGGCGAACCCGCCCTTGCCGTCGCGCGTGATGAAGCACGCGGCCATGTCGCGTTGCGTGGCGAAGGCAAGGCCGCGCTCCGGGCCCATCACGAAGAGCGCCGTGGCCATGGCGTCCGCCCAGGCGCATTCGCGCGCGACGACGGTGACGGAGGCGAGGTCGCCGCGCACCGGCTCGCGCGTGGCCGGGTCGATCTCGTGGGAGTAGCGGCGGCCGTCCCGCTCGAAGTAGATGCGGTAGTCGCCGGAAGTGGCCATGGACATTTCGTCGAGCGGCACCACGAGGTGCGCGCGCGGCGGCACGGCATCCGGGCGTTCGATGCCGATGCGCCACGGCTCGCCGTCGGCGTTGCGTCCGCGCACGCGCACTTCGCCACCGGCTTCCAGGAGGTAGTCCGTCGCGCCGGCCGCGTCGAGGGCGCGCGCGGCGAGGTCCACACCGTAGCCCTTGGCGATCGCGGAGAGGTCGGCGCGCACGCCCTCGCGCGACTTGGCGAGCGTGCCCGTCTCGCGGTCCACGGCGATGGCGCGCCAGTCGATGCGGGCCCCGAGCGCGGCGAGTTCCGCTGAGCCGGGAATGCGCGTGGCCTTCGACGGGCCGAAGCCCCAGGCGTCCACCGCGGGGGCCACCGTCACGTCGAAGGCGCCTGCCGTGGCCTCGCTCACCTCGCGGGCGAGGGCGAAGACCTCCTGCGTCTCGCGCGACACGGCGAGCGGCGCGGCGGCGGGCTGGCGGTTGAAGCGGGCAAGCTCGGAGTCGTCGAGGTAGTTCGACATGCGCGCCACCACGGAGTCGAGCGCGGCCGCGATCGCCGCCGGGCCGCGCGTGGCGAGCCCTTCGGGGAGCGCGCCGGAGAGCTTCGCGTTCCACACGGTGCCCATCGCCGGGCCCTGGAAGGCGGCGAGAGGCCTGCGGGCAAGGCCCGGAACCTCGCCGCAGCCGGCGAGGATCGCGGAAGCGCCGAGCGCCTGGATGAGCGCCCTGCGGCGGGGGGAGAGGAGGGTGTCCATGTCGTCGGTCCTTCCGGTTTTCAGGTGCCCGGCCCGCCGGCGAGGCGCACGGCCGCCTCGAAGCGGCCCTCCCCGTGGCGGATGAGGTGGTAGGCGAGGTCGCGCATCGAGACCAGGCCGTGCATGTGCGGCCCGTCGATCACGAGCAGGTGCCGGTGGCGGTGCACGTACATGAGCGCGAGCGCGGCCTCCAGCGTGGTCCCTGGCGAGACGAAGTGGACGTCGCGCGTCATGACCATGGAGAGCGGCGTGGACTTGGGGTCCAGGCCCGGGCGCACCACCCGCATCATGAGGTCGCGCTCCGTGAAGATGCCGCCCATGAGCGCGTCCTCCGTGCTCACGACGACCGCGCCGATCTCCTTCACGGCCATGAGCTCGACGGCCTCCTCGACGAAGGCCGAGGCGTCCACCGAGTGGATCTTCACCTGGCCCACCTCGTGCAGGGCGTCCAGGACCGTGGCTATGGTCATCGCGTTCTCCTTGCCTTCGTCATATGCCGAAGTCGTCCAGCATGATGTTCTCGCGCTCCACGCCCAGCTCCAGGAGCATCCGGATCACCGCCTTGTTCATCATGTCCGGCCCGCACAGGTAGTACTCGATGTCCTCGGGCGCCGGGTGGTCCTTGAGGTAGAGGTTCCGCAACGCATTGTGGCGGACCAGCCCGACGGGCCCCTTCCAGTTGTCCTGGGGGCGGGGCTCGGAGAGCACCAGGTGCCAGCGGAAGTTCGGGTGCTTCTCCTGAAGCGCGTTCCACTCTTCGACGTAGAAGGCCTCGCTCAGGTTCCGCGCCGAGTACCAGAAGGTGATCTTTCGCTTCGCGTCCAGGCGCAGGAGCTGGTCGAAGATGTGCGAGCGCATCGGCGCCATGCCCGCGCCCGCCGCGACGAAGCACATCTCGTTGTCGGTGTCGCGCGCGTAGAACTCGCCAAAGGGGCCCGAGACCACCACCGGGTCGCCCGGCTTCAGGTTGAAGAGCCAGGAGCTCATCTTGCCCGGGGGGATGTCCTCGCGGTATTCCGGCGCGAAGACGATCCGTATCGTGAAGAGGAGCATGCCCTTCTCGAGCGGGTAGTTCGCCATGGAGTAGGCGCGCTCCACGGGCTCGTCGACCACGGACTTGAAGCGCCACAGGTCGAACTTGTCCCACTCCTCGCGGAATTGCGGCTCGATCGCGAAGTCCTTGAAGGCGAGACTGTGGGACGGCGCGCTGATCTGCATGTAGCCGCCGGCGCGGAAGGGCACGACCTCGCCCTCGGGGAGTTCCAGCTTCAGTTCCTTGATGAAGGTGCTCACGTTGCGGTTCGAGACCACCTTGCAGGTCCACTTCTTCACCTCGAAGATCTCGCCGGGCAGCTCGATCTTCATGTCGCCCTTCACCTTGAGCTGGCAGGCGAGCCGGTGGCCCCGCCTCGCTTCGCCGCGGGAGATGATCCCCGCTTCCGTCGGGAGGAGCTCGCCGCCGCCTTCCTTGACGATGACCTCGCAGACGCCGCAGGCGCCCTTGCCGCCGCAGGCCGACGGAATGAAGATCTGCGCGTCGGAGAGGAGCGCGAGCAGTGTGCTGCCCGCCGGCGCCTTGAGGGCCTTGTCCGGGTCCTCGTTGATGGTGATCGTCACGTCCCCCGTGGCCACGAGCCGCGAGCGCGCCACCATCAGGAGCCCGATGAGCGCGAGGATCACGGTGGTGAACATGGCGATGCCGAGGACGATCTCGATCATGGGGCCGGCCCTAGAGCTGGATTCCGGAGAACATCATGAAGGCGACCGAGATGAGCCCGGCCGTGACGAATGCGATGCCCAGGCCGCGCAGTCCCGCGGGCAGGTTGGAATAGGCGAGCTTTTCGCGCGCCGCGGCCATGGCGACGATGGCGATGGCGAAGCCCAGGCCGGAACTCACGCCGAAGACCGCGCTCTCGGCGAAGGTGTAGTCGCGCTCCTGCATGAAGAGCGAGCCGCCGAGGATCACGCAGTTCACCGCGATGAGCGGCAGGAAGACGCCGAGCGTGGTATAAAGCGCCGGGGCGAACTTCTCGATGGTCATCTCCACCACCTGCACGGCCGCGGCGATGGAGCCGATGAAGATGATGAATGAGAGGAACGTGAGGTCGGCCTCGGCGAGCGAGGGATGCACCCAGGCGAGCGCGCCCTCTCCCAGCAGGTAGCGCAGGATCAGGTTGTTCAGCGGCACCGTGATCGACTGCACGAAGACCACGGCGATCCCCAGGCCGAACGCCGTCTCCACCTTCCGGGAGCAGGCGAGGAACGAGCAGATCCCGAGGAAGTAGGCGAGCGCCATGTTCTCCAGGAACGTGGCGCGGATGGCGATGTTGAGGTAGTGCTCCATGGCGCGGCTATTCCTCTCCTGCAGCTCGGGCCGGAGGCTGCGCACCGCCCAGATGATCCCGCCGATGATGAAGAACGCCGACGGGGCGAGCAGCATCATGCCGTTGGGCACGTACCAGCCGCCGTCCTTGGCGAGCGGCAGGATCACGAAGCCGAAGATCTTCCCGGCGCCGAAGAGCTCGCGCACGAACGCCACCAGCAGCAGCACGATGGCGTAGCCCAGGCCGTTGCCCAGGCCGTCGAGGACCGACAGGCGGGGCGGGTTCGACATCGCGAAACCCTCCGCGCGGCCCATGATGATGCAGTTGGTGATGATGAGGCCCACGAAGACGGAAAGCTCGAGGGAAAGCTCGTAGAGCGTGGCCTTGAGGATCTGGTCGAACACGATCACCAGCGAGGCGATGATGGTGAGCTGCACGATGATGCGGATCGAGCCCGGCGTGTGGTTCCTCACCAGGCTCACGGCGAGGTTGGCTAGGATGGTGACCATGATCACGCCCGCGCCCATGACGAGCGCCTTGTCGGCGCGCGTGGTGACGGCGAGCGCGGAGCAGATGCCGAGCATCTGCACCGTGATCGGGTTGTTGGCGACGAGCGGCTCGAGGAGCGTGGCGCGCTCCTTCCTGCCGAAGCCTCCCGCGGCCGGGGTGGTGGTGCTCATGCCGTGCCCCTTTCCCGGAAGCCCTGGAGGAATCGCCCGTAGCCGCCCTCGGAGAGCCAGTAGCGCACGAGCCGGGTGACCGCGTTGCTCGTGATCGTGGCGCCGGAGAGGCCGTCGACGTGGAGCGGGTCGGTCTCCGGCGGCCCCGCCTGGCCCTTGATGACCGCGATGCGCGCGATCCATTGCTCGTCGTAGCCGCGACGGCCGTGCCAGATTCTCTGCCAGTCCGGATTGCCGATCTCCCCGCCCAGGCCCGGCGTCTCGCGATGGTCGTAGTAGGTGATGCCGCGCACCGTGTTCGCGTCGCGGTCGAGGGCGAGGAAGCCGTATATCGTCCCCCACATGCCGAGCCCTTCCACCGGGATCACGAGCTGGTCCACCTTGCCCTCGCGCATCACGAAATAGACGATGCCGCGTTTCGGGAGTCTCTTCACGCCCGCATCGTTCGCGGGCGCGCTGCGGCTGGTGGCGGGGTCGTTGCGGGCGGCGCGCTGGTCGTAGTCGCGCGCGTCGCGGCCGTCCTCCGGCACGAGCTCTCCCGTGGCGAGATCGACCAGCCGCACCCGGATGTCGGCCTTGAAGATGCGTTCGACGTCGCGCAGGCCCACGTCCTGCGCGGGCTTCACGAGGCCCGCCGCGACGAGGACGTTCTTCTCCATGTAGAGGCGGGCGTTCGCCTTCTGCCGGGGCTGCAGCAGGACCGCGGTCACCGACACGAGCGCGGCGCACACCACGCACACGACCGCGGCGAAGGCGAAGGTGTACCGGGGCGAGTCAAGCCTGGGCACGGCGTTTCCTTCGCTGGACGTTGGCCCGCACGCTGAAGAAGTCGATGAGCGGGGCCATGGTGTTCATGAAGAGGATCACGAGCATCACGCTTTCCGGATAGGCCGGATTCAGGACGCGGATCAGGACGATGAGCGCGCCGATCCAGAACCCGTAGATCCACCGGCCCCGGTTCGTGTAGGGCGAGGTCACCGGGTCCGTCGCCATGAACGCCGTGCCGAAGGCCCAGCCCCCGAGCACCATGTGCCACCAGAAGGGCAGGGCGAAGAAGGTATTGGACTTCGAGCCCACGGCGTTGAAGAGGAGCGCCATGGCGACGGTTCCGACCGTCACGCCGGCCATGATTCGCCACGACCCCACGCCGGTCACGATGAGGATCGCCGCGCCGATGAGGCAGGCGAGCGCAGAGGTCTCCGCGAGCGAGCCCGGCTCGAAGCCCAGGAAGGCGTTGGTCCAGGAAAGCCCCTGGGCCGCGGAAACCGGCCCTTCGAGGCCGCGTATCGTCGAGAGCACCGTGGCGCCCGACCAGCCGTCCACCGCGTGGACGCCCTGCATCGCGACCCACACGCTGTCGCCGCTCATCTCCGCCGGGTAGGCGAAGAACATGAAGGCGCGACCGGCGAGCGCGGGGTTGAGGAAATTCATGCCCGTGCCGCCGAAGATCTCCTTGGCCACCACCACGCCGAAGGTGATCCCGAGTGCGGCCTGCCAGAGGGGCGCGGTGGCCGGAAGGGTCAAGGGGAAGATGAGGCCGGTGACGAGGAAACCCTCGTTGATCTCGTGGCGGCGAACCACCGCGAAGATCACTTCCCAGAACCCGCCCACGGCCATGGTGACGGCGTAGAGCGGCAGGAAGTAGAGGCTGCCGTGGAAGAGGCACTGGCCGAGGCTCGCGGCGGAGTAGCCGAAGCCGAGGGCGCGCATGATGTCGTGGCGCCAGCCCGCGAGGTTCGCGAGCTTCGCGGGGTCCAGCGCGAGGTTCGCCTGCAGGCCCGTGTTGTACATCGCCATGAACACGCAGGGCAGCATCGCGATCACGACGATCGACATCATGCGCTTGAGATCGAGCGCGTCGCGCACATGCGAGGCGCCGCGCGTGACCGAGGGCGGCGTCATGACGAAGGTGTCGGTGGCCTCGTAGAGCGCGTGGAAGCGCGCGAGCGGCTTGCCCGGCTCGAAGTACCGGCCTGCCTTCTCCAGGAGTCTCTCGAGCGCCGCCATCAGGATTCCTTCTCGATGCGCGAGAGCATGTCGCGCAGGAGCGGCGCGTAGTCGTTCTTGCCCGGGCAGGCGTAGGTGCAGAGCGCGAGGTCCTCCTCGTCCAGCTCGAGCACGCCGAGCGCCTCGGCCCGCTCGATGTCGCCGGTGAGGAGCGCGCGCAGCAGGAAGGTCGGCAGGATGTCCAGGGGCATGACGCTTTCGTAGGTGCCGATCGGCACCATCGCGCGCGGCGAGCCGTTGGTGGTGGTGGTGAAGGCGCGCCGCGCCCGGGAGAAGGCCCCCAGCACGGCGCCGATCACGGAGTACTTGCCGGCCCCCGGCGCGATCCAGCCCAGGAGCTCGCGTTCACGCCCCTCGGCGAGGACGCTCACCTGGTGGTGGAAGCGGCCGAGAAAGCCCTCCGCCTCGCCCATGGCGGTGCGCCCGTCCAGCACCGAGCCGGACACGACCCGCTGCTCGCCGGGCGCGAGCTGCGCGGCCACGAGTTCCGTCACCGAAGCCCCGATGCGCGTGCGCAGCAGCCGCGGCGCGCACGCCGGGGCCGGCGAGCGAGATCACCCGCGAGGTGTCTATCCGGCCGGTGGCGAGGAGATGGCCGATCGCGGCCACGTCCTGGGCCGCGATGTGCCAGACGGTGCGGTGCGCGCCGGCGGGATGCAGGAAATGGATGTGCGTGCCGGCGTTGCCCGCGGGGTGCGGCCCGGAGAATTCCTCGGCCACGATGCGCTCGGCCGCCGGCACCGGCAGCTTCGAGCCCGACGAGCGGCAGACGTACACGGGGCCCGCGGTGAGGTCGCGCAGCGCGAGGATGCCGGCCTCGAGGTCGGACTCGCGGCCGGCAAGCGCCACGTCGGGGTCGGGCGCTAGCGGTCGCGTGTCGATCGCCGTCACGAAGATCGCCTGGGGCTCGGCGTCCGGCGACGGCGAGCGGCTGAAGGGGCGCGTGCGAAACGCGGTCCACAGACCCGATTCCAGCAGGAGCGCCCGGAGCGCGGCGCCGTCTCCGCGCTCGGGCGGCGAGCCCTTCCAGCCCGCGAAGGCCACCTGGGCCTCGGGGCCGTCCTCGCGGGACACCTCCATCACCACCGACTGGAAGGCGCGCCTTTCGCCGCGGTGAATGGCGAGGACGCGTCCGGCCGCAGGCGCCGTGTGGCGCACGCCGGGAATCTTCTTGTCCTCGAAGAGCAGCTGGCCGCGCAGCACCTCGTCGCCGGGCTGCACCTCCAGGGCGGGCTTGAGCCCCGCGTAGTCGGCGCCCAGGATCGCCACGCGGGAGACGGCCGCTGCGTCCTCGATCGACTGGACCGGAAGGCCGGCTATGGGAAGGTCCAACCCGCGCTTGATTGCGTGCATCGGTCTTTCCGCGTGAAGGGGCGGTCCGCGATCTGCCGGCGCGCCGTCGCACCTGCCGCCCGGCCCGCCGCCCTGTCGCAAGGGTAGGGGAGTGGGCCAAAGGCCAATTGACGTGAATCAACCGGCCGGACGGTCCGGCGCGATTCAGTACTTCGCCTGGTTCTTGTAGAGGTAATGCATGAGCTCGGCCGACTGCATGCTCATGCGCCGCTGCAGCCCGTGGGTGAAGCGCACGATGGCGCGCATCAGGCGGTAGGCGATCCACGGGTGCTTGTCGACGAGTCCCTCGAGATCGGCGCGGTCGAGGCTGAAAATCTCGGTTTGCCCCACCGCCCGCAGCGCCGCGTAGCGCGGCGTGCCGTCCAGGAAGGAGAGTTCTCCCACGAGATCGCCCGCGGTCATCACGTGCAGGTTTTCCCACTGTCCCTCGGGGCCCGGGCGCGACACGGCGAGCGCGCCGTTCACGATCACGTGCATGTGGCTGTCGGGCTCGCCCTCGGGCGTGATCACCTGCCCGTCCTCGAGGCGGTGCAGGCGCACGAGCCCCGCGACGACATCGATGTCGCCCGCCGAGAGTTCCTTGGCGAGAACGGACTTGCCGACCAGTTCCTTCAGGCGCGGATCCATGGCTCCCCTCTCCTCGTTTTCATATCCGGTCCATCCTACGGCCGCGGGCGCGTGCGCGTTTGCGTCGCGTCAAGGGGCGAAACGGCTAGGGGTCGGGTGCAAAGCGCACCACGATCTTGCCCTGGTTGTGGCCCGCGGCCATCTCGCGCTCGAGATCCGGCACCTCGTCAAAACGCCCGGTGCGGGTGACCGCGGATTGCAGGCGCCCGCTTGTCGCGAGGCGCACGAGCGTCTCGAGATCGGCGCGGTTCGGCCGCTCCATGACGGGCACGCAGCGCTGCCGCGAGGCGAGGCGAAGCCACCAGGACCAGAGGTAGAGCGCGGCGCCGGGCAGGGTGTTGACGTAGGCGCCCGCCGGGGCGAGAAGCGCGCGGCATTCCCCGAAAGTGGAGGTGCCGGACGTGTCGAAGACCACGTCGAAGCGCTCGTCCAGCGCCTTCCAGTTCTCGCGGTCGCGGTCGATGCCGCGGTCGGGCGCGAGGGTGCTGAGGAATGCCTGACCTGCGGCGCTCGCCACCGCCGTCACGTGGGCGCCGGCGTCCTTCGCGAGCTGCACGGCGAAGGAGCCGACACCGCCCGCCGCGCCCACGACGAGCACGCGCTGGCCCGCGGCGAGGCCCGCGTCCCGCAGGCCCTGCACGGCCGTGATGCCGGCGCCGGGAAGCGCGGCCGCGTCGGCGAAGGAAAGCGACGCCGGCTTCGCGGTTGCGAGCGCCTCGGTCGCGCACACGCGTTCGGCCATCGTGCCGTTTCGCGCGGCCATGGGATTGACGATGCCGACGACCGCGTCGCCGGGCTTGAGCCGCGTCACGCCCTCGCCCGCGGCCTCGACGACTCCCGCGTAGTCGTAGCCCACGCCGCGCGGCAGGCGGCCCGTGGTCATCCACCGGAAATGGCCTTCGCGCAGCTTCCAGTCGAGGGGATTCAACGCTGCGGCCACGACGCGCACGACCATCTCGCCCTTGCCCGGCACGGGGTCGGGGAGTTCCGCCCATTCGAGCACTTCGGGGCCGCCATAGCGGCGGAAGATCCACGCTTTCATGGCGTGGCGCGATGGGCGCGGACGACCGCGGAAATCCCGGCTCTCATGGTGGCAGTATACTTTTCGGTGATCGACGCCGCTTCCGTCGAAGCCGATCCGGGCGGCGGTTCGTGCATGCAGCATGTCCTGCCCCTGGGAGGAGTGATGGCGAAGATGCGCGTTTTCCTGCCGGCCCTCGCGATGGCGCTGAGCGCGTTCGCGCAGGCAGCCGATCCGTACCCCGTGGTGAGTTACGCGAAGAAAGCGAAGTTCGAGGACGTGCGCGACGACCTCCGGACCGCGATCGAGGCGCGCGGGCTGGTGATCGATTACCACTCCCACGTGAACCGCATGCTCGAGCGCACCGGCAAGGATGTCGACTCCTCGAAGAAGCTCTATGCCGATGCGCAGGCGTTCGTCTTCTGCAGCGCGAGCCTGTCGAGGAAGATGATGGAAGCCGATCCGGCGAACGTCTCCCAGTGCCCGTACGCGATGGTCGTCCACGCCACCGCCCGGGAACCGGAAAAGATCCACGTGTCCTTCCGGCGCCCCTGGCGCCCGGACGGCACGCCGGCTTCGAAGGCGGCGTTGAAGGAGGTCGAGGCGCTCCTCGACGGGATCGCCCGCGAGGCGCTCGGGATCCAATAGGGCGCCGCGCCCGCCCCGCAACCTGTTGTTCGTGAATGACATTTCGGGCCGCCAGCCGGCAGGAGCGCGCGCGCCCTCAAGCTTCGCCGGAATCTGCCGTTAAGGCCCCTATTGCCAAGTCCTTTCGGATGGCGGGATATGCAGCACGTCAATATCGGCGCGGTGCTCGACGCCCTCGTGACGCTCACCGGCGAGCGCGAGCCGCGGGCGCTCGACCTGCACTACTGCCAGGCGGTGGCCGCCCTGCTCAGCCCGCGCGGCATTTGCGTGGCGCAGGCGCGCAAGTCCCGCGGCGCGTGGACCTGGAAGGGCGAGGCGAGGCGCAGCAACGACGTCGCCTCGAAGGCGGGCCTTCCGGTCCCGGAGATCACCGCGGACTTCGTCGCGAGCTTCCAGTCCCGGGCGCCGTTCCAGGCGCCTTCGGATTGCTCCGCCGGCAAGCTCCTCGTCGTGCCGCTGGATGCCTCCGACAAGCGCCTGCTCGGGCTCCTGGTCGAGCATGAGGACCTCGGTCCGCACCAGGCGCAGGTCGTCGCGCAGACGCTTTCGGTCTACCGCAACCACCATCGCCTGCTGACCGACAGCCAGACCGACACCCTCACGGGGCTCCTCAACCGCAAGACCTTCGACGAGAAGATCGGCGGGCTGCTGCAGGCCAGCCGGGGCGAGGGACCGCAAGGCGGGCGGAGGGCGTGCCTCGCGGTGCTCGACATCGACCATTTCAAGCGCATCAACGACCGGCTGGGACACCTGTACGGGGACGAGGTGCTGCTGCTCTTCTCGCGGCTGATGCGCGAATGCTTCCGCGACAACGACCTGCTCTTCCGCTTCGGCGGCGAGGAGTTCGTGGTCGTGCTGCACGACATCGACCTTTCCCAGGCCGCGTCGGTCTTCGAGCGCTTCCGCCGCAAGCTCGAGGGGAGGGCCTTTCCCCAGGTGGGTACCGTCACCGTGAGCACGGGCTTCGTCGCCATCGGCGCGCAGGATCTCCCGTCCACCATCATCCAGCAGGCCGACGCGGCGCTCTACCACGCGAAGCACACGGGCCGGAACCGCGTGTGCTGTCACGAGGAGCTGATCGCGGCGGGCGATCTCAGCACCGTGCAGTTCGAAAGCGAGCTGACCCTCTTTTGATCCGGTGCCGGGGCGTGGCGGGCGCCTAGAACGGCAGCTTCGCCTTCGGCAGGGCTTCGGCGAGGACACGGCGGAAGTCCGCCTGGATGCGGGCGAGGGCGCTTTCCGTGTCGGCCTCGAAGCGCAGCACGAGGACGGGCGTGGTGTTGGAGGCGCGCATGAGGCCGAAGCCGTCGGCGTACTCGACGCGCAGGCCGTCGAGGGTGATCACCTCCGTCGCGCCCTCGAACGTCGCGCTCTTCTGCAGCCTCGCGATGAGGGCGTGGTTCTCGCCTTCCTTCTCCAGCGCGAGGTTCAGCTCCGGTGTGGCGATGGAATCGGGCAATCCCTCGAGGGCCTGGGTGAGGTTCGGCGCGCGCGAGAGGATCTCCAGCAGGCGCGCGCCCGCGTAGAGGCCGTCGTCGAAGCCGTACCAGCGTTCCTTGAAGAAGATGTGCCCGCTCATCTCGCCGGCGAGCGGCGCGCCGGTTTCCTTCAGCTTCGCCTTGATGAGCGAGTGCCCGGTCTTCCACAGCACCGGCTCGCCGCCGTGGTCGCGGATCCAGCCGAAGAGGTTGCGGGTGCACTTCACGTCGAAGATCACCTTCGCGCCGGGATTGCGCTGCAGCACGTCGGCGGCGAAGAGCATCAGCTGGCGGTCCGCGTAGATGATCCGCCCGCTCTTGGTCACCACGCCGAGGCGGTCGCCGTCGCCGTCGAAGGCGAGACCCAGCTCCGCGTGGCCTTCCTTCACCGCCCGGATGAGGTCCTGGAGGTTCTCCGGCTTCGAGGGATCGGGATGGTGGTTGGGGAAGGTGCCGTCGACCTCGCAGAAGAGCTCCTGCACCTCGCAGCCGAGCTTGCGGTAGAGCGCGGGTGCGATCGCGCCGGGCGAGCCGTTTCCGCAGTCGATCGCCACGCGCACGAGGCGGCCGAGCTTCACGTCGCCCACGATGCGCGCGAGGTACGCCGCGGTCATGTCCTTCGCTTCGCTCGCGCCCTTGCCGGCGGCGAACCTGCCGCCCTCGACGAGGCGGCGCAGGTCCTGGATCGCCTCGGAAGCGAGCGTGTCGCCGGCCACCATCATCTTCAGGCCGTTGTACTCGGGCGGGTTGTGGCTGCCGGTCACCATGACGCCGCTGCCCGTGGCGAGCTCGTGGGTCGCGAAGTAGACCATGGGTGTGGCCACGACGCCGATGTCGGTCACGTCCATGCCGGCGGCGTTCAACCCGCGGGTGAGAGCGGCCACGAGGCGCGGGCCCGAGAGGCGCCCGTCGCGGCCGACCACGAAGCGCTTCACGCCCTGCTTCGCGCCCAGGGTGCCGAGGCCGCGGCCGATCGCCTCGACCGCTTCCTCCGTGAGGGTCCTGTCGACGATGCCGCGGATGTCGTAGGCCTTGAAGATCTCGGGGGCGATGGGGGTTGCCATGGGCGTGTCATTCCTGGTGATCGAAGAAGTGCAGCAGGCGCTGCGCGAGCCAGCCGATGTGGCCCGGGAACGGGCCGGAGACGAATCCCACATGCCCGCCCCGAGAAGGGAATTCTATCGTGACGGCGGCCGAGACCTCGCCGGAGGCGGGAAGGGCGGCCTCGGGCAGGAACGGGTCGTCACGGGCGTTCACCACGAGGGTGGGCACGCGGATCCGGGCAAGCAGCGGCTTCGAGCTCGCGCGCGTCCAGTAGTCGTCGGTATCCCGGTAGCCGTGCAGCGGCGCGGTCACCACGTCGTCGAATTCGCGCAGCGTGCGCGAGCGGCGCATGCGCTCGAGGTCGAAGGCCCCGGGGAATCGCGCGTGCTTGGCGGCCGCGCGCGCCTTCAGGGTGGCGAGGAAGTGCTTCGCGTACAGGATCGGGAAGCCGCGCCCGAGCGCCTCGCCGGCGGCCATGAGGTCCAGGGGGGCCGAGACCGCGGCCGCGCTCGCCACGAGACCCGCGGCTTCGTCGCCGCGTTCGCCCAGCCACTTGAGGAGGGCATTGCCGCCGAGGGAGACGCCTGCGACGTGCAGCGGCGCGCCGTTCGCGAGCGGTCGCAGGCGGCGCAGTATCCAGTCGACCTCCGCGGAATCTCCGGAGTGGTAGGCGCGCAGGAGGCGGTTGGGCTCGCCGCTGCAGCCCCGGAAGTTCACCACCGTCCCGCGCCAGCCGCGCTCGGCCACGCGCTGCATGAGCGTGCGCGCGTAGGGCGAGGCGGAGGAACCCTCGAGGCCGTGGAAGAGCACGACCCACGGGCGGTCCGGCGCGCCGTCGACCTGGTCGGCATCCACGAAGTCGCCGTCGGGCGTCTCCCAGCGCTCGCGGCGGTAGTGGATCGCGGGGCGCGCGGCGACGAGGGAGCCGTAGATCGTCTGCAGGTGCGGGTTCGCGAGCCACCAGGGCGCCCGGAAGGGCGGCGCCGCCATCAGCGCAGCTCGAGGGCGCGCGCGCCGTCGGCCCGGCGGGGGCCGAGGAGGTCCAGCAGCGGCTCGAGTTCGCGCTCACGCCCCGGCTCGGCGCGGGCTTCCCCGCTGAAGGCGAGGCGGCCGGGGATCGGGAGCGTTCCCGTCCCCGACAGGCGCAGCGGCCCCTTCGTCGTCGCGACCGCGATTTCAAGCGCCGCGGCCTCGGCCGTGGCCTGCGCGCGCCAGCTTCCCAGCGGGCGGGCCTGCGAGAGGGCGAGCATCGCGTCGTTCCACGCGATCGTCGCGCTGCCGGTCGCGCGCGTGCCGTCCCACGAGAGTGCCTGCGCATCGATGGCGACCGCCCCGGCGGGCTGCCACGCGGACGCGAGAGGCAGGATCGCGGTGATCGCGGATGCGTCGCCGCGCACGTCCAGGTCGCGCAGGTGCCAGGCCAGGGGGCTGCGGGCGGCCTCCGCCCGGCCGCGCAAGGACGCGAGGCGGGCCTCGACGGCGAAGGCGAGGCGGCCGGTGAAGAGGCGGGAGGGGAGGAAGCGCCAGCGCACTTCGTCCACGGTGAACACGAGCCCGGGTGAAACGACATCGACGCGCGTCACTCCCCGCCACACCGTGCCGGTGACCTCCGAGAGCCTCACCTGGCCCTGCGTGGCTGCCGCCACGCGCGAGGCCGCCACACTCGCCGGAGCCGTGGCGACGAGGAAGACGCCGTAGGCGAGAACGCCGAGCAGGAGTGCGCGGAAGGCATTCATGCCGGTGGCCCGCCGGTCGCCGGGAGGGCTGCGGTTGCCGCCGCGGCGGAATATCGGGCGATGCTCACGACGCGGCGAGCACGATTTCGGCGCGCACGCGGCCGGCCGCGGGCAGTGCCTCTATCGTCGCTTCCTCCACGTCGAGCCCGTGCGCCGCGCCCGCGGCGGCGATCCACTCCACGAGGCGCGTCCAGGACGCGTCCTGGGCCGTGAGCCGAAGGCGCCTCGCGTCGAGCGCGGTGAGGCGGGCGCCCGGAAGCCCCTGCGCGAGCGCGCCGGAGGCCACGAGGCCGGCGAGGGAGCCGGCGGGCCCGGCTTCGCGCGCGGGCAGGGCGCGAAGCGCATCGGCCTGCGCGGCCTGGAAGCGCATCTCGGCCACCGATGCGCGCAACTGCGGCAATTGCGCGGAGACGCGCGCGCGGGCGCGCTCCACCGGAAGCCACACCAGGACGATCACGAGAACCGCGGCGACGGCCGCGGCCGCCCAGCCGAGCATGCCGCGCTCGCGCGCGCTCCTCGCCGTCCAGAAGGCGGGCGCGTTCATTTCGGCGCCTCCGCGCGGTCGATCTCGAGCCGCCCGGCGGCGAAGCGCATGCGCCGCGCGGGTGCCGCGTCGTGCTGCGCCGCGGCGGTGGCGAGCGCGAGGAAACCGCTTGCCGTGGCGCGCCCGCGCGAGCGCTCCAGGTCGGCCACGTTGCGGCGCATCTGCAGCGCCGGGTCGACGATCGTCTTCGCCGCCGGGAACGCAGCGCGGAAAATGGCCTCGCGCTCGGCCTCGAGCGCGCGGCGCTCGCGCTCGAGCCGCCACCAGTCGGCGGTGGTGAACCCGAACTGCAGCGCGACGATCGCCGCCGCGAGCCCCCAGGCGAGCTTCGGCAGGCGAAGCGTTCCCAGCGCCGCCGCCGGCCGCGCGAAGTCGCCGGCGAGCAGGTCGATGGCATGGGGAGAGAGCGATGCGGCAAGCGACGGCCGCGCCTGCGAGACCGTCACCGTCACGCCGGCGCGTTCGCTCCACAGCGCCGCATCGGGCGCCTCGAGCGCGGGATCCACGAACACCTCGATCCGTTGCGGCCGGGCTTCGCGCTGCGCGGCCTCATCGGCGGCGATGCGCACGGCGAGCGGCGGTTCCGCCCCGGCAGGCCGGTCGAAAGCCACGGCGTGGCCATCGTCCTCCACGAGGAAGCAGCGCTCCGTGCCGAGCACGGCATGCCAGGCGCCGGCGCGCGCCGGCAGGAGCGCGCTTTCGCACACCGCGCGCGAGGGTCGGAGCCCCGCGCCCGCGAGGACTTCGAGGGCGCGGGCGAGCCATGCGCGGTCCACCACCGCCACCAGCGTCTCGCCGCGGGCGTTGGTGGCGCCGGGCACGGCGTGGATCTGGGCGGGATCGGCGAGGAGGCGGTCTTCCACCGCGAAGGGCAGCAGCTCGCGGATGGTCGCCGCGTTCACCTTCGGCAGCTTCAGGCGCGCGAACAGCACGCGCGAGGCCGGCAGCAGCGCCTCCACCGTGCCGGCGCGCGGCACGTCGGCGAGCGGCGTCGTGGCTTCGCGCAGCTTCTCGCCGCGCCCGTCGGCGAGCGACCACGCGAAGGAGGCATCGGCGTCGGGGCGGTCGACGGCGGGGAGGAGGATGCGCAGGATCATGGCGGGAGGCGCGACCGCATTCAGTACAGCGGTCGGCGCCAGATTATAGCCGTCGCGGGAGTCGCGCCCGGGGCGGCGCGCGCGACGAGCGCCTCGGCCGCGACCTGCACGTCGTCCTGGGAGACGCCCACCTGCACCAGGAAGTGGTCGCTCTTCACGTCGAGGCTCGCGTCGATGGCTGCCGCGGCCGCCGCCGGCGTCTTCGTCTTCAGGTCGGCGCGGTCCTTGAACGCGATCTTGCGCCGGGCGCTGACCAGTGCACGGATCTCCTCCCGGGAAAGCGAAGGCAGGATCGCGGCGAGCACCTCGGGTGCCGCGGTGTTGGCGTTGACCGCGGTGCGCGCGGGCAGTGCGGTGACGAACGGGCGGAGAGCGGCGACCGCGCGGGCGTCGAAGCCGCGCACCGCGTAGAGCTCCTCGACCTGCGCCAGGGGCCGGTTGGCCGCCCGGTGGGGGCGCGCGAGCCCGAGGTAGTACGCATCCTCGGCGCCGCCGTTGCCGGCGAGGTCGGAGTCGGCGTCCACCCAGTCCAGCACGGCGAGCGCAAGCCCCGCGTCGAGGCCCAGGGACTCGAGCAGGCGCGTGAGGATCTGCACGTCGGCGTCGCTGCGGCGCCCGCCGTTCACGACGTTGTTCAGGTTGAAGCGCGATTGCAGGTCGACGATGGCGCCGCTCACCAGCGCGCGTTCGACGGGCAGGCCCGCGAGGGGACGCGCCCAGTCCTCGTCGAGCGTATCGGTCGCGCCGGCGCGCGCGTCCTCGGCCAGTATTCCGCGCGCCCAGTCGAGGCCTGCCTGTGCCCAGGAATCGGCCTGGGCGCGGGAGGAGACGAGCGCGGTCTGGTTGAGCGTGGCCGATTGCTGGGCGAGCATGTAGGTCGCCGCGGAGGCGGCCACGGCGACCACGAGGATCGCGGTCACCACGGCCACGCCACGCTGCGCGGCGCGCCTCATCGCGGGATGTCCACCACGCGGACGATCTTCTCGCCGCCGGAGAGCTCGAGCGTCATTTCCACCGCGAGCGGGCGGCCCTGCGCGGCCGGCAGGGCCCAGTCGCGCCGCCATTCGAAGCCGCGGTCGAGGAAGCGAAAGCCGAGCGCGCGCACGTCCTCGAGCACCGGTGTCGCCTGGACCTCGGCGCGCGGTCCCGCGTCCACGGCCGGCCAGGCCAGGCGGTCGACGCGCCCTTCGCGGAAGCGGTAGCCGACGCGCTGCGGGGCCGCGAGGTCGTTGGCGTAGAGCGTTGCGCCGGCGCGCGTGAGTGCGAGCCCGTCGGCTCCGGGCAGGTCGAGGCGGGAGGACAGGGCGCCGAGCATGGTGCCGGAGGCGCCGATGGCCGGGCGGTCGAGTGCGGCCTGCACGTCGCGCTCGAAGCGGGCCACGAAGAGCGCGAGGTCGCGCCACCGGCGCGAATCGCGCTCCAGCGCCTCGCGGCTCTCCAGCATCACCGCGAGGCCGCGGTAGGCGAAGGCCGAGAGCAGCGCGAAGATCGCGAGCGCGATGAGGAGCTCCACCAGGGTGAAGGCGCGGCTCGTCCTCACGGCTTCACCAGGAAGGCGGTGTGCGTGGAGAGCACGCGGCCCGGCACCCGCGCGTCGGAGACGGCGAAATCGACGCGCAGGATCGTGGGATTGGGCGTGGTGGCCACGGTCTCCTGCACCACGAGGCTGAGCCCGCCCTGCTCGACGGTGGCGGTGGTGACCGCGGGCGCCGGGAAGAGCCCGCGGGCGCGCATCTCCGCCAGGCGGTTGCCCGCGGCCCAGGTGGCGAGAAGGCGGCCGCGCGTCTCCCGGGCGCCGTCGGTGGCGAGGCTCGCGGCACGCGTGGTCGCGGCGAGCGCGATCGCGAGGATCGCCATGGCGACGAGGATCTCGACCAGCGTGAATCCCAGGCGGCGCTTCATCGCACGATCGCGCGCACCGCGCCGGCGGCGTCGCCCTCGATGGCCTTGGGGAGCCCGCGCACCGTGAGCGCCACGCGGAAGGGAACGCCCAGGCCGTCGGGCAGGAAGACGAGGACTTCGCGCGCGTCGACCGGCCGGCCGTCGATGGCGAGCGCCTCGATGCGCATCGCATCCGGCAGGCGGCGACCCCGCCCGGACACCGGAGACCAGCTCCGGTCGGCGGCGAGTCGGAGCACCTGCAGCCGGCCTTCCGCGAGAGAGATCGCGGTGGGCCGGCCGCCGAACCAGGCGTCGTCGCGCGCCGCCTCGATGTCGAGGGCGAGGAGGGCGGTTTCGCGGCGCGCCACTTCCTCGTCGCCGGGAAAGAGGTTCACGGCGGCCACCGCGAGCACGATGCCCGCGATCGCGACCACCACGAGGATCTCGATGAGCGTGAAGCCGGCACCCGCACGCGGCCGCGGCGTCACCGCCCGCGCGCCCGCGATGGCGCGCCTATTCCCAGTTGCCGATGTCCGCGCCACTGCCTTCGCCCCCGCGCGCCCGGTCGGCCCCGAGGCTGAAGACGTCGATCTCGCCCTTCACGCCGGGGTTCAGGAACTGGTAGTCGCCGCCCCACGGGTCCCGCGGCAGGCGCTCCAGATAGCCGCCCTGCTTCCAGTTGCCGGGGAGGGGCTGCGAGGCGGGCTTCTGCACGAGGGCCGCGAGGCCCTGGTCGGTGGCCGGGTAGAAGCCGTTGTCCAGCCGGTAGAGCTTGAGCGACTGCACGATGGCCGCGATGTCGGCCTTCGCGGCCACGCGCTTGGCCTCGTCCGGGCGGTCCATGATGCGCGGCACGACGATGGCGGCGAGGATGCCGAGGATCGCCACGACGACGAGGATCTCGATGAGCGTGAAGGCGGATTGTCGTTTCATGGTTCCTAGCGGCCTACGAGCTGGTTCAGGTTGAAGATGGGCAGGAGGATCGCGAGGACGATGGCGAGCACGAGCACGCCCATCACCACGATGATCGCGGGCTCGAACACCGCCACCGCCGTGGCGAGGCGCGTCGAGAGGTTCGCCTGCTGCTGGCGCGCCGCGCGCTCGAGCGCTTCGTCGAGCCTTCCCGTGGCCTCGCCGCCGGCGATGAGGTGGACCATCACCGGCGGAAAGGCGCCGGTGGCGCCGAGGGCGCGGGCAAGCGGCATGCCCTCGCGCACGCCGCGCGCGGCCGCATCCAGCGCTTCGCGCATCGGCAGGAGCGTCATCACGCCGCCGCCGGCCTCGAGTGCCGTGAGGATGGGCACGCGGCTGCCGACCAGGATCGCGAGGGTGGCCGCGAGGCGCGCGCTGTCCAGGTGGCGCAGCACCTTGCCGGCGAGCGGGGCGCGGAAGGCGAGGCCGTGCAGGCGCCGGCGCGGGCCGGGACGGGCGAGCGCGGCCTTCAGGCCCACGGCGGCTGTCATCGCAAGCACGATCCACGTGGGCCAGGTGAGGGCGAGGAAGCCCGAGACACCGATGAGCGCGCGCGTGAGGAAGGGCAGCGCCTCCTTCGCGTGGCTGTAGACCTGCACCACCTGCGGCACGACGTAGATGAGGAGCGCGCCCATCACGAGCAGGGACACCCCGGTGACGATGGCGGGATAGACGAGGGCGAGCGTGAGGCGGCCGCGCAGCGCGTGGCGTTCCTCGAGGTAGTCGGCGAGCTTCGAAAGCACGCGCGGCAACTGCCCCGAGGCCTCTCCCGCGGCGACGAGCGTGCGGTAGAGCTCCGGGAACACGCCGGGGAAGGCGGCGAGCGCGCGCGCGATCGTCGAGCCCGCCATCACCTCGCCGCGCAATGCCGCGAGCACCTGCCGCTCGCGCTCGTTGTCGGCCTGCTCGATCAGCGCGTTGAAGGACTGCTCGACGGTGAGGCCGGCCTCGATGAGCGAGGCGAGGCTGCGCGTGAGGCGCGTGAGCTCGGAGGCGGAAAGCGAGAGGCGCCGGAAGCGCGAGCCCCCCGCGGGATCGTTGGCGGCGATGACCTCGACGCGATACGGCGTGAGGCCGCGGTCGCGCAGCACCGAGCGCGCCTGGCGCGCGCTGTCGGCTTCCAGCACGCCCTTGTGGAGGCGGCCCTCGATCGTGTACGCCTGGTAGCGGAAGCCTGGCATGTCGTTCCTGGTCCCTCACCTCCCGGCCCCCTCCCGAAGGAGTGGGGCCCCGGGGCGAGGCCCCCTAGGTCCTCGTCACCCGCAGCACTTCGTCGAGCGAGGTCGTCCCGTCGCGCACCCAGCGCAGCCCGTCCTCGCGAAGCCGCGTCATGCCGCTCACCAGGGCTTTCTCGCGGATCGCGCGCTCGGCGGCGGTGTCGTGCACGAGGTGGCGCAGCTCGTCGTCCACGACGAGCAGCTCGTAGATGCCGGTGCGCCCCTTGTAGCCGGTGAAGTTGCACGCCGCGCAACCCACGGCCCGGTAGAGCCGCTCCGGCGCGTCTTCGCGAAACACCGCGCGCTCGGCCGCGTCGGGCTCGGCGGGCGTGCGGCAGGCGGTGCAGAGCTTCCTCACCAGGCGCTGCGCGAGCACGCCGGAGAGCGTCGAGGCGAGGAGGTAGGGCTCGATGCCCATGTCGGCGAGGCGCGTGACCGCGCCCGGCGCGTCGTTGGTGTGGAGCGTGGCGAGCACGAGGTGGCCGGTGAGGGAGGCCTGCACGGCGATCTGCGCGGTCTCCAGGTCGCGGATCTCGCCGATCATCACCACGTCGGGGTCCTGGCGCAGGATCGCGCGCAGCGCCCGGGAGAAAGTCATGTCGATCTTCGGGTTCACCGGCGTCTGGCCGATGCCGTCCAGCTCGTACTCGACCGGGTCCTCGACGGTGAGGATGTTGCGCGTCCTGCGGTCCAGCCTCGTGAGGGCCGCGTAGAGGGTCGTGGTCTTGCCCGATCCCGTGGGCCCCGTCACCAGGAAGATGCCGTGGGGCTGCTGGATCAGGGCGTCCACCGCGTCGCGCGACAGCGCGCCCATGCCGAGGGCGTCCAGGGTGAGGCGCCCGGCCTGCTTGTCCAGCAGGCGAAGCACGACGCGCTCCCCGGCCGCGGTGGGAATGGTGGAGACGCGCACGTCGATCGGGCGCCCGGCCACGCGCAGCGCGATGCGCCCGTCCTGCGGCAGGCGCTTCTCGGCGATGTCGAGGGAGGCCATCACCTTCAGGCGCGAGACCATGGCCGGGTGCAGGCCGCGCCGGGGCTCGACCACGTCGCGCAGCGTGCCGTCGACCCGGAAGCGCACCAGCGCCCGGCTCTCGAATATCTCGAGGTGGATGTCGGAGGCGCCTTCGCGCACGGCCTGGGTGAGCAGCGCGTTGATGAGCCGGATGATCGGCGCGTCGTTCTCCGCCTCGAGGAGGTCGGCGATCTCGGGGAGCGACTCGGTGAGGCGGGCGAGGTCGAGGGATTCGCCCATGTCCTCGACGATCGTCTCCGCCGCGTTGGGCTCGCGCGTGTAGGCGAGCGCCAGGCAATGCTCGAACTCGTCCGTGGTGAGGAGCACTTCCTTCAGGGGCTTGCCGGCGATGCGGCGCACCTCGGCCAGGGTGGCGGCCTGCGGCACGCCCCGCAGCCACACCTCGAGCGCGCCGCCGGCCACGCGCGCGGCGATGGCGCCCTTCGCCTTGGCGAATGCGTAGGGCAGCAGGCGCGCGGTGGCGGGGTCGAGATCCTGCGGGTTCACGGTGCGTTCGAGCGGCGCGGTCATTTGGCGGGCGGGGGCGCGAGCGGCGGCAGTTGCCCTGGCGCGACCGGAGGAAGCAGGAGATTGCGCTCGTGGCCCATCGTGCCCTGGAGGTTGCGGATGTACTCGTAGCGATCCGCCGTCAGCGCGCGCGCCGCCCCTTCGTCGCGCAGCACGTAGGGCCTCAGGAACACCATGAGGTTGGTCTTCTTGCTGCTCCTCGACTCGTACTTGAAGAGGTTGCCCAGGAAGGGGATGTCGCCCAGCAGCGGCACCTTGTCGATCGAGGCCTGCTGGTCGTCCTGGATGAGGCCGCCGAGCACGATGATCTGGCCGTCGTCCACGAGCACCGTGGATTCGAGCGAGCGCTTGTTGGTGATCAGGTCCGCGCCCTTCACCGTTGCGTCGCGCGATATCGACGACACCTCCTGGAAGATCGCGAGCTTCACCGTGCCCGCCTCGGTGATCTGCGGGCGCACCTTGAGCGTGAGCCCGATGTCCTTCCTCTCGATGGTCTGGAAGGGGTTCGTGGCGCTGGTGGCCGAGGGCGTGTAGCTGCCGGTGATGAAGGGCACGTTCTGGCCCACGAGGAGCTTCGCCTCCTCGTTGTCGAGGGTGAGCACGTTGGGCTTGGAGAGCACGTTCACGCCGGTGTCGGCTTCGAGCGCGCGGGCGAGGACGCCGAGGTTCAGCACTTCGATGTTGGTGCCGTCGGGGCCAGGAATCGATATGCGCCCGTTCACGACGCCCACGTTCAGGCCCGTGCCGATCGCGGCGAGGTTCTGCGCGAGGCCGACGATGTTGGTGCCGAAGGAGGTTGCCGACGACGGGCTCGTGGAGAAGTTCGTCCCGCCGATCACCTGGCGGCCGTCGCGGTCGATGCCCGAGAGCCCCTGGAACTGCACGCCCAGTTCCGAGGCGCGGCCGGTCTGCACCTCGACGATCAGCGCTTCCACGAGCACCTGGGCGCGGCGCACGTCGAGCTTGTCGATGACCGAACGCAGCGCCCGGTAGACGGGCTCGGGCGCGGTGATGATGAGCGAGTTGGTCGGCGCGTAGGCCTGGACGATGGACGACGGGGCGGCGGCGGCCGCGGCCGGGGACGGCAGGCCCGTGGTGGAGGCGGCGGCGGAGGCTGGGGTCGCGGTTGCCGCGGAAGTGACCGACCGGCTCGCGTCCGCACCCGAGAGCAGGCCGCGCAGGGTATCGGCCATCTTCACGGCCTCGGCGTTCCGGAGGTAGACCACGTGGATGTTGCCGGCGCCGGCGCCGGGGGTGTCGAGGCTCGCGGCGAGCGCCTTGATGCGGGTGAGGAGCCCCGGGTTGTCGCCGCGCACGAGGAGGCTGTTGGTGCGCGGGTCGATCGCGATCGCGGCCTTGGCGGGCGCGCCGGGCGAGGAGGGAGACGGCGTGGTCTCGGGAATCACGCCCTTGATGGTCTGCGCCACGTCGACCGCGGAGGCGTGCTGCAGTGCGACGACGTGCACGTCGCCGCCCGAGGGCTGGTCGATCGAGCGGATGATCGCCTCGATGCGCCGCACGTTCTCGGCGTAGTCGGTGATCACGATCGCGTTGTTGCTCGCGTAGGCGGCGACGAAGTTGTTCGCGGTGACGAGCGGGCGCAGCACCGCCACCAGTTGCAGGGCCGACTCGTTCTGCAGCAGGAAGACGCGCGTGACGATGCGGTCGCCGGGCACCTTGGCGCCGGCCTCTCCCACGGGGCTCGCCCCGGTCTTGCCTTCGGCTTCCGGGACGATCTTCACGAAGCCGTTCGATTCCACCGCGGCGTATCCCTGGGTGCGCAGCACCGAGAGCAGCATCGGGTAGAGGAGGTCCTTGGGGACCGGCTTCTCGGAGACGATGTTCACCGTTCCGGTCACGCGCGGGTCGAGGATGAAGTTCTTCCCCGTGTGCCCGCCCACCGCCTTGATCACGGAGACGATGTCGGCATTGACGAAATTGAGCGTGACCTTCTCTTCCTCGGCCGCCCGGGCGGAAGGAAAGGCGGTGAGGGCGACGAGCGCGAGGGATGCTAGAAACCGGGTCACGAAAATTTTCTTCCTCGTTGATTTGACGGGCATTTTGCGCCAAATCCCTGATTTTTCACAGGGGGACTTCGCGCCGGCCCCGGGATGGAGGCTGCGGCATCAGGGATTGACGGTGTAGTTCAACTGGACGGTGGCGGTACCGCGCTGGATTTCCGCCTCGATGCGGGAGGTGGTGGCGAACTGCTGGTGCAGGCGCGCGAGGTCCCCCGCGGAGGCTACGGCCTGGCCGTTCACCCGCTTGATGATGTCGCCCGGCTGCAGGCCCAGGCGCGAGGCGAGGCTCCCCGGGGGCGCTTCCTCGAGGCGCACGCCGCCGCCCGGGGGCATGCCGATGCGGCCCAGGTAGCTCAGCTGCCCCGGGTCCTTCAAGGCGCCTTCCAGGTCCTTGCGGGAAAAGGTGAAGCCGTTCGCGCCGCTGCGGGCGACGGCCAGGCGGAATCCGGAGGGCCTGCCGCCCACCGACCGCGGCACCGCCGCCATGCGCGTGTCGAGATCGACGCGCTCGCGCACCCCGCTCCGCAGGATCACGGCGTGGTCGGGCTCCACGGCGACGAGCTGCACGCCGGGCTGCACCTCGCCGCCGAGCGCTACCGCGATGTCCTTGCCGCCGGCATTGAACACCGCCGAGCCGATGCTGGCCGGCGTTGGCGCGATCACGCCCTTCAGGCGCAATCCCGAGGTGCTGGCGCTGGACATCGCGGAACCCGCGGGGGCTGCGGCGCCGAAGAGCTTCGCCACCGCCGCGAGGTCCACACCCCCCGCGGCCGGCGCCGGGGAGCTGGCGGGAAGCGGCGCGAGGAACACCCACGTCCACGCCGCCAGCAGCCAGGCGAGCGCGAGGACGAGCGCGGCGGTCACGAGCGTGCCGAGGCGGCTCGTGGCGGGCGGGGAAGCGGCGGGAACGGCGGCCATGGACGAATGATAGGGCCTTTAGCGCTTCGGCCTGCGCGCGGTGTCGATGTCGAGGTACTTCCACGGCTCGTGGGCGAAGGGATGCTTCTTGTAGCCGAGCACCCAGGGCTGCACCAGCACCTGCTGCGCCTTGTAGGTCTCCACGAGCCACGGGGCGTACACCGCGATCAGCTTCACCATGCGCGCGATGAGCGCGTCGCGCGCCGGGGAGTCGGGCAGGCGCTTCACCTGCTCGTAGAGCGCGTTGTACTCGGGATGGTCGAACATCGCGTAGTTCACCTGCCCGATGGAGCCTTTCCAGAGCAACTGGAGGAAATTCTCGCCGTCGGGGAAGTCGGCTATCCAGCCGTAGCTGAAGGACTGCACGCGGCCGAGCTTCGCCTGCTTGCGCAGCTCCGGCAGCTTCTCGACCTTGTCGAAGCTGACGCGGATGCCGATCGCGTCCATGGATTTCTTCCACAGCTCGTTTCGCTGCCGCTCGCGCAGCGTGGGCACGGAGGCGTGGTGGAAGGAAAGCGGCGAGCCGTCCGGCGCCTCGCGGTAGCCGTCGCCGTCGCGGTCGACGTAACCGAACATGTCGAGCAGCGCCTTCGCGCGCGCCGGGTCGTGGTCGAGGAGCGGGGTCCGGAACTGCGGGTCGTGCCCGGAGACCGCGGGCGGCAGCGGCGTGTAGGCGCGCACCGACTGGCCCTTGTCGAGGATCGTCATCATGTCGGGCACGCGGTAACCCATGGCGATCGCACGCCGCAAGGCCACGCGCTCGGGGGAGAAGCCGCCGATCGCGTTGGGCTTGCCGTCGATGGTGTCGGCGGTGTTGAAGGTCGTGTAGGTGGTGTACGCGACCTCGTCGGGCGTGGCGTAGATGCCCGCTTTTGCGAGGTTCGGGGCCAGCGCGCCGCCGGGCAGCGCGAGGTTGGCGAAGTCCTCGGGCACGGGCCGGATGTAGTCGTGCTCGCCGTTCAGGAAAGCGAGCCAGCGCGGCTGCGCCTCGTCGACGATGTGGATCTCGATCCGGCCCGACGATCGGCAGGCGCCGGCCCTGGAGGCGCGCGTGGATCGCGCGGCTCGCCTCGTCCGGACCGGGGTCGCCGGCGAAGATCTCCTCGCGAAACCCGGGGTTCGCCTCCAGCACGACGCGGGAACCGCGCACCCATTCGGCGATGCGGTAGGGGCCGCTTCCGACGGGGTGGAAGGCTACGTCCTCGCCGTAGCGTTCCACCACCTCGCGGGCGAGGGCGGCGGTGGCGGGCATGGCCAGGACGAACGGAAACGACCAGTCCGGGTTCGCGAGCCGGATGCGGATCGTGTAGCGGTCCAGCGCCTTTAGGCCCTCGACGGGCCGGTCGAAGTCGAAGCGCCCGGTCTCTTTCGCCTCGCGCATCGCGGCGTCCGCGCCGAGGATCTTGCCCTCGACGAGGAAGAGCCACTGGCTTCGCAGCTTCGGATCGAAGAGGCGCTTGATCGAGTAGACGTAGTCGTGGGCCGTCACCTCGCGGGGCCTGCCGCCGAAGGCGGGGTCCGGGGTGAAGAAGATGCCGGGCCGGATCCTCAGCGTGAAAGTGGCGCCGTCGTCGGTGATCTCGGGAAGTGCCGCGGTGTTGCCCACGAGCTTCGCGGGGCGGGCGAGGAAGTCGTAGGCGAGCAGCGGGTCGAAGATCGCGTGCGAGATGCTCCCCGAGGCCTCGTCGGATTCCGCGGCGGGGTCGAGCTTGGATTCCGCGCTGGGATAGGCGGTGCGGACGACCTTGCGCGGGTCGGGCTGCGCGGCCGCCGGCGCGGCGGCAAGTAGCGCCAGCGAGAGGGCGAAGGCCAGGAACATCCGCAAGGTCTCGTCGCGTCGCATCGGGAAAGGTCGCTCGGGACGCCGCACGGCGTGGGGCGGGGCCGGCGATGATCCGCCATCGTACTGGATGGATGCGCCCGCGCGGGACGGCGATCGTTGGACATTGGCCGGGGGTTCCGCTAGGTTTCCCCCCCACACCGTCGACTCCCCCTTTACCGCGATGAGCGAACTTTCGACCGTCCTTGAGCGCGTTGGCCAAAAGGACTGTGCCGCGCTCGACAAGGCGTTCGAGTCGTTCTATCCCGAACTCAAGCGCATCGCCCGGGCGCGCCTTCGCGGCAGCGGCCTGCACGGGAACCTGCAGACGACCGCGCTCGTTCACGACAGCTACGTGAAGCTCGCCGGCGGCCCCGCGCGCGAGTTCGGCGACCGTCTCCAGTTCCTCGCCTACGCCTCGCGGACGCTGCGCAGCATCGTGATCGACATCGTTCGCGAGGAGCGCGCCCTGCGCCGCGGCGGCGATCTCCAGGTGGTCACCCTCGACACCGCCGCCGGCGAGGGCGTGGAGCCCTGGGTGGACGTCGAGACGGTCGGCGCGGCGCTCGACGACCTCGCGAAACTCGACGAGGGGCTCGCGGGCCTGGTGGAGATGCGCTTCTGCGGCGGCCTCAGGGAGGCGGAGATCGCGGAGGCGCTGGGCATGTCCGAGCGCACGGTCCGGCGGGAATGGACGAAGGCCCGCGCGCTCCTCCTTTCCCTCATCGGCGACTGACCGGGAGCCATGGCCGCTTTCCCGGCTTCGGCCCGTTCATTGAGGAAGCCACCGCCGCCCCCGCGGTCACCGACCCCATGAAGATATCGCCGCAGACCTGGAAGAAGATCGAGCCGCTGCTCACGGTGGCCCTCGACATGGGCGCGGCCGAGCGCACCGCCTGGCTCGTGGGCCTGCACGCGAGCCATCCCGAGGAGGCGCCACTTGTCGCAAGGATGCTCGCCACACACGACCGGGCAGAGCTTGCGCAGGAGCTGGAGACCGTCCCCAGGCTCGCGCCCGCGCCGCAGCAAGCGAGCGCGTTTTCCGCCGGCGACCGGATCGGCCCGTTTCGCCTCGTCCGCCCGATCGGGCGGGGCGGCATGGGCGAGGTGTGGCTCGCCGAGCAGGCAGACGGTCGGGTCACGCGGCAGGTGGCGCTCAAGCTCCCCGCCCTGCACTTGCAGCGTGGCGCCTGGGAGGAGCGCTTCCGCCGCGAGCGCGACATCCTCGCGAAGCTTGCGCACCCCAACATCGCACGCCTCTACGACGCCGGGGTCCACGATTCGGGCCAGCCGTGGCTCGCCATGGAGTTCGTGGAGGGCGAATCGATCGCCGAATACGTGGAAGCGCACGAGGTGCCGGCCGCGGCGCGCCTCGCGCTCTTCCGCCAGGTGCTCGCGGCCGTCTCCCATGCCCACCGGCACCTCGTGGTGCACCGCGATCTCAAGCCCGCCAACATCCTGGTCGACGGCACGGGCCAGGTGAAGCTGCTCGACTTCGGGATCGCCAAGCTCCTCGGCGAGAGCGATGCCGCGGCCGATGCGCAGGACCTCACGCGCCTGGGCGGGCGGGTGATGACGCTTCGCTATGCCGCGCCGGAGCAGGTGTCCTACGGCGGGATCACCACCACGACCGACATCTACGCGCTCGGCGTGATCCTGCACGAGATGGTCACGGGTCTCTCGCCTTACCGCGCGGCGCGGGAAGGAAGGCCGCTCACCGAGTCCATGCTGCTCGCGGACGTGACCACGGTGCCGTCCTCGCTCGCGCCGGCGACGGTGGCGCGGTCGGTGAGGGGCGACCTGGACGCGATCATCCTCAAGGCGATGCGTCGCGATCCGGCCGCGCGCTACGCGTCGACCGAGCTCTTCGACGAGGACATCGGCCACCACCTGGATCGCCGGCCGGTGAAGGCGCGCGCGGGGACGTGGCGATACCTCGCGGGTCGGTTCGCCGTTCGCCACCGGCTGCCGATCGCGATGGCCTCGGCGGTGATCGCGACCATGGCCGTGGGGCTGGTGGTCGCCGAACGCGAGCGACGCGTCGCGGTGACGGAGAAGGCGCGCGCAGAACGCCACTTCGACAGCGTGAGAAAGCTCGCCAACACCTTCATCTTCGACGTGCACGCCGAGATCGAGAACCTCGCCGGCTCGCTCAAGGCGCGCCAGATCCTCGTGGGCACGGCGCTCCGGTACCTCGACAGCCTCGCCGCCGAGAGTCGCAACGACCCGGCGCTCGCCCTCGAGATCGCCGTCGCCTATCGCAAGCTGGCCGAGATCCACGGCGACGCCCGCAATGCATTCCTGGGAGAGCCGACTGCCGCGCGCAGCTATGCCGGTCGAGCCGCCGTCCTGCTCGAATCCATCGCGGCACGCGATCCGGACAACTTGAGGGCCCTGAGGGAGCACCGGGTTCTGGCCCTGCTCCTGGGACGCCTGAGGATCGAAGCGGGGGACGCAAGCGGCGCGGACGAGACGCACAAGGCGGCGGGCATCGCGGACAGGATCGTTCACTTGCCCGGCGCGGAAATCTCCGACCGGCTGGACCTCGGCGCTACGCTCGCGGAATACGGCGGGATACTGGCAGTGGTCCGGGGCGATCACGCGGGTGCCGCCGCGCGGCTCGACCGCGCGATCGAGGTGCTCGAGGCACTGCGTCGCGAAGCCCCCGCTTACCTTCCCGCGGGCGCCTCCCTCGCCTACGCGTTCGAGCGCCGTGCCACCGCCATCGAGGTCGAGGGCAAGGCAAGCGAGCTGCCGCGCGCGATCGCGCTGCTCGAACGCTCGATCGCGACGACCGAGGGAGTGATCGCGGCCGACCCGAACAACGTTTCTCCCCGGCAGACCCTGGTCAAGCGCTACAACAACGCCGCCCGGATGATGCTCAAGGCCGGCGAATTGAACCGCGCCCGCGGCAACGCCGCCAAGGCGCGGGCGCTGGTGGAGCAATTGCTGGCCGCGGACCCGCGAAACGCCGGCAACGCATCGATGCGGGCGGGCGTGCTCGCGATGGCGAGCGACGTGGAATACCAGGACGGCAAGTTCTCGAAGGCGGCCGGGCTCGCGCGCGAGGCCCTTGCCGCCGATGCCGCGCTCCCCGCGGACATCCGAACCGGGCTGATCGTCCGCGATAACGCGGCCGGCGCGATGACGATCCTTGCGGCGTCCAATTGCGCGCTGGCCGGGGCGGCCTCCTTGCCCCCGTCACGCCGGCTCGAACTGCTGAAGGAAGCGCATGCGCTCTTCCTGGCGAGCCGCGCCTTCAAGCAGGAGCTGGTGGATCGCAGGATCGACGCACAGGACGCGGCCAAGGCCATCGCCGCCCTCGATGCCCGGATGCAGCGGTGCAATTCGCTTTCGGCACGCCTGGTTCGCCGGTAGCGTCGCCCGCCCGCGAATGGCCGCCTTTTCCCCCCGATTCCGTTCCTGCCTTCAGGAAGCGCCGGCACCGAGCGGGCGCCCGTACGCGAAGGAGCGTCCATGAGAAGAAGTACGGCAAAAGGGGCATCGGGCTTGCGCTTGCCATCGGCCCGGGGGAACCCATGAAAGCCCGATCGCGTGCATCTGCCTTGGCGGGTGCGCTGGGTCTCATCCTGCTCGCGTTCGCCGGTGCGGCGCAGTCCCAGTACACGAACTACATGCGTCCGGGCGTCAACTTCAACAACCTCTACGCGGCCCAGGCGGACATCACGTTGAGCAACATGATGCGCCAGTCGCAGATGATCGGTTACCTGAACTCCGTGAAGGCGTCCCAGGCGAAAGCGGCGGGCCGCGCGCCGCCGGTGGCGAGCCCGCCGCCACCCGCGGCCGTCGCCGCTGTCGCCCCGAAACGCCCCTTGTCGGCCACCGATTTCAGGCCCGCGGGCGCGCGCGATACGGCGCAGCAGATGTCGGCCGCGGTGGCCGACCCAGCCGGGCGGGCCCAGATGGTCCAGGTGTTCCGCCAGATCCAGGAGACCCTCGAGGGCACGCCGGGCTTTCGCCGGAACAACCTGGCCAGCGCCGTCACCGTGCTGCTCGGCGTGAGCCTGCAGGTGCTCACGGGCAAGGAGTTCGACGATGCGCAGTCGCAGGGTCTCCTGCAGCTCGTGAACGACGAGCTCGCCGCCCTGCCGGGCTTCAAGGCCCTGTCGAACGAAAAGCGCACGCAGATGTACGACGCGATGGTGATGACCGGCGGGCTCATCGCCGGCATCGCGCACAACGCCGCCGAGGCCGGGGACGAGGCGCAGGCGCTGCAGGCCCGCACGATGGCGCTCGATGCCCTGGCGAGCCTCGGACTGAAACCCTGACCGGTTTCCCCGCGCGATTGCGTTCATCCCGGTAGCGCAGTGACCGTGGGCAGGGGCTCGCGGCGCTGCCCACCGGGGAGGAACGATGATGAAGACCGTGCGCGGGCTGGCCGCATTCGCTGCTTTCGCCCTTGCGGCCGCGGCTCCGATGGCCATCGCGGATTCCTCGCGCGATCCGGTGATCACGGAAGTGCGCGCCAATGGCGCCAACACGATCCTCCAGGTGATCGGCACCAGCTTCTCCGGCGGCACGCCGCGGCTCACGCTCGGCGCGCAGGCCACGCCGCTCATCGTCACCTTCTTCAATGCCACGCGCATCGAAGCGCTGCTGCCCCCGGGAATCGAGCCGGGCACGTACCTGCTCACGCTCTCGGTAGGCAAGTCGAAGGAGAAGAGCGGTGACTCGGACGACAAGCGCGGCGACGAGTTCTGGGTGACGCTGGGAGCGCAGGGGCCTGCCGGGCCGCAAGGTTCCTCAGGGCTCGCGGGCCCTGCGGGTGCGACCGGGCAGCAGGGACTCGCCGGACCGGTGGGTGCGACGGGTCTCCAGGGCTCCGCGGGTGCAGCAGGAAAGGACGGGGTGATCGGTCCCGCGGGCGCTCCCGGCAAGGATGGCGCCATCGGCCCGCAGGGATTCCCGGGGAAGGATGGAAAGGAAGGCGCGCCCGGCCCAGCCGGACCTCAGGGGCCGATTGGACTTCAAGGAGCAACGGGCGCCCCTGGCTTGGCGGGACCGCCTGGTCCCGTTGGAGCCACGGGGCCTCAGGGACCCGCCGGAGCAGGGGGAACGCCGACGACTCATGTCGTAAGCGTAAATCGCAATCGGGCACCGGCCGACGCCGCGTTCTCCCTGATACAGGCGGAGGCGCATTGTCCAGCCGGAAGCTTGCTGACCGGGGGTTCCGCCACGATTCAAGGATACGTGGTGTTCGGGAACGGCCCGGTGTCCGGCGCCAATACCTGGGTGGCATACGCACTCACTCCCCCGGACACCAGCCTGGGGCCAGGATCAATCCAGGTCACCGCCGTATGCCTTCGTTTCGGGTAGCGGCCCGCATCGACGCCTCGCTGCGCTTCACCGGTTGACCCCGCCGGGGCGGGAGTTCGCTCCCGGGCTTCGATTCCCTGGCGGGCCTGTCGTGCAATGCCGCATCGGCATGCCACGGCACCATATCGTTTTCGTCCGATCAGGCAGGTTTCGTCGTCAATGCAGCGTGTGCTGCTGCGCCGCCTCGTCTTCCACGGGGGCCTCGACCTGCTCCGGCGGCGAGGCGTGGTGCATGGCGATGCGCCAGCCGGCGTCGGTGAGGACATAGACGTTCGTCGCGTTCACGAGCTGCGGAGCGGCCTCGGTTCCCGGCGCGGTGATCGACTCCACGACGGAGCGCACCGCGACCGAGGGGCCGTCCAGGCGCCGCGACTGCGTCACCCGCACCGAGAGCTTCATGCCGCTGGTGAAGATCTGCATCCAGCTGTCGCGCACGGCCTCGAAGCCGGTGAGTCGCGGGCCCGCGGGGTGCACGCAGACGACCTCGTCCCCGTCGGCCCACACCACCATCATGGCGGCGAGATCGGCGCGCTCGAACGCCTCGTAGAAGGCGCTCTCGGCATCGTCGGGCGTGGGAAAGAGCTTGCGGGTGCGCGGGGGCATGGGGGAGTCCGTGGGACGGCAGGAATGATACCAAAGGGTCAAGCCCTTGAAGGCCGCGGCGAAAGGCCCAAGAATGGTCCCGACCGCGAACCCTCGCCCCGGAACGCGGTCAGATCGGCTTCGATGCGGAAAAGGCACCCGGCAACGTCGGGAGGTGGACCATGGGAATGCGGCTTCGGCACAACGAATGGCAGCGGCAGCTGCGCAAGTTCATCATGCACCCGGTCACGGAGATCATGGCGATCGTCGCCCTGGTCCTGGTTGCGCTCGCCATCCTCGTGATGGTGGAGTCGCGCCTCATCGCGAGCCCGGAGGCCCCCGTGGTCTTCAGCCCCAAGTGAGCCGCGCCCGGCGATGATGGCGCGCTCCCCCCTTGCCCGCGGCTTCGCGGCGTTCGCGATCGCGGCGGCGATCGGGGGCTGCGCCTACCTCACCGAGAAGCAGGGAGAGCTGATCTTCCGCCCGACGAAAGACACGTGGTGGGGCTACCAGAACGCGAACCTGCGTTACGAGGAGCGCTGGATATCCGTCGGCGCCAACGGCGACCGCCTGCACGCCTTCTGGGCGCCAGCGGAGGACCCGGCAGCACCGGTGCTCCTCTACCTGCACGGCGCCCGCTGGAACCTCACGGGCAGCGTCACCCGCATCGAGCGGTGGAGGAAGCTCGGCTTCCACGTGCTCGCGATCGACTACCGCGGCTTCGGCAAGAGCACCGAGATCTCGCCCTCGGAGCAGCTCGCCTACGAGGACGCGCAGGCCGCGTGGGACCATCTCGCGAAGACGCAGCCCGCGCGGCCCCGCTTCATCGTCGGGCATTCGCTGGGCGGGGCCATCGCCGCGGAGCTCGCCGTGCGCCGCCCGGACGCATCCGGGCTCGTCCTGGAGGCCACCTTCACTTCCATCCGCGACATGGTGGAGCACACCGCGTGGCGGCTGCTGCCGGTGGGGCTCATCCTCACGCAGGAGTTCGACACCCTGTCGAAGCTCTCGAAGCTGCGCCTGCCGCTGCTCATCGTGCACGGCACGCGCGACGCCATCGTCCCCTACGAGATGGGCGAGCGCCTCTATGCGGCCGCGCCGGGACCGAAGCGCTTCATCAAGGTCGAGGGCGGCAGCCACCACAACCTCTCCGCCGTCGCGAACGACCAGTACCGCGCCGCGCTGCGCGATTTCTTCGGTCTCGCACCCCGCGTGCTCGAGGTGTCCGTCCCGCGTTGAGCCGCGGGGGCGGTGGTATATTTCCCGCCATGCAGAGCCTCGACGTAGACGTCCTCGAAAACGCTCTCGCCTGGAAGCGCGAGGGCCGCCGCGTGTGGCTCGTCACCGTGACGCAGACCTTCGGCGCGAGTCCGCGCCCGCCCGGCTCGCTCCTCGCCATGCGCGACGACGGCATCCTCGTGGGTTCCGTCTCCGGCGGCTGCATCGAGGACGATCTCGTCCTGCGCCGCGAGGAGTTCGCCGCGCGCGAACCCCGCCTCATCGCCTACGGCGTCACCAGCGAGGACGCGCGGCGCTTCGGGCTGCCCTGCGGCGGCAAGCTCGAGGTCATCGTGGAGGCGCAGGTGCCCGTGGCCGACATGGAAACGCTCCTCGCGCACATCGACAGCGGCAAGGTGGTCGGCCGCCGCGTCGACCTGGCCACCGGCGCGTGGAACTTCGCGCCGGCCCGGCCCACGGACGAGTGCGAGCGCACCGAGTCGCGGTTCACCGCCATCCACGGGCCGCGCTGGCGCATGCTCATCATCGGCGCCTCCGAGATCGCGCATTACCTCGCGGAGATGGCGACCACCGTCGACTACCGGGTGTTCGTCTGCGACCCGCGCGAGGAATATCGCCTGGCCTGGCGCGTTCCCGGCGCCACCCTCGTCGAGGGCATGCCCGACGATGCCGTGCTGGCGCTCCGGCCCGACGGCCACACGGTCATCCTCACGGTGTCCCACGATCCGAAGCTCGACGACATGGCGCTGCTCGAGGCGCTCAAGTCGGAGGCGTTCTACGTGGGCGCGGTGGGCTCGCGGCAGACCAGCGAGGAGCGCAGGAAGCGCCTTGCCGCGTTCGATCTTTCGGCGCGCGAGATCGCGCGGCTGCGCGGCCCCGTCGGGCTATCCATCGGCTCGCGCACGCCTCCCGAGATCGCCGTGGCGATCCTGGCCGACCTCATCGCGACCCGCAACGGCGTGATGCTCGAGCGGGCGCTGGACCCCGCCTCGCGCCTGCGCGCGTGATCCGCGGGATTCTCCTCGGCGGCGGCGCGGGAACGCGCTTCGGCGGGGCGAAGCTCCTGGCCGCCTCGCCCGTCGATCCGACGCCCATCGGGGTGCGCGCCGCGCTCTCGCTCGTCGCGGGCGCGGGCAACGCCCTCGCCGTGGTGCGGGCCGGGGATGCGGCGCTCGCCGCAGCGTTGCGCGAGGGCGGGTGCGAGGTGCTCGAATCGGCGGACTGTGCGCGCGGGCTCGGTGCGAGCCTCGCCGCGGCGGTAAAGGCGAGCGCGGATGCCAACGGGTGGGTGGTGGCGCTTGCCGACATGCCGCGCATCCTCCCGGCGACCCATCGCGCGGTGACTCAGGCGCTTGCGCGCGGTGCGAAGCTCGCCGCCGTCGTCGATGCGGAAGGGCGTCGCGGCCATCCCGTGGGGTTCGCCTCGGACCTGTTCGCGGATCTCGCCGCGCTCGACGGCGACGAGGGCGCGCGCCAGGTGATCGAGCGTCACCGCGCCTGGCTCGAGATCGTGCGCGTCGACGACCCCGGCATCTTCTTCGACATCGACACGCCCGGCGACCTGGCCGCCGGATAGGCTCCTCGCCTAGCGCGGGACGAAGCGCCCCGTCGCCGGATCCACCCAGCCGTTGCCGGTGTCGACGAGGAGCGCGCCGGTCCTCGGGTCGATCATGTGCTTGCCCGTCGGAACCAGCGTGCCGCCGCGACCGTCGGGAACCGGGTTTGCTGCGCGCACGGGCGGGGCGACCGGCGTCACCGCAGGTTGCGTGGACAGGGCGGGCGCCGCGGGATTCAGGGGGGCGACGGGATCGACCGCGGCGCGGGGCGGCTTCGGTGCAAGCACCGCGTCGGGGCGAGCCTGCGGGTGCATGAGCAGGCGCACGAGTTGCTCGCGCGCGGCGCGGCGCATCCCGGCGCTGGCCGCGGGATCGCCCAGCACGCGCCGCAGCGCTTCGATGCGCGCCTGCGCTTCGCCATCGGGAGGCCAGACGGGGTCGGCGGCGGCCGCGCACGCGCACCACGCGAAGAGCGCCGCCAGGGCCATGGCGTGCCGCATCGCGAAGGGTCCCGCGGGCCGCCTCAGCCCGCGCGGCGCGGCGGGTACTGCTCGCCGGCTTCGATGCGCACCTTGAGGATGTTCTGCTTCGGCGGCAGCGGGCACGTGGTGAACTCGCTGAACGCGCAGGGCGGGTTGTAGACGCGGTTCAGATCCAGCTCGAAGGGCTTGCCGGGCTCGGGCTTCTTCGCCACGTAGAGGAAGCGCCCGGGACGGTAGGTCGTCTCGCCGGCCGTCGCGTCGCGCAGCACGAAGAAGAGCCCGTCGTCCTCGCCCACGGCATCGAGGCGATGGGTCTCGCCGCCGAGCGCGAACTCCACGTAGCCGGGGGAGGGTTCGTCGGAGGCCTCGTCCAGCACGTTGATGATCGTCACCTTCCGCCCGGGCGGGTAGGGGACGAAGGTGGCGCGCACGCGGTAGGCGGCATCGGGCGCATACCAGAGGCGCCCGCCGAAGCTTTTGCGGACTTCGCTTTCGTTGTCCGCGAGGCGCAGCACGTAGCGGCCCTCGCGCTCGATCACGTGCATCGCCGCGCGGCCCATGGTGACCCAGTCGCGGCGATCGAGGTCGGTGCCGAGCACGACCTCGTCGAGATCCATGCCCTCCTTGCGCACCGTGACGCCCGGTGCGAGCTTCATCGTCACCTTGCCCGGCGATGGTGATCGTGCCCATGCGCCCGGCGCCGAGGCCCTTCGGGAAGACGATGTCGTTCGCCTCTCCCGTGCCGAAGGTGTTCATGCCCGGCTTCATCACGAAGCGGCCGGCGAGCGTGAGCCAGCCGTTGTCCGCGCGAAGGCTCTTCTCGGCGCGCGCCCGCCAGTCCGTGACCGACTGCTCCCAGGCGGTGTCGACGGGCGCCGGCGTCACGCAGGCGGTGAGCAGGACGAGGGGGAGGGCGAGGATTCGCATGGTCGTGCTCCGGGCAAAGGGGGGCGCGCAAGGCGCACATTCTAGTCGAGGGCGGCGAGCACCTGCGCGGGGTCGAGCTTCTGCAGGCAGTCGGTGTGGCCCAGGGGGCATTCGCGCTGGAAGCAGGGGCTGCAGGCGAGCCCGAGCCGGATCACCCGGGCCTTCGGGGAGAGCGGCGGCGTGAAATCGGGGCTCGAGGAGCCGAAGACGGCGGCCAGCGGGCGGTCGAGGGCGGCGGCCACGTGCATGAGCCCGGAGTCGTTGCTCACCACCCGCCCGGCGAGGGAGAGAAGATCGATCGCCTCGTCGAGGCTGGTGCGCCCGGCGAGGTCGGCTACCGGCACCCCGGCCAGCGCGGCGACCTCCGCGGTCACGGCCGCGTCCCTTTCCGACCCGAAGAGCCAGACCCGGTAGCCGCGTCCGGCGTGGACGCGGGCGACCTCGGCGAAATGGCGCGCCGGCCAGCGCTTCGCGGGACCATATTCGGCGCCGGGCGCAAGCGCCAGCACGGGGCCGGCGCCAGCCAGGCCGAACCTGTCGACCGCGGCATCGCGCTGCGCGGGGTCGACGGCGAGCCGCGGCGGCGGCAGGGGACGCTCGAGCGCCTCGCCCGCGGGCTGCGCGAGAGCCGCGAACCGCTCGACGATGAGCGGCAGGGCCACCGGGTCGAGCGTGCGCAGGTCGTTCAGCAGGCCGAATCGCATCTCGCCGCGCCAGCCCGTCCGGCGCGCGATCCCGGCGAACCAGGGCACCAGCGCGGACTTGAGGCTCCCCGGAAGCACGATGGCGTGGTCGTAGCGCGGCAGCGCGCGGGCGAAGCGGCGCCGCTCGCCCAGGCGCAACTCCCCGTGGCCGAAGGGAAAGGCGATCGTGCGGCGGACCTCGGGCATGCGTCCGTACACGGCGGAAGCCCAGGCGGGGGCGAGGACATCGATGGCGCCCTGCGGATCGCGGGCCTTGAGCCGGGCGAGCAGGGGATGGGCGAGGACCGCGTCACCGATCCACGACGGGGATACGACGAGGGTCTCGCGCATGGGATCGGGCCCGGCGGGGGCGGCGAGGCGGGGTGCCGAAGGCCTCAGTGCCCCTTCGCGGCCGCGCCCCCCGCGAGGCGGTAGACCGTCCCGCAATAGGGGCACTTCGCCTCGCCCGTCGCCTCGACCGGAAGGAAGACGCGCGGGTGCGTGTTCCAGAGCTTCTGCGAGGCGAGCGGGCAGTGCAGCGGGAGGTCCGCCGCGGTGATCTCCACCGTCGTGCGGTCGAGCTCGGTGGGCGCGGCCATGCCTAGTCGACCTTGGTGAGCCAGTGGCGGTACTTGGCGTTGCGCCCGTTCACGATGTCGAAGAAGGCCGACTGGATCTTTTCCGTGACGGGCCCGCGGGCGCCATTGCCGATCACGCGCCGGTCGAGCTCGCGGATGGGGGTGACCTCCGCGGCCGTGCCGGTGAAGAAGGCCTCGTCGGCGATGTAGATGTCGTCCCGGGTGAGGCGCGTCTTCTCGACCGAGAGGCCCAGGTCCGCGCAGATGAGCTGCACGCTGCGCCAGGTGATGCCGTCGAGCGCCGAGGTGAGCTGCGGCGTGTAGAGCCTGCCGTCCTTCACCACGAAGACGTTCTCGCCGCAGCCCTCCGCCACGAAGCCGTCGGTGTCGAGGAGCAGCCCCTCGTCGTAGCCGTCCTGCGTCGCCTCGAGGTTCGCGAGGATGGAGTTGGCATAGGTCGTGGCGACCTTGGCGCGCGGCATGGTGACGTTCACGTGGTGGCGGGCGAAGGACGAGGTCTTCACGCGGATGCCCTTCGCGAGCCCCTCCTCGCCCAGGTAGGCGCCCCAGGGCCACGCGGCGATCGAGACGTGCACCTTTGCGCCGACCGGGAGACACGCCCATCTTCTCCGAGCCGTAGAAGGCGAGCGGGCGCAGGTAGCAGCTCTCGAGCTTGTTCACGCGCACGACCTCGCGCTGGGCCTCCATCAGCTGCTCCTTCGGGTAGGGCACCTCCATCATGTAGATCTTGGCCGAGTTGAAGAGCCGGTCGGTGTGCTCCTTCAGCCGGAAGATCGCGGTGCCGATCTCCGACTTGTATGCCCGCACGCCCTCGAAGACCGCGAGGCCGTAGTGGAGCGAGTGGGTGAGGACGTGGGTCGTCGCCTCCCGCCAGGGCACGAGCTTGCCGTCGTACCAGATGAAGCCGTCACGGTCGGACATCGACATGGGATTTCCTGCGCTTTCGGGATTGCCGGGGAACGTGGAATTCTATCAAACCGGGCCGGTATGCCATAATCGAACGGACCCCGCCCATACCGACTCCGCCGAACCGTGCGCAAGCAGTTCGATCCCTCGACGGAACCCGCCGATTCCCCAGGTGCCGCGAGCGCGCCGACGGAAATCCGGGATTCCTTCATGTCCCCCAGGTCGCTGAGCCCCGAGGAGAAACTCTCCGGGGACATGCTCGTGCTCACCACGGGCCTGATGGTGCTCGCCTCCGTCCTGTGGCTGTCGGTCTACTGGAGCATGGGCCAGCAGTTCTCGGTGTCGATCACGCTCGCCTTCCAGGCGCTCTCGGCGGGCACCATCGCCTTCTACCTGCGCACGAGAAAGCTCGAGCTCTTCGCGATGATCCAGCTGGGCCTGATCCTCTTCACGCCCTTCGCGATGCAGTGGTCCATCGGCAACTTCGTGACCGCCTCGGGCGTGAGCCTGTGGGGCCTCATCGCGCCGGTGGGCGCGGTGACGGTGCTGGGCACGCGCCAGTCGCTGCCCTGGTTCTTCGCCTGGCTCTTCATGACGGTGCTCGCGGGGGTCTTCGACTTCCTCCTGTCCGGCACGGTGGCGAAAGTGGACATGCAGACCGTCGCGGTCTTCTTCGTGCTCAACTTCGCCGCCATCTCGCTGATGATCTACTCGCTCCTGTGGTACTTCGCGAGCGAGAAGCAGAAGCTGCGCCACCTGGTAGACCTCCAGCACGAGGAGCTGCGCGTGGAAAAGGAAAGGAGCGAGCAGCTCCTCCTGAACGTGCTGCCCCCGGCGATCGCCGAGAGGCTGAAGCGCGGCGAGTCCAATATCGCGCAGGGCCACGCCGACGTGACCGTGATGTTCGCCGACATCGTGGGCTTCACGAAGATGACCGAGGAGCTCTCGCCGGTGGAGACGGTGAAGATCCTGAACGACGTCTTCTCGATGTTCGACGAGATCGCGCAGCGCCACGGCGTGGAGAAGATCAAGACCATCGGGGACGCCTACATGGCCGCCGCCGGGGTCGAGACCGGCGCCCAGGTGCACTACGCCGACGCGGTGGCGGCGATGGCGCTCGAGATGCTCGGCCGCATGGACGAGTACCGGCAGCGCTCGGGCGAGAAGATCGAGCTGCGGATCGGCATCGGCACCGGGCCCGTGGTGGCCGGCGTGATCGGCAAGATGAAGTTCATCTACGACATGTGGGGCGACACCGTGAACGTGGCCTCGCGGATGGCCGGCGACGCGTTCACCGGCTCTATCCAGGTCGACCTCACGACCTACCGGCGCCTGCACTCGCGCTTCAAGTTCGACGCGCCCCACGACGTCGACATCAAGGGCAAGGGCCGCATGCAGGTCTACCACCTGCTCGAGCGGCGCTAGGCCCGCGGCCGCGCTAGGCGCCGAAGACTTCCCTGCGCAGCCGCTTCACCGCTTCCCGCTCGGCCGCGAGCTCGCCCTCCGCCAGCAGCACGCTGTCCTCGTCGTTCAGCGATGCGGCATGGGTGCGCGCGCGAAGCGCGAGGTAGGCGTCGGCCGCGGCCGCGGCCACGGGCATCGGCACGATGCCCAGCTCCCCCGCCCGGTGGAGCAGCGTGTGGTTGCCCTTGTTGTCGAGCAGCTGCGGATGGCGGCAGGACTCGGCGAGCACCAGGGCCTGGACGGCGAACTCGAGGTCGATCACGCCGCCGTCGGCGTGCTTCAGGTCGCGCGGATCGGCCTTCACCTCCGCGCGCATCTTCTCGCGCATGGCGAGGATCTCCGCGCGCAGCTTCGCCTCGTCGCGCGGCGCCGCGAGCAGCTCCCGGCGCAATTCCTCGAAGCGCTCGCCCAGGCGCGCGTCGCCGGCGCAGAAGCGCGCCCGCGTGAGCGCCTGGTGCTCCCAGGTCCACGCGCGCGTCGACTGGTAGTCGCGGAAGGCGGGGAAGGAACTCACCATCAGGCCCGAGGCGCCGTCGGGCCGCAGGCGCAGGTCCGTCTCGTAGAGCACGCCGCCCGAGGTGTGGCTGGTGAGCCAGGTGTTCACGCGCTGCGCCACGCGGGAGAGCTTCTCGGCGTCGGCGCGCCGCGACTCGTCGAAGAGGAACACGATGTCCAGGTCCGACCCGTAGCCCAGTTCCTTGCCGCCCAGCTTGCCGTAGCCCACGACCGCGAAGCCCTCGGGAGGCGAGAGCCCGTCGCCGCCGAACATCGCGCGCGCCGCCAAGCCGAGGACCACGTCCAGGAGCAGGTCGGCGAGCGCCGAGAGCTCGTCGGAGAGCGCCATCACCGGCAGCTCGCCCTCGAGGTCGGCGATCGCCAGGCGCAGGACGTGGCGCTGCTTGAAGTGGCGCAGCTGGTCCATGAGCCGCTCCGTGTCCTCGCCGAGCGACGCGCACTCCCCGGCCAGGTGCCGGCGCTCCTCCGCCCAGTCCGTGGCGGTGAAGCTCGCGGCCGTGCGCGTGAGCTCGTCGAGGAGGATCGGGTGGCGCGCGAGCAGTCGGGCGGCCCAGCGGCTGCGGGCGGCGAGGTGCGCGGCCCGCGCGAGCACCTGCGGGTACTCGTCGAGAAGCGCGAAATAGGACTCGCGCCGGTCGATGGCCTCGATCAGGTCGAGCAGCCGGATGGCGGTCTGCGAGCCCGTTTCCTCGCGCACCGCGGCCTCCATCGCCGCCGGCAGCAGCCGGTCGACCCGGGTACGGCTCGCGCCCGACAGGCTTCGGTAGCGCCGCGAGCGCACGAAGGCGGCAAGCCGCTCGGCCACGGGCCTCGGGTCGGCGAGGCCGGTGCCGCGCAGGTCCTCCTCGAGCCCTTCCTCGTCGGGCGAGAGTTGCGGGTCGGTGAGGCGCGCGAGCAGCGCGCTCGCCCCGCCCGCCGTGCGCCGCTCGAAGAGGGCGTTGAACGCCTCCTGCACCGCGTCGCGGTGGCGGTCCAGCTCGGCCAGCAGGGCCGGCCAGTCGGCCGAGCCCATGGCCTCCGCGATGGCGGCCCGGTGCGCGGGCTCGACGGGCAGGGCCTGGGTCTGCTGGTCGTCGTAGTACTGCAGGCGATGCTCGAGCCGCCGCAGGAACGCGTAGGCGAGGCGCAGGGCCGCGACGCGCTCGGGAGGCACGAGCCCGCGCTCGCCGACGGCCGCGAGCGCCTCCCGCGTGGAGGTGAGCTGCAGCCCCGCGTCGCGCCCGCCGCGCACCAGCTGGAAAAGCTGCACCGCGAACTCGCACTCGCGGATGCCGCCGGCGCCCACCTTGATGTCGTCGGACCTCCCGCGGCGGTTCGCCTCGGCCTGGATGCGGCCGTGCAGGTCGCGAAGCGACTCGAGGAGGCCGTAGTCGAGGTAGCGCCGGTAGACGAAGGGACGCACGATCGCGTCGACCTCCTCGCCGGGGCCGTTGATCACGCGTCCCTTGAGCCACGCATAGCGTTCCCACGGGCGCGCCTGGCCCACCAGGTAGTTCTCGAGGGCCGCGAGGGAACTCACCAGGGGCCCCGCGTCGCCGAACGGGCGCAGGCGCATGTCGACCCGGAAGACGAAACCCGCGTCGGTCACGTCGGCGATCAGCGCGATGGCGCGCTTGCCCACGCGCGTGAAGAACTCGTGGTGCGACAGCGCCCTCGGCCCGCCGGTGTCGCCCTCGGCCCGGTGCAGGAAGACCAGGTCGATGTCCGAGGAGACGTTCAGCTCGCCCCCGCCCAGCTTGCCCATGCCCACGACGAGGAGCCGCTCGTCGCGTGCCGGTTCGCCGTAGACCTCGGCCTGTTCGGCGTGCGCCGCCCGCACCGCGGAGCCCACGGCGATCTCGGCAAGCGCCGTTGCCGTCGACACCACCTCGTCCAGGCTCGCCGCGCCCCGAGAGATCGCGGTGGACGAGGGTGAGCATGGCGCGGGCGCGCAGCTCGCGCAGGGCCGCCGCGAGCCCGCCGGGTCGCCGGCGGGACCCCCGGACGGCGCCTGCAGGTCCGCCCGCGACAGGGCGGGGCGCCCCGCCGCGAGGCCTGCGGCCGAGCGCCGGGCGCGCGGCCGCGAGCCGCCTCGCGAACGGCGAGAGGCGCAAGGTCCGCTCGAGGGCGGCCGGTGTCGTTTCGGGGGAAATGCGGTCGGTCATCACGAGGGGGGCCGTGGCCCCAGCCGCTACAATAGCGCGAATCCCCGCCCGACATCGCCACCGCCCCGCGCCGGCGATCCGCCACCGAGGACAGCATCAGGCCCTTTCCCGCACCGTCCTGCGCGTCGCCGCGGCCCTCGCCGGCGTGGCGCTCGCCGTGTTCCTCGTCGCGGTCATCGCCCTGCGCTACGCGGTCTTCCCGCAGATCGAGCGCTTTCGCGACGACATTGCCGCGTCCGTCTCGCGCGCCTCGGGGATGGCGGTGAGCCTCGCGGATGTCGACGCCGGCTGGCAGGGACTGCGGCCCATCCTGGGCCTGACCGGCATGCGGGTGGCCGACCGGAGCGGCGTGCCGGTCTTCGCGCTCGACCGCGCGGAAATCGCCCTGTCGTGGTGGACGCTGCTCGCCGGCGAGTTGCGCTTCCACGACGTCGACCTCTACCGCCCGGCCATCGAGCCTGCGCCGCGGCGCCGACGGGCTCATCTACCTCGCCGACAAGCCGCTCAGCGCACCCGAGCCCGGCGAAGGACGGCGCTTCGCCGCCTGGCTGCTCGCCCAGCCGCGCCTCGCCATCCACGACGCGACGCTCCGGTGGGAGGACGAGTTCGGCGGCGCGCCGCCCGTGCAGTTGCGCCGGGTCGAGATCGCGATGCGCAAGGTCGGGCGCCGCCACCTGGTGGCCATCAATGCCACGCCGCCCCCGGCCATCGCCGACCGGATCGACCTGCGCGCCGACCTGCGCCATCGCGCAGCCGGCGAGGCGTGGCAGGCGCCGGGACCATCTACGCCGAGACCGGCCGCGCCGACGTCGCGCGCTTGCGCTCCACCTGCCCGTGCCCGAAGCGCTGCGGACCGCCGAGGGCGCCATTCGCGCCTGGGTCGATTTCGAGCCCGGGCGGGTCCGCGAGGTCTCCGCGGACCTGAACCTGCGCGGCGTGCGCGCCCAGCTTGCCGCCGATGCGCTTCCCCTGGATCTCGAGACCCTCGCCGGGCGCGCCTACTATCGCCTGCAGGAAGGCGGCTACGCCGCGGGCGCGCAGGGCTGCGCTTCCGCACCGCGACGGGCTTGCCGGCCGCGCGGCGGCTTCTCGCTCGCCTTGGCGCAGGACAGGCGCGCCGCGCGCGGGGCGGTGCGCGCCAACGGCATCGACCTCAAGATCGCCGCCGCGCTCCTCGACTACCTGCCGGTGCCGCGCGAGGCCAAGGCGCAGGCCCAGCGCTTCGCGCCGCGCGGGCGCCTGCTCGACTCGACGCTCGTCTGGACGGGCGAGTCGCCGGCGAAGGCCAGCGCTTTCCGGTGAAGGCGCAGTTCGAGGACCTCGCCGTGAACGCGGTCGACGGCATCCCGGGCGCCACCGGGCCTCACCGGCGCCTCGAGGGCGACGAGCGGGGCGGCACCGCTGCGCCTCGCCTCGCGCGGCGACCTTCGGCGCCCGGGCTCTTCCGCCGCGCCGCTCGCCTTCGAGTCGCTCGAGGCCCGCGCGGCGTGGAAGCGCGAAGGCAAGGCCATCGAGGTCCGCATCGACCACGCGCGCATGTCCAACGCGGACGCGGAGGTGAGCGTGGCCGGGACCTGGCACGCTGCCCGACAGCCCGGGCAGTCCCCGGGCTGGGTCGATCTCTCGGGCCGCGTGGAGCGCGCGCGCGCCGCCGCGGTGGCCGGGTATCTCCCGAACGGCATCGCCGGGACACGCGACTGGCTTGCCGCCGCCGTGCTCGCGGGCGAGGTGAGCGACGGGCGGTTCGAGTTGAAGGGGGACCTCTGGCACTTTCCGTTCCGCGACGCGAGCCAGGGGCGCTTCTTCGTCGAGGCGGCCATCGACCGCGGCCGGCTCCGGTACCACCCGGCATGGCCTTCGGTGGACCGGGTGAAGGGCGCGATCCGCTTCGAGAACGCGCGCATGGAGATCCGCGCACAGGAGGCGTACATCTACGCGAGCCGGGCGCGCAGCGCGAGCGCCGTCGTCGCCGACCTGGGCGCCGACGCCGCGGTCCTCGCGATCGAGGGCGACATCGATACGACCGGCCGCGACAGCGTGCGGTTCCTGCGCGAGACGCCGCTCGTCGACGGGCCCGGCGCCTTCACGCGTGCCGTCGCGATCGAGGGCCGGCGCGGCTGAAGCTCAGGCTCGACTGGCCGCTCTGGGGCGGGATCCGTTGCGCCTGGCCGGCGAGTACGCCTTCGCCGGCGCCACGGCGAGCGTCGGCCGCAGCCTCGTCCGTGACCGGCATCCGCGGCACGCTCGCCTTCACCGAGAAGCACGTGCGCGCGCCGGCGCTCACCGGGACGCTGTTCGGCCAGCCGTCCACGCTTCGCCTTTCCTCGCAACCCGATGGCGCGGTGCTCACCCAGCTCGACGGAAGCATGGATGCCCGCACCCTGGGCGCCTTCATCCCCTCGGGGTTCGCGCGGCGCATGGCGGGGGCCGACCGAGTGGAGCGCGCGTGGCATCCGGTGCCGGAGGGACCGGAGCTTCGCGTCGAATCCGCCCTGAAGGGGCTCGCCATCGGGCTTCCGGAGCCGTTCGCCAAGCGTGCCGACGAGGCGCGCGCTCTCGCCGTGACCATCCGCCGGCTGGGCGCGATCGACGAGGAAACGGTGGCGGCCCTCGAGGGCGGCGTGCACGCGCGCATCACGCGCGCATCGGCCGCGGCCGGGACGACGATGCCGGGCGCTGGAACGCGGCGATCAAGTTCGGCGCGCCGGTATCCGGAGAGCCGGTGCGCGAGGGCCTGTGGCTCTACGGAAACCTCGCGCGGTTCGATCTCGACGCCTGGCGGGAAGCCGTGGCCGCACCGGCGGCGGCGCCGGCCTCCGAAGCCGAGGCGGCGCTCGAACTGCGCGGGCTCGACCTGAACTTCGGCTCGCTGCACTACGCGGGGCGCGATTTCACGCAGCTCTCGGCCCGCCTCGCGCGCGCCGCCGGCGAGTGGCGCGGCACGCTCACGGGCCCCGCGGTGGCCGGCGAGATCACGTTCGATTCCCGGGGCAAGGGTCGCGTCGCGGCGCGGCTCACGCGGTTCTCGCTTTCCGCGGGCACTTCCGGGGAGGCGGGCCCGGAGCCGGCGCCTCCCGCGGTACAGGACGACCTGCCGGCCCTCGACATCGTGGCCGAGCGCTTCGACTTCCACGACCGCTGGCTGGGCCGGCTGGAACTGGTCGCCACGCCCGACGGCCGCGACTGGCGGATCGAGCGCCTCAACATCGCGAACGACCACGCGCGCTTCGATTCGAGCGGCGTCTGGCGGCGCACGGCGACGGGGCCGCTCACGCAGCTGAACCTGAAGCTCGAGACGACGAACCTGCACGCGCTTCTCGGGCAGTTCGGGTTCGGCGAGTTCGTGAACCGCGGCCAGGCGAAGCTCGAGGGCCAGCTCGTCTGGCCGGGATATCCGTACGAGTTCTCACCGCGCGTGCTCTCGGGGCGCTTCGCGGTGCAGGCCTCGAAGGGCCAGTTCGCGCGCATCGAGCCGGGGGCGGGCAAGCTCCTCGGGCTCCTCTCGCTGCAGTCGATCCCGCGGCGCGTGACCTTCGACTTCCGCGACATCTTCAGCGAGGGCTTCGCCTTCGACCGCATCGCGGGCGAGGCGAAGCTCGCGCGCGGCATCCTGCTCACCCGGGACTTCGAGATCGCCGGGCCGTCGGCCTTCGTCACCATGGGAGGCGAAGTCTCGCTGCCGATGGAGACCCAGAACCTCACGCTGAAGGTGGTGCCGGAAGTGGGCGAGAGCGTGGCCATCGCGGCGACGGTGCTCGGCACGCCGGTGATGGGGCTCACCACGCTCCTGCTGCAGAAGCTGCTCCAGAATCCCCTGGGCAAGGTGGTGTCGTACGAGTACCTCGTCACGGGGTCGTGGGATAATCCGGCCGTCACGCGCCTGGGCGCTGCCCCGCCACCGAAGGAGGCGGCCGCGCCGCCGCCCCGCCCACGATGATCATCACGAAGAACTCGACCACGCCCGAAGCATTGCGGGAGACGCTCGTCACCACGCAGAGCATGTTTCGCGTGGCCGCGGTGCAGATGGCCTCCGGGCCGCAGGTGCAGGCGAACCTGCAGGAGGCCTCGCGCCTGATAGAGCTCGCCGCGGCGACGGGCGCGCGCATCATCGCGCTGCCGGAATACTTCTGCGTCATGGGCATGAAGGACACCGACAAGGTCGCGCTGCGGGAAAAGGACGGGGAGGGCCCGATCCAGGACTTCCTCGCCGCGCAAGCGAAGCGCCACCAGGTGTGGATCGTCGGCGGCTCCGTGCCGCTGGAGGCGAGCGTCCCGGACAAGGTCCGCAATGCCTGCCTCGTCTACGACGGCGACGGCCGCCGCGTCGCCCGCTACGACAAGATCCACCTCTTCGGCTTCGAGATGGGGCAGGAGAAGTACACGGAGGAGCGCACGATCGAGGCCGGCGCCGCCGTGGTGACGGTCGAGTCGCCCTATGGAAGACTCGGGATATCGGTGTGCTACGACCTGCGCTTTCCCGAGCTCTACCGGGCGATGGGGGAGGTCGACTTCCTCTTCGTGCCCTCGGCGTTCACGGAGACCACGGGCAAGGCGCACTGGGACGTGCTCATCCGCGCGCGCGCGATCGAGAACCAGTGCTACGTGGTGGCCCCCGCCCAGGGCGGCTACCACGTGAACGGCCGCGAGACCCACGGCAACACCATGATCGTCGACCCGTGGGGCGTCGTGCTCGACCGCCTGCCGCGCGGCTCCGGAGTCGTGGTGGCCGGCGTCAATCCCACCTACCAGGCGAAGATCCGTCGCAGCCTTCCGGCGCTGCGGCACAAGCCACCGCACCGCTCGGAACCCCTGACATGACGAAGAACGAACCCACGGCCCTGGACCTCGCGAGAGCGGCGCTGCTGGCGCCTTTCGGGGTCGACGAGGCCGCGCTCGAGCGCGTCTTCGCGCTGGTGCGCGCCCACCGCTGCGACGATGCCGATCTCTACTTCCAGCACGCGCGCTCCGAGAGCTGGATGCTCGAGGAGGGCCAGGTGAAGAGCGGCAGCTTTTCCATCGACCAGGGAGTGGGCGTGCGCGTGCTCTGCGGGGAAAAGACCGCCTTCGCCTACGCCGACGACATCTCGCCCGAGTCCCTGGAGGCCGCGGCGAAGATCACGCGCGCCATCGCCGCGCAGGGCGGCGACGCGGCGGCGGCGGTGCCGAGCGTGCGCACCGGCGCCGCGCTGTACGCCCCCGTGGACCCGGTCTCCGCACTGGGCGACGCGGAGAAGGTGCGCCTGCTGGAGCGGCTGGAGCAGCGCGCCCGCGCCGCCGACCCGCGCGTGAAGCAGGTGATCGGCCGGCTCTCGGGGGAGTACGAAGTGGTGCTCGTGGCGCGCGCCGACGGCGTGCGCGCCGCGGATGTGCGTCCGCTGGTGAATCTCTCCGTCACCGTGATCGTCGAGCAGGACGGCCGGCGCGAGCAGGGATACTGCGGCGGCGGCGGGCGCTTCGGCTACGCCCACTTCACCGACGAGCGCCTGGACGGCATGGCGGCCGCGGCGGTCAAGCAGGCGCTGGTGAACCTCGAGGCGCGGCCGGCGCCGGCGGGGCCCATGACGGTCGTGCTGGGGCCGGGCTGGCCGGGCATCCTCCTGCACGAGGCGATCGGCCACGGGCTCGAGGGCGACTTCAACCGCAAGGGCACCTCGGCGTTCTCGAACCGCATCGGCGAGCAGGTGTGCGCGAAGGGCGTGACCGTCGTCGACGACGGCACGATCACCGACCGGCGCGGCTCGCTTTCCATCGATGACGAGGGCGAGCCCACGGCGCGCAACGTGCTGATCGAGGACGGCATCCTGCGCGGCTACCTGCAGGACCGCCTGAACGCGAGGCTGATGGGCGTGGCCCCGACCGGCAACGGCCGGCGCGAGAGCTACGCGCACATGCCGATGCCGCGCATGACCAACACCTACATGACGGGCGGCGACCGCGACCCGGCGGAGATCCTCGCCTCCGTGGAGCGCGGGCTCTTCGCGGTCAACTTCGGCGGCGGCGAGGTGGACATCACCAGCGGCAAGTTCGTCTTCTCAGCCGCCGAGGCCTGGTGGATCGAGAACGGCAGGCTCGCCTACCCGGTCAAGGGCGCGACCCTGATCGGCAACGGCCCCGACGCGCTCACCCGCATCTCGATGATCGGCAACGACATGGCGCTCGACCCGGGCATCGGCACCTGCGGCAAGGAAGGCCAGAGCGTGCCGGTGGGCGTGGGCCAGCCCACGATCCGCATCGAGGGGCTCACCGTGGGCGGGACGGGGTGAGCTTCGGCCCCGGGTCGCCCTGCCCGCTGTGCGAGGCACCGCTCGCCGCGAAGCGCTCCCCGGGCGGCGGCACGCCCAGCGCGGCGCTGCGCGCCTGCCGGCTCGCCGCCCGCGCCGCACCGCTCTTCGGCCGCTCCCGATGGCCCTGAACGGCTCGTGGGGAATCGCAGATCCCCGGCGAAAGGGCCTCGCTTCCGCGATTACGACTGCGGCGATGCGGGCGCGCCGCCACGCGCCCGGCCTTCCGCCCCTCGCCTGGGAAACGCCCGCATTCGTGGCCGACATCACGTGCCTGTTCCGCTGCCCTCTTGCGGCCCAGCGCGAACGCGCGAAACTCCTGCCCCGCCCTTGTCCATGCCTTCATGGCCCGGGCATCAAGGCGCCGGACCGTACGGCGCCGCGGCCCATCCTCCGGGGAAAAGCTCATGAATCGTCGCCAGTTCACCGCCACGCTCGCCGGCCTCTTCGCGCTGCACCGCAGCGCCGGCGCGGCCAGCCCCGCAAAGCCCGAGAAGATCGAAAAGCTGGTCCTGAAGCCCGAGGAGTGGATGAAGCGCCTCACGCCGGAGCAGTACGCGATCCTCAGGCAGGAGGGAACGGAGCGGGCGGGATCGAGCCCGCTGGACCGCGAGAAGCGCAGCGGCACGTTCGCGTGCGCGGGCTGCGACCTGCCGCTCTTCCGCTCCGACATGAAGTACGACAGCGGAACGGGCTGGCCGAGCTTCTTCGCCTTCATTCCCGGCCGCCTGGGCACCAAGACCGATTTCAAGCAGATCCTGCCGCGCACCGAGTACCACTGCATCCGCTGCGGCGGCCACCAGGGGCACGTCTTCGACGACGGTCCCCCCCCTTCGGGCAAGCGCTACTGCAACAACGGCCTCGCGCTGAAGTTCATCCCCGCCTGAGTCTCCCCGGGGCGGGCACCGCTTCGCGCCGGCCCCGGCGGCTATTCTTCCGGGCCGAGCTGGCCGGTGACCCGCGCCCCTTCCTTGGCGGACCACATCCAGCAGTAATCCTCGCCGGCACTGGCGGTGAACTTGCCGCCGCCCTTGCGCCGGCCGTTCGCCTTCACCGGGTAGCTCACCTTGTCGCCGTGGTGGAAGTGGATGTTGAAGTCGACCGGGCCGTCGGCCGACCAGGAGAAGCTGCGGCTCCTGCCGGCCTCGAGCCGCAGGCATTCCTCGGCGACGCCGCCGGGCTTCAGGTCGTGCGCGAAGTCGCGGGCCCTGCCGCCGTCCTGCATCGGCGCGGCCGGCGCTGCGAAGGGGAGGAAGGCGGCGAGAAGCAGGGCGGAATGGCGCATGGGGAAGAGCGTCCGGTATGGCGGGGCAACCATGGTACTGCAGGCCGGACCGGCCCCGGCGCGGGCGCCGGTTTCTTGCGCTGCAACATGGGCCTCTGCTAGCATGGCGCCATGATTCGCCCCGCTCCCTACGGCTTCCATTTCTGGTTTCCCACGCCCAAGGCGGCCGGGAGAAGCTAGCGCGAACCGAAGAGGCGCGCAGGACCCCGAAGAAACCGCCAGCCGCACACTGGCGGTTTTTTTTCTTGCCGATTCCCGAAGAACGGACATGACCCACTACCGAACCGACGACGTACGCATCGAGCAGGGCGACGAGCTCCTCGCCCCCATGCAGGTGATGCGTGCGCTGCCCGCGAGCGACGAGACCGAACGCGTCACCTTCGAGGCGCGCCAGGGCGTCCACGACATCCTGCGCGGAGCGGACGACCGCCTGCTGGTGGTGGTCGGCCCGTGCTCCATCCACGACATCGACGCCGCCCGCGAGTACGCCATCCGCCTCAAGGCCCAGCGCGACCGCCTCGCCGAGGACCTCCTCGTGGTGATGCGCGTGTACTTCGAGAAGCCGCGCACCACCGTGGGCTGGAAGGGGCTCATCAACGACCCGCACCTGAACGACACCTTCGACATGAACGAGGGCTTGCGGCTCGCGAGGAGCCTGCTGCTCGACATCAACAAGCTCGGCGTCCCCTGCGGAACGGAGTTCCTCGACCTCATCTCACCGCAGTACATCGCGGACCTGATTTCCTGGGGCGCGATCGGGGCGCGCACCACCGAATCGCAGTCGCACCGCCAGCTCGCCTCGGGGCTGTCGTGCCCGGTGGGCTTCAAGAACGGCACCGACGGCAACATCCGCATCGCCGTGGACGCGATCAAGGCAGCCAACACGCGCCACCACTTCATTTCCGTCACCAAGAGCGGGCACGTGGCCGTGTTCAAGACCGCGGGCAACGAGGACTGCCACGTGATCCTGCGCGGCGGGAAGTCGCCCAACTACGACGCCGCCAGCGTGGAAGCCGCCTGCCGGGAACTCGCCGCGGCGGGCCTCGCCCAGCACCTGATGATCGATTTCTCCCACGCCAACGCATCGAAGCAGTTCGAGAAGCAGGTCGAGGTGGCCGGCGCCGTGGCCGGCCAGGTGGCGGGAGGCGAATCACGCATCGTGGGGGTGATGGTGGAGAGCCACCTGAATCCCGGGCGCCAGGATCTGGTGCGCGGCCATCGCCTGGAGTACGGCGTCTCCATTACCGACGCCTGCCTCGGATTCGACCAGACCGTGGGCGTGCTCGAAACCCTCGCCGAAGCCGTGCGCAGGCGCCGCGCGGCGCCGGAAGCGCCGGAGGAATGACCATGACGGGCAGGAAGGATCCTGGCGCCGCGCCCGTGAGGCCGCTCGCTGCGGGAACAGGCGGCGGAAAGGTCGCGGTGAGCGTCATCGGCCGCACCGACGACCTGCGGATCACCGCGGTGCGGGCGCTCATCGCCCCGCAGCTCCTCGTCGAGCAGATTCCGGTCGACGCCGCCGCGCTCGCCGTGGTGGGGAGCGCCCGCCAGGCGATCCACCGCGTGCTGCACGGCGCCGAGGACCGGCTGCTGGTCGTGGCGGGGCCGTGCTCCATCCACGACTACGATGCGGCGCTCGAATACGCGACGCGCCTCGCGGGCGAAGCGCGCCGTCTGGAGGGCGAGCTGCTGGTGGTGATGCGCGTCTACTTCGAGAAGCCGCGCACGACCGTCGGCTGGAAGGGCTTCATCAACGACCCGCACCTGGACGGCAGCTTCGCGATGAACGAGGGCCTGCGGCTCGCGAGGAAGCTGCTGCTGGAGGTCAATCGCCTGGGGCTCGCCTGCGGCACGGAGTTCCTCGACCTGCTCTCGCCGCAGTACATCTCGGACCTGATCGCCTGGGGCGCCATCGGCGCGCGCACGACGGAATCGCAGTCGCACCGCCAGCTCGCCTCGGGGTTGTCGTGCCCGGTGGGTTTCAAGAACGGCACCGACGGCTCGGTGAAGGTCGCGGTCGACGCGCTTCGCGCGGCGGCCGCGCCGCACGCCTTCATGGGCATGACCAAGACGGGGCAGGCGGCCATCTTCGAGACCGCGGGCAACGAGGACTGCCACGTGATCCTGCGCGGCGGCAGGGCGCCGAACTACGACGCGGCGAGCATCGAGGCCGCCTCGCGGGAGCTCGCCGCCGCGGGGCAGGCGCCGCGCCTGATGGTGGACTTCTCCCATGCCAATTGCTCGAAGGACTACCTGCGCCAGCGCGACGTCGCGGCGGACGTGGCCGCGCAGCTTGCCGCGGGCGAGGACCGCATCATGGGCGTGATGGTCGAGAGCAACCTGAACCCCGGCCGGCAGGATCTCGTCGCCGGCCAGGCGCCCGCGCACGGCATCTCGATTACCGACGCCTGCCTGGGTTGGGAAGACAGCGTTCGCCTGCTGGAAACGCTGGCCGAAGGCGTGCGCGCCCGGCGGCTCGCCCGCTCCGAGTAGCGCCGCGACCGCGATGACCCGAACCGACGAATTCCGCATCCTCGGCCGCCGGCCCGGCAACGAAGAGTCCATCCGCTTCGAGTACCGGGGCGTCGTCTTCGACCAGGACTCGTTTCACGTGGTGGCGGGGCTCAACGCGGTCGACACGCGCGAGTACGTGGAGCAGACGTTTGCCGCGCTCAAGGCCGCGGGACAGCCCTGTGCGCGCATGGGCGCCTACAAGCCCCGCACCAGCCCCTACTCGTTCCAGGGCTACGGCAAGCAGTGCCTGCCCTACGTCTTCGAGCTCGCCGGCAAGTACGGCATCCGCGTGATCTCCATGGAGGTCACGCACGACGAGCACGTGGACGAGATCCGCGCGGCGCTGCGCGCCACGGGCGATCCCACGGGCGTGATGCTGCAGATCGGCACGAGGAACACGCAGAATTTCGAGCTCCTGAAGACCGTGGGCGGCCAGCGCGACTTCCCCATCCTCCTGAAGCGCGGCTTCGGCATCACGCTGCACGAGTCGCTGCTGGCGGCCGAGTACGTGGCGAGCGGCGGCAACCGCGACATCGTGTTCTGCCTGCGCGGGATGAAGACCAACTTCGGCGACCCGCACAGGAACCTCGTCGACTTCGGCCACGTGCCGACGGTCAAGCGCCTGACGCGCATGCCGGTGTGCGTGGACCCGTCGCATTCCGTGGGCATCCGGGGCGCCTCGCCCGACGGCGTGCCCGATATCTTCCACGTGGCCGCGCAGGGCGTCATCGCCGGCGCGAACATGGTGCTGACCGACATGCACCCCGAGCCGCGCCGGGCCCTCGTCGACGCGGCGCAGGCGATCACGCTCGAGGAGTTGCCCTGGTTCCTCGAGGACATGGCCGTCGCCCGCGAAGCGTGGCTCGCGCGCCGCGCGCTCGCCGCGCGCCACGCCGGCGCGTGAAGGCGGCGGTCCGCGCACTGGTGGCCCTGGTCCTGGCCGCCGCCGCGCTCGCGGCCCGTGCGGAGATTGCGCTCACCGACGACCTGGGGCGCCGCGTCTCGCTACCCGGGCCGGCGCAGCGCATCGCCACGCTGGCCCCTTCGCTCACCGAGGCCGCCTTCGCGGTGGGCGCCGGATCGCGCGTGGTGGGGGTGAGCGCGTGGAGCGACCATCCGCCGGCCGCCGCAAGCCTGCCCGTCGTCTCCAACGCTTTCACCATCGATCTGGAGGCGCTCGCGAGGCTCTCGCCGGATCTCGTCATCGCGTGGAAGGACTCCTTTCGTGCCACCGACATCCCTCGGATAGAGGCGCTCGGCGCACGCGTGTTCGTGATCGAGACGCGCACGCTCGCGGGGATAGCCCGGCTCCTCGCGGTGACCGCCGCGCTCTCGGGCGGGGACGCGGGGCCCGCCGCGCGCGCGTTCGAATCGCGACTCGCATCGCTTCGCGCCCGGTACGGGGCCAGGCAGCCGGTGCGCCTGTTCCTCGAGATATCCCACCGCCCCCTCATGACCATCGGGGGAAGGCACTTCATGGGCGAGGCGCTGGAAGCCTGCGGGGCGACGAATGCCTTCGCGGACCTGGCCGAAGTGGCGCCGCAGGTCTCCTGGGAGGAACTGTTCGCGCGCGACCCGGAGGCGATCCTGGGCACGGGGCCGGAAGGAGGCGAGAACCAGTTCCGCCGCGACTGGGCGGAACGCGCGGGGCTCGCCGCGGTGGATCGCGGGCACCTCGCCTTCGTGGCCTCGCGGGCGCTGGGGCGCCCCTCGCCGCGCGTGGTCGAGGGGATCGAAGCCCTGTGCGTCGCGGTGGACCGGCTGCGAAAACGCGCGCCGTAACCGCCGCTCAGGCGCGGCGACCGCGGGCGATCGCGCCCGAGCAGAGCACCTTGCCCGTGGGTTGCCCCGTGGGAGAACCGCCCGCCGGTTCGCTGGAAACGGCGAAAGCGACGCCTCCCTGCAGCTTCACTTCCAGCCCCGCCAGGCGCACCTCGGCATCGCGGTCCGCGGGCACCACGCCGAGCGAGCGCGGTTTGCCCTCCTGCGGAATCACCCAGAGTTCGAGGTCCCGGCCCTGCATCGACGGCCAGGGCTTGACCATGCGCAGCCTGAGCAGGCCCTCGCGCGGCTGCTCGACCACGATGCGCGGCACCTGTTCCGGCGTGGCGAGCACCGCGACCAGCAGGGGCTCGGTGGAAACCGGCGCGCGAAGTCCGAAGCTCAGGACGAGGAGCGCGACCGCAGCAGCAGCAAGCCCCGCCCCGATCCAGCGCCAGAAGGCGAGGCTCGACCAGATGCCCGTCGCGCCGCGTTCCCGCGGCCGCGCGATGCGCGCCTCGATCGCCCGCCAGACCCGCGAAGGTGGCGCGACCGGTGCCACGCGCCCGGCGAGCGGCACGAGGAACGCCTCCCACTGTTCGCGGAACCGCGCGAGCTCGCCGTCGGTGGCTGCCATCGCGTCGAACCGGCTGCGCGCGCGCCCGCGCAGCGTGCCGAGCACGTAACCGGCCGCCAGCGCGTGCTTGATATCGGGGGAGAGGCGCTTCATCGGTGGCCCGGCACGCCGGCCCGATCGAGGCAATCCTTGAGCCGCGCGAGACCGCGGCGGATGTGCGTCTTCACCGTGCCCAGCGGCCGGCGCAGGTGCTGCGCCAGTTCCGAGTGCGTGAGCCCGTGGAAGAACGCGAGCGCGATCGACTGGCGCTGGTCGCTCTCCAACTCGCCCATGCAGTCGCCGATGGCGTGCTTCTGCTCGGCGCGCTCCGCGTCGCGGGCGGGGGCGGCCGACTCGTCCACGAGCACGGAGGCGAGCGCCTCGTCCACGTCCTCGACCTCGCGCGCGCCGCGGCGCAGGACGTCGAGGCTGCGGTTGCGCACGATGGCCGCCATCCACGTCATCGGCGCGCTCTTCGCCCGTGCGTAGTCCGGCGCGTGGTTCCAGATGGAGACGAATGCGTCCTGCAAGACTTCCTCCGCGAGCTGCCGTTCCCTCACGATACGCAGCGACACGGCAAACAGTTTCGCGCTGCTGGCGCGGTAGAGCTCCGCGAAGGCCTGTCGGTCGCCGGTGGCCGATGCCGCGAGGAGGGAGGCGAGCCGGTCGGCGTCGTCAAGGGGCATGGGCATGGCGGCGATTCTAGCGAGGATCGGAGGCAGGAGGGGAAGGATCCGGAATATCCGATCGCATCCTGGGCATGCAAGCGTGACCGTCGGATGGGTGCCCGGAAATCCGGGGCCAGGCAACCCACGCCAGGCCCCGGATTTCCACCCATCTGAAGACGAGGACGCTGGCGCTACCTCGTCCGCGACGGTCGCATGCCAAGGATGCGATCGGATATTCCGGATCCTTCCCGCGGTGGTGGCTCGCGATCGACGGCAGTGACACGGAGTCCGCTGCAACCGGTTCGCGGTGACTCGGCGGCGTTCCGTTGTGCGGCGGCCGGTTGGCGACACGGGGTCCGCTGCAACGGGTTCGCGGTGACGGCTCCACGGAGTGCCGGCAGGGCGGGGGGCGGATGCGTTGGCATTTTCGTAGCGCGCGGCCACGGGGCGGGAAAGCGAAGCGGCCCCGCCTTCCGGATGGGTGGCGATTCGGGTGCAGCCGTGGGTTGGCAAGCCCGAATCGCCGGGACCCATCCCGGGGCCACGATTGCGCGCTCCGAAAATGCCGACGCATCCGCCCCCCGCCCACGCTACCCGCCCACGCTACCCCTCCCTGTTATCATTTCCGCCTCTTGGCCTCCCGCGCAAACCCGTTGAAGACCACCTTCCTGGATTTCGAGCAGCCCATCGCGGAGCTCGAGCAGAAGATCGAGGAGCTGCGCTTCGTTCAGGACGACAGCGCCGTCGACATCTCGCAGGAGATCGAGCGGCTGTCGCGCAAGAGCCGCGACCTCACGAAGGACATCTACGCGAAGCTCACGGCATGGCAGATCTCAAGGTCGCGCGCCACCCGCAGCGCCCCTACACGCTCGACTACGTCGCGGCGATGTGCACGGACTTCGAGGAGATGCACGGCGACCGCTCGTTCTCGGACGACGCGGCCATCGTCGGCGGCCTGGCGCGCTTCAACGGCCAGAGCGTGATGGTGCTGGGCCACCAGAAGGGCCGCGACACCAACGAGAAGATCCTG